>NZ_JAAVVW010000003.1:0-1288912 GCF_023910625.1 Limnohabitans sp.
TGGACCTGTGGAATTTCCGCAAAAAAGACGACTTGATTTCGCAAGGGCGGATTCGCCTTTCAACCGTGCAGCCCGGTGACATCGATGTCAAAGACGGCGGAGAAACCCTGTCGGTCAGTGAGCGCCAATGGATGCAGGCCAAAGGCATCTCCCCAGAAGAAGATCGGGGCGGGTACTGGCTGGCCGAGGCGCACATGCGCAGAGAAATGGCGTCTTGGCGCTTTCCTTACCATTTCATCGACTTTGAGACCAGCGCAGTGGCCATCCCGTTTCACCAAGGCATGCGGCCTTATGAGCAGGTGGCTTTTCAGTATTCGCACCATGTGATGCACGGAGACGGGCGCGTCGAGCACAAGGGCCAGTTCTTGCTGGCCGAGCCTGGGGTGTTTCCAAACTTCGAATTTGCCCGCGCCCTGAAGGCTGAGCTGGAGGGGGACACTGGCAAGGTGTTCATGTGGAGCCACCATGAAAACACGATCTTGAACCGGATCATGGTGCAGCTCGATGAAAGCTTGAGTCCGCCAGACGATGCGGATGAGCTGCGTTTGTTTTTGGCGTCCCTCACCAAGTCAGGCGAGCGCGCCATGGTGGACCTGTGCGATTTGGCCAAGGATGCTTACTTTCATGTGGCCACCAAGGGCAGTGTCTCCATCAAGAAGGTGCTGCCCGCCATGCTGGCAAGCAATGCTTGGCTGCGGCAGCACTATGCCCAGCCGATCTATGGCGCGGAGGGTGGAATGTCCAGCCTCAATTACAAGAACTTCACTTGGCTGCCCACCGATGAACACGGCCAGAGCATCGATGACCCCTATGAAATTCTGCGCGACTTGGGCGCAGAGATGCTGGGCGAGCCATTGGCTGCAGGCCAAGACCCGGATGAATTGGTTATCGCAGAAGGTGGCGCGGCCGCAACGGCCTATTCGCGGCTGCAGTTTGAAGACCTGCAAGACGCGCAGAGGTCTCAAATCAAGCAAGCCCTGTTGCGCTACTGTGAGCTGGACACCCTGGCGATGGTGATGGTGGTGCAGGGGTGGCAGAGCGAGGTTGGGCAATGAGTTTTCAAGGCTGTGCGGCCATGGCAGCCCTGGCTGCATCGACCAAAAAACCGCTACGGCTTTGACGGTGGCGCTTGGCGTATTCGTCAATGCGGGCCAACACGATGTGCGGCACCGTGATGTTGATCTTCTCCGCTGGGCCCAGGTACTTCTCAACCGGCACATCCACAACAGCCCATACCCAACCTGCAAACTCAGGGTCTTGTTGGTGCAGGCTGATTGACTTGGCTGGTGGAATATCCTGCCCATCCTCAATAACTGTTTCGCACCACAAATCAATCGCTTCATGGGCATTTGCCATCGCCTCATCCAGCGAGTCGCCCGCGCTAAAGCACCCAGGCAAGTCCGGCACCACCACGCCAAAGCTGTGGTCTGCGTCACCCGGTTCGATGGCAATGATGAATTTCATGGTCAATATCCTTTTATTTCAGGCCAGCTTGTTTCAGCAATTTGTGCGTTATTCCCTTGCCCAGATCTGACTTGGGGTGCGGAACGCTGATGTGCCCAGGCTTGTTCGGGTGCGTATAAATGTGATGGCTACCCTTGCAACCACGCTCAGTCCAACCGGCACTTTCGAGCATTTTGATGAGCATTTTGCTGTTCATGGTGGTTATTGTACCTACCGTAAAAAAGGTTGCAAGCTAAGCCAACAGTTGTGACTCGAGAGTTGGCAGTGGTGAATCTTGAAAAGGAACAGCTGCACGTTTTCTTCGCTCAGAGCATGTCAAACAGGACAAGCGCCGCCCGCTCACTGATCACGACATCCACCCGCATTTGCGCGCGAGTCAGGCCGACAAAGAGTTTGCGTTTGTCGCGCTCGGTCAGGGTTTCAAAATCGACTTCGCACAGCACCACGGCCGGAGCGCTTTGGCCTTTGAATCGGTAAAGGCTTTCGGCCAGCAGCGGGCCTTCGCTCCACTGCGCGTTGCCTGCGCTGTCATATTGGCCCGTGAATCGCCGAGTGGCTTGCCCACCCAGGCGGTCGTGGCGCAGCGCTTCAGACTGCTGCACGCCCCGGTAGCTGATGACGGCGACTTGGTCAGGGGTGTAACCGCATTGCCATAACTTGGCCAGGCATTCGTTCAGTTTGCCCTGCGCGCTGCTTTGCCCACTTTCCCAAATGTGAAAATGCGGCACTTCGCCAGCGTGCGCACTGCGGGCCAGAACGGGCTCGGGCGTCAGGCCCAGTTTGTTGATCATATTTGCCCGCGCCCTGAAGGCTCAGCTGAAGGGGGACACTGGCACGGTGTTCATGTGGAGCCACCATGAAAACACCATCTTGAACCGGATCATGGTGCAGCTCGATGAAAGCTTGAGTCCGCCAGACGATGCGGATGAGCTGCGTTTGTTTTTGGCGTCCCTCACCAAGTCAGGCGAGCGCGCCATGGTGGACCTGTGCGATTTGGCCAAGGATGCTTACTTTCATGTGGCCACCAAGGGCAGTGTCTCCATCAAGAAGGTGCTGCCCGCCATGCTGGCAAGCAATGCTTGGCTGCGGCAGCACTATGCCCAGCCGATCTATGGCGCGGAGGGTGGAATGTCCAGCCTCAATTACAAGAACTTCACTTGGCTGCCCACCGATGAACACGGCCAGAGCATCGATGACCCCTATGAAATTCTGCGCGACTTGGGCGCAGAGATGCTGGGCGAGCCATTGGCTGCAGGCCAAGACCCGGATGAATTGGTTATCGCAGAAGGTGGCGCGGCCGCAACGGCCTATTCGCGGCTGCAGTTTGAAGATCCTGCAAGACGCGCAGAGGTCTCAAATCAAGCAAGCCCTGCTGCGCTACTGTGAGCTGGACACCCTGGCGATGGTGATGGTGGTGCAGGGGTGGCAGAGCGAGGTTGGGCAATGAGTTTTCAAGGCTGTGCGGCCATGGCAGCCCTGGCTGCATCGACCAAAAAACCGCTACGGCTTTGATGGTGGCGCTTGGCGTATTCGTCAATGCGGGCCAACATGATTTGCGGCACCGTGTTAAGCCGGTTTGGACCGGCTCAGTCATTCAGCGGAGATGCCAAGCCTTTTCATTTTTTCCCAGAGTGTTTTCCGGCTAATCCCAAGCCGTGCAGCGGTCTGGTTGATGCTGCCGTCGCAGTGATCCAGGACGCGCGCAATGTGGGTCTTTTCTGCCGCTTGGACGACGATCTCAAGGGTCGCCAAAACCGGATTTTCAGCATCATGGTTGATAGACAGCGATTCTGCAATGGTCATATCCAAAACACCGGTGTCAGACATGATGGTGGCCTGTTCCAAATAGGACTGAAGCTCCCTGACGTTGCCTCGCCAAGGTCTTTTGAGCAGGTCGCGCAAAAAATTTTCGGAGACAGCCAAAGCGCGAGACTGCTCCAGCCTGATCTTCCCCAGAATTTTTTCAGTCAACCACAAAATATCTTCAGGTCGTTCCCTCAAGGGAGGCAGATCAATCCGTATCACCGCCAATCGGTAAAAAAAATCTTCTCGAAATCTGCCGGCTTGCATTTCGGCAACCAAATTACGATTGGTTGCCGAGATTAAACGGAACTCGCTGCTTGTGATGGCTTCAGAGCCCAAGCGGGAAAATGTTTTTTCTTGCAAAGCACGCAGCAACTTGGCTTGCATGGCAAGTGGCAACTCTCCCACTTCGTCTAAAAATAAGGTGCCGTTGTTGGCGCGCTCCAAATACCCATGATGTACTTTGTGTGCACCAGAAAATGCCCCCTTTTCGTATCCGAAAAATTCGGACTCCATCAAGTTCTCTGGTATGGCCGCGCAGTTGACAGCAATGAATTTTCCCGTTTGACTGCGTGCATCCTGACTGTGCAAATATTGTGCAACCACTTCTTTGCCGACGCCGGTCTCCCCGCTGATCAACAGGGCAACACGTTGCTGTGCAATCTTTTTGACAAGCTTCTCCACAGAGCGCATGACAGGCGACACACCAAGTGGCGCATCCTCAAATCGGACAAACGTTAAGGGGATACTCTTTTTGATGAGGTCAATCAGGCGCTCGATATCGAAAGGTTTGGTCAAGTACTCACGGGCACCATGTTTCGTGGCCGTGATCGCATCTTCAATGCTGGAATGTGCCGTTAGAAAGAACCAGGGTATGGAGCGCGCCAACACAGGTAATTCTGCAAACCACTTGGTTGTTACGCCATCAGGCAAGCGCACATCGCTGATGACAGCCGAAAAATTCAACAGGTCCGTTGCCTTGGCCTCCTTGAGGCTTTTGCACCAGAAAACGATATAGCCTTCGATTTCAAGGCGTTGGGCAAGAGACTCACCCATGATGAGGTCGTCTTCAATCAACAAGAGTTGGTTCATGAGTTTCTTGATTGGGGACTTGAAAAATAAGCCGTGTTTGATCTTGTTCTGACAGATCCAAAATCAGTGAGCCATTGCACTGGATGGCGATTTGATGGCATACCCAAAGCCCGAATCCGTGAGGATCATTCTCGGACTCCGTCGAAATCGCCGCATCCAGATGCGCCTGAGTTAGACGCCGCCCAGTGTTAGAAACCTCAAAGCGGACAAGATGAGCATTCGAGCGCAAAGTGGCCAAGACAAGCCCGCCTGCATGGGAGGCCTTGATCGCATTGAGCAATAAGTTCAGCATGACCTGTCGCATGGATGCGGCGGCAACCTTCAGCGGCTGTTGGATGTCATGATCCACGTGGACTTGCACTGTGAAACGCTCTGCGGTCGATTGAACCAGGGTCGTCATGTCCGCCAGGTCCTCGAAGACCAGCGATCGAACCTCTTTGCGTGCCTGTGGAATAAGCGCATTGACCGTAGAGCTGATCTGGAGGAGCCCTCGTTCAATCAGTTCGATGGTTTTTTGCCGTATGTCGAGGGAAGAACCATGCAAGCGAAGCGTTTGTGTGGCAGTCAACAAGCCTGCGAGGGGGTTGTTGATCTCATGGGCTACCACGGCAGTGATGCGTCCCACTGCAGCCAACCTTTGAGAGGAAAAGGCGCGTGCTTGCGCTTTATGGCGTGTTTCTGTTTCATCCAGCAACTGCAGAACAGCTTGGCCAATCTTGGCCAGTTCCGGGTTGGCGTTGCGTGGGATGAGTTTGCGCAGCGTGTTGGGTGGATGCTTGCCAATTTGTTCGATGACATGAACCACCTCCGCCACAGGCTTGGCCATTTTCCGTCCGAAATACCAGCCGACAGGTAACAGAAAAAATGCTGTCAGTGCAGCGCCAAGCACAGCAAATCGCAGCAAATTCATCCAGGCAGGAACGAAAACAGCGGTATCAACTTCTATGTACACATAACCAAGAATTTGCCCATCTTCACTTCGAATGGGTTCGGTCACGATCATGCCGTGCTGGGGTTCATAAATGCTGATGCGGTCATTGACCTGGCTGGTTTCCGGCACGTTCATGCTGTACTGGATGGTTCCCAGAATTTTTTGGCCAATGGCGTGACCCGTCGGATTGGATGAGGCAAAGACATGACCGGCACTGTCAAGAACGACAGCATGTGCCATATCATCGTCAGCCCCAGGCAAGAGGGCGTTTGTACCTCGCAAGAGGGTAAAAGTGCGCCAGATATCCTCAGCGGCGATCAATGAGCGCGACTGCGAAACGATCAGTGTGGAGGCGCGGTTGATGCGCTCGATGGTCTCACGCTCTGCCGTGTTGAGAATCACCTTGGCCAGCAACGCCGTGACCAGCATGGCAGTCACCAACACCGCGAGCGATAAGCCCAAAGGAATTTGCAAGCGGTAGGGCAGTCGGTTCAGCATTTTTAGAGACTGCGAGAGAGTTTGCGAATCGATTCAAAAAGA
The DNA here is from genome assembly GCF_023910625.1 of Limnohabitans sp. Classification (NCBI taxonomy): domain Bacteria; kingdom Pseudomonadati; phylum Pseudomonadota; class Betaproteobacteria; order Burkholderiales; family Comamonadaceae; genus Limnohabitans; species Limnohabitans sp. The sequence goes on from NZ_JAAVVW010000003.1 coordinate 5,831, forward strand.
GAGGGCTCACCCGTGGTGAACCCCGACAAATTCAAGGCGTTGAGCAACTCCTGCCCCGTGGCGTTGAGATGCATGTTCGACAGCGCACGACGCAAAGCAGGTGTGGCGGGGTGATGGGTATTTTTCATTGTCACGATGGGTGGAAATCCAAAGGGTTCAGACTTCCAGGCAATTCGGGTTTGATCGATGGTTTCAATGCGCTGGGTCTTCATCGTTTCCCAGACATAACCATCAATAGCGCCCGCATCGGCCAGACCTGCGGCCACGGCATCGGCCACATTGCGATGACCGTAAGTGAAGAAGGTGCGCCTTAACTTGCGGTGATCAATGCCTGCCCTGGCCATTTGCGCGCGCGCGACCAGCCAGCCAGAGTTGGACAAAGGATCCGCGTAGGCCAGCACTTTTCCTTCAAGATTTGCCCAGCCGCCAATCACGCCAGACTGACGCAGTGCGCTGATCAAGTACGCTTGGTAGGTGGGCTGTCCTTGATAAAGAGGCACGCTCAGAAGATCGAGTCGGGCCTGCATGAGGACATAGGGGTAACCACAAATCCAGGCGGCATTGACTTGACCGCCCATCAAAAGATCCAGAATCGACTGATAAGACTCCCTGACGACAAAGCTCACAGGGTGCTCAGTTTGGTCGCTCAAGTATTTGCCCCACCGCGACAAGAAGGCAAATTGGTCCGTCAATATCACCGGCGTCAAACCAATTTTCAGGGGTTCAGCGCCAGGTTTTGCCCACGCAGTCTTGGTTGCAAGAGCCGTTGAGGCAGCGCTGGTGATCAAGATTTCTCGCCGTGTCGGCATGGTGGGGCACCTCATTTTGTTACGAGAATGCTACCATGCGCCCACATTGATGTTACCAAAACGAAACACAATCACAGGGTAAACCCCGATTATTGGGCCGTTTTCCGGTTGAAAGGCCTTCTGGAAGGGCGTCTGAGGACTGGCACGCAATGTGCACAGATGGTGTGGTTCTTTCACACAACTCAAGGAGACGCCATGTCGTTGACCAAGCAACAAGCCCAGGAAACTCAAATCATGGAGGGTGCCGTGCGCACGCACGACCCCTCAGGTCGTCGACAGTTCTTTGTATCTGCAGGCGCTTTTGGTGCCGCGTTGGCGGCACCGGCCGCCATGGCGCAGGCGGCTGCATCAGCCCCTGCTCCTGCTCCTGCTCCTGCTCCTGCAAGGAAAGTACTGCTCAAGGACGACTCCCGTTTGCTCAACATTGGGGCCACCGTGCGCAGCGGTAATTATTGGAATTTTTCGACTTTCATCACGCCTGTTGAAGAGTTTTATGTGCGCAACCATTACCCGACCCCCATGGTTGAACAACGGCCAGTGCTGGACCCGCGCAATTGGAAAATGAAAATTCATGGCAATGCCATTGAGCGACCAATTGAAATCACGTATGACGACCTGGTGAAAATGCCTTCGCGCACCATCATTGCAACGATGGAGTGCCATGGCAATGGTCGTTCGTTATTCTGGGAGCAGCAGGGTCAAACGCAGGTGGCCGGTGGTAACTGGGTGCTTGGGGCCGTTGGACAAGCCGAGTGGCAGTATGTGCCGCTGAGTCACATTTTTGGATTGGTCGGGCTCAAAAAAGACGCCAAATCCGCGCTGTTTTGGTCTGGGGTCGATGGCAACGACATGGGGCGTCCAATGCCGGTGTCCGAGTTGATTGCCCGTGGAGATGACATCGGCATATGTTTCAAAATGAACGGCAACGACTTGTTGCCCGATCATGGCGCTCCCGTACGCTTGATCGTGCCCGGCTGGGGCGGCACGGCCTCCATCAAGTGGCTGACCGAGATGCGCGTTGACTCACATCAGCATTGGGTTCGGTTGAACACCAAGGGGGAGGTCTACATTGGGCCAGACTATCAGGCACCGGCAGTGGGTCCGACCGATGAATTCATCGGAGGCATCACGCCGGCTGACGTGAAAGGCCCCATGGTGACCTGGATGCCCATTAAATCCGTGATCACCGTGCCGCTGGTTTTGGACAAGTCGCCCTCCATTCCGGCCAATTACCCTCTCAAAAGAGGTGAGCTGCCAAAGTTGCCTGTGGGACGCCAATTGGTTCGAGGCTACGCGTGGGCACCTCAACACGGTATTCGGGCAGTTGAATACCGGGTGGATGGCGGCCCTTGGCAGCGTGCGCATATTCAAGGTCCCAACCTGGGGCGTTATACCTGGGTGCGTTTTGACTTCATGTGGGATGCTCCCCGCGGCAATCATGTGATCGAAACACGGGGTATCGATACGGCAGGAAATATGCAGCCCGAAACGGTGCCCCTCAATATTTTGGGCATGGCCAACGGCGCCATTGCGAAGTTCAAAGTGCAAGTTGTTTGAGGACTGATGCACGATATGAACGTTCAGTCAAAACTTTGGGTGAGCACTTTGATGGTTGTTGGACCCCTTGTCTCCATGGGGTTCGGCAGCCACGGTGCAATGGCTCAAACCGTCAAGCTCCCAGCCAACAGCAGTGCGCAAGTCGTTGTGGGTGAAAAACTTTACCAACAAAATTGCGCTTTGTGTCACGGTGCGAATGGGCGTGATGCCACTGTCTTTCCAAGACCCATTTGGGGAGCGGGATCAGACTTGTCAAAGTTTGCAACAACCAAGGGCTTGTTTGAATACTTGCAAATGCTGATGCCTTTCGACAATCCCTCAAAAATCAATGATGAACAGAAGACTGCCATCGTTGCATTCATGGCGGTCATGCATGGCGCCGCCAAACCTGCTGAGTCAAAACCTTTGGGGGGTAATTCTGTGGTGTTGAAATAAGACCGACTTCACGTACCGTGGGTTTTCAAAAAGATCCACGGTAGGTGAACGCGGGCCTCGTGTACGACCCGTCAACGCGCTCTGCCACCCAGTCAAATTCGGGCCATCGGGTTGTCTTGCCCTCAAATTCGGCGGGGGATTTGGTCGAGGGTTTTTTCGCGCGCCCGCAAAATCAGCAAGGCCAGAACGCCGCTGGCAATGAGCCACATGGAGACGTGAATGGCTTTTTGAGAGATGGCATAGGTGATGCTGGAATAGGTCAGCCATGCGCAGACGGCACAAAAAATCAGGGGCAGCACTGGGTAAAACGGCACTTTGAAGGGGCGCGTGGTGTGCGGATCGGTTTGCCTCAAGCTCAGCAAGGCCAGCCCGACCAGGCACAAGAAGCCCCAGAACACGGGGGCGGTGAATTCCACCATGGCCGAAAAGCCGTCAGCTTCTTGGGTGCCCAATCCAATCAGGCCAATGCTGATCAGGCCCTGCAAGAGCAAAGCTTGCCGGGGGCTGCCAATGTCCAGTTGCCACTGTCCCAGTTTGCGCAGGGCTTTCCAGTCGCTGCCGACTGCAAAGTTGGTGCGAGCGCCGACAAACATGGTGGCGTTGATGCTGGTCAATGCGGCAATGGCCACAAACAAGCCCAGCGCTTTTTGTGCCCACGGACCAAAGGCCAGGCCCAGCAGATCGGCTGCAGCGGTTTTGCTTTGGCTCAAGCCACTCAAGCCCAGGCCCAACAGCAAGGCGGTGTTGACCAGCAGGTAAATGAGCGTCAGGGTGAGCATGCTGGCCAGGATGACCTTGACCATGGTGTGTGGTCCACCCTTCAATTCGGCAGAGATGTAGGCCGCTTCGTTCCAGCCGCCGAAGGTCAGCAAGACAAAGACCAGGCACAACCCCCATTGCGCTGGCGCTGGCGCTTGGACAAACCATTGGATGACGCCAGAGGCGGGGGCTTCGACCCAGAGTCCTGCCGCGACAACGGCCAGCAAGCCGACAATTTCGGTCAAGGTCAACCAGGTCTGGATGCGCGAAGAAGCGTGAATGCCAGCCAGGTTGACCACCGTCAAGACCACCACAATGAGCAGTGCCCAGATGGCACTGGAGTAGGTGCCCAGGTTGACCAGCGTGCTCATGTAATCGCCAAAAACAAAGGCCAGCAAGGCGATGGAGCCTGTGTTGATGATCGTGGCGCGTGACCAGCCGTAGATGAAAGAAAGGTTGCGCCCAAAAGCCCTGTGTAAAAAGTGGTAGTCACCCCCGGCATTGGGATACGCGGTGCAAAGCTCGGCGTAGCACAGTGCGCCCACGATGGAGATCAGGGCACCTGCCAGCCACAACACCAGGGCCCAGCCAGCATCTCCGCTGATGCCAGCAACCAGTGAGGGGGTTTTGAAAATGCCTGCGCCGATCACGATGCCCACAATCAGCGCCACGGCTGAAATCGGGTGCAGCAAACGGAGCATCTTGTCGGGGGCGGAGCTATCGGTTTTCATCTGGATCTTTCGGCTCGGGGGTGTGTTGGGAGTGCGTTTCAGGGTCGGGTGATTTCGACGGGTGTATGCATGAAGTCAGAGACAACGGTGCCCGTGATGCGGCGACCTTCCACACGGCCAGAGAAGGCGTGCACCTTGCGGTCCTGGGTGATGAATTGAAACTTGACCTCGTCGCCACGCAATCTGGCACCCACCATGGCATGGGTCTGCCCGCCACGGGTGAGTATTCCGCCTATGTTTTGAAAGGTTTGACTCAGGCTCATGCGCATCGGCCCGCCTTCCAGTCCGGTCATGACCCAGGTGCCTTCGATTTGCGCGGGGACCACCCAAAAAAAGGCTTGTGAGTGTTGGTGCGACATGGTCTCGTCGGGCTCCCATTCGCCCATGGTGAAGGCATGCGAGACCACCCGAGTGCCAGGCTTCATCTTGAGCAAGATGGGACGAAGCTTCAAGTTCAGGTGCGGCATCAGGTAAAGGGTGACCACGCTGGCAGAACTGAAGTCTTCTTGGAAGATGTCCCCTGTGATGATCCTTACCTTGTTGGTCAGGCCGGCTTCGGCCACTTTGCGCCGGGCAAATTGGGCCATGTCGGGGTTGTATTCAATGCCCACGGCTTGCGCTCCATATTTGCGCGCGGCGGTGATGGCGATGATGCCGTCGCCCGCGCCCAGATCAAACAGTTTGTCTTGATCGCTGACCTTGGCGGCGGTGAGCATTTTGTCGATCAGGCCTTCCGGCGTGGGGATCCAGATCACATCTTTGCCGGCTTGGCCGCGCACGGGTTCGTAGGCCGATGCGCCGGTGGCTGGGGCTGCGGTGGATGAGCAGGCCAAATTCAACCAACTGGTCAACAGGATGGGCAATAAAACACGCAATACCTTCATGGTCGACTCCTTGTGAGATGCCTGGGGGCTGGCTTGGCAGATTTGAATGGGGCAGCCCCTTGGTCAAGCCACTAGATTAATCTTTCTTTGCATTAATTTTTGATGAATCTTGATTTTTTATCGCCCTATTGGTGTTTACCCTTGTGACGAAGCGTCAAACAACCTTGGGGCCTTCACGCGATTGGCCATGATTCAAATTGGCGCTTGTAGAATCGGCGCCGATCAAGAGTGGACAAGATGATTTGCTGTTTGCATGGATGGCAAGGCCTTGTATTTTTTATCCATTTAAAAGCACAGGTTCATCCCCTGTCCAAGTGTCATCATGACCCATCCCCTGCCAAGTCAGTCTTGCAATCCTTGGAGTTTTGTGCCTTTTGCGCTGACGATATTCACCAGCGCTTTTTTGTTGTTTCAAGTCCAGCCCCTGCTCAGCAAACAAATCCTGCCGTGGTTTGGTGGCAGCCCCGCAGTTTGGACCACGGCCATGCTGTTTTTCCAAACCCTGTTGTGCCTGGGCTACCTGTATGCCCATGCGTTGGCGGCCTTGCCCTCCCGAAAAACGCAGGCGCGTATCCATGTGGTCTTGTTGGTGCTGGCGGCCTTGCTCGCAGCCAGAGTGCTGCCTGGGGCGGAGCTTCGGCCTGAATCTCCTGACTCGCCGGTTTTTCAGGTGTTGCTGATTTTGGGGGCCAGTGTGGGCTTGCCGTATTTTTGTTTGGCGACCACCGGGCCTTTGGTTCAGCACTGGTTCACCAGCACGGCCCACGCCTCATCGGTTTTCCGTTTGTACGCTTTGTCCAATGTGGGGTCGTTCCTGGCACTTTTGTCTTTTCCGTATGTGCTGGAGCCTTGGCTGGAGCAGCAGGAAATGGGGCATCTTTGGACGGCTGGTTTTTGGGTGTTTGCCTTGCTGTGTTTGCCGGTGGCTTTGGGGGCGTGGCAAAACAAGACGCCCGCCGGTGCCGCCCATTGCGATGCGGCAGTCGGTGTTGTGCCCGTGACACCAGAGGGGTCGGCCAGCAAGCCCAAGCCTACGCTGGTCCAGCGCCTGTCCTGGGTGGCTTTGCCGGCATTGGCTTCGCTGGTTTTCATCGCGACCACCGATCAGATCAGCCACGATGTGGCGCCCGAGCCCAGGCTGTGGATTTCGACGCTGGGCCTGTACTTGGTCACTTTCATCCTGACTTTTGACCACCCCCGCTGGTATCGCCCCCGGTTGTTTGCGTTGCTCACGCTGGTTTTGTTGCTGGCGACTTCGGGCTTGAACGATATTCCGCGCTGGCTCGGTATCGATTGGGACTATGGCGTCAACGAGGTGCGTTGGTCGCATTACGCTTTGTTGTTTGTGGTGTGCATGCTTTGCCATGGCGAGCTGTACCGCCGCAGGCCTGTGGATACGGGACGTTTGACTGAGTTTTACCTGTGCATGTCGATTGGGGGGGCGTTCGGGGGCTTGTTTGTGACCTTGGTAGCCACCCAATTTTTTGACGATTACCACGAGTGGTTGATGGCCTTGGTTCTGGTGGCCTTGTTGGCTTGTCATGTGTTGTTTCGCTTGGAGGGGCAATCCCGTGGTCGTGTAATTCAGGCCGTGGGGGCCTTGACGGCAGTGGTCATGGTGGCTTTGTTGTTTGCCATGCAAAACCCGTGGTCCTGGCGTGAGGTTCGCCAGGACGATCGCAGTGAAGTTTTGCTGGACCAGATCCGGAATTTTTATGGCACTGTGTCGGTCAAGGAGCGTCGCTTTGTCTCCGAGCCCAAGCGTGATGACCGGGTGTTTTTCAGTGGCAATGTGACCCATGGTCAGCAGTTTCTTTCTGATGCGCTGCGTCATGTGCCGACCACTTACTATGCGCGCGACAGCGGTATCGGGGAGACCTTGAAGTGGGCCATGGACCAAAAACCGTCGTTGTCGGTGGCCTTGATTGGTTTGGGTGCGGGCACCTTGGCCAACTATGCACGCCAAGCCGATGCCTATGACTTTTATGAAATCAACCCTGCGGCGGTGCAGTTTGCGCAGAAGTGGTTTGACAACTTGTCGAGCTGCAAAGCGGGTGAGCAAAACATTTTATTGGGGGATGCCCGTTTGCGCATGGAGCAGTTGCCCAAAGACAAGTTGTACGACGTGATTGTGCTGGACGCTTTCACGGGCGGGTCGGTGCCCATCCATTTGTTGACCCGTGAGGCGTTTCAGATTTATCGCACCCACCTCAAGCCCGATGGTCACATCGCGATCAACATCACCAATGCCTATTTGAACCTTTACCCCATAGTGAAAGCCCAGGCCGAGGTTTTGGGCATGGCCTATCGGCACAAATACCAGGCTGTGGATGAGGTGCGCAATGTGAGACGGAACCTGCACTTCATCATGACGCATGACCAGGCCTACCTGAAGGCCTACCCCTCGGTCAATCGCGAAGTCCGCGACGATCAGGGCCGTGTGCTCAGAAGCGAGCCTTATGACCAGCCAGGCTTGAGGCTGTGGACCGACCAGTTCAGCAGCATTGCACCGATTGTCCGGTGAGGTCTTGACGGCGCGGACGCTTGGCTCGGGCGTGACGGTTGTCAGGGTGCTGGTGTGGCTTGCCTGAGCAGTTGTTGGTGGGCTTTTTCCAGCCAGGTCTGCAGGGCTTGCAGTTGGTCTTTTTGACTGAATGAGCAACTTTCTTCGGTGAACAGGGCGCTGGATTCCATGCGGTCGAGCAGGTCATGCAGGACTTGGACATAGCGGGCTGGCAAGGGCAGTTGGGCAGTCCCAAGCCGCCATGAGCTGGCCAGTTGTGCTGTAGAGGCATCGCCTCGCTGGCATTGCAGCAGTGCTTGTGTCATGTTCTCTAGGGTGGTCGCAGCGTGGTTCATCATGGTTTGTGGCTGAGAGGTGCAGGCATTTAGAGGTGACAATCATGCCCCATGAAAGCGTCATCTCTCCAACCCATGCGCCTGGAAGACATCTTGTTCAGTCAGGGCTTTGGCACCCGTCGGGTTTGTGCCGGATTGATTCAACAGGGGCATGTGCAGGTCAACGGTGAAACGGTGCACGATGCAGGGCAATGGTTTGATCTGGAGGGGCTGCAGTTTCAGGTCCAGGGTCAAGTGTGGCCGTTTGCCGTGCAGGCTTATTTGATGCTGAACAAACCTGCCGGCACCGAGTGCTCTCAAAAGCCCTCCACCTGGCCCAGTATTTACACCTTGTTGCCAGCCCCATTGCGACAGCGCCCACAAAAAGCGGCGGTGCAGGGCGTGCAGGCGGTGGGCCGACTGGACCAGGACACCACGGGCCTTTTGTTGTTGACCGATGACGGCAAATTCATTCACAAAATGAGTTCGCCCAAGCACCATGTGCCCAAAGTCTATGAAGTCACCACCAAGCATCCAGTGACTGCCGACATGGTGGCCCGGTTGTTGTCAGGGGTGGTGCTCGATGATGACCCGCAGCCGGTCAGGGCGGCGGCTTGCGAGGTGGCAGGGGATTTGCAGTTGAAACTGACCCTGACGCAAGGCAAGTACCACCAGGTCAAACGCATGTTGGCGGCGGTGGGTAACCGGGTTGAAGCTTTGCACCGTTCACAAATTGGTGGTCTGGTGTTGAGCGACTTGTCGCCGGGGCAATGGCGCTGGCTGACCGCGCAGGATCTGGCCCTGCTCAAGCCTTGAGCCGGTGCAAAAAATCGATGATGGCTTGCGTCACCAGCAGCGGGTGGTCCCGGTGGGGTGAGTGGCCACATGCGGGCAGTTGGAGTCGCTGGGTCTGCGGGGCCTGGGCCGCGATGGCATCGATTTGGGCCATCGAGCCATAAGGGTCGTTGGCCCCTTGTATGGCCAGCAGGGGGGCTTGGATGCGGGGCAATTCTTGGCGGATGTCAAAAGCACGGAAGGCGTCACTGAGCCAGACATCGTTCCATTGCCAAAACGCGCAGTCGACGTTGGCATGGTAGGGCATCAATCGATCGCGCAGAGCGCCGTTTTCAAACGCTTCGCGGGCCAAGGTGATGGCCTGCAGGGACACGTCTTCGACCATGACATGCGGTGCCATGACGATGCAGGCATGCACCTCGAAACTGGCCGCGTGCAGCAAGGCGATGGTGCCGCCGTCCGAATGTCCCAAAAGCACCGGTTTTTCAATGCCCCGTTGGCGCAGCAATTCGGGTAACACCACCAGCGCTTCGCGGTGCATGTAGTCTGGCTGCAGACGACCGGTTCTTTGCTGGCCTTCTTGGACGGCGGGGCCGCGCACGTTTGGCACCGGGTCCGATTGGCCATAGCCTTGGCGTGAGTAAACCAAGCCGCTGCAGCCAAGTTGTTGGCACAAGCTCAGGGGCCAGTCGCGCCACATGCGCACACTGCCCAAGCCTTCGTGCAAAAAAACCAAAGTGGGTGCAGAGGGCGCAGACCCACCCGCCATCGACTGTGTCTCCAGTTGAACGCCATGGACAGTGCTGGTCTGGGTTATGGGTTGCAGCATCGGAATCCCTTCAATGTGGGTGTACGCATGGACCGATTTTCTAGGTTTTGGAGCTGTCTAGGTGATGCTCGAGCAACACAGTCAAGCTGTTTCAGCTGTTAAGCTTGACGGCATGAAATTGTTGATTGAGTCATTTTGGCGTGCTGGCCTTTATTGCCTCCATCCCCGTGTCATGGCCCTGTCGTTTGCGCCTTTGGTGTTGATGGTGGCCTTGTCCTGGCTGCTGGGCTATTTGTATTGGGATGTGGCCATCACGCAGGTGCGCGCCTGGCTGGATGCATCGAGCTGGATGGACAAGGTCTGGCTTTGGTTGGAGGCGGTCGGGCTGCCCAATTTGAAGACCGTGGTGGCGCCCTTGGTGGTCATCTTTTTGGTGACGCCCTTGGTGGTGGTGGTTTGTTTGTTGTTGGTTTCGTGGTTGATGACCCCTGCGCTCACCCGATTGGTGGCAGAGCGACGATTTGAGGGGCTTGCCCAGAAAAAGGGTGGCAGTTTCCTGCGGGGGTTGGGCTGGGCTTTGTGGTCCATGTTGTTGGCCCTGGGGGCACTCCTGATCACCTTGCCCATGTGGGTGGTGCCGCCCTTGGCCATGGTGTTGCCTGCTTTGATCTGGGGCTGGCTTGCCTACCGCATCATGGCTTTTGATGTATTGGCCGAGTTTGCCAGTGCGCCCGAGAGGCATGCGCTGATGTCGCGACACCGAATGGGCTTTTGGACCATGGGGTTGGTCTCTGGCTTGATGGGGACCGCGCCCAGTTTGCTCTGGGCTTCGGGCGCTTTGTTTGCAGCGGCTTTTGTCATTTTGGTGCCCCTAGCGATCTGGATTTACACCCTGGTCTTTGCCTTTGCGTCATTGTGGTTTGCGCATTTTGCCTTGAGTGCTTTGCAAGCCATGCGTCAGGAGCCTCAGGCCCCCGAGTTGGCTCCTTTGCAACCTGCCAAGCCCGGTTCGCCCCACGCTGGCGCCCGGCTGGCTGCAGCTTTGGGGCCGTCCCAGGTTTTGGCGGGTAACCCCAAAAACGATGTCACGGATGTCGATCCGCGCGAAAGCCGTTAAGTTTTCTTTTTCTCCATGCACAACATGACCCCTGCTTTTGGCCTGGTCGTCATTGGTGACGAAATCATGTCCGGCAAACGCCAGGACAAGCACCTGCCCAAAGTCATCGCGTTGATGGCAGCCCGTGGTTTGAGCCTGAGTTGGGCCGAATACATCGGTGATTCGCCAGAGCGCATCACGGCCAGCTTGCAAAGGGCGTTTGACTCAGCCGATGTGGTGTTCAGTTGCGGCGGTATTGGGGCCACCCCGGACGACCATACCCGCCAATGCGCTGGCCGCGCCCTGGGGGTGCCCATGATTTTGCATCCCGAAGCCAGGGCCTTGATTCAAGAACGGATGCAGGACACAGCCAAAGAGCAGGGGGTAGCTTATGAGCCCGAGCGGGCGGACAACATCCATCGCCTCAATATGGGCGTCTTTCCGCAAGGCGCGACCATCATCCGCAATCCCTACAACAAGATTCCCGGCTTCAGTTGCCAGGGGACTGGCCAGGGCGTTGTGCATTTCGTGCCTGGTTTCCCGGTCATGGCCTGGCCCATGATCGAGTCGGTTCTGGAGACGCATTACAGCCAGTACTTTCTTCAAAACGCGCATCTTGAAATGTCGGTCATCATTTGGGGTGCCATGGAGGCGACCCTGACCCCGCTGATGGAGTCGATCGAAACCGCACACCCCGCCGTCAAGGTGTTCAGTTTGCCCAGCGTGGACCACCCACAGTGGGGTCGGCACATCGAGCTGGGCGTCAAAGGGGTGCCCGATGCGGCACAAGCTGCTTACCTCGATCTGCGCCAGGGTTTGACCGCCTTCTCCCTGCAGTATGGCCCCGAATTGGTGCGTTAAAAGGGTTTGCACTAAAATGGAGCAATAATGCACCATTTTAGTGCTTCAACGGGGGTGGGTGGGCTGGTTGAGCCTTCAGAGCACAGCGCCAGATGGGCATGGCTTGGGGGCGTGGTGCACCCGAGCCGTTGGGGCGGGTGCCATGGGGCAAGTTGGCACAAAAACTGCATGGTCAATGCGTACACTTTCCAACTTTTTATACCCAGGAGAATTTGATGGCCAAGACCGTCGCAGACGTGATGAAGATGGTGAAAGAAAACGAAGTCAAGTTCATTGATTTCCGCTTTACCGATACCCGTGGCAAATGGCAGCACATCACGGTGCCCGTGTCACAGTTTGACGAGAACAAGTTCGAGGACGGTCAAGCCTTTGACGGCTCCTCCATCGCCGGCTGGAAGGGCATCGAAGCGTCGGACATGTTGTTGATTCCGGATGCTGCCAGCGCCATCATTGACCCCTTTTTCGAAGAAGTCACCTTGGTCATGATCTGCGACGTGATCGAGCCCACCGATGGCAAGGCCTACGAGCGTGACCCACGTTCGATCGCCAAGCGTGCTGAGACATACCTCAAGCAATCGGGCCTGGGCGACACCGCCTACTTCGGTCCTGAGCCAGAATTTTTCTTGTTCGACGAAGTGCGTTGGAGCACCGAGCCAAACAACACTTTTTACGCCATCGACGAAGCCGAAGCCCCATGGAACAGCGGCACCAAGATGGACGGCGGCAACAAAGGCCACCGCAACCGCGTCAAGGGCGGTTACTTTCCCGTGCCGCCCGTTGACAGCACGCACGACATGCGCAGCGAAATGGCCCTGATCCTCGAATCCGTGGGCATCCCGGTCGAAGTGCACCACCACGAAGTGGCTGGCGCTGGCCAGTGCGAAATCGGCACCAAGTTCTCCACCTTGGTCGAGCGTGCTGACTGGACACTGCTGCAAAAGTACGTGATCCACAACGTGGCCAACGCTTACGGCAAAACCGCCACCTTCATGCCCAAACCCTATGCTGGCGACAACGGCTCCGGCATGCACGTTCACCAGTCCATCTGGAAAGACGGCAAAAACCTGTTCGCAGGCAACGGCTACGCCGGTCTGTCCGAGTTTGCCCTGTATTACATCGGTGGCATCATCAAGCACGCTCGTGCTCTGAACGCCATCACCAACCCTGGTACCAACAGCTACAAGCGCTTGGTGCCCCATTTCGAAGCCCCCGTGAAATTGGCCTATTCGGCCAAGAACCGTTCCGCCTCGATCCGCATTCCTAACGTCGCATCAGACAAGGCCCGCCGCGTGGAAGCGCGCTTCCCCGATCCGCTGTGCAACCCCTATCTGGGTTTTGCTGCCCTGTTGATGGCAGGTCTGGACGGTATCGAGAACAAGATCCACCCGGGCGAAGCTGCGACCAAAGACCTGTACCACCTGCCCCCGGAGGAAGACAAACTGGTGCCCACCGTTTGCTCCAGCCTGGATCAGGCACTCGAAGCCTTGAATGCTGACCGCGCTTTCCTGACCAAAGGCGGTGTGTTCACGGATGCATGGATCGATTCGTACATCGAGCTGAAGATGCAAGAAGTCACGCGCAGCCGCGTCGAGGTGTCTCCGGTCGAGTACGACATGTACTACTCGTTGTAAAAAGGCATGTGCGGATTGCACGGTGCGTGCAATTCAAAAAGGACGGCCTTGGCCGTCCTTTTTTTCTGGTTCAATGTGGTTTTGGTTTTTTCCCTGGTCGATTTGCTACAAAGTCAAATCATGGTCATGTTTCGATTGCTTACATACAGGCGTTTGTCATCCATCCTGGGGGGTGTGCTGTTCGGTGCAGGCATGAGCTGGGGTGTTGCTGCATGGTCCCAAGAGGTGATTTACCGCTGTGGCAACGAGTACACCAACGCCCCCAGAGACATCCAGCAATGCGAACGCATGGCCCCCCAGGCGGTGACGGTGATTTCCGGGACGCGGCCTGCAGCAATGCGTGCCGTCGCTCCTGCAGTCAGCCCGGGGCCTGAGTCGCGCACCACGTCGGAATCCCCGCGTGGGCAGAATCCGCAACAAATCGAGCGCGATCTGCAAGCCCGCACCATCGTGAGTCATGAGTTGGACAAGGCACGGCAGCAACTCAACTCGCTGGCGCAGGAGTACAACAATGGGGAGCCGGTCAAGTGGGCCTCCGAGAGCCGTCACCACCAGAGATACCTGGACCGGGTGGCTTCGCTCAAGGCGGCGATTGAGCGCACACAGCGTGACATTGACAGTTTGCAACGTGAGCTTGACCGCCGCCCGGTGGTGGCCGGCGCACGAACACCATGAACCGATTGGCACGCTTTCAGGCCTTTGATTTATTGGCCACACCCGTAGCCGTGATGCAGGGGCAGGGGCGCATCCGCTTTGTCAATGCGGCCCTGGAAGATGCCCTGGGGCTGTCCCGGCGTTCGCTGCACGATATGCATTTGCAGGACTATTTTGTCGATCCTCAACCCTTGATGACGGCCTTGGTTGGTGCCCGGTCCAATGAGTTTGCGGCTTTGCGCTATGAGGCGCAATTGCGTCGCCAGCACCACGAAGACCCCTTGCCTGTGCATGTCATCGTGGCCCCTTCAGATGAGCCTGACGAGGTGATTGTGGAGCTGTTGCCGCTCGAGCAGCAAACGCGCCAGGAGCGAGAGGAGCGCTTGTTGGACCAGGCGCTGGCCAACAAGGAGTTGATCCGCAACCTGGCGCACGAGATCAAGAATCCGCTGGGTGGCATCCGCGGCTCGGCCCAACTGCTGGAGATGGAACTGGAGAACAAGGACCTGACCGAATACACGCAGGTCATCATCCACGAGGCAGACCGTTTGCAAACCTTGGTAGATCGTCTGCTGGCACCCCATCGGCGGCCCCATGTGGTGGGTGATGTCAACATTCATGAAGTCTGTGAGCGGGTGCGCACCTTGATCCTGGCCGAGTTTCCGCGCGGCTTGAAAGTTGTGCGCGACTACGACATTTCCATTCCCGAGTTTCGTGGCGACCGCGAACAACTGATACAGGCGGTGCTCAACATCGCGCACAACGCGGCTCAAGCTCTGCAAGAGCGGATTGCCACCGGGGATGCCTGGATCACCTTGCGTACCCGAATCTTGCGACAGGTCACTTTTGGCAAAAAGCGCTATCGCCTGGCATTGGAATTGCATGTGATGGACAACGGGCCTGGTGTTCCAGCCTCGATCAAGGACCGGATTTTTTTCCCGCTCATCTCGGGGCGCGAAGGGGGTTCCGGTTTGGGGCTGACTTTGGCACAGACCTTTGTGCAGCAGCACCACGGCATGATCGAATGTGACAGCGAGCCCGGTCGTACGGATTTCAAGATTTTGATTCCGTTGCCTTGAGACCCACAGAAAGCGCCCCGTTGATGAAGCCGATCTGGATCGTAGATGATGACCAATCCATCCGCTTTGTGCTCGAAAAAGCACTGCTGCGAGAAGGCCTGCCCACCCGCAGCTTCACCAATCCGCGTGAGGTCATGAAAGCCCTGGAGTCAGAAAGCGAAGGCCCGCAGGTCCTGGTCAGTGACATTCGCATGCCCGGTGGCTCAGGCCTGGATTTATTGAGCGCCATCAAGCAGCGCATGCCTGGCTTGCCGGTCATCATCATGACCGCTTTTTCCGACTTGGACAGCGCTGTCTCGGCTTTTTCCAGCGGTGCATTCGAATACCTGCCCAAGCCGTTTGACTTGCCCAAGGCGGTCGAGCTGATCCGTCGCGCCGTGGGCGAGAGCCAGCGCGAAGACGTGGCCGAAGAGAAGATCGCCGATGCGCCGGAGATGTTGGGCCAGGCCCCGGCCATGCAGGACGTGTTTCGCGGCATCGGTCGCTTGGCACAAAGCCATGTGACGGTGCTGATCACGGGTGAGTCGGGTTCGGGCAAGGAGCTGGTGGCGCATGCGCTGCACAAACACTCGCCACGCGCCAACCAGCCCTTTGTGGCCATCAACACGGCCGCCATCCCGAAGGACTTGCTCGAGAGCGAACTCTTTGGCCATGAGCGTGGGGCCTTCACGGGGGCGCAAGCTTCGCGTCGCGGCCGCTTTGAACAGGCCGATGGCGGCACCTTGTTTCTGGACGAAATTGGCGACATGCCTTTTGATCTGCAGACGCGTTTGCTGCGCGTGCTCTCAGATGGCAACTTCTACCGCGTCGGCGGGCACAGCGCCGTCAAGGCCAATGTGCGCGTGATCGCCGCGACCCACCAGGACCTGGAGCAGCGCGTCAAGGAAGGCGTGTTCCGCGAAGACTTGTACCACCGCCTGAACGTGATTCGCCTGCGCCTGCCCGCCTTGCGTGAGCGGCGCGAAGACGTGCCTGTGCTGGCGCGTTACTTCTTGCAGCGCAGTGCTCAGCAGTTGGGCGTTGAGCCCAAACGCATGGACGATGCCGCGCTGGAGCGTCTGAGTCACTTCCAGTTTCCTGGCAATGTGCGTCAGCTGGAAAACATCTGCCACTGGCTCACGGTGATGGCTCCGACGCAGGTGATTGAAGTCAAGGACCTGCCGCCCGAAGTGTTGGTCCCATCAGCGTCAGCTTCGGCCGCGCCTGCCATGTTCACGGCCTTGTCTTCTGGCGTGGGGGGCGGCTTGGCCGACGCCCCACTGGGGCAGTTAGAGCCAGAACAGCTTGCCAGCCATGACCTCCCGTTGGACGCGTACAACTTGGTCACGCCTTTAGACGCCGCCGTGTTCAACCCTGGTGTCATGGGCTGGGAGCCCAGCTTGGAACAAGAGGCCCTGGCCTTGCTTAAATCAGGCCGCACCGATGTGTGGGACGCGCTCACCCGCCGTTTCGAAACCAGCCTGATTCAGGCGGCACTCGCCACCACGCGGGGCCGCCGCATCGAGGCGGCGCAAAAACTGGGCATCGGCCGCAACACCATCACCCGTAAAATCCAGGAGCTGGGCCTGGACGAAGCCTGACGCACGCTGGCACCTATTGATCAGGCCCGATGAAGTTTGAATGGCCCATGTTGTTGTTGGCCATGCGGGTATCTTTGTCTTTGCAGGAGCCCACAGGGGTGGGCTCCTGCAAAATAAGCTGTTCCGTGAACAGGGTTAACGACTTCAATGGGCCGGATCAACAGATCAGGCAAAGGGATCTTGCAGCACCACATCGCTCAAGGGGCGTGCCACGCAGGGCAACACGCAGCCCTCGGCTTTTTCTTCAGATGTCAGGCCGGGCCATGCCATCTCGTAAACCACCTGCCCTGAAACCAGCTGGCCAATGCAGGTGCGGCAAGTGCCTGATCGGCAGGAGCTGGGCCACTGCAGACCACCTTGCTCCATCGAGTCGAGCAAGCTCTGCGTTTTCCAGGCGTCAAAGCTGCCCCCTTCAGGGGCGATGCGAGCATTGAAAAACGGGATGTCGGTGTTCATGCGGGTTTGGCTATGTGACGTTCGGGCTCAAGCTGGGCGCGATCAGGCGGGCCCCTGATACACCAGCCGCCATTGTCCATTTTCCTTTTGCCAATAAGTGCGCAAATAAGCGCCACCTTGGGGATGGGTCTGGTTGGGGTCTTTCAGCGTCACCACCATGGTGTTGTCCTGGTCTTTCCAGTTCAAAACAGACACCAACTCCAGCGGCTGGGCTTGGCTGTAACCCAAGGTGGTTTTGGCCAGTCGAGGCCAGACTTGCACCAAAGACATGCCGTCTTGTTCATAACGCAGACTGTAGTGAATTTTCAGGGCCTCGGGGTCGCGGCCATTGCGCGCTTGCAGCCATTGGTCCAGCGCGGGCTTAAAGGCGGCCCATGTCTGACCGGACTGGTCAGCGTTCACCCATTCGAGTTGGTCCGCAAGGATCACCGGGGTCATGCGCAACTCGGGCATTTGCAGCAATCGCCTCATTTCGGGGTTGGAGAGCACGACGCAGCCATCGGTGGACTCCGGCGCTCTCGCGTACTGAGCACTGGGCGTGCCGTGCATCCAAATGCCCGAGCCAGTTTTTTTCCGCATCACATCCACTGCATGAGGGTAGTTCAGCGTTAAGGCCCCTGCGCCAAACAAATCGGGCAGGCCCTCGCCGGACAAATTGCGCTGAATGAAATAAATACCCAGTGGGGTTTTGCCATCGCCTTCTCTGTCTTTGCCCATCCCATTGATGCCCACCGAGATGTAGCTTTCCTTGACCAGGTGCAGCTGCAATCGGCCATCGCTGCCACTGCGATTTTCAAACCAGTAGAGACGCGATTTGGAAGCGTCTACGGCCGCCACATAAGCCTGCTGTGGGCTGAGAAAGGCCAGTGCTGAAGGGATTTTTCCCTGCAGGCTTTGCGCGCTGTCACGCTGAAGACGGCGTTTGGATTCCAAGAGCAGTCCGTCCAGGCGCTTGCGCAAAGAGGGCGCATTGTTGTCATCCGCAGCAGGCCAGACCACGGGGTTGGCCGAGCTGATGTTGAGCAAGTCGGCGTAAAGCAACTGACCAAGCTGGAAGTTGGGAAAGCGCTCGACCAGCATGCTGGCCGTCGCCAGGGCCTGGGCCCGTTCGCCCTCGCCCAATTGGGCGTAAATTTGCCGCACCGATTGCTCGGGGTCGGGTGCGTTGGGTGCTTGTGACACCTCGGCCGGTGGGTTGAAGGCCAGACGCCATTGCAGGGCTGGCGATGAAGTCAAGCCCAAGCTGAGGCTGACTTGGTTCCGGGCATTTTTTATGCGAGGCCCTTCGGTGTCAGTCCACCACCAGAGCCAGGCCACCAAAATCAGCATCACACCCAGCCAGCCTAGGCCCTTCCGTTGCCAGGGGTGGGGTTTGGGCATTGAGCCGGGAGCGGGCTTGACGCTGCTGCGGACCTGGGGATCGGAAGGCGGCAAGCCGCGTCTGGAACTCAATTTACCGACTCGCGCACGATCAGCCAGCGGTTACCTTGCCGCACCATGTCCAGGGTTTTGCGGCTGCTGACCTTCAAATGATCCGAGGTGTACAGCTGCTGGAAACGGACCGATGCCGTCTCGCCATTGCTGCTGATCTTCATGTCCCGCACCTGCACCGAGATTGATTTTTTGGACACGATGCGGATACGGCGGTCACTCTCCCATTGGGCACGCGTGACCTGGTTGGTGGGAGTGAAGTTGTGGGCATAAGCGGCGTAATAACGCGCCATCTCTTTGTCGCTCCAGGCTTTGGCCCAGTTTCGCACCGCTTTTTCGATGGCAGCGTGTTCTGCTTGTCGGGCGTTGGCTGAAGAGCTTGCTGCTGGGGGTGTGGCTGGCGCAGCAGCTGGAGTCGCTGCGATGACAGGTGCCGGGACTTGGCTGGCGGCTTGGCCCGGAGTCGGAGTCGAAGTCGGAGAAGCAGGTCGCGTGATCGAAGCCACATTCTGGGCGGGGGGCTGGCCACGCAGATCGTTGCCCATGCTGCCCAGCAAAGTCAATTGGGGGGCGGTGCTCTTGGCTTTGGGGTCGACCTGCAGGGCCTTGGCATAGCTTTGTTTGGCCAGTTGGCTGTGTACATCCGACAGGTTGCGGTGGGCTGCTGCGTAGCTGGGGTGGGTTTGCAGGGCTTTCTCCAGAAATACTTTGGAGGCATCAAGCTGGCCTTTGGAGGCATAAAGCACACCCAGGTTGTTGTAGGCCTCGGATTGATCGGGATGCGTTTGGCTGATTTGCTTGAAGGTGTCGATGGCCTTGTCGATTTGACCTTGTTGGGCTTGAATCACGCCCTCCATGAAGCGCCATTGCACGGCCTGGGGGGCGTTCTTGCGTTCCTTTTGAACCAGTTGGCGAGCTTGCTCAAGCTGCCCGCCCTGAATGGCTTTTTTGATGGCTTCTTCGGCGGTTGCAGGGCTTTGCGCCCACGCGGTCGAAGTCCACCCGAGCAGGCCCAAGGACAGGACCAGCGTGGCCAGGCAACAGGCATGGCGCAGGAGGGCCAAGCGCCTGGGCTCAAAGGGGAAAAGCAACATGGACAGACAGACTCAAAATCAAAGAAACCTATTTTATCGGGCGAATGCCCAGGGACCCAGTTGCCATCAACGTTTCGCTGAACTGGCCTTCAGCGATGCCAGCAGCCAATGGGTCATGCTCAGCGTCTCGCCGGTGATGGAGCTGTGGTTTCGCGACGCGGTGCAGGCCCTGGGCACCGCGCTGGTGCTGGCCCCGCTGAGGGCGCGCGCCATGTGGCACACCCACAGCCTGCGCTGGCAGTTGCTGCGCGGCCTGTTCATGGTCTCATGCAGCTTGTTGGTTTTTTACTGCTTGCAGCGCATGCCGGTGGCCGAGTTCACCGCCACCGTCATGCTCACACCCCTAGGTCAAAGGGGTGATGAACGGCAATGTGGCAAACCATTGCACCGGGGCCTTGAATGCAAGTGCTTGTTCGGTGAAGGGGTGCACAAAGGCCAATTCTTGTGCGTGCAGCAGCAAGCGGGGGCTGAGCGCCTTGATGTCCGGCGGTGCGTACAGTGAGTCGCCCAGCATTGGGTGGCCAATGCTTTGCAGGTGCACGCGCAGCTGATGGGTGCGGCCCGTGACGGGTTCGAGCTCGATCAGGCTGGCGCTGGCGCTGGTTTGCAGGGCACGCCAGCGGCTGCGGCTGGCTTTGCCGTCAGAGTGAATGATGTGCAGCGGGCGGCGTTCCCAGTCCAGCAAGATCGGTCCGTCAATGGTGCGCCAACCGTCTTCGTCAGTCTCCACGGCCGCTTGGGATTGCGCAGGGTGGCCCGCCACCACCGCCACGTAGCGTTTGTGGACTTGCCGGGTTTCAAACAGGCGGCTCAGGCGGCGCTGAGCTTCGATGCCGCGAGCCATCAGCAACAGGCCCGAAGTGTCCTGGTCCAGGCGGTGCACCACCAGCGCTTCGGGGTAACGGGCTTGCACGCGGGCTGACAGGCAGTCTTGTTTGTCGGGGCCGCGCCCGGGAACGGAGAGCAAACCGCTGGGTTTTTCAAGCACCAGCAGGTGCTCGTCTTCGAAAAGGGGGGTCATGCCGACAATCAAAACAAAAAGCGCTGGCCACGGGTGCCATCGCCTTGCTGGGGTGCGCTCAGGAGGGTTTGACCTTGCCGCGAGGTGCGACCAGAGTGGTCGGGGCCACAGGACGGTCGGATGTGAAAGTCTTGGGTGGTGACGTGTCTTTTTTTGGCTTCTTGGCCATTTTGTTGCTGCGTTGTTCGCCTTTGGCCATGTTGGTTCCTTGGGTAGACATCCCGGCTTGGGAAGCCCTTGATGTTAAAGCACAAAGCCGCAGAATCTGCGGCTTTGTGAGGGCATCAAGACAGCCCGTTTGCAGCGGGCGCGGTCATTATTTGACTTCGGTCACAAACTGGGCGGTGGGGCGGCGCACTTTTTTCAGATTTGCCAACCAATCGCCCTCGGCAGCACGGTAGCCCAGGGGCACGAGGACCACGCTGCGCAGGCCGCGAGCGCGCAGACCCAAAATTTCGTCCACCGCTTTGGGGTCAAAGCCTTCCATAGGCGTGGCGTCCACTTCTTCAAAAGCGGCGGCGATCAGGGCTGCGCCCAAGCCGATGTAGGCCTGACGCGCCGCGTGCTCGTAGTTCACCTCGGGTGTGCGGGCAGGGTAGTTCTTGAGCAGGGTCTGGCGGTAGTTTTCCCAGCCTTCGTTGGTGCCGCCGCGCTGCGCGTTGGTCAGGTCAAACATCATGTTGATGCGCTCGGCCGTGTAGTTGTCCCAGGCGGCAAACACCAGCAGGTGCGAGCCGTCGGTGATCTGGGCCTGGCCCCAGGCCTTGGGCTTGATCTGCTCGCGCACGGCGGGGTTGGTCACCACGAAGATTTCAAACGGCTGCAGACCGCTGGAGGTGGGGGCCAGACGTGCGGCTTCGACGATGCGATCGACCTTGTCTTGGGACACAGACTTGGTCGGGTCCATTTTTTTGCAGGCGTAGCGCCATTCGAGTTTGTTCAGCAAGTCAGACATGCCGGTTCCATTGGGGGTTGAAAGATGCGCGATTGTGCAGGAAGACGACGGGCACCAGCGTTGCGTTGGCGCAAGCCAATGCCCCCGGCTCAGATTTGCTGCCAAGTGCCTGTGGGCAGGCCATCCAGGGTGTAGGGCCCCACGACGGTGCGGATGAGGCGCAGTGTGGGCAAACCCACGGCGGCGGTCATGCGGCGCACTTGGCGGTTGCGGCCCTCGCGAATCACCAGCTCCAGCCAAGAGGTCGGAATGTTATGGCGCTCGCGAATCGGCGGGGTGCGTGGCCACAGGTCAGCGGTCGGCTGCACCGCGCTGGCTCGGGCGGGCAGGGTGGGGCCGTCGTTCAACGTCACGCCCCGGCTCAGTTGGTTCAACGCTGCCTGAGTCACCATGCCCTCCACTTGCACCAGGTAGGTTTTTTCCATTTTGAAGCGCGGGTCGGCAATGCGGGCCTGCAGTGGGCCATCGTCGGTCAGCAGCAGCATGCCTTCGTTGTCGGCGTCCAGCCGGCCCGCCACGTAAACGCCAGGCAAGTCGATGTGGTCCTTGAGCCCACGCCAGCGCCCCTCAGGGGTGAACTGGCTGAGCACCCCATAAGGCTTGTTGAAGCGAATCAGCATGGGCAGGAAAGTCTTGTCATCGAGCTCTGAGCGTATCAGGTCGCAGGGGCGCGTTCGATCCGCGCCGCCCGTGGGTTAGCATCGACCGCATGAGCACCCAATACGAATGCCTGAAAAGCCCCGACCTGTACGCCGAGGCCTTTGGCATCGCCCCGCCCGACGCCCTGCTGGGCAAAGAAGTCTGGCCGCGCCAGCCGGGTTTTTTCATCCGCAAGGCGCTGGTGGCGGCTGAACAAGTCCAGGACTCCACCTCTGAATCCCATGTTGAGAATCCAGCTGAAGCCGCCTCTACGTCAGCCCCCGCCAGCCCGCTGGTGATGGAATTGGCCCAAGGCCAATTCGGTCTCGTGCCCACCTGGGTCAAGTCGGCGTCTGATGCCAAGCTGCGGTCCACCAAGTTGGCCGTGACCCGTTTTGAGACCATGAGCACCGCCACGGCCACGCGCGAGACCTGGCTCAAGGGCCAGCGCTGCATCATTCCCATGCAGGCCTTTTTCGAAGACGACTGGCGCAGCCGCAAAGCTGTGCCCACACGCATCGCCCGCGTGGACGGCCAGCCCATGGGGGTGGCGGGCTTGTGGGAGCACTGGACACAAGGCGAAGAAGAAATCATCAGCTTCACCCTGCTCACAGTCAACGCCAACAGCCACGCCCTGATGAACCGCTATGGTCAAAACGGCAACGAAAAACGCATGCCCGCGATCTTGAACGAGGGTGGCTACGGTGCCTGGCTCAGCGCCCCCATCGACAAAGCACGCGAGTTCATGCGGGCCTACCCAGCCCACTTGCTGTTGGCCAATCCGGTGCAAAAACGCTGAGCCTTTGCGCTGCCAACAAATGCCTTAATATGGCAATCTTTGGCATCAAAGGGAACGCAAATGGCGCTCAATGTATCTTTGCCCATGGAGCTCGAGGCCCGTGTTCGTCAGCATGTTGCTTCCGGCATGTATGGCTCTGCCAGCGAAGTCATTCGTGAGGCGCTCAGGCTTTTTGAGGCGTATCAGTCTGTTCAACAGTCAAGTCTGGTGGCGCTCAAGTCAGACATTGAACGTGGCATGGAAGACGTCAAAGCAGGTCGAAGCAAGCCAATGGACATGGCCGCCATCAAGGCGCGTGGTCGTGCCGCTCAAAAGATGCCTTGATGTCCACGGTATCTTTTGCGCAAAGCGCAGAGACGGATTTGCTGGAAGCCTGGACCTTCATCGCCGAACAAAGCTTTGAAGCGGCAGACCATGTTTTAGATGTCATTGAACAGGAAGCGCAAACGCTCGCTCTTCAACCTTTGATGGGGCGTGCACGACCTGAGCTCGCTGAAGGCATTCGGTGCTGGCCCACATCAAGCTCATACAACTTGTACTACTTACCAATTGCCAGCGGAGGTATTACCGTCGTTCGCGTTCTTCATCACGCCCGTGATGTTCAAAGCCGCAATTTTTTGATCTGAATTGACGGCTTCGGCGGGCTTTTCCCCTCAGCCTAAACGGCTGCGATGCCGAGCAATCTGCGCCCGCACTTGCACCGGTGCCGTGCCGCCCAGCGTGTTGCGGGCGTTGAGTGAGCCTTGCAGGCTGAGCGGGCCAAACACATCGGCTTCGATCCGGCTGTCGAACTTTTGCAGGGTTTCCAGAGACAACTCTGACAAATCCACGCCCAAACCCTGTGCTGTTTTGACCGCGTGGGCCACCACTTCGTGGGCATCGCGAAACGGCAGGCCTTTTTTGACCAAATAGTCGGCTAAGTCGGTCGCGGTGGCGTAGCCTTTTTTCACGGCAGCTTCCATCGCAGCGGCGTTGACGGTGATGCCGCCTTCTTTGATGCCCGTAGCCGGGTTGACCTGGCCGCCCACCATTTCGCAGAAGATGCGCAGCGTGTCTTTGAGCGTGTCGACCGTGTCGAACAGCGGCTCTTTGTCTTCTTGGTTGTCTTTGTTGTAGGCCAGGGGTTGGCCCTTCATCAGGGTGATCAGGCCCATCAGGTGACCGACCACACGGCCGGTCTTGCCGCGTGCCAACTCGGGCACATCGGGGTTTTTCTTCTGCGGCATGATGGAAGAGCCGGTGGTGAAGCGGTCGGCAATGCGCACAAAGCCGAAGTTCTGGCTCATCCACAAGATCAACTCTTCAGAGAGGCGGCTGATGTGCACCATGCACAGGCTGGCTGCGGCGGTGAATTCGATGGCGAAGTCGCGGTCGCTCACGCCGTCTAGGCTGTTCTGGCAGACCTGCGGGTTGCCGTGTTCGTCGACCATGCCCAGGGTGCGGGCCACGCGTTCGCGGTCCAGTGGGTAGGTGGTGCCCGCCAAAGCGGCGCTGCCCAGCGGCAGGCGGTTGGTGCGGCGGCGCACGTCGCTCATGCGCTCGGCATCGCGGCTGAACATTTCCACATAGGCCAGCAGGTGGTGCGCAAAGCT
Organism: Limnohabitans sp.; assembly: GCF_023910625.1. Classification (NCBI taxonomy): domain Bacteria; kingdom Pseudomonadati; phylum Pseudomonadota; class Betaproteobacteria; order Burkholderiales; family Comamonadaceae; genus Limnohabitans; species Limnohabitans sp. The sequence goes on from NZ_JAAVVW010000003.1 coordinate 30,296, forward strand.
CACCGGCTGGGCCACTTGCAGGTGGGTGAAGCCCGGCATGATGACTTCGACGTTTTGTTCGGCCACATCGACCAGCGACTTTTGCAGGTCGGCCAACAAATCGATGATCAGGTCCATCTCGGTGCGCAACCACAGGCGCACGTCGGTGGCCACTTGGTCGTTGCGGCTGCGGCCGGTGTGCAGGCGCTTGCCCGCGTCACCCACCAAGGTGGTCAAGCGCGCTTCGATGTTCAGGTGCACGTCTTCCAGGTCGAGCTTCCACTCAAACGCGCCGGATTCGATTTCTTGCGTGATCTGCGCCATGCCACGCTGGATGTCGGCCAGGTCTTGCGCGCCGATGATGTTTTGTGCGGTCAGCATCTCGGCGTGGGCCAGGCTGCCGGTGATGTCGGCTTGCCACAGGCGCTTGTCAAAGAACACGCTGGCGGTGTAGCGCTTGACCAACTCACTCATGGGCTCCGAAAAAAGCGCGGACCAGGCTTGGGATTTGGTGTTGAGTTGGTTTGTCATAGGTGGAAGATTTTATCGGGCAGCCAGCGACCAACTGGAAGCCGGTGTTCAACCCGTGTTGCGCAAGCCCGCCGCGATGCCGTTGATCGAGATGTGAATGCCGCGCTGCACACGCTCGTCGGCCTGGCCAGCGCGGTAGCGGCGGATCAACTCGACTTGCAGGTGGTGCAACGGGTCGATGTACGGAAAGCGGTGGCGAATGGACCGGTCCAGGGCCGGGTTGCTCGCCAGGCGGTTCTTCTCGCCGGTGATCTGGGCCAGCGCGTCAGCCGTGCGGTGCCATTCGGCTTCGATGGCGGTGAAGATTTTTTTGCGCAGGCGGGCGTCGCTGACCAGCTCGGCATATCTGGAGGCCAGGGCCAGATCGCTCTTGGCCAGCACCATGTCCATGTTGGACAGCAGGGTGCGAAAAAACGGCCACTGGCGGTACATTTTTTGCAGCAGAGCCAGCGCCGCTTTGCGCTCGGCGGCCTCGGGCTTGTCCAAAAAGGCGGCCACCGCCGAGCCAAAGCCCAGCCAGCCGGGCAGCGTCAGGCGGCACTGGCCCCAACTGAAGCCCCACGGAATGGCGCGCAGGTCTTCGATTTTTTGCAGGGCCTTGCGCGAGGCGGGGCGCGAGCCGATGTTCAACTGCGCCAGTTCCTGGAGGGGCGTCGCACCAAAAAAGTAGTCGTTGAAGCCGGGGGTCTCGTACACCAGGGCGCGGTAGGCGTCCATGCTGGCCTCGGACAATTCCGCTGCCGCCTCCAGAAATGCGCGTGTGGCGGGCTTGGTGGGTTGCAGCAGCGTGGCTTCGAGTGTGGCAGCGACCAGGGTTTCGAGGTTGCGGCGGCCGATCTCGGGGTTGGCGTATTTGGAGCCAATCACTTCGCCTTGCTCGGTCAGGCGAATCTGGCCGCGCACGGTGCCGGGGGGCTGCGCCAGGATAGCCTGGTAGCTGGGGCCACCACCCCGGCCCACCGTGCCGCCCCGGCCGTGGAACATGCGCAAGGTGATGCCGTGGCTGCGCTGGAGTTGGTCAAACAACTCGACCAGGGCAATCTCGGCGCGGTACAGCTCCCAGTTGCTGGTGAAAATGCCGCCGTCCTTGTTGCTGTCCGAGTAGCCCAGCATGATGTCTTGTTCGCCGCCCGAGCGCTGCACCAGCGCGGCCACACCGGGCAGGGCATAAAAGTCGCGCATGATGGGCGCGGCGTTGCGCAGGTCTTCGATGGTCTCGAACAGGGGCACCACGATCAGGTCGTTGTGCGCGCCGGTGTCTCGACCGCCGCCGGGCCGCCCCAAGGCGGTCGACCTCCCTTGGGGGGCAGCGTCAGCGTGGGGGTCATACAAAATGCCGCGCATCAGCCCCACTTCTTTTTGCAGAAGCAACACCTCCAGCAAGTCACTCACGGTTTCGGTGTGGCTGATGATGTAGTGGCGAATGGCCTGTTTGCCAAAGGTGCCAAGCATGCGCTTGGCGGTTTCAAAGATGGCCAGCTCAGACACGGCGTGTGCGCTGTACTCGGCACCAGGCACACGCAGCGGACGGGCGTCGTTCAGCAGGCCCAGCAGCAGGGCTTGCTTGGCCTCTTCGTCCAGTTGGCTGTAGTGTTTTTCCATGCGTGCTGCGGCCAGCAGTTCGGCCACCACTTTTTCGTGTTGGTCCGAGTTTTGGCGCAGGTCCACCGTGGCCAAATGAAAGCCAAACACTTGCACAGCCCGAATCAGCGGGTGCAGGCGCTGCGCAGCGACGGCCTCGGCATGGTGGCTGCACAAAGAGGCTTCGATGGTGTGCAGGTCGGCCAAAAATTCTTCGGCGTTGGCATAGGGGTTTTGCGGGGCCACGGCATGGCGGGCTGCATCTCCCCCGGTCAGTGCCTTTAAAGTGGCGGCCAGGCGGGCGTAAATGCCCGTGAGCGCCCGTCGGTACGGCTCGTCTTGGCGGTGTTCGTTGGTGTCGGGCGAGCGCGCGGCCAGGGCCAGCATCTCGGGGCCAAAGGGCACCAGCATGGCCGACAGCGACAATTCGCTGCCCAAAAAGTGCACCTCGGTCAGGTAGTGGCGCAGGGCCACATCGCTTTGGCGGGTCAGGGCGTGTTGCAGCGTTTGCGCGGTCACGTTGGGGTTGCCGTCGCGGTCGCCGCCAATCCACTGGCCCATGCGCAAAAAGCTGGCAATCGGTTGGCCGGGCAATGCGAGCTCCAGCTCGGCGTAGAGCTTGGGGATTTCGCGCAAAAAGGTGGCTTCGTAATAGCTCAGCGCGTTTTCAATCTCGTCGGCCACGGTGAGTTTGGTCAAGCGCAGCAAACGGGTTTGCCACAGCTGCATCACGCGGGCGCGCATTTGCAGCTCATTGGCGGCCAGTTCTTTGGGGCTGAGCGCGTCTTTGGCGGCATTGACGGCAGCGGCGCGGGCCTTGATGGCGTCGCGCTCGGTCAGCAGGTGGGCGATGTCGCGCTCGGCGTCCAGAATGCTTTTGCGCTGCACTTCGGTCGGGTGGGCCGTGAGCACGGGCGAGACATAGCTGGTGGCCAGCATGTCCGAGATGCTGCGCGGCGTGATGCCCGCCCAGCGCAGGCGCTGCAGCGCCACGTCGATGCTGCCTTCTTGCGTGTGGCCTGCACGTTCGTGGATGGCGCGGCGGCGGATGTGGTGACGGTCTTCAGCCAGATTGGCCAGGTGGCTGAAATAAGTGAAGGCGCGGATCACGCTCACAGCGCGGTCGCCCGGCAGGCTTTTGAGCCGTTTTTTCAGGGCCTTGTCGGCCTCGTGGTCGGCGTCGCGCCTGAAAGCCACCGACAACTTGCGGATTTGCTCGACCAGCTCGTAGGCCTCGGGGCCTTCTTGCACCCGAATCACATCGCCCAAAATGCGGCCCAGCAAGCGGATGTCCTCCACCAGGGGCCGTTCGCTGTCGCGTTTTTCGCGGGTGCTGATGGCGGGTTTGGCGAGGGGCAAGGCGTGGTCTGATGTGGCCTGTTTCATCGTGTACTGTGGGCTGAGTGTGTGAAAGAGCGGGCGCACCGGGTGCGCGTCGGTGTCAATCGGGGGTGTCAATTTCCCTTGATGCCATGCTAGCATCGACAGGAGAGACAAAATGACCACTTGATTTCATTTTGATGGGGTCAAAATTTTTTCAGGAACCCTGCCGTGACCGAGACTGCACCGCCCGCCATCGTCATTGCCACCCGAGAGAGCCGATTGGCTTTGTGGCAAGCCGAACATGTCAAATCCTTGCTGGAGGGGCTCGGTTGCAGGGTCTCATTGTTGGGCATGACCACCCAGGGAGACCAAATTCTGGACCGCAGCTTGTCCAAGGTCGGTGGCAAAGGCCTGTTTGTCAAGGAACTCGAAGTGGCGCTGCAAGAGGGGCATGCCGACATCGCGGTGCATTCGCTCAAAGACGTGCCCATGGACATGCCCGAGGGCTTTGAGTTGGCCTGCGTGATGGAACGCGAAGACCCGCGTGATGCTTGGGTTTCGCCGCAATACGCCCGACTGGAAGATCTGCCCCAGGGCGCGGTGGTCGGCACCTCCAGCTTGCGCCGCACGGTGTTGCTGCGCGCGCTGCGCCCCGACCTGAAAATCGAGCCCCTTCGCGGCAACCTGGACACGCGCCTGCGCAAACTTGACGAAGGCCAGTACGCGGGCATTGTGCTGGCGGCTGCGGGCCTCAAGCGTCTGGAGATGAGCGAGCGGATTCGCCACATTTTTGAGACCGACCAAATGTTGCCCGCCGCAGGGCAGGGCGCACTGGGCATCGAGATCCGCAGTGACCGGGCCGACTTGCGCGCCTTGCTGGCCCAGTTGGCCGATGCGCCGTCGTGGCGGCGTGTGGCGGCCGAGCGGGCGGTGAGCCGCGCCATGGGCGGCAGTTGCTCCATGCCTTTGGCGGCGCATGCCACCATTGAGGGTGACGTGCTCAAGTTGCAAGCGGCCTGGGGCGACCCGGAAGGTGCGACCACCTTGGTCACGGCCCATGCGCAAGCCAGTGCCGATGGCCTGCAGGCCGCCGAGGCACTGGGCCTGCGCGTGGCCCAAGCCTTGCGTGACGGCGGAGCGCGTTGAGCGCTGGCGCAGACATGGCGCTGGCTGCCTCGGCATCTTCAAGTGTGATCGTCACCCGGCCTGAGCGCGAAGCCAAAGCCTGGGCCGATGACTTGCAGGCCCGGGGCGTGCGCTGCGAGACGCTGCCCCTGATTGAAATTGCCGCATTGCCAGAGCCTTCGGTCTTGACGCCTGTCTGGCAAGAGGTACACAAGCATCTGGCGGTGATGTTTGTCAGCGCCAATGCGGTGCGATTTTTCATGGCGGCGCGCCCTGATAACTTGTCCTTGAACGATTGCCGCGCCTGGTCCACCGGGCCCGGGACACGGGCGGCCTTGCTGCAAGCAGCGTGGCCCGCTGATTGGATCGATTCGCCCGATGAAGCAGCTTCGCAGTTTGACTCCGAAGCGCTTTGGTCTCTCGTGGCGCATCGCGTTGAAGCCGACGTCAAGCGCTGGCAGGCCTTGAATTTGACGGCGTCTGCAGAGCAACCGTCTGTTTTGATTGTGCGCGGTGCTGATGCACAAGGTCAATTGGCAGGGCGTGACTGGTTGGCCTTGCAGATGGAGGCGGCGGGTCTTCGGGTGCACCAGACGGTGGCTTATGTGCGCCAGCCCCCTCGCTTGACCCCGGGCCAGCAACAGCGTGCACGCCAGGCCATGAGCGACGGCAGCCGATGGTTGTTCAGCAGCTCCGAAGCGGCCCAGTATTTGATGCAGGCTTGTCCCGACCTGCCCCTGGATCACGCCAAAGCCCTGGCGACCCATCCCCGTATCGCCCAGAAGTTGAGGCAATCCGGCTGGCCTTGTGTTGAATTGGTGCCGCCTGGACTGCAGGCCCAGGCGCAGTCTATAAAATCCAGCCCATGACAGACCCAACAGAAGTCGTCCCCAGCCCTGAGCCTGCAGCCCAGGCCAGTACCTCCGGCACACCTGCGGCGCAGCGCTCCTGGCTTGTGTTGAGGGTGGTAGCGGCTTTGGCTGTGATCGGTCTCTTGTCTTCGGTTTTCCTGTGGCAAAAGCTGGAGCGGATTCAGGAACAACTGGCTCGCCAGAGCGCTGATGCGGGGGCGCAAGCCCTGGAGGCCAGAACCTGGGCCAAACAAGCGCAGGAAACCGTGCAGGACAACGGCGCACGGGTGGCGCTTCTGGAGGCCCGTTTGGCAGAGTTGGCGCAGCAGCGCAGCCAGTTGGATGATCTGATGCAAAGCCTTTCGCGCACCCGGGATGAAAACATGGTGGTGGACATGGAGTCTGCTTTGCGCATTGCCCAACAGCAAGCCTTGATGACGGGCAGCACCGAGCCCTTGCTCGCCGCCCTGAAATCGGCCCACAAGCGCGTGCAGCGTTCAGCTCAGCCCCGTTTGTTGACGGTCTCGCGCGCGCTCGAAAAAGACCTGGAGCGTCTGAACAATTTGCCGGCCTTCGATTTGCCGGGCCTGATGGTCAAGCTGGACGAGGGGGTGACCTTGGTGGATGGCCTGGTCTTGGCCAATGAGGCTTTGTCGTCTCAAAACAAGTCGCGCGCCCACACCGAAATGCCGGGCATGCCCAGCACCTTGTCATGGTGGATGGCTGGCTTGACACGCATGGGCGACGAGTTCAGGAGCTTGTTCAGGGTCAGCCGCATTGATGCTCCAGAGGCCGCTTTGTTGTCGCCCGAGCAAGCTTTTTTTGTTCGTGAAAACATCAAACTCAAGTTGCTCAATGCCAGGTTGGGTTTATTGGCCCGGCAAAAGGATGGGGTGCGAGCCGATCTCAGTGCCTCGGCCATTTTGGTTCGTCGCTATGCTGAGCCGCAATCTCGGCGCACGACCCAATTGTTGCAGTTGCTGGAGCAAACCAGCGAACAAGTTCGCACCGCCGAGGTGCCCCGCATTGAGGCTTCACTGGCGGCCTTGAATGCAGCCGCTGCAGAAAGGTAAAGCGCCATGCGTGCAGCTCTGTGGCTCATTGCCCTGTTTGCCTTGGCTGCTGCGGGGGCTTGGTTGGCCGGGAGTAACCAGGGTACTGTCAGCTTGTTTCTTTACCCGCACAGGGTGGACATGTCTCTGAACCTGGCTTTTGTGCTGGTGTTGTCGGTGGTGGTTTTGGTGATTCTGGCTCAGCGTGCGCTGGCCGCTTTTTTCTCATTGCCGCAAAAAGCCCAGCGTTGGCGATTGCAACAAAAAGAAAGAGCCAGCCATGCGGCATTGCTCGATTCGATCGGGCACTTCATGGCGGGGCGTTTTTTGCGTGCCCGTAAATCGGCTGAACAAGCCTTGAGCAAAGAGGCCTTGCTGGCAGAGACTGGCGTGACTCTGGAGCATGCCGTGTCTTTGCGTGCCCTGGCGCACATCATGGCAGCCGAGGCATCTCATGCCCTGCAGGACAAGGCCCAAAGGCAGCACCATCTTGAGCAAGCGACATCCCAGGCTTGGCAAGCCCAAGCCAGTGAGCGTCAAACTTTGCTGGAGGGCACGCGCATGCGTGCGGCCCGTTGGATGCTGGATGACCGGGACGCTGCTGCCAGCCTGGATGAGTTGGAGGCTTTGCCGCCTGCAGCAGGTCGGCGCATGGTGGCGATGCGGCTTCAGCTCAAGGCAGCCCGTTTGGCAGGTCAACCTGCCAAGGCGCTTGAAATCGCCACATTGCTGGCCAAGCACAAGGCTTTTTCGCCGGTTGCCGCCCAAAGCCTGTTGCCCCGCTTGGTGCTGGAATTGATTGCCCACACGCACGACACAGACGCCTTGCAGCGCACCTGGAAGCGCCTGACCGACGCCCAGCGTTTGATGCCCGAGGTGGCGGCAGAGGCGGTCTTGCGTTGGTTAAAGCTGGGCGGCACCCCCCAGATGGGCAGGACCTGGCTGCAGGACCTGTGGCCTACCCTCCAGGCGCAGCACTCCAGTTGGTCAACCGAGCAACGGGTGAGGTTTGTCCAGGCCCTGGAGGCCTGCCTGCCCGATGTGGATGCCCCAGATGCGCTGGTCTGGCTGTCGCGTTTGGAGAGTGCCCAGCAATCGCAGCCCAGGTCGGCCCATTTGCAATATTTGGCGGGCATGCTGTATTGGCGGCACCATCTTTGGGGAAAGTCCCAAAGCCTGTTGAGCCAAGCCGCCAAAAATCTGGACAGCCCTGCGCTCAAGCGAAAGGCCTGGATCGTCTTGGCCGAACTGGCCGAGCAGCGCCAGAACCCGCAGGAAGCAGCGCTGGCCTGGAAGCAGGCGGCGGTGTGTTCACTCGACTGAAAATTTTTTTCGGGTGTGTCGCCTGACGGCCCAGGCGATGTTTCGGTTCGCAGGCTCAACCTCTCCCACCCCCAAAAAAACCGGGCCATCAGACCCGGTTTTTTGTGGGCGACAGAGGCTCACATGCCCAACTCAGAATGGCACTTTCAAGGTGTTGAGGTCTTTGCGTGTTTCCACCAGAACCAGCGGGCCTTCATGGAGCACCACCGCAGGCGGGCGCTCACGGGGTACGCGAACCGCTTGGGGTTCGGCGGCAATGGCCACCTGCGCGGCAGCCACTTTGCTGGCATCGGAGTTCACCCAAACCAGACCCGAGCTTTGCGCCAGTGCTTGCAGTCCTTCCATCGGCAGGGTGTAGCTATTGACGCGGGGCAAGCCGATGCGCGCTGAGTCTGCGGCCGCAGCCGCAGGTGTTGCTGCAGGCCCGGCCACAACATCGGTCACCTCTGGCGCAGTCCACACCTCAGGGACTGCGGCCACGGAGTCGGCAGGCCTTGCCGTGCTGGCGACCGAGTCTTCGGCAGCGGGGGCCGCAGCGGCTTGTCGTGCCCGCTCAAAGTAAGAGCGTGGTGCAGGGCGGTCGTCTTCGGTGCTGGCCTCGGCGGCAGCGGGGGTGGCGTTGTCTTGAGCCGGGTTTTCTTCGCTGGCGCGGTCACGACGGTCACGGCCGTAGCGGTCACGAGAGCGGCGCTCTCGGCGTTCACCGATTGCGTCAGCGGGCGCGCCAGCTTCTGGGGCGAGCTGGGCTTCTGGGCCTTGATCCGCGATCACCTCGGTGGCGAGGCTGTTTTCGTTGGATGTGTTGGCTGCGTTGTCTGCCGGGCGGCGTTCGCCACCTCGCTCTCGACGGGCTTCACCGCCGCGTTCTCCACGTTCACGGCGACCCTCAGCGCGGCCTTCCCCCCGGGGGGCACGCTCTTGACGCACTTCGGTGCCATCGGCATTCAACTCGGGGCTGGCATCGCTGCGGCCTTCATTTTTGCCTTCCTGACGGTTTTCACCACGAGCCTCGCGACGGCCTTCACGGGCAGGACGGTCAGCGACAGTGCGTTCAGCGCGCTCGCCGCGTGCCGGACGGGCTTCGCCTTCGCGCAACTCGTTGCGGACTTCGGCGCGGCCCTCACTGCGACCTTCGCCACGGCGACCGCCCTCGCGGGGGGCGCGGACTTCCGCATTGGCTATTTCGGTGCGCTCGCCTCGGCGACCATCGCGACCACCACGACGGCCTTCACGAACACCATCACGCCCTTCGGTGCGGCGCTCGCCCTGGCGACCTTCGCGTGTTTTTCCATCCTTTTTGCCGACAGCGGCTGGCACCGCTTCCGGGGCGTTGCCGCCGAACAGGCTTTTCAGCCAGCCAAAGAAACCGCCCGTGGCAGCCGGGGCGACCCCTGCTGCGGACGCAGACTTGCGCGCAGGTTTGGCTGCGGCGGTCGGTGCTTCTGGCTTGAGCGGGGCAACCGGTGCCGGCGCATCGGGCAGCACGCCCTTGATGACGGGTGTTTGCTTGTTGGTGGGTTCTTGCGAACGGCGCGTCACGGTGGTGGCGTCTTCGATCTCTTCGGCCATCTTGTAGCTGACTTCGATGCGGTCCAGGCGTGGGTCGTCATGCTTCAGCCGTTCCAGCTTGTAGTGCGGCGTTTCCAGCGACTTGTTGGGCACCAGCAGCACATTGATGCGTTGCTGCAATTCGATCTTGGCGATCTCGGAGCGCTTTTCATTGAGCAGGAAAGACGCCACTTCGACGGGCACTTGCGCGTGCACAGCCGCGCTGTTGTCCTTCATGGATTCTTCCTGGATGATGCGCAGGATCTGCAGCGCCGAGCTTTCGGTGTCACGAATGTGGCCAGCGCCGCCGCAACGTGGGCAAGGGATCGAGGCACCTTCGCTCAAAGCAGGCTTCAAGCGCTGGCGGCTCATTTCCAGCAGGCCGAACTTGCTGATCGAGCCGAATTGCACGCGGGCGCGGTCTTGGCGCAGGGCGTCGCGCAGGCGGTTTTCCACATCGCGGCGGTTCTTGCTTTCTTCCATGTCGATGAAGTCGATGACGATCAAGCCGCCCAAATCGCGCAGGCGCATTTGCCGGGCCACTTCGTCGGCGGCTTCCAGGTTGGTGCGGGTGGCGGTTTCTTCGATGTCGCCGCCCTTGATGGCACGGGCCGAGTTCACGTCCACCGACACCAGGGCTTCGGTATGGTCAATCACGATGGCGCCGCCAGACGGCAGCTGCACCGTGCGGGCATAGGCCGATTCGATCTGGTGCTCGATCTGAAAGCGGCTGAAGAGTGGTGCGTCGTCGCGGTAGCGCTTCACGCGGGTTGCGAACTCGGGCATCACATGGCTCATGAACTGCTGAGCCTGGTCGTAGATGTCGTCGGTGTCGATCAGGATGTCGCCGATGTCGTTGTTGAAATAGTCACGAATCGCGCGAATGACCAGCGAGGATTCTTGGTAAATGAGGAAAGCGCCTTTGCCTTGGGTGGCGCCGTCAATGGCCGTCCAAAGTTTGAGCAGGTAATTCAGGTCCCACTGCAGCTCGGGCGCAGAGCGGCCAATGCCGGCGGTGCGGGCAATGATGGACATGCCCTTGGGGTACTCCAGTTGGTCCATCGCCTCTTTGAGTTCGGCGCGGTCGTCGCCCTCGATGCGGCGGCTGACACCGCCACCACGGGGGTTGTTCGGCATGAGCACCACATAGCGGCCCGCCAGGCTGACGAAAGTGGTCAGCGCCGCGCCTTTGTTGCCGCGCTCTTCTTTTTCGACCTGCACCAAGAGGGATTGACCCTCCTTGATGACGTCCTGGATGCGGGCCTGGCTGACGGACACGCCTTCAGCAAAGTACTGGCGCGAGATTTCCTTGAAGGGCAAAAAGCCGTGGCGGTCTTCGCCATAGTCCACAAAGCAGGCTTCGAGGGAGGGCTCGACGCGCGTGACGATGGCTTTGTAGATGTTGCCCTTGCGCTGTTCGCGGCCTTCGATTTCGATTTCGTAGTCGAGGAGTTTTTGTCCATCGACGATGGCCAGGCGGCGCTCTTCAGCTTGCGTGGCGTTGATCAGCATCCGTTTCATGATGCGTTCCTTCTCTTGTCAGCGTGGCTTCGGTGCAGCAAGATGACTGCACGCGAAAACCTGTTTACACAACCGGCTTCCGGTTCTTGGGAACCGCGAAGCCCACGTTGCCGGAGCTGACGCCTGAAACGAAGGGAATTGCCGAGGATGATCGCCATTCAACTGCGCGTGAGCACAGCAATGGGGATCGAGGCGCGTGGATGGGGCGAGGCAAAAGGCGTGTACAGGGTCGTCCACTGCCGGGGGCTCTCCCCGGTATCCAGGACAAACTGGCGGTCACCAGGCGTGACGATGGAGCATGGCTTCGTGAGCCGTTCCAAGTACATCAGCAAAGTTCCGAACAACACAACAAGCATCTCGCTTTGATCCGCCCAGCAGCCCGGGGGGCTGCTGAACTGGGGGTATTCCGTATCTGGGTTTCTGGGCGTCGGCCCAACCTCGGGGCGTTTTGCCACTGTTGGCGTTGGCCTTCAGTCTGCAAATCGTGCCGGGGATGGCATCGAACATCTGGTTTGGCGCGGTGGTGGTGGACTAAACTCCCGCTGGACAGGAATTCATTTCCATTTGAATCAACCACTTACAACCAATTGCCAGTGAATCACATTATAGGGGCCAAGTCCGATGCCGCGTCGCCCGCCGTCAAATGGTTGTGGGTGGACGAGGAGTCTGCGGGCCAGCGTTTGGACAACTTTTTGATGCGCGAGCTCAAAGGGGTGCCCAAAACCCATGTTTACCGCATCATCCGCAGCGGCGAAGTGCGCATCAACAAGGGCCGGGCTTCGGCCGAGACCCGGTTGGCCGTGGGCGACAAGGTGCGACTGCCGCCTGTGAGGGTGTCCGAAAAGGTCGCCGAAAAGGCAGCCCAACCCGCGCCTGGCCGAGAATTCCCGGTTTTGCTGGAAGACGACAGCCTGATGGCGATCGACAAACCCGCTGGCGTGGCGGTGCATGGCGGCTCGGGCGTGAGCTTTGGCGTGATTGAGCAATTGCGCCAAGCCCGACCCCAGGCCAGATTGCTGGAGCTGGTGCACCGGCTGGACCGCGACACCAGCGGGATCTTGCTGGTGGCCAAAAAGCGCAGCGCCCTCAAAAACTTGCAGGACCAGTTCCGCGAACGCGAAACGGGCAAGACTTACCTGGCGCTGGTTCAAGGCGACTGGCCCGCCAAACTGAAATTGATCGACTTGCCTCTGGTCAAGTATTTGCTGCCGGGCAAGGACGGGATGGAGGGCGAGAGGCGCGTCAAAGTGACCACGTCCGAAGACCCGGACGGCATGCGATCGATCACCTGGGTCAAGGTGGCCGGGCGCCTGCCGGGGGCCACTTTGCTGGAAGTGACCATCAAAACCGGGCGTACCCACCAGATCAGGGTGCACTTGTCGTCGCAGGGTCATCCCATCGCGGGCGATGACAAATATGGCGATTTCGAGTGGAATCGTCAGCTCCACAAACCGGCGGTCCTGCCCGGCCTCAATCGCATGTTCTTGCATGCCTGGCGCTTGCAGTTCAGCCACCCCGTGAGCGCCGAGCGGATTGCCCTGCAGGCCGACTTGCCTGCCGAATTGAAAGCGTACCTGGACCATGCCCAACTCAAGACCCCGCCAGTTTGACCTGATCGCTTTTGACTGGGACGGCACCCTGTTTGATTCCACCGCCATCATCACCCGCTGCATCCAGCGCGCGGTGGTGGATGTGGGCGGGCAAGAGCCCACGCGCCAAGCCGCTTCTTATGTCATCGGCATGTCGCTCGGGCCTGCGCTGGCCCATGCTGCGCCCGATGTGCCCAAGGACAAATACCCCGAACTGGGTGAGCGCTACCGCCACCATTACCTCATGCACCAAAACGACATCGGCCTGTTTGACGGCGTGCTCGATTTGCTGGACGACCTGAAAACCCGCCACCACTGGCTGACGGTGGCGACGGGTAAAAGCCGTCACGGTCTGAACGAAGCCCTGCAGGTGGTCGAGTTGCGCGGCGTGTTCGATGGCTCGCGCACGGCCGATGAAACCGCTGGCAAGCCCAGCCCCTTGATGCTGCACGAGTTGATGCGTGAGTTTGGCGTCGAGCCCGAACGCACCCTGATGATTGGCGACACCACGCACGACCTTCAAATGGCCTTGAATGCGGGTTGCGCCAGTGTGGGCGTGAGTTACGGCGCGCACGAACCCAATGCTTTTCATGGCCTGAAACCGCGTCACGTGGCTCACAGCGTGCGCGAACTGCACGGCTGGTTGTTGCAACACGCTTGAAACCAGGACCGCAGATGGAGCCCATGGTCCCTTTGTGCAACAGCGCCGACCTGGTCAACGGTGGGCGAGCTGTGCCTTTTGACATCGTTTACGCCGGGCAGACTTGCCGAGCTTTTGCCATCCGCTACCAAGACCAGGTGCACGCCTACCTGAACCGCTGCACCCATGTGGCGATGGAGATGGATTACCAGCCCGACCGGTTTTATGACAACACGGGGCGCTGGCTCATGTGTGCCACGCATGGAGCCACCTACCAGCCCGAGACCGGGGCCTGCGCGGGCGGCCCCTGCCGTGGCGGCTTGGTCAAAATAGACCTGTCAGAGCGCGATGGCGTGGTTCACTGGCATACTGCCTACAACTTGAAACCCCTTGAATTTTGACCATGCAAGACCCTCAGGACACCCTGCCCAAGCCCGATGAACGCTCAGACCTGCCCCTGCCCGAGCCGGGTCAAAGCGCGGCTGCCATGGAGGTCCAGGAGCGTTGGGCCCGGCAAACCCTGGAAAAACTGGCATTCGCCCAACTGCAAGAGCAGCAGGCAGCGCGGCGCTGGAAGTTGGGGCTGCGACTGGTTTGGTTGGGCATCTTTGTTTTGGTGCTTTGGAAATTGTTCAGTTTCGGCGCTGCATCCACCAGCCCCAGCTTCCCGCACACGGCCCTGGTCAACATCGTGGGAGAGATTTCCCCCGATACCGAGGCGAGCGCTCAAAACGTCATGTCGGCCATGCGCACAGCGCTCGAAGACCCCGGCTCCATGGCATTGGTCCTGTTGATCAACTCACCCGGCGGCAGCCCTGTGCAAGCGGGCTTGATCAACGACGAAATCACGCGCTTGCGGGCTTTGCACAACAAACCCATTTATGCGGTGGTGGAAGAGTCTTGTGCGTCTGCCGCTTATTACATCGCCGCAGCCACAGATCAAATTTTTGTCGACAAAGCCAGTCTGGTCGGCAGCATTGGTGTCTTGATGGACGGATTCGGTTTCACAGGCTTGATGGACAAGCTGGGCGTGGAGCGTCGTTTGATGACCGCGGGCGAAAACAAAGGTTTTCTGGACCCCTTCAGCCCTCAGACTGCGCCCCAGCGGCAACATGCTCAAGCCATGCTGGACCAGATTCACAAGCAATTCATCGCTGCCGTTCGCAAAGGGCGAGGCGACCGTTTGAAAGACAACCCGGAAATGTTCAGTGGCTTGTTCTGGAGTGGTCAGCAAGCGGTGGATCTCGGTCTGGCCGACAGTTTGGGCAACATCGATGGCGTGGCCAGGGATGTGGTCAAAGCGCCCGATGTGATCGACTACACCCAAAAAGAGAACGTGGCAGAGCGTCTGGTCAAACGCTTTGGGGTGGCCGTGGGTGAAGGGACCGTGCGGGCTTTGCGCACCAGTGCAGCCATGCGCTGAGAGGCTTTGCGTGCTGGGCAAGAGCCCAGCCGCCTGCAGACCTTAAGGCCCGATGGCATAGACCGCCGGGGTGTGACCATCGGGGCCTTTGAGGCCCTTTTTCCATTGTGCAATCGTGTGGCTCTGGATGCTCGCCGAGGGCAGTGTCAGGCCGCTGGCAATGGCCAAGCGGGTGTTGGCTTGCAGGCCTTGCAACAGACCTGCCAGCATGGCGGCATTGCGGTAAGGCGTTTCGATCCACAACTGCGTCTGGCCCGTCTTGAGCGCCAGTGACTCCAGTTGTTTCAGCCGAGTGGTGCGCTGTGCCGCGTCTTGGGGCAGATAGCCCACAAAGGCAAAGCTCTGGCCATTGAGTCCGCTGGCGGCCAGGGCCAACAACAAGGATACCGGCCCGACCAAGGGCAAAACCAGCAGGCCCAGGTCATGCGCGGCGCGTACCACCGAACTGCCCGGGTCGGCTACAGCAGGCATACCCGCTTCGCTGATCAGGCCGATGTCGTGGCCTTGCAAGGCGGCCGACAGCATCGACTTACCGTCAAAACCCGATAGGTGATCGCCTTTCTTGTGCACCAGCCGTGGCAACTCGGTGATCTGTTGTTCGGCCAATGGGGCGATCAGCGGGTGGCTTTCGCTCACGCGTTTGAGGAAGGCCCGAGTGGTTTTGGCGTTTTCGCAAACCCAGTGCCGCAAACCAGCCGCTGCGGCCAATGTGGCTTCGGGCAAGACCTGGTGGACAGGCGCTTGCTCCTGGCAAGCAAAATCCAATGGTGTGGGCACCAAAAGCAAGCGCCCTTTGTCTGGACGTGCATTCACAGCAATTTCACCCCAGCCTGGCGAAGCAATCGCGCGGTGCGGATCAGCGGCAGACCGATCAATGCGGTCGGATCGTCGTTGTCGATCGACTCCAGCAGGGCGATGCCCAGGCCCTCGCTTTTGGCACTGCCAGCACAGTCGTAAGGCTGTTCGGCCTGCAGGTAGGACTCGATCTCTTCATCGCTCAGATTGCGGAACACCACCCGCACGGCGGCCAGATCGACAGCTTCAAAGCCGCTGGCCAGGCAAACCACGGCCAGGGCGGTCTGAAAAACCACCATCTGGCCGCGCATTTGGCGAAGTTGTGCCACGGCGCGTGCATGCCCCCCCGGCTTGCCCAAGGGCTGACCGGCCAAATCGGCCACCTGGTCGGACCCGATCACGACGGCCTCGGGGTGGTGGGCAGCCACGGCCCTGGCTTTGGCCAGCGCCAGGCGCAAAGCCAGATGGCGGGGAGATTCGCCGGGTGAGGGTGTCTCGTCCACCTCGGGGGCACTCACGCTGAAGGGCACGCGCAGCCGCTCCAGCAATTGGCGGCGATAAGCAGAGGTAGAGCCCAGCACCACGGGGCGGGCCAAAGATTTGGAATCAGAGATCATCATGGGGGGATTCTCTTACACTGCAGGGATGGAAAAAAAGTTCGATCCTCGCCACCTGGATATTGCAAGGTTTGCCCGGGACTGCGCCCTGTTGGAAGGGCACTCTGCCCTGTCATCCATGACGCGGCTATTGGATGAGCAAGTCGCGGGCAGTCAGCCGCCAGGCTCGGTGGTCTGGCGATTGCAAGGCCGCCTGCAGCCCTGTGCGGGAGGTGCTGACCAGATTTGGCTCGATCTGAGGGCCTCTGTGGCTTTGCCCTTGCAGTGTCAGCGCTGCCTGACGCCTGTTCTGGAGACCGTGCAAGCCGAGCGGTCATTCCGATTTGTGGCTGACGAAGCCACCGCCGCCGCCTTGGACGACGAAGCCGAAGAAGACATTCTGGTGATCAGCCGGGATTTCGATGCCCTGGACCTGGTTGAAGACGAATTGATTTTGTCCCTGCCACTCGTTCCCATGCACGATGTGTGTCCACAAGCCGTGCCCATGTCTGCGGTGGACCCGGATTTTGCGGCGGCGACCGAACGCCCCAACCCCTTTGGCGTCCTGGCGGATCTCAAAACCGGCCAATCCTGATGTGGCGATGTGGGCCGTCTGGGCGGGCGTCTGGCTTGGGCTATAATTTGCGGCTTCGCTCAGGCGTCTGGGCAAATCTCTCATCAACCACAAGCTGCGACCTGACCCGCGCAGCCTCCAAGCTTCCAAGGAGCCATCATGGCTGTTCAGCAAAACAAAAAGTCGCCCTCCAAGCGCGGTATGCATCGCTCGCACAATGCCCTGAACGTGCCCGGCATCGCCGTCGAACCCACCACGGGCGAAACCCACCTGCGTCACCACATCAGCCCCAACGGTTTTTACCGTGGCCGTCAGGTGCTCAAAAACAAATCCGAAGCCTGATCGACGTCAGCCCCAAGCCTCAAGAGGCCCGGCGCTACTTTGCAAGTAGCCTCGGGCTTTTGTTTTTATGAATTTGACATTCAACCGGCTTTGAACTCCGAAAACCCGATGACATCGCCTGCTCCGATCACCTTGGCTGTCGATTGCATGGGCGGCGACCATGGTCCGCGCGTCACACTGGCGGCGTGCCGCCGCTTTTTGTTGAGCCACCCCGAAGCCCGGCTGTTGCTGGTCGGACAAGCCCAAGCCCTGGGGGGATTTGCCGATCCTCGTGCCGAAGTGGTTGCGGCCGCCGAGGTGGTCGAAATGGATGACCCGCTCGAAGTGGCGTTGCGCAAGAAAAAAGACTCCTCCATGCGTGTGGCCATCGAACTGGTGCGTGATGGCAAAGCAACGGCGGCCATTTCGGCGGGCAACACCGGGGCCTTGATGGCCATTGCCCGTTATGTGCTCAAAACCATGGACGGCATTGACCGCCCCGCCATTGCAGGCCAGATGCCCAACTTCAAGGGCGGGGGCACCACCATGCTCGATCTGGGGGCCAATGTCGACTGCACGCCCGAGCATTTGCTCCAGTTCGCGGTCATGGGCTCGGCCCTGGTGTCGGTGCTGCAAAACAAGGACCAGCCCTCGGTTGGCTTGATCAACATCGGCGAAGAAGCCATCAAAGGCAATGAAATCATCAAAAAAACAGGCGAATTGCTGCGTTCTGCCGGCAACTCCGGAGATTTGAATTTTTATGGCAATGTCGAAGGCAATGACATTTTCAAGGGCACGGTGGACATCGTGGTCTGTGATGGCTTTGTCGGCAATGTGGCGCTGAAGGCCAGTGAAGGCCTGGCCACCATGATCGGCGGCTTCTTGAAAAACGAGTTTTCTCGCAACATCTTCACCAAAATGGTTGCAATTTTGGCTTATCCGGTGCTATCTGCATTCAAAAATCGCGTCGATCACCGCCGTTACAACGGTGCGGCCCTTTTGGGTTTGCGGGGCCTGGTGTTCAAGAGCCACGGATCGGCAGACGAAATCGCTTTCGAGATGGCCCTGAACCGGGCTTATGATGCAGGCCGCAACCAATTGTTGGACCGGGTTCGTGAGCGCATCGCCCATGCGGCACCCTTATTGACGGGCGCGCAGGCCGAGCAGACCGAACCCGAGGTCACCCCCCTATGAGAATTTATTCCCGCATTTTGGGCACCGGCAGCTACCTGCCCGAGCATCGACTGACCAATGCCGATTTGGCGGCCGATCTGGCGCTGCAGGGCGTTGAGACCTCGGACGACTGGATTGTCGAGCGCACCGGCATCCGTGCCCGGCACTTTGCGGCCGATCACCAGGCTTGCAGCGATCTGGCCACCGAAGCCGCGCGCAAGGCGCTGCAAGCGGCCGGGCTGGTGGCCAGCGACATCGACCTGATCATCGTCGGCACCTCCACCCCCGACATGGTGTTCCCCTCGGTGGCCACCATGGTGCAACACAAGCTGGGCGCAGCAGGTTGCCCGGCATTTGATGTCCAGGCCGTATGCAGTGGCTTCATTTATGCGCTGACGGTGGCTGACGCCATGATCCAGACCGGGTCGGCGAAGCGGGCACTGGTCATTGGCGCAGAGGTGTTCAGCCGCATCCTGGACTTCAAAGACAGAACCACTTGTGTGTTGTTCGGTGACGGGGCAGGCGCGGTTGTGCTCGAAGCGTCAGAACAGCCCGGCATTTTGGCGACCGATTTGCACGCTGATGGCAAGTACAAAGACATCTTGTGCGTGCCGGGGCACGTCAACCGGGGCGGCATTCTGGGCGATCCCGTGCTCAAGATGGACGGCCAAGCGGTCTTTAAATTGGCAGTGGGCGTGCTCGAAGACACGGCCCGCACCAGCCTGACCAAGGCCCACTTGACCGAAGCCGACATCGACTGGCTGATCCCGCACCAAGCCAACATCCGCATCATGCAAAGCACCGCCAAAAAGCTCAAGCTCAGCGCTGACAAAGTGGTGGTCACGGTGGACCAGCACGGCAACACCTCGGCCGCCTCGATTCCGCTGGCGCTCGACACCGCCGTGCGCGACGGGCGCATCCAGCGTGGCCAGACCCTCATGCTCGAAGGCGTGGGCGGTGGCTTCACATGGGGCTCGGTGCTCTTGCGTTATTGATGCGTTGTTGATTTGACAGGCCCAAGTCAGTGATACACCGTATGCCCCATTTCACTTTCCCGGATTCTTCACAGAGACCCAAAATTTGAACATGACCTCATTTGCTTTTGTTTTTCCCGGCCAAGGCTCCCAATCGGTGGGCATGCTGGACGCCTGGGGCGACCACCCCGTGGTGCGCGACACCCTCCAAGAAGCGTCTGACGCCTTGGGCGAAGACATCGCCCAACTGATCCATGAAGGCCCCAAAGAAGCGCTGGCCATGACCACCAATACCCAACCGGTGATGCTGGTGTCGGCGGTGGCGGCTTACCGTGCTTGGCTGGCAGAAGGTGGCGCCAAGCCGTCGGTGGTGGCCGGACATTCTTTGGGTGAGTACAGCGCCCTGGTGGCTTCGGGTGTGTTGACACTGGCGCAAGCTGCGCCCTTGGTGCGTCTGCGCGCCGCCGCCATGCAGCAAGCCGTGCCCGTGGGCGTGGGGGCCATGGCCGCCATTTTGGGTTTGGCCTCTGACAAAGTCATTGCCGGCTGCCAGGAGGCGCAAGCCACTTTCCCGGCAGGCAGCGCCGAAGTGGTCGAAGCCGTCAACTTCAACGACGCGGCGCAAACCGTGATCGCCGGCAGCAAAGCCGCCGTGGACAAAGCCTGCGAAGTGCTCAAAGGTATGGGTGCCAAGCGCGCGCTGATCTTGCCCGTGTCCGCGCCTTTCCATTCAAGCCTGATGAAGCCCGCCGCCGAAAAGCTGCGCGAAAAACTGGCCACCTTGGCCTTGGGCGCGCCGCAGATCCCGGTGCTCAACAACATCGATGTGGCCATCGAAACCGACGCCGACCGCATCCGCGACGCGCTGTACCGTCAAGCCTTTGGCCCGGTGCGCTGGGTCGAGTGCGTGCAGGCCATCAAGGCCCGTGGCGTGAGCACCCTGGTCGAATGCGGCCCAGGCAAAGTGCTGGCGGGCATGACCAAGCGCATCGACGCCGAATTGAACGGCGTGGCGCTGTACGACCCCGCCACCCTGGCCGAAGTGAAAGGAATCCTGGCATGAGCGAAGCACCAAAACAAATTGCACTGGTCACGGGGGCATCTCGCGGCATTGGGGCATCGATTGCCCAACATCTGGCCCAACAAAGCTTTGTGGTCATTGGCACCGCCACCAGCGATGACGGTGCTGCCAAGATCAGCCAGGCCCTGTCGGCTTATCCCGGCAGCCGGGGGGCCAATCTGAACGTGAACGACGCCGACGCTGGCGCTGCGCTGATTGACGCCATCGTCCAAGAGCACGGCGGCTTGCAAGTGCTGGTCAACAACGCGGGCATCACCCGCGACACCTTGGCCATGCGCATGAAGGACGACGACTGGGACGCGGTGCTCGACACCAACCTCAAGGCGGTCTTTCGCATGAGCCGGGCCGTGATCCGCCCCATGATGAAGCAGCGCTATGGCCGCATCATCAGCATCACCAGCGTGGTGGGCGCATCGGGCAACCCCGGTCAAGCCAATTACGCCGCTGCCAAGGCGGGTGTCGCGGGCATGACCCGCGCGCTGGCCCGCGAGTTGGGTAGTCGGGGCATCACCGTCAACTGTGTGGCCCCTGGTTTCATCGATACCGACATGACCGCCAGCCTGCCCGAAGAACAACAAAAAGCCTTGTTGGCCCAGATTCCTCTGGGCCATTTGGGCCAACCCGATGACATCGCGCATGCCGTGGCCTATTTGGCCGGAACGCATGCTGGCTACGTCACCGGACAAGAATTGCATGTCAATGGTGGCATGTTCATGGCCTGATTCACTGGCCGTTTGGCGAAACCGCCTTTCGGACAGGTAAAATCCCCGTTTTTCACAACCCTCAGAGGGACCCCATGAGCGATATCGAAGCACGTGTCAAGAAAATCATTGCTGAGCAACTCGGCGTTGAAGAGTCACAAGTCACCAACGAAAAAGCCTTCGTGGCCGACCTGGGTGCCGACTCCCTGGACACGGTGGAACTGGTGATGGCACTCGAAGACGAGTTCGGCATCGAAATTCCTGACGAAGACGCAGAAAAAATCACCACGGTGCAAGCGGCGATCGACTACGCCCAAAGCAAGAAGGCCTGATCGACGATGACCCGGCGCCGCGTTGTAGTCACGGGTTTGGGATGCATCAGCCCCGTGGGCAACACGGTGTCTGAGGCATGGTCCAACCTGCTTGCCGGCCAGTCCGGCATTGGCCCCATCACCCGATTTGACGCTTCGGCGATGTCTTGCCGGATCGCGGGTGAAATCAAGAACTTTGACCTCGACTCCTACATCATCCGCCAAAGAAGCGCGGACGATGGACCGGTTCATCCATTACGGCATTGCCTGCAGCTGCCCAGGCGAATTCAAGACGCTGGTCTGCCCATCAGGCGACGCGTTGGGTGAAGAAGAGGCTTGCCGCACCGGGGTCGTGATCGGTTCGGGCATTGGCGGCTTGCCGCTGATCGAAGACACCCACATCGATTACGTGGCGCGAGGCCCGCGCCGCATCTCCCCATTTTTTGTACCGGCCTCGATCATCAACATGATTTCCGGCCATGTGTCGATGCGCCATGGCTACAAAGGCCCGAATCTGGCCGTGGTCACAGCTTGCACCACCGGTTTGCACAGCATTGGCGAAGCCGGTCGCTTGATCGAATACGGCGATGCCGACGTGATGATTGCCGGCGGTTCTGAAGGCACCGTGTCCCCACTGGGTGTGGGTGGCTTTGCCGCCATGCGCGCCTTGTCCACCCGCAACGACGACCCTGCATCGGCATCGCGCCCCTGGGACAAAGACCGAGATGGTTTTGTGCTGGGCGAAGGCGCTGGCGTGATGGTGCTCGAAGAGTACGAACACGCCAAGGCCCGTGGTGCCAAGATCTATGCCGAGCTGTCGGGTTATGGCATGAGTGCTGACGCGGGTCACATGACCGCGCCCAGCATGGACGGCCCCCGCCGCGCCATGCTCAGCGCCATGCGCAACGCCGGCATCCAGGCCAACCAGGTCGATTACCTGAACGCCCACGGCACATCCACCCCCCTGGGCGACATCAACGAAACCCAGGCCATCAAAGCGGCTTTAGGCGACCACGCCTACAAAACCGTGGTCAGCTCCACCAAGTCCATGACCGGTCACCTGTTGGGGGGCGCGGGCGGCATCGAAAGCGTGTTCACCGTGTTGGCGCTGCACCACCAAAAAGTGCCGCCCACCATCAACCTGCACAACCCCGACCCGGAGTGCGATCTGGACTACTGCGCCAACACCGCGCGCGACCTCAAAATCGATGTGGCCCTGAAAAACAACTTCGGATTTGGCGGCACCAACGGCTCTTTGGTGTTCAAACGCCTCTGACCCCGCAAACCCGCCATGCACAACGCCCCCCCTGTGGTCTTTCCGGTGGGGCGTTTTGCTTGGGGGAGGGTGGCGGTGTGGGGAGCAGCCGCACTCTCGGCCATCGGCTTACTCGCCTGGCAATTGCAAACGCAGGCCAGCGGCATCTGGTTGGCGGCCATTTGGGCGGGCTGGTGGGTCTGTCTGCTCGGTACGGCGACCTGGGCACCGCGCCAGAGCTGGGCCAATGGCTACCTGGTCTGGACAGGGCAAGCCTGGTTTTGGCAAGCCGAGCCCATCGAATCCGCAGCGCTGCAGCCCGTCAGTTTATCGGTAGGACTCGATACCGGTCACGCCATGTTGTTATGGGTCAGCCGCCTGGACGCCAGCGCCTCGACCACGGGCCCCAGGGGCAGTGCCTGGTTGCAGCAAAGCGCCATGCCCTCAAAGTGGCACGGGTTTAGATGCGCTGTATATTCGCGCCCCGGGGGGGGCCGTGCGTCCGAACCATCGAACCCAACCCGCCTCTGACCCGCCTTGAAATGAGTGCCCAACACCTCATCTGGGGGTCAATGGCCATTTATGCACAACACAAGGAGACTTTTGTGAAGAGTCATCATTGGATCAACGCCGCCGCAGCGGCATTCATGAGCACGGCATGGCTGGCTGCCTCGCTCACGCTCCCGACCACCGCTGCCCTGGCGCAAACCCCCGGCGTCGCGGTGCGGGGCTTGCCCGACTTCACCGACCTGGTGGAGCAGTTAGGCCCCTCGGTGGTCAATATACGCACCCTCGAAAAAGCACGCCCCAGCGCCGCTGCCGGGGCAGGGCCAGAAGACGACATGCAAGAGCTGTTCCGTCGATTCTTTGGTGTCCCCATGCCCAACGCACCCCGTCAGGCGCCAAGACAAAACCGGCCCGAATCAGAAGCGCAACCCCGGGGCGTAGGCTCCGGATTCATTTTGAGCCCCGATGGCTTCATCATGACCAATGCCCATGTGGTGGACGGAGCCGACGAAGTGCTGGTGACACTGACCGACAAACGCGAATTCAAGGCGCGCATTGTGGGAGCCGATAAACGCACCGATGTGGCCGTTGTCAAAATCCAAGCCACCGGCCTACCGGCGGTCAAGGTCGGAGACGTCAACCGTTTGCGCGTGGGCGAGTGGGTCATGGCCATCGGTTCACCTTTTGGTCTAGAGAACACCGTCACCGCGGGCATTGTCAGTGCCAAACAGCGGGACACCGGCGACTTTTTGCCATTCATTCAAACCGATGTGGCCATCAACCCCGGCAACTCGGGTGGACCACTGATCAACATGCGTGGCGAGGTGGTGGGCATCAACAGCCAGATCTACTCGCGATCCGGTGGCTTCATGGGCATCTCTTTTGCCATCCCCATGGATGAAGCCATCCGGGTCAGCGACCAATTGCGCGCCAATGGCCGCGTCACTCGAGGCCGCATTGGCGTGCAAATCGCGCCGGTCACCAAAGACGTGGCCGAATCCATCGGCTTGGGCAAAGCCCAAGGCGTGTTGGTGCGGGGCGTGGAGGAGGGCTCACCGGCAGAAAAAGCCGGACTGGAAGCGGGCGACATCATTTTGCGGTTGGACGGCAAAGTCATCGAAAAAACAGCAGACCTGCCACGTGCAGTCGGCAACTCCAAACCTGGTCAACGGGTGACGCTGAGCGTCTTTCGTCGCGGCACACAGCGAGACCTCAGCGTCACCGTGGCCGAGCTGGAGGCAGAAAAGCCGGCGAACGCCGTGGCCGAGAAAAAAACAGCCCCCGCAACGGTGGCCCATCTGGGTTTGACCCTCAGTGACCTGTCAGACGCGCAGCGCAAGGAAGCCCGCATACGTGCGGGCGTGCGAGTGGACGCGGCGGTCGATGCGGCTGCACGCGCAGGCATCCGCGAGGGCGATGTGATCCTGGCCGTGGCCAACTCCGAGGTGGCCTCGGTTCAAGCCTTCGAGGCCCTGGTGGCACGTACCGACAAAGCCCGGCCCTTGAGCCTGCTGATTCGCCGTGGCAGCGCGGTGGATTTTGTGACCATCCGCCCTGCACCGTGATGAACCGAACACCCCTGCAACCCCGAAACCCCAAGGTATTCCGGGTTGTGGGGTCTTTCGGGGCATTTCGGGCTGGGCACAGGCCACCAAAAATATATTTCAAGTGTGCGCACGCTGACTTTTTATGGTCATCATCATGAATTTGGCTAAAATTCAGCCACATCTTTCCTGACAGAGGGTGTAAAAAGCGGGGCTGAATTCACCATGCGGTATGAAGCGCATGTTTCCACCAACGATCCACAGGCAACCCACAAGTTGTCCCTTTTTTGACCGGGTGTATTGTGGATAAGTTGTTGATAACTTTCGTGTTGCATGACTGCAACGACCTGCTGAACCCGATCCTGGGGCTGTGCGAGCGGACCAATTTGCCTACAATGAAGTCCCAACTATCGCAGTTGCCATTGATTGTTGGTTCAGGGCGCGTCAACACCAGACGCGCCCTTTTTTCTTTCCCGGATCTTTGATCCACAACCACTTGCAGAACTTCTTTGATGAATCACATCAGAAATTTTTCGATCATTGCCCACATCGACCATGGCAAATCCACCCTGGCCGATCGCTTGATTCAACGATGTGGCGGACTCGAAGCACGCGACATGGAAGCTCAGGTGCTGGACTCGATGGACATCGAGAAAGAGCGGGGCATCACCATCAAGGCGCAAACCGCTGCACTCCAATACCAAGCCCGAGACGGTCAGTTCTACAACCTCAATCTGATCGACACCCCTGGCCATGTGGACTTCTCTTATGAAGTCAGTCGCTCGCTGTCTGCTTGCGAAGGCGCATTGCTGGTGGTCGATGCCAGCCAGGGTGTTGAGGCGCAAACCGTGGCCAACTGCTACACCGCGCTCGACCTGGGTGTGGAGGTGGTGCCTGTGCTCAACAAGATGGACCTGCCCAACGCCGACCCGGACAACGCCCGCGCCGAAGTCGAAGACGTGATCGGCATCGATGCCACCGACGCGATACCTTGCTCGGCCAAGACCGGCATGGGCATCGAAGAAATCCTCGAAGCCGTGGTGGCGCGCATACCGCCGCCCAAAGGGAACCCCGATGCGCCGCTGCGCGCCATGATCATCGACAGTTGGTTCGACACCTATGTGGGCGTGGTCATGCTGGTGCGCGTGGTCGATGGCCAGCTCCTCAAAAACGAGCGCATCCGCATGATGGCCAGCAACGCGGTTTACGAAGCGGGCAGCTTGGGCGTGTTCACCCCCGCCAACCAGCCACGCGAATCGCTCAAAGCGGGCGAGGTGGGTTACATCATCGCGGGCATCAAAGAGTTGCAGGCAGCCAAAGTGGGCGACACCGTCACTCTGGAAAAAAAGCTGCCCAATAACATGGGGCCAGCCACCGAGGCCCTGCCAGGCTTCAAGGAAATCCAGCCCCAAGTGTTCGCCGGTCTGTACCCGACCGAAGCCAACCAATACGACGCCCTGCGCGATGCCCTGGAAAAGCTCAAGCTCAACGACGCATCGCTGCATTACGAGCCCGAAGTCTCGCAAGCGCTGGGCTTTGGTTTTCGTTGCGGCTTTCTGGGCCTGTTGCACATGGAAATCGTGCAAGAACGCCTCGAGCGCGAATTTGACCAAGACCTCATCACCACCGCGCCCAGCGTGGTTTACGAAGTGGTCAAGGGCGACGGCGAAGTCATCATGGTGGAAAACCCCTCCAAAATGCCCGACCAGGGCAAGCTGCAAGAAATTCGCGAGCCCATCGTCACGGTGCACCTTTACATGCCGCAAGACTATGTGGGGCCCGTCATGACGCTGGCCAACCAAAAGCGTGGCGTGCAGATGAACATGGCCTACCACGGCCGGCAGGTCATGCTCACCTACGAAATGCCTTTGGGTGAGATCGTGCTGGACTTCTTTGACAAGCTCAAATCGGTCAGCCGGGGTTACGCCTCGATGGACTACGAATTCAAGGAATACCGTGCCTCTGACGTGGTCAAGGTGGACATCATGCTCAACGGCGAAAAGGTCGATGCACTGTCCATCATCGTGCACCGCACCCAGGCCCAATACCGGGGGCGTGCGGTGGCGGCCAAGATGCGAGAGATCATCAGCCGCCAAATGTTTGATGTGGCGATTCAGGCAGCCATTGGTGCCAACATCATCGCCCGTGAAACCATCAAGGCTTTGCGCAAGAACGTGCTGGCCAAGTGTTACGGAGGCGACATCACCCGCAAACGCAAGCTGCTGGAAAAGCAAAAAGCGGGTAAAAAGCGCATGAAACAAATTGGCTCGGTCGAGGTGCCCCAAGAGGCGTTCTTGGCCATTTTGCAGGTGGAAGATTGATGCAGTTTTTTACGTCTTTGGTGCTGGCCTTTTTTGTCGGCTACGCCGGTGCTTGGTATCTGGGTTTTTTAGAGGGCAACTTTTCCCTGCTGTTGCTGATGGCCACCGTGGTCACCGGCATGTATTGGCTGGCCGATCGCTTCTTCTTTTTGCCGCAGCGCCAAAAAGCGGTCGCGCAGCTTGAGGCCGAGACCGCCCAGCGCCGCGCCGACTTGGCCAAAATGGGCATCGACAAGGTCGACACCGACATCCGCGAGTCTCGCGAAAAACTGCTCATGCAGCCCTGGTGGCTGGACTGGACGGCGGGGCTCTTCCCCGTCATCGTGGTGGTGTTTGTGCTCCGTTCATTCCTGTTCGAGCCTTTCAAGATCCCCTCGGGCTCCATGATCCCGACGCTGCACATCGGCGACCTGATTTTGGTGAACAAATTCCATTACGGCATTCGCTTGCCGGTGGCCAACACCAAGCTCACCGAAGGCACTCCCGTGCAGCGCGGTGATGTGATGGTGTTTCGATACCCCCCCAAGCCCAGCGTGGACTACATCAAACGTGTAGTGGGTTTGCCCGGTGACGAGGTCGCTTACCTGAACAAAAGCCTGACGATCAACGGCAAACCGGTGCCCACCCAAGTGCTGCCCGAATTTTTTGACGAGTCCACCATGCGCTACCACCAGCAACGCAGCGAAACCCTGGGCACCAAGGCACACCAAACCCTGCAAGACGATGACCGTCCGGCTTTTGTGCCCGGGGCTGATCAATTTGCGGGCCGCGAAAACTGCAACTACACCGTCGAAGGCATCACCTGCAAAGTGCCTGCAGGGCATTACTTCATGATGGGTGACAACCGCGACAACTCGCTGGACTCGCGTTACTTTGGTTTTGTGCCTGACGCCAACATCGTGGGCAAAGCCTTTTTCGTGTGGATGAACTTCGGCAACCTCAAGCGCATCGGCGCTTTTGACTGAGGTGGGTGTGGCCACAACTCCCGCACTGTCCGAGCTGCAAATCCGCCTGGGCTACACCTTTGTCCAGCCGCAGTTGCTCAAGCAGGCCCTCACGCACCGCAGCTTCAGCGCCGACCACAACGAGCGCCTGGAGTT
Source organism: Limnohabitans sp. (assembly GCF_023910625.1). Classification (NCBI taxonomy): domain Bacteria; kingdom Pseudomonadati; phylum Pseudomonadota; class Betaproteobacteria; order Burkholderiales; family Comamonadaceae; genus Limnohabitans; species Limnohabitans sp. The sequence goes on from NZ_JAAVVW010000003.1 coordinate 58,035, forward strand.
TTTGGGCGATTCAGTGCTGAACCTGTCGGTGGCGAACCTGCTGTATGTACAACTGGCCAGTCTGCCCGAGGGCGATTTATCGCGCGTGCGGGCCAACCTGGTCAAGCAAGACACCTTGCACCAACTGGCCAAAACCCTGGATTTGCCTGCCGTGATGCGCTTGGGCGAGGGCGAGATGCGCTCAGGCGGTCAAAACCGCCCCTCCATCCTGGCAGATGCCTTGGAAGCCATCATTGGCGCGGTCTATCTGGACGGCGGCTACAAGGATGCTCAAGACTTGGTCGAGCGATTGTTTGCCCAAGTGGACATCAAACCCGACATGCAGGCGGTGGGCAAAGACCCCAAAACCGAGCTGCAAGAGTGGCTGCAAGGGCGCAAGCTCGCGTTGCCCAAGTACACCGTGGTCGGTACCTCCGGGGCGGCGCATCGACAGCAATTTGAGGTCTCTTGTGAAGTGACCGAATTGCGCCAAACCCAGCAAGGCTCGGGCGCGTCGCGTCGCGCTGCCGAACAAGCAGCGGCAGCCGCCATGCTGCAGACCCTGAAATCTGAAAGCGCCGCATGAGCACCGATAAAAAAACGCCTGAAACTGAACGCACGCCGCATGAGCAAACCATGCGCCGTCCCGTTCAAATTGCGGGCGTGACCATTCAGCCGCGTTCCGCTTCTGAAAACGCATCCGAAGACGCTGCACTGCCTCCGGTCGCTGTCGTCCCCGCGCCTGTGCCGGTGGCAGGCCAGCGCTGCGGCCTGGTGGCCATTGTGGGCAAGCCCAACGTGGGCAAGTCCACCTTGCTCAACGCCTTGGTGGGGCAAAAGATCAGCATCACTTCGCGCAAAGCCCAAACCACGCGCCACCGCATCACCGGTATCCGCACCCAAGGCGCGGCGCAATACGTCTTTGTGGACACGCCCGGTTTCCAGACCATCCACGGCACCGCGCTCAACAAGTCGCTCAACAAGACCGTGGTCGGTGCGGTGAGCGATGTGGATTTGGTCTTGTTCGTGGTCGAGGCGGGCAGCTTCACCACGGCGGACGCCAAAGTGCTGGCGCTGCTGAAACCCGGCATCCCGGTCTTGCTGGTGGCCAATAAATTGGACAACGTGCACCGCCGTGGCGACATTGCGCCTTGGTTGCAAAGCCTGCAAGAGCGCCATGCCTTCACAGAGTTTGTGCCCATGTCGGCCAAGCAGCCCAAAGACATCGAACGCCTGCTGACCATTTGCGAAAAATACCTGCCCGAGCAGCCCTGGTGGCATGCCGAAGACGAACTCACCGACCGCAGCGAGAAATTTTTGGCCAGCGAAATGGTGCGCGAAAAACTGTTCCGCCTGACCGGTGACGAATTGCCTTACACCTCCACCGTGGTGATCGACAAGTTCGAAGAAGAAGCCGGTCGCACCGCCAAACGCATGCTGCGCATTGCCGCCACCATCGTGGTCGAGCGCGAAGGCCACAAAGCCATGGTCATCGGTGACAAGGGCGAAAAGCTCAAGCGCATCGGCACCGAAACCCGCGTCGAGTTGGAAAAGCTGCTGGACGCCAAGGTCTTCATCGAACTGTGGGTCAAGGTGCGATCCGGCTGGGCCGACGACGAAGCCCGCGTGCGCAGCTTCGGCTACGAGTAAATCCACCGCCCATGGCCTCCCAGCGGATTGCAGACGAGCCAGCCTATGTGCTGCACCGCTACGACTGGAGCGAAACCAGCCTGATCTTGGAGGTTTTCACCCGCCACCACGGCCGCACCGCCCTGGTGGCCAAAGGCGTCAAGCGGCCCACATCCAGTTTTCGTCCGGTGCTGCTGCCCTTGCAGCCCTTGTCGCTGGCCTTTGGGGGCGATGGCGACATCCGCACCCTCAAATCGGCCGAATGGGTGGGCGGGCACGTCATGCCCACAGGCGAGGCGCTGCTGTCCGGTTATTACCTCAACGAGCTGCTGATGCGCCTGACCGCGCGCGACGACCCGCACCCGCAGTTGTTTGATGTCTATGCCGCTGCTGTGCGACTGCTCGCCAGTGGCGACGCTCAGGCCCTGCAATGGGCCTTGCGGGCGTTCGAATTGCTGCTGCTCAAGCACATGGGCTTGCTGCCCGCGCTCAACACGCAGACCCTGACCCTTCAGCCGCTGACCCCCCAACACCGTTACAACCTGCTGCCCGAAGCAGGCCTGCAGTGGTTGCCTGACGACGGCTGCCAGGCCCTGACTGGCGCGCAATGGCTGGCGCTGCACACCGCCCTGAATGCGGCCAGCCCGCTGGCGGCACTGCTGCGCGAATGCGCTGACCTGCTGGTGCAACTGCAACGCCCCCTGCGCCTCATGCTCAACTACCATTGCGGAGTCGGCACATTGCGCACCCGCCAAATGATGCTGGACCTGCAAACCCTATGACCCACTCCAAGCAAAGCGTGGCCCTGTCGGTCAACGTCAACAAAGTCGCCTTGCTGCGCAACTCCCGGCACCTGGGCCTCCCCGGCGTGACTCGTGCGGCGCAGCTTTGCCTCCAGGCGGGCGCAAATGGCATCACCATCCACCCCCGGCCTGATGAGCGCCACATCCGCGCCAGCGACGTGCCCGAGCTGCACGCGCTCATGCAAGCCTGGCCCGACCGCGAGTTCAACATCGAAGGCAACCCCTTCCACAACCTGATGGACCATGTGCGTGCCGTGCGCCCGCACCAAGTCACCTTTGTGCCCGACAGCGAAGGCCAGTTCACCAGCGACCACGGCTGGACTTTTCCGCAAGACGCCGAGCGCCTCCAACCCCTGATCGGCGAATGCAAGGCGCTGGGTGTGCGCGTCAGCCTGTTCATGGACCCGATCCCTGAGCAAATGGCCCATGCCCGCGCCGTGGGCGCTGACCGGGTGGAGCTGTACACCGAGCCCTATGCCGCCGCCTTTGGAACGCCCGAGCAAGACCAGCAACTGCAGCGTTACGCCGATGCAGCAGTGGCTGCCCAGCAAGCGGGCCTGGGCCTGAATGCGGGCCACGACCTCAACCGTGACAACCTGCCAGCCTTTGTGGCGGCGGTGAAGGGACTGCAAGAAGTCTCAATCGGCCACGCCTTCATGGCCGATGCGCTGGAGATGGGTTACACCGCCACGGTGCAAGCGTACTTGGCCTGCCTGCAAAAATGATCTACGGCATCGGCACCGACATCTGCGACATCCGCCGCATCAAAGCCAGCCTGGATCGGCACGGCGAGCGCTTTGCCGCCAAGGTGCTGTCTGATGCCGAAATGGCCACCTGGAAGGCCCGCAGCGCCCGCTGGCCCGAGCGCGGCGTGCGCTACCTGGCCACCCGCTTTTCGGCCAAAGAAGCCTTCAGCAAAGCCATCGGCCTGGGCATGCGCATGCCCATGACCTGGCGGCTGTGTGAGGTGGGCAAACTGCCCAGCGGCCAGCCGGTGATCGTGCTGCATGGGGGGCTGAAAGAATGGTTTGAGGCCCAGGGCCTGAAAGCCCACATCACCGTGACCGACGAAAGCGAATACGCCGCGAGTTTTTGCGTGGTCGAAAGCCCTTGAATTACCCGGGTCCGACCCGACATCGAAAGAACAAACCATGAGTATCCACGCCCCCCTGATCATCGACATTGCCGGCACCACATTGACCGCCGTGGACCGCCGTCGCCTGGCGCACCCGCTGGTAGCAGGCCTCATCCTGTTTGGCCGCAACTGGCAAAGCCGTGCGCAGCTCGGCGACTTGTGTGCCGACATCAAAAGCATCCGTCCTGACCTCTTGATCGCGGTTGACCACGAAGGAGGCCGCGTGCAGCGCTTTCGCACCGACGGCTTCACCCACCTGCCACCCATGCGGGCCTTGGGCCAACTCTGGACAGAAGACGACAAAGGCCAACCCGGTTCGGGCGTGCTCAAGGCCTGCGAAGCGGCCACCTCGGCGGGCTTTGTGTTGGCCAGCGAATTGCGCGCCTGCGGGGTCGATTTCAGCTTCACCCCTGTCCTTGACTTGGACCATGGCGAGAGCAGCGTCATAGGCGACCGCGCCTTTGGTCGCGACCCGCGAGCCGTCAGCCTCTTGGCGCGCAGCCTGATGCAGGGCCTCCTGCAAGCGGGCATGGGCAACTGCGGCAAACACTTTCCGGGGCACGGCGCGGTCAAGGCCGACTCGCACGTCGCACAGCCGGTGGACAAGCGCAGCCTCAAAGCCATCCTGAGCGACGACGCGCTGCCCTACCGCCACTTGGGCAGCGTGCTCACGGCCGTGATGCCCGCACACGTCATTTACAGCAAGGTAGATGACCGCCCGGCAGGTTTTTCGTCCCGCTGGCTGCAGGGCATCCTGCGCGAGCAATTGGGCTTTCAGGGCGCGGTGTGCACAGACGACCTGTCGATGGTCGCCGCCCGCCAGATGCACGGGCGCACACTCAGCTACACCGAAGCGGTCCTCACAGCGCTGCAAGCCGGTTGCGACCTGGCGCTGCTGTGCAACCGCTCTACAGACAACGGCGGCGCTGAACTCGATCAAGTGCTCGACCAACTGGCCCAGGCGCAAGTCAAATCGCATGTGCAGCCCAACGAAGCCAGCGAAGAGCGCCGCCTGAACCTGCTGCCCCGCACGCCCGCACGCCCCTGGGACGAGTTGGTGCGCTCGACCGATTACATGCAGGCACTCGAACGCCTGCCCTGATGCCCCAAAGGATGAAACCGTGGCAACTTTGTTGACTTGGCTATTGCACCTGTTCATGGCCCTCTTGGGCCTGGTGTTCTTGTTGGGGCTGTGGGCGGCCTTGGGCCTGTACCTGGTGTGGGCCACCTTGCGCTGGGTGTTGACGGGCCGCAAGCCACAGGTGCTCATGATCTGGCAGCAACTGAACACCATGCGCCAAACCTTCCGGCAGGGCAGCTTCCGCAGGCCTGCACCGGGACCTGCCCCTGCCTGGCGAACCCAGCCCACAGACGAACAAGTGGTCGATGTCCAAGCCCGAGAATTGGACGACAAACCAACCCGCTTGCCACCCCCTTGAGGGGGGGACAGCTCTGCCAGCACCATCCGGGCGGCACTGACCACGACCTGACGCCAAGACGGCAGACAAAAACCGCGACCGATCCCAACACACCCATGGCGGCAATGGCCAGGCGCGAGGAGACCGCAGGCTGCACCCCTGGAACGACGAGCAACGCCGCCAGTGCCCCCCAGGGCTGTGCCATCGGGTGCGTAGCGGTGTCACCCACAAGGTGAGCGTCTTCGTGCTCACAAAGCTCAGGATACATCAGGGTTTCCAGCGGGTTCAAAGCGGGCAACTGCGTTTTCTAGGATTGATCTATCCTGGGTGAATAAAACAGAAACAAACCTTCAGATCGCCCTGGCTGACGTGCAAAGCTGGAGATGGCTAGAATTGCCATTCGAATGAAACTGCGAGAGACAATTGAAAAAACCACTTTTTGCACCGATCAAAACCAATCTCCATTCAATGAACATCATTTTTGTCACATCGATGGCCCTGGCGGGGGTGTTGTTTGCGTTGCCAGCCCAAGCCGACAACGCTTTCCAATACCACAACATGCTGCCCGACATGCTCGACCAGCACCCCGTCGTGCGTGCCGCAGACCAGCAAAGACAAGCCGCAGCCCAAGAAGTCGAAGGTGCCCGCTGGCAATACTTCCCAACCCCATCCTTCGGGGTGGAAAGCAGCAACCAGATCAACCGCCTGCTCGACTCGAGAATGCGCTTTGCCCGACTGCAACAACCGCTCTGGACAGGCGGACGCCTGACCGCCCAGACCGAGCGTGCCAAAGCACAGGCCAGCCTGGCCAACGCCACGTGGCGCGAGCAACGCCACAACCTGGCCACACGCTGGCTAGAACTCTGGGTCGAAACCGTTTCCGCAGGCCGCAGGGTCGAGGCCTTCACCGAATCCGAAGCGCTGCACCAGCGTTACGTCAATCGGGTCCAGGCGCGCGCCTCCGAAGGGCAAATCGCCCGCAGCGAAATCCTCTTGTCGCTGTCACGGCTGGCCAATGTGCGGGCCGAGCTCGAACTGGCCCGCGCCCAGCAGCAACAAGCCCTCAACAGGCTGCGTCAAATGTGGGGACGGCCATGGCCCAACTCACTGCCGATGGGCCTGCCTGACCTGCAGGCCGCAGCGCCCAACGCCCCCGATCCAACGCCCGAGCCAGACGAAAACCACCCCGTGCTGCAAAAAAGCCGTGCCCAAATCGATTCCGCCCAAACCGACGTTGACCTGGCGCGAGCCCGCCTCTCGCCCGAGGTCTATGCGCGCGGAGAAATTATTCACGGCGACATCACCGGCGAAGTGCGCAAAGCCTTCATCGGCATGAGCACCAGCTATGGCGGGGGCCTGTCCAGCCTGACGGCTGTGGGCTCGGCGCAAAGCCGGGTCGAATCCCAGCGACAAGACCTGGAAATGCGCCGCCGCGACCTCATCGACCTGATCACCGCAGACCAGCTCCAGGGCATCACCCAAATGCAACGGGCGCGCCAACTGCAGCAATCGCTGGAAGCCGCAGACGCCTACCTCCAATCCTCTGAGACCCAGTTCGACAACGGCCGCCGCAGTTGGCAAGAACTCATGAACAGTGCCCGCGAAAAAGCCCAACTGCGCGCCCAACTGGCCGACACCAGCGCCCAAGCCTGGCTGGCTGCACAGCGCCTGCGCCTGAACACCCAAGGACTGGACGCCTACCTGGCCCGGCCCGCGCGCTGACAGGTCCATTGCCTTTGCAAGCCACACACCCACCAGCATGGCCCCCCCCGACTCCTCCCAAGCCCTGACCGCCTGCCTGATGCGCCTGTCGCAGTTGCGCCGCGAACCCATCGACGTGCTGCAAGTGCAGTCCCTGCTGCGCGAAGCCCAACTGTCAGAGCAAGTCACGCCGCCCCAACTGCTGCAGGCCCTCACATCGCTGGCCCAAGCGCAGCGCTGGCCCCGTCCGCAAAGCAGTGGCCAGCCCGACCCCTCGCGCCTGCCCGCACTGTTGCTGGAGCCAGACCAGCTCCCCGCCCTCATCGTGGCCAGCCGCAACGACGGCACCTGGACCGTGCAGCGCTGGAGCCCCACGCTGCGGCAATTCAGCGAAGAAGCCGTGCGCGACTTCGCCACCGGCAGCCAGACCGTGCGCCTGCGCATGGTGGCCAGTTTTTCGCCATCGGCCAGCCCCAGCTTCCAATTGGTCTGGAGCGAAATCTGGCGACACCCCCGCGCCGTCCTCGACATCGCCGCCGCCACCCTGACGGTGACGGTGCTGGCCCTGGCCACCTCGTTCTACAGCATGCAGGTTTACGACCGCGTGGTCCCCACCCAAGCCAGCGGCACCCTGTTGGCGATCACCCTCGGCGTCATCGCCTCCATCCTGCTTGAAGTGCTGGGCAAATGGCTGCGCTCGCGCCAGATCCATCACCTGACCGACCTCATCGACCAAAGCCTGGCCCGCACCGTATTTGGTCGCTTTCTGCACATCCGCCTCGACCAATTGCCGCCCAGCGTCGGCAGCACCGCCTCGCGTCTGCGCGGCTACGAAAGCCTGCGCAGCTTTCTGGTCAGTCTGGTCACTCAGGCCATGGTTGACATCCCGCTGGCCTTGCTCACCTTGCTTGTGCTGTTCTTCATGGCCGGCAATCTGGCCTTGATTCCGGGTGCATTTTTGGTCGCCGGGCTGATCGCAGCCACCATCTCCAAGCGCCGCATCGAACACCTGACCCGTCTGGCCACACCATCACTGCACCACAAATCCGGCATCCTGGTCGAAAGCATCGAAGGCGCCGAAACCATCAAGTCGGGGCAGGGCGGCTGGCGCATGCTCTCGCGCTGGCTTGACATCACCGACGAAGCCCGCCAGTACGAGCACCGCTCCCGCGTCCTGACCGAAAACGCCCAGTTCATGGTCGGCGCCTTGCAACAACTGGCCTACATCACACTGGTGGCCCTGGGCGCATTGACCATCGGCATGGACGACTTCACCATGGGGGCTCTCATCGCCTGCTCCATTCTGAGCGGGCGCATCCTCAACCCCATCGCCATGGTTCCCAATCTGCTCATGCAATGGGCCCAAACCAAGGTCGCCGTCGATGACCTCGACCGCTTCTGGAAACTGCCCTCCGATCACCCCGAAGGCACTCAGCCCCTGGTGGCCCCCCTGCACGGCCAATACAGCCTCAGCAACATCGACATGCAATACAGCGGCACGCAGGCCCTGCGCCTGCCCAAGCTCGACATCCGCGCCGGAGAACGCATCGCCGTCATTGGCGGCATCGGCAGCGGCAAGACCAGTCTGCTGCGACTGCTCTCGGGCATGTACAAGCCCCAGGGTGGCCGCATCCTGCTCGACGGCATGGAACTCGAACTCATCGCCAAAGACTGCCTGTCCGAGCACATCGGCTTTGTCGCACAAGACGGCCGCCTGTTTGCAGGCACCCTGCGCGAAAACCTCATCCTCGGCCTGGCCGACCCCGGCGACGAAGCCCTGCTCATCGCGGCCCGCCGCACAGGGCTGTTTGACGCCGCCATCGCGCCGCACCCCAAAGGGCTCGACCGCGAGATCTTTGAAGGCGGCCAGGGCCTGTCTGGTGGCCAACGCCAACTGGTCCACTTCACCCGCGCCCTGTTGCGCCAGCCCAGCATCTGGCTGCTGGACGAGCCCACCGCCTCGATGGACCCGCCACTGGAGCAGCGCGTGCTGCAAACCCTGAGCGAAGAACTCCAAAAGCGGCCCGACAGCACCCTCATCCTGGTCACCCACAAACCGCAGTTGCTCGGGCTGGTCCAGCGCATCATGGTGCTCAACAACCAGCAACTCATGTTCGACGGCCCCCGCGACCAGGTCCTGCAGCATCTGAGTGCTGCACCCCCTCCAGCCGCCCCGGCACCGGCAAACCCATCTGCTCCCCCTACCGCACCCGCACAGGCCACACCATGACCGCCACACCCTCCATCCGTCCAGGCGCAGGACTGCTGCTGCTCGGCACCCTGCTGGCTTTTGTGCTGTGGGCCGCGTGGTTCGAGATCGACCAGATCGTCCGAGCCACCGGCCAGATCATTCCGCAAGAGCGCACCCAGATCATCCAGGTCGCCGACGGTGGCGTGCTGCAAGAACTGCAAGTCACCGAAGGACAAACCGTGCGCAAAGGCCAAGTGCTGGCCCGCCTCGAAAACCAACGCGCCAGCGCCGGCGTGGACGAAGTCCGCAACCGCATCGCCGGCCTCGAAATCACCCGCCTGCGCGCCCAGGCCGAAGCCAGTGCCCAGCTCTTTGAGCCCAACGCCTACCGGCGCAGCCACCCCGACCTGGTGCAGGCCCAGCAATCGCTTTACCAGCAAAACACCGCTGCACTGCAGCAAGAAACCGCCGCCCTGCGCGGCCAGTTGCGGCTGGCCGAAGAAGAGCAGCAACTCAATGAACGGCTCTTCAATAGCGGCGACATCAGCCGAGTCGAACTCATGCGCGCCCAGCGCCAGGTGCTCGACGTGCAGCAACGCATCCAGGCCACGCAAGACAAATTCCGCTCCGAAGCCCGCAGGGAACTGGCCCGCATCGAAGACGAAATCACCGCCCAGCGCAGCCGACTGAAAGAGCGCCAGAGCATCTATGACCACACCATCCTGGAAGCCCCGACCAACGGCATCGTCAAATACCTGCGCTTCAACACCCTGGGCGGCGTGCTGCGCCCCGGTGATGAGCTCATGCAAATCTCGCCCACCGAGGGCCAATACCTCGTCGAAGCCAAGATCAACCCCACCGACATCGGCCAGCTCGAAGTGGGCCAGCACGCCACCCTGCGGCTCGACGCCTTCGACTACAGCATCTACGGCCCTGTAGAAGGCCGCCTGGACTACCTCAGCTCGGACACCCTGAACGAGCCCGGCCCCGACGGCCGCAGCAGCCAGACCTATTACCGCGCCCACCTGAGCCTGCAACTGCCAGCAAACAGCCGCATCCGGCCCGAAGACATCAAACCCGGCCTGACCGTCAGCGTTGACATCCAGACCGGCCGCCGCAGCGTGCTGCACTTCATCGGCAAGCCCATTGCGCGCGCCTTCAGCGGCGCGTTGGGCCAAAAGTGACAAAAACCACCAAGTGGTAAAGAACTGTATCTTTGTACTCACACGATTTTTTATAAGTATTTTGTGGTACTATGACCGCTTCAGTTTTAATTCGAAATCCAAAGTTTTAAGTCATCTCAAAGCCATCACCATCACCACCGGAGGCCGCGTATCGGCGGTGCTGTGAGTCGGTTGTGGCGGCCTATGGCGCAAGGCGGCGGTGCGGGGCTTGCTTTGGCTTTTGACGGTTTTGTGTGGGTTCGCGGCCGCTGTGTGCCCGCCCATGCGGTTTTTTTTAAAGGATAACGCATGTCAAACCATGATGCTTGGTCAGGGTGCCTGGTGGTCTATCACCCGCACCCTGACGTTGGCAGGGCCATTGCTTCGATGTTCAGCGACAAGCTGCCGGGTTTGCGGGTGGTGACGGCGACGAACATCGACGACATTTTGCATTTGTCGCTGCAATACCGCCCCATCTGGGTGTGGGTGGACACCTGCACCGACGCACAGCAGATCGAGCAGTTGCGCATGTTCAGATCGGTGTGCCCCGGTCTGCGTTTTGTGGGGTTTGGTGGCGGCGACGATCTTGCGGCCACACGGCTCAAGCTGGGCTGGGGCAAGGCCGATATGTTGTTTGGCGAGCTGGTGCCCTGGGGCAAGTTGGCCGCGAGTTTTGCCTCTTTGGGCCTGATGGCCCCAGGCGATCAGGCCCAGACCTTGCAGGCGGTGAAGTTGACGCGCCGCATGTCACAGCTCTTGATTTTGCTGCAGTCCGGCATGAGCAATCAGGACATTGCCCAAAAAGTGGGCATTTCCGAGCACACCGTCAAAGTCCATTTTTGGCGTCTTTTCAGGCGTTTGGGCGTGAACAACCGTTTGCAGGCTTTGTACAAAGCCCGGTTGCTCGGGCTGATCGCCGGGCGCTGAGCACAGCCTGAGCCACAGCCTCCAATGCCAGACCCTTCGCATCAGCTTGCCGCACCGCGTCGGCCAGCCGATGGACTGCGCCTGAGACAGCACCGGGCATGCGGTCAGTCTGACACCGCTTTTATTAAAAAAATTTTCATTTATTTATAATAAATGTCTGAACATGTTACTATTGCGATAAATCAGAAATTAAGTCCAATAAACGTCGAAATTGAGACATCCGGATGAACCCCCCTGTCACTGACCTGACACCCATTGACAAAACCGTTCAAACCATCTGCCAGCAAGTGCAGCGCCTGCTGCCAGCGGGTTCGGGCCAGCCCCGGGCTTGGGCAGACGTATCGGCAGCACCCATGGCCGCTGTCGTGCCCAGCGGGGCTGGCTCCGGGGTCGCGTGCTGGTGCACAGCCCTGCCAACATCGCTGCAAGAGGGCTGACGTGGAAGCGGCCAGCGCGGGTGACCCGCTCGGGCAGAAATCAAGGGCCCAAAAAAGGAAGTTTCTTCCCCGATTTGTTTTTTGCATCCATATGTATCATAATGCGGCCTTTTAACAAAAAAGTCAGTTGATTAAAATGGCAAAACTGTTGAAAATGTCCAAAACAACCACCAGCAAACAAGCCCACAAAAGCTGCGCGCACACCCGGGCCAGGTGGTTCGATGGGTCATTGATCGCTGTTCCGAAACCCTGCCAACATCGCTAGGAGAAGTCTGAAGTGGAAGCCGCCAGCGCACAAGAATCAGAAGACACCATGTGGCAGGGCTATGTCTCTGTCATTTCGTGCCTGCTGCTGGCCCTGCTGCTGATCATGGCCATCCTCGCCATCGCATTGGTGCTGGCGAGTGCTACAGAAAAACCAGAGCTCGAGCGGCAAGTGCAATCATCCCCAACCCCCCGGCCTCCAAGTCCAGCCAAAGGTGCGCGCTGGGTGCTCAACTTTTCCGGCCAGACGGTGGACATTGGGCCAGCGCAACGCGCCCAATTTGCAGCCCAACTGAACAGGGCCAACCCCGAAGGCATCTGGCAGGTGTTTGCTTACAGCGAGCCAGGCAACGCATCGGCGCAGCGGCTGGCTTACATCCGGGTGCTGGCCACGCGCGACTTGCTCATCGAATCCGGCGTGTCAGCCAAAAACATTGAGCAGCAACTGCTGGACACCGACCCGGCGCTCACGCGCAGCCCAACGGCCAATGCCCAAGCCCTGGCGACCGAAGGCAAGGTCTTCGTCAAGCCCGGCAGTCTGCAAGCACCTGCAAACGTGACCCAAAAGGGGCAGCCATGAGCGGAGCAAACCACCACGAAGACGGCAGTTTCTGGCCAGCCTATGTGGATGCCATCACCAACGTCATGCTCAACATCCTGTTTGTGGTGGCGGTGTTTGCCTTGGCCCTGAACACCGTGGTGAAAGATGCGCCCAAAGAAAAGTCCATTGAAGCTGTCAGCAACCCAGACAAACAAGAATTGCAAGATGTGCCGCAGGCCCAAGAGGCGCCACCCCAGCCTTTGTTTGTGCAAGAAAGTCCCCCCCAGGGCGGCGACAAGCCCGCTGCTGTGCGCTGGGCCATCTTGCGCCAAGACAGCGCGGGCGAAGGCCTGGTGCGCTTTGACTTTGGGCCCGGCAACTCCCGCCTCAGCGCTGCCGATGACAGCGCCGTGCGCGACACCCTGCGCAAAATTTCCACAGCCCAAACCGCCCCGCAGTGGCTCATTTGGGTCAGCGTGAACACGCGCAACGCCGTCGAGGCGCGCCAAGCCTATCAGCGCGCCATGGCGATACGCAACGCCCTGATCGATTCGGGCCAGCCCCCGCCAGCCATCGAAGTTCGGCTGCTCGACAGCGGGCAGGACCTGCAAGCCGCAGGCCAGCAAACCGTGTGGTTGGCGCGCAGCCCGCCAGGCAACCCGCCAGGCAGCCCGCCCGCCCCCGGTTGAGCGCACGCCCCCCAAGCCCCGATTTTTAACGGCCCAAACCTTTCCCCACACTGAGAGCCCCCTGATGTCTATCGCCAAGTTATCAAAACAGCAGTACTTTTTCCGTGTGCTGGGGTACGGTGTGAACGCCATCGCGCCCACCATGATCGTCATCGTGGCTACGGTCACACTTTTCTGGAACGCGGTGGTGGCCTCCATCGTCTCCACGCCGCACCCCGAGGTGGTCTATCTTATTTTTGGGGGCTTCTTCATGGGGCTCATCCTGTCCTGGTACAGCCTGCTGCGCTTTATTCGGGAAGAGTCCTACTTGCGGCGCTGGCAAAAGACCGGCAAAGAAGACCGTGCCAGCCTGCTCGAAAGCACCCAATGGGTGCCCCAACTGTCGCCGCTGTACAACCTGTTGTCGGGCAAAGCGGTGCTGCCCCTGCGCATGCGCCAGGCCGCCGTAGAAAACGAGATGCTGGAGTTTGAAAAAAGCATTGGCAGCCAGCTCACACTGCCGGGTTTTTTGGGGGGTGCCCTGATTGGTCTGGGCCTGGTGGGCACTTTCATTGGCTTGCTGGGCACGCTGGACGAGCTCGGCAACCTGTTTTCTGCGCTCATGGGCAACAGCTCGGCAGGTGCCACCCAGGCCGACATGTTCAAGGACATGCTGCAAAAGCTGCAAGCCCCCATGCGCGGCATGGGCACCGCCTTTGTGGCGTCCTTGTACGGCCTGATGGGCTCTTTGCTGTTGGGCATGGTGGTCATGTCGGTGCGCAAAACCGGCGGCCAGGTCGTCAAGGCCATCCGTGAAAGCGTGCGCGACTACGACTATGGCGCTGGCAGCGAGGGCGTCCTTGCCCTGCAAGCCGACACCGAACTGGCCTGGGCCGAATCCGAGCGCTGGAACGCCATGTTTCAGCAAATGCGCGAGCGCAATGAGACCCTCACGGCGCTGATGCTGCAAATGCAGGATGAAACCCGAGGCGTGCTGCGCTCAGCCGAAGACCTCAACCGCACCATGCGCGAACGCAATGATCTCGACGGCGTGATTGCGCGCGTCATTGCTGACGGCACCCAGATGGTGGCCAAAGCCACCGACCATTACCAAAGCCTGCTGGAGTCGGCCACGCAAACCCGCCAAGACATTCAGAGCATGGTGGCCGCCACCGTCAACATCAACCAGACCCTGCAAGAGCGCAACCGCATTGACGCCATGGTGCACCAGGTCATGGCCGCGGGGCCGCACTGGATGGACGCCTGGGACCAAATGGGCACCCAACTGCGGCAAATTCACCACCAGGACCAGACGCAACACCAGCAACACCGCGCCTTGCAGTCTGAGACCAACCTGCACCTCAAACTCATGGCCGAGGCCCTGGTGCGTTCAGAGGCCAGCCAGACCCTGCTGGGCAACAAACTGCTGCAAAGCCAAAGCCTGCAACAAACAGAACAACAAGCCCTGCGCGAGAGCCTGTTGGCCTGCAAAGACACCTTCGAAGAAGTGGGAGCCAAGCTGCGCATACAGCTGGGCCTGCAGCAGACACACATCTGAAGACTGGAGCTAAATCATGGCCGATCCCAAAACCATCGCTGCAACCCAGGTCATCCGCTTGCCCATGCGAGCGGCAGAAATCGCCTCGGTGCGGGTGCTGGACACCGACCTGATCGTCATCCTCAAGTCTGGCCAGCGCGTGACCATCCGCGACGGCGCGATGCGCGCCATGATCGACACCAACCTGCGCATTGCCTTTGCCGACGGCGAAATACGCGCCGCTGACTTGCTCAAACAAGTGGGCACTGTCCAGGCTGACGCCTTGTCCGACCTGTCGGTGGCCAGCAAAGACGCTGCCGCCACCGCCGATGCCAGCAAAACGCCAGACGCCAACGCGCCCGGCAAACCGCTGGATGTGCTGAGCAGCAACGCAGAACTCAACAAAAACATCACCGACTTACTGACCAAACAACAAACCCAAATTGAATTGTTGTCGCGCCAGCTAGAGGCCTTCAGCAGCAACATCGAAGGCAAATTGACCCAAATCATCCAGCCAGACGCGGCAAGCCAGGCCCCGGCGGCCGCCAAAAGCGGCTTTCTCGCCTAACATTAGCCCGGCCTGGGGCGCTTTGGGCGCCTTGGGCGCCGCGGGCGCCGCGGGCGGCGGCGGCGCAGCGGCGGCTGCGGCGGTGGTCTCTGCGGCCTCCTCAGGCCCGGTCAACCTGTCCTCGCTGTCTCTCACGGGTACTGTCACCCTCGGCCCGATGCTGGCCGCCAACCAGCTGCGCGTGGTGGCTTATGACCGCGACGGCAAAATACTGGGCAGCGACGAAACGGTGGAGGGCACCACCGGCGCTTTTGAAATCAAAATCACCAACGGCTACAGCGGCGTTGTCATTTTCAAGGTACTCGACGGCAACCCCAACGACGCCGACTACATGGACGAAGCCACCAAGACAGGC
The DNA here is from genome assembly GCF_023910625.1 of Limnohabitans sp. Taxonomy (NCBI): domain Bacteria; kingdom Pseudomonadati; phylum Pseudomonadota; class Betaproteobacteria; order Burkholderiales; family Comamonadaceae; genus Limnohabitans; species Limnohabitans sp. Next base: position 73,351 of record NZ_JAAVVW010000003.1, read on the forward strand.
TTGAGCCTTGGTAAAACAGGGGCACTGCCAGACCTGCGTGCCATCGTTGTCACCGAAGGCATTGTTCCCAAAACAGTCCACATCAACCCCCTGACCGAACTGGCGGCAGTCAAGTCCGGCCTGGCCGAGGGCTCGGTGGTCACCATCCAGGTCCTCTGGCAGAGCTCCTGACCATCAGCAGGGCCCTGGCCAAAACCCTGGAGCTCAGCACCACGGGCCAACTGCTGTCAGACATTGCCGTCATCCCCACCAGTCAATCTGGAACGGCAGCCCCAATGCCGGCGCCAACCCGGCCGGCAAACTGCTCGACACCATCTCCCAGTTGGAAAGGTTAAACAACTTCACCAGTCCGACAGCCGCCATCGCAACCGTGGCAGGCCAGCTCCAAGAAGTAGATCTCGCCCGCGGCGAATCCGGATTTAAAGACCCCACTGTCACGAATGTGGCGCAGTTCCAGACGGCCGTGCTGCAAACGCCGCCCACCATTGCCGGCGTGACTTTCAGTGCCGACACCGGCGTCTCTGGCCGACCTGATCACCAGCAATTGGCACCCAGAACATCACCGTCAAATTCTCCAAAGCCCTGGAAAGCACCAGAACCCTGTCCTGGAAAACCACCGACGCTGCTGTCTGGAGCACAGGCGTTGCAGGCAACGGCACCGACACCCTGGTCTTGACCGGCGCGAGCCTGTCCAGCGGCAGCAGAACGCTGCAATTCAGGTACACCAGCACAGCCACCAGCCTGAGCGAAGCCGCGCAAGTCAATACCGGCGTCAACCTGGTCTACATCCTCGATACCACGGCCCCCACCACGCCGGTGGTGACCGGCCTGGGTTTTAGCGTTGACAGCGGCACCAGCGGCACCGACCTCATCACCAACTCAGCGGCGCAAACCGTTAGCGGCACCATCACCAGCGCGGTGTTCGCCACAGAGCGCATCTTTGGCTCGGTCGATGGCGGCAGCAACTGGAGCGAAATCACCAACCGCAGCACCAGCAGCGTCACCGGCGCAACCACTTTCAACTGGAACGTTGCCGCCCTGGTCAATCAAACCGCCCCTGGCACCAAAAGCCTGGTGTTTCAGGTGCGAGACGCTGCCGGCAATATCAGCAGCAACAGCAATGCAACCCCCTACGTGCTCGACACCACAGTGCCGGACAACAGCATCGACCTGAGCACCATCACCATCTCAGCAGACACCGGCACACCGGGTGACTTCAGAACCGCCACCAAAGTACAAACCATCACCGCCCAATTGGGCAAACGGCTTGACATCACCCAAGCCAACGGTGAAACCCTCTGGGGCAGTGTGGACAACGGCACCACCTGGACAGACCTGAATGGCAGCATTGTCAACCTGAGTACCGGTGGGCGCAACCTGGTCTGGACCAATGTGAGCCTGATCGAGGGCGACAACACCATTGTCTTTAAAATCACCGACGTGGCTGGCAACACGCTGGCCGCCCTGGGCAACCGAACTTATTTTTTGGAAACCTTGCCCCCGCCACCCACCTTGACGCTGGCCGCAGACACCGGCGTCAATACCAACGATGGCATCACCCGCAACGGCCGCTTTAACGTCACAGACGTCCTGAGCGGTCATACCTGGCAATACAGCCTCGATGGCGGCACCACCTGGACAACTGGAAGCGGCACCTTCTTTATCGCCCCTGCAGACAGCTATGCCTTGGGCGCCATCCAGTTGCGCCAGACCAGCGAGGGCGGCCTGGTCAGTGCGGTTGACAAAACCCTCAGAGCCATCACCATTGACACCAGCGCGGCTGCACCCACTCTGGCGCTGGCCGCAGACACCGGCACCTCTAACGTTGACTTCGTCACCAACAACGGCACCATCAACGTCACGGGCCTGGAAGACGGGGCCACCTGGCGCTACAGACTGGGCGGCGGTGACTGGCAAACCGGCGGCGCGGTGTTGGCGGGCGGCAGAAGCAGCTTTGTGCTGCCCAGCTCGGGCCTTCTCGGCACCCGCTACGAGGCCTTCGACATTCAGGTCGAGCAAACCGACCGGGCCGGCAACACCAGTGCCATCACCAGCTACGCCAACGCCGTCACGGTGCGCACCACCCCGCCAGTCATGGCCTTTGCATCAGGAGGCGGGCTCAGCCTCTCGGCAGACAGTGGCACCACGATCACCGGCATTTACGACGCCGGCACCTCCCCACAAAACACCGACTGGATCACCAACGAAACCAGCCAGACCATCCGCGCCACACTGAGCAGCGCCCTGGCTCTGGGAAACACCCTGCTGGGCTCGATCAACAACGGGGGCAGCTTTATCTCGCTGAACAGCAGCTTGACAGGCGCCAGCCTGAGCTGGACGGGCGTAAACTTGCTCACCACCAACAGCGCCAACAGCCGCATCATCCTCAAAGTGGTGGACATTGCCGGCAATGAGAGCGTGCTTGTTAACCAGGCTTACACAGTGGACACCACAGAATCCAACGTCGCCCTGGCCAGCGGTGCCGCCATCAGCTTAAGCAACCAGGGCATCGGTACTGGCGGACGCTTTTACACCACCGCCAGCGAACAGCGCATTCAAGTCAACCTCACCCGCTCTTTGGTCACCGTCGGCGACAACCAAGAAACCCTGTGGGCCAGCACCGACACCGGCACCAGTTGGGTCGACATCACGACTTACCTCAACCGTAGCAGTTCTCTGGACTGGCCCCTATCTGCCAGCGGCACCGCCCTGACCGTCAGGTGCCAACCAACTGCGACTCAAAGTCACCGACAAAGCCGGCAACGCCACATCCATTGCCAACGTGGCCTACACCCTGGTCACCACCAGCTACCTGACCGGCCTGACTCGCTCGGCGGTAGCAGACCTGGGCAGCGATGTCGCCCTCCTGACCGCTGCACAAGTGGCGCAACTGGGCCCAACCCAACTCGAGGGCCTGACGGCTGCGCAAATTGGTCAGTTGGCCAGCGCCAGCCCAAGCCGCCTGACCGGCCTGAGCGCCGAGCAGATTGGGTTTTTGGGCACAGACATCACCGGCCTGTCGGCTGCACAAGTGGCCGCGCTTTCTACCACCACCCAAATTGGCGGCCTGACGGCTGCGCAGATTGCTGCGCTGAGCACGACGCAGTTTGATGCGCTGAGCACGCCGCAGCTCGCCGCCCTGACAGAGGCGGCCATTGGCGGCATGACCAGCGGACAGGTCGGCACCCTGATCGCCGCCGATGTTCAAGCCCTGGGCACTGACATCAAGGGCCTGACAACTGCAAACGTGATATTGCTCAGTACCGGCCAAGTGCAGGCCCTGACGACCGCCCAATTGCAGGCCCTGACTAACACCCAAGTGAAGGCCCTGACTACCGCCCAAGTGCAGGCCCTGACTAACACCCAAGTGCAGGCCCTGACTAACACCCAAGTGCAGGCCCTGACTACCGCCCAAGTGCAGGCCCTGACTACCGCCCAAGTGCCGGCCCTGACTAACACCCAAGTGCAGGCCCTGACTAACACCCAAGTGCAGGCCCTGACTACCGCCCAAGTGCAGGCCCTGACTACCGCCCAAGTGCAGGCCCTGACTACCGCCCAAGTGCCGGCCCTGACTAACACCCAAGTGCAGGCCCTGACGACGACCCAAGTCGCAGCCCTCACGCCTACACAAGTGGCCGCGCTGACACTGGCGCAAGTGCAGATCCTCTCGACGCCCCAACTGAACGCGCTGAACAGCGCCGGCCTGCTCGACGACATCACCCAACCGCTTTCCTCATTACAAGTCAATGCTCTGGGCCTGACTGCGGTGGACACCACAGACAAGCTCGCCCTCTTCAACAGCGCACTGCAAGCCGCCAGCGGTACGGCCCAACTGAACCTCAACAACATGGCCAGCGGTGCCGCAGCCGTGGTGGCTGCTGTCAATGGCGGCGCCCTGACGGTGGCCAACCTGACAAACCTCGGCTTGACCGGCGTGACCAGCACCAACCTGGAAGCCATACGCACCAGGATAGATGCCACCAGCACCGGCACCGATGCCAGCCTGGCCAACAGCATGTCCGAGTTGCGCGCCATTGTGGTCAACGCCAGTGGCGAGCTCGCTGACCGCAACCTGAACGCCCAAGAAGCGGCTGACGGCGTGACCGTGGCCGTCGCCCTTGACGGGGCTTCGGTGGGTCAGACCATCACCTTAACCTTGCCGGGCTCCGGCAGCGGGACGCAGCAGACAATCTCGCGTGCCGTGACCAGTACCGACCTGACCAACGGCTTTGCATCCATCAACATCAGCCAACAGCAGCTCATTGACTCCGGCCCGGGCAACAAAGCCGTGACGGCCAGCATCGGCGGCGGTCTCGCCTTTGCTGTGGATACCTTTGTTTATGACATCATAGCGCCCACGGCCACCGTTGGCAGCGCCACCTATTTCGCCAACGCGCAGGAAGGCTCTACCAACCTCACAGATGCTACGGGCTTTACCAGCCGCACCATCGTTTTGACCGGCACCAACTTCAGCACTTTGCTGGAAGCCGGTGAAAACGCCACCACCAACATCAAAGCCCGGCTCGACTGGAGCAAACTGTCTTACGACTTTGATGGCAACGACACCGGCGTGGACGGCAGCACCTACCTTGGTGCTGACGGCAAGCTCTACGGTGCGCGCGGCGCATTCACCGTCAACGACATCGAGAGCGCCTTCGTCACCAACGGCACCACGCTCACCATCAAGCTCACCTCAGCCAAGGCCCGGGCGCTGGAAAGCTATAACGACTTCACGAAGGGCGATTACTTTGGTGCCGACAGCAATGCCAACAACACCTACTGGACCAGCGGCACAGGCGCAGGCAAAGGCAACCAGGCCGACACCATTGACGTGCTGAGTGGTTTTTTAAGGGATACCGCAGGCAATGCCAGTACGAATTCCACCGCCGATGCAGCCATCACCTACGCCGGCCCGGCGCAAACCATCAGCTTGGGCGCCGGCAACGGCAACCTGCTCGCCCCCACCGTGGTGGCGGTGAACACCGGCACGCTGGCAGCGCCGGTGTGGGTCAACAAAACCTTTTACCACTGGGACAGGTCAGGCGATGGCACGATTAGCGGCGACTTCGTGACCCACGATACGCTGGACGGTTTGTTTTACCGCAACAGCAACTTTACCGGTGGTACTGCGGGGGCAGACACCACGTCGGGGGGGTTCAACACCACAGACTTCCGCTATGGTGACCTGACCACTTTCAACAACATCCAACTGGCACTGCCAACGGCGGCCGCCAGTGGCGATGGTGCTGGTCTTTCAATATCAGCCAACGATGCAAACAACCAGCGCTCAGACTTGAGGGCCGTTTGGGACCAGTTCAACACCAGTAGCACCACTGGGAGCACTGGCGGGGGTGGCACCCCACCGGGGTGGTCAACAACCGACCGCCTTTGGGCTGCCGACCAAACCAGCGGTGGCGCGCATACTGCCGTCACGCTTTTCAATGGGTATATCCATAACAATGTTGATACTTTCGTTACGGGCTGGAACACCGCGCTGCAATTGTCCAACCCCACTCCCACTGTCTCTGGCGTCACCTACTACGGCAACTACGCCAACGAAGCCAATTTTGCCGCGGGTGCCCTGACCCGCACCATGGTGATCAATGGCACCAACTTTAACCAACTGCTCGACATGGTGAACAGCGGCGACACCATGGGCGCCAATGGCACCGACATCAAAGCCCGGCTGGACTGGAGCAAGTTCACTTATGATTTTGATGGCAACAGCACCAATGGTGTACAGACCGCAGCTGCAGGCACCTTCACCCTGGCCGACATCGAAAGCGCCCGTGTCACCAGCAGCAACACACTGGCCATCAAGTTCACCAGCGCCAAAATCACCGCGCTGGAGGCCTACAGCGGCGATTCATCGGGCGGAGACTTTGGCGAACTGGACGCCAATGGCCAAACACAGCGGGACTACTTTGGTGCCGACAGCAACGCCAACAACAGCTACTGGCTGACCAACACCGGCGCAGGCAGGGGCCTGGGCAACCAGGCCGATGGCGTGGACATCGTCAACGGCTTTTTCAAAGACGTGGCGGGCAATGTGGTCGCCAGCAACACGGTGGACAACGCGGCCATCACCTACGCCGCGCCGGTATCAACCATCAGCCAGGGCACCTACGGCAACCTGATCGCGCCAGTCGTTGTGGCCGTCAACACCGGCACGCTGGCAGCGCCGGTGTGGGTGAACAAAACCTTTTATTACTGGGATCTCTCGGGCAACGGCGCCACCACCGGCACCAACGGCGGCACTAGTGCTTTTTCAACAGACAGGATGGATCATAATTTTTTGGATAGTTTGTTTTATCAAAATTCAAGATTCAACCGAAGCATTGCTCGTGCCCGACACGACCCACCACCACTACACCCACAGATCCGGGTAACCAGTACGACACCACTTCAGAATTGACACTGAGCGCTGGGCAGCTGGGGTGCTGGCACCAATTTCCGCTACGGCGATTTGGCTGCGTTCAACAACTGGAGGCTGGCATTAGTGACCGGGGCGGTCAATGACTCCACTGTCAGGCAACTTCCTTGTTGTCAACAGTCAACAGAACCAACGCGCAGACCTGAGTGCTATTTGGGACCAGTTCAACACCTCAATGACTACGGGCCAGCAGATCAGGAGCAACGGCCCCCTTGCACCGGGCTGGACAAATATTGAACTTATCCATTCGGCCACGTCGTTCGGCGCCGGTGGACACATAGTCATGGCTAACGACAGTTATGTTTACCTTTTTGGCGACACCGATGCTCGCCCTAACGCCATATTGCAGGTGTTGTGAGTGTTGGGCCACGCCAAGCCTGCCATGCGCAGGTCAGCCCGGCCCTCGGGCTTGCAGGCTGCTATTGTTTAGACAGCAGCTTGCGCAATACCGATGGGGGCCTGCCTGGCCCCTGGGCCTACGGCGGCGTGCTCGCTTTCATCAGCAACCCCATCCTGCCATCATGCGCGCCTTTAGAGGTGCCGTAGGGGCAAGGGTAATGGGTTGCGGGTAATCGGTTACTACGGGGTCAAGGTCACTGTTGACTTGCTGCCGCAAAAGCGGTGGCGGCAATCCTGACCCTACTCGGATGCAGAGTTCCGAGTTGTGGGATTTGGCCGTATGGCGCATGCGGTGGGACCGAGAAGTAGGCGTCGTTGAACGGGAGCTCAAGCACGTTTCTCAGGTCGAATTTGGTGTCGTAGCTCAAACCGGCGCTGGTGTATGCACTGGGTTGCGCGCTTTTTGCGATTCTGAATTCCCCGCTGTCAAGACGCTCCGTCTTTTGGCGGGTCCCATACGCCACGCTCAAGAAAATCATGCCTTCGGCGTCTTCCTTGGTCGAAATCATGAGGCCGGGGCGTGGCTTGGGTGCAGGGTGAATGTTGTCAGGGAAATGGCACCAGACGATGTCGCCAGCCGTGGGCGCCGGCCACCCCACTAGCGCCAGCCGCCCCACTAGGTACATCGTTCCATTAAAAACCAATGCATATTAGGCGACACCGAGGTCGAACTTGTCAGTCTGCGTAGCGCCGCTGGCCACCCCCGTCTGGCCGCTGGTGAACTCGATCGTTTCAACAACGACCCATGCGGGGCTGGGGCATGCGGGCAGCCTGAAACTGACTTTATTAAAATAATTACGTTTTATATCTAATAAATGCAAAAGCATGTTATTATTGCAATTAATCATTAATTAAGTCTAACAAAAGTCGAAATCGAGACATTCGAATGAGCCCCCCGGTCAATGACATCAGGCAAATTGACAAAACCGTTCATGTCAACAGCCAGCCATGACCAAAGCCAGCCTCAGTCGGCCACGCAAACCCGGCAAGACATTCAGGTCAGGGTGGCCGTCACCGTCGGCATCAACCCCCCCCTGCATTCTTGAAGCGGTCGAGATGCGTTTTTTTGAAGGTGTTATTCATGTCAGACCATGATTCTTGGCCAGGGTGCCTGGTGGTTTATCACTCGCACCCTGACGTTGGCAGAGCCATTGCTTCGATGTTCAGCGACAAGCTGCCGGGTTTGCGGGTGGTGTCGGCGACGAACATCGGCGACATTTTGCATTTGTCGTTGCAATACAGCCCCACCTGGATTTGGGTGGATACCTGCACCGACGCAGAGCAAATAGAGCAGTTCCGCATGTTCAGATCGGTGTGCCCCGGCCTGCGTTTTGTGGGGTTTGGTGGTGGCGACGATCTTGCGGCCACGCGGCTCAAGCTGGGCTGGGGCAAGGACGATTTGTTGTTTGGCGAGCTGGTGCCCTGGGATAAGTTGGCCGCGAGTTTTGCCTCTTTGGGCCTGATGGCCCCAGGCGATCAGGGCCAGACCTTGCAGGCGGTGAAGTTGACGCGCCGCATGTCACAGCTTTTGATTTTGCTGCAGTCCGGCATGGCCAATCAGGCCATTGCCCAAAAACTGGGCATTTCCGAGCACACCGTCAAAGTCCATTTTTGTCGTCTTTACGAACGTTTGGGCGTGAACAACCGTTTGCAGGCTTTGCACAAAGCCCAGTTGCTCGGGCTGATCGCCGGGCGCTGAACAGAGCCTGGGGCTGGGGGCGGGTGGGCCGCTTATTCCTGCACGTGCCGCAGCGCCGGGAACAAGATCACGTCGCGGATGCTGGCGCTGTCGGTCAGCAGCATCATCAGGCGGTCAATGCCGATGCCACAGCCGCCAGCAGGGGGCATGCCGTATTCCAATGCACGCACAAAGTCGTGGTCGTAGTACATGGCTTCGTCGTCGCCATCGTCTTTGGCGGCCACTTGTGCGTGAAAGCGTGCGGCCTGGTCTTCGGCGTCGTTCAGCTCGCTGAAGCCGTTGCCGAACTCGCGGCCGGTGATGTAGAGCTCAAAGCGCTCGGTCACTTCGGGGCGGGTGTCGTTGGCGCGGGCCAGTGGTGAGATTTCTGTGGGGTGTTCCATGATGAAGGTGGGCTCCCAGAGCTTGTCTTCCACGGTTTCCTCAAAATAAAACACCTGCAGGCTGGCCAGGCTGCGGGTGGACAGTTTGTCCTTGGCTTCGTTCATGCCCAGTTTTTTGAGGGCGTTGATCAGCCATTCGGCATTGTCCACCCGTGCGCCTGTGCCGGTTTCACATGCTTCGCCAGCTTCGGTGTATTTCACGATCGCTTCGCGGATCGTCATGCGGGCGAAAGGCTTGTTCAGGTCCACCGGCTTGCCGTTGTAGGTCAAGTCCAGGGTGCCCGCAGCGGTCATGGCCGCGTTGCGGATCAGGCTTTCGGTAAAACCCATCAGGTCCTGGTAGTTCCAGTAGGCTGCATAAAACTCCATCATGGTGAATTCGGGGTTGTGGCGCACCGAGATGCCTTCGTTGCGGAAGTTGCGGTTGATCTCGAACACACGTTCAAAACCGCCCACCAACAAGCGCTTGAGGTAGAGCTCGGGCGCGATGCGCAAGAACATTTCTTGCTCCAGCGCGTTGTGGTGCGTGATGAACGGCTTGGCGTTGGCACCGCCGGGGATGGGGTGCAGCATGGGCGTTTCGACTTCCAGAAAGCCGTGCTGGACCATGAACTCGCGGATGCCGCTGACGGCCTTGCTGCGGGCCACAAAGCGCTTGCGGGCGGCTTCGTCGGTCATCAGGTCCACGTAGCGCTGGCGGTACTTCACTTCTTGGTCGGCCACGCCGTGGAACTTGTCGGGCATGGGGCGCAGGCTCTTGGTGAGCATGCGGATGCTGGTGGCGTGGATGGACAGCTCGCCTGTGCGGGTCTTGAACAAATGACCCTCGACGCCCACGATGTCGCCCAGGTCCCAGTGCTTGAACAGGGCATACAGGTCTTCACCCACGTCGTCGCGGGTCACATAGACCTGGATGCGGCCCGTGGCATCTTGCAACGTGGCAAAGCTGGCCTTGCCCATGACGCGCTTGAGCATCATGCGGCCCGCCACTTTGGCGGTGGTTTTGGCCACACCTTCGCCGTTCAAGGCTTCGGCGTCTTTGTCGCCGTGGGCTTGGTGCAGGTTGGCGGCGTGGTGCTCGGGCTTGAAGTCGTTGGGGAAGGCCACGCCTTTGCCTTCGGCCTGCGCCTGGCGCATGGCTTTGAGTTTTTCGCGGCGCTCGGCGATCAGTTGGTTGTCATCTTGCGGGGCGAGCGCGGTTGGGGCGTTGGCGTTTGTGTCTGGCATGGCGGGTGGTGGTTGGGCTGGGTGCGCGGGGCACTTGAGTCGGGGTTGCCGGCAGAGTCTGGCGGCAGCGCCAAAGTGCAAAGCGGTCTATTTTAAGAGTTTGCGGGCGGCTGGGGGCCTGGGTTGCCAGATGACGATGCCCCAGGCTGAGGCGAGCGCTTTGCGGGGGCCGCCCCTGTCGCCGATCAGCTCCAGCCGCAGCAGGGGCTTTTGCCGGGCCAGCAGAGCGCCAGGGAGCAGCACCGTGCCCAATGGGAAAAGGGGCAGTGCCGTCGTGGCGTTCTGGCTTGAGGGCATCTGGGTATCATTGCACGAGCAGGAGGATGTCAATGCTGTTTCAAATGGTCAGTTTGGTGCTGGAGGTGTTGGCTGGTTTGGTGGCGGGCACCTGCTTGCTGAGGTTTTTGATGCAGTGGCAGCGCATTTCTTTCCACCAGCCGTTGGGCCAGTTTGTGTTTGCGGTGACCGATTGGTTGCTCTTGCCGCTGCGCCGGGTGATCCCGCCATGGTCGGCCTGGGATTGGTCGAGTCTGGTGGGCGCTTTCCTTGTCAAATTGGTGCAGTACTCGCTGTTGTGGCTGTTGGCAGGCGGGCAGGGGGCTTTGGGCTTGCTGCCCCTGGTGAGCCTGGTGGGCATGGCCCAGTTGGTGGTGTCGGCCCTGAGCGCACTGGTGCTGGTGTTGGCGGTGATGTCTTGGGTGAACCCTGGCTCACCCATGTACAGCCTGGTGGCGCGCTTGAGTCAGCCTTTTTTGCGGCCTTTCCAGCGGGTGGTGCCTTTGGTGGGTGGGGTGGATTTGTCGCCCATCGCCTTGTTGGTGGTTTTGCAGTTGATTGGCATGGTGTTGGCATCGCTGCAAATGAACGGCTTGCCATGAGTCGTTGAAGGCTTTGCCACAAAAACAAAGGCCCTCCAAGGAGGGCCTTTGTTTTTGTGGCGTGGGCCAGCTTAGCTGACCGCGTCTGCTGACTGGCGCTGGAGCATGGCCAGGGTGCTGGCGATGGTTTTGCGCAGTTGTCGGCGGTCGCAGATGAAATCCACAGCACCCTTGGTTTGCAGGAACTCGGCGCGCTGAAAGCCTTCGGGCAAGGTCACGCGCACGGTGCTTTCAATGACGCGGGGACCGGCAAAGCCGATCAGGGCTTTGGGCTCGGCAATGACCACGTCGCCCAAAAAGGCAAAACCGGCCGACACGCCACCCATGGTGGGGTCGGTCAGCACGCTGATGTAGGGCAGGCCTTTTTTGGCCAGGCGGGTCAAGGCGGCATTGGTCTTGGCCATTTGCATGAGCGAGAGCAGGCCTTCTTGCATGCGGGCACCGCCCGTGGCCGTAAAGCACACAAAGGGCACTTTTTGTGCGATGGCGGCTTCGACGCCGCGCACGAAGCGCTCGCCCACCACCGAGCCCATGGAGCCGCCCATGAAGTCGAATTCGAAGCAGGCCACCACCAGGTTGATGCTGTGCACCGCGCCGCCCATGACCACCAGGGCATCGGTCTCGCCGGTGTTGTCCATGGCCTCTTTCAGGCGCTCGGGGTACTTGCGGCTGTCCTTGAATTTGAGGGGGTCCACCGGCAGAACTTCCTGGCCGATTTCGTAGCGGCCTTCGCCGTCCAGAAAGACGTTCAGGCGGGTGCGGGCACCGATGCGCAGGTGGTGCGAGCAATTGGGGCAGACATTCTGGTTTTCTTCGAGGTCGGTTTTGTACAGCACCGTCTCGCAACTGGGGCACTTGACCCACAGACCTTCAGGAATTGTGCGTCGCTCAGCCGGGTCGGTGTGCTGGATTTTTGGGGGGAGCAGTTTTTCGAGCCAGGACATCAGGGAGTCTCCTTGTGCTGCCAATTATCGTTGAAACGGTCGGGTTGGCCCCTGACCCGTGAGGGGCATCGGGTTCGCAGACCGGGCTCCGTCGCTCAGGCATCGAGCGCCTGACGGATGCCTTGTAAAAATTCACCGGCCACGGCGTTGATGCGGTCTGCCGGGGCGGCATCGATGAGTTGAATCAGGCGTGAGCCGATCACCACCGCATCGGCCACTTTGCTGATGGCCTTGGCGGTTGCTGCGTCGCGGATGCCGAAACCCACACCCACCGGTACACTGACGTGCTGGCGGATGCGCGGCAGCATGGCTTCGACGGCGTCGGTGTCCAGCGTGCCAGAGCCGGTCACGCCTTTGAGCGACACGTAATACACGTAGCCGCTGGCCACTTTGGCCACTTGCTGCATGCGCTCGTCGGTGCTGGTGGGGGCCAGCAAGAAGATCAGGTCCATGCTGTGGGCACGCAGTTTGGCGGCAAATTCCACGCATTCTTCGGGCGGGTAGTCCACGATCAGCACGCCGTCCACCCCGGCAGCCGAGGCATCGCGGATGAAGCTGTCGGGGCCGTGCTTTTGGTCGTAGCGCTCCACCGGGTTGGCGTAGCCCATCAGCACCACGGGGGTGTGGCTGTTGGTTTGGCGGAACTCGCGCACCATGGCCAGCACCTGCACGGTGCCAATGCCCAGAGCCAGCGCTTTGTCGCCCGCTTTCTGGATGACCGGGCCATCGGCTGACGGGTCCGAAAAGGGCACCCCCAGCTCGATGATGTCAGCCCCGGCCTGGGCCATGGCGTGCATCAGCGGTACGGTGGTGTTTTTTTGGGGGAAACCTGCCGTCACGTAAGGGATCAGGGCTTTGCGGCCTTGGGCTTTGAGGGCGGAGAGGGTGGCGTCGATGCGGCTCATGTTTCAGCCCTCACTTCACAAAGTTCACAGGCTGCTCGGCACCTTTGACCGACTGGCCTTGGCAGCTGGGGCGGCAGAAAAAGTCGGCGTTCGACAAGTCGGCCACGGTGCCGATGTCTTTGTCGCCACGGCCCGACAGGTTGATCAAGATGGACTGGTCAGGGCGCATGGTTTTGGCCAGCTTCATGGCATAGGCCACGGCGTGGCTGGATTCGAGGGCGGGGATGATGCCTTCGGTACGGCACAAATAGTGGAAGGCTTCGAGCGCCTCTTTGTCGGTGATGCCCACGTATTCAGCGCGGCCAATGTCTTTGAGGAAGGCGTGCTCGGGGCCGACGCCGGGGTAGTCCAGGCCTGCGCTCACGCTGTGGGTTTCGGTGATCTGGCCGTTGTTGTCTTGCAAGATGTAGGTGCGGTTGCCGTGCAACACGCCGGGGCTGCCCAGTTGCAGCGAGCAAGAGTGCTTGCCCGAATCCATGCCTTCGCCTGCGGCTTCCACGCCGATCAGACGGGTGTTTTCGTGCGCAATGTAGGGGTAGAAGATGCCCATGGCGTTGCTGCCACCGCCCACGCAGGCGATGACCGCATCGGGCTGCTGTTCGGCCATTTGCAGGCTCTTGAACATCGCGGGCATTTGCGTGAGGCACTCTTGCCCAATCACGCTTTGGAAATCGCGCACCATCATGGGGTAGGGGTGGGGGCCTGCCACGGTGCCGATGATGTAAAAGGTGTTGTCCACATTGGCCACCCAGTCGCGCATGGCTTCGTTCAGGGCGTCTTTCAGGGTTTTGCTGCCCGACTCGACGGGCACCACGGTCGCACCCAGCAGCTTCATGCGGTAGACGTTGGGGCTTTGGCGCTTGACGTCTTCGCTGCCCATGTACACCACGCATTCCAGCCCGTAGCGGGCGCAGATGGTGGCGGTGGCCACGCCGTGCTGGCCTGCACCGGTCTCGGCAATGATGCGCGGCTTGCCCATGCGCTTGGCGAGCATGGCCTGGCCGATGGTGTTGTTGATCTTGTGCGCGCCGGTGTGGTTGAGGTCTTCGCGTTTGAGGAATATTTGTGCGCCGCCCATCTCGCGGCTCATGCGGGCGGCGTGATAAACCGGTGAGGGGCGGCCCACAAAGTGCGCCAGCTCGGATTTGAATTCGGCAATGAAGGCCGGGTCGTGCTGGTATTGGGCGTAGGCGGCCTTCAGCTCATTGATGGCGTGGGTCAGGGTTTCGCTGACAAAGCTGCCGCCATAGATGCCGAAATGGCCTTTGGCATCGGGTTGTTGGTAGTCGTACATGGCAATTGGGGCCGGGGTTCAACCCGGAAAAAATTCAAAGGAGGTCAGCATCGGCCGCTCGCACGGCGGCCACGAATTGCTGGATTTTTTGGGCATCTTTCAGGCCCTTGGCGGCCTCGATGCCGGAGCTCACGTCAACGGCCAGAGACAGGCCGTGTGAGCGCAGCGCCCGAATGCCGTCGCCCACGTTTGCAGGTGTGAGTCCACCAGACAAAACGAGGTGAGCATTGACGCTTGTTGGCAGGAGTGACCAATGGAATGTTCTTCCGCCGCCGCCGTATCCGTCGACATGGGCGTCGAGCAAGAGGGCGTGGGCTTGTTGGTGAAGGAGCGCAAATTCTAGCAAGTCGAAGTCGGCCACCTCGGACAGGGGGATTCGGGCCGCTTTGAGGTGCGGGCGGCCCGTGAGCCGCGTCATGGCCGCGCAAAATTCTGGTGTTTCATCGCCGTGAAACTGCAACCAAGCCCCCGGCACGGCCTTGCACGCTGCCTGGATGCGCTCGGCCGTGTCGTTGACGAACAGCAAAACGGGCAGCGCAAAGGCGGGCAACAGCCGGGCCAGCTCGGCAGCCCGTTCGATGCTCACGCTGCGCGGGCTGGGGGGGTACAGCACAAAACCAATGGCATCGGCCCCTGCGGCGCAGGCCGCCAGCACGTCGGCTTCGCGGGTGAAGCCGCACATCTTGATGCGGGTGCGTTGTTGCGGGTTCATGGCAACCAATCCAAAGCAGGGGTGGCGTCGGGCAGGCCCCATTCTGCGCTGTAAATCGGCCCGGCAAAGTACAGGCCGGCGGGCGAAAACGTGGGGGCGGCGGCATCGCGGCTTTGGGCATGCAGCACCTCGCGCATCCAGTCTGGCGACTGCAGGCCCTGGCCGATGGTGACCAGGCAGCCCATGATGTTGCGGATCATGTGGTGCAAGAAGGCGTTGCCCTCAAATTCAAAGCGCCAATAAGCGCCGCGTCGGCTGATCTGGATGTGGCGCAGCGTTTTGACGGGGGACAGCGCCTGGCAGCTGCTGGCCCTGAAGGAAGAGAAGTCGTGTTCGCCCAGCAGGTGCTGGCTGGCCTGGCGCATGGGCGTTTCGGCCAGGGGGCGGTACACCCAGCCCACCCGACCCGCCTCCAGGCTGGGGCGCACAGCCGAGTCGAGCAGCACATAGATGTAGCGCCTGCCGATGGCGCTGCCCCGGCAATGGAAGCTGCCTGGCACCACTTGCGCCCATTGCACCGAAATGTCGCAGGGCAAATAACGGTTGGTGCCGCGCACCCAGGAATGGGCGTCGCGTTCGATCTCGGTGTCAAAGTGGACCACCTGCATCAGGCCGTGCACCCCGGCGTCGGTGCGGCCAGCGCACAGGGTGCTGATGCGAGGCACATCGGCAAACTGGGCCAGGGCTTTTTCGAGCTTGTCCTGGATGGTCAAACCCGTGCTTTGGCTTTGCCAGCCTTGGTAGGCCGTGCCTGAATAGCAAATACCCAGCGCCAGTCTCATGGTGCAGGCCTTGGAGGTGTCCGGGTCATGAACAGCCAAGGCCAGGTGTTCGGTACGCTGGACACGCAGGGCATGCAGACCTCAAGCGTCCAGCAAGATGCGCAACATGCGGCGCAGCGGCTCGGCCGCGCCCCACAGCAGTTGGTCACCGATGGTGAACGCGCCGACGTACTCAGGGCCCATGGCCAGCTTGCGAACGCGGCCCACCGGAATGGTCATGGTGCCGGTCACCGCCACGGGGGTCAGGTCTTGGAGGGTGGCTTCGCGGGTGTTGGGCACCAGTTTGACCCATTCGTTGTCGGCGGCGATCATGGCTTCGATGTCGGCCACGGGCACGTCTTTTTTGAGCTTGAAAGTCAAAGCCTGGCTGTGGCAGCGCATGGCGCCCACGCGCACGCAAAAACCGTCCACCGGGATGGCCGCAGAGCCAAATGCCTCACCCAGCCCCAAGATTTTGTTGGTTTCGGCCATGCCTTTCCACTCTTCTTTGGACGTGCCCCAACCGGGTTCATCCCGGTTTTTGCCAATGCCCAGGTCCTTGTCGATCCAGGGGATCAAGGAGCCGCCCAGAGGCACGCCAAAGTTGGCGGTCTCAGTCGCAGTCAGGGCGCGCTGCTTGGCCACCACCAAGCGGTCAATTTCCAGAATCGCGCTCTTGGGGTCGTCCAGCAAGGCTTTGACTTCGGCGTTCAGGGTGCCGTATTGGGTCATCAACTCGCGCATGTGCTGCGCGCCGCCGCCGGAAGCCGCCTGGTAAGTTTGGGTGCTCATCCACTCGACCAAGCCGGCTTTGAACAAGGCGCCCACGCCCATCAGCATGCACGACACGGTGCAGTTGCCACCCACCCAGTTGTTGCCACCGTGGGCCAGGGCGTTCTTGATCACGGGCATGTTGACCGGGTCGAGGATGATCACGGCGTCTTTTTCCATGCGCAGGGTCGATGCGGCGTCGATCCAGTGGCCTTTCCAGCCGGCAGCGCGCAGTTTGGGGAAGACCTCGGAGGTGTAATCACCGCCTTGGGCGGTGATGATGATCTCGCAACGCTGGAGTTGCTCGATGTTGAAGGCGTCTTGCAGCGTGGCTTCGTTCTTGGCCATC
Organism: Limnohabitans sp.; assembly: GCF_023910625.1. NCBI lineage: Bacteria > Pseudomonadati > Pseudomonadota > Betaproteobacteria > Burkholderiales > Comamonadaceae > Limnohabitans > Limnohabitans sp. The sequence continues at coordinate 90,106 of NZ_JAAVVW010000003.1, forward strand.
GCGGGGGCTTTGCCGCCGGCATTGGATGTGGAAAAGAACAGGGGCTCGATCAGGTCAAAGTCTTTTTCCTGAATCATGCGGTCCATCAACACCGAGCCGACCATGCCGCGCCAGCCGACCAAACCTACTAACTTGCTCATTTCAACGCCCTTTCAGTTTTAAAAACAGTGTTTGACCAGGCTGTTTGCCCGGCTCGTCTGGCCGGGGAGGGCGCACGACGAACCAGGCCGGATCAGCCCTTAATGGTCGTGGTTTTGGTGGGGGTTGCACGCGCGCCAACTGCTGCCGTGGTGGCACAAGCGAAGTTCGGGTTGAACAGGCGGGCGTGGAACATGGCCGAAATTGTAATGGATGCTGCCTGCGGTATTTCTGACAGCGCCCGTGTTGGTTTTAAGCCAGAGCCTTGACCACCGCATCACCCATTTGCGCGGTGCCCACTTTGGTGGTGCCTTCGCTCCAGATGTCGCCGGTGCGCAGGCCTTGGGCCAGCACTTTTTGCACCGCTGATTCGATGCGCTCGGCGGCTTCGCCTTGGTTCAAGCTGAAGCGCAGCATCATGGCGGCTGACAAGATGGTCGCCAGTGGGTTGGCGATGCCTTTGCCCGCGATGTCGGGGGCGCTGCCGTGGCTGGGTTCGTACAGACCTTGGTTCTTGGTGTTCAGGCTGGCCGAGGGCAGCATGCCGATGGAGCCCGTCAGCATGGACGCTTCGTCACTCAGGATGTCGCCGAACATGTTGCCGGTGACCACCACGTCAAAGCGCTTAGGCTCTTTGACCAGTTGCATGGCGGCGTTGTCCACATACATGTGGTCCAGCGCGATGTCGGGGTACGCTTTGCCGACTTCGGTGACCACGTCTTTCCAGAACTGGAAGGTCTCGAGCACGTTGGCTTTGTCCACGCTGGTCACGCGGCCCTCTTTGCCAGCGGCTTTGCGCTTGCGAGCGGCCTGAAAAGCCACGTGCGCGATGCGCTCGATCTCGGGCTTGGCGTAGCGCATGGTGTCAAAGGCTTCTTCGGCGCCGGGGAAATGGCCATCGGTGGCGATGCGGCGGCCGCGTGGCTGGCCGAAGTAAATATCGCCCGTCAGCTCGCGGATGATCAGGATGTCCAGACCGGAGATCAACTCGGGCTTGAGGCTGGACGCGCCCACCAGTTGCTGGTAGCAAATGGCCGGGCGGAAGTTGGCGAACAGGCCCATGTTTTTGCGCAGGCCCAAAATGGCTTGTTCGGGGCGCAGCGGGCGGTCGAGCGTGTCGTATTTCCAGTCGCCCACCGCACCAAACAGCACGGCGTCAGACGCCATGGCCAGCTTGAGCGTGGCTTCGGGCAGGGGGTGGCCATGCGCGTCATAAGCCGCGCCGCCGACCAGGGCGGTTTCCATCTCGAACTTCAGGTCGAGGACGTTCAAAACTTTGACGGCTTCGGCGACGATTTCGGTGCCGATGCCATCACCGGGGAGGACTGCGATTTTCATGTTGAGAGGCGAGCAGGCTCGCAAGAGAGTAAAAAACTGGAAGTGAATCGTTATTTTAGGTGGACACCACCTCAAGCGGACGATGTGAATTTCACCTCAAATTGCAAGAAATCGGTCAGCCGCTTTGATTCTGCAACGTCATCGTGCGGCACGAGCAAGTAGCGCCAAGGCTTGCTACCCACTGATGCCGTGTGGTCAGACGCATGTTTACACCAGCGCGACGCAGCCACTGCCTTGGCTTGAACCACTTCAATGCATCGCGCTCCAGGATGACTGCGAAGCGCCGTTCGGTGTCCGAGTCAAACTTTTGCAGTGGTGTAGCTGTTAGTTGAACTTTGAGGCGAATAAGGCTGCCTCAAACTGATGGGGGTTGAGGTCAACTTGCGAGTCCACCAAGGTGGAAGCGAGTGACTCAACAGAGTCGCCCGCCGTCCGGCGTGTGATTAGCCACGCGTAGTATTGGCTTGGGTGTGGCGTCAGAACTTGGGCCATTCAGCTCTTTCCCTCAGATTGGATTTGTGTCCACTTGGCGCTTCGGCCTTTGCCCATGGGTGCAATCAGCCCCTCTGCTTTCATGGCGCGCAGCACCATGCGCACTGTGTCACGACTGATGCCGGGGCAGGCTTCTTCGATGTCGGTGATGGAGAAGGGCAGTTGGCGTTTGAGAATTTCAGCGCGAACACGGTCACCCTTGGCTCCGCGTCCTCGCTCGATGGTGCCTACACGTTCCTCAAACTCTTTGTAGGCGCGCAGCAGCGCACCCCAAAAGTAATCGAGCCATGGTGCAATGTTGTGCTCGCCCTCGTGCCAACCTTGCGAGCTGGTTTCTAGCGTTTCGTAATAGCTCTCTTTCGATTCTTCGAAGATGCGTTCCAAGCTGATGAAGCGACCGACTGCATAGTCAAAGTGATACAGCAGCTGCAAGGTCAGCAGGCGCGCCATGCGGCCATTGCCATCTGGAAAGGGGTGAATGGAAAGAAAGTCGAGAACAACCAAAGGCACCAGCACCAGCGGATCGGCCAGATGTTGGTCCAGAGCCGTTCTGTAGCGCGCCATCATGTCCGTCATCGCCATGGGCGTGAGATGTGCCGCGACGGGCCTGAAGCGAATGCGCGAGCTGCCATCGGGGTGACGCTCGATGATGTCATTGTTCGTGGCTTTCCAATGCCCGCCCGGTTGAGGCATGTAGCGATACAGCATGCTGTGCAGCTGCAGGATGGTGCCCTCTGAGAAAGGCATTTCCTCACCGCTTTCGTGGATCAATCCCAGCGCATCGCGATAGCCCGCCACTTCTTGCTCTGATCGGCTTTGCGGCGTCGCATTTTTGAGCACCAGCGACTTTAGGCGATGTGGGGCGACCACCACGCCCTCAAGGCGGTTGGACGATTCGGTTGATTCAACGACAGCAACCTGTCTTAGGTCACTCAAGACCTCGGGTGACTGCGCGACAAAAAGTTGTTGCTTGCCCCTGTATTCCCCCAAGGCGCGCAGTGTTGCCAACTGCTGCGCATCAAAGCGCAACTTGGCAAGAAAGTCAGGCAGCAAGGAGTGCATCCAATAGCATTCAAAAATAAAAGAATGAGGGGATGCTATCGCAAAATTGGGGTATTCAGATCAATGAATACCCCAATAAATGGCCAATTACCCCATTTGGGCGGTGTGTGCCAACCAAGGCTTGCTGGCCAGGCGCTCGGCTTCAAAGGCCTTGATCTTGTCGGCGTGGCGCAGGGTCAGGCCAATGTCGTCCAGGCCGCCCAGCAGGCAGTACTTGCGGAAGGCCTGCACCTCGAAGGGGATCTCTTCGCCTTGAGGGCGAACGACCACTTGGCGCTCCAGGTCCACGGTGAGTTCGTAGCCGGGGAAGGCGGCCACTTCGTTGAACAGCAGGTCCACCGTGGCCTCGGGCAAGACGATGGGCAGCAGGCCGTTTTTGAAGCAGTTGTTGAAGAAGATGTCGGCAAAGCTGGGCGCGATCACGCAGCGAAAGCCGTATTGGTCGATGGCCCAGGGGGCGTGTTCGCGGCTGGAGCCGCAGCCGAAGTTTTTGCGGGCCAGCAGGATGCTGGCGCCTTGGTAGCGCGGCTGGTTCAACACAAAGTCGGGGTTGGGCTTGCGGTCGGACTCGGGCACGCCGGGCTGGCCGACATCCAGGTAGCGCCATTCGTCAAACAGGTTGGGGCCAAAGCCCGTCTTGCGGATCGACTTGAGGAACTGCTTGGGGATGATGGCGTCGGTGTCCACGTTGGCGCGGTCCATGGGGGCCACGATGCCTTTGAGGAGGGTGAATTTTTGCATGTTGTGGTTCCTCGAACGCTTCAGGCGAATTTGCGAACGTCAACGAAGTGACCGTGGATGGCCGCAGCAGCCGCCATGGCGGGGCTGACCAGGTGGGTGCGGCCACCCGCACCCTGACGGCCTTCAAAGTTGCGGTTGCTGGTCGAGGCACAGCGCTCGCCGGGCTCCAAGCGGTCGGCGTTCATGGCCAGGCACATGGAGCAGCCGGGCTCGCGCCACTCAAAGCCTGCGGCCTTGAAGATCTCGTGCAGGCCTTCTTGTTCGGCTTGCACTTTGACCAGACCCGAACCGGGCACGACCATGGCCAGCTTGACGCTCTTGGCCACTTTCTGGCCGAGCTTTTTGACCACGGCAGCGGCCTCGCGCATGTCTTCGATGCGGCTGTTGGTGCAAGAACCAATAAAAACTTTGTCGATGGTGATGTCGGCCAAGGCCTTGCCGGGCTGCAAGCCCATGTAAGTCAGCGCGCGCTCAATGGCGTCGCGTTTGACGTCGTCCTTTTCTTTGTCGGGGTCGGGCGTGTGGCCGTCGATGCCCAGCACCATTTCGGGCGAGGTGCCCCAGGTGACTTGAGGCACGATGGTGCTGGCATCGAGTTCGACCACGGCGTCAAAGTGCGCGCCGGGGTCGGACTGCAAGGTCTTCCAGTACGCCTGGGCTTGCTCCCATTCGGTGCCGCCAACAAATTGGCCGGTTTTGGGGTCGGTGCCTGGCGAGAGCAAGCGGCCTTTGACGTAGTCGATGGTTTTGTCGTCCACCGCCACCAGGCCCGCACGCGCACCGGCTTCGATGGCCATGTTGCAGACGGTCATGCGGCCTTCCATGCTCAAGGCACGGATGGCTGAGCCTGCGAATTCGATGGTGTAGCCGGTGCCGCCCGCAGTGCCGATTTGGCCGATGATGGCCAGCACAATGTCTTTGCCGGTGACGCCTTTGGCCAGCTTGCCTTCGACCTGGATGAGCATGTTTTTGGCTTTTTTGGCCAAGAGCGTTTGGGTGGCCATGACGTGCTCGACCTCGGAGGTGCCGATGCCGTGGGCCAGTGCGCCAAACGCGCCGTGGGTGGAGGTGTGGCTGTCGCCGCAGACCACGGTCATGCCGGGCAGGGTGGCACCGTTTTCAGGGCCAATGACGTGCACGATGCCCTGGCGTTTGGACAGGAAGGGGAAGAAAGCGGCCGAGCCGCATGCCTTGATGTTGGCGTCCAGCGTGGTGATTTGTTCTTTGCTGATCGGGTCGGTGATGCCGTCGTAGCCCAACTCCCAGCCGGTGGTGGGGGTGTTGTGGTCGGCAGTCGCCACGATGGAGCTGACGCGCCAGACTTTGCGACCGGCTTGGCGCAGGCCTTCAAAGGCTTGGGGGCTGGTGACTTCGTGCACCAAGTGGCGGTCGATGTAGAGGACAGAGGTGCCGTCTTCTTCGGTGTGGACGACGTGTTCGTCCCAGATCTTGTCGTAGAGGGTACGGGGCATGTGCTTCCTTGCTGTGCAGCCTGCCATTTTATGCGGTTCGCATGCTTTCTTTGTCACCCTTGCACGTGACCGATCCAGCTTTGCGTGGGCTTGTGGCGGTAGCGCCGTCGCCCGCCAGGCCTCATCAGTCGCTTCGCGCCAGCAAATCGGCCTGCCGGGCCACGGCACTGCCACCACAAGAGTGCATCGACAACACAAAAACGTAAAAAAGCCCGCACAAGGCGGGCTTTGGGGTGCCGGTTTTAGCCGATCAACGTTGCACGTCGCGGCGCACAGAGCCGGTGAACAGTTGTCGTGGACGGCCGATTTTGTACTCGGGGTCGCCGATCATTTCGTTCAGTTGGGCGATCCAGCCGACCGTGCGGGCCAAGGCAAAAACACCGGTGAACAGGTTCACGGGAATGCCGATGGCGCGTTGCACGATGCCGGAGTAAAAATCCACGTTGGGGTATAGCTTGCGGCTGACGAAGTAGTCGTCTTCTAGCGCAATCTTTTCCAAGGCTTTGGCCAGTCTGAACAGCGGGTCATTTTCCAGGCCGAGTTCTTTCAGAACTTCGTCGCAAGTTTCTTGCATCAATTTGGCGCGGGGGTCGTAATTTTTGTAAACGCGGTGACCAAAACCCATGAGCTTGACGCCAGAATTTTTGTCTTTGACCTTTTCCATGAATTCGCCGACTTTGGAGATGCCCCCCATTTTCTGGATGTCTTCCAGCATGTTCAGGCAGGCTTCGTTGGCGCCGCCGTGGGCAGGGCCCCAGAGGCAGGCCACACCCGCAGCAATGGCGGCAAATGGGTTGGTGCCGGATGAGCCGCACAGGCGAACGGTGGAGGTGGAGGCGTTTTGTTCGTGATCGGCGTGCAGGGTGAAGATGCGGTCCATGGCGCGTTCGAGCACGGGGTTGACCACGTAGTCTTCGCAGGGGGTGCCGAACATCATGCGCAGGAAGTTGCCCGCGTAGGACAGGTCGTTGCGGGGGTACATGTAGGGCTGGCCCACGCCGTATTTGTAGGCCATGGCCACCAGGGTGGGCATTTTGGCGATCAGGCGAATCGCGGCAATGTGGCGGTGCTCGGGGTTGTTGATGTCGGTGCTGTCGTGGTAGAAGGCCGACAAAGCACCAATCAGACCGGTCAAGACGGCCATCGGGTGGGCGTCACGACGGAAGCCGCGCAGAAAGAACTGCATTTGCTCGTTGACCATGGTGTGGTTGTTCACCAACTTGTGAAAGTCTTTGCTTTGCTGGCCGACGGGCAATTCACCGTTCAAGAGCAAGTAGCAGGTGTCCAGATAGTCCACCTTGTTGGCCAACTGCTCGATGGGGTAACCACGGTACAGCAGCTCGCCTTTGTCGCCATCGATGTAGGTGATGGCGGATTGGCATGAGGCCGTCGAGAGGAAACCCGGGTCATAGGTGAACATGCCGCTTTGCCCGTACAGCTTGCGGATGTCAATGACGTCGGGGCCGATGTTGCCGGAGTAAACAGGCATCTCGATGCTGGGGCTGCCATTGGAGAACGACAGAGTGGCTTTGTTGTCAGCGAGTTTCATGGTGGGTTTCCTCTAGGTTGGCGGGTTTGAGCCTTGCCAGGCTCAGGCTCTCAGCATGTCCAGGACTTCGCACACCTCTTGAGTGCTGATCTCGGGCTGCAGCGCCTTGCGGCGCAACAGCAAGTCCATGAGATCGTTGTCTGACAGGTCCATCAGCACGTACATGCCTCGGGCCTGGCCTACCGTCAAGCCGTCTGCATGGCGGTTGAAGAAGCGTTCGATGAACAAGTCGTTTTCGAGCAGGCCGCGACGGCTGCGCCAGCGCAGCTTGCTGAGTGACCGCTCGCTCAAAGGCGCTTGGCGGTCAGCGCCAACCAGTGACGCGTCTTCAAGAACAGGGGAGACGGCATCAGGCAGCGCGGCGCAACATCATTTCTTTGATTTTTCCGATGGCCTGGGTGGGGTTCAGACCCTTGGGACAGACATCGACGCAGTTCATGATGGTGTGGCAGCGAAACAGACGGTAGGGGTCTTCCAGGTTGTCCAGGCGCTCGGCGGTGGCTTCGTCGCGGCTGTCGGCAATGAAGCGGTAGGCTTGCAGCAAACCGGCCGGGCCCACGAACTTGTCTGGGTTCCACCAGAAGCTGGGGCAGGCGGTTGAGCAGCTGGCGCACAAGATGCACTCGTACAAACCGTTCAGCTCGTCACGCTCTTGCGGGCTTTGCAGACGCTCGGTCTCAGGCGGAATGGTGCTGTTGATCAAATAGGGCTTGATCGAGTGGTACTGCTTGAAGAACTGGGTCATGTCCACGATCACGTCTCGGATCACGGGCAGGCCGGGCAGGGGCTTCAAAACGATGGTGCCGGGCAGGGTGTTCATGTTGGTGAGACATGCCAAGCCGTTTTTGCCGTTGATGTTCATCGCGTCCGAACCGCACACGCCTTCGCGGCAAGAGCGACGGAACGAAATGGTGGGGTCCACGGCTTTGAGTTTCATCAAGGCGTCGAGCAGCATGCGCTCGTTGCCGTCCAGCTCCACCTGGAGGGTTTGCATGTATGGCTTGGCGTCCTTGTCGGGGTCGTAGCGGTAGATCTGAAAAGTGCGTAGGTTCATGAAAGAACTCCTGGTGTATTCGGGTGATGGACCGCCACAGAGGGTGAGCGGTCCAGACAATCTTTAGAACGTGCGAACCTTGGGTGGCACAGAGTCCACTGTCAGGGGCTTGAGCTTGACGGGCTTGTAGGTCAGGCTGTTGGAAGCGCTGTGCCACAGGCTGTGTTTCATCCAGTTGGCGTCGTCGCGACCCAATGGGGCCACGGCGTCGTCCACTGGACGTTCGTAGTCGCTCACGGTGTGGGCACCGCGGCATTCGCGGCGGGCAGCGGCAGACACCATGGTGGACTGAGCGGCTTCGATCAAGTTTTCCACTTCCAGGGCTTCAATGCGGGCGGTGTTGAACACTTTGGACGTGTCCTTCAGGCCAATGGCATTGACACGCTCTCGGATGGCCGCAATTTTTTGCACGCCTTCGTCCATGGAGGCTTGGGTGCGGAACACGCCAGCGTGTTGCTGCATCGCAGCCCGCATGTCGTTGGCCACGTCCTGGGCGTATTCACCGCCACGGCCTTCGAGCTTGTTCAAGCGCTCGAGCGTGCGGTCTGTGGCGTCGGCGGGCAGGTCTTTGTGCGACTTGGTTTTGGAGGCGAAGTCGACAATGTGGTTGCCCGCAGCGCGGCCAAACACCAGCAAATCTAGCAGCGAGTTGGTGCCCAGGCGGTTGGCACCGTGCACCGATACGCAGGAGCATTCGCCCACGGCATACAGACCATTGACCACCGCGTTGTGGTCGGATGCAGTCTGGGTGACCACTTGGCCGTTGATGTTGGTCGGGATGCCGCCCATTTGGTAGTGAATGGTGGGCACCACCGGGATCGATTCTTTGGTGATGTCAACGTTGGCGAAGTTGACGCCGATTTCGTACACCGAGGGCAGGCGCTTGTGAATGGTTTCGGCGCCCAGGTGGTCGAGCTTGAGCAGCACGTAGTCCTTGTTGGGGCCGCAGCCTCGGCCTTCCTTGATTTCCTGGTCCATGCAGCGGGACACGAAGTCACGCGGGGCCAGGTCTTTCAGGGTGGGCGCGTAGCGCTCCATGAAGCGCTCGCCGTTGCTGTTGAGCAAGATCGCGCCTTCGCCGCGGCAGCCTTCGGTCAAGAGCACGCCAGCACCGGCCACGCCGGTGGGGTGGAATTGCCAGAACTCCATGTCTTCCAGGGGAATGCCCGCACGCGCTGCCATGCCCAGGCCGTCACCGGTGTTGATGAAGGCGTTGGTGGAGGCCGCGTAAATGCGGCCTGCGCCACCGGTGGCCATCAGCACAGTCTTGGCGTGCAAGACGTGCAGGTCGCCGGTTTCCATCTCCAGGGCGGTCACGCCCACCACGTCGCCTTCGGCGTCGCGGATCAGGTCAAGGGCCATCCACTCCACAAAAAAGCTGGTTTTGGCGGCGACGTTTTGCTGGTACAGGGTGTGCAGCATGGCGTGGCCGGTGCGGTCAGCCGCAGCGCAGGCGCGTTGTACGGGCTTTTCACCGTAGTTGGCGGTGTGTCCGCCAAAGGGGCGCTGGTAAATCGTGCCGTCCGGGTTGCGGTCAAACGGCATGCCCATGTGCTCCAGGTCATAAACGACCTTGGGCGCTTCGCGGCACATGAATTCGATCGCATCTTGGTCGCCGAGCCAGTCGGAGCCTTTGACGGTGTCGTAGAAGTGGTAGTGCCAGTTGTCGTCAGACATGTTGCCCAGCGAGGCACCGATACCGCCTTGGGCCGCCACGGTGTGTGAGCGGGTGGGGAATACTTTGGACAGTACGGCGACATTCAAGCCCGCACGAGCCAATTGAAGCGAGGCACGCATGCCCGAACCACCGGCGCCGACGATCACGACGTCAAACTTGCGGGTGGTGATTTTGTCTTGGGTATAGCTCATGGTTTAACTTGGTTGGTGTGATTTCAGCGCAAGGACAGGCGAGGGCTGCCGGGTTACAGACGCCACAGGGCCTGAACAGCCCAGCCGGCACAGCCGACCAGCCAGACGAGGGTGAAGACGTGCAAGGCCAGCCGCAAGGCCAGGGGCTTGATGTAGTCCATCCAGATGTCACGCATGCCGACCCAGACGTGGTAGAGCAAGGCGATGATGACGGTGAAGGTCAGCACCTTCATCCACTGCGATGCAAAAATGCCCGCCCACTCTTCGTAGCCAATGGGGCCGGAGGTGAAGATCACTTGGGCCAGCAGGACCACAGTGAAGAGAGCCATCAGGACGGCGGTCACACGTTGGGCCAGCCAGTCGCGAAAGCCATAGCCAGCACCGGTCACGATGCGTTTGGAGCCGTAATTCACGGACGACATAGGTCAGTTTCCTTGTTGTTTTGAGTGATGGGCGGGGAAATCAGTACAGGCCAAACAGCTTGGCGGCCAGCACGGCAGTCAAGCCCAAGCTCAGCACCAAGGTGGCCACGGCAGAGGACTTGCCGAATTCTTTGGTCACGGCGTGGAAAGCGTCCATGTAGATGTGGCGCACGCCAGCGATGAAGTGGTGCAAATAAGCCCAGATCAGCGCCAGGGCCAACAACTTGAAGAACCAGCCGGGCACAAAGCCGATGCCGATGCCAAAAGCGGCTGAGAGCTTGGCATAGGAGATTTCGGACGTGATGGAGTGGTCAAACAACCAGATGAACAGGGGCATCAGCAAGAACATCAAGAAACCGCTGATGCGGTGCAGGATAGAGACGATGCCAGCGGCAGGCAGGCGGTACGAGGGCAGGTCTTTCAGGGCGTTGATGTTGCGGAATTCAGGCCGCTTGCGGACGAGTTCGGTCATGTGGGTACTTTCTGGGTGTAACGCGTTCGTGTTGTAGATAACAAGCCGTTGGATTCTATTGCAATGCAGCAAACTGACGTGAGCATTTCAGCGACAGTCTTCTGCAAGACGTTGAAGGCGGCTTTCTGTCAGTTCAAATCGTTGTGGTAATGGTGTTTGTCGGTGCGGTAGAGGCCGCGCCGCAGCTCCATCGGGGTGTCTTTGTAGGTGTAGGCAATGCGCTCCACACTGAGCAAGGGCGTGTTGGGGGGCAGTTGCAGCAATTCCCTTTGGGGCTGGTCGGGTAACACGGCCCGGATTTTTTCTTCGGCACGCACCATGCGAACACCGAACTCGGTTTCAAACAAGGCGTACATGGGGCCGTGGTAATCGGCCAAGCGCTCGGCCGTCAAGCCCTTAAAAGGGGTGGCCGGCAACCACAAGTCTTCCAAGATGGTGGGCACGTTGACAAACGAAAGAACTCTGCGCACTTGCAGCACGCTGTCGCCAGAGCGCAACGCCAGTGCGCGCGCGATTTCGGCTGGGGCGCGCAAGCGTTTGCAGTCGACGATCTCTCGCTGTGCGGGGCCTTCGGTGTTCAGGTCACCCTGATCGGGCACCAGTTTCAAAAACCGGTACTGCACCTGGTGCTCGGCGTGGGTGGCGACAAAGGTGCCTTTGCCTTGCTTGCGGATCAGCAGGTGCCCGCTGGCCAGCTCATCGATGGCTTTGCGCACGGTGCCCTGGCTGACCCTGTAACGCACGGCCAACTCCATTTCGCTGGGAATCGATTCGCCGGGTTTCCATTCACCGGCCTGCAGGCTTTGCAGGATCAAGCCCTTGATCTGCTGGTACAGCGGGCTGAACGCAGCAGTAGCGGCCAGTAATTCGGCAATCGCAGGGGCTTCGGTGGGTGGCAAAGTGGTGTTCATGGGCGAGAGCTTGACCAGCTGGTCAGTTGGCAGTCAGGTGCCAGATCTTATCTTATATAAGACATAAGACAAATTGACGATTCAGGGTTTTCGCGGGTACACTCACGGGCTGTTTGCTTGCGCTTTCGGCTTTCGCCATGAGGCTGGGTGCGTGGGTCCGGTACGCCGGACGGCCTTGCCGACATCGGTGTCGGCATGGGACCGTGCCCCTTGTTTTCAACACTTCGGAGTTTTTCACCATGAGCAAAAAGCCCGTCCGCGTTGCCGTCACCGGCGCAGCAGGTCAAATCGGTTACGCATTGTTGTTCCGCATCGCCTCGGGCGAAATGCTGGGCAAAGACCAGCCCGTTATCCTGCAGTTGCTCGAAGTGCCCGTCGAAGGCCCGCAAAAGGCCCTCAAGGGTGTGATGATGGAACTCGAAGATTGCGCGTTCCCCTTGTTGGTCGGCATGCAAGCCCACGGCGACCCGATGACCGCTTTCAAAGATGTGGACTATGCATTGCTGGTGGGCTCTCGTCCACGCGGCCCCGGCATGGAGCGTGCCGAGTTGCTGGCCATCAACGGTGCCATCTTCACCACGCAGGGCAAGGCCCTGAACGCTGTCGCTTCGCGCAACGTCAAAGTGCTGGTCGTGGGCAACCCTGCCAACACCAATGCCTACATCGCCATGAAGGCCGCGCCTGATTTGAAGCCCGGCAACTTCACCGCCATGCTGCGTTTGGACCACAACCGTGCCCTGTCGCAAATTGCTGCCAAGACTGGCAAAGCCGTGGCCGATATCGAAAAACTGTGCGTCTGGGGCAACCATTCGCCCACCATGTACGCCGACTACCGCTTTGCCACCATCAAAGGCGAGTCGGTCAAGGCCATGATCAACGACCAGGAATGGAACGCCAACGTGTTCTTGCCCACCGTGGGCAAGCGCGGCGCGGCCATCATCGAAGCGCGGGGCCTGTCCTCGGCTGCCTCGGCTGCCAACGCGGCCATCGACCACATGCGCGACTGGGCGCTGGGCACCCACGGCAAGTGGGTCACCATGGGCATTGCATCGCAAGGCTGGTACGGCATCCCCAAAGATGTCATGTTCGGCTTCCCCGTCACTTGCGATAACGGCGAGTACAAAGTGGTTGAGGGTCTGGACATCGACGCCTTCAGCCAAGGCTGCATCGACAAGACACTGAAAGAGTTGATCGACGAGCAGGCGGGCGTGGCGCACCTGATCTGATTTTTGAGCCTGGAAAATTCAATGAACCATCCTCGCGATGTTCTGTTGGGAGCGAAAGCCGCCAGCGTGCAGCTGCCGGTGTGTGACCATTACAGCGGAGTGGAGGCGAGGATGCGCAAAAGCTTGCAATTGCAGGCGGACATGATGCAAGAGTTCGGCGCTTGCGTTTTTGATGTGACCCTGGATTGCGAAGACGGTGCGCCAGTGGGGGGCGAAGCCGAGCATGCAGCACTGGTGACCGAATTGGCACTGGCCACAAAAGCCGCTCGCGCCGATGCGCGCATCGCGGTGCGGGTCCACCCGGTGGACCATCCCAGTTTTGAAGCCGACATGAGCCACATCGCGGGCCGGGCCGGTCGCGTTTTGACGCACATCATGGTGCCCAAAGTCGAGAGCGTGGCCGATGTGGACCGCGTTCAAGCAGCCTTGATCACGGCGGGAGCCGGCCATTTGCCGGTGCATGTGCTGATCGAGTCGCCCGCAGCCGTGCACTGCGTCTTTGACATCGCTGCCCACCCGCGTGTGCAGTCGATCAGTTTTGGCCTGATGGATTTTGTATCGACGCACGGCGGTGCGATTCCCGCCGAGGGCATGGGCATCCAGGGGCAGTTCACCCACCCGCTGGTGCTGCGCGCCAAGCTTGAGATCGCCAGCGCCTGCCATGCGCACGGCAAAGTGCCCTCGCACTGCGTGGTCACCGAATTCAAGAACACCGATGCCATTCGCATGGCCGCCCAAAAAGCCAACCGTGAGCTGGGTTACACCCGCATGTGGAGCATTCACCCCGATCAGATTCGCCCCATTGTGGAGGCCATGGCGCCCAGCGATGCCCAAATCGACCAGGCCAGCGAGATCATTTTGGCTGCGCAAGCGGCCGACTGGGCGCCCATCAGCCACGCAGGTCAATTGCACGACCGGGCCAGTTACCGGTTTTTTTGGCAGTTGTTGGAGAGAGCTCAGCAAACAGGGCGGCACTTGCCCTCTGAGTTGCGGCAGTTCTTTGATCGCTTGTGCGTGAAGGAGGTTGCAGCATGAAACTGCGTCGATGCCCCCGGTCGCTGACCAGCCTGCTGGCGCTGCTGTGGTTATGCGCCTGCTCTGCTTGGGCGCAAAGCCAAGTCCACAACCCATCAAAATCCAGAACACCTTCAACCCCGCCTCAGGTTCGGAGCAGTTCTTTGGATGCCCCTTGGACACCAACCGTCGGTGCGATGCCTGCTGCAGCGGTCGATCAAGCGGCCAACCCTGCCACCGATATTCCCTGGTTGTCGCAGTTGTCCTCTCCCGAAATCCTGATTGCCCAGCAAATCCACCAAGGCAACTTGCCCTGTGAATTGGGTGTCAGTGTCCGAATTCAAGCCGATGCCACGCAAGCTGGTGTTTTTCATGTCCAGGGCAAAGGTTTCAGATACCGCATGCTCCCTGTCCAGACGAGCACGGGCGCTTTGCGCCTTGAGGACAAAAAGGCCGGTGCCGTCTGGTTGCAATTGGCCAATAAATCCATGCTGATGGATCAAAAACGGGGCAGACGCATGGTTGATGACTGTGTTCACCCTCACCAATTGGCCGTCGCCGAGGCCATGAAAACCAATCCCCCGCCCAGCCTGATCGATACCCAAGGCATGGGGCGATAACCCTTGAAACCTTGACTTACCGGAGAAAGACCATGTTGAAAGCCTACCGAGATCACGTCGCCGAACGCGCAGCCCTTGGCATTCCGCCACAGCCATTGGATGCCAGACAAACCGCCGAATTGATCGAACTGATCAAGAACCCACCCGCAGGCGAAGATGCTTTCTTGATGGACCTGTTGACGCACCGCGTGCCACCGGGCGTGGACGATGCGGCCAAGGTCAAGGCCTCTTTCCTGGCCGCTGTGGCGCATGGCGAAATCAAGGTGGGCTTGATTTCCAAAGCCAAGGCCACCGAGTTGCTCGGCACCATGGTGGGCGGCTACAACGTGCACCCTTTGATTGAATTGCTGGACGTCGCCGAAGTGGCCAATGAAGCCGCTCAAGCTTTGAAGAAAACATTGTTGATGTTCGACTTCTTCAATGACGTCGCCGAAAAAGCCAAGGCCGGTAACGCCAAGGCCAAAGAGGTCATGCAAAGCTGGGCCGAGGCTGAGTGGTTCACCAGCCGCCCCGAAGTCGAGAAAAGAATCACCATCACCGTCTTCAAGGTGCCCGGTGAAACCAACACCGACGACCTGTCGCCCGCGCCCGACGCCTGGAGCCGCCCTGACATCCCCTTGCACTACCTGGCGATGTTGAAGAACACCCGCGAAGGCGCACCTTTTAAGCCCGAAGAAGACGGCAAGCGCGGCCCCATGGCCATGATCGAAGAGCTCAAGAAAAAAGGCCATTTGGTGTCCTACGTGGGCGATGTGGTGGGCACCGGCTCCAGCCGCAAGTCGGCTACCAACAGCATCATCTGGGGCTTCGGTGAGGACATCCCGTTTGTCCCGAACAAGCGTTTCGGCGGCGTGACCTTGGGCGGCAAGATTGCTCCCATCTTCTTCAACACCCAGGAAGACTCCGGCGCATTGCCCATCGAAGTCGATGTGAGCGGCCTGAACATGGGCGATGTGGTCGACGTGTTGCCCTACGACGGAAAGATCGTGAAGAACGGCGAAACCGTGACCACCTTCCAACTCAAGAGCGATGTGCTGTTTGACGAAGTGCGCGCTGGCGGCCGCATCAACCTGATCATCGGCCGCTCGCTGACTGCCAAGGCGCGTGAGTTCTTGGGTCTGCCCGCGTCCACCGTGTTCCGCTTGCCCACCGTGCCCGCTTCGACGAAAGCTGGCTTCACGCTGGCCCAAAAGATGGTCGGCCGTGCAGTCGGTTTGCCCGAAGGCCAAGGCGTTCGCCCTGGCACTTACTGCGAACCCAAGATGACCACCGTGGGCTCGCAAGACACCACCGGCCCCATGACCCGCGACGAGTTGAAAGACTTGGCTTGCTTGGGCTTCAGCGCCGACATGGTGATGCAGTCCTTCTGCCACACCGCGGCTTACCCCAAGTCGGTGGACGTGAAGACGCACCGTGAACTTCCCGCCTTCATGAGCAACCGCGGCGGCGTGGCCCTGCGCCCCGGTGACGGCGTGATCCACAGCTGGCTCAACCGTTTGCTCTTGCCCGACACCGTGGGCACCGGTGGTGACTCGCACACCCGTTTCCCCATCGGCATTTCCTTCCCCGCAGGCTCTGGCTTGGTGGCCTTTGGTGCGGCCACGGGTGTGATGCCTTTGGACATGCCTGAGTCTGTGTTGGTCCGCTTCAAGGGCGAGATGCAGCCCGGCGTGACCCTGCGCGATTTGGTGCACGCGATTCCCTTGTACGCCATCAAGAAGGGCCTGCTGACCGTGGCCAAGTCCGGCAAGATCAATGAGTTCTCCGGCCGCATCTTGGAAATCGAAGGCCTGCCCAACCTGAAGGTCGAGCAAGCGTTTGAATTGTCCGACGCGTCCGCCGAGCGTTCGGCCGCGGGTTGCACGATCAAGCTCAACAAAGAGCCGGTCGAGGAATACCTGAAGTCCAACGTGGTGCTCATGAAAAACATGATCGCCGATGGTTATGCCGACGCCCGCACACTGGCCCGCCGCATTGAGAAAGTCGAAGCCTGGTTGGCTGCGCCCAACCTGCTCGAAGCCGACAAGGACGCCGAGTACGCACACGTCATCGAGATCGACCTGGCCGACATCAAAGAGCCGATCCTGTGCTGCCCCAACGACCCGGACGACGCCAAGTTCTTGTCCGATGTGGCGGGCACCAAGATCGACGAAGCGTTCATCGGTTCGTGCATGACCAACATCGGCCACTTCCGCGCCGCCGCCAAGCTGCTCGGTGGCAGCCGCGACATCCCCGTCAAGCTGTGGGTCGCCCCACCGACCAAGATGGACGAGAGCGAGTTGATCAAGGAAGGCCACTACGCCAACTTTGGTGCAGCCGGTGCCCGCACCGAGATGCCCGGCTGCTCGCTTTGCATGGGCAACCAGGCCCAAGTGCGCGAAGGCGCCACGGTGGTGTCCACCAGCACCCGCAACTTTCCCAACCGCTTGGGCAAGAACACCAACGTGTTCTTGGCCTCGGCCGAATTGGCGGCGATCGCGTCCAAGCTGGGCCACATCCCCACGGTGGCGGAGTACCACGAAGCCATGGGCATCGTGAACAAAGACGGTGCTGCGATCTACAAGTACCTGAACTTCAACCAGATTGAAGAGTACGTGGAGAACGCAAAGGGTGTTGCTGCTTGAGTGGCTATGGCTCCTCGAGTGAAAAATGGCCCTTCGGGGCCGTTTTTTTGACCGAAGTGGCGGGCACAGTGCATGCTGGTGAGGCACTGACCAAGGTCAACGATGTGCACGCAACAGGGGATGCCATGGGCGTTGTGACTTAGGCGTTCCCTGCTAACCCACTGCCGCGCCGCCCACATCTATGAGAGGCTCCCTATGTTGAGCCCACCTGCACAGGCCAAATGGGTGTGATCGCTTTCATGACCGACAGCGCTGACATCCGTCACATTTTGGCGCACATCAAAATATAGACCGAGCCACCGCGAATTGCGCCAGCACATGGCCCGCCGATGTTGGAGGAGGCTTATGCGGCGGTCGGTTCATGTGTGGAAGGTATTGAGCCCCTGCCGGACTGGGGCTAGGGCCACCAAGCGGCACCAGACTGAGAGGCCGATCATCGCATTAGTTGGTGCGTTGATAACAGGGATATGGGCGTCGCTTGGCGGCAGGTTGCACTTGGCACCGACAATGCATCGTAAAGTAATTAAATCTTGGTCAACTGACTCTGAACAAACGCCACCTCAACGCCGGTCGACAGGCCTGTTATGCCCAAAGCCTGAGCTATGATCGGGTACATTCTGTTTTATTTAGTGTCAATTAATATATATTTATGTATTTTAAATAATTATTATTTCAGAAAAATTTAGCGAACCGCCACAACTTCCTGTTGAGCAGGCGGCACGCTGGTCAGGTATAGACAAAGGGCTGATTGCGGCATGGCTTCGCGGCATAGAAAAGCGGCTGGAGTCGCCCGAGCTGGTGGTTCAGTGCATGCAAGGCGCGCTACCCGTTCTGGCCTGGAAGGGCGGCTGTGATCGACACATAAAAACACTCAAAACAGGCAGCTTGCTTTACCTTGCCACATGGCAAGGGCTGCGGGGCGAAGACCTATACATCGACACGAACAGCGAGCCCTTGATGCAATGCACCAGCACGGGCACCAAGGTTGTTTTTACGATGGACACAAAAAAGCTTTTCAAGGAGGCACGAGATGGGGGCACTGGGGATTGAAAAATCATTGATGAGGCACCGCACAAGTGTGGCCATGGAGCACCTTTTGGGCATGGTTCAAGGCATGCTGGCAGACGGGCATTTGCATGACATGGAGATCAAACTATTGTCAACGTGGCTTGACGCCAATGATGAGCTTGTGCAAGTTTGGCCTGCCAGCGTTATTGCGCAACGCATTCGGGCAGCGCTTCAAGATGGGCAGATCAGTGAAGCCGAGCGCACGCACCTCACGCAAACGCTCGGCGACCTCCTTGCGAATGACTTTGCCGAAACCGGATCAGCCACTGCTGAGCCGACGCGCTTGCCCTTGACCGATGACATTAATGTCGAGGTGCGTGATGCCGGATTTTGTTTGACGGGCGAGTTTTCTTACGGCACACGGAGCGCATGCGCCAACCTGACCGAAAAGGCGGGCGGCATCGCGTTCGATAACGTCAGCAAAAAATCGCGCTACCTGGTCATTGGCAGCCGCGTCTCGCCAGACTGGGTGCACACCAGCTACGGCCGGAAGATCGAGCGCGCTGTGGAGATGCAAACGCAGGGCCACGCTATTTTTATCATCAGCGAGCGGCGCTGGCTCGAAGCGCTTTCAAGCAGCTAACATGACTGCCACCATTTACCTGCTGAATTACAAAGGCGGCGATAAAACCGGCATCAAGACATTTTTGTCGCCAGCGCCATTGCTAGTGGGCCAGTGCATCCAGCTGCCCGAAACTGGCGAATGGTATCTTGTGTTGGCTACTCGATCAGGTCCGAAAGGCGTGACTGCCACTGTCTCTGTGCCCGCTGAATCACCTCGGGAGGCAGTTGCCGAAGCAACTCGATACAGACACTGGAAATCAACGACTCTGCTCCAGCACTGCGTCAAGTAATCATGGCCTTGGGTTAATGGGCCGGTTCGCATCTTTCCGATTTTCACGCAAGTATGGTGAGGATTTCCTGGTGGGTGCTGAGTCCAGCACCTCGTCCACTGTCACATGCGTCATGTCGCACTGATCGTCCTCGGCTTAAGTTCCCCATGCGTACGCGAGGCCCATTCTCCAAGCTCCAGCCAGCTCTGCCGTCATTCGGTTGGATTGACTATCCGTTATCGCTAGGGATATTCTTGGCGAGAGTGCAAGACCCGCAAAATATCAATCACAGCGGTGCCGACCTGATACACCACAATGTAATTAGGATGCACAACCAGCTCACGGGTGCCAGCCACGCGGCCGGGCCGGAACAAATACGGCATGAGCGGCAGATTTTCGGCAGATTGAACGATGGTGGCGTAAAGATTTTGCGCCGCCGTAGCGTTGCGCTGCTCGATGTAATCGATGATTTCCACCAAGTCGGTGGTTGCCTCGTCAGCCCACCGAATTGTTTGCACGGGCTTTGCGGCGTTCTTCGAGCATGGTCTGAACCTTTGCCATGGCCGCATCGTGTGGCAAACGTGGCTTGTTGCTGTGCAATGCTTCTTCAACTTTGGCGCGAAACCAAAGGTTGTAGCTTGATTCCTGTTCTTCGGTCTCGAACTCGGAAACGATGGGGGACAGCAGGGCGCTCATGTTTTAAAGGTTAGCACAATACGGTCATCCTGCCAAATAACGCCCGGCTGCTCGCTGTGCATGGGCAACCAGGCCCAGGTGCGTGAAGGCGCTACGGTCGTGTCCACCAGCACCCGCAACTTCCCCAACCGCTTGGGCAAGAACACCAACGTGTTCTTGGCCTCGGCCGAGTTGGCGGCGATCGCGTCCAAGCTGGGCCACATCCCGACAGTCGCCGAGTACCACGAAGCCATGGGCATCGTGAACAAGGACGGCGCTGCCATCTACAAGTACTTGAACTTCAACCAGATTGACGAGTACGTGGAGAACGCGAAGGGTGTGACGGCCTGAGCCTCTGCGTTGATCCTAAATCCGGCAGTTACCCTGCCGCTGTAAGTTGGGCTGACGGTAGCCAAGGTGGCAGTGGGCGCGTGATTTTGGCCACCACGTAGTCCAGAAATGTCTGCCATCGATCCGCAAAAGGCAACTGCTCCGCAACATCCCTGACATGACTTAAAGCCGCACGAATGTTGGCGATGAGCGCGAGCAACTTGTCCTTGGCAGCGCTCAATGTCCTGGGTCGTGAAGCCACCCCATTCCCATTGATATCACGCGCGAATTGGCGTGCCAATCATTTCTTGACACCCACGCTCTGGCGCAGCTTGAACAGGTAGGGCTGGGCTCGCTCCTCCAGCTCGGCGATAAAGGGTTCGTTGCCAAAGCCGCAGTCGCCTCGGACCAAGGCCGGACGCTGCTGGGGCGTGAGCTTTTCCAGTACGCCGATCAGACCAGGCCGCGCTTTGGCCGCGCTGTGCTCTTTGCCGGGGCAGACGACAACGTCCAGCACCAAGCGCAGGTTGCCAACCCAGTATGTGTGCAGTGCGTGGCTCGGGCGCCCGGGTTTGTGTGGGTTGTCGCTGACCTCAGCTCCGCTTTGTTTTCCGAACATCGGCTTGATGTCGTCGCGCAGCCCGGTGATGTGGGCGTAGCGGTTGTGCCCTGCCAGTATCGCCAGCAGCCATGTGCCCAAGATATCCTGTTTGCTGGGTGCATTGGGGCTTGTGTAGGTCAATGGGCAGCTATCGACCCAGGAGCTGTACACACCCGTGGTGGCCAAGAACTCGGAGAAGAAGGTCAACTGTGCATTCGGTGTGGCGCTGGCCCCATGGTCCACTTCACATGAATTCGCCCACCCGGCGTATCCACGACCATGGCCTCCAGTGCCTGCGTTTGGACAGCAAGTTGACGCCTTTTTGCTTCACCCATTTGGTGACTCCAATAAATCCATTACCGCATCAAGCGCGATTAATGGCTGACATTCTGTTATGTCGGGCAAGATGTTTTTTGCTTCTTCAGGCGTAATTTAACGCCACTCTCCTATTGAGTAACGTGCAATCGAGATCGACATGAACGAGATCAAAGAGCCGATCTGTGCTGCCCCAACGACCCGGACGACGCCTAGTTCTTGTCCGACGTCTCAGGCACCAAGGGTATCAATGCTCTTATGCCTTGCTTGCAGATCCGGTGGCATGAGCTTGCACCAGACAGGTTTGAAATAGTTGCGCTGCGCGGGACGGTGCCGGAGAAGCCCGAAAGGCCGAAACGAAGGTACAGTCGTACTGAAAGATGTCGGGGTGAATGGCTCGGATGGCACCTTGTTGCACAAAGGGCGCTGCGTAGTGGTCGGGCAAAAATCCCAAATACTTGCCGGACATCAGCAAAGTGGCGACGCCTTCTTGGTCAAACGCAGTGGCGCGCCGTTGCAGCTTGAATTGGTGGCTCAATTCCATGTTGGGGGAGTTGTAGCCTAGGCCTGCAAAATGGTGCACCCGCAGATCGGACCATTGTTTAGGTTCAGGTGTGGCGCGGAATAAGGGGTGCGAAGCGCCGCAATACAACAGCATTTTTTCGTTAAACAGCGGTGAGCAATTGAGCGCTTGAAGGTTGCGGTGCACAGGCATCACTCCGATTTGAAAGCTGCCGTCCATCAGTCCCTGAACAATCGCGTTGGATGAGGCGACATGCAGACACAGTTCAACATCCGGTGCGCGCTGCGAAAAATCGGCAATGGCGATGTGGACCTTGGTCTCTGGGTTGCTGACAGTTTTGTCAAACAGGGCCAGATCCAGTCGCCCGCCCATGCGCTGGTGAATGTCGTCCAGCCCGGTGCGAAATATGTCCACCGCATCCAACAAGCGCATCGTCTCTTCGTAGACGCGCTGGCCTTCAGCCGTCAGGGAAAAACCCGCGCGGCCGCGACGGCACAGGCGCAGCCCCAGCCGGATTTCCAGGTCCTTGATGTGGCGGCTGACGGTTGATGTGCCAATGTTCAGCTCCATTTCAGCCGCCGCCATACCGCCGCAATCGGCCACACATTTGAAGACCCGCAGCAGCCTCAGGTCCATATCGCCCAGTTGACCCAGCAAGGCTCTGTGAGAGGTTGTGTTTTCCGCTTTGGAGGGCTGAGTCGATACTTTCATATATCCGCAAGTAAACAGTGAAATATGTACATTTGTCAAATTTAAGCCAAGTCACACAATTCACGTTCACCATTCACTTACCTTTCTTCAGACAAGGCTTGGACCATGAACGCAATGACCGACACATTCACCCCCGCAGTTCGAACCGATGCCGCCTGGCTGGATGCGCACTGGATGCCCTTTTCGGCCAATCGCAGTTTTAAAGCCGATCCGCGCCTGATCGTGAAAGCCAAGGGCGCGTATTACACCGATTCGAATGGGCGCAAAATTTTTGACGGCCTCTCCGGTTTGTGGTGTTGTGGACTGGGTCATGGGCGCCCTGAGATCACTGAGGCGGTGAGCCGTCAGGTGGCCCAACTCGACTATTCACCGGCGTTTCAGTTTGGTCACCCGCAGTCGTTTGAGCTGGCCAACAAGATCAAGGACCTCACACCAGATGGACTGGACTATTGTTTTTTCACCAGCTCTGGCAGTGAGTGCGCTGACACATCGCTCAAGATGGCACGCGCATACTGGCGCGCCAAAGGGCAGGGAAGCAAGACCCGCCTGATAGGTCGCGAAAAGGGTTACCACGGCGTCAACTTCGGCGGTATTTCTGTGGGCGGTATCGTTGGCAATCGCAAGACCTTTGGGGAAGGACTGGGCGGTACGGATCACTTGCCACACACCATGATGGCCTCGAATGCGTTTTGTCGGGGTGAAGCCGAGTTGGGGGGCGTGGAGTTGGCTAACAGGTTGCTGGACCTGATAGGTTTGCACGATGCCTCCAATATCGCCGCGGTCATCGTGGAACCGTTCTCCGGTTCTGCGGGCGTCATCATTCCACCCAAGGGTTATCTGAAGCGCCTGCGCGAGATCTGTACTGCTCACAACATATTGCTGATTTTTGACGAGGTCATCACTGGTTTTGGCCGTTCGGGTGCTTTCACGGGTGCGGAAGCTTTTGGCGTGACGCCTGATATTGCTAATTTTGCCAAGCAGATCACCAACGGAGCACAAGCCACGGGGGCAGTGATGGTCAGTAAAGACATCTACCACACGCTCACCGAGATCGATGCCCCCGACTACCTGTTGGAGTTTGCGCACGGCTACACCTACTCGGCTCACCCAGTCGCTTGCGCGGCGGGCATTGCCGCACTGGATATCTTGGTTCAGGAGGACATGGTCGGTCGCGTCAAATCCCTTGCGCCGTATTTCGAAAACATGGTGCACAGCCTTAAGGGGTCCAAGCATGTGCTGGACATTCGCAACTACGGTCTGGCCGCCGGTTTCACCATTGATCCTGTGCCGGGAGAGCCTGCCAAGAGACCTTATGAGATTGCCATGGCCTGTTGGAAAAAAGGGTTTTATGTGCGCTACGGTGGCGACACCATCCAACTCGCACCACCGTTCATCAGTGAAAAGGCAGAGATCGACAGCCTGATCAATGCGCTGGGTGAAGCCCTGGCCGAAACCCTTTGAACATTCTTTAGAGAGGCCAAGTTCTATGACCACATCCCACTCTGCACCCCTCGGCCACCTCATCAACGGCCAGCGCGTGGTCGGCGGTAGCCGCAGCCAACCCGTTTTTAACCCCGCAACGGGACAGGCTGAAACCACCGTTATGCTGGCCGACAAGACGACGGTCGAAGCGGCCATTACCGCCGCTCAAGCTGCGTTTACCAGCTGGCGCAACACACCTCCGCTCAAACGAGCCCGCGTGATGTCCTCGCTCAAGGTCCTGCTGGAGCAACACGCCGACGAACTGTGCGAAATGATCACTCGCGAACACGGAAAGGTGTTGAGCGATGCCATGGGCGAGTTGCAACGCGGGATCGAGAACGTCGAATACGCGTCCTACGCAACGGAGTTGCTTAAGGGTGAGCACAGCAAAAACGTAGGTCCGGCCATTGACTCCTGGAGTGAGTTCCAGCCGCTGGGTGTGGCAGCGGGCATCACACCTTTTAACTTTCCGGCCATGGTGCCTTTGTGGATGTGGCCAATGGCCGTGGCCTGTGGCAACACATTTGTGCTCAAACCCTCCGAGCGCGACCCCACCAGCGCACTGCGTATCGCTGAGCTGGCCTTGGAGGCGGGTTTGCCGCCGGGTGTCCTTAATGTGGTCAACGGTGACAAAGAGGCGGTCGACACATTGCTTCAAGATCCCCGCATCAAAGCCGTGAGTTTTGTTGGCTCGACTCCCATTGCCGAGTATATCTACAGCGAGGGTTGCAAACACGGTAAGCGGGTTCAGGCCTTGGGGGGTGCCAAGAACCACGCAGTGGTGATGCCCGACGCCGACGTGCCCAATGCGGTGAATGCGCTCATGGGCGCCGCCTTTGGTTCGTGCGGCGAGCGCTGTATGGCCATTCCTCTGGTGGTCGCTGTGGGCGACGAAACGGCCGATGCGGTGCTTGCTGGCCTAAAGACCGAATTGGCCAAGATGAGGCTGGGTTCGGGATTCGATGCCCAAAGTGACATGGGGCCTTTGGTGACCCGGGCGCACTTTGATAAGGTCAAGGGCTACGTGGATCAAGGCGTCAAAGAGGGTGCTTTGTTGTTGGTCGATGGTCGTGGGGCGAAGGTGGCCGGTCACGAAGCTGGCTACTTCCTCGGCCCTTGTCTGTTTGATCACGTGAAACCCGGGATGACTATTTATCTTGAAGAAATATTTGGCCCGGTGTTGGGCGTGGTGCGAGTGAAGACGCTTCAGGAGGCCATGGATATGATCAATGACCACGAATACGGCAACGGCACTTGCATATTCACCCGCGATGGTGAAGCTGCGCGCTACTTCACCGACAACATCCAGGTCGGCATGGTGGGTGTAAACGTGCCCCTGCCTGTACCGGTGGCGTATCACTCATTCGGGGGGTGGAAACGCAGCCTGTTCGGTGATTTGCACGCCTACGGCCCGGACGCGGTGCGCTTTTACACGAAACGAAAAACAATCACCCAGCGCTGGCCAGCGGCTGGTGTGCGAGAGGGTACGGTGTTTGCCTTCCCGTCCAGCCGCTGACTACCGCGCGCCACCACAGCCCGCGTACCACGCCAATCGTGGTCAAGCCGTCAGCGACTTCAACACCATGTGGGTGATCAAGTCGCTGGCCGTCTCATAGTCGCTATCTTCAAGCGCGGGCTTGTTCAAAAAAAAGGCAAATTGAGTCGACAGATCAGCGTAGGCCTGGGTGCTGGCCCAGATCACAAACATCAGATGGGTGAAATCGACGCGCGCGATCTTTCCCTGCTTGGCCCAACGCTCGAAGCTGCGCACATCCGCACGCAGCTTGGGCAGCACCTGTTGGATCAGTTTGTCTCCAAACAGCGGAGCCCCACTCATCACCTCCCTTGTGAACACCGCAGAACCAAAAGGGCGCTCTTTGGAAAAGCGCAGTTTGGCGCGCACGTAGCGGCTCACCGCCGTCGCTGGATCGATGGACCGAGCCATGTCTTCCATGTGCGCGAGCCAAGATGCCAAAACATCATCCAGCACCGCAGCGTAAAGATCTTGTTTGTTGCTGTAGTAGTACAGCATGTTCTGGCGGCTCACCCCCATGGTCGCAGCGATGGTCTCTAGCGAAGCGCCTTCAAATCCAAACCGCGCGAACTGACGTTCAGCCTCAGCCAAGATGAGGCGTTGTTTTTTGAGGCGCGAGACACTTGGTGAATTTTTGTCACCCTTGAGCTCTGGGGCTGTGGAGTCGGCTGGAGGGGGCGACTTTTTAACGGAAGGTCGAGGTAAAGATGGTGCAGACATGGGGCCATTTTCCGGGATACGGCAGAAATTTTCACGGCCTCATGTTAATGACCGTTGGCTTGTTGGCGAGGGTTTTTACCAGTTTGTAAATTTTTACCAATGAGTAAAAATTTAATATCGCATAAAGCGATAGGCCGCTAACCCACTCACCAACTTCCTCTCAACTACGATGAACACACCTGCTTCCAGTGCCTGTGGTCTGCACGCAGCGAGACTGAACCTCGCAGACTATGCTGTCAACTTTGGCGATGCACACCCCAACCTGAGCCGCTCGCAAGCGCTCATTGAAGCCGAGCGCTGTTACTACTGTTTTGACGCACCGTGTCAAACCGCTTGTCCGACTGGCATCGATATTCCCTCATTCATTCATCGCATCGCGCAAGACAACAACCGTGGCGCTGCAAAAACCATCCTGACAGCCAACCCACTGGGGGGCATGTGCGCGCGGGTTTGTCCGACCGAGGTTTTGTGTGAGCAAGCTTGTGTGCGCAACACCAATGAAGAGAAGCCGGTGGAGATCGGCGCTTTGCAGCGATATGCAACAGATGCGTATTTTGATAACCCTGGCGAACCATTGTTCTCCCGTGCGACCTCCAGCGGCTTTCGCATCGCTGTGGTGGGCGCTGGGCCGGCGGGCTTGGCTTGCGCACATGGACTCGCGCGTCTCGGTCATTCGGTGGAGCTTTTTGACGCCAATCCGAAGCTGGGGGGGTTGAATGAATACGGCCTGGCCACCTACAAAACTGCGGGCGATTTTGCGCAAAAGGAAATTGCGTGGCTCTTGTCCATTGGTGGTATCACTGTCCATGCGGCACAAGCCTTGGGAAGCGACTTCACGCTCGAGAGTTTGCTTGGCCAGTTTGATGCAGTCTTCCTGGGTCTGGGCATGCAAGGGGTAAACGCACTAGGTGTGCCCGCCACAGGGTTATCAGCGGTACGCGATGCTGTGGAGTTCATCGCCGAATTGCGCCAAAGTGATCCTGCACAGGTGCCAGTGGGCAATCGTGTGGTGGTCATTGGTGGGGGCATGACAGCGGTCGATGCCGCTGTGCAGGCTCGACTCTTGGGCGCCAGGGAAGTGACCATGGTCTACCGGCGCGGTGTGCAAGCCATGTCGGCTTCAACGGTCGAGCAAGCCTGGGCACAAACCCATGGGGTGACGATTCGTCACTGGGCAGCACCGAAAGAGGTGTTGAGCGACAACGGACAACTCATTGGCGTGCGCTTCGCCACCACAGCTCTGGTGGAGGGTAATTTGGTCGAGGTTGGCGAAGAATTCACTCTTGAAGCCGACATGGTGCTAAAGGCCATCGGTCAGACATACCTAGCGCAGCCGGTGGGCAGCGCCATCGAATTGAAGGCTGGTCGCATCGCGACAGACGAGCATGGTCGCACCAACCACTCAAGGGTCTGGGCCGGGGGTGACTGCCGTTTTGGAGGCAAGGACTTGACGGTGGAGGCCGTCGAGCACGGCAAAGTCGCCGCTATATCCATCGATGCAACATTGCGCGCAGGCGCCTGAAAGAAATACCATGGCCAACCTATTTTCTAACTTCATTGGCATCAAAAGCCCCAATCCCTTTTGGCTCGCATCGGCACCACCGACCGACAAAGAGATCAATGTCTGCCGAGCGTTTGAGGCCGGTTGGGGGGGTGTGGTCTGGAAGACCTTGGGTCAAGATCCAGCGGTTGTCAACGTCAACGGGCCGCGCTACTCGACCCTGATGTCTCAAGACAGGAGAGTGATTGGCCTCAACAACATAGAACTCATCACCGATAGATCGCTGCAGACTAATTTGGATGAAATACGCCGAGTCAAGCGCAATTGGCCAGATCGTGCTCTCGTGGTCTCGTTGATGGTGCCAGTTGATGAGCAAGCCTGGAAAACCATCTTGACTAAGGTCGAAGACGTTGGGGCCGACGGGATAGAGTGCAACTTTGGATGCCCGCATGGCATGAGCGAACGCGGCATGGGTGCGGCTGTGGGTCAGGTGCCAGAATACATTCAGCAAATCGCTGAATGGTGCAAAAAATACTCCAAACTGCCCACCATCGTTAAGCTCACGCCCAACATCACAGATGTGCGTTTTCCTGCCAGAGCTGCCAAAGCAGGGGGGGCTGACGCGGTGAGCTTGATCAACACCATCAACTCAGTAATGGGCGTTGACCTTGAACGCATGACCATGACACCGAATACGGATGGCTGGGGATCACACGGGGGCTACTGCGGTCCAGCTGTCAAGCCGATTGCGCTGAACATGACCGCCGAGATCGCGCGCGACCCGTTGACCGCAGGATTGCCTATCTCGGGTATCGGCGGCATCACGACCTGGCGCGATGCCGCCGAGTTCATCGCTCTGGGATGCGGCAACGTGCAAGTCTGTACCGCCGCCATGGTGTATGGATTCAAGATCGTGCAGGACATGTGCGACGGTCTGTCCAACTTCATGGACCAGCATGGTTACACCAGCATCGAAGATTTTCGGGGCAAAGCCGTTCCGACGGTCAAAGACTGGAAACTGCTTAATCTCAACCACATTGAAAAAGCTGTCATAAACCAAGACAGTTGCATCAAATGTGGACGATGTCATGTGGTGTGTGAAGACACTTCGCACCAAGCGATTTTTGCCACTAAAAATGGCCAGCGTCATTTCGAAGTGAATGAGGCAGAGTGCGTCGGATGCAACCTGTGCGTCTCCATCTGTCCAGTGCCAGAGACGCTGACCATGCGTGCTTTAAAGCCAGGCGAGGTCGATGCGCGCACTGGAAAAAGTGTCAGCGGTGAGTACGCTAACTGGACCACACATCCCAATAATCCTTTGGCTGCTTGAGCCAAGGCAACTCGTCGGAAATACCAGAGCAAAATTTCATGGGATGCTTTGGTTATTGCAGCCCCAAACCCATGTCACCTTTAAACACAAAAGGATATCGCAATGAGTCAAGATTTAAGCAATGAGGATCTCCAGCCAACCACTCCTGCACAACGAACTTGGCGTTGGCAAGATTTCACAGCGTTGTGGATTGGCATGGTCGTGTGCGTGCCCACCTACACCATGGCCAGCTCCATGCTGGATCAAGGTTTTACTTGGCAAATGGCGATCATGCTGGTTCTGATAGCCAACGGTATTGTGTTGGTGCCCATGATCTTGATCGGCAAGGTGGGGCCTAAACATGGCATTCCATTTCCTGTTCTGGCTCGGGCTTCCTTTGGCGTCAAGGGTGCTAGTTTACCGGCCGTGCTGCGCGGGCTGGTGGCTTGCGGTTGGTTTTCAATCAATTGTTACTTTGGCGCCTTGGCATTGCATGGATTCTTGAACTTGCTCGGTGCCAATTTGGCAGGCCCGGCAGATGGTTCCACCATCAGCACATCACAATTTATGTGCTTTTTAGCCTTTTGGTTGGTGCATATTTACTTCATTTGGAACGGGGTGGAATCGATACGAAAGCTAGAGGTGGTTGCAGCTCCATTGATGGTGTTGGCCTCGGTGGCTTTGGTGGTGTGGGCATTCATAAATGTATCCCCAAGCCAGATTTTTAATCTGCCCGCAAAGGTGGTCGAAGGTGGGCCCAAGACTTGGGCGGCATTGACAGGGCTGGTGGGCTTTTGGGCCACGCTGGCTTTGAATATTCCTGACTTCACCCGCTTTGCCAAATCGCAGAGTGCTCAGATCAAGGGACAGGCTATTGGTTTGCCAATCCCCATGGCTTTGTTCTCAATGGTTGGGGTAATTGGGTTTTCAGTGTCACAGATTTTGTATGGCAAAGCGCAGCTCTTCCCAGACGGTTTGCTGACGCAGATGGGCACTTTTGCCGCAGGTGTTGGATTGTTGGTGATTTTACTGGCCAACCTGACCACCAATGTGGCTGCAAACCTGGTCTCACCTTCTTACGACTTCAGTCAAGTGGCGCCCAAAAAGATCAGCTTCCGAACCGGTGGATTGATTGCTGCAGGTATTGGCTTGTTGTTCATGCCTTGGAAGCTCCTGGCTACATCTGGCGGTTATTTGTTCACATGGCTTGGCGGTTACGGTACCTTGTTGGGTGCGATTGCTGGTATTTTGCTGGTCGACTATTACCTTGTGCGAAAGACCGAGTTGAATGTGCCTGACCTCTATGAGCGGAATGGCGAATACGAATACAGCAATGGTTGGAACTTTAATGCAATCGTTGCGTTTGCGTTGGGCGTGTTGCCTTGTTTGCCCGGCTATATGGTTGTCTCGGGCATCTTAAATGCCACGAGTGTGGCAGCTTTCTGGGTGGACCTTTATAGCTTTGGCTGGTTCTTGAGCTTGTTCTTGGCTGGCGGCTACTATTTCTTGACGACCAAAAAACAATAGGAGATGACTTTCATGGGTTCAACAACTTCTAGCGTTGTGATTCGCGGCGGCACCGTGGTCAACGCAGACAGAGCTTTTCGTGCCGATGTTCTGTGCCAGGATGGTCGTGTGGTGCAGGTGGCTGAGACAGTGTCCAGTGAGGGCGCGCAGGTGATTGACGCGGGTGGGCAGTTGGTGATGCCCGGCGGCATTGATCCTCACACCCACATGCAGTTGCCCTTCATGGGCACCACCACCATGGACGACTTCTACAGTGGTACTGCCGCTGCCTTAGCGGGGGGCACGACAAGCATCATTGATTTCGTGATTCCTGATCCGAAGGAACCATTGATGGATGCTTATCGAAAGTGGCGCGGCTGGGCAGAAAAAGCGGCCAGCGACTATAGCTTTCATGTCGCCGTAACTTGGTGGGATGAGAGCGTCAAAAGGGACATGGGCACGCTCGTCAAAGAAGAAGGAGTGAACAGCTTTAAGCACTTCATGGCCTACAAAAATGCCATCATGTGCGACGATGAAACGCTGGTGAGTAGCTTTAAGCGCTCGCTGGAACTGGGGGCTATGCCTACCGTGCACGCTGAAAACGGAGAACTCGTGTTCTTGTTGCAAGCCGATGTGAAGGCGCGCGGCGTGCTCGGGCCCGAAGGTCATCCCTTGTCGCGTCCGCCGGCGGTGGAGGCCGAGGCCGCTCAGCGGGCCATCGCCATCGCAGATGTGCTTAATGTACCGATCTATGTGGTACATGTATCCTGCGCCGAGAGCGCCTCCGCCATTGCCAGAGCGCGCGCCAATGGCCAGCGCGTCTTTGGCGAAGTGCTGGCTGGCCACTTGACGGTGGACGAAAGCGTTTACAGACACAAAGACTTCGCGGTGGCTGCCGCCCACGTCATGAGTCCGCCGTTTCGCAACAAACTTAACCAAGAGGCACTCTGGCATGGACTGCAAAGCGGGCATTTGCACACAACAGCTACTGATCACTGCACCTTCTGTGCTGAACAAAAAGCCGCTGGCAAAGACGATTTCAGCAAGATTCCAAATGGCTGTGGCGGGGTTGAAGAACGCATGGCGGTGATCTGGGACGAAGGGGTCAACACTGGGCGTCTGACGCCCAGCGAGTTTGTTGCAGTCACATCAGCCAACGCTGCCAAGCTCTTCAACATCTACCCTCGAAAAGGTTGCGTCGCACCTGGCTCGGATGCAGACTTGGTGGTGTGGGATCCAGCGGGGACCAAAACCTTGTCGGTCAAAACACAAAAGAGTCTGGGCGACTTCAATATTTTCGAAGGCCGCACAGTCACCGGAATTCCAACCCACACGTTGAGCCGTGGTCGCATTGTGTTTGCCTTGGGCGATTTGCGCGCCGTGCGCGGCGCGGGTCAATACGTCAAGCGCCCACCTTTTGGCCCCCAGTTTGATGCGCTCCAGCGCAAAGCCACCCAACAGGCCCCCCAAGCCGTGCCACGATAGGACAAAACCATGAACCCCAATATCACCAGCAACAACGGCACATCACCAATCCGAATCAACAGCCAACGCTTGTGGGATTCACTCATGGAGCTGGCGAAAATTGGTGCCACACCCAAGGGTGGTGTGTGTCGTTTGGCATTGACCGAGCTTGATAAAGAGGGGCGGGACTTGGTGTCGCGCTGGGCGCGAGAATCCGGCATGACCGTCACCATTGACAAAATTGGCAATGGCTTCTTGCGTCGCCCTGGGCGTAACAACGACTTGCCCCCGGTGATGACCGGTAGCCACATAGATACTCAGCCTACAGGCGGTAAGTTCGATGGCAACTACGGCGTACTGGCTGGCTTGGAAGTGGTGCGCACACTCAATGACCACAATATAGAAACCGAAGCGCCGATCGAGGTCGCTTGGTGGACCAACGAGGAGGGCTCTCGCTTTGTGCCGGTGATGATGGGGTCGGGCGTGTTCGCCAAAGCCTTCACGCTGGAACACGCCTACGCTGCCAAAGATACCGAAGGCAAAGGCGTGAAAGAAGAGCTTGAGCGCATCGGATACATCGGCACTGAAGAGCCTGGCGACCACCCCATTGGCAGTTACTTCGAGACCCACATCGAACAAGGCCCAGTGCTGGAAGACAATGACGTCACCATTGGCGTAGTGACCGGTGTGCTTGGAATTCGCTGGTTTGACTGCACTGTCACCGGTATGGAAGCTCACGCTGGCCCAACCCCCATGGGGTTGAGAAGAGATGCGCTACAAGCATCCTCCCGCATCATGCAAGAAGTCGTAGCAAGTGCATTGCGCCACGCGCCGCACGGTCGTGGAACGGTTGGTATGGTGCGTGTCCATCCCAACAGCCGTAACGTCATTCCAGGTGCCGTGACTTTCACCATCGACTTGCGCAACAGCAGCGACACCCTAGTCGATCAAATGACCGCTGAAGTGAAGGCCTTTGCGCAAAAGGTGTCCCAGGAAACAGGCTGCAGTATTGAGATTGTGCCCACCTCCAGTTATCCGGCGCAGTCCTTCAGCCCCGACTGCATCAATGCGGTGGAGCGCGCGGCAACGGCCCTAGGTTATTCCCACATGCCAGCAGTCAGCGGCGCTGGACACGACGCCGTTTACATGGCCCGCCTGGCACCCGCTGGCATGATTTTCATTCCCTGCAAAGACGGTATTAGCCACAACGAAATCGAAGACGCCAAGCCTGAGCACATCACCGCAGGCTGCAACGTGCTACTGCACGCGATGCTGGAAAAAGCGGGTATTGCACAGGCCTAACTTTGCGCCCGAACGCACGCTTGAAAAGTCATTTGCTTTTGATGGCTTTGTCGGCGACAAGTTGACTTGACTGACTCCAAATCCTCATCAAAGCATCAGGAATACTTATGAAAATAGGACTACCGAAAGAAATTAAGAACAACGAATATCGTGTGGGTCTCACGCCAGAGGCAGTGTTGGAGTTGACCCAGGCTGGGCATCAGGTGGCAGTGGAGCACAGTGCCGGTATGGGAATAGGCTGTAGCGACAACGAATACATTCAGTCAGGTGCATGCATCATGGCGACCGCTGCAGAGATATTTGAATTCGGTGAAATGATTGTGAAGGTGAAAGAGCCGCAGCCCCAGGAGTGCAAGCTGCTAAGGCCGGGGCAAATTCTGTTTACCTATTTGCATTTGGCTCCAGATGTCCAGCAAACCGATTTATTGCTCGCCTCGGGCTGCACAGCGATTGCCTATGAAACAGTGACCGATGCACAAGGCAGACTGCCCCTGCTCGCGCCAATGAGCGAAGTGGCTGGGCGCATGTCCATCCAAGTGGGGGCAGCAGCGCTGCAAAAACCCAATGGCGGTCGCGGCATCTTGCTCGGCGGAGTTCCGGGTACGCCGCCCGCCAACGTCGTGATTTTTGGCGGAGGTGTTGTCGGCACGCACGCGGCGAAAATGGCGGTTGGCATGGGCGCTCGCGTATCCATTGTTGACTCATTTATTCCGAGACTGCGTCAATTGGATGATATTTTTGGCGCTGCCGTCAGCACACGTTTTCCGAGTCACGCCACCACTCAAGAGCTACTCGCCGATGCAGATCTGGTGATTGGCGCGGCCTTGGTGCCGGGTGCCAACGCACCAAAGCTGGTCAGGCGCAGCGATTTGTCGAATATGAAATCAGGTGCGGTACTGGTCGATGTGTCCATTGATCAGGGTGGATGCTTTGAAACTTCCAGAGCCACGACACACGATGCCCCCACTTTTATTGTTGACGGCATCGTGCATTATTGCGTGGCCAATATGCCTGGCGCGGTGGCGCGAACATCGACGTTCGCTCTGAACAACGCAACCATTCCTTATGTGCTCAAACTCGCCCAATTTGGCTGGAAAGCGTCCTGTCAACAAGACTTAGGGTTGCTCGGAGGGCTCAATGTTCATGCGGGTAAGCTCTATTGTCCGCCCGTGGGAGCTGCACAAGGGAGACCTAACTTGCAACCCTTGGACGCGCTTAAATAATCAACGATTTTCAATTCGGTTTGGGTGGATCTGTGGCCTCCACTGCGATTTCGTTTTACTCGATTGAAAAGGCCAAGCGTTGTGGTTCAGGTCTTCTTGCAAACCAACCGATTTCGCAAAGAGCTGACCCAGTACATGCCCGGTCTGGTCGTGCCTCTGCCCTACCCGACGAACGACAGCCTGGAGTTCTACCGTTGGGCCAGTTACCTGTGCGAGCGCATCTTCAAACCCGACTACCAGTACAAAAAGGCCGGGATCATGCTCAGTGAGATCACACCGGTCACGCGTAAGCAAGGCGACTTGCTGGAGCCCGAGACAACCTGCAGCGCTAACCTAATGCAAGTGCTTGACACGCTGAACCAGCGCTATGGACGTGGGACGGTGAAGGTGTCAACGCAAGGAGCATTCAAGGGCTGGCAGATGCGGCTGGAGAGGATCTCGCCGAATGACACGGTATGTTGGCAGGAGATTCCAGTCGTTTGAAATTCAGGAGTCGACTGATTTGTGTGGCGGAAACCATACAACCAAAAAATCTTGATCGTTAAACGGATAACAGGCAACATCCAGCCAATGGCTATTCAATCTTTCGCGTGCGCCGAGACCCAGGAGCTTTTCACCACTGGACGGAATCCACGATTTGCCAACATCAAAAAAGTTGCCGAACGAAAGCTGGTCCAGCTGGATGCTGCTCCTTCATTGAACTTCATGCGGGCACCACCAGGCAATGACCTCAAGGAGTACGACGGCGCATGGAACGTTCGGATCAACGGCCAATGGCGATTGACTTTCAGGTGGGGGCCGAGTGGTCCATTTGATGTCCTGATTGAAGACTCTCACTGACTGACGCAAAGGAACATCATGTTCAAAAATGGAATGCGCCCCATCCACCCTGGGGAAATCTTGCTTGAGGACTACATCAAGCCGCTGGCAGATCAGCGTTCGTGCGCTGTCGCTTGCCCTGCATGTCCCTTACTCCCGCCTCCGTGAAATCGTGGACGGCAAACGGGGAGTTTCGGCTGATACGGCACTGCGCCTGGAGCGCTACTTTGGCAGTGAGGCCCAGGGTTGGCTTGCCCTGCAGGCAGCTTATGACCTTCGCATTGCCGAGAAGCAAAGCGCCAAGCTCATCAAGCGAGAAATTGAGCCGCTTGGATTGGCGGCGTAACTGGCGCTGACACCCGATTGATTCAAGATGATTTAGGCCACCGGAATATTCAGCATACGGTTTGCTACAACGCGACCAATTCGGTGCGGTTTGCGCCTTATTAAAGGCCATCGAGGTGGCATTGACCGCCTCTGCGTTCATGGGGCCATTGACAAACTGGTCAATGAGTTCTTTGGGTATGGCTGGCAGCGCCTGTGCGGCTGCAGTCTTCCTTGTCTTGCTTGGCATACATGCTCCTTGGTGACATGGTATGCCTCACACACAAAATTTCTGACAGGCTCCTTCTTCCACCAACTCAATGCTACCTTTCGTTCAAATGGCGAACCGCTTGTTCAGCAGCGCTTGCCTCTTGGGCAGGCCATATATATCTTGACCCTGTCGCTCCCCGTGTGGACGGCAGTTTTCTTCAACCCACAATAGGTGAACCCTCATGCTTCAACGTTCTTTGACATATTTCATCGGCCCTTTGCTGTGTGCAAGCTTGATGCCCGCTGCTGCGATGGCGCAGGCAGATTCCAAGGGTTTTTACGCCACGATCTACGCTCAGCAAAGTCGGATTGGCTCCTCCAACTTCACAGAATCCGGCACCCAGGGTGCCGGAAATGGTCTGCGTGCGGAGTTTGGTAGCGGACTCGGCTTTGGCGGCGACATAGGCTATCGCTATGGAAATGGCTGGGCGTCTGAGATCG
Source organism: Limnohabitans sp. (assembly GCF_023910625.1). Classification (NCBI taxonomy): domain Bacteria; kingdom Pseudomonadati; phylum Pseudomonadota; class Betaproteobacteria; order Burkholderiales; family Comamonadaceae; genus Limnohabitans; species Limnohabitans sp. Next base: position 126,061 of record NZ_JAAVVW010000003.1, read on the forward strand.
AGTGGAATTACCGACGTCATTCGCTCGATGCCCTGCGTCAGGGCAGCAGCAACCTCACACGCGATGGTGATTTTGCTTCCAACATCCTGCTGATCAACTGGCTTGCGTCGCTTCAGCATGGGCGGCGGGTGGACGCCCTATGTGGGAGCTGGTATCGGCTGGGTTCAGGAGATCGACATCGATATGACCCCCAGCAACACAGGGGCTGAACGTGGCTACTCGACAGGCAGCAAGTCAGCCTTCCAGTTCATTGGCGGCATCGAGTACGAACTCACACCCCAGTGGCGCTTGACTGCTGATGCACGTTGGCTGCGGGTGGGCTCTGTTCGTCTGGACAATGAGGTGGGCAATCCAGGGGGGAGTGCAAGCCCACTGAAGTACAACCCGATATCAGTTCAGGTGGGTATCCGTTACAGCTTTTGAGGCGTCCTCGCGACGGTATTGAGCACCATCGCCAAAGTGGGCGAGCACTTCGCTGCGGCGGCGGCGACTGACCGGTACCTGGCGACCATCGCTCATCAAGCAGACTGCTCCTGTGGGGGTGCGCCGAACGCTGACCACATGTTCATTGGCCACCCACCAGGTCCGGTGCACGCGCAAGCCGGACGCTGAATCCTCGGATTCGACATCCGCCAAAGCACCCAGAATCAAGGCGCAACCGCGAGGCGTCCAGACGCGCAGGTATTGCAACTCGGAAGCGACGGCGATCACGTCCGTACCAAGCTGTTCAGGAAGGCGATCTCGCCAGGTCGCACGAGTCGGGGTGGGCGACTCTGCTGCCTTCGACGAGTTGATGTTGGCGGAAAGTTCAAGGGCTACTGAAATTGTATCCGGCTTGACGGCAGCATCGTTGTTCGTTGTTCGCCCATGCAGCAGTGGTGGCATCAGCCAATGCAAGCGGGGTAGGCAGATCAGTGCCCACGCTGTTGTGACCGGGCCTACGATGTTCAGGTATTCCTGGAGCAGAGGGTTTGCAAGGGTAATGCCCATGAAATCGGTGTCCGAGTCATCCGCTTGGTTCGGATAGTTCAACCTCGCCACCATCAGTCCTTCTCCAATCAGCCAGTAAAGTGGCGCGAGCAGCACAGAACCGAACACTCCAGAAAGTAAAACCAATGACCAGCTGGGTGCCCGGCTGGCACCGAAATGGCGTGTAAGCAGGTGCAGCACCGATTGCAATACGAGCAATCCCGTGATGATCTGCATGGACCAAAACAGCAGCCGAGCTTCCATAGGAGCTGAGAATCCAACATCAGGCTCCAGCATCAGCATGAGCGCAAGAAAGGCACACCCTGCGATGGACAGGTAGCGCAGGATTCCCACTGAATTGATGTTGCTTGGAGTTGCAGCATCGATTTGTGTTGTGAAAAATTCAGAAGAAATCATGTTGGTTATCAGCAGTTTCTTGGGGTTGAGAGGGTTCATGGGTGATGGTCCTCAGCGGCTGTTTCGCATTTCACGCGCCACCGCCTCGGCCAGATCAATCACCGCCATGGCGTAGTAGCTGCTCCAGTTGTAGCGGGTGATGGCGTAGAAGTTTTCTGTACCGGCCACGTAGCTGGGCGCTTCGGTGCCGTTGCGCAACTCGATCAAGGCCAAGGGGCCTGTGTGCTGCAGGGCAGCACCTGACAAGCTGGCACCTTTGCTGACAAAGTTGGTCACGCTGAAGGTGGGCAGGATATCCGGGGCCAGCAGCGCATCCATGTCGGTTTGACCCGGGGTGAGGGTGACCGGGTAATGCGTGAGCATGCCGGGACGCCAGTCAAAGGCTTTGAAGTAGTTGGCCACCGACCCGATCGCGTCCGTGGGGCTGCCAAACAGGTCGATGCGTCCGTCGCCGTCGAAATCAATGGCAAATTTTGCCCAGCTCGATGGCATGAATTGCGGCAGGCCCATGGCACCGGCATAGCTGCCACGGATGGTCATGGGGTCTGCACCGCTGCGCGAGGTGAGCAGCAAAAATTGTTCCAATTCGCCTTTGAAAAAGCTTTCTCTGGCAGCGGCACGCGGGTGAGCGGAAGGGAAGTGAAAGGCCAAAGTGGTCAGGGCGTCCATGATCCGGAAATTGCCTGTGTACTGGCCGTAAAAGGTTTCCACTCCGATGATGGCCACTACCACGGATGCGGGTACACCGAAATCGCGCTCTGCGCGTTCCAGGGCATTTTTGTGGGTTTGCCAAAATCGCAGGCCTGCCTGGATGCGTTGGGGTTCGATGAAGCGGGCACGGTAAGCCGCCCAGTTTTTGGCCGCCGGGCTGCTGGGAGGCAAGACCAGTTTTTCGACCGAGGGCAGCCGCCGTGCCAGTCCGAGTTGTGTTTGCACCCATTTGGGATCGAGGTTCAAGCGTTCAGCCGCCTGCACAGACCAGGCCATGGCCACCGGCGATTCGCTGAAAAAAGGCCCTGTCAATGGGGTTTTGGCCGATTTGCTTGGGCGAGGTGCCGGGCCAATGGGCATCTTGGTTTTGTTGGGGTGTGCTGACTGGGCCGATGGGGCAGATTTTTTGCCGGTAGCAGAAGCCGATTTTTTTTGGGGGGGGGCGCTGGATTGAGTCTGCGCCACTGTGCTTATGGGGCTGGCTGTGCCCAACAGCAGGGCCAAGGTCAAGGCGACCCAGAGGGTGAAAAAGTGACCTGGTTTTCGGGTGATGGAAAGTTTGTGCATGGGGTGTCCAGTTTAATCGCGATGCACCTTGGAAATGGGCGAGCACCCCAGCCCCATGAGAATGAATCAGTGGATGATGGGGATGTACGCCGGGCGTGGGCGGCGTGATAAGCTGGAAGCCACAAAAACAAGGCCATTCATCCAAACCATCAGACCCAGGCTGATGGTCATTCGGGAAGACAACATCATGGGCTCGACAGGTTATTTCACCCATCCAGCTTGCTGGAAGCATGAGATGGGGGCGGGGCATCCGGAGTGTCCGCAGCGCTTGAGCGCGATTGAAGACCGCTTGCTGATCAGTGGTGTCGGGATGGCTTTGCAACGTCGTGAGGCCAGCCCGGCCGCTTTGGCCGAGATTGAGCTGGCGCACGGCCGCATGCACATCGCTTCATTGCGCGGTTTGGGTGACATGCTGCGCGAGGACATGGCCGCTGGTGGCCCCACGCACACCAGCTTGGACCCGGACACGATGATCAATGTGCACACTTGGGATGCGGCGCTGGTATCCGCTGGTGCGGCTATCGATGCCACCGACGCCGTGCTGGCGGGCGAGTTGGAGAACGCTTTTTGTGCCGTTCGTCCACCGGGTCACCACGCTTGCCGCGACAAGGCCATGGGGTTTTGCTTCTTCAACAACGTGGCCATCGCTGCCAAATATGCCCTGGAGCGCCATGGCCTCCAAAGGGTGGCGATTGTGGACTTTGACGTGCACCACGGCAACGGCACCGAAGACATCGTGGCGGGCGACGAGCGCATCTTGATGGTGAGTTTTTTTCAGCACCCGTTTTACCCGGAAGGGGGCTCGACATCTCAAGCTGCCAATCTGGTCAACCTGCCTGTGCCGGCCTATACCCGCGGCATGGACATTCGGGAGTTGGTGGACATGATGTGGATGCCGCGGTTGGAGGCGCACCGGCCCGAGCTGATTTTCATCAGCGCGGGTTTTGATGCCCACCGCGAAGACGACTTGGGTCAGATGGGGCTGGTGGAGCAGGATTACGCCTGGCTCACCCAGCGCATCAAGGATGTGGCGCGACGCCATGCCCAAGGCCGCATCGTCAGTTGCCTTGAGGGCGGTTACAACCTGAGTGCGCTGGGGCGCAGCGTGGAAGCGCATTTGCGGGTGTTGGCCGACGTCTGATAAACCAGGGGCAATTCAGTCCCAAGGCGTTCAAGCCGAATACTTTGGGCACAATCAATGCCATGACCGATTCCAGCCGACACCAGCCCGAGGATTTGCTTTTGCACGAGCGCGATGCGCGTGGTGTGCGCCGGCTGACCCTGAACAACCCTGCCAGTTTCAACACCTTGAGTGAGACCATGCTTGATGCCTTGCAACAAGCATTCGTTGCGATTGCGCAAGACGATCAGGCCCGCGTGGTGGTTCTGGGCGCTGCGGGCAAGGCCTTTTGTGCTGGACACAACCTTAAGGAAATGCGCGCTCAGCCTGACTTGGCTTACTACCAAAAGCTGTTTGCCCAGTGCAGCCGCATGATGCTGGCGATCCAAAACCTGCCCGTGCCGGTGATTGCCCGCGTGCAGGGCTTGGCCACTGCGGCAGGCTGCCAACTGGTGGCTCAGTGCGATCTGGCGGTGGCAGCCGAGAGTGCCACTTTTGGCGTGAACGGCATCGATGTGGGGCTGTTTTGTGCCACGCCCAGCGTGCCGCTGGTGCGCAACATGCTGGCCAAGCAGGCCATGGAAATGCTGCTGACAGGTGGCTTCATCTCAGCCCGGGAGGCGCAAAACCGGGGCTTGGTCAACCGGGTTTGCGCATTGGACGCGCTGGATGCACAAGTCGATGAACTGGTCAATGCCATTCTGGCCAAGCCCCGGCATGCGGTGTGTACGGGCAAAGCGCTGTTTTACAAGCAGCGCGAGATGGGCATTGAGGCTGCGTACCAGTTGGCGGGTCAGGCCATGGCCTGCAACATGGTGCACGACGTCGCGCAAGAGGGTGTGCAGGCCTTCATTGAAAAAAGGACACCGTCATGGCGGGCATGAACGAGCAGACCGTGGTGGACCCCTTGGTCTTGATGGTGTCATTGGCGCAGTCGGAGTCGATGCTGGCCATGGCCGCTTTTGTGGGCAGCCTGGCCTTGGCTTGGACAATGGCTTGGGGGGTGCGCCGTTTGTCGGGCGGGAGCGATATGGCCATTTTGTTGGGGCGCAAGCTGTATGACGGCGTGCTGTTTCCCGCTGTGCTGCTGGGCTTGGTGTTTGTTGCGCGCACGGTGCTGACACGAAACCAGTCGATCGTGCTGTTTGAGATTTTGTTGCCTGTTTGTATCTCGCTGTTGGTCATCCGCTTCGGGGTCAAGGTTTTGCAGGTGGCTTTTGCACATGCGCCCTTTGTGCGCGTGCTGGAGCGCACGATTTCGTGGTTGGCCTGGGGCACGGTGGTGCTGTGGGTCACGGGCATATTGCCTTTGATGCTCAATGAGTTGGACCAGATCCGCTGGAAAGTGGGTGGCTCCATGCTCTCGGTACGAACTTTGATCGAAGGCGCATTGACTGCAGGGGCGGTGCTGATCGTGGCGTTGTGGGTGTCGGCCGCCATCGAATCACGTCTGCTCAAATCGGCCACGGGCAGTGATTTGTCACTGCGCAAGGTGATCAGCAACACAGTGCGCGCTTTACTGATGTTTGTCGGCCTGTTACTGGCGCTGTCGTCGGTAGGCATTGACCTGACGGCTTTGTCGGTGTTGGGCGGCGCAGTGGGTGTGGGCATTGGTTTTGGTTTGCAAAAGCTGGCCTCCAATTACGTCAGCGGCTTTGTGATTTTGGCCGAACGCAGTCTGCGCATCGGCGACATGGTGCTGGTGGATGGTTTCGAAGGGCGTATTGTGGACATCAAAGCGCGCTACACCGTGATCCGTGCGCTCAATGGACGCGAATCGATCGTGCCCAATGAGTTCTTGATCATCAACCGGGTGGAGAACTTCACCTACCTCGACACCAAAATGGCCCAGACTACGCTGGTATCGGTGGCCTATGACAGCGATGTGGAGCTGGTTCGGCGTTTGCTGATTGAGGCCTGTATCAGCCAAGAGCGGGTCTTGAAAGACCCGGCACCGAACGCGTTTTTGAGCAAATTTGGTGCCGACGGGCTGGAGTTCACGGTGAGTTATTGGATCGACGATCCTGAAAACGGCCAGTTGGCCTTGCGCTCGACCATCAATATGCTGATCTTGGCTGCGCTGCGAGAGCAGGGGGTCGTGATCCCGCACTTGCAGCGTGTGGTGCAGATGGTCAGTCCATCTTCGAAGGCAAGCACAGACTGATGGCGGGTCAGGCCTGCAAAGTGCCCAGCCAAGCCAACCCAAAAAGGGCGCCGCCTTTGCCTGGATGACTTTGACACCGTTTTTCTGGATGTTGCAAGGCAACCGGTTCAATGTTCTGACTACAAGGGAAATCGGGGTTTTAGTTTCCCTGGCATTGGGTGCAAAAACAATTTATTCAATCCGAATGGATTCGAACAAAATCCCTGTTAACCCTGAGTGGCCGACCGTTTGACCAGTGAATTCTCGGGGTTGCCATGGACTCAAGATGGTATCCGTGGTTTTAAAATTCGAACGATCGTGCTTTTTTTCGGATAATGAGCCCCGTGGGGATGTGTTTTGATGCAAAATTGACGTTTACGTCAACGTTAGTCGTTTTTTCGAGACATCGTCGAAGACGTCCTTGGTTTTGATCATTCAATGGAGTTAATTTCATGAAAATTCTGGTTCCCGTCAAGCGGGTGGTGGACTACAACGTCAAGGTCCGTGTCAAGTCTGATGGTTCGGGCGTGGACATTGCCAACGTCAAGATGAGCATGAACCCCTTTGACGAAATCGCCGTCGAAGAAGCCGTGCGCCTGAAAGAAAAAGGCTTTGCGACCGAAATCATCGCCGTGTCTTGCGGTGTGGTCCAGTGCCAGGAAACCCTGCGCACCGCGATGGCCATCGGTGCCGATCGCGGCATTCTGGTCGAGACCCCCGCGGACATGGACCTGCAGCCGCTGGCTGTGGCCAAACTGCTCAAGGCCTTGGTCGACAAAGAGCAACCCGGCCTGATCATCTTGGGCAAGCAAGCCATTGACGACGACTGCAACCAGACCGGCCAGATGCTGGCGGCGCTGGCCGATTTGCCCCAGGCGACGTTTGCTTCCAAAGTGGAAATCGTGGATGGCAAAGCCCAAGTGACCCGCGAGATCGACGGGGGTCTGGAAGTGCTGAGCATCAGCCTGCCCGCTGTGATCACCACCGACCTGCGCCTGAACGAGCCGCGTTATGTGACGCTGCCCAACATCATGAAGGCCAAGAAAAAGCAGCTCGACCACTTCATGCCAGAAGATCTGGGCGTCGATGTGGCCCCCCGCATCAAGACCCTGAAAGTGACCGAGCCCGCCAAGCGCAGCGCTGGCATCAAGGTGCCCGATGTGGCGACCTTGGTGGACAAGCTCAAAAACGTGGCCAAGGTCATCTGAAATTCAGCGTTGTGTTTTGGGCTTTCACAGTGAACAGCACCCGCCAACGCCCAACCTTCACGCTTTGCGCTCAACCCTCAACACTTAACGCTCACCCATCATGACTTCTCTCGTTATTGCCGAACACGACAACGCCTCGATCAAGGGCGCTACCCTGAACACCGTGACCGCTGCCGCCGCTTGCGGTGGTGATGTGCATGTGCTGGTGGCTGGCCACAACGCCGCTGCTGCTGCCGCCGCCGCTGCCCAAATCGCTGGCGTGTCAAAAGTCATTCACGCTGACAGCGACGCCTTGGCACACAGCCTGGCCGAAAACGTCGCAGCCCAAGTGCTGGCCATCGCCAGCAACTACAGCCACATCTTGTTCCCCGCCACAGCCGCGGGTAAAAACGTGGCCCCTCGCGTGGCCGCCAAGCTCGATGTTGCGCAGATCAGTGACGTGACTCAAGTCATCTCAGCCGACACCTTTGAGCGCCCCATCTACGCTGGCAACGCCATCGCCACCGTGCAAAGCACCGACGGCACCAAAGTCATCACCGTGCGCACCACCGGCTTTGACGCTGCTGCTGCCACAGGGGGCAGCGCCGCGGTGGAAGTTGCATTAGCCCAGGCCGACAGCGGCAAGAGCAGCTTCACGCGCAGCGAGATCGCCAAGAACGACCGCCCTGAGCTGACCGCCGCCAAGATCATCGTCTCCGGTGGCCGCGCTTTGGGCAGCTCGGAGAAGTTCAAGGAAGTGATGACGCCCCTGGCCGACAAGTTGGGCGCTGCCATTGGGGCGAGTCGCGCAGCAGTCGACGCGGGTTATGCGGCCAACGACCTGCAAGTGGGCCAGACCGGCAAGATCGTCGCGCCGCAGCTGTATGTCGCTTGCGGCATCTCGGGTGCGATCCAGCACTTGGCGGGCATGAAGGATTCCAAGGTGATCGTGGCGATCAACAAAGACCCTGAAGCCCCGATCTTCAGCGTTGCCGATTTTGGCCTGGAAGCCGATTTGTTCGCGGCTGTGCCTGAGTTGACTCAGTCGCTGTGATGATTTGAAGATTGCAAAAAAGGCCTCCGTGAGAGGTCTTTTTTGTACCCAACCCCAATTTCCTCGGATCCCTATCGGAGACAAGACATGAGTTACATCGCCCCCTTGAAGGACATGCTTTTCAACATCGAGCATTTGGCACGCATCGACCAAATCGCGCAGATCCCCGGCTTTGAAGATGCGGGCCTGGAAACCGCGCAAGCCGTGCTTGAAGAGTGCGCCAAGCTCAACCAGGATGTGATTTCCCCCCTGAACTGGGAAGGTGACAAGAACCCGTCCTTTCACAACGGCAGCGGTGTTACCACCACGCCCGGCTTCAAAGAGGCCTATCAACAATATGCCGAAGGCGGCTGGCAAGGTCTGCAGCACCCGGCCGACTTTGGCGGCCAGGGTCTGCCCAAAACCATTGGCGCGGCCTGCGGTGAAATGCTCAACTCGGCCAACATGGCTTTTGCGCTGTGCCCCTTGCTCACCGACGGCGCGATCGAAGCTTTGCTGACAGCGGGTTCCGACGAACTCAAAGCCACTTACCTGGAAAAACTGATCTCCGGCCAGTGGACAGGCACCATGAATCTGACCGAGCCGCAAGCCGGTTCAGACTTGGCCGCTGTGCGCACCCGCGCCGAACCGCAGCCCAATGGCACTTACAAAATCTTCGGCACCAAAATTTACATCACCTACGGTGAGCACGACATGGCCGAGAACATCGTGCACCTGGTGCTGGCCCGGGTGGTGGGCGCGCCTGAAGGCGTCAAAGGCATCAGCCTGTTTGTGGTTCCCAAGTTTCTTGTCAAAGGTGATGGCTCTTTGGACGCGCGCAACGATGTGCATTGCGTGAGCATCGAGCACAAGTTGGGCATCAAGGCCAGCCCTACAGCGGTGCTGCAGTTTGGCGACGGCACGGCGGCGAGCATTGCAGACAGCACCGGACCCGGTGCTGTGGGCTTCTTGGTAGGCCAGGAAAACCGTGGCCTCGAATACATGTTCATCATGATGAACGCTGCCCGCTACGCCGTGGGTGTGCAGGGCATCGCGATTGCCGAGCGCTCATACCAGCGTGCCGTGCAATACGCCCGTGACCGCGTGCAAAGCCGCCCGGTGGACGGCAGCTTGCCTGCGGCTGGCCCCATCATTCACCACCCCGATGTGCGCCGCATGCTGATGACCATGCGCGCCTACACCGAAGGCTGCCGCGCCATGGCATCCACCGCGGCCGCCGCTTACGATGCATCGCACCACCACCCTGACGCAGAAGTGCGCAAGCAAAATCTGGCGTTCTACGAATTCATGGTGCCGCTGGTCAAGGGCTACAGCACAGAGATGAGCCTGGAAGTCACCAGCTTAGGTGTACAGGTGCACGGTGGCATGGGCTTCATCGAAGAAACCGGTGCGGCGCAGTATTACCGCGACGCCAAAATTTTGACCATCTACGAAGGCACGACCGCCATCCAGGCCAACGATCTGGTGGGCCGCAAGACCGCGCGTGACGGCGGCCAAACCGCCAAGGCCTTGGCCGCGCAAGTGGCCCAGACCGAAAGCGAATTGGTCGCATCGGGCAACGCCGATGCACTGGCTGTGGCCCGTCGCCTCAAAGCCGCGCGTGAAGCCTTCATCGACGTGGTCGAGTTTGTGGCAGGCAACACCAAGGCCCACCCCAACGACGTGTTTGCAGGCAGCGTGCCCTACCTCATGCTGGCGGGCAATTTGATGGCAGGCTGGCAAATGGGCCGCGCGCTGTTGGTGGCGTTGACCCCTGAAGCCCAGGCACAAGACGCCGCGTTCATGGCCGCCAAAGTGAACACCGCGCGTTTTTACGCCGACCACATTTTGTCCAAGGCCCCAGGCATCCGCGATAGCATTGTGGAAGGCGCTGGCAGTGTGACGGCGATGGCGCTCGACGCTTTCTGAAATTGATTCCAACAAAGATTCTGAGGAGCCCCCATGTCTAAATTGCCCGCCGTTCTGGCAAACCTGCCTTTCCCCGCCATCGCTTCGCCCCTGTTCATCATCAGCAACCCCAAGTTGGTGATTGAGCAGTGCAAGGCCGGCATTGTGGGCTCCATGCCCGCTTTGAATGCCCGTCCTGCCGCGCAGCTCGAAGAGTGGTTGATTGAAATCACCGAAACTCTGGCGGCTTACAACAAGGCCAATCCGGACAAACCCGCCGCGCCCTTTGCCATCAACCAGATCGTGCACAAAAGCAATGACCGTCTGGAACACGACATGGCCATGTGTGTCAAATACAAGGTACCGATCATCATCACCTCTCTGGGCGCGCGCGAGGAGATCAATGCTGCCGCCCACAGCTACGGCGGTGTGGTGTTGCATGACATCATCAACAACAAGCACGCGCACAAAGCGATCGAAAAGGGCGCAGACGGGCTGATCGCCGTGGCTGCGGGTGCAGGAGGCCATGCGGGCGTCAAAAGCCCTTTTGCCTTGATCCAGGAAATCCGCCAGTGGTTCGACGGCCCGGTGGCGTTGTCCGGCTCTATTGCCACGGGCGATGCGATTTTGGCCGCGCAGGCCATGGGCGCAGACTTTGCCTACATTGGTTCGGCCTTCATCGCGACCCTAGAGGCGCGAGCCACAGAGGATTACAAACAAGCCATTGTGGCGTGCAACTCGGACGACATCATTTACAGCAATTTGTTCACGGGCGTGCATGGCAACTACTTGGCCCCGTCGATCCGCGCTGCAGGTCTGGACCCCGAGAACCTGCCCGAGTCTGACCCCAGCAAGATGAACTTCGGTGGTGACGCCAAAAAAGCCTGGAAAGACATCTGGGGCTGCGGTCAAGGCATTGGTGCGATCCAGGCGGTGCAAAGCACGGCCGATTTGGTGGCCCAACTCAAGGCGCAATACCAAGCAGCCCGCAACCGTTTGGCCCTGTGATGGCTTCTGCCTGAGCCGCCCTTGTTCAACACATCGCAGCGCCCTTTGGGGCGTTCTTTTTTGATCGATGCCTTCAAGGCTGCGGGCTGCTTGTTGATTGTGTTGCACCACTTGGCCTTTTACGGGCCCATGTCGGATGTGGTGAACGTTGCTTTTCCTGCTGTGGTGGACTGGTTTTATGACCATGGCCGATTGGCGGTGCAGTTTTTCTTGGTGTGTGCGGGATTTCTCACAGCAGGCAGTTTGGCGCGATATGCATCGCTGACGCTGTCCGAGGCCCTGAAGCTGGCCTGGCAGCGCTATTTGCGTTTGGCCATTCCCTTGTTGGCCGCACTGAGCTTCACTGTGCTGGTCAGTGAATGGGTCAGGCCAGACTTTGCGCACGCCAGCCTGTCGGCTCCGCCCGGTTGGGGGCAGGCGCTGGCGCACATGGCGCTCATGCAGCATGTGCTGGAGCTGGAAGCCTTGTCGGCAGGTATTTGGTACGTGGCGATTGACTTTCAGTTGTACGCGATGGCATTGACTTGCCTGTTGGTGCTGAAGGCCTGGCCCCGTGCACAGACAGCGAATCCGGGCTTGGACCGGGCAGATGCCAAGCGCTGGGCGATGTGGTTGGTGCTGGTCTGCGTCTCTTTGTGGTGGTGGAATTTGGACAGCAATCTGGACGATTGGGGCGTGTATTTTTGGGGCTCTTATGGCTTGGGCTTACTCGCTTGGGAGGCCCGTCGGTTCACTGGCTCGGGCGCTTCTGAAGGCCAGGTTCGCCGCTGGATTGTGGGTGCGTTGATGCTGCTCGTTGGCGGCGTGTCCTGGTGGCTGGAGCCGCGAGCGCGGATCGCGCTGGCGTGGAGCTTGGCGGCCCTGTTGATGGCGGTGCCTGAAGCCTGGCTGTGGGGCCGAGCGCTTGGGGCCTCTCGCTGGCGCTCGGCCTTGGAGTGGTTGTCGGGCGTGTCCTACTCTGTGTTCCTCATCCACTTTGGCGTGAGCTTGGCAGTCAGTGCCGTTGTCACGCAGCATTGGCCTGATGCGCTGTGGGTCAATGTGCTGGGCGTCTTGGCCAGCTTGCTGCTGTCGCTGCTGCTGGGTGGCCTGCTTTGTCGGTGGGTGGAGCGGCAACCACCGACGGTGTGGCGCTGGTGGTTTTGGGTGGGGGCGTTCAAGGCCAGTGTGGCACTGGCCTTGTTCATGAATCCGGTGGTTTGAGTCCCCGCCCGGGTCAGTTGGCCCCGTTGCTGGCCTTGACCTTTTCGGTGATGTACGCCAAAGCCTCTTCGACCTGGTCAATCAAAATCAGGCACAGATCGCCCGGTGACAGGCGCGACAGGGCGGTGTCGATGGCATTGAACTCGCCCTGGATGTCTTGCACATGGGTGGTGCGCAGCGCGCCTTGCAGACCTTCGCGCAGCAAACCGATCACCTCGCCGTCTTCGCGCCCGCGTTGGCAAGCGTCTTGGAACAGCAGCACTTCGTCAAATGCTTTGCCCAGAATTTGCGTCTGGTCGCGGATGTCCTGGTCGCGCCGGTCGCCCGCACCACTGATCACCACCACGCGCTTGTTGGCGGGCATGTTCTCCACCGCCTGCACCAAAGCCTGGATGGCGTCCGGGTTGTGTCCGTAATCGGCAATGAGCGTCGCGCCCTGGTAGTCAAACAGGTTGAAGCGACCGGGGACGCCCTGGATGTCGCTGATGAAGGTGGCCAGGCCTTGCGCCATCGCATCCCAGTGCACGTCTACCGCCCAAGCCGCGCCCACCGCGGCCAACACGTTCTCGGTCAGAAAACCGATTTGACCTTGGCGTGTGAGCGGCACTTGGCTCAGCGGGATGCGGAACACCTGTCTGCCTTTTTGGGCTACGATGGCGCCGTCTTCCACATAGACCACGCGTTTGCCTTGGGCGCGGTGCGTGGCCAGCACGGGGTGGTTGGCGTCCAGCGCAAAAAAGGTCACATCGCCCGGGCTGTGCCGGGCCATGGCCACCACAGCCGGGTCGTTGGCGTTGAGCACGGCCATGCCCCTGGGGTCCACGTTGAGCACGATCACCCGTTTGAGCACCGACAGGTCTTCCAGGGTGGTGATGTAGTTCAGGCCCAGGTGGTCGCCTGCGCCCAAGTTGGTGACCACGGCCACTTGGCAGCGGTCAAAGGCCAGGCCCTCGCGCAGCAAGCCGCCTCGGGCGGTCTCGAACACGGCGGCATCCACATCGGGGTGCATCAACACGTTGCGGGCGCTGCGCGGGCCGCTGCAGTCGCCCGAGTCGGTTTGGCGGCCATTGACGTAGACCCCGTCGGTGTTGGTCATGCCCACGCGCAGGCCTTGGGCCTTGAGCAGGTGAGCCGCCAAGCGCACGGTGGTGGTTTTGCCGTTGGTGCCGGTCACGGCAATCACCGGGATGCGGCCGTTGTCGCCATCGGGGAACATGAGGTCAATGACGGCATTGCCCACATCCCTGCCTTTGCCAAACGAGGGGCTGATGTGCATGCGCAGGCCCGGTGCGGCGTTGAGCTCGACGATGCCACCGTTTTGGTCTTCGAGCGGGCGCGAGAGCGATTCGCAGACCACGTCAACGCCGCAAATGTCCACGCCCACCATTTGTGCCGCCGCGATCACGCGGGCTTTGACCTCGGGGTGCACTTCGTCGGTCACATCGGTGGCGGTGCCGCCGGTGGACAGGTTGGCGTTGTTGCGCAAAATCACGCGGCGGCCCTTGGCGGGCACCGATTCGGGCTCCAGGTCTTGCGCATGCAGGCGGCCGATGGCGATGTCGTCAAAACGGATTTTGGTCAAAGATGTCGCGTGACCTTCACCCCGGCGTGGGTCGGCATTGACCAGATCGACCAATTGGCGCACGGTGTGCTTGCCATCGCCCACGACCAGCGGCGGCTCGCGCCTTGCGGCGGCCACCAGTTTGTCGCCCACCACCAGCAGGCGGTAATCGTGGCCGGGCAAAAACTTTTCCACCAGCACGGTGCCATACCGCACAGCGGTGGCATAGGCTTTGTCAAACGCCTCACGCGCAGTGATGTTGACCGAGACCCCTTTGCCCTGGTTGCCGTCTTGGGGTTTGACCACAACCGGCAGACCGATTTCATGGGCAATGGCCCAGGCTTCGTCCAGGCTCTTGGACGGGCGCCCCATGGGCACGGGCACGCCTGCCGCGTGCAGCAGGCTTTTGGTCAGGTCCTTGTCTTGTGCAATCGATTCGGCAATGGCGCTGGTGGTGTCGGTTTCGGCGGCCTGGATGCGTCGCTGCTTGGCGCCCCAGCCAAATTGCACCATGCTGCCATCGGTGAGGCGACGGATCGGGATTCCGCGCGACATGGCGGCGTCCACGATGGACCCGGTCGAAGGCCCAAGGCGCACGTCTTCGTCGTGTTCGTGCAATTGCGCGATGGCGCCTTCCAGGTCGAAGCCGGCACCTGCTGCGGCGGCCTGACACAGTTGCTCGGCCAGGCTCAGCGCCAAACGACCTACCACTTCTTCGGTGTACTGCACCACCACCTGAAACACGCCGGGCTCCTCGGTGGGCATGGTGCGGCTGAAGGACACCGGGCAGCCTGCGTGCGCTTGCAGGCTCAAGGTGACTTTTTCCAACGCATGGGCCAGCGTGACGGCCTCGCCGGGGCGCTGCCCATCAAACGGACCGACCGCGGGAAAGATGCGACGCAGTTGCTGCTCAACCGGGTGCTGCGCTGACAGGCCGCTGTCTTCGGGACCGCAGCTGACGATGGCTTCGATGGCGGTGTGGCGGCTCCACAGATTGGGGCCACGCAAAGCGCGAATACGAGAAACTTGCATGAAAGGTGTTTCCAGGGGAAGAAGGGTGGCCAGGGGCGATGTTTCAAGCGGTGGGCAAGCTGCCGTAACTTTTGATCCCGGCCCGGATCAGGTCGGTGCCAATGTCCAAGGCCCAGGCCGCGCAGGCAGCCACGAGCATGTCGCTGGTGTTCAGACTGCCCGTTTTCAAAAGCCGCGCCACGGCCGGTCGTTGGCTTGCCAGCACCAGGTGTTCTTTGGGGCCCTGGGCCAGCACCAGCTGGCCTTCGCGCCAAAACCCCACGCGGTGACCTGCGCTGCGGTGCGCTTGCAAGCGGGTGTTGTGCTCATCGTCGGCATAAAACATCACACTCCCATCGCAGTAATCCGCTAGAGCGGCCACTTCGGGGTCGGCGGCGTTCAGCACCGCCGTACCCTCGGGCAACACCACATCGATTTGGGTGCGGATGTAGCCTGGCATTTTTTCATCACCGCCCGGGTACAGGTCATCCAGACCGGTGGCGCGGGGCATGCGGGTGACGATGCCAATCTGGCAGCGGTCATACGGCAGGCCTTGGGCCAGCAGATGGCGGGCATCGCTTTCGAAAACGGCCGCTTGCACGCCCCGGTTGATCAGCAAACGCTGCGCTTGGGCCCAGTCCATGCCGTCCTGGGTGGGCAGTTGGCGTTGGTTCAAGAACAAGCCGTTGGCGCACGACAGTCCGGTGTGAAGACCCAACAGGTGCAGCAACCACGCGAGCAATTGCGCAGGTTGGGTGGTGTCGCCATCGCCGATCAGGCCCACGACCGGAATGCGGCCATTGTCTTCGGGCTTGAACAGGTGGTTGGCAATGGCCTGGCCCACCGGGCGGGGCTGGCCTGTGGCGGGTTTGAGGTGCATCAGCAGGCCCGGGCCGGCATTGACCTCGACCACCGCGCCGCCTTGCGGCCCCAAGGGCTTGGAGATGTCTTCCACCACCAGGTCAACACCGGCGATGTCCAAGCCCACCACGCGCGCGGCCAGCACCGCTTGGGCGGCCACATCGGGGTGCACCAGGTCGGTCACGTCCATCGACATGTTGCCGGTGCGCATGATGAGCACGCTGCGGCCCGCCTCGGGCACGCTGCCTGCGTTCAGGCCTTGGCGCTTGAGCTCCAGCACCGAGGTGGTGTGGTCTTCCAGGCGGATGGTGTCCAGGGGAAAGTCTTCTTCTTCGCCCCGGCGCGGGTCGGAGTTGATTTGCAGTTCGATCAGTTGTTGCACGGTGTGCACGCCATCGCCCACCACGCTGGCGGTTTCGCCTTTGTTGATCGCCACCACTTGGTCACCCACCACCAGCAGGCGGTGTTCCTGGCCCAAAATGAAACGCTCGACGATGACCTCGCTGCCTTCGGCCAAGGCGATGCCATAGGCCGCTTCGATGTCTTCCTGGCGTGACAGTTCGAGCGACACCCCCCGGGCATGGTTGCCATCGGTGGGCTTGACGCAGACCGGCAGGCCAATGTCCTGGGCCGCGGTCCAGGCCGCTTGCGGGCTGTCGACGATCTGGCCTTCGGGTACGGGCACACCACACATGCTCAGCAGCTGCTTGGTCAGGTCCTTGTCTTTGGAGATGCCTTCGGCAATCGCGCTGGTGCGATCGGTCTCGGCGGTCCAGATGCGACGCTGGCGCTGGCCATAGCCCAGCTGCACCAAGTTGCCATCGTTCAGGCGAATGCTCGGGATGCCCCGGTCGGCGGCTGCATCGACGATGCTGGCGGTACTCGGGCCAATGCACAGGCTGTCCACCATTTGGGTCAGTTGGGCGATGTGCGCAGTGACATCAAAAGCCTGGTCTGAAATGGCGGCCAGAATCAAATCGCGTGCACTGTGCAGGGCCTGACGGCTCACGGCTTCATGACGGGTGCGGATGACAACCTTGTAAACACCCCGGGGCCCAGCTTCGCGGGCTTTGCCAAAACCGGTTTGCATGCCGGCGCGTGTTTGCAGCTCCAGCGCCACATGCTCCAGAATGTGACCCGGCCAGGTGCCTTCTTGCAGCCGCTTCAAAAAGCCGCCACGCTCGCCCACACTGCAGCGGTGCTCGACCAGGCCGGGCAGCCAAGCCGCCAGACGCTCTGCGAAGCCGGGCAGGGTGTTGGAGGGGCAGTCTTCCAGGTCGCCGATGTCGATCAGGGCTTCGATGACCGGGCGGTAAGTCCAGATGTTGGGGCCGCGCAATGGGGTCATGCGCAGGAACTGAATGGGGTGGGGTGTGGGGTGTGCGCTCATGCTTTGGGGGTGCAGCGATAGAATTGTCGCTCGATCGCGGGGATGTCCAGCGTTTGGGCGGAAAGCTCAAGGTTCAACAGGGGCATGGCTTGGACAGGCGGTGTCAACCGGGTTCGAAGTGTGTTTTTTTCGTCGCGCCACCGGGGCGCAACGGGTTCTTTGGGGTTCAGCCTTCATGTCTTCAGTACTTTCTTCTGCATCTTGTCGTTCGGTTGTGCCGGACGAGTGGCAAGCAGAAGTGCAATCGAGGCTGCAACCCGATGAAAACGCTACAGCCTGGGTTCTGGTTGACCTGAATGCGGCACTGAAGTTCCACAAAATCGCTTTGATTTTGACCGATCGGCGCATCCTCACGGCCCATCTGAGTGAAAAAAATTGGCAAAGCTGGTCCTTGGCACAAGGCCAGCGGTTGCGCCAGACGGACCACGCCGGGGTCGGGCAGCTGGAGTTGAGGGATGTGCAAGGCCGCCTGGCGGTTTGGCGCTTTACGCTGGGCCTGCAAGACGCGGTGTTTCGCTGGGTGGCGCAGTTCGAGGCGCAGCAAAGCCACCGTGCCCAAAGCCCGGACAGTGTGCCCGCCGACCTGCAAGGGCGACCTTTGCAGGCGGCCCATGTGTTGGTGTGCCCGGTGTGCCAGGCCAGCTTGTCCGAGGACGATGACGAGTGCCCTGTCTGCAGCCGGGAAGACCTGAACCCGCCGTCGACCTGGACCCTGCTCAAACTCTGGCGCTTTGCCCGGCCTTACAAGCGCTCTTTGCTGATCGGCTTTTTGCTGACCCTGGCCTCGACCGCCGCCACGCTGGTGCCGCCTTACCTGACCATGCCCTTGATGGACGAGGTGCTGATCCCTTACCAGAACGGGGCCGACATCGACCCGGGCCTGGTGTCCCTGTACCTGCTGGGTTTGCTCGCTTCGGGTTTGCTGGCCTGGGGCCTGGGCTGGGCCAAAACCTACATCCTCGCGCTGGTGTCCGAGCGCATCGGTTCCGATTTGCGCACCAGCACTTATGAGCATTTACTCAAACTTTCGCTGGAGTATTTCGGCGGACGGCGCACCGGTGATTTGATCGCGCGCATCGGCAGCGAAACCGACCGCATCAACGTGTTTTTGTCACTGCACCTGCTGGACTTTGCCACCGATGTGCTGATGATTTTGATGACGGCTGTCATCTTGTTTTACATCAACCCCACGTTGGCGCTGGTGACCTTGTTGCCGCTGCCCTTCATTGGCTGGCTGATCCACGTGGTGCGCGAAAGACTGCGCACCGGCTTTGAAAAAATCGACCGCGTTTGGGCCGAGGTGACCAACGTGCTGACCGACACCATCCCTGGCATCCGGGTGGTCAAAGCCTTTGCACAGGAGGACCGCGAAGCCCAGCGCTTCAAGGACGCCAACGCGCACAACCTGCAAGTCAACGACCGACTCAACCGCGTCTGGTCGCTGTTCTCGCCCACGGTGACACTGATGACCGAAATCGGCTTGCTGGTGGTCTGGGGCTTTGGTATCTGGTTGGTGTCGGACAACCAAATCACCGTGGGTGTGCTGACCGCGTTTTTGGCCTACATCGGGCGGTTTTACAGTCGTCTCGATGCCATGAGCCGCATCGTCTCGAACACCCAAAAAGCAGCCGCCGGGGCCAAGCGGATATTTGACATCCTAGACCATGTCTCCAGCGTGCCCGAGCCGATCAACCCCGTGGCTTTGCCAGCCCATGTCCAAGGCCACATCAGGCTGCGCGATGCGGGCTTTCGTTATGGCAACCGGGCCGTGATCCGCCAGCTCAATCTTGACATCCAGCCTGGCCAGATGATCGGTCTGGTGGGCCACAGTGGCTCGGGCAAGAGCACGCTGGTCAATTTGATCTGCCGCTTTTACGACCTGAGCGAAGGGGCCATCGAACTTGACGGCACCGACATCCGCCAGCTGAAGGTGGCCGACTACCGCCGTCAAATTGGTTTGGTGCTGCAAGAGCCATTTTTGTTCTTCGGCACCATCGCCGACAACATCGCATACGGCAAGCCTGACGCCACCCGTGAAGAGATCGTGGCCGCAGCCCGCGCCGCGCATGCCCACGAGTTCATTTTGCGCATGCCTCAGGGCTACGACTCGCTGGTGGGCGAGCGCGGCCAGGGCCTGTCGGGTGGCGAGCGCCAGCGCATCTCGATTGCGCGGGCCTTGCTCATCAACCCGCGCATCCTGATCTTGGACGAGGCCACTTCTGCGGTGGACACCGAAACCGAAAAAGAAATCCAAAAAGCGCTGGACAACCTGGTGCGCGGGCGCACCACGATTGCCATCGCGCACCGTTTGTCCACTTTGCGCAAGGCCGACCGTTTGGTGGTCATGGACAAAGGGGTGGTGGTCGAAGAGGGCACGCACGACGTGCTCATGGAGGCCCAAGGCGCTTACTGGCGCTTGTACGAAGCGCAGCAGCGCCAGGCCGAAGCGGTGGCGGTGCTCGGCGGCAGCGACGAGGACAAAAAGGTGAGCGCATGACCCCGTTTGATTTGCAACGCGATGCTTTTGGCCGTTGGGTGCTGGTCTTGGCCGATGGCACGCGCCACAGCCCGGTGACGGCTGTGCGCGCCTATCCGGTCTCGGCCCCTGACCAAGGCGTGGCCTTGATAGACGCCGATGGTCACGAGCTGCAGTGGGTGCCCAACCTGTTGGCACTCGCGCCTGACCTGCAGGCCACGCTTCGAGAGGCCGTGGACGAGCGAGAGTTTTTGCCACAAATCCTGCGCCTGGACACCGTGAGCAGCCTGCTCACGCCCAGCACCTGGACGGTGCAGACCGATCGGGGCACCACGCAATTCATGCTCAAAGGCGAGGAAGACATCCGCCGCCTGACAGGCACTGTGCTGCTGATCAACGACGCCAATGGCGTGCAGTACATGATCCGAGATTTGGCGGCCATGGACAAACACTCGCGCAAATTGTTGGATCGTTTTCTCTGAGCGATTTCACAGGGGCCAGACCGAGCCGTGCTCGGGCACCAAGGCGCGCCATTTGATCTCGTGCTCGATGCGCTGGCGCAGCATGTCGGATGCCTCGCGTTCGCCGTGCACCACATACACCTGAGCCGGTGCACTGGGCATTTTGTGCAGCCAGCTGATCAACTGGTTGCCGTCGGCGTGGGCCGAGGCCGACTCGATTTGTGCCACCTCGGCGCGTACCGCCACATCCTGCGCGTGGATGCGGATGGCGTTGCGGCCGCTGGCCAAGGCCGCCCCGCGTGTGCCAGGGGCCTGATAACCCGTCAGGATGATCATGTTGCGGTGGTCTCCCGCGTATTGCGTCAAGTGGTGCAAGACGCGCCCGCCCGTGGCCATGCCGCTGGCCGCCAGGATGACCATGGGGCCATGCCGTTTGGCCAGCGACTTCGATTGCTCAGGTGTTTCCAGCATGGTGGCCACATGGTCCATGTTGTGCACCTCTTGCACACTCAGGCGGTGCTCGCCAGGATGGCGCTCAAACAGGGCGGTGGAGTGGATCGCCATCGGACTGTCCAGAAAAATCGGCAAACTCTTGGGGATTTGTCCCGCCGCCTTGAGTTGTGCGATGGTGTGCAGCACAGCCTGGGCCCGCCCCACGGCAAAGACCGGCACCACGGCCACGCCGCCGCGTGCGGCCAGTTTTTTCAACAGCGGCCCCAGTTCCTCAAACACGTTTCCCCTGGGGTGCTGGCGGTCGCCATAGGTCGATTCGATCAAGACCGTGTCGGCCTGAGGGGGCGGCTCGGGCGGGTTCATCAGCGGGTCGTCAGGGCGGCCCAGATCGCCCGAAAAAAGGATGCGCCGCCCACCCACATCCAACAGCAAACTGGCCGCGCCCAGAATGTGCCCCGCAGGCTGAAAGCGGGCCTTCCAGCCACGGATGGGCTCGAACCACTGGCCTTGCCTTTCGGCATGCAAATGCCGCAGGCTCTGGATGGCCTCTTGTTTGGTGTACAGCGGCAGGGCCGGTGCGTGTTTGGAAAAACCGTGCCGATTGGCAAAAAACGCGTCCTCCTCCTGGATGTACCCGCTGTCGGGCAGCAAAATGCTGGCCAGATCGCAAGTGGCCGAGGTGGCGTGCACCCGACCCCGAAAACCGTTTTTGACCAGCAAGGGCAAGTACCCGCTGTGGTCCAGGTGCGCATGTGTCAGCACCACCGCATCGATGTTTGCCGGGTTGGCGGGCAGGGGGTTCCAGTTGCGCAGGCGCAGTTGTTTGTAGCCCTGAAACAGCCCGCAATCAACCAGCAGCCGCTTCTGGTTGTGCTCGATCAGGTACTTGGAGCCAGTGACTGTGTCGGCTCCGCCGAGGAAGGTGATGGTGGCGCTCATGCATGGCATGCTGCGCCGAAAACCAAGCAGCCAGATTGATCAGAGTCAAACAAGCACCGAAGTGCGAGAGGGGCTGCGGCGGGTGACGATTTTTGCGTACCCGCCATGAGGAACCCGCCGCAGCCCCTCTCGCACTGCTCGAAGGGAGGCGGTCGACTCAAAAGCCTGCGCCCGGCGACATTCGAAGTTCCGACCTGAGCGTCAGCCCCCGAAGAAGCCTTTCAACTTATCCGTCCAGCCTTCGCCGCTGGGCTGGTGTTTACCGCCACCTTTGGAGAGCGACTCCTCAAACTCCTTGAGCAGTTTCTTCTGGTGCTCGGTGAGCTTGACCGGTGTCTCTACGGTGATGTGGCAATACAGGTCGCCCGGGTAGCTGCCGCGCACGCCTTTGATTCCCTTGCCTCGCAAACGAAACTGCTTGCCCGTCTGTGTTCCTTCCGGAATGTCGATGGCAGCTTTGCCGCCCAGGGTGGGCACTTCGATCTCTCCGCCCAGCGCAGCTTTGGAAAAGCTGATCGGCACCGCGCAGTGCAGGTCGTCCCCATCGCGCTCGAAGATGTCATGCTTTTTCAAGCGGATTTCGATGAACAGATCACCGGGTGGGCCGCCATTCGTGCCGGGCTCTCCATTGCCCGCGCTGCGGATGCGCATGCCGTCGTCGATACCGGCCGGAATTTTGACTTCCAGCGTTTTTTGTTTCTTGACCTTGCCTTGCCCATGGCAGGTGCCGCAAGGGTCGGGAATGATCTTGCCGGTGCCCCGGCAGTGCGGGCAGGTTTGCTGCACACTGAAAAAGCCCTGGCGCATTTGCACTTGACCTTGGCCTTGGCAAGTCGAGCAGGTCTTGGCGCTGGTGCCCGGCTTGGCCCCCGTGCCGTGGCAGGTGTCGCACTCGTCCCAGCTCGGTATGCGCAGTTGCGAGTCCTTGCCGTTGGCCGCTTCTTCGAGGGTGATTTCCATCGCGTAGCTCAGATCGGCACCACGAAACACCTGTCGCCCCCCACCGCGCCCACCGCGAGCTTGCCCGCCGAAGATGTCACCAAAGATGTCGCCAAACGCATCACCAAAACCGCCAAAGCCTTCGGCTCCGCCTCGCATATTCGGGTCGACACCGGCGTGTCCGTGCTGGTCGTAGGCCGCGCGTTTTTGCGGGTCCGACAGCATTTCGTAGGCTTGCTTGACTTCTTTGAATTTGCCTTCAGCTTCTTTGGCCTTGGCGTCTTCGCCCTGGTTGCGGTCAGGGTGGTACTTCATCGCCAGCTTGCGATAAGCCTTTTTGATGTCTTCGTCCGTGGCGTTTTTGGCAACGCCCAGCACTTCGTAAAAATCTCGTTTTGTCGCCATGGGGCAAATCCAACCGTTAGAACAAGAACGCCGCGAAGGCGATTCAGTGGCCTGAATCAGCTTGCGCGGCGGGACTGCGGCCAGGCCGCAGAGGGTGGGGTCTTAGCCCTTTTTGACTTCCTTGACTTCCGCGTCCACCACATTGTCGTCTTGTGGCTTGGCTTCGGCGGCACCGGCAGCACCTGCGCTGGCGGCGGCTTGCTGCGCTTGCATGTCGGCATAGACCTTCTCGCCCAGCTTCTGGCTGGCCGTCATCAGGGCTTCGGTTTTGGCCTCGATGGCCTCTTTGTCTTCGCCCTTCAAAACTTCCTCCAGGTCCTTGGCGGCTGTCTCGATGGCGTCTTTTTCAGACGCTTCAATCTTGTCGCCGTGCTCGGTCAGGCTCTTCTTGACGCTGTGCACCGCAGCTTCACCGGCGTTGCGGGCCTGCACGAGTTCGAGCTTTTTCTTGTCTTCGACGGCATTGAGCTCGGCGTCTTTCACCATTTGCTGGATTTCAGCTTCCGACAAGCCCGAGTTGGCCTTGATCGTGATTTTGTTTTCTTTGCCGGTGCCTTTGTCTTTGGCCCCAACGTGCAAGATGCCGTTGGCGTCGATGTCAAAAGACACTTCAATCTGGGGCGTGCCACGCGAAGCTGGCGGGATGCCTTCGAGGTTGAATTCGCCCAGCAATTTGTTGCCCGAGGCGATTTCGCGCTCACCCTGGAACACCTTGATCGTCACCGCTGGCTGGTTGTCTTCGGCGGTCGAGAAGGTCTGAGCAAACTTGGTTGGGATGGTGGTGTTCTTGGTGATCATCTTGGTCATCACGCCGCCCATGGTCTCAATGCCCAAAGACAAAGGCGTCACGTCCAGCAGCAACACATCGGTGCGGTCGCCCGACAAGACCTGGCCCTGGATCGCAGCGCCCACGGCCACAGCTTCGTCGGGGTTCACATCTTTGCGGGGCTCTTTGCCGAAGAACTCTTTGACCTTCTCTTGCACCTTGGGCATGCGGGACATGCCGCCAACCAAAATGATGTCGTCAATCTCGCCGACTGAGACGCCAGCGTCTTTGATGGCCGTGCGGCAAGGGGCGATGGTGCGCTCGATCAGCTCTTCCACCAACTGCTCGAGTTTGGCGCGGGTCAGCTTGATGTTCAGGTGCTTGGGGCCGGTGGCGTCCGCTGTGATGTAAGGCAAGTTCACGTCGGTGGCCGCCGAGCTGGACAGCTCGATCTTGGCTTTTTCAGCGGCTTCTTTCAGGCGCTGCAGGGCCAGCACGTCCTTGGCCAGATCCACGCCGGATTCTTTTTTGAACTCGGTGATGATGTGGTCGATGATGCGCTGGTCAAAGTCTTCGCCGCCCAAGAAGGTGTCGCCGTTGGTCGACAACACTTCGAACTGCTTTTCGCCGTCCACGTCGGCAATTTCGATGATGGACACGTCGAACGTGCCGCCCCCCAAGTCATACACGGCGATCTTGCGGTCGCCTTTTTCTTGCTTGTCCAGGCCAAAGGCCAAGGCTGCAGCGGTGGGCTCGTTGATGATGCGCTTGACGTCCAAACCGGCAATGCGGCCCGCGTCTTTTGTGGCTTGACGCTGTGCGTCGTTGAAATAAGCGGGCACCGTGATCACGGCCTCGGTCACTTCCTCGCCGAGGTAGTCTTCGGCAGTTTTCTTCATCTTGCGCAGAATTTCAGCGCTGATTTGTGGCGGGGCCAATTTGTTGCCACGCACTTCCACCCACGCATCGCCGTTGTCGGCTTTGGCGATGGTGTAGGGCATCAGGTCGATGTCTTTTTGGACTTCTTTTTCGGCGAACTTGCGGCCAATCAGGCGCTTGACCGCGTACAAGGTGTTCTTGGGGTTGGTGACCGCTTGGCGTTTGGCCGAAGCGCCGACCAGGATTTCGCCGTCTTCTTGGTAGGCAATGATCGACGGGGTGGTGCGAGCGCCTTCGGCGTTCTCGATCACTTTGGTCGTGTTGCCTTCCATGATGGCCACGCACGAATTGGTGGTGCCCAAGTCAATACCGATGATTCTTCCCATTTTGATGCTCCGAAATTGGTTAAAAGTGCAATGTTTTGCAATTGAGGCAGCCGGGACGCTTTTCAAGTCCCCTGCGCCGAAAAGGTTTTATTTGGGGGCGGTCACCGTCACCAAAGCCGGACGCAGCACGCGGTCGGCAATGGAATAACCCTTTTGCAACACGCCCACCACGGTGTTGGGCTCTTGCTCGGCCGGCACCACGCTGATGGCCTGGTGGTGGTGGGGGTCGAACTTGGTGCCTGCGGGGGGGGCAATTTCGATCACTTTGTTGCGCTCCAACGCACTTTTGAGCTGGCGCAGCGTGGCCTCTGACCCTTCGCGGATTTGCTCCAGCGTGGCGTTGGGTAAGGCCAAACCGGCCTCGAGGCTGTCGAGCACAGGCAGCAGGCTGTCGGCAAAACCTTCCACGGCAAATTTCCGGGCCTTGGCGATTTCGTCGTCGGCGCGGCGGCGGGCGTTTTGCACATCGGCCTGGGCGCGCAGGTACTGGTCGGCCAGATCGGCGTTTTGAGCCTTCAGGTTGGCCAGCTCGGCCTGGGCATCGGCCAGCGGGTCGGTGGGGGTCATGGCAGCAGCTGCAGCCAATTCTTCGTCACTCAGGGGCTTAGGGTCTTGGTTTTGTGTGGCTTCTGACATGAACAATGTCCGCAAAAAATGGATACCCTTTGCAAATAGGGGCGTTGTTTCAGGCTTCAAGGGGGGGGTGCAGTTCAATGGCCCCGGGAATGGCGCAAAAAAATAGAGCAAAAATAGCGCAAGAAAAACCCGCCCAAAGGCGGGTCAGTCGGAAAAGCTGCAGCCTTTTCGCCTTGGGCTCAATCGAGGGCCAGCAGCTCCACGTCGAACTTCAAGGTGGCGTTGGGCGGGATCACGCCGCCAGCGCCGCGTGCGCCGTAGCCCAGTTCGGCCGGGATGATCAGGGTGCGTTGCCCGCCGACCTTCATGCCGGCCACGCCTTCGTCCCAGCCCTTGATGACCATGCCTGCACCCAGGCCGAACACGAAGGGGTCGCGGCGGTCGCGGCTGGAGTCGAATTTCGCGCCTTGTTCGCCGTCTTTGAAGAGCCAGCCGGTGTAGTGCACGGTGACGTCCTGGCCTGCTGTTGCGACTTCGCCTTCGCCGACTATGGTGTCTTCGTATTGCAGGCCGGAGGGGGTGGTGTTCATGGGCATCCTGTCAGAAAGTGTCCGGTGCCTCTGGTGGGTCGCCCGGTTGTGGAAACCCAAAATTATGCCAGCCCGCCCACCCTCAGCTCGTCCGTTGGCGTTTGGCCAGATCGCGCATCAGGGCCCCCACGCCATAGGTCCAGGCGGGTGCCTGGTCCGAGGTGCTGACCTGGTTGACCAAGGAGCCCAGTTGCGGGGTCGAGATGCTGACCACATCGCCCACCACATGGGTAAAGCCCTGGCCGGGGCCATGGCGGTCTTGCGTGGGGGCGAACATGGTGCCCAAAAACAGCAGCATGCCGTCGGGGTACTGATGGTACTTGCCCATGGCCTGACCCACCAAATCGAGCGGGTCACGGCTGATCTGGTTCAGTGCGCTGCTGCCTTGCATCACAAAACCCTCGGGGCCTTGCACTCTGAGGCTCAGCTCGCATTGGCGCACCTCGTCGAGGCCAAAGTGTTCGTCAAACAGACGGATGAAGGGGCCGATGGCGCAACTGGCGTTGTTGTCTTTGGCTTTGCCCAGCAGCAAGGCGCTGCGGCCTTCAAAGTCGCGCAGGTTCACGTCGTTACCCAAAGTGGCACCGACCACTTCGCCGCGCGAGTTGGCGGCCAGCACGATCTCGGGTTCGGGGTTATTCCATTGGCTGGCGGGGTGGATGCCCACCCGGGCACCAGGGCCAACCGCGCTCATGGGTTGGGCTTTGGTGAAAATTTCGGCGTCTGGGCCTATACCCACTTCCAGGTATTGCGACCACATGCCTTGGGCCAGCAACACCTGCTTGAGCTTGGCCGATTCGGGTGAGCCGGGAACCACGCTGCGCAGGTTGTCGCCAATGACCGCGACCACCGCCTGACGGACGGCTTCGGCGCGGCTGGCGTCGCCACGGGCCTGCTCTTCGATCACCCGCTCGAGCATGCTGGCGACAAAGGTGACGCCCGCGGCCTTGATCGCTTGCAAATCGCAGGGGGCCATGAACCAAGGCCGGGCCGGATCACGCCCGTCTTCGTCGCTGTTGGCCAGCACGGCGGGGGTGTCTGCCACCGCCGCAACCTGCCCCGAGTTGATGCACTGTCTGACCCGTTGTGCGACTTGGTCCAGTTCGAGCAGCTCACTGCACGTCAGGGCCAAAGGGGAGAGGTCCAGCACCTTGTGTGGCGTGATCGCCACCAGGACCGGACCTGTATTGGGTTGCCATATGCGGCCGATCAGCAGGGCGTGCTCACAAAAGGGGGGCAAGGCAGAAGCGTTCATGGCCAGGGCATCCAAATTGAATAGCACGATCTTGCCAGAAGCGCTCAACTTGGAATGTCACAAATAAGCTTGCGAAGCGGGTTCTGAGTGTGTGCGGGGGATGTGTGGTCAAACAACATGGAAGATACCGCTCGGCGCATGGGGTAAGCACACATTGTGTGCGTCGAGGGGCGCACCCATAGCCTCGTCAGCGATGCCATCCATAACCCGTTGTCGATCAAAGGAGACTTGGGTGGAGTACGGCCAGACTTGACGCAGTCAAAGGTATATTTTTTGAAGCAGCGTCAGCAAACTCTTGCGCTGAGCAGTGGTGAGCTGAGCGATTTTTTTCATTTCGAGTTCAGTGGCTATTTGCTCGGCTTGAATCATCAACTCGAGTCCCTTTGAGGTGGCGTGGAATCCCATGGCGCGGACATCGTGAGGGGCTGGTTGGCGCTCAATGAGACCACGCGATTCGAGTGACTGGATCAGACCAACCAGGTTGGGATGCAATAAATCGAACGCATTGCAAAGTTGGCGTGAGTTCACGCCAGGCTTATGGCAGATGGTGGACATGACTGAAAATTCCACCGGCTTGAGTCCATAGGGTGCCAGCCGCTCAAGAAATACTTCAAGGATGTTGAGTGCTGCTTTGCGGGGGTTGTAACCCATCAAGATTTGCAGGTATCGGGTGTCAACCTCAGCCGTGGTGTCAGGCGCAGCGCAGGAGGTTGAATCGGCTTGGGTAGCTCCCGTGCGGGAGTTGGATTCGGGGCTGGGCTTGTTGGGCATGGTGTCCGACATTATGCCGCCGCAGAACAATGCTGAAACAGCATGCTTGGGTGTCGGGCCTGCTGTTGTCCGCGCTAGGAGGATTTTGGCGGGTGCAATGGCCCAAAGCTCAGATGCACAGAGCCTTGATGTCTTCGGGCACCGGTATGGCCTTGATGCGGTCGGGGTCTTCGGGGTGCTTGATGCAAAAAGCACGCACTTCGGTGCCTTCGCACAACACGGTGTCGCCACGCATGACCACGTGCTTGTGCACAAACACCTTGTCGCGCCACTCCTGCACGGTGGTGTGAACCTGCAGGGTTTCGCCGTAGGTGGCTGGGCGGATGAATCGGGTGTGAATCTCCAGCAGCGGCGTGCCGATGATTCCGCGCGTTTTGACCGTCTCGCGCCAGGGCAGCATGCCACATTGGATAAAGAAGTTGAGCGATGACGCATCCATCCATTTGGAGAAATTTGGGAAAAACACGATACCTGCGGGGTCGCAGTCACCGAACATCACTTGCACTTCGTAAACAACGGTTCTGCTCATGACAGATCTCCGGCGGCTTGCCTCATCGGCCACTGAAGAAGTTCGGCCAAGCGGCAGACCACCCAACGAGCCTCTGTGGGGGAGACCACCGCAGGCTCGGTCAACAAAGCGGCTTCGCATTGCTCCAGCACCAATTCTTCGGTGATCCCCAGGGTGAACTGCAAGTTGGCGGCTTTCTCGGTCAACAGATTGGCCAAGTCTTCGCACAGCTCGTAGCGCGCAGCCAACGCACGCTGTCCCAGTGTGGGTTTGACTTTGCCGGGCGCTAAGTACAGCGCTATGAATGAAGCCGGGATATCTATCTGGAATTCGTCGGTCATGGCGATGTGTGGGTTCAAGGGTGAATTAACGCACAGACGGTTCGACTTTGA
This sequence comes from Limnohabitans sp., assembly GCF_023910625.1. Taxonomy (NCBI): domain Bacteria; kingdom Pseudomonadati; phylum Pseudomonadota; class Betaproteobacteria; order Burkholderiales; family Comamonadaceae; genus Limnohabitans; species Limnohabitans sp. The sequence continues at coordinate 154,946 of NZ_JAAVVW010000003.1, forward strand.
TCTTTTTTAATCAAAACCGGCTTGGCTTCATGGGGCAATCGGTCATTTCATGCTGAGGCCTTGACGGACTTTTTTTCATTGAAAGGATATTTTCATGCGACATTTTTCTATCCATGCCTTGGCTTTCGGGGTCTTGGCGGTGTGCGCCACCCAAGTCTGGTCGCAAAACACGGGCAGTCCCAAAACTCGCGAACAGGTGCGCATAGAGCTGATGGAAGCCATTCGTACTGGCGACCTGCCTGCCAACGATGAATCGGGGCGCATGCTCAATGAGGTCAACCCTTCTGCCTATCCACCCAAAAAGGTGGAGCCTTGTAAAACACGCGCCGAGGTGCGGGCTGAGCTGGCCGAAGCGCAGCGCACGGGCAATATGCCCGCCAATGATGACAGTGGTTGTATGCTCAATGAGATCAACCCCTCAGCTTACCCACCCAAGCCCGTGGTGCCCTGCAAGACGCGTGAGCAAGTTCGGGCCGAGTTGAATGATGCGCGTCGTACCGGCAACATCCCGGCCAATGACGACAGCGGTTGCATGCTCAGGGACCTTTACCCGGACCTGTATCCCAAAAAATGAGACGGGGCGGGGGTGGGGGCTGCGACTTAGACCAGCAGCTGCCACCCCAGACCCAATGCCGTACAAAGGCCCAGTAGCTTGAATACGCTCAGTTGTTTTTTAATCAGCAACCAAGCGGCCAACACCGTCAGGGCCATGGCCGCCAAATCGGGCATTTGGTGCCAGCCATTGGGGAAACAGCTCTGATGGGCAAACACGCCAGCCAGGTGCAGGATCACACCCACAACGGCGGCCATGATGCCTTGCAGTGGCCCGGCCAGAGAAGGCATGTGGCGCGTCGACTCGACCAGTGGGCCGCCCGCCAAAATGAATACGAAGGAAGGCAGGAAAGTGAACCATGTCGCCACGCAGGCCGCCACGATACCGCCTAGGAAAGGGTGGCCAAAAAGTGCTTGACTGTGCCCGCCCAGAAATCCTACGAACGCCACCACCATGATCAGCGGCCCGGGTGTGCTTTCGCCCAAGGCCAGGCCGTCCATCATTTGCGCGGCCGTTAGCCAGTTGTAATGTCCCACGGCGGCTTGCGTCACAAAAGGCAGCACCGCATAGGCCCCCCCAAAGGTCAGTAAAGCGGCTTGGGTGAAAAACCCGCCCATTTGAGTGAGGGTGTGACCCACACCGAACAGCAAAGCGATCAGGCCCAGGCTAAGTCCCCAAAGTGCCCATCCCAAAACCAAGGCCCGGACCAGTCGCGGTCGGCTGAAGTGTGTGTGAGCGGGGGCAGGCGTGTTGTCATCCAGCCACGCGCGGTCTGGGCGATCTTGCGCGCTTGGGTTGGCGCACTGGGGTTCATGGTCGACTCTTTCGGGCAAGGGGGGGGTGATGTGTGGGCGCGCCATGAAAAACCCAGCGGCAGCGGCGGCGGCAATGATCAGGGGAAAAGGCAAGCCCCACAACATGCCGAGCAAGGACAATCCGGCCACCCCCCACAACCAGCGTTCTTTCAACGTGCGAAGGGCCAATCGGTGTGCCGAATGCAGCACCAGCGCGGTCACGGCCGGCTTGAGACCCCAGAGCAAAGCTTGACCCCAGGGATGATGGCCCCAGACAGTGTAGGCCCAGCTCAGCAAAATCAAGATCAGCAAAGATGGCAAAACAAACAAGGCCCCGGCCACAATCCCTCCGCGTGTGCCGTGCATCAACCATCCGGTGTAAGTGGCCAATTGCTGTGCCTCGGGGCCGGGCAACAGCATGCAGTAATGCAAGGCGTGCAGGAACCTTTTTTCAGAAATCCAGCACCGACGCACCACCAACGCTTCATGCATCAGGGCTATCTGGGCGGCTGGACCACCGAAGCTCATGCAGCCCAGCCACAGCCAAAATCGGAGGGCTTGGCCAAAGCTCACTGTGGGGGAGTCTGCCAGGTCCGATGCGGGTCCGATGGAGCTCATGCCAGATCGAATGCTTCAAAAAACGCCTGAATAAAACAGGGCGTGCCACTCAAGCTCAGGCTCAAGGCCAAGCATTGGTTGGCCTGTGGTTCGGGAACGAGGGTCAAACGACCGGCGCTGTGCACAAAACGGGGTTGAGCGACTTGGTGTCGCGCCCCATCTCCCAGCAACGTGACCTGGAGGTCAAAGTCCCAATTGGCGCCATTTTCCAAAGGCCCAGGACCATGGTTATCAAATTGATGCGCCCATACCAGCACTTTGACCACTTCTGCCAGCAATGCCGCATTATGGGCGGCGGCCGGTTGGGCCAGCGCGTCCAGGCACACCACACCCTCAGCATCTTCACTGCGGTCGAAATCCAGCAATTGCAAAACCATGGAACACTCCCTGTCTTGGCCTGATTGTCACCGACCCTTGTGCGGCGGGCCCTGGGGTGCTTCGCTTGAGTCTCCAAGCTTGGCGCTTTCAATGCCTCTTGGGCTACAGTGAATGAAAAATTCCCGAAAGAAATTTCAATATAAACCCTGTGCAAGATTTTTTGTTGACATTGCACCGACCAACTCGGCCTTGACTTGGCCAGGACCGACGTTCAAAACCACCGCTCCAAGCAGACCACCGCCCAGCCCAATGCCCCTGGCAGCCGGCACACAGGCCTTCATGGCGCATCAACGCTGGTGCAAGCGGATTCTGGCTGGGCAGTTGCCTGCTGGCTCGCGAGTTCGAGCACGCTTGCAACCGTCTCTTTGCATCGCCCTTGGGCTTTGTGGGAGAGCATCTGAACAAGCTGGATGGCCGAGTCGCCGCGGTGGAAGATTTTTGTCCCCACCGCGGCGCACCTTTGTCGTTGGGCAAGGTGTGCGAGGGCAAGCTGGTGTGCGGCTACCACGGCCTGGAGATGGGCTGCGAAGGCAAAACCATGCACATGCCCGGTCAGCGGGTTCGCGGTTTCCCGGCCATCAAGGCTTATGCCGTGACCCAGCGCTATGGCTTTGTCTGGGTCTGGCCGGGTGACCAGTCCAAGGCCGACGAGGCGAAGATGCCGGTGTTCGAGTTTTTTGACAACCCGGCATGGGCCTATGGCGGCGGGCTGTACCACGTCAAGGCCGATTACCGGCTGATGATCGACAACCTGATGGACCTCACGCACGAAACCTATGTGCACGCCAACAGCATCGGCCAGCCCGAAATTGACGAGACGCCTTGCGAAATCAAGGTGGGCGGCGACCAGGTCATCTTGCAGCGCCACATGCAAGGCATTCAAGCCCCGCCGTTTTGGCAAATGGCCATGAGCGCCAACGGACTGGACCCGCAGGCCAAGGTCGACCGCTGGCAGATTTGCCGCTTCACGCCACCCACCCACATCATGATCGACGTGGGCGTGGCCCTCGCTGGCAAAGGCGGCTTTGACGCCGCCCCCGAGCACAAGGCCTACAGCGTGGTGGTGGACTTCATCACGCCCGAGGCCGAAACCTCGCACTGGTACCACTGGGGCATGGCACGCCAGTTCAAGCCGGAAGATGCTGCGCTGACAGACAAGATCCGCGCAGGGCAGGGCAGCATTTTCAAAGAAGACATGGAGATGCTGCAATTGCAACAAGCCAACATCAGCCGGTGGCCTGCCCGCAAACTGCTGAAGCTCAACATCGATGCAGGCGGTGTGCAGTCGCGCCGCATCATCGACCGGTTGTTGGCCGAAGAAAACAACTCGGGAGTCGTCGCATGAGCACCACAGAACCGATTCAGACCGCGATTGCTGCCGATGGCACGTTTGAAGTGCAACTGCAAAAAGCGGCCTGAGCCTGCTAGTCAGCAAAGACCAGTCCATCCTGAAAGTGCTGCAAGACGCGGGTCACGACGTGCCGTTTTCTTGTTCAGAAGGCATTTGCGGCACTTGCTTGACCAAAGTGGTTGCAGGCACACCCGACCACTGGGACATGTACCTCACCCCCGAAGAACAGGCCAAGAGCGATGTCATCATTTGTGGGCAACCTGGTGTTGCACCCCTTGGCCATCTGGTTGGTCACGCTGTGGTGGGTGCCCATCGATGATCCCGCGCTGCGGGCGGCGGTCGTGCTCTCGGGCGCCATGCCCATGCTGGGTATCTACAGCATTCTCAGTCAGCGCCATGGGTATGGCGTGGTCAGCGCAGCGGCTCTGCTGGTGACCACGGTTCTGTCGTTCTTTGCCCTCAGTGCCCTGTTGTGGGGCTTGCAGCTACAGCCTGCGTGAGCGTTGTTGTGCCCTGATCTCGGCGCGTGATGAGGCAAGCCGTCAAGGCGGGCTGAGCCACTGTGCGGCCATCTCGGTCAGCAGGGCCAGCGTGGCTTGCTGGGTGAGGGTGCTGGGGCGTTGTGCGCTGATGGCGGTGGTCAGCTGGATGTGCAGGGCAGGCTGCTTGAGGGGGCGTACTGAAAACGCCGATGGCCGCACCGAACGCATGACGGCGTTGCGCGGCAAGATGGCGTAGCCTGCGCCGTCGGCCACCAGGTCCAGGATGGCGCTCACGCCGTCGATCTCCAGCGCAATGAGGGGGCGGCAGCCGATGGCGGCCATTTCAGACTCCACATGCATGCGGATCGCGTTGGGGCGGGTGGGGATCACCAAGGGCAGGGCGGCGACTTCTTGCAGGGGTATGGCGGGCGGGGGCGGGTCCTCTTGCAGGCCCGGCGGGCGCGGCTGCACCAGCAGCAGCTCTTCTTTCACAAGCGCCGTGTGCTGGATGCCAGCCACTTGACTGGGGTTGTAGAGCACGGCGATGTCCAGCCGGCCGTTTTGCAGGTTTTCCTGCATCGCGCTCGACAGGCCCTCGCTGATGGACAGCTGGGCATCGGGCATCTTGGCGCGAAAGGCCCGGGTGAGTGGCACTGTGAGCACCCGCGCCACGCTGGGCGGCAGGCCCAAAGCCACCCGTCCCGTCAGGCCCGTACGCACCCGGCCCAGTTCTTCGCGTGCCCGCTCCACCTGGTGCAAGATGCCCCGGCCGTGTTCCAGCAGCAGCAACCCGGCCTGAGTGGGGGTGGCGCCGCGCCCGTTGCGCACCAGCAGGTTTTGCCGAAGTTCGACTTCGAGCAAGCGCACCTGGCGGCTGAGCGCCGGTTGGGCGATGTTCAGGGCCTGGGCGGCCCGGGTGAAGCTGCCCAGTTCGGCCACGCGGACAAAGTATTCGAGCTGTTTGAGGTCCATGGGGGGAGAGGGCTTTCGGTTGGTTTGATTTTGTCATATCAGTGGTACTGTTATGCAATATTGTTCTAGCTGCTAGATGCACCGAGGGCTGTGGTGGCCAGGCGGGTGCCTGCACAATCAGCGCAAACCCTTTGCCCCATCAGGAGTGCCCATGCGACCAACGAAACCCTTGATCATCGACGTGCACGGCCACTACACCACCGCCCCCAAGGCGCTGGAAGAGTGGCGCAACCGCCAGATTGCCGGCATCAAGGACTCCAGCGTCAGCCCCAAAGTCTCCGAGCTGAAAATCAGCGACGACGAGTTGCGCGAAACGATCGAGACCAACCAGTTGGCCAAGATGAAAGAGCGCGGCTCGGACATCACCATCTTCAGCCCGCGAGCCAGCTTCATGGCCCACCACATTGGCGATTTCAACGTCTCGTCGACTTGGGCTGCGATCTGCAACGAGTTGTGCTTGCGCGTGGCGCAACTCTTCCCCGACCACTTTGTGCCTGCGGCCATGCTGCCCCAGTCGCCCGGTGTGGACCCGGCCACCTGCATCCCCGAGCTGGTCAAGTGTGTCGAGCAATACGGCAACGTCGGCATCAACCTGAACCCCGATCCCTCGGGCGGTCACTGGACTTCGCCGCCTTTGAGCGACAAAGCTTGGTACCCGATTTACGAAAAAATGGTCGAGTACGACATCCCCGCGATGATTCATGTGAGCACCAGCTGCAACAGCTGCTTTCACACCACCGGCGCGCATTACCTGAACGCCGACACCACCGCCTTCATGCAGTGCCTGACCAGCGACCTGTTCAAAGACTTCCCAACGCTGAAGTTCTTGATCCCGCACGGCGGCGGCGCGGTGCCTTACCACTGGGGCCGTTTCCGGGGTTTGGCGCAAGAGCTCAAAAAGCCTTTGCTGTCCGAGCACCTGCTGAACAACATCTTCTTTGACACCTGCGTGTACCACCAGCCCGGCATCGACCTGCTGACCAAAGTCATTCCGGTCAAGAACATCTTGTTTGCGTCCGAGATGATTGGCGCGGTGCGCGGCATCGACCCCGAGACCGGCCACTACTTTGACGACACCAAGCGCTACGTGCAAGCCACGGCCAACCTGAACGACGACGAGCGTTATATGGTGTTTGAGGGCAATGCGCGACGCGTGTTCAAGCGGCTGGACGACCAGCTGACGGCCAAAGGCTTGTGAAATTTTTGTAGGAGCCCACCCCGTGGGCGATGGTTTGATGGGCTGTTTGTGCCTTGCACAAACGGCAAGCGTTCACAAGCCATCGCCCACAGGGGTGGGCTCCTACGAAGTCCCCAACACGTTTGCATAGACAGGAGAAAACCATGTACGAACTCGGCGTTGTTTACCGCAACATCACCCGCGCGGACCGCGCAGCCACCGATGCCTTGGCCGTTTTAGGTTCGGCCACCGTTCACGAAGCCATGGGTCGGGTGGGCCTCATGAAGCCCTACATGCGCCCCGTCTATGCCGGTGCGCAAGTGTCTGGCACCGCAGTGACGGTGCTGCTGCACCCCGGTGACAACTGGATGATGCATGTGGTGGCCGAGCAGATTCAGCCCGGCGACATCGTGGTCGCGGCCATCACCGCCGAATGCACCGACGGCTACTTTGGTGACCTGCTGGCCACGTCCTTCATGGCGCGTGGCGCACGGGCCTTGATCATCGATGCGGGTGTGCGTGACGTGAAAGAGCTGACCCGGATGGGCTTTCCCGCTTGGAGCAAAGCCATCAGCAGCAAAGGCACCATCAAGGCGACCATCGGCTCGGTGAACATCCCCGTGGTGTGCGCCGGCATGATCGTTCATCCCGGAGACGCCATCGTGGCCGATGACGACGGCGTGGTCTGTGTGCCCCAAGCCTTGGTGGCCAAGACACTGGAAGCGGCGCAAGCCCGTGAAGCCAACGAAGGCGAAAAACGCGCCAAGCTCGATTCAGGCGTGTTGGGTTTGGACATGTACAAGATGCGCGAGCCGTTGGCGGCTGCAGGCCTCAAATACATCGATTGATTTTTTGAGTTTGTAGGAGCCCACCCCTGTGGGCGATGGTTGGTGGACCCTGATGCGTTTCATCGCCCACGGGGTGGGCTCCTACAAAAAAAGACACATTGAAAGGCATTCGAGATGAGCAAACCCATGGATAAACCCACGTCGGGTGACTTCACCAAAACCGCAGGCTGGATGGACTGGTACACCGGCCCGTCCAAGCCCCGATTCCAATTGCCCGCAGGCGCGGTGGATGCCCACTGCCATGTGTTCGGCCCCGGCGCTGAATTCCCCTACGCCCCCGAGCGCAAGTACACCCCCTGCGATGCGTCCAAGCACCAGTTGTATTCGCTGCGCGACCACTTGGGCTTTGCGCGCAATGTGGTGGTGCAAGCCACCTGCCACGGCGCAGACAACCGCGCCATGGTCGATGCGCTGGTCAACTCGGGTGGCAAAGCGCGTGGCGTGGCCACCGTCAAGCGCAGCGTGACCGACCAGGAAATCCAGGCCATGCACGACGCGGGTGTGCGCGGTGTGCGTTTCAACTTCGTCAAGCGTTTGGTGGACTTCACGCCAAAAGACGAGCTGATGGAAATCGCCAGCCGCATCCAGAAATGGGGCTGGCATGTGGTGATCTACTTTGAAGCGGTGGACCTCCCCGAGTTGTGGGACTTTTTCACCGCGCTGCCCACCACCGTGGTGGTGGACCACATGGGTCGCCCTGACGTTTCGCTGCCGGTGGATGGCCCGCAGTTTGCGTTGTTCCAGAAGTTCATGCGCGAGCACCAGAACGTGTGGAGCAAGGTGTCATGCCCCGAGCGTTTGTCGGTCACGGGCCCCAAGGCCTTGAACGGCGAACAGAACGCATACCAAGACGTGATCCCGTTTTCCCAGCGCATCGTGCAGGAGTTTCCCGATCGCGTGCTGTGGGGCACCGACTGGCCACACCCCAACCTGAAAGACCACATGCCCGACGATGGCCTGCTGGTGGAATTCATCCCGCACATCGCACCCACGGCAGAGCTGCAAAAGAAACTGCTGGTGGACAACCCGATGCGCCTTTATTGGCCTGAAGAGCAGGCATAGCCGTTTTGGTAGGAGCCCACCCCATGGGCGATGGCTTGTGGACCTCCAACGGTCTCATTGCCCACAGGGGTGGGCTCCTACAGCAATCACCATCGACCTGAAAGGTAGAACATGGCTTTAGACAAACCCTACAAAGACGTGCCCGGCACCATCATTTTTGACGCAGAGCAATCGCGCAAAGGCTATTGGCTCAACCAGTTTTGCATGTCGCTCATGAAGGCCGCGAACCGTGAAAAGTTCAAGGCTGATGAGCGGGCCTATCTGGACGAGTGGCAGATGACCGAAGAGCAAAAGCAGGCCGTGTTGGCGCGTGACCTCAATTGGTGCATGCGCACCGGCGGCAACATTTACTTCTTGGCCAAGATCGGCGCGACCGACGGCAAAAGCTTCCAGCAAATGGCAGGCTCCATGACCGGCATGACCGAAGAGGAATATCGAAACATGATGATCGCCGGCGGCCGCAGCGTGGAAGGCAACCGCTACATCGGCGAAAACGGCAGCGCCCAAGCCCAAAACCAGCCCCAAGGCGCAGCCGGGAAGAAAGTTTAATTGGGTTCATTAATTGGGGTCAGATCCCAATTCTTTTTTGAGAGAACAAGACATGGCACGCATCACCGCATCCGTTTACACCTCGCATGTGCCCGCCATCGGCGCGGCCATGGACTTGGGCAAAACGCAAGAAGACTACTGGAAGTCCGTGTTCGCGGGCTACGACTTCTCCAAACAATGGATGAAGGACAACAAACCGGACGTGATTTTTCTGGTGTTCAACGACCACGCCACGGCTTTCAGCTCCGACCTGATTCCCACCTTCGCCATCGGCACCGCAGCCGAATACCAACCCGCCGACGAAGGCTGGGGCCCACGCCCGGTGCCCGTGGTCAAAGGCCACCCCGAGCTGGCCAGCCACATCGCGCAGTCGGTCATTCAGCAAGACTTTGACCTGACCATCGTCAACAAGATGGACGTGGACCACGGCCTGACGGTGCCCCTGTCGCTGATGTGCGGTCCGCTCGACCCGGTCAAAGACGCCTGGCCTTGCCCGGTGATCCCGTTCGCGGTCAACGTGGTGCAGTACCCCGTGCCCAGCGGCCAGCGCTGCTTCAACCTGGGGCAAGCGATCCGCAAAGCGGTGGAGAGCTACGACGAAGACATCAACGTGCACATCTGGGGCACAGGCGGCATGAGCCACCAGCTGCAGGGCGCGCGTGCGGGCCTGATCAACCGAGAGTGGGACAACGCCTGGCTCGACCAATTGATCCAGGACCCGGCGGCCTGTGCGGCCACGCCACACATCAATTACGTGCGCGAAGCCGGCAGCGAAGGCATCGAGCTGGTCATGTGGCTGATCGCCCGTGGCGCGATGAACGACATCAAGGATGGCAAAGCCACAGGCCCCGCGCCTCAGCTGCGCCACCGCTTTTACCATGTGCCTGCCAGCAACACGGCGGTCGGGCATGTGATTTTGGAAAACAGCTGATGCGCTTGGTGGTCATCGCACCGCAATGCTCAGGCCAGGGGCCGGGCGTGCAGCGCATCGCCCACAGGGGTGGGCTCCTACAGAGACGGAGCCGCTCTTGGATGGATCGCCCACAGGGGTGGGCACCACCGAAGTCAGGGCCGCTTCCTGTAGGAGCCCACCCTGTGGGCGATGGCTCATGAACTGTTGACCCTTGCCCAAAGCTCAACTTCCAAATTTGTCACCTACAACCCATTTAATCTTTTGGAGAAACACACATGAGCAAAACCATCAAAGTCGCCCTCGCAGGCGCGGGTGCCTTCGGCATCAAACACCTGGACGGCATTAAAAACATCGACGGCGTGGAAGTCGTCTCGCTGATCGGCCGCGAGTTCGCCAAAACCCAAGAGGTGGCGGACAAATACGGCATTGGCCATGTCACCACCGACCTGAATGAATCGCTGGCTTTGAAAGAAGTCGATGCCGTGATTTTGTGCACACCCACGCAAATGCACGCCAGCCAGACCCTGGCTTGCCTGAAGGCGGGCAAGCATGTGCAGGTGGAGATTCCACTGTGCGATGTGTACAAGGAAGGCCAGGAAGTGCTGCGGGTCCAAAAGGAAATCGGCCTGGTGGCCATGGTGGGCCACACCCGCCGCTTTAACCCCAGTCACCAGTGGGTACACCACAAGATCAAGGCCGGTGAGTTCAACATCCAGCAGATGGATGTGCAGACCTATTTCTTCCGCCGCACCAACATGAATGCGCTGGGCCAGGCCCGCAGCTGGACCGACCACCTGCTGTGGCACCACGCGGCGCACACTGTGGATTTGTTCGCCTACCAGTGCGGCAGCCCCATCGTCAAAGCCCATGCGGTGCAAGGCCCGATCCACCCCACTTTGGGCATCGCCATGGACATGAGCATTCAGCTGCAGGCGGCCAATGGCGCGATCTGCACGCTCAGCTTGAGCTTCAACAACGACGGCCCGTTGGGCACTTACTTCCGTTACATCGGCGACACCGGCACTTATCTGGCGCGTTACGACGACCTGTTCACCGGCAAGGAAGAAAAGATCGACGTGTCGCAAGTGGCGGTGTCGATGAACGGCATCGAACTGCAAGACCGCGAGTTCTTCGCCGCGATCCGCGAAGGCCGTGAGCCCAACAGCTCGATTGCCCAGGTGCTGCCTTGCTACCAGGTCTTGCACGATCTGGAACAGCAACTGGCCTGAGCGTGTCCCTTTTGTCACCGGGCGAAGAACGCCTTTACCTGCGCTTGCTGGGTCTGGCTGGCTTTGCCAGCATGGCGTCGATGCGTATTTGTGACCCGATGCTGGTGGTGCTCGGTGAAGAGTTCCAGATCAGCACCGGAGAGGCCTCGGCTGTGGTCTCGGCTTATGCCGTGGTGTACGGCATTGCACAATTCTTTTACGGTCCTTTGGGGGACCGGTTGGGCAAGCTTCGGGTGATATCACTGGCCGTTCTGGCTTGCGCCGTGTTCAGTGCCATCACGGCTTTGTCGTTCAATTTTCAAATGCTGGTCATTGTGCGTGGCTGCATGGGGGCCGCAGCGGCAGGTATGATTCCCTTGGCCATGGCTTGGGTGGGTGACCAGGTGCCTTATGAACGCCGTCAGGAAACCCTGGCCAAAATCATGAGTGCCACCGTGTTGGGCATGATGAGTGGCCTGTGGTTTGGTGGTTTCACTGCCGACACACTCGGTTGGCGAGGCGCCTTTGTGGTGCTGTCGGGTCTTTTTGTCGTGGCGGCTGTTTTGTTGCTGCGCCAGTTGCGCGGTCAAGCTTTGGCCATGGCGACGGACGCCCCTAGCTTCTTGAGTTCGTTTCTCACCACGGCGCGCTTGTTGGCCATGCCCCGCGTGCGGTGGGTCTTGGCGGTCACCGCGATCGAAGGGGCTTTGGTGTTCGGCACCATGGCCTTCATGCCGACCCATTTGCATGAACACTATGGCTTGAGTGTGGCGGCTGCGGGCTCGGTGATGATGCTCTATGGGGTGGGTGGATTGCTTTACAGCCAGATGGCACGGCGTTGGTTGGCATGGTTGGGAGAGCGCGGCCTGGTCAAAACCGGAGCGGGCTTGGTGGCTTCAGGGCTTCTCTTGTTGGCTTGGGGTATCGCCTCCTGGACGGGCATGCTGGCTTGCCTGCTGGCGGGTTTGGGTTTTTACATGCTGCACAACACCTTGCAAGTGCAGGCCACCCAAATGGCCCCTGCAGCGCGGGGTACGGCCGTGACCTTGTTTGCCAGTTCACTGTTTTTTGGCCAATCCATGGGCGTTTTGCTGATGGCCCAAAGCGTGAACAGGGGTGGGCTGGCTTATGCTTTCAGTGCCGCAGCTGCGGGTGTGCTGGTGTTGGGGATGGTGGTGTTTCGTTTGGTAGGGCGACGCTAGGCTGCGCACGTGCCAGTTTTGGGCATCTTGACCAAGGGCCACAAAGCCCACAGGCCCAGCGCAGGGCCCGGGGCCAACAGCCACAGGGCCCAGCTGCCCCAAGTCTCCAGCGCCCAGCCCAGCAGCAAGATGCTGAGGACGGTGATCAAAAAGCCCACGCCGTTTTGCAGCACCAGCGCACTGCCCAGCCACTGGGGGGGTGCATGCTGCGAGGACATGGCCGAAAACTGGGGCGAATCGGCCACCACGCAGACGCCCCAAAACAGCAAAGCCCCTAGCTGCACCAGTGGCCAGCGCTCGGGAATCAAAGGGTAGAGCAGGCACATCAGGCCCGAGGCCGCCAAAGCGCTGGCCGCCACACGGGCGCTGCCCACCCGGCGGCTCCAGATGCCGCCCAGCACACAACCGAAAAAGCCGATGCCGATGACGGAAAAGCTGACCCAGGCGACTGTGCCAGCCAAGCCCTCGGGTGTGTCGGTCAAGGCGCGTGCAATCGGCAGGCTCAGCCAGGGCAACACGCTCCAAAAAGCGTAGAGCTCCCACATGTGGCCAAAGTAGCCCAGCGCCGAAGCCCGAAACCCCCGAACCGCCAAAATGGCGCGCAGCGCATGCGTGTTCAGCTTCAAGCCGGTGGGTACCGGCGCTGCCTGGCTGGACATGGCCTGCGCCCGGCTTGGCTCGCCCAAGCAGCCCACCACCACAGCCCCCAACACCGCCAGCCAGGATGAGGCCAGCAGCACCTCTTGCCACGGCCAGCTTTGCCCCCAGGCGCGCAAGGCGTGCGGCATGGCCGTGCCCAAAGTCAGCATCCCGACCAACCAACCCAAAGCCGCTGCTGGTTTGCTGCCCACGCGCTGCACGATCATCTTCATGCCCAGCGGGTAAACGCCCGCCATGCAAACGCCCACCACAAATCGCAAAGCCCAGATGGCGCCCATGTCCGCTGTGCCCCAGACCACCGCGGCATTGGCCAAGGCCCCCAGCAGGCTGGACACCACAAACACCCGAGTGGCGGCAAACCGATCGGCCACACCGCTGAGTGCAAAACCCAGCGTGCCCGCAATGAAGCCCAGTTGCGTGGCGGCCAGCAACCAGCCAAATCCGCTTGCACTGAGTTGCAGGTGGGCGATCAGGCTGTCGGACACCCCGCTGGGACTGAACCACAAGGTGGTGCCCAAGCACTGCGCCAACACAATCAAAGCCACTGGCCAGGATGTGGCAGGCGTGTTGTTTGGAAGGTGTGATGTGGGGGAGGTGGACATGCGCGCGATCATTCTGCCTCAGCCGGGGCGATAAGATGAGGGCCTGATTGGCCAGGACCTTCTCGCATGACAGACCGCTACGCCGTGATCGGCAACCCCATTGTGCAAAGCAAATCGCCCTTGATCCACAGCGCTTTTGCGCAGGTCACGGGGCAAGACATGGATTACAGCAAGTTGCTGGGTCTCTTTGGGCGGCTTTGCAGCCACAGTGGACGCGTTTCGGGCCTCGGGCGGGCGCGGCATGAATGTGACCGCGCCCTTCAAGCTGGACGCTTTTGCCTATGCCACCGACCTGGCGCCCAGCGCGCAGATGGCTGGTGCAGTGAATGCGATGAAGTTCGAAGGCGACCGGGTTTTTGCCGAGAACTTTGACGGCGTGGGTCTGGTGCGCGATGTGGTGCACAACCTGGGCTGTCCGCTGCAAGGGCGGCGGGTGCTGATTTTGGGTGCGGGTGGCGCCACACGCGGGGCTTTGCTGCCGCTCCTGGCCGAGCAACCTGCCGAACTCGTGATCGTCAACCGCACCGTGGCCAAGGCGCAAGCGCTGGCGGCACTGGCGCACCAGCACCAAAGCGGCCAGGTGCCGGTGACGGGTTTGGCTTATGAGTCGGTGCAAGGCATGTTCGATGTGGTGTTCAACGCCACCTCGTCCAGCCTCACGGCGGAGCTGCCGCCGCTGGCCGCCAGCGTGTTTGCCCCCGGTTGCCTGGCCTATGATTTGACGTACGGCAAAGGCCTCACACCGTTTTTAAAGCTGGCCCAGCAAGCCGGCGTGACCCACCTGGCCGATGGCGTGGGCATGCTGGCCGAACAAGCCGCCGAGGCCTTTGCCTGGTGGCGGGGCGTGCGCCCCGATACGGCAGGGGTCATTGCGCAGCTGACGGTGCCTCTGCGCTGATGCGTGTGAATGAAAGGTTGAATCCATGAATCCATTGGCAATTTGTTTGTTGGCTGGCATCACTTGGGCCACCGTGCCCGCCTGGGCCTCGGGCGAGGGCACTTACAAAGCCGTTTGTGCCAGTTGTCACGGGCAGGCTTTTCCCAAGGCGCCGCAATTGGGCAACAAAACACAATGGGCCCCGCTGATTCGTGAGGGCCAGGTCACCCTCACCGCACACGGCTATGTGGGGGTCAGAGGCATGCCTGCCAAAGGCGGTCAAGCCGACTTGACGCTGGAGGCCTTCGCCGAAGCCTTGAACCACATGGTCAACCAGTCTGGCGGAAACTGGAAAACCCCGGATGCCAAAACCTTGCAGGCCATGCAAGCCGAGGTGGCCAAGCGCCAAAAATCCAAAGCCTCCAAGGCAGGCGGCTAAAGCGCCGTCAACGCAGCTGACGCATCAGGCGCCTGGTCGCTGGGCCAGCAGCGTGACCAGCTCCGGCACCAACGCGTGCGGGTCGCCTTCTTCGCAAGCCGTCTGAAGCGTGTTTCGGATGGCCTCGGCCACCGTGCGCTCGGCCTGCGTGTCGCTGGCCATCTGGTGGTAGTAGTTCAGGTCTTTGAGCGCGTTGCTCATGGAAAACCGCAGGCCCGAGGTGTCGCCCGCCGTCAGCATGGGTTTCAAGCGATCCAGCGCCGCGCCCCAGCCGCCGCCTTTGGACAGCACTTCCACAAAGGTGTGGGCGTCCACCCCAGCCCGTTGCGCGCAGGCAGCGGCTTCGGCCAGCAAGGTGACGGTGCCCAGCGACACGTAGTTGTGCAACAGCTTCATGCGGTGGCCTGAGCCAATCGGGCCGGTGTGCACGATGTTTTCGGCAAAGCAAGCGAGGATGGGTTGGCAGCGTTCAAACAAAGCCGCGTCGCCACCCACCAGCAGGTTCAGCCGACCTTCGGCGGCTTCTTTGGGGGTACGCGTCATGGGCGAATCGAGAAACTGACCGCCTTGGGCGATGACCAAGGCCGAGACTTTTTCAGTCGATGCGGGCACGGCCGTGGAGCAGTCGATCACGATGGTGCCGGGCCGCAGCCCCTTCAAGACACCGTCCTCACCCAGCAGCACCGCTTCGACCTGTGGGGTGCCCGTCACGCACAGGATGATCACATCCGATTGCGCCGCCAAGGCCTGGGGGCTGGTGCAGGTGCGCGCGCCTGCGGCCAACAGCGCGTCCAGGGGCTGGTTGCCGGGGTGCTCCAGCACCGTGAGGCTTTGCCCGTGCTTGAGCAAATTGCTCGCGATGCCGTGGCCCATCATGCCGATGCCGATCATGCCAATGGTGGTCATGTTGTCTCCAGTTTTATCCATTCAAGGACTGTAGCCAAGCGGGCTCAAGCCGGGAGTCTCGGGTTTGACTGTTGGAGGCGTTGAAAAACTTGGTGATTGGCCCAAGCCGTTGCGGCGCAAATCAAGGCCGTCCAGGCGCTGTGGCTGGGGTAATGGGCACCGCGCAGGGTTTGTGCAGCCCCTAAAAAAAGTCCCGCCAAAACAATGGCCCCCAGCCAGACCCAGCCCTTGCGCTTTTCTTGGGCTTGCTGAGAGGCCAGCCAGGGCAAGGTCATGGCCAAAAAGGCCATCGCACTGGAGGCGTGCCCACCCGGAAAGCAATGGCCACTGCCGCCATCGCTGGTGCCCCATGACCAGTGCGAGATGTAGGTGGCTGCACCGCCAAAGGATTGCAGTTCCCACGGGCAACTGGTCAAGCTGATGCGTTTTAGGCTGGAGATCAGCAACAAACTCAGGGTGATACCGACAACGACCTCCAGCCTTTGCAGACGAGGGACCTGACGCCAAGGACCCCAAGGTGAGACCGCCATCCAGATCAAGGCGAGGTAAACCACCACAGCCAAGCGTTTGGCGCCTTCGTGCAAGACGGTGCTCAGCCACCAATGGTCGCGCAAGGCAAAGCCTTGTGCATCACCCAACCAAGCCATCACGTGCAGGTCTGCCCCGGAGGCATCCCAGCCTAAGGTGAGCCCCAAACAGACGACCCAGAGCCACAAACCCAAAGGCCTGGATCGATGGGGTGTCAGCGCTTCATACCCCTGTGCATGCAGAAGGGATGGAAAGTGGTCGAGGCCCTTTGGGGGCGATGGACTTGGCAGATGCATGGCGGTTTGGACGGTCCAAGAAGAGGCTTCACCCATTAAAAATCGATCGGATTAAGCCTGCCTTAAGTGGGACCTGTCAGCCTGCAGGCATGAACACAACTCCTGACACAATCAAAGCTCATCAACAGAATGTGCATTTCAAAGAAAGCCAAGCCATGCGGGTTTTGATCGTGGAAGACGATGTGGGTATCGCCACCGGCTTGGCCGCCAGCTTGAAAGCCAATGGCTACGCGGTGGATGTGACGCCCACGCTGGCTTTGGCCACGGCCGCTGTGCGTGTGGAACCTTTTGACCTGGTGCTGCTCGACTTGAACTTGCCAGACGGTGACGGATTGGCTTGGCTGAGGCAAGAACGCCGCGCTGGCAGTGCCATGCCTGTGCTGATCATGACGGCCCGCGATGCCTTGCCCGACCGTGTGGCTGGGTTGGACGAAGGCGCTGACGACTACGTGGTCAAGCCTTTTGAGCCCGAGGAGCTTTTGGCCCGCATGCGTGCGGCCCTGCGCCGCAGCGAAGGCCGCGCATCACCCTTGCTGCGCCATGGCGATTTGGTGTTGGACCCGGCCGCCCACAGCGTGCTGAAGAATGGTGAACCGGTCGCCCTGCGCGCCAAAGAATATGCCCTGCTGTTGGCGTTGCTGCGGGGCAGTGGGCAGGTGCTCTCTCGCCAAAGGCTGGAGCAAGCGCTCTATGGTTTTGACGAGGTGTTGGACAGCAACGCCTTGGAGGTGCACATGCACCACCTGCGCCGCAAGTTGGGCGATGGTTTGGTCAAAACAGTGCGCGGTGTGGGCTACTTTGTGCCCAATCCGGACACCCAAGGGGGGGCTTGATGGCGTATCCGACAGCTCAGCCAGGCCACGCCGGGACCGTGCAAGCCCGATCCCTGTGGCGTTATTTGTGGGCTTGGGCTTTGGGGGCGGTGGTGGCTCTGTGGTTGTTGCTGGCGGGTTTGTCTTATTCAACCGGTCACCTCGAAGCGGAAGAAATCAGCGACGGTCTGCTGGTCTCCACCGCCCAGATGTTGTTGGCGCAGCCTTGGCCTGATTCGGCGCTGGTGCCTGGTAGGTCGCCGTCGCTTCGTGTCCCTGAACCACAGACCACAGCGCTGCCAGCGGCCCTGCATGGACACACCGACAAAACTTACGTCCCAGACCTTCACGTCTTGATGTGGCAGGACGATCGCTTGGTGTGGGACTCGCACGGCATGCAGGCGCAATGGCCCTCGCCACTGGTTTTGGGGCACCAAACCTTGTACCTGACTGCGCAAGGGCAGATCCACGAATGGCGCGTGTATGTGGCTGAATCGAGGGCAGGCAGCGTGCCCCCCCCAAGTGCAAACGCCCAAGCCGACAGGCCAGCCGTACGGCGTGTGGCGGTGTTTTTAGACCCGGCGCGGCGCGAAGCACTGGCGGAAGATATCGCCGAACACATCTTGCTGCCAGCCTTGTTGTTTTTGCCCATGGTGGCCTTGATCTTGGCCTCGGCCATGCGCCGCGGCTTGCTGCCCCTGAAGCGTTTGTCCAGCAAGATTTCAGCCTTGGATGTCGACGCTGGCCAAACCCTGATGCCACAGCAGCCCTTCCAAGAGTTGGGCGTGACCGTGCAGGCCATCAACCACTTGGTGCAGCGCTTGCAAGAGGAAATTTCGCGGGAGCGGCGTTTCGCGGCCGATGTGGCGCACGAGTTGCGCACGCCTTTGACGGCTTTGGTGTTGCAGGCTCGCTTGGCCCGCGATGCAGCTTTGCCCTCCGAACAGGCTCAGGCACTTCAAGCGGTAGAGCAGGGCGCACTGCAGGCTGGGCGCATTTTGTCCCAGCTCTTGGATTTGGCGCGCGCGCACAGTTTGAGTGAGGAGCAGTCAGAGCCGGTCGATCTGTGCTCCTTGGCGCAAGCTGTGGTGGCCGAACACGTGGCCTTGGCCCATGCCTTGGGGCAAGACATCGCGCTGGAGGCGCCGGCGCATGCTGTGACGGTCAGCGGTCAATCCACTTTGCTGGCATTGGCCTTGCGCAATTTGGTGGACAACGCTTTGCGCCACAACCCTTCGGGCACCTATGTCGAAGTGCGCATTGCACAAGATGGGCAAGGGCAGGTGCGCCTGTCGGTCAGCGACGACGGCAGCGATGTGGCCAGCGAGGTGACCAGCGATGGGGCCATGGTCGGGCCGCAAGCCAGCGCCCGAACGACAGGCCATGCATCGCAAGCTGGCTTGGGGATTGGCCTGACCTTGGTTGAGCGCATTGCACAAAGCCAGGGCGCGCAGCTTTTGCGAGATGCGGGCACCGCACCCTTTGGCAAAAGATTTGCTTTGGTTTGGCCTGCTGTGACGAATCGAACAGACGGGACTTAATGTTGAGATAAGACTGGGCGCTCAACATGGCGACTTGTGTTCGCTTTGTGTTGCCCATGCCCTCTTTTTTCTCCGCTTTCTCTGGCTTTTTTCGTCCTTTTTCTAAAGCCATTCGCCGTCCTTGGCACCCCTTGGTTTTGTTGCTGGTGTTGGCACTTTGGCTGACCACCTTGGGCAACTTGCCCCTTTGGCGCTCGCTGTGGGCTTTGACGGACAGCCACGGCTTGCGTACAGGCCTCGGCCTGTTGGGTATGGGGGTGATTGTTTTCACCGCCACCACCGTGCTCCTGTCTTTGCTGGTGTGGCCCCTTTGGCGCAAGCCTGTGGGGGTGGTGTTGCTCATGGTGGCTGCTGCCAACAGTTACTTCATGGCTGCCTATGGGGTGGTCATCGACCCCAGCATGATGGCCAATACGGTGCAGACCGATGTGCGTGAAGTGCGTGATTTGTTGTCGGGGTCGATGGGGCTGGTGCTGCTGCTGGGTGTGGTGCTGCCAGGCGTTTGGTGGTGGCGTCAGCCTGTCCAGCAGTGGCCTGCCATGCGGCTGCTCGGCCGCCAACTGGGCTTGGCCTTGCTGGCTTTGGTTTTGATGATGGTGGTCATCTGGGCCTCGTTCCAGGATTTGGCTTCCACCATGCGCAACCACAAATCCTTGCGCTACATGGTGAACCCTTTCAACACGGTTTATGCCAGCGGTCGTTTGCTGGTGGGGCAAACCACCCAGGCACGCATGTCTTTGCAGCCTATTGGCGAGGATGCGGCCGTGGTCTCTTCGGGTGCGGCTGGCGCGCCCCCTTTGATCGTGCTGGTGGTGGGCGAGACCGTGCGGGCGGCCAATTTTGGCTTGGCGGGCTATGCGCGTGACACCACCCCCCAGCTGCGGCAGCTGCAAACCAGCGGCGAGTTGACTTACTTTTCAAATGTGCGGTCTTGCGGCACCAACACCCAGGTGTCGGTGCCCTGCATGTTTTCGCATTTGGGGCGAGAGGCCCAGGCCAAAAACGACATCCCGTATGAAAACCTGCTGGATGTGTTGCAGCGTGCGGGCATGCAGGTGCTGTGGCTGGACAACCAATCGGGTTGCAAAGGCGTGTGCGATCGCGTGCCAAATTTCAGCACCTTGACCTTGAAAGACCCCAAGCTGTGCCCAGATGGTGAATGCTTTGACGAGATCATGTTGCGTGTCCTGCCCGAGCGTTTGGCCGAACTGGAGAAAACACGCCCTGCGGGCAAGGCCCAAGTGGGCACGGTGGTGGTGCTGCACCAGATGGGCAACCATGGCCCGGCTTACTACAAACGCACGCCGGCCGACATGAAGCTGTACCAACCCGAATGCCGCACCAACGTGCTGCAAGATTGCCCCGCGCAAGACATCGTCAATGCCTACGACAACGCGGTGCACTACACCGACCATTTTTTAGGGCAAACCGTGCGTTGGCTCAAAACCCAGCCACGCCCAACGGCCATGCTTTATGTGTCAGACCACGGCGAGTCTTTGGGCGAGAAAGGTTTGTACTTGCATGGCATGCCTTACATGATGGCCCCGCAAGAACAAACCCATGTGCCCATGGCGCTGTGGATGTCCAAGTCTTTGCAGACACAAAGAGGCTGGGATGGCGCTTGCCTGCAAAAACAGTCCATCCAAGCCTTGTCACACGACCACTACTTCCATTCGGTGTTGTCGCTGGCCCAAGTCAAAACCCGTTGGCAAAAAACCGAGTTGGACTTTTTGGCGGCCTGCAAGAGGCCAGCGGCCTGAGCGTTTAGATCGCCCGGGTCGATAGAACTCAAGCAAAAAACCAACGCCACAAAGCACTCAGCCAGACACCGCCACACAGCAGCAGGCTGAGCAAAACGGCGGCGCTGGCGGTGTCTTTGGCGCGTTTGGACTGGGCATGCCACTCGGGCCCCACCCGGTCAATGGCCGCCTCGATGCCGGTGTTGAGCAACTCCACCACCAGCACCGCCACAACCACGCCGATCAACAACACTGTCTCGGCCCAGCTTTGACCCAAGTACCAAGCGCCAGGTAAGACCAGCACGGCCAAGATGGCTTCTTGCCTGAAGGCGGGTTCGCCCCAGCCCGCCCGCAAACCCTCAATCGAGTAAAAAAAAGCGTGCCAGACGCGCGATAGGCCTTGGCGTTTGGGGGAGACAGTGGGTTGGTCGTTCATAAGAGGAGGCAGCGATGCACAAAGCGGTCAGCTTAACCAAGCCATGTTAACTGGGGCTTATCGCAGGCTACCCGGCTAACACTCACACCACCTTGACAAACTCCCGCGCCAAAGTCACTGCCACCGGCCCCAGCAGCACCGTCAGCAGGCTGGGGAAGACACAAAAAATCAAAGGGATCAGCAGCTTGACCGGGAGTTTGGCTGCGGCCTCTTCAGCTTTCAGGCGCCGCTGGATGCGCAAGGCTTCGGCGTGCACGGCCAGCGACTCGGACACACTTGAACCAAATCGATCGGCCTGGATCAGCATGACCACGAGGGCATCGATCTCTTTGAGTCCGACCCGTTGCGACAGGCTGCGCAGCGCATCAGCTCGCGAAGCTCCGGCTCTTAAGGCCAGACCCGTCAAGGCAAATTCCTCAGAAAGTTCTGGGCGAGCGTGGCGCATTTCTCGGCCCACGCGCTCTATGGCGGCATCCAGACCAAGTCCGGCCTGAACGCACAGGCGCAAAAGGTCCAAAGCATCTGGAAAAGCATGGGACAGCGCCATTTGGCGGCGCTGAATTCGGTGTTTCAGCCATGCGTCCGGCAAGTAATAGCCCAAGCCTGCGGCCACTGTGATCAAACCAAGGCGTTCCATGCCCCCCGGTACCCATTGCTTGACTTCAAGCAGCACCCATGCCAATGCGGGCAGAGTCACCGTGAGCAGTGTTTTGCTGCTGAGAAAGATCGGCAATGCAGAGGGCGCGCGCCATCCCGCTTGTACCAATCTGATGCGCAGAGCAGAGGGCTGGTCGCTGTCGCCCCCTGAGAGTCCTGCTGTCCAAGGGCTGAGCCACAGCAGGCCTGACAACAAGCGACTTTGGGTTTGGTGCCAAAGCCCCGGCGGGGTAGCGTCAAGAACAGCTTGGGTGGGACGGGTGAGCTGAGTCAATCGTTCACGTCCAGGGTCTGGTAACCAGCGCACCAGCAAGGCCAGGCTGATGGTGACCACCAGGGCAAACACCAGTGCAGAAAAAATCAAGGTGGCTGTTGTCATGAGAGGTGCTTTGTGAATGTCAAACGCGGATCTGGATCATCTTCCACATCCACAAGATGCCGATGCCCATCAACACCAGCGACGCGTACACCAACTGCAAGCCCATCGGGTCGGTCCAGAGTTTCGAGATGAAGCTGGGGTTGAGCAGGCTCATGAGCGCGGCCAATGCAAAGGGCAAAAGCGACAAAATGACGGCAGAAATACGGCCTTCTGCAGAGAGCACGCGCACCACCCCCGCTATTTTTTGTCGTTCCCGGATCAGCTGTGCCGTGCTTTTGAGCACCTCCACCAGGTTGCCGCCGGTTTCGCTTTGGATGACCACAGCCACCACAAAATAGCGCACGTCCTCACTCGCCACCCTGTGGGACAGGCCCTGCAGGGCTTGGGTGGTGCTGACACCAAAGTTGATTTCTTCAAAAACGGCCCGCAGCTCTTGCGACAAAGGGGGGGCGCAGTCTTTGGCAGCCACCTGCAAGGCACTGGTAAACGCGTGACCGGCCTGCATCGAGCGTGCAATCAGGTCAAGGGCATCGGGCAGTGCTTGACCCATTTGGACCATGCGCTGGCTGCGCCGGTGCTGCAAAAATGCAGCGAACACCAGGAGTGCCAGGGCTCCGGCAGCCCAAGAAAGCACAAAGGGCCAGCCCAAGCCAACCCCCAGCGACAGGCTCAGCACCAGCACCGTGACCGCCAACAGCAAGGTTTGGGCGACCGTCAAAGCCAAGCCAGTTTGCTGCAAAAAATCGTCCAGCGCATGGGCCAAGGGCCAGCTTTTCAGCCACTGCTCAAGCCATGTCCATCTGCTCAAGACACGCCTGGACCGCAGCTTCAAGCGGGGTTCCAGAGGGTCCGCCAAATCCAAACCTGCCCCGTTGTAAAGTCTCTGCGCCAAGGCTTTTCGCCGTGGGTCCAGATTTTGCTGCCACAGGCCAAAAATGCCCCAAGCCATGAAGACCAAGCAAAGAGACGCCAAAGTCCAAAAAATCCAGTAGGGCTTGCTCATGGTTCAGCTCCAACCCTGCGTGGGCTCAAACAGCTTGTCGCTTAGCACAATGCCACGGGTGCTCAGGCGCTGTGAAAACTTGGGCCGGATCCCGGTTGCCACAAAAGCGCCCAGCACGCGGCCTTCTGGCGAGATGCCGGTTTGATCGAATTTGAAAATCTCCTGCATGCTGACCACATCCCCTTCGATGCCCGTGATCTCCTGCAGGCTGGTGACTTTGCGTTGGCCATCGGACAGGCGTGAGACCTGGATCACGACCGACAAGGCCGAGCCGATCTGTTGACGCATGGCGCGCGACTCGGCTTTGAGGCCCGCCATCCCCAACATGTGTTCGAGTCGGGTCAGCGCATCTCGCGGCGAGTTGGCGTGGATGGTGGTCATGGAGCCATCGTGTCCGGTGTTCATGGCTTGCAGCATGTCCAGCACTTCGCCGCCGCGTACCTCGCCCATGATGATGCGGTCGGGCCGCATGCGCAGGCTGTTGCGCAGCAGATCGCGCTGCGAAATTTCACCTTTACCCTCGATATTGGGCGGGCGAGACTCCATGCGCACCACGTGAGGTTGCTGCAGTTGCAGTTCAGCCGCGTCCTCGATGGTGATGATGCGCTCGTCTGCGGGGATGCTCGCTGACATTACATTGAGCAAAGTGGTTTTGCCGCTGCCAGTCCCTCCCGAGACCAGCAGGTTCAACCGCGCCCTGACCAAGCCCTGAATCAGTTCCGCCATTCCGGCGGTCATGGCACCAAAACTGATCAGATCCTGCACTGTGAAAGGCACCACCGCAAAGCGCCGAATGGACAGCAACGGCCCGTCAATCGCCAATGGCGGAATCACCGCGTTCACGCGCGAGCCGTCGGGCAGCCGCGCATCGACCATGGGGCTCATTTCATCCACCCGCCTGCCAATGCGAGAGACGATGCGATCGATCACCCGCAGCAGATGGGCTTCATTGTCAAACTGCACGTCGGTGTGCACGATTTTTCCGTGTCGCTCGGCATAGACCTGGTAAGGGACCATTGACCAAAATGTCGGACACCGTAGGGTCGGACAACAAAGGCTCAATCGGCCCCAGGCCCAACATCTCGTCCTGAATGCCCTGGATGATGAGTCGTCGATCTGTCTCGTTCAATGCCAGTTTGTGGGTTTGGATCAGCTCTTCGGTCAGCGCCTTGAGTTCCTGCCGCAGTCGTTCAGGGGCCAAGCTTTCCATGTGCTGCCAGTCCATCAAGGACAAAATTTCCTGGTGAATTTTCGTTTTGATGTCATCGATCCCTTTACCGTTCGGACCCTGACTGCCAAACCTGCTCAGATCGGGGGTCCAAGAGGTTTTTCCGATGATGGAAGAGGGGTGACCCGCATCCCAAAGGCCATTGAGGGGCGCACTCGTCTCAAATTGGGACCGTAAATTTGTGTTCACAGGGGACTCCGGTAGGACTTGCCCATGGCATGGGCATGGCTTCAGGCGGTTTGGCCCATCCAGCGCTGCAGCCAGTGGCGTTGCCGGGTGGGGGTGATGTCCAGCAATGCAGCGCTGGTCTGTCGCAGGGCGTTCATGACGGTGTTGTGATCGTGCACCGCCGACAGCGGTTGACCGGTATGCAGTGATTCATCCACCCATTGGCGTTTGTTGGGGATGGTCTGGTGGACCGGCAGACCGACGGCTTTTTCCAGCTCGGGCAGGCTGACCCAGCCGTCGGGTTCGTAGCGGTTGACCAGCAGCCGCAGCTTGTGCTCATTCAGTCCCAGTGACAGCAAGTTCTTGACCAGTCTTTGGGCATCGCGAACATCCGGTGTTTGGTTTTGCATCACGATGTAGACCACATCCGCCAAATCCAGGACCTTGAGCGACAGCGCATTCAGTGTTCGCGGCAGGTCGACCACCACATGGTCATGCTGGCTGCGTACCAAATTGAGCACCTTTTCGATGTCTTGTGCGCTGATGGTCATGCCCTTGTCCAAGGTATGGGGTGCAGCCAGCAGGTTCAGGCGTGGCGTGACAGGCATACAGGCAACTCGACAGGAGCTGCGCATCCAGACGGTCGATTTGGCGCGTGAGGTCACTGATCGTGTTTTTGTTGGCACCACTGCTCAGATAAAAAGAGGCGTCACCCGACTGGAGGTCCAGGTCAACAAAGGCGCATTTGTGATCGAATTCCGTGGCCATGATGTGGGCCATGTTGGCAGACAGAAAGCTGGTGCCGTTGCCTCCTTTGCAGCCCATGAAGGCCACCAGCCGACCCGGTGGACGGAGGGGGGAGGCTTCTGCGGCGGTTTCCGAGGACTTGGTCGCCCGGGCTTGGGGCGCTTCGTGAGGCTGCGCAGCCAGCCGCTCGGCCCAGCGTTGCAGGCTCAAGGCCAGATCCTGCGGTGTCGTGGTCGAGGGCAAGACTTCGCGCACTCCGGCCTTCATGGCCTGCAAAAGCAATGCCGGGCTGTTGTCTTCGCTTTGCAGCAAAACATTCAGCAGGGGCCGGGTGCGCAGCCAGTGGTCCAGGTCCCGCAGGTCTTGCTCAGAGGTTTGTGCAGGGTGTTCCAGCAGCAAAAGGTCTTGGGGTTGTGCGTGCGCCAGCCCTGCAAGCAATGAGGACAGACTCTGCCCAGGTGATCGCAGTGGGCCACTGCCCAAGGTCAAGCCCAATGGGGTGATGATGCTGCGCCACTGAGCGAGCAGCGTGGCGTTGGAGGTAAGGAGGTGGATGAGCATCGACAGCCTTTCAGCGCTTGATCAATGAGCCTGAGCCCACCGACGGTCCGGTGCCTGCGTTCGTGGGAGAGGTAAAGCTCTCCTGGTAGCGCAGAATGGCCGACTGGGCGATTTCTCCATCGCTGTCCCTGGGGGTCTGCTGGGCATCCGGCCTGGAGCGATGGTGTCCACCCTGCGCTGCGCCCATGCACTCGCTGTGCGGACGCCAGATTGCGCAGGTGGCCATTGGCAAATTTTGGGTTTGCTGAACCTGGGCTTGTTGCACCGACAAGCCAAAGTACTGATCAACTTGGGTGGGGGGCGATTGGCAGGCGGCCAGTGCAGAACAGCACAGGCCCAGGAGCCAGATGCGCGAGAGAGTGAAGTCAGTGGGCATGGTCGGCTCCAGGGTTAATCGGTGATCGGTGCGGTCTCATCAACCGAGGCAGCGGGAACGGGCGTCGGTGGCTTGCCTTCTACTCGGCCCTGAAAGAAATACTCTCTGCGGGTGGGCGGTACATAGGTGTCGGTGGGCAAAACGTAGTCAGGGGGCAGGACTTTGGCCAGCCGAGGCGTGACCACAAAGATCAGCTCCGATTTGTCGGTCTGAAAAGCGGTGCTGCGAAACAGTGCACCCAGGATGGGCAATTCACCCAGCACGGGAAAAGCCTTGATGGTCTGGGTCACGTTGTTCTTGACCAGACCGCCAATGGCAAAACTCTCGCCATCGCGCAGTTGCACCGTGGTGGAGGCCCGTCGGGTGGTGATGGTGGGCAACAAGCTGCTTTGGTTACCCAAGCCTTTGACCACGGTACCCACCTGGGACAACTCGGACACCTCGGGGGTCACCTGTAAATTGATGAGACCGTCTTCCAGCACCGTGGGTAAAAACTTCAGGCCTACGCCAAACTCTTTTTCTTGCAACGTGATGGCGGTGCCTCCCGCAGCATTGGTTTGCGGGACGGGGATGTAAATTTTGCCGCCCGCCAAGAATGAACCTTCTTGCCCGCTCACGGCCGTGATGGTGGGCTCGGCCAGTACCTTGACCAAACCTTTTTTCATCTCTGCGGTCAACGTGACGGTGGTCAGCCCGTTGGCGCGCCCGGCGGTCAGTGCGGTCGATCCGGCACTCAGCAATTGCGACAAAAGGTTGACCGAGGTGTTGCCGAAGGTGCGGGTCAGGTTGACGTCCACCCCCAGTTCATCGAGCAGGGTTTTGGAGACCTCGGCCACTTTGACTTCGAGCATCACCTGTTGTGTGCCGTGCACACGCAACAGGTTGATGATCTTGGCGCTCCCGTGGAAGGCCTGGGTCAAGGCCATCAGGCGTTGCACCTTCATGCCATCAGCGACCCGGCCGCTCAGCACCAAGCTGTCGGCCATGCTGTCCACCCTCAGGTTTTCGGCGCTGGGCACGTACTCTTGCAGCTTGGCGTGCAGGGCTTCGGTGTCGGCTCCTACGGCAATATCTCTCAAAGTGGTTCTGCCCTGGGCTGTCCAAACCAGCAAATTGGTCAAGCCGGTTTTTTTGCCCAGCAGGTAGATCTCGCGCGGGTTGATCAGCACCACATCGGCCACATCGGGGTTGCCCACCGACATGCGAGCAGCGTTCTCGGGCAATTGAAGCAGCATGGACTTGCCCGCCGTCAAGCGCAAGGGCGGCGCGATCTGAACCGGACCTTGGGTCTGGATCTCGGGCTGTCCTGAAATCTGTGCACCACTGCGGGGGTTGGGCTTGCTGGCTACAGAGGGGGTGGCGGATGGGGCTGCCCCTGTCACCGCTGGCCACAAACTGAGAGTGCTGAGCAGCGCAGTGCAAAGTGCAGACTGAAGAGACCACTGAGGCGAAGCCGAGGGCATCCAGCGGGGGCTATGGGGAGTCGGTTGTTGAGCAGGCATGGCACTCTCTGGGGAGGGTTGATAAATCGGGGTTTTGCAGCGTGGGCATTCAGCCAATGCGCAGATCTGTTCGACGTGGGATCAGTCCTGTGACAACGACAGGCCGCGGATGATTTCAAAACGAGCAGGCTCAGGTGCTGGTGGGGCCGTTAGGAAGGGGTCCGGCGCAAGCGCTTTTCTGCGTGTTGCGGTCTTGGGGGCAGGTGGAGGGGGCGTTGGCAGCGCCAGACTGGGCAAAAAGTCGAGTTTTCTCGCTCCCATGGTCACCACACTGTGCTGGTCACTTTGGCTGCGCAGCACCAATGACAGGGTGCCCACGCTGCGGGCCAGATCGATTTGCTCGGCTTGTTGGGGCGTCACTTGCAAGGTCACGGCATTGACCACCCTGGGTTTGTACTCATTGCTTGAGACATCCTGGGCCACAGCCAGAACCTGGATTCTTTCGATCACGATTTTCGAGACGGGTTGGCTTTGAGTGTCCTGTGTGTTGACCATCACGTCCACATAGTTGCCGGGCAAGGCAAAGCCGGCAACACCCACGATTTCATTGACTTTGACGGTGATGGCGCGTTGCCCTTGCGCGAGTACGGAAGACAAACCTCCTTTTTCGCCGATCGGGGCCAGTTTATTCATCAGCAAAGGCTCGCCTCGCCAAACCGCCGTCTGGATGACCCGGTCTTGCGCCTGGTCCAAGGAGGTCAGCGGGTCCTGAATCAGTGCCGCTTTGGGCCAGCTCACGGTTTCCAGCATGTCGGGCTGCAGGCGGGTGCCCATTTGTAAATCGCGCGTGGCTACCAGCACTTGGATGGTGGCTTCGGATCCTTGCTTTTGCAGCCAACTGGCCGCAAAGGCCGCAGCCGCCAAACCCAGCAATAGGGCCAGCGTCAGCACACCCAGGGGACGAATGTTTCTCATGAAAAGTGATCCTTGAAGTGTCGAGAAATCAAGTGGCAGGCCAGGTGTTGAACACATGCAGTGCCGTCCCCATGCCAATGGCCACGGCATAAGGCATGCGGGTGCGACTGACCGGGAAGGTTGACGGCTGGTCCACAGCGCCGTGTTGGCGGGTGAGCCACCACATCAGCATGCCGGACTGCAGGTTGCGCATTACCGAGCCCAACTGCCCCGTGCTCAGCGCCCACACGATGGACAACACACCGCCAGTGGCCAAAATCAACAGGTTGACCCACAGCATGTCGGGGTAGCCCACAAACAAGCCCGTGGCAGCGGCCAACTTGACATCGCCAGCGCCCACCATGCGCAACAAATAAAGCAACCAAAACCCGAGAAAGCCCACCATGCCCCCGGCCAAAGCCGAGCCCAAGCCGTTGCCGTGAGAAGACAGTGACAGCCCCAAAGCTGTCGCTGCGCCCCACAACACCAAGGTATTGGGAATGCGCCGGGCCAACGCGTCGTGCCAGATGGCAGTCCCCAACATGACTGCCAGGGCTGTCAGGCTGACGATATCAAACAGCGTCAAGGGCATGGCGGCTTTCAAAATGGCATCAACAGTGCTGATTTTTAGGCTTTACAACGCGGCAGCAATCGCATTGAAAATGCCCACCAAATCATCTCTTACCAAACCGACGGGGACGATGATCGCAACTGAAATCAGTGAAGCCAGCAGGCCGTATTCGATGGCGGTGGCACCCTCTTCGTCGGCCCAGAACGTTTGTAAAGCTTTGAAAAAATTGGTCATGATGAAAACTCCTGAATGAACATGATTGACGTAGACTTCAAGCCCACTCCCTCATGGTCGAACGTCTTTTCAAACATCCATCCGTTGTGGGTCAGGCTTTGCATCGGCCCTGGTATCTCAGCACCGAATCTGCAATTTAAGAAAAATGCACGACCGGGTCGGTGTGTTAAAGCACTTAGTGATGAAAATTCCAAAATTTTTTTTGGGTGTGTGAAGCCGCACCGAGTTCGCAAGCTGCTGTGCGTAAGGTGAGGCTTTTGCAACGGGTCATTCATGACCGATTCAGGAGCTTTCCGATGCCCTTCAGATTGGACGAAATACCACCATCATCCGCATCGTTAAACAGGCCTCGGAGGGCTTGCGCCACTGGCTCAATGCCCAAGCTCCGCAGGTTGGTATTGGGGCGGGCGGCAGCTTGCAAACAGCAAGGCGGTGCTGCTGCCGTTGAGTTCGCGTTGATCTTGCCGATGCTTTTGATCTTGCTCTTGGGCACCATCGAAGGCAGCCTGGCGATGTATGACAAAGCCGTCATCACAAATGCCAGTCGTGAGGGTGCACGAGCGGGCATCGTGGCGCGTAACCCACCGCTGAGCGAGGCCGAAATTCGTCAAGTCGTGCAGGCTTACACACAAAATGCGGTAGTCGATTTTGGTCAAACCAGAGTGCTGCCCGTGGTAACCATCAACCAAGGCTTGCTGGGCACCAATGCGACCCTGATCGTCTCGGTCAGCTACACCTTTCAAGGCTTGGGTTTGGGCCGCCTGCTGGGCACCCTGGGCCAGCCCTGGGTCATGAATGCCCGCACCGTGATGGTTTACGAATGAAAGGCCAAGTTATGCACAAGGAACCCTGTCGCCAATTCACAGCAGTGGCCAGGTGGCGCAGCCCGTTGGGAAATCGTCAACACACGCCCATGCAAAAGGGCGCTGTCACCTTGCTTGTGGCCCTGACCCTGCCGGTCCTGGTGGGGGCCGCTGCATTGGCTGTGGACATGGCTCATTTGCATGTGGTGCGCAACGAACTGCAAAACGACGCCGATGCTGCCGCACTGGCTGGGGCACGTGCCCTGTACAACAGCCCCACCGGCAGCACGGACTGGAGCCTTGCACATGCTCAAGCGCAAGCGGCAATTGCCCTGAACCTTGCAAAGGGAATTCAACTCACCCAGGGGCAGGTGCAAACTGGCTACTGGAATCTGGTCACGCCCGCCACCGGCGTGCAAGCCTTGCCCATGACACCGACGGCCAACGACGCACCCGCCGTGCAAGTGACTGTGCACAAAGCCCAAGGGCAAAACGATGGCCCGGTGCGCACTTTTTTGGCGGGCATTTTGGGCACATTCACCGTGCCTTTGCAGGCCACAGCCGTGGCCGGGGTCACCAGTCCGGGCCGAGCCAGTTTGGACTTTTCCGTTGGCCATGTCGCAATGCATGTACCAAAAGTTCTGGAATATGGCGGCCCAACCCCCAGCGCCCATAAACGATCCCAAGACGGGCAAACCCTATGTGTTCAAGATCGGATCGCTGTACCACTATGACAATTGCGACTCGGGCCAATGGACGGCATTGAACTTTTCAGGCAAAGGCGCCAACACCATCGACCAAATCTTGGCGCATGACAAGGAACTGTTCGAGCCACCACCGCCAATGTTGTCCATCGGTGACCAGGTATTCATGGATTCGGGTTCCAAAACCAGCCTTTATAAAGCCGTCGAAAAATGCATGGTTGACAAAATTTACCCTTGCAGCACGGTGGTGATGCCTGTGCTGGACCAAGTGGTGTCTGGCACCAACGCCACCATCACCGGGTTCGCTTGCTTGAAGATTTTGAGCGCCGATGGCGGCAACAAAAAATTCATCGAAGTACAGATGAGCAACACCTGTCCGCCCATAGCCTCGGGCGGTGTGGGACCCAATTACGGCGTGGTGTCACCACCTAGCCTGTTCCGCTGAATCTGGATAAGGCGATCTGTACACCTCAGGCCCTCAGGTCGATGACTTGGCTGGGTGTTTGAGCAGTGCCTGACTGTGCCGTGATCAGGCGTTGGGGTTGGTCCTGAAATTGCACAGCGAAAGTGCTTTGGCCTTGCAGCAGGGCCAGTGCGCGGTGCACGGCTTGCAGGGGGTTGCCCGGGTGAATGGCGTCGATCAGGTGTGCGATGAGTTCACCGTCACTGTGGGTTTGGAAGGGGTAGCCTCGCTCTTGCAGTTGTGCACGCAAGGCGTGGTGGTTGTCCACATGGCCATGGTGCAGCACAGCCACGCGGGGTGGTGATGCAGTGTGGCTGTGAGGGCCGTGGCTGAAATGGGTGTGCGCCGGATCCAGCGGCATGAAGTGGGTGGATTGGAGTGGGGCACGCTGAAGGATCATGGCAATCGGCTGGGTCATGGTCGTTCTCCTTGAGGATTGGCTACAGGGTATCGAGTGGCAGCGCGCCAGCGTGTATGGCAGGTTGGCCGGGCATGCAAGCGGTGCTGGGTCTCGGGCTGCTGCGTGTCATGGCCAGTGCTTGAAAACGCCGTTGTAAAGACCAGCGCGCTTGTCAAAGGGGGTCTTGTGGTTCCCAATGCGGTCCCGCAGGCCCCAGTCGGGCCCCAGTCGGGCCCCAGTCAGTGATGCGCCGAAGGTGTTCTGTGGTGGCTTGAAAACCCGGTCTGATCTTGTCGTGCGTGGAGTCCAGCGGTGATCGGTATTGGCCCAGCCCCAGGCTGGTGATCAGAATCAAATCGCTCAGGCTGTTTTGTGTGGTGTAAATCACCGCATGTTGCAGTGATGGTCGTGTGCTCAGAGCGCGTACCATGGCACAGGTCGAGCTGCACCAACAGGCAATCCAAAATCTGGCTCGCCAGGCACGCAATGAGGGGGTTGTAAGCAGTGGCGCCATGTGTCCGCTTTCAGTGGGTGCCCATTCCCCGGGATCGTGCAGGCCATGGATGGGCCGTATGCCAACTTGTGTCGTCATTCAGTTTCCCTGTCAGCACATCGACTATCCGCTCGGCCGAGTGACCATCTCCAAAAGGGCATGGGCTGCCTTGCATGACCCGGTAGAGGTCGGGGTCACGCAACAAAGTGCTGGCTTGGTCAACAATTGCATGCGGGTCGGAGCCCACCAAGAGCGCCCCACCCGCATCCACCAACGCGTGCCTTGCGGTGCTTGGCTTTGTGATGAGCACAGGCTTTTTCAGGGCAGAGGCCTCTTTCTGAATGCCGCCCGAGTCTGTCAAGCAAAAATGGCTGTCGGCGAGCAGGCCAATCAAGGCCGGGTAGGCCAAGGGCTCGGTCAGGCAAATTCGTTGCAGGCAATCGGGTGCCAGTCCGGCCAGGCCCAAAGCGATGTCTTGACGCACGTCGGCGTTGGGGTGTTGAGGCCAGACCACGACCAGGGCCGGGTTGACCTTGAGCAATGCCCCCACAGCAGCAGCGATGTGTTGGATAGGACGCCCCCAGTTTTCACGCCGATGTGCCGTCACCAGGAGCAACGGCGCACCAGGATAGGTGGCCATCATCTGCTGCACAGCGGCAGGGTAGTCGCTGCGCTGGCGTCCTGCGGACCTGAGCTGCTGAACCCACAGCGCGGCATCGATCACGGTGTTGCCCACCTCATGGATGTGCCTTCGCTGCACCCCTTCGCGCAACAGCTTGTCGCAGGCGTCGGGGGTGGACGGAAAGTGCCAGTGGGCCAAACGGCCAATGATTTCCCGGTGTTTTTCTTCTGGAAAAGGGTCGTTTTGCCAAGTGCGTAAACCGGCCTGAATGTGCGCCACGGGGATGTCCCTGAAATAGGCGGTCATGGCTCCGACCAAAGCGCTGGAAGTGTCGCCCTGGACAAGCACCACATCCGGTCTGGACTGGGCAACAACCTGGTCAATGCATTGCATCAATTCGGCTGTGAACTGGGACAAACCCGAAAATGTCCTTGACAACTGAATCTGGTGGTCAGGTCCCATGTCGAAGAAGCGGTAAAGGCTTTGCGCCATTTCATCATGTTGGCCAGTGTGCAGCA
Source organism: Limnohabitans sp. (assembly GCF_023910625.1). Classification (NCBI taxonomy): domain Bacteria; kingdom Pseudomonadati; phylum Pseudomonadota; class Betaproteobacteria; order Burkholderiales; family Comamonadaceae; genus Limnohabitans; species Limnohabitans sp. The sequence goes on from NZ_JAAVVW010000003.1 coordinate 188,212, forward strand.
CCTGTACGGTCTCACCTCGTTCTTTGAGCAGACGATGAACCGGGGCCATTTTGATGATTTCGCGGCGCGTTCCGGTGCAGACCAGATAAGTGCTCATGTGCAGTGCTCCTGTAAATCAGAGTTCAGCGGTGGGCGTGGCGGCCTCCGGGGGGCATCTGGATAAAAATGCGTGTCCTGGTGCGGGGAGCTTGTGTGCTGACACATGGAAAACGCCGGTAGCCAACTTGAGCTGTTGTCGCAGCTCTTGGGCAGCATGGGCTGGCATGGCGTTTGTGGCCTGTTGATCGCGCACGCTGGTCGGCACTTGGGGCATGACCACGGTGTTATGCACCACCACCGGTCCGAGCTCCCTGGTCTGTTTGTCCAGGGTCAAGGAGCAGGCAAATCGATCAATCCGGGGGCGAGCAGGCATGAGGTTTTTTTGGTGTCAAAGAAAGTTCATCGTCGCCGAACCTTGCTTTTCGCTCAGCGGTCCAGCGCACACCAGCCCATAGCGCGGGCGCACATTGGTGTTGAACAGCCTCTGTGGTGCAGTCGGTGATGCAAATAACGGACACATGCGTTCGTCATTGGCGCATTCAGGGTGCGTTCAGCAGATGCGATTTGAGCGTTGGGTTCTTCTATGAAATTGAAGAGGCTCAGGCATGCCCGAGCCTGGCAGCGCCACCGGGGACAGCGCCGATGCAAGGTTCTGGCGGCTCAATTTCTAGGGCGGCACCCGCTGGCTGTGCCGTCCATGAACCTTCAGGGTGTAGGCCCCAAGGTCTAGGCAAACAGATCTTTCGATCAATCGACGCCGCTGCGCCAAAGCAGGAGCATTGGGCCATGGCACTTGCTGCAATGGTTGCAGCGGCCTCGAACAATGGAGTCAGACATGTGGAACACCAACCCCATCACCCCAAGCGCTCATGATCCCGCCAGCTTGATCAACGGGTCGGATTTTCAGTCGCTGATGCATCAGCCGTTGGAGACTGGCCACAAGAAGCAACAGGGTTTTGGCTGGTCAACTGCTAAAACTCCGCCCACGAAGTCATGGTGTATAGGCGAGAATTTGATTTTGGCGACCTTATCGCCGCCCGAGCAGGCTGCGCTGGCACCCTATCTCGAGCGCGTGACGCTGGCGTCGGGTCAGGTCATTGTTCAGCCAGGTAAGGCCTTGCAGCACGTCTATTTCCCGATCAATTGCAGCCTCACCTGGGTGTCGCACACTGCTGAAGGGGAATCGGCCGAGTTGGCTCTGGTCGGCCGCGATGGTCTGATCGGTGTGCCATTGGTTCTGGGCGGTATGACCATGCAACACACGGTGCAGGTGCAGTGTGGTGGGCAGGCGCTGCGAATCGGTGCCGATGATTTTTTGCGTCAACTGCGCACGCAAGGGCGCTTGCATCAAATGGCTTTGCTTTATGTGCAGCGGCAGATGGCCCAGATGGCGCAAAGCATCGTATGCAGTCGTCACCATGCCGTGTCCGAGCGTTTGGGACACTGGTTACTGAACAACGCACAAGGAGCCAATACGCGGGAGCTGCGTGTGACGCACGAAACCATTTCGCACATGTTGGGGGTACGTCGTGAATCGGTCACGCAGGCGGCGGGTCGCTTTCAGGCCGCGGGTTGGATCGACAACCATCGGGGGAGAATCACCCTGAAAGACACCGTTGGATTGAGCACCATGGCTTGTGAGTGCCATGCGCGCAGCCAATTGGAGTCGCAGCGGTATTTGCAGCAGTTGGCTCATTTGGGCCGACAAAATGACGGTCATGTCCCCGCTGTGGCATCGCGGGAATCTGTTGATACGGGTGTGGTTTTTACGCCCTATGGTATGCCGAGTGAGGATGACGACTCTGCGGCATCTGACTTGCAAAAGTACGTGGATGCCTATGACTTTGCGCCGGTCGGTTTTGTCACGCTTGATGCGCAGGGCCGTGTGTTGCAGACCAATTTGGCAGGTGCAATCCTTCTGGACATTCAGCGCTCACAGTGCCAGAACCATCTGTTTTCGGATTTTCTGGAGGTCTCATCGCAGGCTTCCTTTGCACAATTTCACCAAGAGGTACTGAAAGGGCAATGTCGCCGTTACTGTCTTGTGGAGTTGACGGCCACGGCACACCGCAGAGCCATGTGTGTGCGAATCGATGCCACAGCCGACGAGTGGGGCGTGGAAAACCGCATGGTGCTGATCGATGTGAGCGAAGACACCACGAGCGCAGGGCCGCAGAGCGGACACTGGTCATTTCAAAGTGCCGATGCAGGGACGGCCCCCGGAGCTTGGCCGTCTTGATGGGCGGGCAACTTGCGATTTGAATGACTTGCGTCAAGACGCTGGTTGCGGCAAGTCCATAGGATGGATTTTTTGATTTACCGAAAGGCGTTGTCACCATGTTCAAGAAAATTTTGTTGCCCATCGATGGTTCCGATGCCGCTTTGGCCGCGGCTCGATTGGTCATTGAGTTGGCGCAATGTCAGGGCGCGCAGGTTTGTGGCCTGATGGTGATCGACCCTTATCTGTACGCAGGCGTGGGCCAGGCCTCGACCCTGGGCCAGCAGGCCCACAGCCAAGAGGCGGCGGCTTGGGCCGAGCAGCATCTGGGGGTGTTGCGCAGCCAATGCGAGGCCCTGAAGGTACCTTTTCAAAGCGCGACGCTGGAGAGCGCCTCGGTGCTCAAAGGCATTTTGGAGGCGCAGCAGTCATTGGGCTGCGACCTGATTGCGCTGGGCTCGCGTGGGCGAGGCGGTGTGTCGGCCCTGCTGCTGGGCAGTGTGGCGCAAAAGGTGCTGGCGCAGTCGCCTGTGCCGGTGATGATTTTGAAAGCCTGAGGCGTGTCGGGTGGGCCATCAAACGACCATCGTTCGTCAGTGAACACGCCTGTGACTGGGCCTGAGCCCAGTGCAGAATGGCACGCGCAAAGTGCCGAGCAGGTGCTGCAGGCGCTGGCGGTGGACCCGGTGCAAGGCCTGTCATCCGAGGCCGTGGCGCAGCGGCTGCGCACGTACGGCCACAACCGGTTGCCCGCCATGCAGGGCGTGCCTGCCTGGCGGCGTTTTTTGCTGCAGTTTCACAACCCGCTGATTTATGTCTTGTTGATCGCCGGGGGCGTGACCTTGGCGCTGCAGTTCCATGTGGATGCGCTGGTGATTTTGGCGGTGGTGCTGATCAATGCCTTGATCGGCTTTGTGCAAGAGGGCCAAGCCGAAAAAGCCATGGACGCGGTGCGTGGCCTGCTGGCCAGCCGCGCCAACGTGTGGCGCGCGGGTGCGCGCCAGCCGGTGGATGCAGGGGAACTGGTGCCGGGCGATCTGGTGCTGCTCGAATCGGGCGACAAGGTGCCGGCCGATGTGCGCCTGCTGCGTTGCAAGAACCTGCGCATCACCGAAGCGGCGCTCACGGGCGAGTCGGTGCCGGTGAGCAAACACACCGAAGCCGTGCTGGCCCCTGCGCCCATGGGCGACCGCCTGTGCATGGCGTATTCGGGCACGCTGGTGGCCACGGGGCAGGGCATGGGCGTGGTGGTGGCCACAGGGGCGCGCACCGAGATCGGGCAAATTGGCACCCTGGTGGGTGGCGTTCAGGCGCTGGTCACGCCGCTGACGCGCAGGCTCGACCAGTTTGCCCGCCAGATCACGGCCTTCATCGTGGGGGTGGGGGCGGTGTCTTTTGCTTATGGCTATTGGGCCGCGCATTTGCCGGCGCAGGAATTGTTCATGGCGGTGGTGGGCCTGGCGGTGGCTGCGATCCCCGAGGGGCTGCCCGCCATCGTCACGGTCTTGCTGGCCATTGGCACGCGCCGAATGGCCCGTCAACACGCCATCGTGCGGCGCTTGCCTGCGGTGGAGGCGCTGGGTTCGGTGAGCGTGATTTGCTCGGACAAAACCGGCACCCTGACCCAAAACGAGATGACCGCTGTGCATTTGGTTTTGCCCGGTCAGCGCTTGCGCGTGACGGGTGCGGGCTATGCGCCGCTGGGCGGCTTTTGGGGAGGCGACACCGCTGTGCAGCCCGCACACACGCCGCAGCTGCTGGCCCTGGCCCGCTGTGCGGGCTTGTGCAACGAGGCGCGCATTGAGCTGCAGGCCCCGGCCAATGCGCAAGCCCAACTTGCGCGAACGCCCGGTGCTGTGGGCGCAGAAACTGAGGCTGAAGAAAGCCGTGCAGCCGGGGTCTGGCGCATGGTGGGCGACCCGACCGAGGGCGCTTTGATGACACTGGCGCACAAGGCGGGCCTGAGCGCCGAGCTGCTGAGCGCTGTGCGCCGTCTGGATGTGATTCCGTTTGAGTCGGAGCACCGCTTCATGGCGGTGCTGGTGCAGGCTTGGGCTGATGCGGCTGACCCCGAGGTGCTGCTCAAGGGTGCGCCCGAAGTGGTGCTGCGCTTGTGCACCCACAGCGGCGGCCAGCCGCTGGATGGGGCGCACTGGCAAGCGGCCGTGGCCGACGCCGCTGCGCAAGGCCAGCGCGTGCTGGCCCTGGCCCAATGCCGCATGCCGGGTGGCACCCGCCAACTGAGCATGGCCGACATCACCCCGCGCTTTGAGTTGCTGGGCCTGGTGGGCATCATCGACCCGCCCCGGCCCGAGGCCATGGCGGCGGTGGCCGAATGCCAGTGGGCGGGCATCCGCGTGAAGATGATCACCGGCGACCACGCCCTCACGGCAGCGGCCATTGGCGCACAACTGGGCCTGGCCACCAGCCACACGCTGACGGGCGAAGACATCGAGGCCATGGACGACGAAGCCCTGAAAAACCGGGTGCGCGACACCGATGTGTTTGCCCGCGCCAGCCCCGTGCACAAGCTGCGCCTGGTGCACGCCCTGCAGGCGCAGGGGCATCTGGTGGCCATGACCGGCGACGGGGTGAACGACGCCCCGGCCCTGAAAGCGGCCAACATGGGCGTGGCCATGGGCCACAAGGGCACGGACGCGGCGCGTGAGGCTTCGGACTTGGTGCTGACGGACGACAACTTCGCCACCATTGCCCGTGCTGTGCGCGAGGGCCGGGTGGTGTTTGACAACATCAAGAAAACCCTGTTGTTCACCCTGCCCACCAACGGCGGCGAGGCGGGTGTGATCTTGCTGGCTATTTTTTTGGGTGTGGCCTTGCCGGTCACGGCGGGGCAGATTTTGTGGGTCAACCTGATCACGGCGGTCACCTTGTCGCTGGCTTTTGCCTTCGAGCCCGGCGAGGAGGGCGTGATGCGCCACGGCCCGCGCCCACCGACCGAGCCCTTGCTGACCCGGCCTTTGGTGCTGCGCATGGTGTTTGTCAGTTTGCTCATGGTGGCGGTCACGTTTTCGGTGTTCGAGTGGGAGCTCTCGCGCGGCAGCAGCCTGGAGATGGCGCGCACCGCTGCGGTGAACATGCTGGTGGTCAGCGAGCTGTTCTACCTGTTTCATGCGCGCCACTTCACCCGCTCGGCCTTTCGTCTGGAAACCTTCAAGGGCAACCCGGTGGCCATCGTGGTGAGCTTGCTGATGGTGGCGGTGCAGTTGCTGTTCACCTACGCCCCTTTCATGCAGGCGGTGTTCCAGACCCGCGCCCTGAGCTTGAACAGTTGGGCCGTGATTGGCGCACTGGCCTGCGCCTTGTTCCTGGTGATCGAACTCGAAAAAGCGCTGCTGCGCTGGTTTGGCGTGTGGCGCATGTGATGGGGCTTATCCAAAGTTTTCTCAAGGCTCTGTTTTTCGTAGGAGCCCACCCCGTGGGCGAGGTGCGCACACCGGTTTTTTTGAAAATGTCGCTTCGCGAAAAGATGAAATGTCGGACCGTAAAGGCCCGACCTACGGGGCGTATCGCGCCTCCGCAATGCATCGGTCTTTGTAGGTCGGTGCCTTTAGGTCCGACGTTGTTCACCACCGCCTCATGAAAATGTCGCTCCGCGAAGGGATGGCCGTCGGACCGTAAAGGCCCGACCTACGGGGGCGTGTCGCGCCAACGCAATGGCCTGTCGGTCTTTGTAGGTCGGCGCCTGCAGGTCCGACGTTGTTCACCACCGCTGTTTGAAAATGTCGCTCCGCGAAGTGATGGCCGTCGGACCATAAAGGCCCGACCTACGGGGGCGTGTCGCGCCAACGCGATGGGCTGTCGGTCTTTGTAGGTCGGCGCCTTCAGGTCCGACATCTTCAATGCGCCACCGCCTCATGAAGATCACGCTGCACAAAAAAATGGCTATCGGGCCGTACAGGCCCGACGGGGGACGAGAACCCGTCGCACAGTCCTTGCCAAATACTGGCGGCTGAAACTATAAGATAGCGCCATGAAAAACCGCCAAATCGCCTCCTTCTCCGTCAGCGCCATCGGCCTGGGCTGCATGAACCTCAGCCATGCTTATGGTCCGCCCGTTTCAGCCCAGCAGGGCGAACGCGTGCTGCTCACAGCCCTGGACCAAGGCGTGACTTTTTTCGACACCGCTGCCCTGTATGGCTTTGGGGCCAATGAGACTTTGGTGGGCCAGGTCATGAAGCCGCACCGCAACCGGTTCACCCTAGCCAGCAAATGCGGCATGCAAGGTGTGGAACAAAGCGATGGCAGCAAGGTGCGGGTGATCGATTGCCGCCCCGAGACGATCAAAAAGACCTGTGAGGATTCTTTGCGCCGTTTGCAGACCGAGGTGATCGACCTGTATTACCTGCACCGTTGGGACAAAAAAGTGCCCATCGAGGACAGCGTGGGCGCTTTGAGTGACCTGGTGCGCCAAGGCAAGATCCAGACGATTGGCTTGTCGGAGGTGTCGGCCAGCACGCTGCGCAAAGCGCACGCGGTGCACCCGATTGCTGCCGTGCAAACCGAGTATTCGCTGTGGACGCGCAACCCCGAGATCGCGGTGCTGCAGGCCTGCCGCGAACTGGGTGTGGCCTTTGTGGCTTTCAGCCCGGTGGCGCGGGGCTTTTTGTGCGGTGCGCCTTTGGACGTGACCGCTTTCGACGCCAAGGACATCCGCCGCAGCATGCCGCGCTTCACCCCCGAGAATTACGCCGCCAACCTGAAGCTCTTGCCCGCCTACCACGCGCTCGCGCAAGAGGCCGGCTGCAGCCCCTCGCAGCTGGCACTGGCCTGGCTGCTGCACCAGGGCGAAGACATCATCCCGATCCCCGGCACCACCTCGGTGGACCACCTGCGCGATGACCTGACGGCGGTGGATGTGAAACTGGATGCGGGCTTGTTGGCGCGCCTGGATGCGTTGATCAACCAGAACACGGTGGCCGGTAACCGCTACAGCGCGCAGGCCAACAGCGAAGTTGATACTGAGGTGTTTGCCGCGTGAAGCTTGTGTTGTAGGAGCCCACCCCGTGGGCGATGGGCTTGGGGGGATGAGTGTGACACACACCCTGATGGTCGATTTCAGGCGTCCGGTTGAGCCATGGGGACGGCCTTTTTGAACGCCTCCAGTTCGCCGCAAGCCTTGTCGATGGCACTGATCAGCGGCCAGCGTGACAAGTCCACTTTGAAGCGGCGCGCGCTTTCGACCTGCGGAATCAAATACACATCGGCCAGCGTAGGCGTGTCTCCAAAGCTGAAACGCCCGCGTGTTTTGTCGGCACCAATCAAGGCTTCGTAGGCGTCAAAGCCTTCACTGATCCAGTGACCGCACCAAGCGTTGATGGCGTCTTCGTTGGCCCCGAACTGCTTGCGCAGGGTTTGCAAAATTCGGCGGTTGTTGATGGGGTGGATGTCGCAGCCCACGATGGCCGCGAGTGCGCGCACATGGGCACGCTCATCGGTTCCTGCGGGGAGCAAGGCGGGGTTGGGGTACTTTTCTTCCAGCCATTCGATGATGGCAGGTGACTGGATCAACACCTTGTCGCCGGTGTCCAGGGCGGGCACCATTTGTTGGGGGTTGACCGCTTTGAAGGCGTCGTTTTGTTGTTCATCGACCCGCAGGTCCACTGCCACGTAGTCTGTGGCGATGCCTTTGAGGTTCAGGGCAATGCGCAGGCGGTGGCTGGTGCCGCTGCGGAAAAAGTTGTAGAGCTTCATGGTGAGGTCCTGTTCAGGGGCGGGCAAACGCCAGAAAAAAAGCGTGTGCGGGGGATTGCATTATTCCGCAGCGCCGATGGTGAGCGCCACTTCGGCCACGCCTTCCACGCGGCCAGTGATTTTGTCACCCGGCAACACCGCGCCCACGCCTTCGGGCGTGCCGGTGTAAATCAAATCGCCGGGTTGCAGGTGGTAATAGGTGGATAGGTCGGCGATGATTTCGCGGATGTTCCAGATCAGCTTGTCCACGTTGGACGACTGTTTGGTCTGGCCATTCACTTCCAACGCAATCGCACCGCTTTCGATGACCACGCCGGGCTTGGGCAAGATCTCGGAGCAGACCGAGCCTTGCTCGATGTCCTTGCCCGTGTCCCAGGGGCGACCCTTGTCGCGCGCCACCAGTTGCAGGTCGCGGCGCGTCATGTCCAGGCCTGCGGCTTAGCCATAGACCAGTTCATGCGCGTTGTCTTCGCTTACGCGAAAACCTGCTTTGCCAATGGCCAGCACCAGTTCCATCTCGAAGTGGTAGTTGTTGGTGCGTGGGGGGTAGGTCACTGTGGCACCGCTTTCGACCAAGGTCTGCGGCGACTTGGTGAAGTAAAACGCCTGCTCGACGCTCTTGTCGACGGGGCGGCCCATCTCGACGGCGTGCGCGTGGTAGTTGCGGCCGACGCAAAAGATACGGTTAACGGGGAAGCGCTCGTTTTTGCCACGGATGGGCAGGGAGGGGACGGCGGGTGGAGTGAAGAGGTAAGAAGTCATGGGTTCCATTGAAAGAAAAATCAACCGCGGTTTTCGTACACACCCAGCTTGCGGTGCAGGGGCGATTCGTCGGCGATGAACACGAAGGCGGGCTGGTCGGCGCGCAGGTTTTCCAGCGTCACGGCCTCGTAGCCCGGCGCGCAGCAGGTGTCGGCTTCGGCCAGGTTGAAGGTGCTGGCCACGATCTGGGCTTGCACCGCGCCTTCGATCACATGGAACACCTGGGCGGGCGAGCGCGCCGGCAAGCGCAGGCTCTGACCAGGGCGCAGCATCAGGGCGTAAAAGCCCAGGATGTTTTCAGCGTCACCGCCGGTTTCGGGGTTGGTGTAAGTGACTTGCACCGGCTCCAAACCGGCATCGTCAGACGCCAGCGATTCGAGCGCGACCTTGGCATCCTTCCAAGCGTAGCGCAGCATGGGGTAGGCCTTTTTGCTGCGGTCAAACACGTGGCTGGGCACCACGCCGCCTCGGGCATATTGCTGGTCGCTGCGGCCAGGCTGCACCGTTTGGCGGTCGCCGTTGATGTGGTAGCTGGCCTCCATGTAATAGACCAGGGGCAGGTCCAGTACATCCAGCCAAATGACCGGGTCGTTGCCGTCGTGGCCGTGTTCGTGCCAAAGGCCAGTGGGCGTCAAAATCAAGTCGCCTCGGCTCATGGGGCATTTCTCGCCATCCACCGTGGTCCATGCGCCTTCGCCTTCCACCACCATGCGCACCGCGTTGGGGGTGTGGCGGTGGCTGGGGGCCCATTCGCCGGGCATGAGCAGTTGCATGCCCAAATACATGGCGGCAGAGGCTTGCATTTTGTCCAGACCATGGCCGGGGTTGGCCAGCACCAACACGCGGCGCTCAGCTTTTTCAATCGGGGTCAGCTCGCCCGCTTTGAGCAGCAGGGGCTTGATGTCTTTGTAAGCCCAGCAGGTGGGCTGGGTCTGGCGCGTGGGCACTTTGGGCGGCAGCACGCCGCGCAGGCTGGGCCACAGCGGCACCAGATTCACATTGCGCAGGTCTTGCACATAGTCTGGGGGCAGGTCTTCGATGCGTCCGAGGTCGTTCATGGGGTGTCTCCGTTCCATTCAGTGGTGCTGTGCGGCGTCGAGGCAGTTGCCCACGTTCCAGCCGTACAACCATGCCATCGCATCATAAAAGCGCTCCGAGCTGCGGCCGCGCCACAGGTCATTGCGCACCAGACGCTCGACCCCTTTGGCGTGGTAAATGCGGCCCATCTCGCGGCTCGAAAGCACGATGCGCGCGGTGCGGGCCACGCGTGCGCGCTGGTACATGTCCAGCGCTTGGGTCCAGTCGTTTTGGTGTGTGCGCAGGGCTTCGCCCAAAGTGACAGCGTCTTCCATCGCCATGCAGGCGCCTTGCGCCATGTATTGGGTGGTGGGGTGGGCGGCGTCACCCAGCAAGGTCACCCGGCCATAGGTCCATTGGCCAATCGGTTCGCGGTCGGCGGTGGCCCAGCGCTTCCAGGTCTTGGGCAGGTCAATCAGTTGGCGGTCTTTGGGGCAGATGCCCTGGAAGTAGCTTTGCACTTCTTCTTTGCTGCCGTCCTTGACGCCCCATTCTTCTTGTTCGCGGCTGTGGAAAGTGACGACCACGTTGTATTGCTCACCCCCGCGCAGGGGGTAGTGCACCAGGTGGCAGTTGGGGCCCACCCAGATGGCGGCCGCGTTCCATTGCAGGTCTTCGGGAAAATCCTTTTTGTCAACCACAGCGCGGTACACCACATGGCCAGTGACGCGGGCTGGGTCGCCCACAAATTGATCACGCACCACCGACTTGACACCATCGGCTCCGATCAAGGCACAGCCTTTGAATGCCTTGCCGTTTTGGTCCCACACGGTCACGCTGCTGTTGTCTTGTTCGATGCGCACCACCCGGGTGCTGGTGTGAAATTGAACTTGTCCGGTATCACGTGCAGCTTCGAGCAAAGACAAATGCACATCGGCGCGGTGGATCACGGCGTAGGGGTTGCCAAAACGCTCGCGGAATTTTTCGTCGGTGGGGATCTTGCCCACTTGGTACTCGTCGATCGCGTCGTGCATGACCATGAAGTCGGTGTAAACCGCACGGCCCCGGGCCTTGTCGCCGACGCCCAAAGCGTCAAACGCATGAAACCCGTTCGGACCAATTTGGATGCCCGCGCCGATCTCGCCGATCTCGGGGGCTTGCTCCAGCACGGTGACGGCAAAGCCCTGGCGCACCAAAGCGAGGGCAGCAGCCAAGCCGCCAATGCCGCCGCCTGCGACGAGGATGGAGAGGGTGTTTTGTGAGGAGTTCATGGTTTCCAGGGGCGACGCTTCCAACGCCGAACTTGATAAGCACACTTATAAAAAAGGTAATCGACCCATCCCTGGCCGCAAAGCTTGCGCGCAAAGGCGACCGGAGAACTGAAAGGAGGCTGTTGTGATGAGCTGGATAAAATTGACCGCTTATCTGAAAGACCTGACGTGCTCCTCACCATCGTACTGCTTCCACTTTTGCTCGGCACTTTGGCCACGTTTTGGCTGGGTTCCCGCTCACGGCTGCTGACCGCCTGCGCGGCGGGCGCGGTCACGGCCGCCAGTTTGGGCCTGTTGCTGTCCATGGCCCCGGCCGTGCTGGCGGGCGAAACGGTGATGAACGCCTGGCCCTGGGTGCCCGAGATTGGGCTGAACCTGACGTTCCGTCTCGACGGCCTGTCGATGATGTTCGCGGGCCTGATCTTGTTCATCGGCCTGATGATCATTGTGTATGCGCACTATTACCTGAGCGCCAAGGATTCGGCCGGAAAGTTTTACAGCGAAATGATGCTGTTCATGGCTGCCATGCTGGGCGTGGTGCTCTCGGACAATTTGCTCTTGTTGGTGGTGTTTTGGGAGCTGACCAGCGTCTCGTCATTCTTGCTGGTGGGCTACTGGAGCCACCGGCCCGATGCCCGCGCCGGTGCTCGTCAGGCCTTGGCCGTGACCGGGGGCGGCGGCCTGGCCATGCTGGGCGGCTTTGTGCTTTTGGGTCAGATTGCGGGCACCTACGAGCTGAGTGAAATGCTGGACAAAGTGGCCATGATTCAGGCCGCCCCGATGTTTTTGCCTGCATTGCTGCTGATTTTGGTGGGCGCATTCAGCAAAAGTGCGCAGTTCCCCTTCCATTTCTGGTTGCCCGATGCGATGGCTGCGCCCACGCCTGTGTCGGCCTATCTGCACTCGGCCACCATGGTCAAGGCGGGTGTTTTCTTGCTCATGCGCCTGTACCCGGTGCTGGCCGGATCGGGGTATTTCGAGGCGATTGTCACCACGGTGGGCCTGATCACCGTGTTGTTCGCGGCCTTCATTGCCATCTTCAAGCACGACCTCAAAGGCTTGCTGGCTTATTCCACCGTCAGCCACTTGGGCCTGATCACGTTTTTGGTGGGCTTGGGCTCGCCACTGGCTGCGGTGGCGGCGGTGTTCCATGTGCTCAACCACGCCACTTTCAAGGCCTCGCTGTTCATGATCGCGGGCATCGTGGACCACGAAACCCATTCGCGCGACATGCGCAAGCTGGGCGGCCTTTGGTCGCTCATGCCGTGGACGGCCACGCTGTCCATGGTCGCAGCCGCCTCCATGGCGGGCGTGCCTTTGACCAACGGCTTCTTGTCCAAAGAAATGTTCTTCACCGAAGCGGTGGTGGGCACGTCGGGCGCGTTCGCTTGGTTGGTGCCCGCGTTGGTGACGCTGGCCGGGGTCTGCAGCGTGGCTTATTCGCTGCGCTTTGTGCACGACACGTATTTCAACGGTCCGCTGGGCGATGTGCCCAACACCCACCCGCACGAACCGCCACTGGGCATGAAACTGCCCGCCATTTTGTTGGTCACGCTGTGCATCGTGGTGGGGGTGTTGCCCGCGCTCACGTTGGGTCCGTTGGTCGATGTGGCGGCCACGGCCTTGGCGGGCAAACCGCTGCCCGAGTACCACTTGTCCATCTGGCACGGCTTCAATCTGCCGCTGCTCATGAGCGCGATTGCGCTGGTGGTGGGCATTGCGCTGTACCTGATGCTGGCCAAAAACAAGCGCCTGCACCGCATCGAGTCCGAGGCCTGGTTTGGCCGAGCCACCGGGCGTCAGATGTTTGAAGGCCTGATCGATGGCCTGTTTGTGCTGGCGGCGCGGATCACCACGCGCTTGGAAAACGGCTCGCTGCAAAGCTATGTGGCCTGGATGCTGGGCGGTGTGGTCTTGGTGGTGGGCTGGCCACTCTTGGGCAGCGGCATCGGCACCGGTCCGCGCGATCTCATGCCTGCATCGCCCTTGGCCATGGCGATCTGGTTGCTGTTGGCTGCCGCCAGCTTGGCACTGGCGCTACAACACCACAAACGCTTTCAGGCGGTGATTCTGGTGGGCGTGGTGGGGCTGGTGACCTCATTGACCTTTGTCAGTCTCTCAGCCCCCGATCTGGCGCTGACTCAGTTGTCGGTTGAGGTGGTGTCCACGGTGCTGTTGCTGATGGGCCTGGCTCTGCTGCCCCAACACTCTCCGCGTGAATCGACGGCGGCCCGCCGTGCCCGTGATGCCGCGCTAGCCCTGGCTGCGGGAGCGGGCATGGCCTGGTTCACCTGGGTTTTCCTGACCCGTGAACACAGTTCGATTTCGTGGTATTTCCTTGACAAGTCCATTCCATTGGGCGGCGGCTCGAACGTGGTCAACGTGATCCTGGTTGACTTCCGCGGTTATGACACCTTTGGCGAGATCACGGTGCTGGGTATCGCCGCCATTGGTGTATTGGCCTTGATGGAGGGCATGCGTACACGCCGTCCTTTGCAAGACACCGATGGCCGTACCTGGACTTTTGCGGCGCAACCTCTGATGTTGCGCGTGGCGGCTTCGGTGGTGCTGCCGGTGGCGCTGGTGTTCACCATTTACATCTTCATGCGGGGCCACAACCTGCCTGGTGGCGGTTTCATTGCCGGTCTGATCACCGCAGTGGCGCTGGTTTTGCAGTTCATGTCGATCGGTCAGGCCCGGGCCGAACTTTTGTTGCATGGCCATGGGGGTCGGCGCTTTGTCAAGTGGATTGGCTTGGGTTTGGGCATTGCCGGCTTGACCGGAGTGGGGGCTTTTGTGTGGGGGCGACCCTTCCTGACCAGCGCGCACGGCAACCCGGTGGTGCCTGTTTTGGGTGAGTTGCCTTTGGCCTCGGCTGCACTGTTTGACCTGGGTGTTTACTCGGTGGTGGTGGGGGCGACCTTGCTGACCATCTCGGTTCTGGGCACTGTCACGCGTGAAGTGCCAGGCACCTCCGGTGCGCGCCCGAAAGTTTCGTCATGACCCCCTTCAAAACCTTTGCGTTCAGCGTTTTCAGTCGCACCAAGGACTTCTTATGAGCATGGAATTTTTGTTGGCCAGCGGTATCGGTATCGTCACCGCTTGCGCTGTTTATCTGATGCTGCGCGGGCGCACTTTCACCGTGGTATTGGGCCTTTCCATGCTGGGCTACGCCGTGAACGTTTTTATCTTCGCCATGGGCCGCCTGTGGAGCAACGCCCAGCCCATCCTGGTGGCAGACGGCCCAGTCGTCGATCCCTTGCCACAGGCGCTGGTGCTGACCGCCATCGTGATCGGTTTCGCCACCACCGGCTTTGTGATCGAATTGGCCTTGCGCAGCCGCCATGAAAGCGGGAGTGACCATGTGGACGGTCATGAGCCGGGTCAAGTGCCAGGCCAGACGGGCTCTGACGGCCATGCTGTACACGCACCTGGAGGGCAGGCTTGATGTTCGATGCTTTGCTTTCATTTTGGCTTCAGCACGCCCCTGTGCTGTCGGTTTTGTTGCCGGTGTTCACAGCGGTGGCCTTGCTGTTGCTGGGAGATGGCGATCAACAGGTGGCCGGTGGCGGTCATGGCGACAGCCGTCAGCGCTGGGCGCGGCGCTTGGGGCTGGCTTCGGTCCTGTTGGGTTTGCTGATGGCGGTGGGCTTGGTGGTACATGCCAGCAGTGGTGAGTTGCTGGTCTACCAATTGGGCGAATGGCCTGCACCGTTTGGCATTGTCATGGTGCTCGATCGCCTGTCGGCCTTGATGGTGTTGTTGACCTATTTGTTGGCGGTGCCAGTGCTGTGGTACGCGACAGGCGGCTGGGACGGGCGCGGGCGTTATTTCCATGCGCTGTTCCAGTTCCAGCTCATGGGCTTGTGCGGCGCGTTCATGACCGGCGACTTGTTCAACCTGTTCGTGTTTTTTGAGGTCCTGTTGATTGCCTCGTATGTCCTACTGGTGCATGGGCAGGGCCGTGAGCGCTTTCGCATGGGTATTCATTATGTGGTGCTCAACCTGTCGGCCTCGGGCTTGTTCCTGATTGGCTTGGCCATGGTCTACAGCGTCACGGGCACTCTCAACATGGCCGATGTGGGCTTGCAAGTGGCGCAGCTGACGGGTGAAAACGCGATGTTGGCCAAAGCTGCGGCTTTGGTGTTGCTGGTTGTGTTTGGTCTCAAGGCGGCGTTGGTTCCGCTTTATTTCTGGTTGCCGGGCACCTATGCGGCTGCCAGTGCCCCCGTGGCGGCCTTGTTTGCCATCATGACCAAGGTGGGGGTCTACAGCATCATCCGGACGCACTGGGTCATTTTTGGGGTTGGGGCAGGGGAGTCGGCGCTGGCCGTTGGCCACTGGCTGCTGCCACTGGCGTTGACCACCAGCGTGCTGGGCGTCATGGGCGCGCTGGCTTCGCACAGCATGAGTCGGCTGGTGGCCTACCTCACGGTCTCATCGGTGGGAACTTTGCTGGCCTGTGTGGGCTTGTTCACCAGTGACAGCTTGTCGGCTGCGCTCTATTACACCTTGCACAGCACCTTGGTCATGGCCGGTTTGTTTTTGTTGGTGGAGCTCATGGCGGCCCAGCGAGGGCAGGCGCTTGACAAGTTGCGCCCTGCAGTGGCTGTGCGCGAGCCGGTTTTACTGGGCGCGATGCTGTTGTTTGGAGCTGCCTCAGCCGCTGGTTTGCCGCCATTGCCTGGCTTTTTGGGTAAGTTGATGATTTTGGAGAGCAGCTCGGGCTTGCCCGCACAGGCCTGGGTGTGGACCGTGGTTTTGGTTGTGGGGTTTTTCTCCATCGTGGGGCTGGCCCGTGCAGGGGTGATCCTGTTCTGGCATACACAACCCGAACCGGATGCAGCCCAGAGCGGTTCGGGCAGCAGCCTGCAATTGTTGTCAGCGGTGTGGGTCTTCATGGCGCTGACTTTGGCCATGGCGGTTTTGGCTTCACCCATCAAACGCTACACCGACGCCACCGCCCAGCAGTTGGCCGATACCTCTGCTTACGCCAAAGCGGTGTTGGGCCTGGAGCCTGGTGAGAAGTCCCGTTCGCTGCGGCCCTACGATGGCGTGCGTCAAACCCCCGTAAAGGAAGCTCCATGAAATCGACCCCACCTGGACGGAACGCCCACGTTGCTTGGCTGAGCCATCCGGTTTTATCTCTTTTGTTGGGCGTCAGTTGGTTGGCCTTGTCACACAGCCTGGCCCCCGTGCACCTGTTGTCGGCTTTGTTGATGGCGCTGATCATTCCGCGGTTGCTGCACCCTTTTCTGGGAAGGGCCGCCAAACTCCATTGGGGTGTAGCGCTGTCCCTGATTTTGGTGGTGCTCAAGGACATTGTGATGTCCAACATCACCGTCGCCCGCTTGGTGCTGGGCCCCATGAAGGCCATGTCGCCCGCCTGGGTGCCTGTGCCTCTGGCCACAGACCATCCCATGGTCAACGCCCTGTTCGCCAGCATCATCACCACCACACCCGGCACGGTGTCCTGCGTGGTGAGCGAGACCCGTCGTGAAATTCTGGTGCACGCGCTCAATTGTGACGATGCGCAGGCCATGATCGACGACATGAAAAGCCGGTATGAGATGCCTTTGATGAAGGTCTTCGGACTGAGCCCTTCAGGGCCTGAGTCTGTCAGTGATATCTCCTCAGCTCAGAAAGAAAAGCCATGAACATCCTTGAGCTCGCACTGTCGATCGCCATGGCGGCGGTCACCCTGGCCCTGGTGCTGTGTGCCTGGCGCTTGTTTCGAGGTCCCGATACGACGGATCGCATCCTTGCGCTGGACACCCTGTCGCTGAATGCCGTGGCGCTGATCGTCTTGCTGGGCATCCGTTGGAACACCGGCTTGCTGTTTGAAGCGGCTTTGTTGGTCGCCATGCTGGGTTTTGTGTCGACAGTGGCACTGGCGCGTTATCTCAGTCGTGGCGATGTGGTCGAATAAATGGAGTTCTCAACATGCATCCCCTGATCGAATGGGCCGTGTCGGCCATCCTTGTCATTGCGGCCTTCTTTTTGTTGGTGGGGGCCATTGGTTTGGTGCGCCTACCTGACTTTTTCATGCGCCTGCATGCCCCCACCAAAGCATCCACTCTGGGTGTAGGCGGAGTGCTGGTGGCGTCCATGGTGGTCTCGGCCTTCCAGGGTCGCGCTGGAATTGCCGAGTTGTTGATCACGCTCTTTGTGTTCCTCACCGCCCCGGTTTCTGCCAACCTGATGGCTCAAGCCGCTTTGCATCTGAAATTGAAGTCTGTGGCACCCACGCCCAAAGACGCCGTACCCGAGCGTTCCGAGGGCTGAACCAAGCCCAGGCATTCCGATTAAAATTAGCCGACCGCCCGGTTGGTTAATGTGTTTTTGAAACGTGTCAGGCATTGGCTTCGGGTATTGACTCAGATAAGGAAACCCACAGTGCCCACCGTTTTGCAAAGTTTCATCGCCGGCCAATGGATCGGCCAGCAAGGCGCACAAGCCCTGCGCAGCGCCCTCAACGGCCAGACCGTGTACCAAACCCATGCCGAGGCCATCGACTTTGGCGACGCGGTGCACTACGCCCGCACCGTGGGCCTGCCCCATTTGCTCAAGCTGGACTTTCAGGAACGCGCCCAGCGCCTGAAGGCCCTGGCCAAGTACCTAGGTGAGCACAAAGAGCAACTCTACGCCATCTCGGCCCACACCGGCGCGACGCGTGCTGACAGCTGGGTGGACATCGAAGGCGGCGCGGGCACTTTGTTTGCCTACTCCGGCATGGGCAGCAACGAGTTGCCCAGCGGCAACCTGATCCACGAAGGCCCGGCTTTTGCCCTGGGCAAAAAAGGTGGCTTTGCGGGCACGCATATCCTGGTGCCGCGCGGCGGCATCGCGGTGCACATCAACGCCTTCAACTTTCCCATCTGGGGCCTCTTGGAGAAGTTCGCGCCCAGCTTTTTGGCGGGCATGCCCTGCATCGGCAAACCCGCATCGTCGACCAGCTACCTGACCGAAGCCATGGTGCGCCTGGTGGAGCAATCGGGCATCTTGCCCGCCGGTTCGCTGCAGTTGGTGATCGGCTCCACCGGCGACCTGCTGGACCGCCTGAACGACCAGGACGTGGTGACCTTCACCGGCTCGGCTGACACCGCCGCCATGCTGCGTGTGCACCCCAATGTGGTCAAACACAGCATTCCTTTTAATGCCGAAGCCGACTCGCTCAACTGCGCCATCCTCGCGCCCGATGTCTCACCCGATGACGAAGAGTTCGACCTTTTCGTGAAAGAAGTCGCCCGCGAGATGACCGTCAAAGCGGGCCAAAAATGCACCGCGATTCGCCGCGCCATCGTGCCACGCCAGCACCTCGATGCTGTGGTCGAAAAGCTCAAGGCCCGTTTGGCCAAAGTGTTGGTGGGCGACCCGTCGGTCGAAGGCGTGAAGATGGGCGCTTTGGCCTCGCATGCGCAGCAGGCCGACGTGGCCGAGCGCGTGGCCTTGCTGCGCCAAAGCGCTGAGCTGGTGTTTGGCGGCGGTGCCGATTTCGTGCCCGTGGGGCAGGGCGTCGAAGGCGGTGCCTTCTTCCCGCCCACGCTGCTGCTCTGCCAAAAGCCTTTACTGACCGACAGCGTGCACGATGTGGAGGCCTTTGGCCCGGTCAGCTCGCTCATGCCTTACGACGGCATCGATGAAGCCTTGCAATTGGCCGCACGCGGACTGGGCAGCTTGGTCGGCACGCTGGTCACCAAAGACCCGAAAATCGCGGCACGCGTCATCCCGGTGGCGGCCGCCTTGCATGGTCGCCTGCACATCCTGGACCGCGAATCGGCTGTTGAGTCGACCGGCCACGGTTCACCCTTGCCCCAGCTCAAGCACGGCGGCCCGGGCCGTGCCGGGGGCGGCGAAGAGTTGGGTGGCATCCGCGCTGTCAAGCACCTGATGCAACGCACCGCGCTGCAAGGCTCACCCACCATGATCGCTGCCGTCACAGGCGAGTACATGCGCGGTGCCAAGTTGATCGAGAACGAAGTTCACCCCTTCCGCCGCTACTTTGAAGAATTGCAAATTGGTGAGAGCTTGCTCACCCACCGCCGCACCGTGGGCGAGGCCGACATCGTGGCCTTTGGCGGCCTTTCGGGCGACTATTTCTACATGCACTTCGACGAGATCGCGGCCAAGGAGTCACCTTTCGGCAAGCGCATCGCGCACGGTTACTTTGTGCTGTCGGCCGCTGCGGGTTTGTTTGTCTCGCCCGCACCCGGCCCGGTGCTGGCCAATTACGGTTTGGACACGCTGCGCTTTGTGAAGCCCGTGGGCATTGGCGACACCATCCAGGCGCGCCTGACGGCCAAGCGCAAGATCGACCGCCACAAGAAAGACGCCAACGGCGTGGGCCAAGGCGTAGTCGCTTGGGATGTGGAAGTCACGAACCAGCTCGGCGAAGTGGTGGCCAGTTACGACATCTTGACGCTGGTGGCCAAGAAGGGCTGAAGTTTCGTCTGACTCAAATCAGAACCACTCCCGAGCAGTCGGTCTGTGACTCGGTTTGGACCAATCCAGATAGGTGGATTGGTTATGGCGCTTTACAAGGGCAGGACACAACAGGCGGATTCAGGCACGAAGTGCAACACGGGCTAACGATTGATGAAACACCTCTGCAGGCGTCTTGAATCCCAAACGTTTTCGGGGTCGGTTATTCAACCTATTCTCGATCATCTTTCAGTAGTGCCCGGTTTATTTGATAGCCAACTCGCTGTAAGCGAGTAAAGGCAAGGGTTTCAGAGGATTCATGGGTGTCCACGATTTGAATTTTATTTTGTGCACTAGGTGTGCTCCAAGGGTTCAATCACCAGGAGATGCCCATGAACGCAGGCAAAACCTTGTTCGCGCAGGTCATGGAGTTTGTCCCTTGGAAGAAGGGGCCTGCGGTTGGGGATGTGCCCTCGGCGATCACGCCCACTGGCGTAGCGCTTTCTCTTTTGCTTCTGTCAGCGCAGGTTTTTTCCACAGCACGCTGCCAAGGACAAGTTGCGCGCGCTCATCGCCAACATTCGTGCGGCTGTAAGATGTAAGGGATGTTGCGGAGCAGTTGCCTTTTACGGATCGATGGAAGACATTTCTGGACTACGTGGTGGCCAAAATCACTCGCCCGCTGCCACCTTGGCTACCGTCAGCCCAGCTTACAGCGGCAGGGTATATACCTTATTTAGTATTAATTAAATTTTTTTAACATACAATCAGCGGCTATTCTTTGTGCTTAAAAAAATACAGTGGCCTTGAGCGGTCAATGCCAGTGGAAGCCATTGTTTATTTGCACTTCAAAAAATCGCCGCCAAGGATCGCCCTTTGTCAAACCATTCAGGTCGGTGCAAGAGTCAACTCATATTGGGGGCCAGCACCGCCCATGAGCCCATTAGAGCCATTGCATGACCTCCACATTCCCCGCGCCAAACAGCCAGCCGCATGACTTGGACGGCAGCGAACCCTGGTACCTGGCCTACACCAAGCCCCGTCACGAGGCCACGGCCCAGTTCAATCTGGAGCAGCAAGCCTTCGAGGTCTATTTGCCGCTGTTCAAAAAATTCAAAACCAGCGAGACAGGCGCTGTGGCCATTTTTGAGCCCATGTTCCCGCGCTACATCCTGTTCAGGCCCAGCCGCGCCGGCCAAAGCATTTCGGTGGTGCGCAGCACCAAAGGCATCTCCAACATCGTGCGTTTCGGTTTCGAGCCCGCTACGCTGCAGCACGACTTGGTGCAGCGCATCCGCCAGCTTGAGCAAGAACGTCACCAAGCCCCCCTGCAAGCACTCAGCCCGCTCAAGTCCGGCCAAACCGTGCGGCTCAAGCACACCGCCCTGGGCGATATCGAGGGGCTGGTGCAAAGCGTGTCCTGCAAGCGTGTGGCCGTTTTGCTGGAGATCCTGGGGCGCCCAACTTTGGTGCAACTGCAACACCACCAGATTGAACTGCATACCTAAATTCATAACTTTGTGCTGGGGAGGACCGACAAAGCCGTGCGCCCCACAAACATAATGGGCGCGACCAAGCGCTTGGCAGAGATGGTGCTGCAAGCCTTGGCCGAGGTGAATCTGGCCGTGGTTGCCCAAGGGGGCAGAGCGCCTAGCGCCAAAACCGCCTTCACCATGGTGCGCTTTGGAAATGTGCTGGACTCCTGCGGCTCGGTGGTGCCCTTATTCCGCGAGCAGATCAAAAACGGTGGCCCCATCACCCCGACGCATGCCGAAATCAACCGCTACTTCATGACCATCCCCTAGGCTGCGCAGCTGGTGATTCAGGCCGGTGCCATGGGGCAGGGCGGCGATGTGTTTGTGCTGGACATGGGCCAGCCCGTCAAAATCATCGACCTGGCCCGCCGCATGGTGGAGTTGTCGGGCGATCTCGCTGATGGTTTGTTTGGCTTTCAAGAGGCTGTGAATTGGGTATCGTTCTTCGCGGCTGAGGTGCTGGTACATTGGGCAACTTCGACTTGGCGGTTAAAACGGCCATGATGCCAACGCATCCTCAGCCACCCATTACCGGATTCATCTTTGTTGCAGTTCGTACTTGAATCCGCCAGTTCAAAGGGAAAGCTCAAGCACGCACGGAGCGCTCTTACAAAGTCTCTGGGGCAATGTCGATGTTGCCGGGCCAGTTCACTGTTCCCGCAAACACAAAAGCCTGTTCAAAGACATGCCATTGCTGCAATGGCTCAAATGGTTTTTTGGTCAGCAGAGGTTTGACATCCAACAAACGGTTTTCGCCATTCTCAAACGACAAAGCCAGCCAATGATCTTTCATGGGCTTGACCAAGACAACATCCAACAAATCTTGCATGCTCTGGCTCCTTAACGCAGAGGGTCAATCGGATAGGGTTGCTCGCCAGCCTTGGCCAATTCCCAGTCGGCCAGCAGTTCATCTTTGTGGATTTCGATCCAAGCTTGAACCATTTCCAGCTGTTTGGGCGGAAAACCACCCGCCAACACGCGTCAGTCATCAATCGCGAAAGCCGCTTTATCGCCTGCATAACGCACATGGATGTGAGCAAGGTGATGCCTGTCCGTGTCCTCAAAGAACATGGAGACCAGGATTCCGTAGAACATGCTGATGCTGGGCATGGGCGGATTGTTTGGGGTGATTTGCTGCCGAGATCTATCATTTGTTGGGATTGACCTACAACCTAGCCTTATCAGGGCGGGCAGTCGGATCGGCCGATTTGGCGAGCGAAGCGAGTTATGAGACTGGTCGGCTGCCCGCCCTGACAAGGCGGAAAACACCCACAAAAAACCAAGCAGAGAACAAAAACGGCCCAAAGGCCGTTTTTTTGAGCGGTGCGCCCGGCACGGGCGCACTCCTGGAGGTGCAAGTCCTCCCGTAAGTTGATCACAGCGAACGAAGCGAAGCGCAACTGCATGAGGGTGACCGAGTGTGGGAAGGAAGCGTGGAGCGAAACTGCGAGCCGATGAACAAGAACTGCATAGAAGGCGCTGCCAAGCAGGGCGAGCGGGCCGTTTACCGCGAAGCTCTCGTGATCAAGGCGAAGTGGCGTAGATGCAGCGGTTGTGCAGCGAAGGAGTGCGTTCTTACCTGGGGAGATCTCGCCTTGCGTCTGAAAGGGCGACGGCTTTGCCGGAGTGAGAAGTCAGCACAGGTCGTAGTAGTGCAAGCCCGAAACCTGAATGGGAGGTGCGGCCAGCACGAAGGACCGAACGAGAGTGAGTGAGCGAGGACAAGAAGATGTCAAAGGCCATGCGTCAGATGCCGGGGCAACCTGGGCGGGCAAGCGTAGCAAGGGGTGAAGCCGCCAGTGATCTTGCCAGCGGCGAAGCCTGCGGCCCGCCTCTTGAGCACCCGCGCACAGGGTCGGCAAAGCAGCTGGCAGGCACTGGTGGCCTGCTGGAGGCGGCGCTGACGAGACAGAACCTGCAGGCCCTTTTACAGGTGCTGCAACCGCTGATCGACCCCACCTTCAGCGACCACAGCCACGGGTTTCGACCGGGCAGGCGTGCACACGATGCGGTCAAGGCCGCACGGGCGTACGTCCAATCGGGCAAACGCATGGTGGTGGACGTGGACCTGGCCAAGTTCTTTGACCGGGTCAACCACGACATCCTGATCGACAGGCTCAAAAGGCGCATCGACGACGCTGGAGTCATCCGGCTGATTCGGGCTTACTTGAACGCTGGGATCATGGATGGCGGGGTGGTGGTCGATCGCCATCTGGGCACGCCGCAAGGCGGGCCACTCAGTCCGCTGTTGGCCAACGTGCTGCTAGACGAAGTGGGCAAGGCGTTGGAGGCGCGCAGCTACTGCTTCGCGCGCTACGCCGACGATTGCAACGTTTACGTGGGCAGCAAGCAGGCGGGCGAGAGGGTGATGGGCTACCTCAGGAAGCTGTACACGGGCTTGAAGCTTCAGATCAACGAAGCCAAGAGTGCAGTGGCCAGCGCCCTTGGGCGCAAGTTCCTGGGGTATGCGTTGTGGATGGCCAAGGGCAAAGAAGTCAAATGTGCGGTGGCCTACAAGGCACTGGACAACTTCAAGGCTCGCATCCGGCAACTCACGTGCCGCTCGGGCGGGTGCAGCATGGCGCAGGTGGTGGACAAACTGCGGCCCTACCTGCTGGGCTGGAAGGCGTACTTCGGGATGGCGCAAACGCCCAGGGTCTGGCGAGAGCTGGACGAGTGGCTGCGCCACCGACTGCGGGCCATCCAGCTCAAGCATTGGAAGAGGCCGAAGGCGATCTACCGGGAACTCAAGGCGCTGGGGGCATTGAAAGATGTGGCCAACCAAGTGGCGGGTAACTGCCATCGGTGGTGGCGCAACAGTGACGGAGCCATTAAGCGCGTACTGACCATTGCGTACTTTGACCGGCTGGGGGTGCCAAGGCTGTCCTGACCTCAAGCTCTCGAACCGCCCGGTGCGGACCCGCATGCCGGGTGGTGTGGCAGGGGTGCCTCCTACAATGGAGGCCCCCTATGCCGATTCAAAGAATCACTTCTTGCCGTTGCCATCCAGCTTGTAGATGTGCGGGCCTTCGCCCACCGACAACAAACCGGTGTGCGCGTAGATGCCCAGTTTGGCGCGGGTGTCCACGATGTCCAGGTTGCGCATGGTCAGCTGGCCAATACGGTCCAGTGGGCTGAACGGCGCGTCTTCCACTTTTTCCATCGACAAACGCTCTGGGGCGTAGGTCAGGTTGGGCGACTCGGTGTTCAGGATGCTGTAGTCGTTGCCACGGCGCAGTTCCAGTGTCACGGTGCCGGTCACGGCGCGGGCCACCCAGCGCTGGGCGGTTTCGCGCAACATGATGCACTGCGGGTCAAACCAGCGGCCCTGGTACAACAAACGACCCAGCTTCAAGCCGTTCATGCGGTACTGCTCGATGGTGTCTTCGTTGTGGATGCCGGTGACCAGGCGCTCGTAGGCGATGTGCAACAGCGCCATGCCGGGGGCTTCGTAGATGCCGCGGCTCTTGGCTTCGATGATGCGGTTTTCGATCTGGTCGCTCATGCCCAAACCGTGGCGGCCGCCGATTTCGTTGGCTATCAGGAACAACTCGACCGGGTCGGCGTATTCCACGCCGTTCAGGGCCACGGGCATGCCTTCTTCAAAGCGCACGCTCACTTCTTCGGCTTTGACTTGCACTTCGGGCTTCCAGAAGGCCACGCCCATGATGGGGTTGACGATCTTCATGCCGCTTTGCAGGCTTTCCAAGTCTTTGGCTTCGTGGGTCGCGCCCAGCATGTTGCTGTCGGTGGAGTAGGCCTTTTCGGCACTCATCTTGTAGCCAAAGCCGTTGGCGGTCATGAAGGCGCTCATTTCAGCGCGGCCGCCCAGCTCGTCGATGAACAACTGGTCGAGCCAGGGCTTGTAGATCTTCAAGTTGGGGTTGGTCAGCAGGCCATAGCGGTAAAAGCGCTCGATGTCGTTGCCCTTGAAGGTGCTGCCGTCGCCCCAGATGTTGACATCGTCCTGCTTCATGGCGGCGACCAGCATGGTGCCGGTCACAGCGCGGCCCAAAGGTGTGGTGTTGAAGTAGGTGATGCCGCCCGTGGAGATGTGGAACGCGCCGCTCTGGATGGCGGCAATGCCTTCGTGTGCCAGCTGGGTGCGGCAATCGACCAGGCGGGCTTTTTCTGCGCCGTATTCCATCGCCTTGCGGGGAATTTCGTTGTAGTCGGCCTCGTCGGGTTGACCCAGGTTGGCGGTGTACGCATAGGGCAGGGCGCCCTTTTGTTTCATCCACAGCAGGGCGGCCGATGTGTCGAGGCCGCCAGAAAAGGCGATGCCGACTTTTTGCCCTTTGGGCAGGTTTTGCAGGATGGTGCTCATGAGGGAATCAACCGAAGTGGCAAATGTAGTGGTAAGGCTCGGTCACGCGGATCTCGAACTTGGAGTTGCCGGGCACGTTGAACTCTTCGCCAGCGCTGGACTTGACCCACTCGGCTGCTGCCGTCGAGCTTGTACTCGCAAGAGCCGCCCACACACTCCATGATTTCAGGTGCACCGGTGTTGAAGGTGAGTGTGGACGGGCAGGATTACGCCCACCGACAGTTGGGTGCCGTCGGCCAGGGTCAAGCCGTGGCTGACACATTTGCCGTCAAAGTAAACATTGGCTTGGGTGTTGACGGAAACGCCGTCGATGGTTTGGGTGGTCATGGGAAAAACAGGTCCGGGTTAGCAGTTCGGGCTCGCTGCATAAAAACGCGGCCATAAGGCCGCGTCGATCACAAGCTGGTTATTTTAGGGCACCCGGCTGCGTGTGGCCTGAGTCATGGTCTGTGCATGGGTCTCTCAGCGCCAATGGCCATGTGCATAGGTGGTGGCGTGACGATGCGACCGGGCGTGTTCATGAAGGTTGCGTTGGCCGCTGAAGCGGATCACAGGCCGGGGGGAATGCCAGCTCAGGTCAATGTGGCTGTAAACAGGAGGGCGGCTCACATAAACCGGGGCAGGGACATAAACCACTTGCGGGGCGACGGTGGCCAGTGTGCTGTAGCCAGTTGGAGCGGCAGAGGAGGAGCCTTCTGAGCGCAGACCCTGACCCAGCGGGGTGACCTGCAAGGGAATGGTCGTGCCGGGGTCTTGCGGCAATTGAACGGTGTATTGCTTGCCGGCGTATTCATAGACTACGCTGTAGCCCACCAAACGGTTTTCATAAACGTTTTGGGTGCTGCAGTGGGTCTGGTTTTGCACAAAAGCGGCATTGGGGTCTTCGATCCGATTGCCCACCATGGCGCCGCCGACAATACCGATCACGGTGGCCAAGGCCCTGCCCGAACCATCACCGACGGCATTGCCCATGGCGCCACCAGCGATGGCCCCCATCAAGGCGCCAGCGCCCGAAGACGGTGCTGGCTGTGTGACGGGCACCTGGATGCAAGTTTGGCGAGGCACCATCACTTGTTGGTAGACCGGGCTTCTGGAGATGACCTGCCCCAGCTCCTGAGCATTCAAAACTGCAGGCATCGAGGCAAACCACCCCAACAAGACACCTGACGCCCAAAGTGTTTTCATGGCTTTTCCAATACTGAAGTCCGTTTGGTATCGAGTGTAAACAAGCCAGGGCTTGAGAGGCAGTGCCAAGCTGTAAAGATATGTAACAGTTGTCATCCAACACAGCTCAGCCAGGCCATTGATCTGGGACAAAACCCAGGGTGATTTGGCCAGAGGGCCAAACGATCACGGGTCTTTTGATGGTGCTGGGGTGCGCCGACATGATTTTTGCAGCGCTGGCAGCGTCAATGACGCTAGCCTTGAGGTCCGCATCGAGCTTCCGCCAGGTCGTGCCTTGGCGATTGAGCAGTTTCTCCCAGCCCAATTGAGTCAGCCAGGTCTGGAGTGCGGCCGCAGGAACGCCTTTTTTCTTGAAGTCGTGAAAAGAAACTTGGAAACCGTGCTCAGTCAGCCAGACGCGGGCTTTTTTGACGGTGTCGCAGTTGGGAATGCCGAAAACAATGGGGTGCATGGTTTTGACGAATGAAGATGGACCAGTCTGGGCGACAATCGCCGCCTATGAAGACTCTACAGCAATGGCTCGACTGGTGCGAGCATCTCCACCCCGTAGCCATCGACATGGGGCTCGAGCGCGTGAAAGCCGTCGCTGAGCGCATGAATTTGCGTTTTGACTGCCCAGTGATCACGGTGGCTGGCACCAATGGCAAGGGGTCGACCTGCGCCATGCTCGAGGCGGTGTTGCTGCAAGCTGGCTATCGAACTGGGGTGTACACATCTCCCCATCTGGTTCACTTTGAGGAGCGATGCCGATTGCACGGAGAGTCGGCATCGGCAGAGATGTT
The DNA here is from genome assembly GCF_023910625.1 of Limnohabitans sp. NCBI lineage: Bacteria > Pseudomonadati > Pseudomonadota > Betaproteobacteria > Burkholderiales > Comamonadaceae > Limnohabitans > Limnohabitans sp. Next base: position 215,481 of record NZ_JAAVVW010000003.1, read on the forward strand.
TGCCGATGCTTTTGCCGCTGTGGAGGCCGTGCGCGGTGATGTCAGTCTCACTTATTTTGAATTCAGCACCTTGGCCATCTTCCATTTGATGGCCCAAGCCCAATTGGATGTCGCCATTCTGGAAGTGGGCATGGGGGGCAGGCTGGATGCGGTCAACATCATGGATGCCGACTGCACCATCATCACCAGCATCGATATTGACCACGCGGCCATTTTGGGCAACGACCGTGAGACCATTGGCCGGGAAAAAGCCGGTGTCATGCGACCAGGCAGACCTGTCATCGTGAGCGATCCTGTGGCGCCTCAAAGTGTGATGGACCATGCCACCGCTATCGGTGCTCAGTTGTGGTTGTTCGGTCGCGACTTCAATTACGCAGGTGACAAACAGCAATGGGCCTGGGCTGGGCGTGATCGCCGCTACAGCGGCCTGGCTTACCCTGCCTTGCGGGGAGCCAATCAGTTGATCAACGCGTCGGGAGTTTTGGCCGCGTTGGAGTCGCTTCGTCAGCGCATACCGGTGACGGCTCAGGCGGTTCGCAATGGCTTGGCCATGGTCGAGTTGGCCGGGCGTTTTCAGATCGTACCGGGACAACCTGTCCTGGTGCTGGATGTGGCACACAACCCGCACTCCGTGGCCGCCCTGGCGGTCAATCTGGATGCCATGGGCTTTTACCCCACCACCCACGCTGTATTTGGGGCCATGGCTGACAAAGACCTGTTGCCCATGTTCCAGCGTATCAATCCTTTGGTGGATCGTTGGTACTTCACTGACTTGCCATTGCCCAGGGCCGCCAAGGCGACCGACTTGCAGCAGGTATGGCAAGGCCAAAACACCCGAACAGACACAGCCAGCAGTGTGCATGCCGATCCCATGCACGCGCTTTCAGCGGCCATCGAGGCTGCTGACCCGGCTGATAGAATCGTAGTCTTTGGCTCCTTCCATACTGTGGGCGGTGTTCTGAAAGACGGCATCCCGCGTCTTCAAGCCAAACACCTCAGCCCCTGAGCAACTGCCATGGCGTTTTTTAAGTTCCGTTTTCCTGGTCAAAACTCCTCCAACGATGGACCCGCACCGGGCCCCAGCGAAAGCATCGAAATCGTTCGCCGCAGAGCTCGACATCGCTTGACAGGTGCAGTGGTTCTGGTCTCGATGTCTGTGGTGGGTTTTCCTTTGTTGTTTGACACCCAACCTCGGCCTGTCGCAGTGGACACCCCCATCGTGGTGCCAGACAAGCAAAAAACCCCGGCGTTGACCAGTCATATACCCATACCTGTGGACCAGGCGCCCGCCAAGCCTTTGTTGCCTTCGGCTCAAGCCATTGTTCCCACACAGTCCAGTCTGGATGTCAGTGAAGCGGTCTTGCCCAAGCCAGTGGCCACCCCGTCCGAAAAAGTGGCCGACCTGCCCGCAGGCAAGATGGCGGACAAGGGGTCTGAAAAACCTGCTGAAAAGCAGGTGGCGGCCAAATCTGAGGTCAAGACCGACCCCAGGCCTGCGCCCAAACCCAAAGACGATGGCCTGAAGGCCCAAGCCCTGTTGGACGGAAAGCCCGCAAAGACAAGCAAAGGACGTCTAGTGATACAAGTGGGGGCATTCAGCGATGTTGCCAAGGTGCGGGATGTGCGCAACAAATTGGACCAAGCCGGGCTCAAGACCTACACCCAGGTGGTTGAAAAAGATGGCAAAAGCACCACCCGCATTCGTGTGGGGCCCTTCGACACCAAGGAAGACGCTGACAAAGCGGCTGCACGCATCCGCAAGCTCGATTTGCCAGCTGTAGTGCAGAAGCTTTGACATGTCACTGACCCTTACCGATTGTTTGTTGCTTGGGGTTTTGATGGCCTCACTGGTGTTGGGGTTCTGGCGTGGCTTGGTTTACGAAGTCTTGTCCTTGGCGGGATGGATTTCGGCTTTCATCGTGGCCCAATGGCTGGCCCATGATGTCGTCAGCCTCTTGCCTTTGGTGGGGGGTGCTCCTGACTCTGTTCAATACGCTGTGGCTTTTGTATTGGTTTTCGTGGTTACCTTGTTTGCCTCCGGCATGCTGTCGGGATTGGTCAAAAAATTGGTGGAAACGGTAGGTTTGAGGCCTGTCGACCGCTCTTTGGGGGCAGCCTTTGGTCTGGTGCGTGGGGTGGTGGTCTTGTTGGCGCTCACCGTGCTGTTGAAATTGCTTGGGATGACAGAGCAGCCATGGTGGCAAAACGCGGTGGGAGCGGCCTGGTTGGAGACTGTCCTCAACGGCTTTAAACCCTTGTTGCCAGAGAAGTTTGTGGGCTTCTTGCCCTGAGGTTTCAGAGCGGGTTCATTGTTTGAACGGATAACCATTTATGTGCGGAATCGTCGGCGTGGTCAGCAGCGCCCCAGTCAATCAGTTGATTTATGACGCTTTGTTGCTGCTCCAGCATCGGGGGCAAGACGCGGCTGGCATAGTCACGCAGCTCGACCGCAAATTTTTCATGCACAAGGCAAAAGGAATGGTGCGCGATGTGTTCCGCACCCGCAACATGCGCAGTTTGCCTGGCAACTGTGGCTTGGGGCAAGTGCGTTATCCCACGGCGGGTAACGCCTTCAGCGAAGAAGAGGCCCAACCCTTTTATGTGAACGCGCCTTTTGGTCTGGTGCTTGTACACAACGGCAACCTGACCAATGCCCACGCCTTGAAGGCCGAATTGTTTTCTAACGACCATCGTCATATCAACACCGAGAGTGACTCCGAAGTCTTGCTCAACGTGCTGGCCCATGAACTTGAGAAAACCACGCGTGGTTTCCCCCTGAAACCGGTGGATGTATTTGAAGCGGTGCGCGGCGTGAACCGGCGGGTCAAGGGCTCTTATGCGGTCATCGCTCTTATCGCCGGGCACGGTTTGTTGGCTTTTCGCGACCCGCATGGTATTCGTCCTTTGTGCATGGGACGCAGCGCCGACGGCACCATCATGCTGGCCAGTGAGTCGGTAGCGCTTGAGGGCACTTCTCACCAATTTGAACGGGACATTGCACCGGGCGAAGCGATCTTTATTGACCTGCAAGGTCAACTCAACACCGAGCCCTGCAGTGACAAGGCTCAGCTCAGTCCTTGCATTTTTGAGTACGTGTACTTGGCCCGTCCCGACTCCACTATCGACGGTATCTCGGTTTACCAGGCACGCCTGAACCTGGGCGAGACCCTTGCCAAGCGTGTCATCTCCACTGTTCCGCCCAGCGACATCGACGTGATCATTCCCATCCCCGAGTCCAGCCGCCCCAGCGCCACCCAGTTGGCACATTTGCTGGGCATCCCTTACCGCGAGGGCTTTGTTAAGAATCGCTACGTTGGCCGAACCTTCATCATGCCGGGTCAGGCGGTGCGCAAAAAATCGGTGCGCCAAAAACTCAATGTCATTGTCAGCGAATTCAAGGGCCGCAATGTGCTGCTGGTCGACGACTCCATCGTTCGCGGTACCACCAGCCGCGAAATTGTGCAGATGGCACGTGACGCAGGCGCCCGCAAGGTCTACATGGCCAGTGCAGCGCCTCCAGTGCGCTACCCCAACGTGTATGGCATCGACATGCCCACCAAAGAAGAATTGGTGGCCCATGGACGCAGCATCGAAAAGATTCGTCAGATCATCGGCTGTGATGCCCTGATTTACCAGGACGTGGATGCCATGAAAACTGCTGTGGCCCAAGCGCGTGTCAACGCAGCGGGAGTATTGTCGAACTTCGATGCCTCCTGCTTTGACGGTGTGTACGTCACGGGTGATATCTCGATCGACGACATCAACCGCCTTCATGACACCCGTCCCCAAGTGAGAGAGGACGCAGACGACAACTCGCGTTTGGCCCTACCCAACGCCAGCGAATGAGGACCCGCCATGAGCGAATATTCACGGTTTGACGACATGCACATTGAAACCTTGGCGGTGCGCGCAGCGGTCGAGCGCAGCCAATTCGGTGAGAATTCCGAGGCTCTGTACCTGACCAGTGGTTATGTGCAGCTCACGGCCGCCGCCGCCGCCGCCCGATTTGCAGGTGATGAAGAGGGCTACACCTACGGTCGTTACGGCAACCCGACGGTCTCCAGCATGGAGATGCGCCTGGCTGCACTCGAGGGCACCGAGGCGGCCATGGGAACGGCTTCGGGAATGTCGGCCATCCTCATGATGTGCATTGGCCTTCTCGGTGCGGGCGACCATGTGGTGTGCTCGCGCTCCATGTTTGGCTCCACTATCAAACTCATCGGTTCCGATCTGGCCAAGTTTGGCGTGGAATCGAGCTTCGTGTCGCAGACCGATTTGCAAGACTGGCAAGCGGCTATCCGCCCCAACACCAAGTTGTTGTTTGCTGAAACACCGACCAACCCGCTGACCGAGGTTTGCGACATCAAGGCCTTGGCCGACATGGCCCACAACGCCGGTGCCTTGTTTGCCGTGGACAACTGCTTTGCGACGCCGGCCTTGCAACGTCCGGTAGCCATGGGGGCCGACATCATCATGCACTCCGGTACCAAGTACCTCGATGGCCAAGGGCGCGTGATGGCTGGGGCCTTGTGCGCCTCGCAGCAAATGATCACCGAGAAGTTTTTGCCTGTGCTCAAAAGCGGCGGTATGACCTTGGCACCCTTCAATGCTTGGGTGGTGCTCAAAGGCCTCGAAACCCTGGACTTGCGCATGCGTGCCCAAACCGCGCGTGCTCAAACGTTGGCCGAATGGCTGGAAAAACATCCGGCGGTTGCCCGTGTCCATTACCCGGGCTTGGCCAGCCATCCCCAGCACGACTTGGCAATGCGCCAGATGTCGGGTTTGGGGGGGGCGGTGTTGTCTTTTGATGTCAGGGCTGATGGCCCCGAACAAGCCCGCCAACGCGCTTTCCATGTGTTGGACCAGATGCAAATGCTGTCCTTGTCCACCAATCTGGGCGATACCAAAACCCTGGTGACTCACCCGGCCAGTACATCGCACGGACGACTGACCGAAACCCAGCGCCAGGACGCAGGCATCGGGCAGGGCCTCATTCGCGTGGCTGTTGGCCTGGAATACCCACAAGACGTCCAAAAAGATCTTTCCCGCGGTCTAAATACCCTTTGACATGACCACCCCAGCACGTACACGCACCCGCTTTGCTCCATCGCCCACAGGCTTCATTCACCTGGGCAATATCCGATCGGCTTTGTACCCCTGGGCCTTTGCCCGCGCGACGGGCGGTGACTTCATCTTGCGAATCGAAGACACCGACCTCGACCGCTCTACTCAGGCGTCTGTGGACGTGATCATCGAGGGCATGACCTGGCTGGGCCTGGACCATGACGAAGGCCCGTTCTACCAAATGCAACGCATGGACCGCTACAAGGCGGTGCTGGCCGATTTGATTGCTGCAGGCCACGTATATCCCTGCTACATGAGCGTGGCTGAACTCGATGCCTTGCGCGAACGTCAGATGGCCCACAAGGAAAAGCCTCGCTACGATGGCACCTGGCGTCCCGAGCCTGGCAAGAAATTGCCTGTCATTCCCGTGGGTGTGAAGCCTGTGCTGCGTTTCAGGAACCCTCTCGGCGGCATGGTCGTCTGGGACGACAAGGTCAAAGGCCGCATTGAAATCAGCAACGACGAGCTGGACGATCTGGTCATCGCCCGTCCGGACGGTACGCCTACCTACAACTTCTGTGTGGTGGTGGACGACATCGACATGACCATCACGCATGTGATTCGCGGTGACGATCACGTCAACAATACTCCCCGCCAAATCAACATCTTCAAAGCCCTCGGCAAAGAGCCGCCGGTGTACGCCCACTTGCCCACTGTGCTGAACGAGCAGGGTGAAAAGATGAGCAAGCGCAACGGTGCCAAGGCCGTTACGGCCTACCGCGACGAAGGCTATTTGCCCGACGCCATGGTTAACTACCTTGCACGTCTGGGCTGGAGCCATGGTGACGATGAGATTTTCAGCCGTGCACAGTTTCTGGGATGGTTCAACCTGGACCACCTGGGCCGCAGCGCCGCGCAGTTTGACGAAGCCAAACTCAAATGGGTCAATGCCCAGCACATCAAAGCCATGAATGATCCCGAATTGGCGCTATCCGTGCAGCCCTTCCTGGCCAAATTGGGTGTGGTGCCCGATGAGCGATTGGCGAACATTTGCGGTCTTTTCAAAGACCGTTGCGACACGCTCGTGGTCTTGGCCCAATGGATCTCGGCTTTCTATCTGGACGTGGTGTCCAACCCGCAAGAAAGAGAGCAGCATGTGACCGAGGCGGTCAAGCCTGCGCTGAATGTGTTGGCCCATAAGTTGGCTGCTTGTGACTGGAACAAAGACGCCATTGCCAACGCCATCAAGCAAACCCTGGCCGAAACAGGCCTCAAGATGCCGCAGTTGGCCATGCCAGTGCGCGTGCTGGTGATGGGCACCACCCAGACCCCATCGCTTGATGCGGTGTTGTCTTTAAGTGCACGAGAAAAAATTACAAAACGCCTCAAAAACGCCTGAATTTCTGTCTATAATCCATGTCTCAACACCAACGAGGCACGACGAAAAGCAGCAATGCTCAGCGTTGAGTCAAAGGGGGTATAGCTCAGCTGGGAGAGCGCTTGCATGGCATGCAAGAGGTCAGCGGTTCGATCCCGCTTACCTCCACCAAAGTGTTGAATCGGTTCGCAAAAACCAGTCCAGGTTATGACCCTATCGTCTAGAGGCCTAGGACATCACCCTTTCACGGTGAGTACCGGGGTTCGAATCCCCGTAGGGTCGCCAAGTTTTGTGGCACTTGGTCAGCTGCATCAGCAGTCTGGCAAAAGTTACAGCTACCAGGAGTGGTAGTTCAGTTGGTTAGAATACCGGCCTGTCACGCCGGGGGTCGCGGGTTCGAGTCCCGTCCACTCCGCCAAAATCAAAAAGCCCAAGCAGATCACTGTTTGGGCTTTTTCGTTGGTGTTTACCTGCTCTTGGTCCTTTTCCAAGAAAGCTGGACTGGCTAAAGCCAGTTGCAGTAAGCTACGAGGTTTTCCGTTTAACGTGTTGTCAGTCATGGACAGTTTGCTACCACCCATCCCGGCCAAGCGTTATTTCACCATTGGTGAGGTGGGCGAGCTGTGCTGTGTCAAGCCCCATGTGTTGCGTTACTGGGAGCAGGAATTCACACAGTTGCGGCCTGTGAAGAGGCGAGGCAATCGCCGTTATTACCAGCGCCATGAAGTCATGATGATTCGTAAAATTCGTGGACTCCTGTACGACCAAGGATTCACCATCAGCGGTGCGCGAAACAAATTGCAGGAACTCGTGCAAATCGACCGCGAGCTCAGTCGAACGGCCGGCCTGAATGACCCTGCTTCTTTCGATCCCTTGGGCACAGTGCCATTGGATAGTCCTGTGTCACAGGCGTCTGATGCACCTGGGCCGAACAAGGTGCAGGCCTTGACTGCCAATTTTTCTATTCAAGAAGAGTTGCTACAAATACGTGACCTGCTCACCTTAAGTGGCGCTCATAATCAGGCTATAATTTAAAGCTTGTCGGCGTGTAGCGCAGCCTGGTAGCGCACTTGCATGGGGTGCAAGGGGTCGCGAGTTCGAATCCCGCCACGCCGACCATTTAAATCAAAGCGCTTGGGCATTTGCCATCTGGCAAAAATCTATTGCATCAAGTGCACGGCAAGGTCTTCCCGCACGGGCTGCTTGCCGACTTGGACCCCACTGAAGCACATCGGGCACCCCCGCCATTTTGGTGCGGGGATGGTGATCATCACCACTACAGCCATATGGGCAGGGCCTTGTGCTTGTGTTCGCTGTCCACGCATTCAATCTGCTGGTCCAAGGCGCAGTCATATCGCGCGGAACTCTGACGACCAATCTGGTGACCTCTGCCGTATTTAATGCGCTGAGCAAATGCAGGTGTCATGAGCAGGGGCAAAAGCAGGGCAGTGGCAAGCCAAGGCCAGTGTTTCAAGCGCCAGGCGTTCTTTGAGAGAGGGTCTGTGATGCAAGTCGATTGTGTCCGCTTTGCAGTCAGATTCTGCAAAAAGAGTGACGTCCGCTTCTGCGGATTTACAGTTGCCTCCAAATTCCCCGCCCAAAGGTGTGGATAAGTCCTTGTACAACTGCGCCAAGCCGCATCCTGACTGGCGTGGCGGATAGTGCTTAAAATTTAGGCAATGCAGGGCTCCTGCCATGAGCCCGGTGGCGGGCACGATTGCGGCTATTCTTGTCCCTTCGCTTCCATGTCTGCACTTGTTCACCGCATGCCTGCCTCCTCCATCTCTCCCGGTTTCATTGCCCTGCACAGCCACCGCTCTGAGGTGTTGGCCGACACCCTGACGGGCTGGCTGCGCGCGCACCCGCTGGATCCGCTCGAGAGTGAAGTGGTGCTGGTGCAAAGCAACGGCATGGCCGAGTGGATCAAGATCGAGTTGGCGCGCCAGAGCGGTGTGTGCGCGGCCACGCGGGTGGAGCTGCCTTCGCGGTTTTTGTGGCGCACTTATCGGCAGGTGCTGGGTGCGCACAACGTGCCGCCCGACTCGCCGCTGGACAAACTGCCCATGACCTGGCGGTTGATGGCTTTGCTGCCCGGCTGCTTGGGGGACCCTGTCTTCAAGCCTGTGGCGGGTTTTTTGCGCGGCGACGAGCCTGACCGGCTGCTGCAACTGGCTAGCCGCCTGGCCGATCTGTTTGATCAGTATCAAATTTACCGACCCGACTGGCTGCAAGACTGGGCCGCTGGGCGCGATGTGTTGCGCAAGGCCGCAGGTTCGGACGAACTGGCCGATGACCAGCTCTGGCAGGCCGAGTTGTGGCGGCGCGTGTTGGCCACGTTGGATGACAGCCAGCGCCAAGCCACGCGCCCCGCGCTGCATGCGCGGGCGTTTGCGCATTTGCAGTCGGGTCAGCCTTTGGCTAGCGCCGTGGCGCGGCGTGTGTCGGTGTTTGGCATGAGCCACATGCCGGGGCAGCTGCTGGAGATGCTGACGGCGCTGGCCGCGCACAGCCAGGTCATGCTGGCCGTGCCCAACCCGTGCCAATACCACTGGGGCGACATCATCGACGGGCGCGAATGGCTGCAGGCAGAGCGGCGTCGCCATGCTTATCGGGGCGAGGCCTTGGCCAGTTTGCCTCTGGCGCAGATGCACCTGCACGCGCCCACGCTGCTGGCTGCTTGGGGGCGGCAGGGGCGTGACTTCATCCGCCAGTTGGACGCGTTTGACAACCTGCAAGCGGCCCAGCAACTCACGCAGTGGCCACGCCTGGACTTTTTTGAGGACGTGCCCGGCGAAAACGTCACGCGCTTGCTGGCGCAGTTGCAGCGGCGCATCCGCGACCTGGAGCCGTCCAGCGGCGGCATCCCTGTGGAGCCATGGGCTCAGGGCGATGAATCGATTGTTTTCAAAATCGCGCACAGCCCGGTGCGCGAGCTGGAGGTGCTGCACGACCAACTGCTGCTGTGGTTCCACAACCCGCCAGGCGATCAGCCTGTGTCACCCCGCGACGTGGTGGTCATGGTGCCCAACATCGAAACCATGGCCCCCGCGATCCGCGCTGTGTTTGGCCAGCACAAGCGCGCCGATGCGCGGTTCATCCCCTATGACATTGCCGACTTGGGCGCGCAGGTCATCAGCCCGCTCATCCATGCGGTCGAATGGTTGCTGGCCTTGCCGCAGCAGCGCAGCCGCATGAGCGAGCTGGTCGAGCTGCTCGAAGTGCCTGCCCTGGCCGCCCGTTTTGGCCTGAGCGAGGTGGGCTTGCCCACGCTGACGCGCTGGATGGCGTGCTCGGGCATCCGCTGGGGCTTGTCTGCCGAGCACCGCGCGGGCTTGGGGCTGGGCATGTGCGGCGAGGACAACTCAGCGCTGTTTGGGGTGCAGCGCATGCTCATGGGTTATGCCTGCGGGGCCGATCCGGTGACCGCCGATGCGCCCGGGGCCACGCCTTACCCCGAAGTGGGCGGGCTCGATGCCGAGCTGGCCGGGTCGCTTGCACACCTGTTGCAGGCCTTGATCGACTGGTGGCAAACCGCCACGCAAGACGCCACGCCCGCGCAATGGGCCGAGCGCGGCCGTGCCTTGCTGACCGCGATGTTCAAGCCGCGAGACGACAACGACCGCAACGCACTGTCTGCTTTGGATCAGGCGCTGACCGACTGGTTGCGGGCTTGCGCTGAGGCGGGTTTTACCCAGGCGGTGCCGCTGGCTGTGGCCCGTTCGGCCTGGCTCGAGGCGCTCAAAACTCCGCGACTTGAGCAGCGCTTTCGGGCCGGGGGCGTGACCTTTTGCACGCTCATGCCGATGCGCGCGATCCCGTTCAAGGTGGTGTGCCTGCTGGGCATGCACGACGGCGACTACCCGCGCCGCAGCCCGCGCGCCGACTTCGACCTGATGGGCCTGAAAGGCATGAGCCGCCCCGGCGACCGCTCGCGCCGTGACGATGACCGCCAGCTCATGCTCGAAGCCCTGCTGTCGGCGCGCCAAGTGCTTTATGTCAGTTGGAGCGGCCGCAGTGTGCGCGACAACAGCGAACAACCGCCTTCGGTGCTGGTGTCACAACTGCGCGACGAGATCGACCTGCTGTGGGGCAAAGGCTCGGCCCAAGAACTGACCACGGTGCACCCGCTGCAAGCCTTCAGCCGCACTTATTTTGAAGAGGGCAGTGGTTTGCAAACCTATGCCAAAGAGTGGCGTGCAGCGCAGGACTCGGCGGCGGTAGGAGCGGTCGCAGGCCGCGAAGCCCTGGCCGAAAAACCATCGCGGTCGGAGACCGCTCCTGCAAAGACATTGATCGACTGGCTACCCCCGATGGAATCTGCGCAGGGCGTGCCTGTCCTCACGCTCACCCAACTCGCCCGCTTTTTGCGCAAGCCCGTGGGCGCGTTTTTTCGGGAACGCCTGCAGGTGCACCTGGAGGATGAGCGCAGCGAACTGCGCGACGAAGAGTTGTTTGGTCTGGCTGGCCTGGACCTGTACCAGTTGATCGACCACGAGCTGCAGCATGTGCCCACCGAGCTGAGTGCCGACACCTTGCCCGCGCATGTGCAGCAGGTGGTGCAGCGCTTGCGCCAGGCCGGGGCCTTGCCGCTGGCGGGCGTGGGCACGCTCGCTGCAGAGCATCTCCAGGCCCGCCTTCAGGCCATGCTGGGCGCAGCGCTGCGCGAGCGGCAGGCTTACCCCGATGCGGCCGAGCGCCTGCTGTTGGATTGGGCGCACCCCCAGGTCGCCATGCAGGACGCGCTGGGCGATGTGCTGGCAGGCACAGGTGTGAGTGAAGGGGGGCTGATGTCCTTGCACCTGCGCGCCAGCGATCTGGCCAACCTGAAAAACAAAACACCGCAGGCCCACCCCGACAAACTGATCGATATTTGGCTGCTGTCGCTGGCCGCTGCCGCCATGGACCAGCCCATGAGGTGTGTGGTGGTGGGCCGCAACGCCGTGCTGCGCATGGCCGAGCAAGTGCCAGAGGCCGCCCGCGCCCAGTTGACTGCGCTGTTGGGCGTTTGGGCCGAGGGCATGCGTTGGCCGCTGCCACTGCCGCCGGGTGTGGCCCTGCAGTGGCTCAAAGACCCGGAGAACCCCAACGCGCTGGCCGATGCCTACGAGGGCAGTGACTTCAAGCGCGCCGAAAAAGACAAAGACCCGGCGCTGGCCCGCACCTACCCCACGGTCGAGGATCTGTTGGCCACGGGCGCGTTCGAGCGCCTGGCCCAAACCGTTTACGCGCCTTTGAAGGCCTGGGCCGAGCAAGCCGAGATCGAGGCCTTGCCCGATGCGCCCCACGACAGCGAAGAGGCAGAGCAGGCATGAGCACCACGCACGCATCCAATGCCGACGCCCCCCAGGCCCACGCCCAAAATGCCCACACCCTCAATGCGCACACCTTCCCCCTGCGCGGCAGCCACCTGATCGAGGCCAGTGCTGGCACCGGCAAGACCTGGACCATTGCCGCGCTGTATGTGCGCCTGGTGCTGGGCCACGGCCACGAGGGCACCGCACCGGTGCGCCCCATGCTGCCGCAAGACGTGCTGGTGATGACCTTCACCCGCGCCGCCACGCGCGAGTTGTCGGACCGCATCCGCGCCCGCTTGACCGAGGCGGCGCAGGTGTTTCGGGGCCTGGCTGAAACCGACGATGACTTCCTGCAACAACTGCAGCACGAGTACCCCGAAGGCGAGCTGCGCGAGCAAGCCGCTCACCGCCTGGCGTTGGCGGCGCAGGCCATGGACGACGCGGCCGTTTACACCATCGACGCCTGGTGCCAACGCATGCTGCGCGAACACGCGTTCGACAGCGGCAGCTTGTTTGAAGAAAACCTGGTGGGCGACGAGGCCGCGCTGCGCCTCGAAGCGGTGCAGGACTACTGGCGTCAGCAGCTCTACCCCATGGGCACAGAACTGGTGACAAAGGTGCTGGGCGTTTGGCGCGATGTGCCCGCGCTCGAACAAGACATGCGCGCCCTGATGGCGGTGCCGCTGGACGATGCCCAGCCCGGCACGCTGGCGCAGGTGTTCGGCGCGGCCATGGCCGAGCGCGATGCGCAACTGCAGGCACTCAAGCAGGGCTGGGGCGAAAAGGCCGACAACTTGTTGGGCTGGATCGAGGCGCAGCTGGCGGTTAAAAAACACGGCTGGAACGGCACTCTGCTGCAGGTTGGTCGTTCCCAAAAGTGGCTCGAAGCACTCAAGTCCTGGGCTCAAAGCGAAGGCGACTTCAAAGCACTGAAAGACGCGATGGGTAAAGGCTGGAGCCGTTTCACGCCCGAAGGGCTTTTGGAGTGCCGCAAAGATGGCGATGTGGTGGATTTGCCACCCGAAAGCCAAACGTATGCGCAGTTGTTGGCAGGACTTGAGTCCTTGCCCGATCCCACCCAAGCCGCCCGCCTGCACGCCCGCACCCATGTGCTGCAGCGCATGGCCGAGCTCAAGCGGCGCAGCGGCTTGTTTGGCTTTGCCGACATGCTCGAGCGCCTCGATGTCGCGCTGGCCGATCCCGAATCGGGCGAACGCTTGGCGCAGCGCCTGCGCGAACAGTTCCCGGTGGCGATGATCGATGAGTTTCAGGACACCTCGCCGCTGCAGTTCCGCATTTTTGACCGCATCTACCGCACGGCCGAGAACCTGCCTGACATCGCGCTGCTGCTGATTGGCGACCCCAAGCAATCGATTTATGGTTTTCGGGGCGCGGACATCCACAGCTACCTGGCCGCGCGTCGCGCCACCGCAGGCCGCCACCATGTGCTGGGCACCAACTTTCGCTCCACCCACGCGGTGGTCAATGTGGTCAACCGCTGGTTCGACATGGCGCCAGACGCCTTTGGCTACAAACGAGGCGATGAAGACCCGCTGCCCTTCCAGCCCGTGGGCGCGAAGGGTCGCGATGAAGTGTTCAGAACAAGCGCAGGCGATGTGCAAGCCATGACCGTGGTGCACGACGCCTCTTTGCGCAGCACACGCGATGCGCAGACGCACCTGTCGGCCCTGTGCGCCGAGCAGATCGTTGCCTGGCTCAGCGACCCCCAAGCGCGATTTGCCGATGCGGAAAAAGGCGACAAACCCTTGCAGCCCAAAGACATCGCCGTGTTGGTGCGCACCGGCAAAGAGGCCGCTGCCGTGCGCGACGCGCTGCGGGTGCGTGGTGTGGCCTCGGTGTATTTGTCAGACCGCGACTCGGTGTTTGCCAGCGACGAAGCGCAAGACCTGTGCCTTTGGTTGCGCGGTGTGGCCGAGCCGCAAGACATGCGCCGCGTGCGCGCCGCTTTAGGCACGCGCACGGTGGGCCTGTCGCTGGCCGAGCTGTACGACCTGGCCACACAAGACGAACTGCTGGACACCCGCGCCGAGCAAATGCGCGAGCTGCACCAGACCTGGCAAAGCCAAGGCGTGCTGGCCATGCTGCGCCAGTCGCTGCACGTACTCCAGCTGGCAGGGCGCTGGCGCGGCCAGACGGATGGCGAACGCCGCCTGACCAATGTGCTGCACCTAGCCGAATTGCTGCAAGCGGCCAGCAGTCAGATCGATGGCGAGCAGGCCCTGATCCGGTGGCTGGCTCAGCAGATGGACGAAGCGCAGTCGGGCAACACCAGCGGTGGCGAAGAGCAAACCGTGCGGCTTGAAAGCGACGAGGATCTGGTCAAAGTCATCACCATCCACGCCAGCAAGGGCCTGGAGTACCCGATGGTTTGCCTGCCCTTTGCGCACAGCCACCGCGTGGTCACGGCCGACAAAGCCGCTGTGCTGCAGTTGGAAGGGGGGGAGGGCGAGGGCAACCGCCACTGGACGCTGGACTTTGACAAGGAAGACTCCAAGCTCGCGGACCACGACCGCCTGCGTGAAGACCTGCGCCTGTGGTACGTCGCGCTCACACGAGCGCGCCATGCACTGTGGGTGGGCTGGAGCGCGGTCAAGCGCGGCAACGGCAAAGCCTGCGTGAACCACGGCAGTGCGGCCGGGCATTTGCTGAGTGGCGGTCAAGAATGTGAGGCCGCCGATTGGCTGAGCAAGCTGCAAGCCCTGCAGACGGATGCGCAAGGCCAGGCCTTGTCGGTGCAGATGCATCTCGCCCCTGCCGAGGTGCCGCTGACGCTGTGGCAAAAACCTGCGCACACCACCGAATTGCGCGAGGCGCTGAGCTGCACCGCCCGCATCGACAAGTCGTGGACAATCGCGAGTTTTTCGCGCTTGACGCGCGACCTGTCTTCGCAGGCCTTGGCGCCCTTGGTCTTGCACCTGAACCCGCCGCGCCCCGCCGACGACGAACCGCCAGAGGATGCGGCCATGCCCATGGCCTCGGTGGCCAACCCCGGTGCATTGGCCCCGTGGCATGGCTTTGCCAAAGGCCCCACGGCTGGCAATTTTTTGCACGACCAACTCGAATGGTTGGCGGCAGATGGCTTTGCGCTCGATGCGTCCAAGGCCGAGCGCCTGAAATACCGCTGCGAAAACGCAGGTTACACAGCCCAGGCCGACGACGTGCTGCAGTGGCTCAGCCGTGTGGTGACCCAGCCTTTGCGCGGGCCCGACGCGCCGCTGAACGCGCTGGGTGCCTTGCTGCCCGAGATGGAGTTTTGGTTGCCCGCCGAGCGCTTGCATGCACGCCAGGTCGATGCCCTGTGCCAGCAGCACCTGTTGCCTGGCGTGAGCCGGCCGCAGTTGCCCGACGCGCAACTGCACGGCATGCTGATGGGCTTTGCCGACCTGGTGTTCGAGCACGAAGGCCGCTACTGGGTGCTCGATTACAAATCGAATCACCTCGGGGCCGATGACGCGGCCTACACCGCACAGGCCCTGGATGCGGCCATGGCCCAGCATCGCTATGAAGTGCAGGCTGCGCTCTACATGCTGGCGCTGCACCGCTTGTTGCGCGCCCGTTTAGGAAGTGCCTACGACCCGGCCCAGCAGCTGGGCGGTGCGGTCTACCTGTTCTTGCGCGGCATCGACGGGCCTGCGGGTGGCTGCTGCACTTTGCCTGCGCCTTTGGCGCTGCTCGATGGCCTGGACGCCATGCTGAACGAAGAGGTGGCGTGATGAACTTGAAAAAAACCTCACGCATGACGAATGTGCCCGCCGCGCAAATGGACTGGCTCATGGACCTGCCCGCCCAAGGCCTGACCGCTGCGCAAACGGTGCAATGGCTGAACCTGTGGACCGGCCAAGGCCTGCTGCGCCACATCGACAGCGCCTTCGCCGCGCAAGTGCTGCGCCTGGATGCCGGGGCTGCTGCGCCTTTGTTGGTGGCAGCGGCCGTGCTCGCCCACATGGAAGGGCGTGGCCACACCTGCCTGGCCGTGGCCAAGCTGTGCCAGCCGCCCGTGGCGCTGCTGGGCTGGCCTGCGGCGGCGGTGGACGGTGCGCAGGGCCTGAAGGCCTTGTGGGCACACCTGCCCGCCACATTGGCAGACTGGCAAGCCGCTTTGCAAGGCCACTCGCCCAGCGTGGGTGTGCGCCTGGCCGATGCCCCTGACCAAGGCCAGCCGCTGGTGTTGGGTGGCCCTGCCGATGCACCGCTTTTGTACCTGCGCCGTTATGCGGGCTACGAGCAGCGCGTGGGCCAAAGCCTGTTGCAGCGCGCCAGCGCGCCACTGGCCGTGCCCGAAGCGGCGGCAGGCGAATGGCTGGACCGTTTCTTTGTGCCCAACCCTCAAGCGCCCAACCCCCAAGCGCACAACTTCACCGATTGGCAGAAAGTGGCTTGCGCTGTGGCGCTGCGCGCGCGGCTGTCGGTCATCACCGGTGGGCCTGGCACCGGCAAGACCTACACCGCCGCCCGTTTGTTGGCGCTGCTGTTGGCGCTGCACCCCAATGGCCCGCCGCTGCGTGTGGCGCTGGCCGCGCCCACCGGCAAGGCGGCGGCGCGCTTGAAGCAATCGATCGACGATGCCCTGACCCGCTTGACCGTGCCTGCCGATGCGGGCTTGGATTTGAGCGCGCTGATCGCCCGCATGGGGCCGGCTCGCACTTTGCATTCGCTGCTGGGGGCGCGGCCCGACACACGCCAGTTTCGCCACCACGCGGCCAACCGGCTCGATGTGGATGTGCTGATCGTGGACGAAGCCTCGATGGTCCACCTGGAAATGATGGACGCGCTGCTGCTGGCCTTGCCGCCTACGGCGCGCTTGGTGCTGTTGGGCGACAAAGACCAGCTCGCCTCGGTCGAAGCCGGGGCGGTGCTGGGCGACCTGTGCCAAGACGCTGCAGCGGGCCGCTACAGCGCGGCCACGGCTGAGTATGTTCAGCACGCAGCCGGTCAGACCCTGGCTGCCGAATTTGTGCTGCCCGATCCAGCCCCCGTGTTGGCCCAGCAAACCGTGATGCTGCGCCAAAGCCGCCGCTTCAAAGGCGCCATTGGCCAGCTCGCTCTGGCGGTGAACCGGGGCGATGCCGTTGCAGCTAGGGACGTTTTTGTAGGAGCGGCCTCTGGCCGCGATGGTTTGGTTGGCGGTTTATCGCGGTCGGAGACCGCTCCTACAGGGCAACCATCTGCCCTGCTGGCCCTCCAGCCGAGCAGCCCCCAAGCCGTTTGCGCACTGGCCCTGGGCGAAGCGGGCAAGCCTTCGTATGCCGATTACCTGCGCCTTTTGCAAAACGGCCCGGCAGAGCAGGGCGCGGAGGTGTCCAGCGAAATCCACGCCCAATGGGCGCGCAGCGTGCTCCAAGCCTTCGAGCGGTTTCGCATTTTGTGCGCGGTGCACCAGGGTGAGTGGGGCACGCTAGCGCTGAATGCTGCGGTGCAAAAAGCCTTGGCCGATACGGGGCTGCTGCAAGTCAAAGGCGAGTGGTACGAGGGGCGGCCCGTCATGGTCACGCGCAACGACGCGCAGCTGGGCGTCTTCAACGGCGACGTGGGCGTGGTGTTGCCGGGCACCGAAGGCAAGCCCAAGGTCTGGTTTTTGGACGGTGAAGCCCTGCGTTCGGTGAGTGTCATGCGCATGGCCCAGGTCGACACCGCGTTTGTCATGACGGTGCACAAAAGCCAGGGCTCAGAGTTCGAGCACACCGCGCTGGTGCTGCCCCCGGGCGGTGCCGAGGTGCTCAGCCGCGAGCTGGTCTACACCGGCATCACCCGGGCCCGCGATCAGTTCACCCTGGTCGAGGCCGAAGCTGGTTTGCTCGAAGCGGCCATTCACCGCCCCAGCGTGCGCGCCAGCGGCTTGGCGCAGAGGTGGGCACAGCCGCTTGTGAAGCCCGGCGCCTGGAACACTCAGCTGGCGTAGCCTTCGCACGCCCCGGCGTTGGGTCGGCCCCGGCATTCGCGAATAAGGCGTTTGTCGCGCTCAGGCTTGCTTTCTGCCGAGCCTTTGTCGGTGGGCGGCTTGGGGGCTTTGGTCTGTTTGGCCTGGTTGGGTTTTTTGGCTGGTTTGTCGGCGGCGGTCACGGCGGTGAAGTTGTCCGTAGCCCCGCTGGCGGGCATAGCCGCCATGCCATCCCAGTCCCAAACCCACGCTGGCCAGCGTCGATGCCCAATGCCGAATTTTCATGGCGGTCTCCCTGTCTTTTGTTGTGATGTGCATCATAGGCAAGCCGGGCGCAATCTGCAAGCACCGAGTTCAAGCGGGTAGCCAACACTGTGCAAGAGGTGACTCGTTCGAAACGGCGTCAAGCATTAGGATGCTTGAGCATGAACCCAAACACCGCCCCTTTCATGCGCCAGGCCGTCATGGACCTGGAAGAAGTCCCGTATCCGTGAAGGTCGCCAACGCGGGCATGGGCCGCCCCGATGTGCTGGCCTTTTGGTTTGGTGAATCTGACGAGGTCACCCCCGACATCGTGCGCCAAGCCGCCACCGATTCGCTGCAAAAAGGCGAGACTTTTTATTCGCACAACCTGGGCCTGCCGGAGTTGCGCCAGGCCGTGTCGGTTTACATGTCGGCCCTGCACGGCCCCATTGCCGTAGACCGTTTGGCCATCACCTCGGGCGGCGTGAATGCGCTTATGCTGGCCGCGCAAGCCCTGATCGATGCGGGCGACGAAGTGGCTTGCCGTGACGCCCTGTTTGGCCCAACCTTGACGGCGCAGGCCTTGGTGATGGGTGCGAAATCTGAAGTGCGTGTCGCTGCGCCCGGTGGACGGCCAGTGGCAGCTCGACATGGCGGCGCTCAAAGCCGCCATCACGCCCGCCACGCGGATGCTGATCGTCAACTCGCCCAACAACCCCACGGGCTGGACACTCAGCCGCGCTGAGCAGGCCGAGATCTTGACGCACTGCCGCAGCACCGGCACCTGGGTGCTGGCCGACGAGGTGTACGAGCGCCTGTATTACGAAACCGACACCGCCAACGGCTGCGCACCCGTCGTTTTCTGGATGTGGCCTGAGCCGGAAGATCGTCCTGGTCGTGGTGCATAGCTTTTCCAAGAGCTTTTTGATGACCGGTTGGCGCTTGGGCTGGCTGGTCATGCCCGCCGCCATGACGTCGCACATGGGCAAACTGATCGAGTTCAACACCTCTTGCGCCTCGGTGTTCACCCAAGCGCGCCGGGGTGGTGGCTTTGCAAAACACCGCCGACATCACGCCTCAGAGTGGTAGGCCCACCTCAAAGCCTGCCGCGACACTTTGGCTGCCGCTGCTGCAAGCCGTGCCGGGCGTGCAACTGGCCCCGGCCAAGGGCGGCATGTACGCATTTTTCAGGCTCGAAGGCCATCCTGATTCGGTGCAGACGGCCAAACGCTTGGTGGCCGAAGCCGGTCTGGGCCTGGCCCCAGGCGAAGCCTTTGCGCCCGAAGCTGCAGGCTGGCTGCGCTGGTGCTTCGCGTCCAAAGACCTGGCACGGCTGGCGCAAGGTGTGGCGCGCTTGGCAGCTTGGCTTGCCAAGGATCAAGCCGACCATGGATGACCCTTGATCCAGCTTGATGATGTCCCCAAGGCGACAGCTTTGATCGGGTGCTGTTAAACTCACTGCTTACTCATCACCCTTGGACCCCTGCATGAATCGCTTGATCGCTGTCTGTTTGTTGATTGTCGCGACTGCTGCCCCCGCTTTTGCCCAACCGCCCATCAAGATTGGTGAAATCAACAGTTACTCGTCCATGCCCCAGTTCACCCAGCCCTATCGGCAAGGCTGGCAGTTGGCGGTCGAAGAAATCAACGCCCAGGGCGGCTTGTTGGGCCGCAAGGTCGAAGGTGATTGCCCGAGACGATGCTGGCAAACCCGACGAAGCCTTGCGCCACGCGATTGAGCTCACATCCAAAGAAAAAGTGGACATTTTGGCGGGTGGCTTTTTGTCGAATGTGGGCTTGGCCTTGGCCGACCATGCGGTCAAAAACAAGCGCTTGTTCATCGCCAGCGAGCCGTTGACCGACGCCATCGTCTGGGAAAAAGGCAATCGCTACACCTTCCGCCTGCGCGCCAGCACTTACATGCAAGCGTCCATGTTGGTCGATGAAGCGGCCAAGATGCCCGCCAAACGTTGGGCCACGATCGCGCCCAATTACGAATACGGCCAAAGCTCGGTGGCCAGCTTCAAAGAGCTGCTCAAAGCCAAGCGGCCCGATGTCGAGTTTGTGAGTGAGCAATGGCCTGCCTTGGGCAAGATCGACGCGGGCAGCACCTTGACCGCCACCATGGCCGCCAAGCCCGATGCGGTTTTCAACGTGACCTTTGGTGCCGATTTGGCCAAACTGGTGCGCGAAGGCAACCAGCGCAACATTTTCCCCAAGACCCCTGTCGTGTCCATGTTGTCGGGCGAGCCGGAGTACCTGGAAGTGCTGAAGGACGAAACCCCCAAAGGCTGGATCGTGACCGGTTACCCCTGGGACCAGATCGACACCCGTGAGCACGCCAGCTTTGCCGCCAACTACTACCGCAAGTTTGGCGAAAACCCCAAACTTGGCTCGGTGGTGGGCTACGCCACCATGCAGTCCATTTTTGCTGGCATCAAAAAAGCAGGCAGCGTGGACAACGAAAAGCTGGTCATCGCCATGCGCGGCCTGAAGTTCAGCACCCCGTTTGGGCCCGCCGAATTCCGCGCCATTGACCAGCAATCCACCATGGGTGCGTATGTGGGCAAACTCGATTTGCGCGGCGGCAAGGGCACCATGGTGCAATGGCGCTATGCCGATGGCAAAAACCACCTGCCGACCGATGCCTACGTCAGGGCGCGCCGTCCCGCTGATGCGATGAAGTGACGGGGTTGGCGTAACGCTCGGCCCTCAAATGCCGACTCAGTTCGGGCGGTAAGGGCAGAGGGTCGTGGTTCAGTTCAGCGGCCAGCAACTCCCCGCATAACACCGACAGGCTGATGCCGCGTGCGCCCATGCCGGCGCTCAAGCACAGACCCGGCAAGCGTTCGCGGTCGATGGGACCCACAGCTGGCAGTCGATTGGGCAAGGTGCAGCGAACGCCCGCCCAGCCTTGCACCCGGGCCGGATCAAATTGCGTGTTCATGGCCTCGCCCAAGTCGGGCAAGAGCGTGGCCAAACGCAGCCGGTTGGCTTCGTGGTCTTCGGGGCGCACCGGAGCTTGTTCGCATTCGCGCTCAAAAGTCGAGCCGATGAACCAGCCCGGCGTGCCAGCGGGTGTGGGCACGCCGCTGATGAAGCTGCCGTGCCCATTGACGGGGAAGGGCGGCAGCAGCCGACGCTCATCCGCACTCAGATCGGTCATGTGGCCAAAACTGATTTGGCCGCGCAAGGGGTTGAGCGGCACCGCAAAACCCGGCAAGGGCTGCAGCAAGTCCAGGCTGTCAAAAGCGCTGGCCACCACCACCCACCGCGCTTGACCCAGCGGCTGACCCTGCGCATCGCGCACGGTCCATTCAGTGCCATGGCGCTCCAAGCTGTGAACATGTTGGCCCCAAAGCACTTGGATACCCGGTGTTTGCAGTTGCGCTGCCACCAATTGGCGCGGCCGAATCCATCCCGCGTGCGCATGCCACAAGGCCGGCGTGCCGGGAGGCAGGCCAGCTGCGGCTATTTGGGCAGGGGTGGCCAGAGCACTGGCATCTGAACCCTGCAGATCCTGAGGTAGCCTGCGTTTGGCGCCTACGTTGTGCTCCAGAACCCCTGTCAGGTCCCAGTCGGTGCCGTTTTGCAGCAGGGTTTGGGCGCGTTGCAGTGTTGCCTCTACGCCTGCGCGGGTGGTGATACGTGAAAGGACGTTGTCATCGGGTGAAACATGGGGTGCAGCCAGGCCAGCAGGCAAACCCGATGCCCCTGCACCCAGTCCATTGGCTTGGTCCAAGACGGTGACTGACCAACCGCGCTGGGCCAGGCTGAACGCCACAGCAGACCCCGACAAGCCTGCACCGATGACCAGTGCCCGGCGAGGGTCGGCAGGGCGGCTCAAAATTTCAGGAAAAAATGGGTAAGGGCCGGCAAGCGGTCAGCTGGCCGCTGGAGGCACGTAGCCTTGGGCCGCATCGGCACCGTCGCCAAAAAAATGGTTTTCCATCTGGCGCGCCAGGTATTGGCGGGCGCGCAAATCTGCCAGGTTCAGGCGGTTTTCATTGACCAGCATGGTCTGGTGCTTGAGCCAATCGCCCCAGGCTTGCTTGCTCACGCCCTCCCAAATGCGCTTGCCCAAATCGCCGGGGTAGGGCGGAAAATCCAGACCCTCAGCTTCTTTGCCGAGTTTGATGCATTGAACGGTGCGTGCCATGGTGATGTCGAGCCTTGATCTGTCTTAAGAAGCGCTGGTTATACGGATATAGAATTTCAGTATTTCCAGTTGAAAGCCGATCACACGACAATGCAATTTGTTGCGATTTTCGTGTGGTCTTGCAGGCCGTAAATGTAGCAAGCTTTCAGCATCCCCCAAGCGCATTGGGTCTCTGCTGCCTCCCAACACACACCTATACCAAATGAGTGCTTTTCTTGAAGAACGTGTTTTGAGTGTCCACCACTGGACCGACCGCCTGTTCAGCTTCACCACCACCCGCGACCAGGCCCTGCGCTTTTCGAATGGCCACTTCACCATGATTGGGCTGCGTGGCGACAACGGCAAACCGCTGCTGCGCGCCTACTCGATTGCCAGCGCCAACTACGAAGAGCACCTCGAGTTCCTGAGCATCAAGGTGCCTGATGGCCCGCTGACCTCCAAGCTACAGCACATCCAGGTGGGCGACACCATCATCGTGGGCCGCAAACCCACGGGCACTTTGCTGTGCGACTACCTGTTGCCCGGCAAAAACCTGTACCTCATGGGCACCGGCACCGGCTTGGCCCCGTTCATGAGCATCATTCGTGACCCCGAAACTTATGACCGCTTTGAGAAAGTCGTCTTGGTCCACGGCGTGCGCCAAGTCAATGAGCTGGCCTACCACGACTACATCACGCAAGAGCTGCCCGCCCACGAGTTCCTGGGTGAGATGGTCAGCCGCCAGTTGCTGTATTACCCCACGGTGACCCGAGAGCCCTACAAAAACCAGGGCCGCGTCACCGACCTCATCGAAAACGGCAAATTGTTTGCCGACCTGGGCCTGCCGGCGCTGCACCCCGAGACCGATCGTGTCATGATTTGCGGCTCGCCCGAAATGCTCAAGGATCTCAAACGCATCTGTGAAGCGCGTGAGCTGAAGGAAGGCAACACCAGCACCCCCGGGGCCTTTGTCATCGAACGGGCCTTTGCCGAGTCCTGAACTCGGCCTCGCTTTGTGAGCTATCCCGCCAACAGACCCAGGTACATGGGGCCAGAATGCCCCCTTGCTTTTGAAAAGTCGCCATGAAACTGTCCGCCATCTCCCCCCAACGCTGGATGCTGTTGATTGCCTTGTCAGGCATCGGCATGCTGGTCTTCGGCCTGTATTTGCAGCATGTGGTGGGTCTGAACCCATGTCCCATGTGCATCGTGCAGCGTTATGCCTTGATTGGCGTGGTGGTGTTGGCCTTGGTCGGTTGGCGTTTGCTCGGCAAAGGCTTGGCCGCAACCAGTCTGCTTTTGACACTGACGGCTGGCTTTGGCGCTTTCACCGCCGCCCGGCAAAGCTGGCTACAGTGGTACCCACCCGAGGTGGTGAACTGCGGGCGCGATTTTTACGGCATGGTCGAAAATTTCCCCCTCAACCGCGCCATCCCCATGATCTTCAAAGGCAGCGGCGACTGCAGCAAGATCGACTGGACCTTGTTGGGCGGCTCGATCGCCAACTGGTCATTCGTGTGCTTCGTGGTGTTTGCCCTCTTGGGCCTGTGGGTGGCTGTTCAATCGCGTCAGCCAGCGGCATAACTGAGTGGCACTGCGGTGGTGTATTTGAGTTCCTCCATGGCAAAGCTCGAACTCACATCTGACAGCGGCACCTGCTGAATCAACTTTTTGTACACCTGGTCATAAGCGGCAATGTCGGGCACCACCACCCGCAGCAGGTAGTCCACATCACCACTCATGCGGTAGACCTCGACGATTTCCTCAATGGCCTGCACCGTGGCTCGAAACCTCTCCAGCCAAGGCAGATCGTGGTCACGCGTGCGCACCGCCACAAACACCGTCACCCCCAGATTCACCTTTTGCCGATCCACCAGGGCCACCTGCTGCGAGATCACGCCCAGCTCCTTGAGCCGTTGAATGCGTCGCCAGCAAGGCGTGGGCGTCAGGTGCACGGCGGTGGCCAACTCGTTGATCGGCATGTCGCTGCCCTTTTGCAGCAACTCCAGTAATTTTCGATCTATTGCGTCTAATTTCTGTTTCATGGGGTCATTGTAGGAAAAAATTCTAAAAATCACTCATTTTTCGCATTATTTTGAAAATTCATGCTGCTCATTCAGTGGCAAACTTTGATGCTCATTTTGTCAAGAAAGTTGTCATGAGAAAAATCGGATTGATCGGGGGCATGAGCTGGGAATCGACGGCGCTTTACTACCAGCACATCAACCGCGAAGTGGCCCAGCGCCACGGCGGTCTGCGCTCGGGGCGAGTCCACCTCATCAGTCTTGACTTTCAGGAAATTGCCGACTTGCAAAAACAGGGCGACTGGCCCCGCATGACAGAGATTTTGCAAACGGCGGCGCGCCAGCTCGAAAGCAGCGGTGCCGAGGTCTTGCTCATTTGCACCAATACCATGCACCGCATCTCGCAGGAGGTCCAGTCGGTGACCGGATTGCCATTGCTGCACATTGCCGACGTGACGGCAGACGCGATTTTGGCTGCTGGTTTGCACAAGGTGGGTCTGCTGGGCACTCGTTTCACCATGGAGCAAACCTTCATGCGCGACCGCCTGGCCGCAAGGGGCATCGAATGTGTCGTGCCCGATGAGCCCGGACGCATCGAGGTGCACCGGGTCATTTTTGAAGAGCTTTGCAGGGGCGTGGTGCGGGACGACTCTCGCCAAAAACTCATAGCCCTGGTGCGAGAGCTGGCGGCCAAGGGGGCACAAGGCGTGATTTTGGGCTGCACCGAGCTGACCATGATCTTGCAGCCCGGTGACGGCGGCTTGCCCAGCTTTGACACCACGGAACTGCACGCCATGGCGGCGGTGGATTTCTCATTGTCCTGAGGCTCATCATGTGCCAATTGATGGGCATGAGCTGCAACAACCGTGCAGCCACCACGTTTTCCTTCACTGGTTTTTCCGCAAGGGGCGGGCGCACCTCGGACCATGTCGATGGCTGGGGCATCGCCTTCTACGACGGGCATGGTTGCCGCGTCTTTCAGGACGACCAACCGGCCAGCGAGTCACCGCTGGCCGAATACGTGCGCAACCACCCGATCAAATCTAGGGTGGTGGTGGCGCATGTGCGCAAAGCCACCCAGGGCGATGTGCAAGCGGCCAATTGCCACCCTTTCCAGCGCGAGTGGCTGGGGCGCACCTGGGTGTTTGCGCACAACGGCGACCTGGGCCGCTTTGAAGCCCCGTTGACTTGTCAAGACATGCCCGTGGGCACCACCGACAGCGAACGTGCTTTTTGCACCCTCATGAGCCGCGTGCGTCAACATTTCAAAAACCGGCATCAGCCCCCCGAGTGGTTAGAGCTTGCCCCAGTGTTGGCGGACATCGTGGGCGATCTGGCCCGGCACGGCAACCTCAACATGCTTTTGAGCGACGGCCATGCGCTGTATGTGCATTGCTCGACCCACCTGCACCAGCTGACCCGGCACCATCCGTTTCCCAAGGCAAGGTTGGTGGACTGCGACATGAGCCTGGATCTGGGGCCGCTCAACGCCGAAGGCGACGTCATGACCTTGCTGGCCACCGAACCTTTGACCATTGATGAGCCCTGGCAAACCTTGCGTACCGGCGAATTCCGTGTCTATGTCGACGGCCAGGAGGTCTGGCGTCACTTCAACCCGCAAACACAAGCCTTTGCCGCAGCCGAGCGCATGGCGCTCTAGGGCAGATTCAGAGCTTCTTGACCAGCACCTGGCTCTTGCGGTCCCAGTTGTATTTGCGCTTTCGCGCTTCGGGGAGCCAGTCGGGATCTTGCTGAACAAAGCCGCGCTTGATGAACCAGTGCATAGTGCGGGTGGTCAGCACAAAGATGCTTTTGACCCCCATGGCGCGTGCCCGTTGTTCGATGCGCTTGAGCACCTTTTCACCGTCGCCTTGACCTTGCGACTGGGGCGAGACGGTGAGCGCCGCCATCTCGGCCGTTTTGCTCTCGGGGTAGGGGTAGAGCGCGGCGCAGGCAAAGATCACACCGTCGTGGTCAATGATGGTGTAGTGGTCGATGTCGCGTTCGATCTCGGTGCGGTCGCGCTTGACCAAGGTGCCGTCTTTCTCGAACGGCTCAATCAATTGCAAGATGCCGCCCACGTCGTCCGAGGTGGCTTCGCGCAGCTCTTCGAGTTTTTCATCGATGACCATGGTGCCAATGCCGTCGTGCACATACACCTCCAGCAACAAAGCGCCGTCCACCGCAAAGGGCAGGATGTGCGAGCGCTCCACGCCTTCTTCGCAGGCCTTCACGCAGTGCTGCAAATAAAAGCCGATGTCGGTGGGCTCGGTGGGGGGCGGCAGCGAAGCCAACAACTGCTTGGCCGCGGCCAATGGCAGTTCGGTGTCAATGGGGTTGTCCTCACTGGCCGGGGCATTGGGCTCGATGCGGATGCCGGGCACCTCGGTCACAAAAATCAACTTGTCTGCCTGCAACTCGGCGGCCACGCTGGTGGCCACTTCTTCCATGGACAGGTTGAACGCCTCGCCCGTCGGCGAAAAGCCAAAGGGCGAGAGCAGCACCATCGCGCCCATGTCCAGCGTGCGCATGATGCCGTCCACGTCCACCTTGCGCACCAGACCCGAGTGGATGAAATCCACGCCATCGACAATGCCCACCGGCCGTGCGGTGATGAAGTTGCCCGAAATCACTCGCACCGTGGAGCCCGCCATGGGCGTGTTGGGCAGGCCCTGGCTAAAGGCCGCCTCGATCTCGTAGCGCAGCTGGCCTGCTGCCTCTTGGGCGCAGTCCAGCGCCACACTGTCGGTGATGCGGATACCGTTGGCGTATTGGGGCGTGTGGCCTTTGGCTGCCAGTTGTTCGTTGACCTGCGGGCGAAAGCCGTGAACCAGCACGATCTTCACGCCCATGCTCTGGATCAGGGCCAGATCTTGCGCCAGGTTTTGCAGCTTGCCCGCCGCAATCGCCTCGCCCGCGATGCCCACCACAAAGGTCTTGCCCCGGTGCATGTGGATGTAAGGCGCCACCGACCGGAACCAGGGCACGAAGGTGAAATTGAAAACTGTGGACATGGGCTAGCGGCTTAACAAATGGAGGTTGTCGGCAGGGAGGAGTTTTTTGAAGTCGCGGTCGAAGGTATGGATCACCTCGCCCAATTGCAAGACCGATGCAGCGATCCAGGCATCGGAGACCAGATTCGGCGTGACAGCCGCTTGAAGGCACAAGTCTCTGAAGCCCGGCCAAGGGCTGCCTGCGGATTGAAAAACCACGCCTGGAGAAATGAGCAGCGCATCTACAAAGTCCATGGCTTGCTGCAAAGAGCTGGGTTTGATGAAAATCTGTGCGTTGGTCACAATCCGGATGAAACCCGAAACGACCGTTCCCAACAAAACGACGCTCGGATGGAGAGGTCGTTTTGTGGCTTGTTGAAGTTGAGACTGCAAATGTGCAAAGGCCAGTGAATGGTGCGGGTGATCCAGCCGCATGGCCGCGACCAACAGATTGACGTCGGGCGTCATGTTGGAAATTTGTACTCAGCGGCGTCTATGGCATCGAACATGGAGCGGTTGCTGCAGGGGTCGATGCCTGGCAGCAAACCGCCGCTGCCTCCGGTCGGCAGTTTGGGGATCACCAATGGCGCAGTGGGCATGTCCTGCCGCACATAGGCCGACAGCATCTCGCGCACCTTGGCGCTCAGCGAGGTGCCTTCTTGAATGGCCTTGATGCGGGCTTGTTTGACGAGGTTTTCGTCGAGCGAAATGGTCAGATTGGTCATGAAAAATCTCCGTCCCGAAAGTTCACGTGAACCAGTGTAGCACGTGAAAACGTGTCGTGGGATAATCCAGCCCGTGACCGAGCCCGCAAACCTTATCCCCCTCCAAATCGACTTCCCCGAAGGCCTGCCGGTCTCGGCCCGCCGTGACGAAATCATGGCCGCCATGGACCAGCACCAGGTCATCATTGTTTGCGGTGAGACCGGCTCAGGCAAGACCACGCAGTTGCCCAAAATCGCGCTGGCGATGGGGCGCGGCAAGCTGAACGCCAAGCCCGGCGAACGCGCCCGCATGATTGGCCACACCCAGCCCCGGCGCATTGCGGCCAGCTCGGTGGCCAAACGCATTGCTGAGGAGTTGAAGACGCCATTGGGCGAGGTGGTGGGTTTCAAGGTGCGGTTTCAAGACCGTTTGAGCAAAAACGCGTCCGTCAAACTGATGACCGACGGTATTTTGCTGGCCGAAACCCAGACCGACCCGCTGCTGCAGGCTTATGACACCATCATCATCGACGAGGCGCACGAACGCAGCCTGAACATCGACTTTTTGCTGGGCTACCTTCGCCAAATTTTGCCGCGCCGCCCCGACCTCAAAATCGTCGTCACCTCGGCCACCATCGACGCCGACCGCTTTGCCAAGCACTTTGCCTCGCGCCACGGTCCGGCCCCGGTCATCATGGTCTCTGGCCGCACCTTTCCGGTGGAGCAGCGTTACCGCCCGTTTGAAGAAACGCGTGACTACGGCCTGAACGAGGCCATGGCCGACGGTGTGGACGAACTCTGGCAAGGCGGGGCAGGGGGCGACATCCTGATCTTTTTGCCCGGCGAGCGCGAAATCCGCGAAGCCGCCGACCACTTGCGCAAACACCTGTCGCACCAGCCGCTCACACGCGGGGCCGAAGTGCTGCCGCTGTTTGCCCGCTTGTCGCAGGCCGAGCAAGACCAGATTTTTGAAGCATCGAACGGCCGCCGCATTGTGCTGGCCACCAACGTGGCCGAAACCTCGCTCACGGTGCCTGGCATCCGTTACGTGATCGACGCTGGCACCGCCCGCGTCAAGCGCTACAGCCTGCGCAGCAAGGTTGAGCAGCTCATGGTCGAGCCGATCAGCCAGGCGGCGGCCAACCAGCGTGCTGGCCGTTGCGGCCGCGTGGCCAACGGCATTTGTATTCGCCTGTACGACGACCAAGACTTTGCCGGCCGTCCGCGTTTTACCGACCCGGAAATTTTGCGTTCGTCATTGGCGGGCGTGATCTTGCGCATGAAGAGCCTGCACCTGGGCGTGGTGGAAGACTTTCCGTTCATCGAAGCGCCGTCCAAACGCGCCATCACCGACGGCTACCAACTGCTGGCCGAGCTGGGCGCGGTGGACGACGACAACGAGCTGACGCCCATCGGAAAAGAGCTGGCCCGCCTGCCGCTGGACCCCCGTGTGGGCCGCATGATCTTGGAAGCCCGTGGTCGCGAAGCGCTGGACGAAGTGCTGGTCATCGCCAGCGCCATGAGCGTGCAAGACGTGCGCGACCGCCCCATGGACGCGCAAGCCCAGGCCGACCAACAACACGCCAAGTTTGACGACGACAAGAGCGAATTCACCGGTTACCTGAAGCTGTGGAAATGGATTCACGACGCCCGTGGCGGCCCATCTAAGTTAATTGGGGTCAGATCCCAATTAAATCCAGCTGCTTCTGCGGGTCAAAACAATCGGGATCTGACCCCAATTAAAGGAAGGCCTGCGCAAGAAGCGCCGCAGCACAAGCTGAGCAACCGCCAATACGAGCAACTGCTGCGTCAGAACTTCATCAACATCCGCCGCGTGCGCGAGTGGCGAGACACGCACACCCAGCTGCTCACCGTGGTGGCTGAACACAAGTGGCGCATCAACACGCAGCCGGCCAGTTACGAGCAGTTGCACCTGTCCATGTTGGCGGGCCTGCTGGGCAACGTGGGTTACAAGCTCGAAGACGAAGAAGCCTATTTGGGCGCACGCGGCATCAAGTTCCACAAACACCCTGGCGCGCACCTCTCCAAAAAGCCGGGGCGCTGGATCGTGGTGGCTGAGTTGGTGGAAACCACGCGCTTGTTTGGCCGGGGCATTGCCGCCATCGAGCCGCAGTGGCTGGAGCAGGTCGGGGCGCATTTGCTCAAGAAGCAACTGCTCGACCCGCATTGGGAAAAGAAGTCCGCAGAAGTGGTGGCGCTGGAGCGGGCCACGCTGTATGGCCTCGTGGTCTACAGTGGCCGTCGCAAGCCCTACAGCCGGGTGGACCTGCACGGCGCACGCGAGATTTTCATCCGCGAAGCACTGGTGGGCGACCAGTGGGAGACCAAGCTGCCGTTCTTGGCCGCTAACCACAAGATGATCGCCAAGGTCGAAGAGCTGGAACACAAGTCGCGCCGCCAAGACGTGTTGGTGGACGACGAGCTGATCTACGCTTTTTATGACCAGCAACTGCCCGCCGACGTGTGCAGCGGCCGCCTGCTGGAAAACTGGTACCGCACTGAGAGCGCCAAGCAGCCGCGTCTGTTGATGCTGAGCCGTGAAGAACTGATGCGCCACGAAGCCGCAGGCATCACCACGCAGGCCTTCCCCAAACACATTCGCTTGGGCGGCACCGACTGCCAGGCCACGTATTTGCACGAACCCGGCGACGCCCGCGATGGCGTCACGGTGACGGTGCCGTTGTTTGTGCTCAACCAGGTGAGCGAAGACCGCTGCGAATGGCTGGTGCCCGGCCTGCTCAAAGACAAAATTCAAGCCCTGCTCAAAAGCCTGCCGCAGCGCCCGCGCAGCCGCTTTGTGCCGCTGCCCGAATCCGCCACTCGCCTGGCCGCCGAGCTGTCAGTGCCTGAGCTGTTTGGTGCCGGATCGTTGACCGACGTGCTGCTCAAAAAAGCCCGCGACGAAACCAGCCTCGACATCAAGCGCACCGACTTCAAACACGAGATGCTCAGCCCGCACCTGTTCATGAACCTGCTGGTGGTGGACGAACATGGCCGCCAGCTGGGCATGGGCCGCAACCTGGGTGCGCTCAAAGGCGAGCTGGGCGCCAAAGCGCGTGGCGCGTTTCAGGCGCTGGCGCAGCTGAAAGTCTCGGCTGCACCTGCCGCAGTGCCTCAAGCCCCCAATAGCGGGGAGTCCAAACCATCGGGGTCAAAACAATCGGGGTCAGACCCCCATTTCTTCAAGGCCGATGCAGGTGGGCGCGCCAATCAGCCACGAGGTGAGAAATCAGCCGCCCCCAAGCCATTGGCCCCCCAGCGCTACACCGCCTGGACCTTTGGCGAACTGCCCGAGTTGATGGAAATCAGCAAAGGCGGGCAGACGTTGATTGGCTTTCCCGCGCTGGTGGACGTGCAAGACGCCGTGACCATCGAAGTGTTTGACGAGCCCGACGTGGCCGCCACCAAAAACCGCGCGGGCCTGCGCCGCCTGTTTGCGCTGCAGATCAAAGACGCGCTCAAATACCTTGAGAAAAACATCCCCGACCTGCAAAAAATGGCCGTGGCCTACATGCCGCTGGGCACGGCGGATGAGCTGAAAACCCAGATCATCGACGTGGCGCTGGACCGTGCCTTTTTGCTCGACCCGCTGCCCAATGACGAAATCACCTTCAAACGTCGCATCGAAGAAGGCCGTGGCCGCTTGACGCTGATTGCCAACGAAGTGGCACGTTTGGCGGGCACCATCTTGCTGGAGTTTGGCGCGGCCACCCGCAAGATCAAGGACACCAAAAACGCCCCCGACGCGACCGCAGACTGCACTGCGCAACTGCAACGCCTGATGCCCAAAAACTTCATGGCCGCCACCCCGTGGCCGCAGCTGCAGCACTACGCCCGCTACCTGCAAGGCCATCACCCAGCGCCTGGACAAATACCGCGCCGACCCCGCCCGCGACGCCCAGCGCCTGACTGAGCTCAAACCGCAAGAACAACGCTACTGGCGTCCTGGTGGCCGAACGCAAAGGCGCGCAAGACGCCCGCATGCTGGAGTTCCGCTGGCTACTGGAAGAACTGCGCGTGAGCTTCTTCGCGCAAGAGCTTGCGCACTCCCCAGCCCGTCAGCATCAAGCGGCTGGAGAAGGCTTGGGGGCAGTTGAATCATTGAGCTGGGCTCTGAATTGTCTTTTATACGTCAATTGACGTATCATCGGCTCATGCTCACCGTCATCGAAACACCTATTTTCTTGCGCTACGCTGCAAAAGTGTGGGATGACGCAGAGCGCAATGAGTTCATCGTCTGGCTGGCTGAACACCCTGACGCCGGCGATGTGATGGCCGCCACTGGGGGCTTGCGTTAAGTGCGCTGGTCGCGCCCTGGCATGGGTAAACGCGGTGGTGTTCGAGTTATCTACATGCTGCGAAATGCCCAAGGGGTGTTGGTGTTGTTGACCGTTTATGCGAAGGCCGAACACGACACTTTGTCGAATGCTTTTTTGCGCAGTCTGGCGCAACTTTACGAGGAATAAACCATGTCCAAAATCTCATCCCCTGTCGATGCGGAAATGACGGAATTTGAAAAGGATTTGCTGGAGTCCATTCGCCAGGCCAAACGTGGCGAAGGCCGTGTCACGCAAGTGGCTGTGACTGCCGCGACCGAGGCGCGCCTGAAACTGGGCGTTTCTCAATCAGCTTTTGCCCAATTGCTGGGCGTATCCGTGCGCACCTTGCAAGAGTGGGAGCAGGGCCGCCGGGAGCCATCAGGCGCGGCGCGCACACTGCTGCGCATTGCCCTGAAGTCGCCCTGAAGCCATTTTGCAAGCGGTCTAACCGGGTCGGACTAACCATGGGTCACACTGCCGCAGCCTCATTGGTTTGATTCCAGCTTCCTGAACGCCGCAGCGAAACTCCTTGACGCGTCCCGTTCAGGCACACTGCATACCCCCTTCGTTCACATCCCCAGCCGCTGATCAACCTTTTGTCAGCCGCTGGGATGCCTCAATTGCCCGGAAACACCGCATGGAAATCAAAGTCAACTTTCTCGACAAACTGCGCCTGGAGGCCAAGTTTGACGACTTCACCTGTGCTGGCCGATCAGCCGATCGCTTACAAGGGCGATGGCTCGGCACCAGGGCCGTTTGATTATTTTTTGGCCGTCGTCGGCTTTGTGCGCGGCGTATTTTGTGAAGCTGTATTGCGAGACGCGCGGTATCTCCACCGAGCACATCCGCCTGTCGCAAAACAACATCGTCGACCCCGAGAACCGCTATCTTGCAGACCATCCAAGATTCAGGTGGAGTTGCCAGGCCGACATGTCCTGACAAAGACCGTCCAAGGCATTCTGCGGTCGATTGACCGCTGCACGGTCAAAAAGGCGATCCAAGCAGGCCCCACCTTCATTGTTGAAGCGGTGGACAACCTGGACGCCGACGCGCAGGCCTTGCTCACGCTCAACCCCGATGCGCAAGCGCAGACCTTCATTGCGGGCAAGGACTTGCCGCTGGAGCAGACCATCGCCAACATGACGCGGGTCTTGGCCGATTTGGGCATCAAGATCGAGATTGCGTCTTGGCGCAACCTGGTGCCCAACGTGTGGTCGCTGCACATTCGCGATGCGCATTCGCCCATGTGCTTCACCAACGGCAAGGGCTCGACCAAAGAGAGCGCCTTGGCCTCGGCGCTGGGTGAATACATCGAGCGCCTGAACAACAACCACTTTTACGCAGGCGTGTTTTTTGGTGAAGACATTGCCCAAGCCGACTTTGTGCACGACCCCAAAGAGCGCTGGTTCCAACCGGCCAAGCGCGACGCGCTGCCCAAAGGCTTGTTGGATGCGCATTGTTTGCCCATTTACAACCCCGATGGCGAACTCAAGGCCTCGCACCTGTTCGACACCAACTCGGGCAACCCCTCGCGCGGCATTTGTGCACTGCCCTATGTGCGCCAGTCTGATGGTGAGGTGGTGTACTTCCCCTCCAATCTGGTGGAAAACCTGTTCGTGAGCAACGGCATGAGCGCAGGCAACACGCTGGTGGAAGCTCAGGTGCAATGCTTGTCAGAAATTTTTGAGCGGGCCGTCAAGCGCGAGATTCTGGAAGGTGAAATGGCCTTGCCCGATGTGCCACAGGCTGTGTTGGCCAAGTACCCCGGCATCGTCGCGGGCATCGAGGCTTTGGAGGCTCAGGGTTTCCCGGTCTTGGTCAAAGACGCGTCGCTGGGCGGTGTGTACCCAGTGATGTGCGTGACCCTGATGAACCCGCGCACCGGTGGTGTGTTCGCGTCCTTTGGCGCACACCCGCGCTTGGAAGTGGCGCTGGAGCGCAGCCTGACCGAGCTGCTGCAAGGCCGCAGTTTTGAGGGCCTGAACGACCTGCCTGCACCCACCTTCACCAGCAACGCGGTGACCGAGCCCAACAACTTTGTCGAGCATTTCATCGACTCCAGCGGCGTGGTGTCGTGGCGGTTTTTCAGTGCCCGAGCCGATCACGACTTTGTGGAGTGGGACTTTGCCGGGAAGGGTGAGGACGCCACCGCGCAAGAGGCCGTCACGCTGTTTGGCATTTTGCAGGCCATGGGCAAAGAAGCCTATGTGGCGGTGCACGACCAACTGGGCGCCACCGCCTGCCGCATCCTGGTGCCGGGCTATTCCGAGGTGTACCCGGTCGATGACCTGATTTGGGATAACACCAACAAAGCGCTGTTGTTCCGCGCCGATGTGCTTAACCTGCACCAATTGGACGACGAGGCTTTGATGGCATTGCAGGGCCGATTGGAGAACAACGAGCTGGACGATTACCTCGACATCGCCACCCTGATTGGCATCGAATTTGACGACAACACGGTGTGGGGCCAGTTGACGGTGATGGAGCTCAAGCTCTTGATCCACCTGGCTTTGCAGCAGTTGGAAGAGGCCCATGAACTGGTGGGTGCTTTCTTGCAGTACAACGACAACACGGTAGAGCGCCGCTTGTTTTACCAGGCCTTGAACGTGGTGCTGGAGGTGACGCTGGACCAGGACTTGGCCCTGGAAGACTACGAGGTGAATTTCCGTCGTATGTTTGGCCACGAGCGCATGGATGCTGCCATCGGCTCGGTGGACGGCAGCGTGCGCTTTCATGGTCTCACGCCCACCAGCCTGCAGCTGGAAACCCTGGACCGGCACCAGCGCTTGCTCGATAGCTACAAAAAACTGCACGTCGCGCGGGCGAAGGTGGCAGCGAACCAGGCATTGGTTTAAAACCGCATCGCGGCGTTCAGCAGCCCATGGCTCAGGTCATGGGCTGCGCTATCCTCGACCGCTATCCCAACCCTTGTGATCACCATGTCTCCCAGCACCCGCCGCGTTCTCCAAGCCCTGTTGTACGAGGCCATCGCCATCGCGGTGGTTGGGCCCGTGTTGAGCCTGGCTTTTGACAAGTCGCCCACTTCCACATTCGGCTTGGCGGTGGTGTTGTCCTACGATGGCGCTGACATGGAACTACGTCTTCAACTGGATTTTTGAGCGTTGGGAGTCGCGCCAATCTGTGCGGGGCCGCTCTTTTGCAAGGCGGCTGGCCCACGGGGCTGGTTTTGAGGGGGGCCTGGTGATCATCCTTGCTGCCCGTCATGTCGCTGTGGCTCGACATTTCACTCACACGCTGCCTTGCTTGGCCAATCCTGGGCTTGCTCGCGTTCTTTTTCTTTTATGCGATCGCGTTCACCTGGTGCTTTGACCGGGTCTTCGGCTTGCCCGCGTCTGCCCTGGCCGATGATGCCGATCACGCTTGAGGGTGCGACCCACAGTGCCGGATCGGTGGCTTGTGCTTGCCGCCAATTGTGTGCCTTGAGCAACCGACACACGGCTGGCCCTGGGCCACAGTGAGGGGGGGGCCGAATGGGCTCCCACGTTGGCAGCACCCTCGCTGCGTTTTTCTTGGAGAAAAGACCATGAGCAACCTTGCACGATTCAATCCTTTCAGCGAACTTCGCGACCCTTTCAGTGACGACTTTTTCAAGGGCTTTGCCCTGCGTCCAGTGTTTCGAATGATGGAGGGCGAGCCCCAAATGCGCCTGGACCTGTCGGAAGACGATAAGAACTTTTTTGTCAAAGCCGAAATTCCCGGTGTCAAGAAAGAAGACATCAAAGTGTCGGTGGATGGCAACTTGGTGTCTTTGAGCGCCGAGGTGAAAAAAGAAACCGATCAAAAAGAAGGTGCCAAGCTCATCCGCTGTGAGCGTTATTACGGCAGTGTTTCACGCAGCTTCACCCTGGACGAAAGCGTGGACCAATCGGCCGCCCAAGCCAAGTACGAAAACGGCGTGCTGCAACTGACTTTGCCCAAAAAGCACAACGGTCAAAGCCATGTTCTGAAAATCGCCTGAGCGCAGACCGGGGACTTTGGGTGGCTGGGCAAGGACCGCCCAAATGACAAGCGCTGAGGGGAAAAGTGCCCATAATGCGGGATCATTGTTCGCCGTCCATGGCGGTTCCGAGCTGTCTACCCAAAGTCCTCACACATGTCCTTTGCCCAAGCCTTGCGCGGTGTGCGCATCCTCAGCCTTGCCCTGAATTTACCCGGACCTGCCGCCTTGATGCGTCTGGTACAAATGGGTGCACGTTGCACAAAAGTCAACCCGCCTGCCGGCGACCCGATGCAGCACTACACGCCCACAGGTTATGACCTGCTGCACAAAGGGGTGGCGCACAAGACCCTGGACCTGAAAACTACTGCGGGCCAAGCCGCCTTGCACCAGTTATTGCCCCAGATCGATGTGCTGCTCACCTCTTTTCGGCCTTCGGCCTTGAGCAAGCTGGGCCTGGGCTGGAAGAGCCTGCACCAACAATACCCCGCACTCAGTCTGATCGAGGTGGTGGGTGCACCCGGCCCCTTGGCCGAAATTCCTGGCCATGATCTGACGTATCAGGCCGAGGTGGGCTTGGTCAACGGGCTGGACTTGCCGCCCAGTCTGTTCGCCGACATGGGCGGTGCTCTGATGGCCAGTGAGGCCACGCTCAAAGCGGTGCTGATGCTCAAGATCAGCGGCAAGGGCACGCGCCATGAGGTCGCCTTGTCAGACGCGGCTGCCTGGCTGGCCTTGCCCCGTCAGTTGCGCATGACCACGCCCGATGGCGCAGTCGGCGGGGCGCATGCAGGCTATCGGGTGTATGCCTGCAAAAACGGCCGGGTGGCCGTGGCCGCGCTGGAGCCGCACTTTGCAATCAGTTTGTGCGCGGCAGCGGGCATCACGTTGGTGCACCCGGTCAAAGACCTGTTCAAGCCCGAGATCCACCAAACCATTGCCGCCTTCTTAGCTGGCAAGACCCGTCAACAACTGGACAAGCTGGCAGCGGCCCAAGACATCCCCCTGTTGACACTGCCTGGCTGAAGAACGCGGCTGCTTGCATGGACCTGTGCCCACACGTTTTCAGCAGCCAAAGTCGAGCGGCAAGCCCACATAGTTCTCGGCCATGGTTTTGGCACCCGCTTCGCTGTTGACCAGGTAGTCCAGCTCGGCTTCCTGGAACTTTTGCCCGATCTCGCCATTTTCGGGAAGGTGATGCATCAGGCTGGTGAACCACCAGGAAAATCGTTCGGCACGCCAGATGCGGCGCAGGCAGCGCTCTGAATAGGCGTCGATGCCCGCTTTGGATTTCTCCTGGTAGTACTCGATGAGGGCGGTGGACAGGTACTTCACGTCCGTGGCCGCTAAGTTCAGTCCCTTGGCCCCGGTGGGGGGCACGATGTGCGCGGCGTCACCCGCCAGGAACATGCGGCCAAAGCGCATGGGCTCGGTCACAAAGCTGCGCAGCGGGGCGATGCTTTTCTCGATGCTGGGGCCTGTCACCAAATGCTCGCGGGCTTCGGGGTCCAAACGATGGCGCAATTCGGTCCAGAAGGCTTCGTCGCTCCAGTCTTCAATCTTGTCGGTCAGCGGCACTTGCAGGTAATAGCGGCTGCGCGTGGCGCTGCGCTGAGAGCAC
This sequence comes from Limnohabitans sp., assembly GCF_023910625.1. Taxonomy (NCBI): domain Bacteria; kingdom Pseudomonadati; phylum Pseudomonadota; class Betaproteobacteria; order Burkholderiales; family Comamonadaceae; genus Limnohabitans; species Limnohabitans sp. Next base: position 253,137 of record NZ_JAAVVW010000003.1, read on the forward strand.
AAGGCAAAACCGCGGGTGCTGTTGGCATAAATGAGTTCGTGGTGCACAGGCGGGGTGTCTGACAGCACGCCCAGCCAGCCAAAGGGGTAGACCTTTTCGTATTCTTTGATGGCGCTTTTGGGGGCAGTGGCGCGGCACACGCCGTGAAAGCCATCGCAGCCTGCAATGAAGTCGCATTCGATGGTGTGGGTTTGGCCATCTTTTTCGTAAGTCACGCGTGGCTTTTGGCTGTCGAAGTCGTGCACTTGCACGTTGTTCGCTTCGTACACCGTGGGCAAGCCCTCCGCTTGGCGGGTGTCCATCAGGTCGCGGGTGACTTCGGTTTGGCCGTACACGATGACTTTTTTGCCGCCAGTCAGCAGTTCCATGTCGATGCGGTGGCGTGCGCCTTTGAACAGCAGGTCAAAGCCCGTGTGAACCAGGCCTTCTTTGTGCATGCGTTGGCCCACACCTGCCTCGTCCAGCAGCTCCATGGTGACTTGTTCCAGCACGCCTGCGCGGATGCGGCTTAGGACATAGTCGCCGCTTTGGCGCTCGACGATGGTGGCGTCGATACCGGCCTTGTGCAAAAGTTGACCCAACAACAGTCCGGAAGGGCCTGCGCCGATGATGGCGACCTGGGTGCGGGTGGTGCTCATGATGTGTTTCTTGGAAGTGGTGTCTGGGATGCACTCAAGCTTAGGTGTCAGTTGATTTATTCTGGGATGAGAGATCACGAGTTTGTGCGTTATTTGACTTTTTGTGCGATCATCGCGCGAAATTGATGGGTCTCCATTCAAGGCCGATGCCGCCGCGAGACCCGACTCCAAAGGACTTGCCAAATGGACAAAATGACCATCGCCAAAGCCGACTTCATCGCAGGACTGGCCAAAGGACTGGCAGTGCTGGAGGCTTTTGACACCGAGCGTCAGCGCCTGAACGCGACGCTGGCTGCACAGCGCACGGGCATCACTCGGGCGGCGGCGCGGCGGCATTTGCTCACGCTGGCCGATTTGGGCTATCTGGAGACCGACGGCAGCCACTACTGGCTGTCGCCTCGGGTGCTGCGGCTGGCGGGCAGTTACATGGCCACATCGCGCCTGCCGCGTACCTTGCAGCCCACGCTCAACCGTTTGGCGCAGCAAACCCAAGCAGCGTTCAGTGCGGTGGTGTTGGGCGGCAATGAGTGCGTCATCGTGGCGCGCAGCGCGGGTGCAGCCGAACCGGTACGCCACCTGGCTCATGGCCTGCATTTGGGCGCGCGCTTGCCCGTGCACGCCACGTCTACCGGCCGCGTGCTGCTGGCCAGTTGGCCCAAGGCCGAATTGGCTGCCTGGCTCAAGGGGCGCGAATTGCCGCGCATCACGCCGTTCACCGAGGTGGGGTTAACCCGCTTCAAGTCCCTTATTGAAAAAGTCCGGAAGGACGATTTTTGCCTGGCCCGAGATGGACACGAGTTGGGCATCCACGCGCTGGCTGTGCCGTTACGCAACATGCAGGGCCATACGCTGGCCGCACTGAATGTGGTGGGCACCGGAGAACAATTGACTGATGCTGCCGTGCAGCACAAATGGTTGCCCCTGCTGCTGGAGGCGGCCAGACAGTTGCGTCCCTTGCTGTGAGCTGTCTCAGACCCCCAAGTGCTGTTCGAGCACGCTGGGGTCGGCCAGCAAGATGGGGGAGGAGCCTTCGAACACCACCTGACCCTTGACCAGGATGACATTGCGGTCGGTGATCCGGGTGACGTGTTTCCAGTTTTTGTCCACGATGATCGAGCTGATGCCACTGTCCTTGATGACGCTGCAAATGCGCCAGATCTCGCGCGCAATCAGCGGTGCCAGCCCTTCAGTGGCCTCGTCCAGAATCAGCACATCGGGGTTGGTCATCAAGGCACGGCCAATCGTCAGCATTTGTTGCTCGCCGCCCGACAGTTGTTGGCCACCGTGGCCCAGACGCTCCTGCAGGCGTGGAAAGGTCTCCAGCACCCGTTCGTACGTCCACTCACGCTGGCCCTGGGTGCCGGAGCGGGCGGCCATTTTGAGGTTTTCGACTACGCTCAGGTTGCCAAAGATGCCGCGCCCCTCTGGCACGTAAGCGATGCCCATTTGGGCCACCTCGAACGTGGCGCGGCCATTCATGCGCTGGCCCTTGATGTCCACCGAGCCGGTGCGCGGCGGCACAATGCCCATGAGGGTTTTGAGCAGGGTACTTTTGCCCATGCCGTTGCGCCCCATCAGGCCAATCGTTTCGCCCCGAGCCACCGTGAAGTTGACGCCACGCAGGATGTGGCTGGCGCCATAGAAAGTATTCAGGTCTTGGGCCTGGATCAACAGTTCGCTCATGTCAGTGCTCCTCACCCAGGTAGGCCGCCTGCACACTCGCATCGGCCCGCACATTCACAGGCGTGTCGCTGGCGATCACTTGCCCGTTGACCATCACCGTCAAGTGGTCGGCCAGGGTGAACACGGCGTCCATGTCGTGTTCGACCAACAAAATGGCATGCTCGGTTTTAAGGCGCAGCAGCAGCTGCACCATGCGCTCGGCTTCTGCTTGGCCCATGCCCGCCAGTGGTTCATCGAGCAGCAAGACCTGGGGTTCGGTGGCCAAGGTCATGGCGATCTCCAGCTGTCGCTGCTCGCCATGGCTGGTGGCCCCGGCTTGCACCTGACGACGCTCTTGCAGGCCAGCCAGTTCGATGGCGCGCTCAGCGCGTTGGTTCACGCTCTGCATATGGCCGGCAGCGCGCCACCAGCCCAGGGGGTTGAAGGGGGAGGGCTGTACGCGCGATTGCGCCGCCAGGCGTACGTTATCCCATACGCTGAAGGTGCTGAAGATGTTGGTTTTTTGGTAACTGCGTCCCAAGCCAAGGCGCGAGATTTTTTCGGGAGTCCAGCCGGTGATGTCCGTCTCGCCCAAGGTCATGCGGCCGCTGGTGGGCGGCAAATCGCCGGACAACAAGTTGGCCAGCGTGGACTTGCCCGCCCCATTGGGGCCGATGACCGCGTGGATCTGGCCCAACCACAGGTCGAGCGAAACGTCATTCACCGCAGCCAGACCGCCGAAGCGTTTGGTCAGCCCACGCGCAGACATCAGTGTGCTGCGATCAGCCATGGTCTGACTCCTTGCCGGCCCAAGCGCCGGGGGTTTTGCTACCGATGAAGCGGTTGACCAGGCCCAAAATACCCTTGGGCGCAAAAATGATCAGCGCCACAATGAACAGGCCCATCCACATCTGCCAGTGCTTGCCTGTGCGAAAGCTGCCGATGTCGGGCAGGTCCTTGAAGATGTGCAGCAAATACTCAAAGCTGAAGGCCCCGACAATGGCTCCCGCAAAATTGCCCATGCCGCCCAATATCACCATCATGATGGCGTGCGCGCTCAGGTGAAAGCCCATCAGTTCGGGGTTCACAAAACCAGTTTGGGCGGCAAACAAATATCCCGCCAAACCCGCCAAAGCCCCGGCCAAGGTGAAGGCCGCCAGCTTGTGGCTGAAGGTGTTGAAACCCAGCGCCCGCATGCGGTGCTCATTCACCCGAATGCCCGACAGCGCTCGGCCAAATGGGCTCCAGAGCAGGCGACGCAAAAACACATAGACCGCCTACCAAGCAGGCCAGCGTGAAGTAATAAAACACCCGCTTGTTTTCCAGGTCGATCACGCCTGCATCGGGCCGAAAGTTGAGGAACAAACCGTCCGAGCCGCCCAACGCCTTGTTGTCAAAGAAGATGAAGAAAATCATCTGCGCAAAGGCCATGGTGACCATGATGAAGTAAATGCCATGCGTGCGCACCACCAAAAAGCCAATCACCAGCGCTGCCAAAGCTGCGCCGCCTACGGCCAGGGGCAAGCTGGTGTAGAAGCTGATGGCTTCGTTCTGGGGGGTAATGAAGGCCAGCACATAACCGGCCAGACCAAAGTAAGCGGCATGGCCCAGTGAGACCAGGCCCGTGACGCCTTGCAGCAAATCGAGGCTCATGGCAAAAATAGCCAGGATCATCATGCGCACAACCATGGCCGTGTAAAAGTCAGACCCCACAAAGGGGAAGGCGGCGAGCGCCAAAAAACCCAGCACCATCAACAGCTGGATGCTGCGCGGCAGGGTTTCGAGGTGAATTTGCGGCATGCTCATGGTGTTCTTCTCGTTGTCATTGCTTGAACAGGCCTTCGGGCTTGTGCAGCAGCACGGCGGCCATCAGCACATACACCAGCATGCCCGAGGCCTGGGGCAGCAGCACTTTGCCAAAGGTGTCAACCAAGCCGACCAGCAAGGCGGCGATCAGGGCGCCGCGCACCGAACCAATGCCGCCAATGACCACCACCACAAAGCACATGATCAGCACCTGGCTGCCCATGTTGGGGTAGACGCTGGACACCGGCGCAGCGATCATGCCGGCGATGGAGGCCAGCCCAATGCCCAAAGCGAACACCACCGAATGGATCAGGCGGATGTTGACGCCCAGCGACTCGGTCATCTCACGGTTGAAGGCCCCGGCCCGGATCTTCATGCCCAAGCGGGTTTTGGAGATCAGCAAATACAGGCCCAGCGCCAACACCAGGCACACCCCTGACATGAACAGGCGGTACACCGGGTACGACAGGTTTTCGGTCAGGGGAATCGATGCTGCCAGCAATTCGGGCACGGGCAGGCCGTGCACATCGTCACCCCAGATCATGGAGCGCATCTCCTCAAACACATAGATCAGGCCGAAGGTGAGCAGCACCTGGTCGAGGTGGTCACGGTGGTAGAAGTGGCGAAACAGCAGGCGCTCGATCAGCAGACCAAAAGCCACTGACAAGGCTGTTCCCAGCACAATGGCCAGCGTGAAGCTGCCCAGTTGCGCCGCCAGTGACCAGGCCAGGTAAGCGCCCAGCATGTAAAAACTGCCATGTGCCAGATTGACCACACCCATGATGCCGAAGATCAGCGTCAGGCCTGCAGCCAGCATGAAAAGCAGCAGCCCGTACTGGACGCTGTTGAGCAGCTGGATCAAAAAATTGACAAAGTCCATGGGGTTTTGCGTTTGGCGTTGAGCGTTTGAAAAACGAAGGTGATGGTCTGCTCAGATCAACGCAGAATCCGAATGCTCGGCACAAAAACGGCGGACCGAAATCCGCCGTGGGATGGCTGGCATGTCCGGGGATGAGGGCGAAAGTCACCCAACCCGGCCCATGCGGGTTCACATGCGGCAGCCAGCGCCCGAGTCGGCCAAGGCCTTGGCCGCAATGCCGATGACTTTGTTCTCTTTGTTCGAGACTTCACGCAGGTAGATGTCTTGCACAGGGTTGTGCGATTTGCTCATGGTCCACTTGCCGCGGGGGCTGTCGATCACGGCGCTTTCCATGGCCTTGATCATGTTGGCTTTTTGGCTGACATCGCCCTTGACTGCGTTGGCGCCTTGCACCAGCAGCAAGCCGGTGTCATAGCCTTGCACGGCATACACATCAGGTTGCAACTTGAAGGTTTTGGCGTAGTTCAGGCGGAACTCCTTGTTGCGCTTGGTCTCGATGCCATCGCCGTAATGCAGCGTGGTGAGCACGCCGTCGGCCGCAGGGCCTGCCGCATCCAGCACGCCTTCGGTCAAGAAGCCAGAGCCGTACAAGGGAATCTTGCCCTTGAGGCCAGCGGCTGCATAGTCACGCAAGAACTTGGCTGCACCACCACCGGCAAAAAAGCAGGCCACCGCATCGGGCTTGAGGGCGGCGATTTCGGTCAGCAAAGCCTGAAACTCTACGTTGGGGAAGGGCAAGCCCAATTCCTTGATGATGGTGCCACCGGCCTTGGTGTAGCTTTCCTTGAAGCCTTCAAAGGCTTCGTCGCCTGCAGCATATTTCCAGGTGATCCAGACAGCCTTTTTGTGACCGCGCTTGACCATCGTTTCTCCCAGTGCCATGGTGGGCTGGCTATTAGAGAAGCTGGTGCGGAAGACGTTGGGGGCGCATTGGGCTCGGGTGGCGATGTGCACGCCCGCGTTGGGGATCAGGTTGATGACACCGCTTTCGCGGGCCACGCGGTGGATGCCCATTTGCACACCAGAATGAACGGTGCCGATCAGAACATCGACTCTGTCGCGCTGCACCAGTTTGTTGGCGTTCTCGATGGCTTTGGCGGGCTCGGACTCGTCATCGACCTTGAACCACTCGATTTCGCGGCCACCCAGCTTGCCGCCTTGTTCGTTGATGGCCATGCGCACACCGTTTTCAATGGCCACACCCAGCTGGGCAAAAGTGCCGGTGTAGGGGAGCATCAAGCCAACGCGGATCTTGCCACTTTGGGCCAGGGCGCTGGCAGGGGCGAGCAAGCCGGTGGACGCGGTGCCCAGGAGGGCTGCGCCTTGGGTGAGTAAGGAACGTCGGGATGTCATGTGTGTCTCCAATGAAGCAAATCAGTGTGCAGCCCTGTGCTGCGCTGATCGCCTCATTATGTTGTAGTCAGACAGCGTTTTTTCTAAGGGAAAGTCCTGACACGCGGTCTTTTACGCTTGCATGCGCAAATTGAACTGCCGAAGGCCCAATTGGTCCATGTCGCGCTGCTCCTGCTGCTGCTGGTCGAGCCGCACCGCCATCATCTCTTGCTCCTGCAGTGCCAGCATCTTCTGCAGCGCGATGTCGGCCAATAGGCGCTTTTTGCGCAGGCCGCTGACTTGGGCCTCGGCCTTGCTGATGTCAAGTACCAGACGGTGTTGCAAATTGAGCAACTGGGCCATGAATTGGCGCTGGTTCATGCTCGCTTGCATGCCCACGGCTTCACTTTGGGTCTGTTGCTCTTTCAGCCGGTATTCTTCGTACAAGCGGCAAAGCCTCTGATGACTGGTATGGAACTGCTCCACACGCGCTAGAGCCGCAGTCAACTCGGTTTGGGTTTGAGCCACCTCGTCTGAGGCCTTTTTGACCAGGGCAGGCCAGCAGTTTCGGGCTTGTCGCATCCTTGGGTTCCTCAGGTTAGGCGGCCATCAAGGACTGGAGTTCGTGGCGGGTAGACGGCACATCCATGTTGGTGTGCATGTCTTGTTGCAGGAATTTTTCCATGCCTTGTCGCAAACGGATCGCTTGATCGAGTTCGGGGTTGCTGCCGGCTTCGTAGGCGCCCACCTGAATCAGGTCCTGGTTTTGCTGGTACAAGGACCACAAACGACGGAATCGATTTGATGACTTGAGCTCATCCGGGTTGAGCAGGTTCTGCATCACCCGGGATATTGAGCCGTTCAGGTCAATGGCCGGGTAGTGGGCTGCATCAGCCAGTTTGCGCGACAGCATGACTTGCCCGTCGAGCGAGGCGCGGGCAATGTCCACAATGGGATCGTTCGCATCGTCACCTTCGGCCAGCACGGTGTAGATGGCGGTGATCGAGCCAAAACCATGTCGACCGACACCGGCACGTTCGATCAAATTGGGCAACAGGGCGAAGACCGAAGGCGGGTAACCTTTGGCGGTTGGCGGCTCACCGATGGCCAAGCCAATTTCCCTTTGTGCATGGGCCACCCGAGTCAGGCTGTCAACCAGCATCAAAACGTTCTTGCCCTGGTCGCGAAAGTATTCGGCGATCACATGGGTCATGTGGGTGGCTTTGAGGCGCAGCACCGGCGACACGTTGGCGGGGGCCGCCACCAGCACCGACTTGGCAAGGCCTTCAGGGCCAAGTGTTTCTTCGATAAAGGCCTGAACTTCGCGACCCCGCTCCCCGATCAGGCCGATCACCACCACATCGGCTTCGGTGAAGCGGGTCATCATGCCCAGCAATACGCTTTTGCCTACGCCCGAACCAGCCACCAGGCCCAGACGCTGGCCACGCCCGATGGTCAGCACGCCGTTGATGGCCTTCACTCCCACGTCAAGGATCTGGTGGATGGGGCCACGCTCCATGGGGTTGAGCGGGCGGCCCAGCAGGCTGAGTACGTCAGGGCAATCGGCAGCGGGTTTGCCATCCAGCGGTTGCCCCCGGCCGTCGATGATTCGGCCCAGCAATTCGGAGCCGAGTCTGACGTTTGAGGAATGGTTGATGACGGTCACCTGCGCGCCAGGGCCGATGCCATTGGGCTCGGTAAACGGCATGAGGTACAGGCTCTCGTCGTGAAAGCCAACAACTTCGGCTTCGACCCGCAGCCCGAATTGCCCCACCACTTCGCAGCAGGCTCCCAGAGGTGCCATCAGACCACGGGTTTCCAGGCGCATGCCTACCGAGCGAACCAGGGTCCCGCTACGACGGGGTTCAGGCGTGTGCAGCGCACTGATCAACAGGTTGACTTCCGCATCAAAATTCATCATGGATTCTCGACATCCGGAGTTGATTCGGGCTTGATCGCGGTGTCTTCGACATCGATCACCTGGCGTTGCCAGTCACGGACTGGGGTATCGGCGGGCAGTGCTTCGGCCCTGTCGGTGACCAGGCAGGACTGTTGCATCCAGGCCTCTGGCTGAGCCAGCAGGCGACGGGCCAAAGGCTCTAGGCGGTGTTCAATCAAGTCTTGCACCAAGCTGTCTTGCACACGCACCCGCACGCTACCCGGGCGCAGCTGGGCATCGGCTTGGAGCTGCATGTGTTGGCTGATCGAATCGCCCATAGCCTTCAGGCGCTGTAAATCTTCGGGGTTGACGCTCACGGTCACGGGCTCAACTGCGTGGTCAAGCTGCTGGATGCATTCCTGAATCAGCTGGTGCACGGCTTGCCCTGAAAGCTGCAGTTCGGCACGAACCAATTGTTCAGCCAGATGCAGGGACAAACGTTTGAGTGGCTCAAAAAAACGTTGGGGATCCTGACTGATGCTGCGCAATTCGATGCCCAGATGGCGCATCAGTTCGCGCTCTTTTTGCCGTTCGGCTTCAAATTGTGTGTGAACCTGGGTTTGACCATCGTGCAAACCGCGCTGATAGGATTCGTCGCGCAATTGCCCGAGTGTCGATGCTGTCCAAGGCAGCTCTGAATCGGGCGCTGTGATCGGTGCTTCGGATGGCGTCGTCCTGTTTGAGCCGTTGGTCTCTGCCTCCAAGGTCTCAACGTCCGTTCTTTCGGTCATTAAACCATCTGCAGGATCGGCTTTATCGGCGATTCGCCAAGGGCCAAATGAGCGGGCACAGGCCTCATCCCACTGGGTTCGCAAGAAGCGGGGTGCCCGGGCCTTGCTGTTGAGCAAGGGGTCGGGGATCCAGGGGGCTGGCTTTTCGTTCATATCAGACAAAGCCATCGCCGCCTCCTGCCAAAACCAACTCGCCCGCATCGGACAGCTTGCGTGCCAGGCGAATGACGTTCTTTTGCGCCTCTTCCACTTCGGTAATACGCAACGGGCCTTTGCTTTCCATGTCGTCCACAAACATGACGCGGGCGCGGGCCGACATGTTGTCGAGAAATTTGTCCTTGACGAAGTCAGGCGCACCTTTGAGTGCCACCATCAAAAGGTCGGGCTCGGCCGAGCGCATGATGGCCTGGATTCCCCGGTTGTCCACGCCCACCAGGTTCTCGAAGGTGAACATGTTGTCCTGAATCTTTTGCATCAGATCACCGTCGATCTGTGACAGTCCTGACATGATCGAGGATTCGAGCTCAACCTTGACCGAATTCATGATTTGGGCTGCCGCCTTGATGCCACCGAAGCTGGACGATTTTGATGAGGAGCTTGTGGCGAACTGTTTCATCATGATCTGCTCCAGCTCTTCCATGGCCGAAGGTTGTACCGTTTCCAGGCTGGCAATGCGCTGGATGATTTCCGGGCGTGATTCTTCCGGCAAGAAGTTCAACACGTCTGCAGCCACGTTGTATTCGAGGACCGACAGGATGATGGCCACCACCTGTGGGTGTTCCCCGCGGATCATCTCAGCAATCGATCGGGCATCCATCCATTTGAGAATTTCAAGGCCCTTGCTGCCCTGGCTCGGCATGATGCGACTGAGTACTGAAGCAGCTTTGTCTTCGCCCAGAGCGCGTTTGAGCACTTTTTCGACATAGTCACTTGTGCCCAGACCCAGGCTGGTCTGCTTTTTCAGCATGGTCACAAATTCGTCCAGAACAATGTTCACTGTTTCTTGCGACAAATCGGAAACAGAGACCATGGCGGCGCCCAGTGACTGAACTTCCTTGGGGTGCAAGAAACGGATGATTTCGGAGGCTTGTTGTTCGCCCAAAAGCAACATCAATACCGCAGCACGCTGTGTGCTGGTCAATTCTGCCAACTCTTCGGTCATGCTGATGCCGCCAACGCCAGGCAATGCGGGGGGCGTGTCTTTACCCGCTTTGGGCTTGTCGACTTTGTCGGCTTTGGCGTCCTTGGCTTCGGCTTTTTGGGTGGCCATGATGTTTTTTTCCTGATGAGCGTTAGCTGGACTTGATCATGCCCTTGAGCACGTTGGCCACACGGCCCGAGTCTTCGGCCACCAACATGCGGATGAGCGCTACTTTGTCGTCGTAGGTGTTGGCGGTGTCCAGCATGTCCATGGAGATGCTGGACTTCTTGGGTTTGAGCTTGGCCTTGATTTCTTCCAGACTCTCGCCCTCCCCAATCTGGATCATGCGCATGTCGGCTTCGCTCAATTCGCCATCGCTCAGAGCAGCCTTGACCCGGTCGTTGTAGGTGGTGTTGGTGGTAAGCATTTGGCGCATGATCGGGCGCACCACGATCAACATGAATGCGATGAAACTGATGGCCAGCAAGCCGCCTTTGATGCCGGTTTGCACTGCATCTTCAAGGTACCAGGGGATGGTCTCCAGCGGCGAGACTGGCTCGAATTTGGCGGGTACCACCGAGACGTTGTCGCCGCGCTGCTGGTCGTAGCCCACCACCCCGCGCACCACTTGCAGCATTTGCTCCAGCTCTTGAGGCGTGTAGGCTTGTGTAGTTGGGGCGTTGGGCACCGCGGTGGCATCTTTGGCGGGGGGCGGTACAGGGCGCTCGTTCACGACCACCGCCACACTGACTTTCATGATGCCGCCAGAGGCGTTACGCACGTGGCGCACGGTACGGTCGAGTTCAAAGTTGCGGGTCGAACGACTGCTGAGTGTGCTGCCCGATTCCCCCTGAGTTTTGTTGCCATCCTCCTGGGTTTCCTTGGTTGTGTTCGGCTCTGCAGGGGGTGTATTGGTCAAGGTCCCTGGAATGCCTTCAGCTCCCCGGTTGACAGCACGGTCTTCGGTCAGCACTTCGGAGCGGGTGCGAGGCCCTTTGTCACGGTTGTCAAAGTCCTCGGTTGTGCTTTCAATCTGGGTGAAGTCCAGCGACAGGTTTACCTGCGAGCGCACGTTGGCCTCGCCCACCATGGGGGCCAGAATTTGCAGGATTCGGTTGCGGTAAACCTCTTCGAGTTGCTGCTTGTGCTGTTCTTGGGCCGATGTCAAACCTAGCTTTTGCTCTGTGGCCGACTCGGTCATGAGTTTGCCCACGTTGTCCACCACGGTGACATGGTCCGGTGCCAGATAGGGCACGCTGGAGGAGACCAAGTGCACGATGGCCTGCACTTGAGAGGCCGACACTGCGCGCCCAGGATAGGGCGCTAACACCACAGAGGCCTTGGGCGGCGTTCGGTCTCGTACAAAAACGCTTTGCTTGGGGGTGGCCAGGTGCACGCGGGCACTTTGTACGCTGCCAATTTGCATGATGCTGCGTGCCAGCTCCTGCTCCATGGCAGCATTGACCCTGACTTGCTCCATGAATTGGCTGGTCGTCATGGACGACTGTTCCTTCAGGCCGTCAAGACCCGTAGCCCCGGCTTTGGGTAAACCTTGTGAGGCCAGGAAAATCCGGGCTTCATGAAAACGCTGGCTGGGCACCGTCAGTTGTCCTGTGACCGGATCGATTTTGGGGCTGAAGTCCGCAGCCTTGAGCGATTCAAAAGCCTTTTGCTGATCGGCTTCTTGCAAGCCTGGCATTACGGGCCGGTAGGGGCTCGCTTGCATCCAGGCATAGAACAGACCAAAAATGACCATCACTGCCAGCATGACGATGAGCGGCAGAACCCGGCGCACGGCAGGTTGATTGATCACATTTTTGAAGTTGTCAGTCATGCCTTCTGTACGCCAGGGGCTGGGCATGCTCCCTGCGTTTTTGACGTTGCCATTGGCCCCCGGGGCGTTGGCCATGACCATGCTGGCCGAGCCATTGGCGGGCAAGTTGGCCGGGGTGTTGCTGGATGCTTGAGGCGTCGTCATCAAGCCGGAGTTCATAGGTGCAGTGGCTGTGGCCATGTGGATTCTTCTGGTTCAGTTGTGTCGGTCAGACCGGCATGTTCAAAATTTCTTCGTAGGCCTTGAGCACTTTGTTGCGTACTTGCAAGGTCGCCTCAAAAGCCAGCGAAGATTTCTGCATACCCAGCACCACGTCGGTTAGCGCTATGTTTTCGCCACGATCAAAGGCGGTTCGCATCGCCGATGATTCAAGTTGCAGCTTGTTGACCTGTCCAAGCGCCCCAGAGACCAGATCGGAAAAACCTGTTTTCTGGGTACTGCCTGCGTCAGCGATCGCTTCGGACCCGTTGAGCATGTCTGCTGTTTTGCCCGCTACTTGAGCTTGGTGGCTGCGCAGGGTTTGCAGCATCGACTGAATGCTGGCTGGAGAGATGGTTTTTTCGATCATGCGTACCTCCGTCAGTAAGCTGCGCTGGCCATGCCTAGGCCATGTTCACGCAACTGGGCTATCTTGTAGCGCAAGGTGCGCGGGCTGATGCCCAGGCGTTTGGCCGCTTCGGTTTTGCTGGGTGTGCTGGCCAATGTGGCCATGATGACCTGGTGCTCGTTCATGCGTGCCGCACTGAGCAGGTCAGTGGGCAAGTTGCCGGTTTTTTCGGTGTTGTCTTGTTCTTGCAGGTCCATGTTGTCCTTGGCAGCTGCCATCAACTGCTGCCGGTGCGCAAGCGACGCGGCGGCGTCCAGCTCGTCAGCGAGTGCTGCTCCCCAAGAGGCGACCAGCGGCACAGCGCTGGGGGTCAACCAGTCGTCAAACATCAGGTGTGCGGGCGTAACCACATGGTCCGTGCACAGCACCATGGCGCGACGCATCACGTTTTCCAGCTCGCGTACATTGCCAGGCCAGGGGTATTGAAGCAGTTGCTTTTGGGCTTGGGGGTGCAGTTGCCAAGGCCTTTTGTCTTGGTGCAACAGGCACTGCATGGCCAAGGGGATGATGTCGCCGGGACGCTCGGCCAAGGGCAATAATCTCATGCGGAAAGTGGCGATGCGGTAGTACAGGTCTTCGCGAAACTCGCGATCGGTGATGGCTTTTTTCAGGTCCTTGTTGGTGGCCGCCACGATGCGCACATTCAGCTGGATCACACTTTGGCCACCCAGGCGTGTGAGTTGTCGCTCTTGCAACACGCGCAGCAGTTTGCTTTGCAGGTGCATGGGCATCTCGCCAATCTCGTCCAGAAACAAGGTGCCGCCCTGGGCTTGCTCGAACAAGCCTTTTTGTTCGCGGTGAGCCCCGGTGAAGGCCCCTTTTTCATGACCAAACAGCATGTCTTCGATCAGGTTCTCCGGCATGGCAGCACAGTTGAGTGCAACAAACGGGCCCTGGGCGCGGCCAGAAGTTCCGTGCAGCACGCGGGCCAGAACTTCTTTGCCCGAACCGGTGGGGCCCACCAGCAAAGCGGTCACATCGGCTTGAGCCACCTTTTGGGCCAGAGCCAGCAGGTGCTGGCTGGCTGGGTCCACGAAAACCACGTTCCGAACAAGGTGAGGCATCGTGCGAGGGGCTGTCGGGTTGATTTGATTTTGCAGACGTTGCCAAGAGGCGGTGCGAACGTCTTGAGCAGCCAGCACGGTCAACGCACCCGCTTGGGTGGCCTCAACGGCCAGATCCAGTTCATGGCGGTCAACGCGGCACACCACAGGCGTGCTCAGCCCCGCGTCTTGCAAAATCTGTTGCACAGCCCTCAGTCGCGATATGTCCAAAGTCAGGTGCAGCACCACTATGGCCGCATCGGGCGCGTGGTTCAGCAAGTTGTCCAAAGTGGTCTCAGGCAGCACAGCCCAACCACTGACCTGCAAGGCATGGCTGTGCTCGGGGCTCAGGGTTGCTTCGGGGTCCAGCCAAAGGGCCAGAGGGGTGGTCATGGGTTGTGACTTCACGGCGTTGATCTCATGTTCAGATGGAACACACCAAGCAACCCTTGTGCCAGAAAAATCAGTTTAAAATAAGAAAAATAATTTTTTTGAAAACTTTAATATTTTATTCTTTATATCAATTTTGACAATTTAATTGACGGAAGATTGACAGCGGGGGATTCCACGGGCCAGGGGCGGGCCTTTGGCCTGAAAGAGCTGGCAAAACCGACCGTCGACACGCAGCACTTCCACCGAAGGTAAAAGACGTGACTGAAAACCCATGGCTTTGCAGGCATAGGGTGTTGAGGGCAGATGGGTAATGGCCAAGAATCGGCACTGCCAACAATTGGGGCCGCGCTCGTGGGCTGCTGTCGGGGGTGTCGTGTGCATCTGCGATGGTGAAGCTGCAAACCGGTGGATGGCAGACGTTGCAAATCCGATCGAATGTGCAGGCGCGTAGGCAACGCGATGAAGCGGTTTAACCTTGCAGCAGCTTCATCACCGTTTGAGGTTGCTGGTTGGCCTGGGCCAGCATGGCTGTGGCCGCTTGCGAGATGATTTGTGTGCGGGCCAGCTCGCTGGAGGCCTTGGCGTAGTCGGCATCCATGATGCGGCTGCGTGATTCGGACGTGTTTTGCGACACGTTCGTCAGGTTGTCCATCGCGTAGGTCAATCGGTTGACGACCGCGCCGATGCCAGCGCGCTCGGTGTTGATGCGGTTGATGGCGACATCGAGTTCGGAGATGGAGGCGTTGGAGTCGGTGTTGTTCAAAATCGTCAAGGCGCGCGTATTTTTGAGAACGCCTGTATCCACGAGGTCAGTGGCGGTGCTTGTGGAAAATTCCGTGCCGGCAGTTGCTGCAGTAAAGGTCAAAACACTGCCGGAAGCAGTCACATCGGCTTGATCGGCCAAGCCCATTGGGGTCTCTGCAGTCGTTAGAAGCTTGGCTGCAATGCTCGCCAAATTCGTATCGTTTGATGAGCTGGTGAGATCTTCTTCCAGCACGCTATAGGTTTTATCTTCGCCGCCAACACTAAAAGAGATGGTGTCCCCGGCTTTGTAAGTGCCACTCAGAGTCAGTGTGGAAACTTGATGAACACCTGAGGCGTTGGCTGTTGTTGTAGCAAAGCTGGTTTTCGCATCATCGCGAAACCCCATATTGGCTATGGTGTGCATGATGATCTGTCCCTGATTGGCACCCACCTGAAATTCGAATTTTCCGAATGTGCCTTCATCGTTTTGAACGGTGCCATTCAGAACAGGCATGCCGTTCCATTCGGTGTCTTTGGTAATGCGGTTGACTTCAGCTTTGAGTTGCTGAAACTCCAGATCCAGATAACCCCGGTCAATGGCTGTGTAGGTGTCGTTGGACGACTGGATGGCCAATTCACGCATGCGCTGCAGCATGTTGGTCATCTCGATCATGGCCCCTTCGGTGGTTTGCAGCATCGATACCGAATCATTGCCGTTGCGGATGGCCTGGTTCAAACCGGTGATTTGCGAAGTCATGCGCGATGTAATCGCCAGACCCGCGGCATCGTCCTTGGCTGAATTGATGCGCTTGCCCGTGGACAATTCCTGCATCGCATTGGCTAAATCGCGGTTGTTCTTGACCATCGCGTTTTGCGAAACGAGTGACTTGATGTTGGTGTTGATGACGTTCATGACCGTGAGTCCTTGGCTTTAAATGAGGGAATTGAAAAAATCTGGTGTCAGCGCAGACGCATCAATGCAACTGTTCTGGTGCCTCCAAGGGCATGGGGTCGGAAACCAGCGCCTGCAAGGACTCCAGTTCTTCTTGCAGCAATTCGTCTTGTGGGTATTGGGCCAAGGCTTGCCGAGCTGCTTGCATGGCTTTGCCGGGTTCACACTGGCAGCGAAGCACGCGAATCAGGTGGCGCCAAGTCAAAGGGGTGACCGTATCGCCCTGGGCTTGCACCAATTTGTGCAGCAACTCTTCGGCACTGCTCCAATGTTGCTGAATTTCGGCCAGCAAAGCACTCATGGCCAAAATGTCTTCGCTCTCTGGATAGAGGCTTTGACCGGCCGCGGCCAAGGCGTTGGCCAGATCCATACGGTCGGTGGCCACCAGGTCAGCCATGGTCTGGCGGATCTCGGCGGCAGAAAAATGCGACACATCGCGCACATTCAGCAGCTGGCCAGTAACGGCCTGCGACAGCATGGCTTGGTAGAGGGGGGTCATGTACAGGTCTCCTGAATAAGGGGGGCAATTGCTCGCTTGCGTTGTAGCGAAACCGAACTTGCCCTTTTCAAGCAAACCGCGTGCCAGTTCTTCCTTGGCTGTTTGTGGACTTTTTTACGCTGTCAAGGCCAAAAATTGTTTTTTTCACGGGGCCTGGCAATCTGCTGTCGTTTGGGCGGCAAAAATTTGCCGGGTTCCATTCGGATTTGGAGCGCAGAGGCTGTGCAGACCCATCTGGTCAAAGGGGTGATGGGTTGGATCAGCTGGATCGGCAACGGCCCGCCGGACATGGGCGGGACTGAGCGCGTGGCTGGCACTGCTAGACAGCGCCGAATGAAAGGTTTTGGTTAAAAAGCCAGTGCTGCTTGCATCATGGATGACGCCTGATGATCAGCAACGCATTGTCGGCGGCCTGAACTGGCACGGCGTTGGCCAGCAGGTCGGCACAATCATCGCAGCAGGGCCAGCACGTACATGGGTTGCTGGTTTGCCTGCGACAGCATGGCCATACCGGCTTGGTCGAGGATCATGGACCTGGCCATTTCAGCCGTTGCTTGTGCGTAGTCCGTATCCAAAATGCGACTTCGTGAGGCACTGTTGTGCAGGGCAACGTTGCTGGCGTTTTCGGCTGCGTGGCTCAAGCGATTCATCATGGCCCCCCATTTGCTTCTCTCGCCGTCAATTTGACGGATGGCCTCATCAATGGTGGCCAGACTGCCTTGAGCAGCCGACGCGGTATCAATGCGTGTGGAGCCGCTGGCGAGCACGGTCGTGATATCCCCGCTGTTGAGTGTGGCCAAAGGCAGGCTGATTGAATCAGCGCTGTTGGAGTTGACCTGAAAAGTAACCGTTCCACCCGATCCCGCATCGCCATCGAGTAACTTCATGCCGTTCCAGCTGGTGTTGCGGATGGTGTCACCCAGTTGCGTTTGTAAAGCTCTGAATTCGAGCTGGAGACCATCGCGTTCAGGTGTGTCGTTTGTCCCATTGGCCGAAAGAACAGCCATTTCGCGCATCCGCATCAGCATCATTGTGATCTGGCTGCTTGCTGCATCCGCAGTCTGAAGCATTGCAATGCCATCATTTGCATTTCGAATTGCCATATTGAGACTTCGAATTTGCGTTGTCATTTTGTTGCTGATGGCCAGACCAGAGGCATCGTCCGCAGCACAATGGACTTTTTGTCCTGTGTTGATTTGAACCATGGATTTGTCCAGCGTTTTTTGCGCATTGGACAAAGCCTGATGGGCTGCAATGGCGTTCACGTTGGTGTTGACAACATTGCCCATGGTTGAACTCCTGATTTGATCGATCTGCTCTCGCGAACCGGCTGAGCAGAGATGAGGCAGCCGATGCTTGAAACTCACGGCTTGATCAGAACAAAAAGCCCATCAGGGCTTTTTGTTTGTTTTGTTTATGTCAAGCTGATCAACCCAAAAGTTTCAGGACCATTTGTGGCTGCTGGTTGGCCTGTGCGAGCATGGCCGTTGCTGCCTGAGCGATGATCTGGGTCCGAGCCAGTTCTGTGGTGGCCGTGGCGTAATCTGTATCCTGTATGCGGCTGCGTGATGCCGAAGTGTTTTGGGAGATGTTGGCCAGGTTATCGGCTGCGTATGTCAGACGGTTGACCATGGCCCCCATGGTGGAACGTGCGGTATCAACCAGACCAATGGCTGAATCAAGGGCTGTGAGGGCTGCTGTTGCACTGGTGACATCATCCACTTTTGAACTGGCCACACCCAAAGTGGTTGTGTCAAGTTTGGACATTGTCCAGGTCATGGTTTCCGAGGAGTTTGCGCCAACCTGGAAATCGGTGCTGGAGACTGAGCTGTCGATCACGGCAGTGTTGTTCCATTTTGTGTTTGCAGCAATGTCTGAAATCTGAGAGACAAGCTCCGTGAATTCAGCATCGAGGGATGCGCGATCGTCTGCGTCGTTGTAAGTGCCGTTGGCAGACTGCACTGCCAGTTCACGCATGCGCTGCAGCATGTTGGTGATTTCTTTGGTGGCTCCTTCCGCTGTCTGAATCATCGAGATGCCGTCGTTTGCATTGCGAACCGCTTGGTTCAAGCCGCGGATTTGTGCGGTCATCTTGTTTGCAATTCCCAAGCCGGTCGCATCGTCAGCAGCGCTATTGATCCGGCTGCCGGTGGAGAGTTGCTCCATCGCCTTGTTCATGGAACGGTTGTTGATGGTCATGGCGTTTTGTGCCACAAGGGATTTCACGTTGGTGTTGATAACTGACATGGTCTTACTCCTTGACGAGGTTTATTTCAAAAGGTTGGCAGGAACCCGAAGGGAGTAGGACCTGCCTGGTTTTACAGAAAATCTGGTTTGAATCTCTGTTACTTGATGATTCGGAAGCTGTAGAAGAAGCTTTAGCACTTGTGCAGTTTTTTTAATCAGGATTTGCCGTCTTGCAGCAGTCCTTTTATGTCATCCAGGTTGTGCGCCACGCGCAAGGCCACTTCGCTGGGGATCTGGCGTACCACTTCGCCTTCGAGGTTTTTTACCGTTATGACCACCTTCCTGGCTATGTCGTCCACACTGAAACTCAGGGCGCGGCTGTTGCGCTGCATTTGTTTGTTCAGGTGTTCGGTGGCCTCTTGCAGGATGCGTCGGGCCTCCTGCGGGTCGGGTTTGTTTTCCTCCGCTGGTTTGGCTTGTGCCGGGGCTTGTGGTCGAAGCTGTACGTCTGCTGAACCTGCAGCGGGCATGGCAGCACCCATGACAGGGGCTGTGGAGGCGCGGGTTTGGATGTCGTTGCTCATGGCATGGTCCTTGGTCTGGCCCCCGCTGACAGTCCTGGCCAGTGGTGTGCCACTCATGCGGCTCAGCAATTTGGAGGGGGTGTCAACATGATTCGGACGCTGAGCCTGAGGCTTGAGCACCTTTTGGCAAAAAGCGGCAAGAATTTGCCGTTGGGTTTGGCTTTGATGGTTTTTTCGGAACCGACGGCTCGCCATGCATGGCGTCCATTCGGGGCGAGTTCACCGGCTATCGTTGCCAAACATCCACAGCAGCTTGACCGCCTAGGGGCCCATGCTTTGGTTATGCGGTGGATGTTTGAGATGTTCCCTGGCAATGACGCACAACACTTGGCAGGTGTTGACGAGATCAGTTGCTGTAGGCTTTCATCATGCTTTCAAAGGTTCCTTTGAGGCTTTCGCGCATGCTGTTGCTGTTGCCCACAATGCTTTCCATCACGCTGAACTGATTCATGTAGCGGGTCATCAGCTTTTCCATACGCTCGTCGAGCAGGATCAGATCTTCTTTGTATTTGGCAATTTGGGTGGTCGCACTTTTGCTTTTGGTGTCAATCAAGCCAGTCGATAGCAGCATTTTTTCAATGCTGTTGATGGCACCGCCTGCCAAACCTGCAGGTGCAGTGCTGTAGATGCTTTGGTTGTTGGTGCCGGCGCTGAACATGGTGGATACTTCGCTGAAGTTGTTTTGCAGGGCCGTATCGAGCTTGTCTTCATTCAGGGTGAGTTTGCCAAATCGGTCGATGCTCAGCCCCACATCACGCGCGGCCTTGATGGTGGTGCCAGGGGTGGACGAGTTGTTGGTGATCATGCCGCGCACCTGGCTGCGCACACTTTGCAGCAGACTGTCGCCGCTCAGGGCACCGCCAAATTCTTCCACTTCGCTGGTGCTGTCGCCCAGAATTCTCAGGGTTTCTTCAAAGTCGTTGTAAGCGGTCACCAGGGCCTGGATGTTGTCCTTGATGCTTGCTGTGTTTCGGTTCAGATCGAGTCGTGCTGCGCCTGTACTGTTGGCGTACAGGTCCAGGGTGACGCCATCGATCACGTCGTTAATGGTGTTGCTGCTACGACTGACTTCCAGGCCGTTGACTTTGAATCGGGCGTTGGCGGCGGTTTGCAAGGCGTTGGTAAAGCCCACTTCGGCCACAGCCGAGCCGGTGCCGTCGTCGCTGGTCAGGCTGAAGTTTTGAGCCTCCCCGGTTTCGCCCGTCACGACGACGTTGTAAGCACTGCCAGTGTTGATGAGTTGTGCCGTCACGCCCAACTTGGCACCGTTGATCGCGCTGACCAGGCCAGTCGGCGTGGCCGTGGTGACGTCGATGGATCCTTTGCTCACGCCGCCAATGCTCAACTTCAGCGTGAAGGCAGCTCCACCATTGAGGCTGGTAGCCCGGTCAGCAAAGTTGCTGCTGGCCGTGCGTTGGGCCAGCGCTGTTTGCAGCACCTCGATGCTGTAGCTTCCCGCTTCGGCTGATGGGCCGGCGCTGACGCCAAATGCCGCAGGTTGCGTGTTGCTGGGTTGGATGGAGCTGAAATCGTTGGCATCGTTGAGTTTGCCAAAAGCGGTTTTCAGCGTAGAAAGGGCGTATTTGATGGCGCTGTAGCCGCTGATGCGCGCTTCTGACTGGGTGATTTTGGTTTCGATGCGCTCTTTTTTGGGCGTTTTTTCGGCATCCACCAGACTTTGGGCGAGACTCTTCACGTCGATGCCGGAGCCGGCGCCGAGGGTGTTGACAATGCTGCTGGTGGCCATGGTGCTGAATTGTGTTGTGTTGAGGGTTCAAAAAAGTCGCTTGTCGAAAGTATCGGCGCGAAGCGTCAACACTGAAGGCTGTGCGCAGAATCAGCCCCGGATGTAATCAAAAAGTGACAGGCCGGAGATTTTGGCAAAGCTGCCCATGGCCGCTTCGAGTCCCATGATTTCCAGGTTCATGCGGGTGATGGCCTCCCTGTAGTCCAGGTCTTCTATGTCTGACAGGGTGGATTTGATGCGAAGTTGCGTCTCTTCAAGCACGTCTTTTTGGGCAATCAGCACCTGCTGGTCCGAGCCGTTTTGCGCTTGTGACAGCGTCAAGGTGTTGTGCATTTGGGTCAGGTCGGCAATGCCGCGCTGAATGCCATGGCTTTGGCTGTGCTCTGTGGCGTGGATCATGTCGTCCAGCGCGTCAAAAAAATCAACAGGTGACCCGTCGTCCCGGACGACGCGGTTGTACACATCGGTGCCCGCACGGGTCAATTGAACCGAACGCTCCACGTCCACTGGGATGCGTATCCCGGTTTGATCACCTTGGTAGAGCACTTGGCCAGAGCCGTTTTCGGCAAAAGCGGGGGTCTTGACCCGTGTGCCCGCAAACAAATAGTTGCCGCTGTCATCTTGGCTATTGCCCAGGCTCAGGAGTTGGTCACGCAGGGCTTTCATTTCGACGGCCATGACTTTTCGGTCATCGGGTGCCAATGTCGCGTTGGCCGCTTGCAAGCCGAGCTCTTTGAGTCGAATCAAGAGGTCATTGGAGGCCGACAAGGCCGTTTCTTCAGCAGCGAAACGTCGTATGGCCACGTCGAGCGTGCGAATGTGGCCATTTTGCCGCTCCACTTCGCCCTTGAGACGCAGGATCGCGGTGGCCTGGTCGGGAGCCGCACTCGGAGACAGAATTTTTTTGCCCGTGGTCATCTGGGCTTGGGTGGTGGTCAGTTTGTTTTGGGTGGTGCTCATGCGCTCAGTGGCGCGATCAAACATGAATGAGGTGGAGATTTTCATGAGAGCCTTCCTCAACGGATTTGCAGGATGCTGTCAAACAGTGACATCGCTGTTTGCATCACTTTGGCATTGGCCTGGTAGGCCTGCTGGAAACGCACCAGCGCAGAGGCTTCTTCGTCCAGGCTCACTCCGCTGATGCCGTCACGGGCTTCTTGTGCTTGGCGGTAGACCACTTCCAGTGCTTGCTCCGCAATTGCGGCTTGCCTGGCCACGTTGCCGACTTGGTTCACCCGTTCAATGTAGGCATCGGTGAGGGTCATGCCGCTTGGCGTCAGGCCTTGACTTTCCAGGGCCACCAGGGCCAGCATCGTCTCGTTGTTGCCAATGCCATCGTGGTTGCCATCGATCGTGAATTCGTCACCTTGCTTGGGCGCGGTGGAAAACTCCAGTTTCAGGCCCCGGTAACTCAGGCTGGATGTGGTCGATAGGGGATCAGGCACCAGGGTGCGCTCGGCCAGAACCGACTGGGTCCGGTTGTCGATGATTTTGTATTGGGTGTTGCTGGTGAAGCTGACCTTGAGTTGAGAGGCTCGCAGTGCTTGCTTCATGTCGCCTGCGATGTCGGAAAATTGGGCCTGCACACTCACACTGCTGCTGGTGGCGGCTGCGGGGATGGCGGAGTCGGTCACAAAGACCAGCAGGTCGTCAGGCGTCGCGCCTTCGATGCTGAGGGTGGTGTTAAAACCCAGACGCTGCAAGTCAGAGGGGGTGCCATGGGCACCCAGTCCCAGACGGATGTCTTGGGTGGTGTTGCTGGTCGGGCGGCTGAGCACCAGTTTGCCATCCAGCACGGAAGCGGTGATGCGGCTGGCCACCGGTTGGTTGCTGGTGGCGGTGTTGAGCCAGTTGACGACCGAGGCCAAAGTCAGCGGCCCGCTCAGTGCGGGCAGGTTTTGGTCATTCAACTGAAAGGTATTGGCGGCGATCGGATCGGCGGAGTCCACGAAGGTGTTGCCAGTCAGCTTGGCGGCCAAGGCCAGCGGGGCCTGTGCTTCGCCCGTGGTGGCGTTGAATTGCTGCACCATGCTGACGCTGGCTTTGGCACCCATGAAAATGTCTATGCCCAAATAGGTGGCAGGCGTTTTGCCATTCAGGGTTTGGGTGCTGTAGGTGGCGCCGACCTCCATGCCATTGCCGGCTTTGACCATCAGGCCTTGTTGGGTGTCGTTCAATGCAGAGCCGATCAGGTGACGACCATCGCGGGTCAGCACTTGCAGGCTTTGGCCTGGCCCTGGCGTTTGCAAGGTCAGGTCCAAACTTTGTGTGCCCATCGGGATCAGACCCAGGCTGGTGAAGCCTTGGCTGGCCTCAATGGTCACGCTGGGCAGGGTGGAAATTTGCGGTGCTCTGGCCAGAGCGAGGTCGCCAAGCAATTGCGTAGGGCCCTGAAAAATAGGCTGCGCGTAGGCCACCCGGGCTTGTGCGGTGCCGCTGTTGAGCGGGTTGTCAATGACCCGAAATTGGCCTGCGGCTGCGACCTGGCTGGCATCCTGGAGCAAGAGCTGGATGCCCGAGGCTTTACCAGCTTTTTCTGTAGCAAAGCCAAACAGGTCGTCTCCCAGTTGGCCCTTGGCATCGACCCCATCACGGTGTACCTGGTTGACGGCCATGACCGTTACAGCTGACAGGTTGTCCAGAGAATCGCTGGCTGGTTGGAGCACCTGGTCGCGAAAGCTCATTGCACCGCCAATTTTTCCGCTGGTGATGGCGGGCATGGTTTCGGGTTTTCCGTAAGGGTCGATGATAAATTCGAGCCTGCCGGGATCGATGATCGAGGACAGGACGTTGATGGCGCGCGATGTGGTTTGGCTGACCAGAATGCCTTGGTTCAAGGTGTCGCCCACGCTGACGATGACAGCACCGTTTGATTCAAAACGTGTCTTGATCGCAACCAAGCTGGATAACTCCCGCAGCAACGAGTCGCGTTGGTCCAGCAGCTCGGAAGGTTGGCTCGCTTGCAAGCTGTGTTTGGCCATTTGCTTGTTCATTTGGGCCAACTGAGCACTCAAGGCATTGATTTGGCCCACATCGGTCTCGACCGCTTGGCGGCTCTCCTTATCCAATAAATCGAACTGACCAGCCAGTTGGCGAAAGCGGGTGGCCAGGCCATCGGCGTCGCGCAAAAAGATGTTGCGCGAGACGACCGAAGCCGGGTCGGTGGCCAGGTCGCGTGCCGATTCAAAAAAAAGGTTCATCGCCGTGGTCAGGCCAATGCTCTCGTCGCCCATGATGTCGATCAGTCGATTGACGTAGGACAGCAGTGGTTTTTGGCTTTGCAGGTCGCTGTTGCTGTTGCGCAGGTTCGATTCAACAAATGCATCGTATTTGCGTTGCACCGCATCAAAGTGTGTGCCCGTGCCCAGATAGATGTTGCCGATTTGACGCGGCAGGTTGGCCGTGAGAGAGACGTCCTGGCGGCTATAGCCGTCGGTGTTGACGTTGGCGATGTTATTGGACACCGTGGCCAATGCCCGCTGGTAGGCGGTGACACCGGAGCTGCCAATGCTCAGCAGATCACTCATGGCTTGGCTACCGGTGTGACGCGGTCAGGCGTATGTCCTGTGTTACGTTCGAGCTGGTAGGCCTTGATGGCTTCTGACCTGAGCGGCATGGGGTCGTGTCTTGGGTGGAGCGGCATGGCCTTGCCATCGTGCTGGCGCAGTTGCAAGGCGTCTTGTGTGCTCAGGCCTTGGGCCAGTGTCATCTGATGTTCCATCATGTTGGCCAGGCCTATGCCGCCTCGCTTGACCATTTGCAAGGAAACTTCCTTGTCCATCAGGTCCTGATACATGTCCATGTGGCCACCGTCAATGAGGTCGCTTTTTTCGATCGACTCGCGCATGGCTTTCATCATTTGCTGGATGAAGTAGGCTTCAAATTGCTCAGCGGTCTGGCGAATGGCTTTGGTCGGGTCTTGCGCTGCCTCACCCTTCAAACGCGTGAGGGCGTTGAAGTCCAGGTAGGTGCTGGCATTGGTGGTGGAAAGGTCGCTCATTTGGTGTCTCGTTGCGACTGTCTTTTAGATCACGATCAGTTCGGCACGCAAGCTGCCCGAGCTTTTGAGGGCTTCAAGGATGGCGATCAGGGCCGAAGGTGTGGCACCCACTTGGTTGACAGCATCGACCACTTGACGCAAGTCGACGCCGGGTTGAAACAGGAACATGGGGTTCTTGGGTTCGGAGACCGCGATTTCTGCGTTTTGTACCGCAGCGGTTTGACCACGCGACAGCGCGTTGGGTTGAGAAATTTCGTTGGTGGCAGTAATTGCGACCGAGATCGTGCCGTGTGCCACGGCTGCGGCTGTGACGCGCACGTTGCGGCTGATGACCACAGTACCGGTGCGCGAATTGACGACCACACGTGCGGGTGGCTCGCCGGGCACGACCTCCAGGTTTTCCACCATGCTCATGAAGGCCACACGTTGCGACAGGTCGCTGGGGGCCTTGATCGCAAGGGACATGCCATCCAGCGCATGGGCGATGCCCTGACCGAAGTTCTTGTTGATGGCGTTGACGATGGCGGTGGTGGTGGTGAAATCCGATTCGCGCACATTCATGACCACATGGTCAGAACGCTCAAACGGGCTGTCAACGATGCGCTCGACGGTGGCTCCGCCGGGTATGCGGGCTGAGGTGGGTACGCCGATGCTCACCTTGGAGCCAGCGGCGCTGGTCTCTACGCCCGTGGCGGTGAGAGCGCCTTGGGCCAGGCTGTAGATTTCGCCGTCGACACCGCGCAGACTGGTCAGCAGCAAATTGCCACCTCGCAGGCTGGTGGCCCTGCCAATCGCAGAAACATTGACGTCGATTTTCTGGCCCGGCTTGGCAAATCCGGGCAACTCGGCGGTCACCATCACGGCGGCGACGTTCTTGATGTCGATCTTGCCGCTGGTGGCGCTTTGTTCAAAGTCTGACAGGGGGCCGTCAATGCCCACACCCAGGCGAGCCAGCATGGCTTTCATGCTTTGGGTCGTGAAGGAAACGTTGGTGCCGTCCCCTGTGCCTTGCAAGCCGACCACCAGGCCGTAGCCGATCAGTTGGTTGGTGCGGCCTGCGGCGACCGAGGCCAGGTCTTTGACACGATCGGCCCAGGCCGAGCCCGACAAAGCCAGCAAAAAAAATAGGGCAATGAGTGTGGGTTTCATGTGATGTCCAGCCTTGCATCAGCTCAGAAGGGCCAGTACTTCATCAGGGCATTGGTGCCCCAGCCAGCTTTGGCCGCATTGGCCATGTCGCCAGTGCCGCGGTAAGCGATTTGGGCATTGGCCAGTCGGCGCGACTGCACGGTGTTGTTGGGGGAAATGTCTTCTGGTCGAATGATGCCACTGACCTGGATGATTTCTGCGCCTTGGGTCAAGGCGAGTTGTTTTTCACCCCGGACCATCAGGTTGCTGTTGGCCAAGACCTCGACCACTGTGACAGAAACATCACCGATCAGGGTGGCTTGCTGGTCGGCTTCGCCGCCGCCCACGCTTTCGATGTTGGCCTTGCTCAAGTCGACACCACCCATGATGCCTTGCAGCCGGGTGCCCAGGATATTGGTGGGCATCCGGAGGCCCTGAACGCGTGCGCTCAGACCATTAGGGGCGTTGAGCGCTGAGGGAATCACGTCATTTTTGGCTGCCCGTTTGACAGTTCCAGATTGCGTGCGACCCGCTTGTGTGGATTCGTTGAGCAAGACGGTGATCACATCGCCCACGTTGTAGGTGCGCACCCGGCCAAACCAGTTGTCACTTGCTCGGCCGTTGTAGATGGCACCGGTGGCCATTTTCGGTTTTTCGATGGCGACGGGCAACACGGGAGAAAATTGTGGTGAGTGGGTCATGGGAGGCGTACTCGTTGAGGCACAGCCGCTCAACGCCAATGCCGAAACGAGGCCAAGTGCGCCATAAAAAGAATGTGTTTTGTTCATGATGTGCTGCTTACATGTTGTTGTTGAGGAAGCGCAACATGCCGTCTACGGCTGAAATCGCTTTGGAGTTGATTTCGTAGGCCCGCTGGGTCTCGATCATGTTGACCATTTCTTCCACCACGTTCACGTTGGATGCCTCCAGCGCGCCTTGCATGATCTGGCCTGCGCCTGCGATGCCGGGCTGACCCACCAGCGGCGCGCCGCTGGCTGTGGTTTCCTTCATCAGGTTCTGACCGATGGACTGCAAACCGGCGGGGTTGGCAAAACGGGCAATCTGGATTTGACCTATCACCTGACTACCGCCGCCTGCCGCCGCTTCCACCGACACAGTGCCGTCTTGGCCCACGGTGATGCTGGCGACGTTGGGCGGGATGTTGATGGGGGGTTGCAGAGCAGCACCGTTGGCGGTGACCAATTGGCCTGTGGCAGAGAGCTTGAAGCTCCCATCGCGGCTGTAGGCGATGGTGCCATCAGTTTGCGTAATCTGGAAGAAGCCTTCACCTTGAAAAGCCAGATCGAGCGCATTTTTTGTGGTCACCAAGCTGCCCTGACTGTGCGACTTTTCTGTCGATACGATGCGCACACCTGTCCCCAGCATCAAGCCTGTTGGGGCTTGAGACTCGGCCGCGACTTGGGCACCCGGTTGGCGCAGGTTCTGGTAAAGCATGTCTTCGAACGAGGCGCGGTCGCGTTTGAAACCGGTGGTGTTGACGTTGGCCAGGTTGTTGGAGATGACCGACATGCGCGTTTGCTGCGCGTCCAGGCCGGTTTTGGCGATCCACATTGATGCATCCATGGGGGCTCCTGTCAGTGGTGTTAGGCGGGTTTCATCATGGAAGCACCCGATTCGTCGAGCGACTTGATTTCCTTGATGATGCGGATTTGGGTCTCGAAGCTGCGCGAGTGGTCGATCAGCCGTGTCATGGCCTCGATGGCGCTGACGTTGCTGCCTTCGAGCGCTTGCACAATGACTTGGGGTGGTGTGTTGCCGGGTCCGATGTCGGTGCCATCGGCTTGACCTTCGACCTTGAACAAACCATCAGTGCGGCGTCCAAGCTTCACATTGGCAGCATCGCGCAAGCGCAGTTGGTCGATGAACACCGAGGGAGCCGCAGCAGCTTGTGCCGGGTCCCTGGCATAGAGCGATCCGTCGGGGTTGATGGTCACCATCATCCCTGGTGGCACTGCGATGGGGCCACCGACGCCGAGCACCAGATGGCGAGCGCCGTTTTCCAGCTGACCTTGGGCGTTGACCTTCAAGTCGCCACGACGTGTGAAAGCCAGGTCGCCGTTGGTGGCCTGCACCGCCAGAACGGCTTTTTCGGCTAAGGCAATGTCCAAGGGCTGACCAGTGGCCATGACAGGCCCGGATTCCAGCCGGATCAGATCGCGGGCCACGGCCTGGGCCTGAAAGCGCGAATTAAAACCCGGGCCTTCGACCTTGATGGATTGCAGGGCCACGTCGTAGCTGCTTTTGAAGCCCACCGTGGACACGTTGGCCAGTTCATTGACGAGCACCTGGCGCGCAGTGGCCTGCTCCTTGATGGTGGCGTTGGCGGTAAAAACAATGCGGTCCATGGTGGGTTACCTGAGGGTCAAACGTGTGGGCTTGAGTTCATCATGAACGGATGTTGATGATGGTGCTGGTCATGGTGCTGCTGGTCTCGATCGCCTTGGCGTTGGCCTGGAAATAACGCTGAGCGGTGATCAGATCCACCAGTTCTTGCGTCAGATCTACGTTGGAGCGCTCGGTGGCACCGGCACGGATGGAGCCGAAACCAGCCGAACCGGCTTCACCGATCGTGGCCATTCCGGAAGTGGCCGATGCCAGATAACTGGAATCACCCACCTGACGCAGGCCGGAGGGGCTGGAGAAGTTGGCCAGCACAATCTTGCCCAGAGACACTTGAGAGCCGTTCGAATAGGTGGCATTGACCAAGCCGTCCAGCTCAATGTTCAGCCCCATCAATTCACCTTCAGGGGCGCCATCTTGAGACTGCGACAGCACCGCAAATGCGCTGGGGTACTGTGTGGACTTGGTAAAGTCGATGGACATGGTCAGTGCGCCTGTACCACCTTGCAAAATGGCTGTTTCGAAAGGCATGGTTTGCAGCGGAGAAACTGGTTTTCCGCTCATGTCAAAGCTCAGTTCACCGCGGTCCAAATAAACCGGCCACCACTCCGTTTGGGCGGATGCACTGCTGCCATCTTCAGTTTGAACACCATTCTTGACGTACTGAGGCGCGCCGTTTTCCAGGAGCTGCGTCAACTTGACCCACTCCGTTGTTTGGCCGAACTTCATTTCGGTATTGGCCAGGCCCCAATCGGATTTGCCGGTGACTTGAATCGACGCCCCTTCGCCGGTTGTTGCAGTGGTGAAAACCAGTCGTTGGTTTTCGAATGCCACCTGTACACCCGAAACAAGACGCTTTGATTCTGGATCTTCGTATCCGTTGATCGCCTGCTCAAGCATTTCTGCAATCCTGTCCATGGTGTAGGAGGCCGGCACAGGCCCGAGCGAAACGGGCACGGTGATGCCATCCACAGAGACCAGAAAATCCTTGTTGCCAGAGGTCAAAGCGATGCTGCTTGATTTGCTCGCGTTGATCACTTCACCGGTCAATTGCGCTGGCAAGCTGGCTATGCCGCGCAAGGCTTCGTTGGGCGATGCAGATTCAAGGAGTTGATTGGTTTGAGCCTGTCCTGCGGTGGGGGGATTGAAGCCAAGCCAATCTGCGGTTCCATCGTTTTTGAGAATCTCGATACTGGATTCGTCACCGGTCGTCCCGGATGCAATGACGAATTTCGAGTTTGCAGTATCAAACTTGACGGTGACTCCATAACGAAGTTCTTGCACTTCATCTGGGGTCAGATCGCTCGCGGGCTGGCCGAGCAGGTTGTTGACAGTCACTTCAAGATTCCTGGCCAATATGGCCGGGTCTTTGTCTTCTTCAACGGTGACATATTCGACTGTTCTCGCCCGAGTTGCGCCGTCTAATTTGATGTCAAAGGTGACTGAGCTGCCAGCTTCCAAGACGGACTCTGACGCACCGGGCGCGGTCGTGTCTGTTGCGGTAATGATGAAGCCATCTTCGTTCTGCGGAACCGGGCTGCCAAAGGCCGTTGCCGGAGTGGACGCTTTCTTGTTGCTCAGCTGGTCCAGTGTGTACAACGCTGTGGTGCCGCTGCTGGGAATGACGCGTGGGTCGGTTTTGGGTGCTAATTCGCCGTATTTGTTGACATAGAGCGCTTCGCCCACATGGTTGGACGCTTGCAGCAGCGCGGGTTTGACCTGCATGTCTCCTACAAAAAAATAAGTCTGCCACTTGGAGTCATTGTCTGCAGTGGCGACTTGAGTCCTAGCGTAATAGACGGTCGCCAAGTAGCCATTGCCAACGCCGTCATATACCGTGAGGGCGGTGCTTTTGTTATATGTCTCAGGGTTGGTTCTGTCAAATGGCTCGGTGATGACAGGAGCGTTGGCAGGAAAGTTCAAGCCCAGTTGAATGCCGGTTGTCTTGACCGCTTCATCGGAAGTTTTGGGGGGGATGGTCAACACGGAGAGCTTGGCCAGGTTTGCTTTGCCAGACGAGTCTACCGAAGCCGCCATCAAGCGCTGACCCGTGGAGTTCACCACGTTGTTCTGGTCATTCAATGTGAATGCACCGTTGCGGGTGTAAACGTCCTGCAGGCCATCTGGTGTGCGCAGGGGAAAGAAGCCGTCTCCGGTGATGGCCAGGTCCAGTGAGTTGCCGGATGTGGAGATGTTGCCTTGGGTGAATTCCTGCCTTACCTGCTTGAGTGACACGCCCTGACCAATGTGGCTGGAGGACTTTTGCAGCGGGGAGGTCGAGAAAATGTCGCCAAAGTCAGCGCGCGATCGCTTGAAGCCAGAGGTGCCCACGTTGGCGATATTGTTGGAAGTCACGGCCAATTGGGCTGTGGCCGAGTTCAAGCCGGTAAGTGAGGTGTAAAAAGACATGCTGGGGGGCTCCTGTGGTGCGTGGGATATGAATGGCTGGCGTGGTTGTTGGCTTACAGGCCCACGCGCTTGACGTCGGTGAGCAGAAGGGTTTTGCCGCCCTCGACTTCCACGCTGAGGCTGCCGTCACCGGGGTTGGAAGCAATGGCGCGCACGGTAGACAAGGTGCTCACCGGGACAGTGGTGGTTTGTCCATTGACCACAGCCGTGGCACTCAAACGGTACAGGCCGGACGGCGCCGGGTTATCGGCTGCATCTTTGCCGTTCCAGGATATGGGCATGGTGCCGGGCAGTTGGGGCCCCGAGATCAACTCTTGTACCCATCGGCCTTGGCTGTCGTGTACGTTGACCTGGATGCCGCTGGCACCCTGGGGCAAGTCGATGCTGCCGTCAATGGAGCCTCCTGAGATGAGTTGGGTGGGGCTGTCGCTTACAGCCACTTTTTTGCCAATCAGCGCAGCACTGCCCAGCATGCGTTCACTCGACATCGCGGTCACAAAACTGTCTAACGAGGTCTGCATATTGGTCAGGGCTTCGAGCTGGGAAAACTGGGCCAGCTGCGCCACAAAGGCTTCATTCTTGACGGGCTCCAGCGGGTTCTGGTTTTGCAGTTGCGCGGTGAAGAGGGTCAGAAAGTCCTGCTTACCCATGTCTTCGCTGGTTTTGGACTTGTCCTTGTCTTTGACGTCTTCGTAGCGAGTGACGCCTTTAAGCAGGCTCGAAGAGGTAACGGTATCGGTGGTCATGAGGTACTTTCGAGTCAGGCTTTGGTGATGTCCAGGGTGCGCATCATCAATTGCCGAGCGGTATTGATCACTTCCACATTGTTTTGGTAAGAGCGGGCGGCGGCCATCATCTCCACCATTTCGGTGACTTCACTCACGTTGGATTGATAGACATAGCCCAGCTCGTCTGCCAGCGGATTTCTGGGGTCAGACACTCGGCGCGGTGGCGCTGCGTCATCGGTTATGCGGTCAATTTTGACGCCGCCGACATAAGCAGCCCCAGGCTTGGACATTTCTGCATCAACCAGGGCTTTGAAGACAGGGCGCTTGGCGCGAAACGCATCTTTTTCAGATCCCGCAACCGTGCCAGCGTTGGCCAGATTCGAGGCGGTGGCGTTCATGCGGGTCAGCTGCGCGTTCAGCGCAGAGCTGGCTATGCCAAATATATTGTCTACGCTCATGCTCAATCTCCTCGCAGCGCTTTGCGGATGCCACTGACCCTGCTTTCCAGGAAGTTCAGCGTGGCTTGGTAGTCGGCAGCCGCTTTGCCGTACTGGGCTTGCTCCACGCTCATCTCCACGGTGTTGCCGTCAAAAGATGAGTTGAATGGTGTGCGGTAACGCATGCCATCAGCACTGAGTGCTTGGCCAGCAGCAAAGTGTCCGGCCCGGGTGGAAAGCATTTTGTTATCTTGTTCTAGGGATGCGCTCATCACGGCCTTGAAATCGATGTCCCGGGCTTTGTACTTCGGGGTGTCGGCGTTGGCAATGTTTTGCGACAGCACTTCCAGGCGGCGGCTTTTGACTTGCAAAGCCTGTTCATGCACGCCAAGTGCTTGGTTCAACAAATTCATCTGGACTCCTAGGCTGAGGTCTTGGATTCGATGTTCAAAATTCGTCGTTCTTTTGACGATGTCTGCTCAAGTTGAGCGGGTTCGGGTCGATTAAAGCAAAAGCTGTGCCAAGTGCTTTTGACCCCTTTTGGCAAAGTGTTCAGCAGCAAAAGCCGACTCTCATGCACAGCGGCGGCAAGGTTTGGACACGTGTGGCAAGGGTTTGCCGCTGCGGCAGCGTGGGCGTGTCGATTTGGGTTGGTCCTGTTCTTGCTAGTGACTTTCCGATTCACCCAACGTCAAAACTTCCACACTTTCATGAAACACCCCTTGCACATGCTGTGCCGCCCGCACGATCTCTTGCTCGCCCATGCACTTTTGCGGGGTTTGCTGGTTGGGTTGTTGATTACGCCCTCATGGGCTGCGGTACCTGCCAAGCCTGTGGCGACTGCGGTCCCGCCTCTTGCGGCACTGCAGATGTCGGTCAAGAATTGGGTGGCCCAATCGAAAAAAGTCACGATCGAGCAGGTGTCGCTGGCCCCTCTGGATGCCAGGGTCAAGGTGCTCGCATGCCGGGAGCCCTTGGTTGTAGACCAACCATTTGCAAGCGATGAGACAATTCGCGTGCGCTGCAGTCAGCCGGTCTGGCAACAGTTTGTTCGTGTCAGTGTGGCTGTCAAAGCCCCCGTGACTTTTGTGTCAGCCAGAACGCTCCCACCAGCAGAACCTGCCAAACGTTGGGTGTTGGTGGCCAGCATGCCCTTGCAGCGAGGCATGATGCTCAACGAGACCCATGTGCAGCGTGCGCAGGTCGATACTCCAGTCATGCCTGTCAATGTGCTGGAGGAAGCATCAGAGGTTTTGCATGCCGAAGTGGTGCGTGATGTGCGGCCCGGCGTTCCTCTGCGAAGCCATGACATTCGACCAGCGGTGCTGGTCAAAAGAGGTCAAATGGTTTTGTTGTCGGTGGGCCAGGCGCAGGGTTTTCAAATTTCCGCCCGGGTGGAGGCGTTGCAAGATGGACGGTTTGGTGAGCAAATCAAGCTCAAAAACCGTGATTCCGGCCGGGAATTGAGCGGTCGGGTGCAAGGTCCTAACCAGGTGGCGGGCTTGTGAAATGAGCAGGCGGCCTGCTGCAAGGAAATTTTGCGTACGGATTTCCGGAAAAAAATGTTTTTCCTCCTCAAGTTCCGCTATCTCAAGCCGATTCGATATTCGAGCTGGGTCTCAGCTCCATCTCCAGAGACCAGAAATGAGTACCACCATGACCGATCCCATCTCGTACTATGGCCGCAAGGTCCAAATAGAAACTTCCAACCAGCAAGCGGCTGCCAAAGGTGAGCCGCGCACTGTTTTGACCGCTTCTGAGGAAGTCGGGCGATTGTCACCTCCGGCCACAGACGAGCTGCGCCTGAGCCCCATCGCTCAGAACGCCATGCAAGAGCCAGAATTTGACCGTGCCAAAGTGGAAGCCATCAAGACCGCCATCCAACAAGGTCAGTATCCGCTGGACTCGCGTCGGATTGCTGAAAATTTCATCGCCATCGAAAAAATGATCAAAGGCTGATCGATCAATGAACGCGTTGACCCGCCCGGATGTTGCTGCACAGCCCTTGGAGGCAGCCTTGATGGCTGCTCCTGAGGCTGTGACCCGTTTGGCGGAAATCCTTGCACTGGAGTTTGCGGCCTTGAAGACCCGTGATCTGGCGTCTTTTGAGTCGATTCAGGACGAGAAAAACGCGGTTTTACAAAATTTGGCAGCTCTGGCTGAATGGGTTGCTGCACAAAAGCCCATGCCCTCCGTTTGGCAGCAACAGCTCAACAGCTTGCAGCAAAGCAAACAGGACCATCTGCGGAATATCCAGTTGTTGCAGCGACAACTAGAGGCTGTCAAAGGCACCTTGCAGGCCCTGCATGGGGACTCGTCCGCACCGGCTGTGGATCTGTACGATCGGATGGGCAAAATTGCACGCAGTCCGGGGGCTTGGGGTCATCAACTGGCCTGAGTGTCCGCTTGGCTTGTTGAGTGACCGTGACGTACGGTACCAACCGAGCAGACATCAGGGCGTGGACTCAGTCCTTGGTTTTCTCATCACCAGGGCGCATGCCCTTGAGCCAATAAACCCAAGACAAAATGACCGCGACCGCCGTGTACATCTCGGGCGGAATTTCGGCGTCCAGGTCCACGCGGCCAAGCAAGGCAAGCAACTGCGGGTCTTGCGCCACATACACCCCGTGTTTCAAAGCTTCTTCGATGATTTTTTGGGCCAGGTCGTCTTGACCTTTGGCGCTGATGACTGGGGTTTTGCGCCGTCCGTACTCCAGGGCGATGGCTTCTTTGAGTTGGGATTTCATGTTTGCACGTCCAGCAAGCTGCCCATCTCGGGTGGGGCATGGGGCGCGGGCACCTGCGGCCCTTGGCCATGGATGATTTGCAGCCGCGTCATGTGCAGACCTGCGCTGTCGAGTTCCCGCTCCAAGTGGTCGGCCATGGCTTGGGCAAGGTTCACCACGTCCTCGCGCTCGGCCCACATCACCATGTCGATTTGCGTTTCGTCGTTGATGCGGGTTTGCAACCAGAGTTCACCCAGATCGCTGGTGCGGGTGTGCAGGTGGATGACCCAAGGTGGCTTGGCCTGTCCGGATGGATGCCGCCCGCGCATCAGCCGCAAGGCCACGGGCTCGGCATCGGCAAAAGGCAGCATCATCGAGAACGCCCATTCGCGCCCATCCAGCCCCTCGTTGGCCAGCAGTTGCCTTGACTCGATATCGTCCAGACTGTCTTTGAGCAGGCCGTCCTTGTCGATGGCTGTGCCGTTGCGCAGCAGTTGCCGTAAAACACTTTTCAGATCAAGCAGGCCGCTCCCTAGGCCTTGAGTGAGCAGACCTTCCGTCATGAAGCCGCTGCGGTGCATGGCTTGCTGCAGTTTTTCCGGGGTGAGCTTTGCCATGCTGGGACGCAACTGAAGCCATTGCTGGAGGACCCCCAACTCGGGGGATGAGTCGATCTGGCCTTGCAGCATGCTCTCGAGCATACCCGGGCGCAGCAATTGCCCCAGGGCTTGCATGTCAGGGGGCCTGAAGCTCAGGTGTTGTGTTCTGCCCGGCAGTGGGGCGGATGCCGCTCCCGCGCTGGCAGCAGGTGCGGGAGCGGTTTGCAGGGGGCGCAGCAGGATGTTGCCGTTGGCCAGCATCTGCACCCGAAACAAGGCCGCATCGCCCGAGGCCATGCGCAAACTGGCTGGAAGGTCTTTGGGCAGGTCAATGAAGGTCCCTTTTTGTGCGCCTTGCAGGTGCAGGCGCAGAGCCTCGATTCTTGACTCTATGGTGCCTTGCACCACCTGGCCATCGCGCAAGCCGAGTTCGACAGCGCTTTTTTCGAGGACCAGGGGCAGCTTTCCCTCCAGGTAAATGGTGGGGATTTTGGCGGTGAGGTGACTGGTTGCAGCCCCCGTGATCATGCGAATGGGTCCGCTTGAGGGTCAAGGAAAACGAACCCATTGGCGCTTGTTGGGGCCAATGGGCGCACTGTCCCCCTCGGTGGCTTTGATCGATGCCTGAAACAGGGCCGCCGTTTGCGGGTATTGCAGCATGACCTGTTGACGAAGGCCCTCAGGGGAGGGCAGAACCAAGACCGTACCGGGCCTGACCGGATAGGTTCGTCCAGAGGGGAAAATGCGCGGGTTGGCTTTGGCCAAAGCCTGGCGCAAGAACTCCTCGTTCAGGATCAAGCCAGGCAGACCGCGACGAATCACCGCATCGATGCTTTCGCCTTTTTGAACAGTGATTCGTCGGCCAGAAGACTCTCGTTGGCTCAGGTCTGGGGATTGGGCCGCGCCAGATGGGTTGTGGGTTTCATGAAGCGGCGTGCTCAGTACCCTGAGCGCAGAGGCAGCAGCTGCGGAGACTTCTGTTGCCTGGACCGCAGCAGGCCCAGACGCTGCGACAGCGCCCAACAGCAACCACAGAGCCAGAGGCTGAGGTGCTCCAGGGTGCCCGGGCGGGTGGGATGGCCGAATGAGGCGCCGTGTGTTCTTGGTGGGTGTTTGCATAAAAGATCTCATCGTGCCTGATCAAAGGGGCAGGGCCACCCAGTGTCCTTGAGCGGCCAATGGCGGTCCGGCCAGTTGTTGCAGCTCGGAGCGATCCGGCCCCACTTTGACCACTTGGGCCAGGGCCAGGTGCTCAGTGGCGCCGGGCTCCAGCATCTGGCTGGGGATGTGTGTGGGGCTCATCAGCAGAACACGGTCGCCGGAGCGAAGGCCGCTGTCAAAGCCAGCCTGAAGCTGCAGGCCGTCTGTGCCAGAGCGGCGCACATGGAACTGCACAGGTTCGCATTCGGAGCGCTTGTCCAGTTGCTGCACCCAGGCGTTTATCTGTTGCTGCTGCTCTTTCAGACCTTGCTGCCAGGCGCTCGGGTTTTGCGTGACCGCCAACGGGGCGATGGTGATGACCTGTTCAATTTGCCAGCGGGGCTCGATGGGACCTGTTGCGAAATGACGCTCACCCAAGGTGAAGCTCAGTGTCCAGCGCCAGTTGGCTTGGTCCTGATTCAGTGCGTGCCAGGCCTTGCGCACATTGAAGTCTTCCTCGGGCGCGTGCGGCTTGAGGACCAGCTCGGCGGTCCAGCCGGTCGGGCTCTCGCTGGGGCCAGTCAAGGCCCGTAAGTAACTGTTGTCGGGGGGCATGGACATGATTTGGGCGCGCCAGCGCTGCGAGGCTTGTAGCTTGTTCCTCCAGGTCTGGCTGAAGGTGCTCAGCAAGGCTTGGCTGGCAAACAGCTGCACGCCTGTAAAACCGCCTTCCAAGCGTGTATGCAGGGTCAGAGGCAAGCGCCATGGGCGCGGTGGGGGGGAGCATGAGGAGGCCTTGGTTTGTGCTTTACGCCAGCCCCAGGGCAGTACCTCGGCGCTGACCTGTGGTGTGGCGTCTTGTTCGTCCTGGATGTAGGACAAAACACGGATGCCACGCACTTGGGCTTCGGACTGAAAGTGTGCGCTTTCATGGAGGGCACCTTTGTCATCGATCCAGGCGCTGCTGAGCACGCGGGTCGGTCGGTCAATGGTGGCCTGCAAAATTGCCTGGCGAATTGCACTGAGCTGGGCCTCGAGCTGTTTGGCAGTGGCGGGGCGCGTTGCGGGCTTGGCCGCGCTGGCCTTCAGGCCCATGTCAACACCGGGGCCTGTCGTTCGGGTGTCTTGCCCCTGCACCGGTAGGGCACTGACACAGATCAGCACCAGAGCCAGCCATGGAGCCGGATGTGGCAAGCCCGCATGTTCCCACAAGGACTGCGTGCCTGACAAGGAGGAGTCAACAGGGGCGCGCATGCTGTCAGCGGCGGCGTGAGGCCAATTGACTCAGGTAGAGGCTGCGCAGGTCCCTGACCACATGCTGGTCAAGCGACAAGGTGGTTTCGTACGTGTCGTCACCCACAGGGGCAATGCTGACCAGCACGGCGCCATAAATCACCCCCTCAACCTTGGCCCTGAAGGTGTCGCTCAGCACGGTCATGTCGGCCACCGTGGTGGTGGCATCCAGCTGCTGTCCATAAACTTGTTCGGTCAAGGAGCGGTAAGCGTCTAGCTTGGATGCCCGAATGGCCAACAGGCGTTGCTGCGCCTGGTTTTTGTGGTTTTGCACGCTGATAACGGCGTATCCCGTGGCCACCAGGGTTTCTCGTTTTTCGACTAGGGGCGTGATCATCGATGCGGTCGTGGTCGGTGCTGAGGCCTGGCCATGTAAGGGGGGGGATTTACAGCCCGTCAAAACCGAAAGGGTGAGCAGCGTGAACGCCAAAGGTCGGGTGAATGTCATCTTGAAACTCCATTGGAGCCTGCTCCTCCTGAAGTGGTGGGCTCGGCTGATTGCTCATGCTGATGTATCGGCAGCAGGTCGGCAGTCTTGAGCGGTTCCCTGACCCTGCGCACCAACGGCTGGGGCTGTGTTGGCATTTGAAAAATAGTGAATATTTGTTGTTTTATCATTTAAAATGCAAAAAATGACAAATATTCTTGCAAAAATTGTATTTGTTGATTTATAAAGTCAACCATGACATTCAGTTGTTTTCGCATGCCCACTGTTGCCGCTGATGGCGGTGCAGGGGTGATCCAACAAACACGGTAAACAGATGGTCAATTGCACATGAAATCCAACGCCATACCTCTCATCATCGGTGAAAGCCAGGCTACGCAGTTCTTGCGCGAGTTGATCAAGACCTTGTCGGCATCGTCGTCAACAGCGCTCATCACAGGAGAAAGCGGGACCGGCAAAGAACTTGTGGCGCAAGCGTTGCACATGCAAGGGGTTCGCGCATCCGGGCCTTTTGTGCCGATCAACTGTGGCGCCATTCCGCGTGACTTGATTGAGAGTGAATTGTTTGGTCATCGAAAAGGCAGTTTTACCGGCGCATTCTCTGATCGTCTCGGACGGTTTGAATTGGCCCATGGCGGCACGCTTTTTCTGGACGAGATCGGTGACTTGCCCATGGACATGCAGGTCAAGTTGCTGCGCGTGTTACAAGAGCGCTGCATCTTGCCTGTGGGTGCGACGCGTGAAGTTCCTATCGATGTACGCGTGGTGGCCGCAACGCACAAAAAACTCGAGGCTGAGGTCGAGGCCGGACGTTTTCGGGAAGACTTGTATTACCGCATCAATGTTTTGCCCGTCACCACCACGCCGCTGCGCGAGCGTGCTGAGGATATTCTGACCTTGTTGAACTTTTACGCTGACAAGTATGCCTTGCCCCATGCCAAAGCAGTGCGGTTTTCGCCTGAAATGACGCAACTTCTGCAGACCTATGCCTGGCCTGGCAATGTGCGGGAGTTGTCAAATTTGGTGGACCGATTTTCAACTTTGTACCCCTCGCAATTGCTGCAGGTTCAAACGGTGCCTGCTTTTATGTTGCCTTTGGGTTTGGCCTCTTTGCAGGCCCAATGGCTGGGTCAGCATGGTTTGACCGCTGCTGCAGCTTTGCCGCCTTCGTTGGCCGAGTCAGTCGCTGTCTCGCAGGTGGTTTTTTCGGCGACAGAGGATCATGGCAGATCGCCTTTCGAGGCCGAAGAGGGCCTGATGCCCCATTTGTTGTCAGACCCAAAAACCTCGTTCAGTTTGCCTGTCAATGCCTTCAGTCCCGAACCATTGTTTGCTTCGAACGATGAAATCAATGATGTAGAGCAGGCAATTTTGATGGCGCAAGGCATTCAGACACTTCCTCCAGAAGGCGTTTCTCTGAAGCGACACCTTGTTGCAGTGGAGCGAAGTTTGATCGAGCAGGCTTTGACCCGCACGCAAGGTAATGTTTCTCGAACGGCCAAGCTGCTGCAGTTGCAAAGAACGACCCTGATCGAGAAGATCAACAAGTACGAGCTTCGCGGCGCAGCGTGATGTTCCGCCTGTCAGTTTTGGGGCTCAAGGCCCGGGCGAACACAGGGGCGGGTTAAAAAGGGGGCTTGATCACTTTGGCGCAGGTGCCCTTGATCAGCTTGACGGTGCGCCCGTCTTGCAAGCTGAGGGACTGCACAAAACTGCCGGTCTTGCGGTCCACCACAAATTCTTCACCCGTGATCACCACGCCAAAGCGCTGGAACATCGCAGGACGGTAGATTCTCAGTCGGCTTCCCATCATGCTGAGGGTGCCTGCGCGACTTTCCGAGATGGCAATTTTGCCTTGGTACCAGCCCGAATTTTTCCCGAAATCAATTTGGGCCATGGTAATGCGGGATGGCTCGTTCTCCTTGATTCCCAAAACCAGTTGACCGTCCAGATCCAATTCAAGTTCGCAGATCAGGTCGATCACGCCTTTGTTGTCATCTGGCCTACTTGTGGTTTCCAGCTCGGGTGTGGGTGCGGTATGGCCCATCAGACGCGCCAGCCCCCAAACCCCGCCCATCACCAGCGAACCAATGGCGATACCGATCGTGATGTTTTTTAACATGGTTGAACCTCTTGCATGACGTGATGTGATGTGATGGGGTCGGGGGTCATGGGTTCGGGTGAACGCGTCGATCTTCAAACCGCATCACTGGTTGAGCACCGTGATGCTGACCCGTCGGTTTCTGGGGTCGGCAGGGTTGCCCGGTACATTGGGGTTGGTGTCGGCGACCCCTTCGATGCGCGAAAAACGGTTGGTGCTGATGCCTTGGGCTTGCATGAATTGACGTGTGGCATCGGCCCGCTCGGTGGACAAAGACCAATTGTTTCGCATGCTGTCGAGCGGAAAACCCGTGCTGTCGGTGTGCCCGCGGATGGCCAGTTTGTTGGGCAGCGGCTTGAGCGACTTGCTCACCTCGGCCATCAAGGCAGCGGCTTTGGCGCCCATGGCTGCGCCACCTGAGCCGTACATCGCGAAGTCGGCCTTGTCGATCACTTCGATGCGCAGGCCGTCCTTTTCCCGGGTGATGCTGACCTGGTCCTTGATTTTTTCGAATTGCTTGCTTTCCGAGAGTTTTTTCTTGATGTCCTTTTCTAGCTTGTCGAAGTTCTCCTTGTCCTGCTTCTGACTGGGCGTAGCCTTGTCCATGCCGGGGGCTTGCTCGGAGGGTCCGTCTTTGTTGTTTTCTTGATTCGACGAGCCAAAGCTTTCCGCTGCGCCGCCTTGCGCCTGTGGCGTCAAGCGTTCGAGCAAGGCGGTTTGCGCAGCGGTGAAGGGGAAGCCTTCGGTGTCGATGATGGACTTGCCACCGAACAAACCATTCGAGCCGGCCAATTCACCAAACACGATCTGGCTGTGGGAGGAGAGTCTGAAGTAATCTGCCACGTTTTTGCGTTTTTCCTCGTCGGTGGCACCCAATAGCCACATAAGCAAAAAGAAAGCCATCATGGCCGTCATCATGTCGGCCAAGGCGATTTTCCAGGCACCCCCATGAGCACCCGCATGACCCTCTTCGACAATGATTTTGCGAATGATGGGGCGTACGGCCCCTGCAGCGGCGGCTGTTGCTGCCTCGCCGGACTTGGGGTGCGTTGAATTGTCTGCCTTGGTCATCAGGCTCCTCGCATCCCGTCAAAAACTTCGGAAAAGCTGGGTTGACTGTGGTGCGCAATACAGGCACGTGCTGATTCAATCACCAAGGGCTGTGGGTGGCCTTTCAGATTGCAGACGATCATCTCGCGGATGACATCGTAGGTTTGTGCATCTTCATTGATGATTTGGGTCAGTCGACCGGCAAAGGGTTCGACCATGCCGTATGCCAGAAAAACGCCCATCAGTGTTCCCACCAGAGCGGCACCGATCAGAGCGCCCAGGACGGGCGGGGGTTGATCAATCGCGCCCATGGTCTTGACCACACCCAACACGCAGGCCACGATACCCAGAGCGGGCAAGGCGCCAGCAATATTGGCCAGTGCAGCAGGCGCCAGCAAGGCCTCGTGGTGATGCACCTTGATGGCCTTTTTCATCAGATCGTCAAGCGCGTCTGCGTCCAGATTGCCCTGAGAGATCACCATCAGACGAAGCGGATCGCAAATCATCTGGACGATGGAGTGGTCTTTGGCCAGTTTGGGAAATTCTCCAAAAATCTGGCTGGAGTCAGGATTTTCGACGTGCGATTCCAGGGCAACCACGCCTTCTTTTTTCATGACGGTTTGCAGCTTGCCAATCAGCAGCATCAGGTCAAGGTAGTCGGACTTTTGCCATTTGGGTCCCTTGATGCATTGACCAATGCCGCTCATGGCCGCTTTGAAGACCGGAAAGCTGTTGGCGATCAGAGCGGCACCCATGGCCGAGCCGCCGATGATGATGAATTCGAAGGGGGCGGCCTTGATGATCGGGTCCATTTTCCCGCCAGCGAGCATGTACCCACCAAAAACGGCACCAAAAACAACCACTAAACCAACAAAGAAAAACATGGTGCCCCTTTAAAGCCAGAAGATGCAGCAGACGTCGATGCGTCAAGCCGGTGTCCATTCAAAAATGAAGTCCATCACATCCCCAAAGCCCGTTCCCCAGTCGTCAATCGGACTATGGGGATGTCGTGACCCAGCAGGGTGTGGTCTTTTGTGTGTGTTGTGCTCATTTTTTTCATCGATACCCTTATTCATCGGACACAAATGGGCAATCTTGAGCCGAATTCACAAAAAGACCCATCATGACGAGTGGCTGTGGGGCACAGCCTTGGCCCAACGCGAAGCCTGCAACTCTCATGAGCTGTCCACCGGCTTTGTGTGGTCTTGCGTCGCGCAGCGTCCTGTCAACGTGTGACCTTGGCGCTGGCCCATGCCAGGCTGGGCAAGAACACCTTTGGCGTGATGATGTTTTTGATCCCTGACGGTGTCGCCAGTTACCATATGGGATGAGTCTGTAAACAGGCTCACCAGATCAATGCATACAAGGCGCTGTTTTGGCAGGCCATGGCGCACTTGCAGGGGCAGGGCATCAAGGTGCTCGATACGGGCCGCGTCAGGCCCCGCGACTTGCGGGGTGTCTCGTGCTCGAAGCCAGGTGTTGGGGACATGCTGTGGCCTTTGTGGGGACTTATCGTTGAGAAAAAACATGACTGAGTCGGGGTTATCAATGCGCGTTTTTGTTCTGTCTGGGCTTTTGTTTGCGGGTCTGGTGCCGGTCTCAGCCATGGCCTGGACCCGCATTGGCGAAACCGAGGAAGTCACGCTGTACGTCAACCGCAATGCGATTGAGAAGGCCGGTACGGTTCGCCGTGTCTGGGAAATGCAGGACCTCAAAGTCCCTGATGCCCAAGGCGTTCGCTCCAGACGTTATCTGAACGAGTACGACTGCAACTACAAGATGCACCGCATTGGCCAGATGACCAGTTTTACCGGCC
Source organism: Limnohabitans sp. (assembly GCF_023910625.1). Lineage (NCBI taxonomy): Bacteria > Pseudomonadati > Pseudomonadota > Betaproteobacteria > Burkholderiales > Comamonadaceae > Limnohabitans > Limnohabitans sp. The sequence continues at coordinate 296,089 of NZ_JAAVVW010000003.1, forward strand.
CCAAAATGTCTGGCCGGAAAATCGCCACAGTCGAGGAGATGGGTTACTGGCGCAAAATCCCGCCGAATGGCGTTTTTGTGCTGACCTACATCGCGGTCTGCATCGATTGAGCCACGGCCGATCTGATGCAAGATGCTGACGGCTCAGGGTTTGACTACAGGGGAGGCTGAGCTCCCAGTGGTGGCGTTGGCCGCAGGTGTTTCGCTTGGCTTGGGTGTGGTAAGCCTTGGAAACTGTACTGCGCGCTCTCGTGAGGCGGTTGCGTTGTTCTTTTGTACGATTTCCAGATAACGCTCCTTTTGCAGTGTCACGAGGGCCTCCACATCGCGCTTGAGACCATCGACATTGCTGACGGCCGATTTGAGCGACTTCACTTCGTTGCCGATGGATTGAACCGAATTGGCCTGGCTTTGTAATCGGGCGTTGATGCCCTGGACCTGACGCATCACCAAATCGCTGCTGGCGGCGACTTGCTTGGCTGTTTCGCTGGGCACCTTTTGAACCAGACTCTCGGACTGCTTGAGTGAGGCGTCAATGCGGCCCTCGATCTGACCTTGTGACTTGGTCAGCGCCATTTGCTGGGAGGTCAAGTCTTTGACGCTTTGATTCACTCCTTCAAGGGCTTCCAGGCCTGTATTGAGCTCGACCACGCGCTTGCCCACGGCCAGCAGCATGACGTCGAGTTGGTTGATGCGGCTGACCAGCCGCACGCCCATGAACAGAAAGAAAATCAGGCTGATGATCAACAAGCCTGAGGTGATGGTAATCAGGGTACGGGCTTTTTTATGTCCCGCTTCGGTCAGCTCCTTGAAGTCGGCAGTGGTTTGTCGCAGTTGAATGCTGGCTTGGGCGGCTGCTTCGGCAGATTGGGTCGCCAGGTCCGCGGAATCCAGAACGACTTGGGCCAGCGACTGGTACTGCTGATAAGCCCTTTGGTCTACCGGGATACCCGCGTTCTGCGGTTGAGCTTTTGGTTTGGCAGAAGTTGCATCAGCGGTATCGGAATGAACGTCGGGAGACTCAGGCGTGGCCAATGGCGTTGTGCCGTCAGCTAGCGATGTGGCTTGTGTGGTTTCGGACGGTGGCATGTCTTTTGGCTCTGCGTCAGGTGTCAAGGTGTTTTCGCTCATGGTCTGATTCCTCGGGCTTGAAAGGGGCTCTTCAGTCTTTCGAGTTGTTCACCCAAAAGGGCGTTGCGTGTTCTCAGTTGTGCCAGATGTTTTTTGATCGGGCTGTCTTGTTCCCACAGCACAGGGGGATCGAGCTGGCGCCCTGTGTGTGATGCGGGGGTCGGGTTGTCTGGCTCAGGAGATTTGACAGGCGCAGGTGCCAACTCTGCTGAAGTACCGAGGGTTTGCCCCTTCTCGGATGGCAGCGGGGGCTCCTGGATGACAAGTGTTTGATTTGCAGTGCGTTCGGCGACATCGGTCGCCTCTTGCGTCTTGACGGCATGGTGCGCTTCGTCGCGCAGTGCTGTGTTTTGTTGCATCGATGTACCTTTATCGCTCAGGTTGGGTTTTTCAGCATCTCTTGCAAGCTGCGCGTGGGGCGGACCCAGCTTCTCGGGATGCCGGGGCGCTTGGATGCCTCGTGGCCTTGATTCAACTCGTTGAAAGGGCCCGACACGAGCACGAAATGGGCCAGTTTTTCGCCGGGGCGATAGGCCGCGATGATTTGCGCGTCTTTCAGGGCAGGGTGTTTGCGCTGGATGTCCAGAATTTTTTCGTAAGAACTGTCGATGCCATGCTGCAACAAGAAGCTGCCTGCATCCAGTTGCTTGAGCCAGGCTTGTGCTTGCAAGGCGACTTCCGGGGCTTCAATGGCTGGCTCGGTCGGGGTCACGGCCATGGTGGCCTGCGTGTGAGGGGCATTTGCCGGTGAGGCGGTGGGCTCTGTGGGGGGCAGCAGAGTGGACACCAACTCTGGGCTCTTGCCGGTGGCTGCTGCGACAGGCTTGGCCGATTTGAGACCAAACGCTTCGGGCTGGATCCACAGCATCACCAGCATGGACAAGACCAGCATGAAGGCGATACCCAGTGCCAGCTTGATCAAGCGCTGCAGCCAGTTTGTGGTTTTGCGCAGGTGCAGACCCTTTTGAGAGTGCGCGACAACCGCGTCAGGGTGCTCAAACGCGTTGATTTTTTTTGTGTCTGTCGAGGCCCGAGTCTGGTTTGGTTCATTTTGGGTACTGGCCACGTTGGCCGAAAGCACCGGAGCATGTAAAGGCATGTCCAGTTCAGGCAGTTGCTGGCGCCGAATACGTTGGATCAGTTGTTGTACTGCGCTGAAGTTGCCCTCCTGGCGGGCTTGTTCAAGCGCGGCCTGGGCTTGCTCTTCGGTGGGGGCTTCGATGTCCCAGCGCAGGATTTTTCGGCCAAAGGCGGACAAAGATGTTTGGGCGGCATGGGTGGCGCCCGACTTGAGCAGAATGGCCCGGATGTTGGCACCTGGAAAGTTCTGGATCAGGCGAGCCAACAGCTGGAGTTCACTGTCCGGCAAGTTTTGCGCGTCGTGCACCAGCCAGATTTGCGTCGGGTGCGTGGTGGAAGAGGTTTTGATGGCCTCGTTGAGCGATTGGCTGGCCAGCACTTCGTTGAATCGACCCAGCAAGCCGTCGGTGTTTGCCGGGAAGTAGACTTCCATGCGGTGATCCGGTGCTTGTTGGCGCAATCGGCTCAGAAGCAGGTTGACGTAGTGGTCGAGCAAGGCCTCGAATGGGCAATAAAGCGCCAGGCTCAGACCTTCGTGGGCCACGGCATTGGCGCAGCCATCAATTCGCATGCGGTCGGCCGCACGAAAAACATAATGGTTCAAGGGGTTGTTCTCGGGGTGGGTCTGGATATTCATGCTTGGTCTGCCGCTTTCTCGGGGCGACTGCCGTCAGGATTGAACAGCATGCCGTTCGGAACTTTGACTCGTGGCTTGGCTTGTGGCGGGTTCAAGGGCGAGGCTGCCTCCAGGCTGAAGACATAGGCAATGACCTGAGCTACCGCGTGGTAAAGGTCTGCGGGCACTTGTTGTTCGATATCGGTTGTGAAGTAAATGGCTCGCGCCAGCGGGGGGGCTTCAAAAAGATACACGCCATGAGCCTTGGCTTCTTCACGGATGAGGGTGGCCATGTGGTCCAAGCCCTTGGCCACCATGACAGGCGCACCATCGCCTGTGGGGTCGTATTCGAGCGCCACTGCGAAGTGCTCCGGGTTGGTGATCACCACGTCGGCATCTTTGATCCGCTGCATCATCCGCGAGTTGGCCATCTCACGCTGTCGGCGGCGGATCTGGGCCTTGACCTCGGGGCTGCCTTCCATTTGCCTGTACTCGTCCTTGACCTCTTGCTTGGTCATTCGCATGCGCTTGTTGAACGAGTATTTCTGATAGGGAACATCGATCAGGGCAATGACAGCCAGACTCAAGGCAACCCACAAAGCCGACTGCACGACCATGCCACCTGCTGATGCAAGCGCGGGCTCCAGGCTCATCTGGCCCATCTGGATCAGGGCGTCCATATTTGACATGAGTGACCACCACAGCACCAGCGAGACGAGGGTGAATTTGAGGATGGCCTTGCCCAGCTCTACCGCAGCGTGGGCACCAAAGATGCGATTGAGCCCACTGATCAGGCTGAGCTTGGAGCTCTTGGGGGCCACAGCTTGCATCGAAAACAAGTAACCACCCGTCGCCCCAGAGGCCACAATGGCCGCAATGACGGTGAAGACCATGATGGGCATCACGGTGACAAAGGAGGCCAGCATTTGGTCGCCAAAATGGGCGGGCAGCAACAGTGGGTTGTTCACGGTGGCGCGATCAAAGACAAAGCCATTGGCAAACACAGTCGCCATGCGGGCAATCAACCAACCGCCTGTCATCATCAGCAGCATGAGGGTGCCGATCACGATGACCGCCGCAGGCAACTCGATGGAGCGGGCAACCTGACCTTCTTCCCTGGCCTTGCTCAGTTTCCTTGCCGTGGGGTCTTCTGTTTTTTCCTGTCCAGTGGCTTCAGACATTTGGAACTCCCATGACGTCGCGCACCACGTTGAAACCCTGAACCCACAACCACTCCATGCGGGCCCCGATGCTGCCCATCGAGATGATCAGGATCAGGAAGCCCGCGATGATCATGGCGGGAAATCCCACAGCAAAAATGTTCAGGCTCGGCGCTGCGCGGGTGACCACGCCCAGCCCGATGTTGATGAACAGCAGCGAGACCATGATGGGCAGAGCCAGCAATACGGCACCGAGAAACATCATGGAGCTCCATTTCAGCACTTGTCCGTAGACGTTCTGATTCAGCATGGAGGTGCCAATCGGCAAGGTGTTGAAGGATTCCGAGATCAGCCCCAACATGATGGCGTGGCCACCAAATCCAACAAAAATCAGGGTGGACATGATGATCATCAACTGGGAAATGACAGGGACGTTGCCCATGTTCGGGTCGAGCATGTTCGCCATGGATAAGCCCATGGCGGCCGCAATGCTCTGGCCGCCCACCACAAAAGCCGCGACCACCACTTGCAAGATGAGACCCATGACCGATCCGATCATGATCTGATTGAAAACCTCGATCAGGCCGGGGGCAGTGGTCGGGTCCAGCAGCGGCCAGCGGTGCAATGGGTAGACCAACCAGGCCAGGACCAGAGCCATCAGGATGCGTAAACGCAGATTGAACGCCTTCAGCGAAAAAATGGGGGCCGTGATCATCAAAGCTGAGATGCGCAGCATCGGCCATAAAAATAGGTAAAACCTTTCGACGATGTCAGCTGCCAGTAAGTTCATGTTGGATGCGGTCCGCGCTCAGGAAAAGAGGGTTGGAATGCGCTGGAAAATACTGCGCGTGAAGTCGATCAGGGTGACCAATTGCCAACTCCCAAAAACCAACAAAGCCAAGCCCAGCGCAATCAGTTTGGGAATGAAGCTCAACGTCATTTCGTTGATCGATGTGGCAGCCTGAATGATGCCGATCACCAAGCCGATGGCCAGCGCTACGCCCAGCAAGGGAGCGCAGACCAGCAGGGATGTCCAAAGGGCGTGTCGTGCCAAATCGATGACCATTGCGGTGTCCATGGTGTGCTCCTTCAGGGTATGGCAAAGCTGGAGGCCAATGAGCCCATGATCAGACTCCATCCATCGACCAGTACAAACAACATCAGCTTGAAAGGCATGGAAATCATCATGGGCGAAAGCATCATCATGCCCATGGACATCAACACGCTGGCCACAATCAGATCGATCACCACAAAGGGGATGTAAATTAGAAATCCGATCGTGAATGCGCTCTTGAGTTCCGATGTCAGAAAGGCTGGCACCAGGGTCATGAAGGGCACTTCCTGCGAGCTGGCCACCCCTTTGTTCTGGGCGATTTCCATGAACATGGCGATATCGTCCTCACGGGTTTGCAGGAGCATGAAGGCCCGAATGGGCTTTTCGGCGGCGGCCAAGGCCTTGTCAAATGACAGCCCTTGATTCATGTAGGGCAGCAGGGCGTTTTGGTAGACCTCATTGAGCACAGGCGACATGACAAACAGCGTCAGGAAAAGTGACAGACCAACGATGACCAGGTTGGGCGGGGTCTGACCTGTCCCCAGGGCTTGCCGCAGGATCGACATGACGATCACGATGCGCACGAAAGCGGTCATCATCAGCAGCAAGGAGGGCAGCACCGACAAGGTGGTCATCAAAGCCAGCAATTGCAGCGTGATGCTGTATTGCGTGCCTTTGCCGGTATTGGTGCTGGTGATCACCGGCATGTCAGGGGCGGCCTGCGCCAAAATGGGCAGCAGGCCCAGCAGCAAGGTCAGTAGCAAGCCGATGTGAATGGGGCGTTTCATGATGGTGGGTTTTCAGTTTCAGGGGCTTGTGCTTTATCGGAGGCAGGTGAAGCAGGCCATGGAGACAGCGCGGTCATTTGTTGGGCTGAGATGCCCACGAGGATTTCGCGCTCGTCCACCCTGATCAGCAAGATCTTCTGGCGGGCGCCGACAGACAGGGTTTCCAGCACATGCAAGCGGTTCTTGCTTTTTCGCAACAGCGATGTACCGCTTTGCAATCGACGCAAAGTCCACAGCAGCAACAACAACAAGCCGATGACAAAAATGAAGCTGAACAGGTATTGCAGCCAGTCGCCTAATGTCCATACCGGGTTCATGCTCAGCTCGCTTGCTCTTAAAGATTTTCGAGCCGCTCGGAGGCTGGTACCACGCGCGTCAGACGGATGCCATAACGGTCATTGACCAGTACCACCTCACCTTGGGCCACCACGGTGTTGTTGACCAGCAGGTTCAGTGGCTCGCCCGCGACCCGGTCGAGATCGACCACGCTGCCTTGCGTCAGGCGCATCAGGTCGCGAATTTTGATCACGGCTCGACCCACTTCGATGGACAAGGTGACGGGGATATTTTGTAAAACATCGGCGTGAATTTGGCCTTTGTCGGCAGTTTCTGGGTTTGATTCAGCGGTGGGGGACAGTTCGCTCATGGGCGCTCCTCATGGGGGTGTCAGGCTGGGGTATGGGGGCTGATGGCCTGGACGATCTTGACGGCCACTTGGCTGCCCATGGCACCCACTTCAACATCGTAGACAGGCATGTCCTGGATCATGGCTCTGGCCGACTCGGCTTTCTTGAAGGGTAAAACGTCACCGGCTTGCATGGTTTGCAACTGCTGTAGCGACACATGCAGTTTGCCCAACAGAATCTGGATTTCCAGATCTGCGTCCTTGACAGCGTCGGCCAGTTGGGCGCGCCAGACCTTGTCGGATTCTTCGTTGCCATCGCCCGTTTGGACACGGCTGCGCAGCAAGTCTCGTACGGGTTTGAGTGCCCCGTAGGGGATCACCATGTCGATGAAACCTGCTCCTTGTGTGGTGTTTTCGGATTCGAAGCGACTGAGCACGACCAGATCGTTATCGTCAGCAATTTGCGCAAATTGAGGGTTGATCTCGGAGCTGACATGCTCGAAATCAATCGGCGCAACTGGGGACCATGCTTCTTTGAACGAGCGAAAGAAGACCTGCAGGATGATCTTGATGATGCGTGTTTCAGTGAGGGTGAACAGCCTGCCCGGGGGCAGTTGACCAACACCACGACCAAATCCTCCGAAGAAGCTGTCCAGCGAGCTGAACACCATGGTAGGTTCGATCACCACCATGGCGTAACCGCGCAAAGACGCCATGCGGATGATGTTGACTGACAGTGGTGCTTTCAGGTCTCTGATGTAGTGGCCGAAACGCATGATCTGGGCGTGGCTGGGGTTGATGCGGGGACTGGTGCGCAGCACCTCGAGCATGCCCAGCCTGAACAGGCGAATGAAACGCTCATTGATCATGTCAAGTGACGAGAGGTTCACCCCCAGGCTGCTGTCTTCAGCTACCAGGTCGTATTTGCGCACGTGGGCGTCCAGGTTGTAGCCTGTGTCCACATCCAGAGTGCCGTCATGGATACCGGCCGACAAGGCGGCCAGTTCTTCTGCGGACAACAGGGGTTGGTTTTCAGCCATGGTCAAAGCTTTTATTGAAGGGCGGGCTGTATCACTGAACCACAAAGCTCGTGAAGTAAACCTCTTCGATGCCGCCAAAGTCTTCGTACTTTTGCAAGACAGCGTTCATCTCGTCTCGGATCTTGGCGGCCAACTCTTTGCGGAAGTCGGGTTTGACCAGGTCGGCTTCTGTCATTTGACGCATCACGTCCAGGGAGACCGATCTCAGCGCAAATTCATGTTTTTTGGCGTTTTTGAAAACACGCTCGTCGTAATGCGTCATGATGGCCAGGCTCAACTGGATCACTTTGCGTGTCTCGGAAAGGTTGGAAACCAGAGGTTTTTCCAGCTCCATGTAGCTGTTTTCGAAGCGTTGGAGTCCGGGCGACTCTTTGGTAACCTTTTGCGGCGTGTTGTCAATGGCTGCTTTGCTGTCAGTGCCGCCTTCTTCCAGTTTTTTGAGAGCCAATTGGGCCTCTGACAATTCTTTTTTGTCAAAGAAACCCGTGACGAACATCGTGCCCACTGCCGTGCCGGCCAGCAACAAAATGGCCGTCAGTGCGATCGCCACAATTTTGATCAGAGGCGATTTTTTCTTGACTTCAACTGCGATTTCTTCGTCTGCCATGTCGATTCCTTGATTGATGGGGTGTCAAACCAACACATCCCAGCCGTCTTGACCCATTTTCATGATCGGACTCCTGGTTGCGGAGGCAGGTGTGGTTGCTGAATCATTGACACCGGAACCTGTCTTTTTTGACATCTTTTCCGGTGTCGACTCTCCGCCACCTTTTTGAGATTGACCATCACCCACCTGCATTGAAGCAACATCCATGCCCATCTGATTAAGGGTGTCCCTGAGTTTCGCCATGCCGTCTTGCAGCAGTTCCCGGGTCATCGCTTGCGGTGCGGTGAAGAGGGCATCCAGTTCACCACTGCGCATGCGCATTTCCACTTCGATATGACCCAAGGTGGCGGGGCGCAAAGATAGTTTCAGGTGCCATTGGCCTTTTTCGATCTCGGACAGAATGCGTTGACCGATGGCTTGACCCATTTTTTCGGCCAGGCTTTGCAGCTTGGGATTGCGTTGCCCTAGACCGTCATCTTGCGGGGGGGCGCTGGCTGTGGAGTTCTGGGCTTCTTGTCTGACAGCAGTGGGGGCTTCCAGGCGATGTGCTGTGGGAAGAGTGTCATGGCCAGATAAAGGTGTGGGGGTGCGGCCTGACCCTGACATGCCCGCCTCGGCCAGGGCTTGGCTCAGACTTTCCATCAGTTGCGGGCTGGCCATTTGCGTCAGGTCCAGCTCGCTCTCGGCGATGAGGCTGCGTGTGGAGAGGGTGGCTTTGTCCTGAGTGATGGTTTGGTTGTTGCGCAGCATCCAGATGGTGGCAGGCGCAGCGCCGACCATGAAGTGAATAGGCATTTTGATTGCCTGCGAAAGATCATCGGGCACTGCGGCGGTCGAGCGGGCTGGCTCTGTCTGTTGGGCCATGACCCACAGCGCTGCTGTGTTCAGCGTCCCGTTCGGGATGGGCATGTGGTTGTCTGGATGCTGCGGGCTGACTGGCCCGGGCAGTCCTGCACCAGACTGAATTGCCACGCCTGCCTTGGGCAGGTCATGATCGGATGAGCTCAAGCCCTGGGTTGTGCCCATGAGCCATTGCACAGCGCTTTCGTCCAGACCTTGCGATCGGGCAAAAGCCAGCAGACTTTGATCATCAGGGGCCGCAGTCTCTGCTGTGATGACATTCAAATGGGGCCCCAGGTGGACGGCTTTGAGGAGATCACCCCCGAACGCCGCGCCCAAAATCGCGGGTACTGGCAGGGTGTCGGCCACATGTTGCCTGGCCAAGCCGGGCTTCGATTCACGCGGCTGGTCCATGACCTCGGACATCACCTGACTAAATTCGGAGGCTCCAGGATGGTGAGGCATTTTATTTTTGAGTTCAAAAGCATCCATCTTTTGGCTGCTGGCAGATCGAATCGCTTGTTCAATCAAGGCAAAGGTCATGGGCTTGGCGCTTTTTTCAAGGGTTTTGACAGGTTCAACGGGCTGATTTCTGGCGGACATTTTTTGCCGCTTGCGTCTGACAACACGTATCTCAGCAAGTTACGCACCAGCTTTCAGGGCTTCGTTGCCGCCCGTCCACAGCAGGGTGTTGTTGCTTGTGGCATGTACTTTGCTTAATGGTGTTGAATTTTTTACACCCGAACCCTGTTCACTCTGCGCGAGCCCTTGCACACATGAGTACATTGACCCTGTCAGCGATCCGACAGAACTTCTCCCGTCTGGATTGGGCGGGTCTGGGTTTGCCTGCTTTGGTCTTGTTGATCATGGCGATGCTGGTGGTGCCACTGCCACCGTTGCTGCTGGACATCCTGTTCACTTTCAACATCATGATTGGCCTGTTGGTCATCATGATCGCGATTGGCACGCGTAAGCCGTTGGAGTTTTCGTCCTTTCCCTCGGTCTTGTTGTTTGCCACCATGTTGCGTCTGGCCTTGAATGTGGCCTCTACCCGCGTGGTGTTGGTCAACGGCCATGAAGGCCCAGAGGCAGCCGGTAAAGTGATTGCGGCGTTCGGCGAGTTCGTCATCGGCGGCAACTATGTGGTCGGTTTCATCATCTTCGTGATTTTGATGATCGTGAACTTTTTTGTGGTGACCAAGGGCGCGGGTCGCGTCTCCGAGGTCAATGCCCGCTTTACGCTGGATGCGATGCCCGGCAAGCAGATGTCGATCGATGCCGACCTGAACGCCGGGGTCATCGATCAGGAAACCGCCAAAAAACGCCGGGAAGAATTGGCGCAGGAGTCTGACTTTTTCGGCTCTATGGACGGTGCCTCCAAATTTGTCAGTGGCGATGCGATTGCGGGTCTGCTGATCCTGATCATCAACATCGTTGGGGGCTTGGCCATCGGCATCGGTCAGCACAACTTGCCCGTGAGCGAGGCTAGCCGTATTTATGTCCTGCTGACCATTGGTGATGGCCTGGTCGCCCAGATTCCTTCTCTGTTCATGTCGCTGGCCACTGCCATCATCGTGACCCGGGTGACGACTTCCGAGTCAATGACCGAGCAGGCTTCTGGTCAATTGTCGAATGTGCCTGCTTTGTTCATTTCGGCCGCCATTTTGACGATTATGGGTCTGGTGCCGGGCATGCCCCATCTGGTGTTCCTGACCCTGGCCGCCGCCACAGCCGGGGTGGCCTTCATGGTGATGCGCAAACAGATGCAACTCGAGCAAAAAACAGCCGCACCTGCAATGCCCACCCATGAAACGGCCAAAGAGCTGGACTGGGACGATGTGGAGCAGGTGGATTTGATTGGCCTTGAGATTGGTTATGGCCTGATCCCCTTGGTCAACGTCGAGTCGGGAGGTCAGCTGATGACGCGCGTCAAGGGCGTGCGCAAGAAACTCTCGGCCGAATTGGGTTTTTTGGTGCAACCTGTTCGCATTCGTGATGCGCTCAACCTTGAGCCCGACGCGTACCACATCGTTTTGAATGGCGTGGTGCGTGGTCGTGGCGAGGTCAAGGTGGGTCGTGAACTGGCGATCAACCCCGGCAAGGTGTACGGCAAAGTTGAAGGCCAGCCCACCAAAGAGCCCGCTTTCGGCCTTGAAGCCGTCTGGATCGAGTCCTCTTGGCGCGATCAGGCCCGCGCTTTGGGCTACACCGTGGTCGACCCGAGCACGGCCATTGCTACCCACATGAACAAAGTTCTGCGTGACAATGCCTCAGAGCTGATGAGCCACGACGAGGCCCAAAAGCTGCTGGATAAATTGGCCGCCAAATCCCCCAAGCTGGTGGAAGAGTTGGTGCCGGGCAAGTTGTCTTTGGGTGTGGTGACCCGCACCTTGCAAAACTTGTTGCAGGAGGCGGTGCCCATTCGCGACATGCGCACTGTGGTTGAGGCCTTGACTGAGGTCTGCGCACGCACACAAGACCCGGATCAGCTGACCCAGTTGATCCGCCCCAAGCTGGGCCGCATGATCGTCCAAAGCCTGACTGAAAATCGTGACACTCTGTCGGTCTTGACCTTGGACCCCCAGCTGGAGCAATTGCTTCACAACGTACTGCAACAAAACACGAATGCGGCTGGCATGGTGCTGGAGCCCAGTTTAGCCGAAAGCCTGTTTGCCGCCTTGCGTGAAAGTGCCCGTACCACTGAGGAGCAGGGCTTGCCCGCCGTGCTGGTGGTTTCGCCTGCGATCCGCCCCTGGATGTCACGCGCCGTGCGTTACCGAGTGAACGACCTGACCGTGCTGTCGTATAGCGAAATACCGGATGACCAGGCCGTCAAGGTGATCAACACCGTGCAAGCCGATCCACGCAACAACTCTCCTGTCAACAAAGCCTGATAAATCATGGAACTCAAACGCATCATTGCCCGCGACAGCCGATCAGCGAATGAAAAAGCCATTCAGCTTTATGGCCCCGATGTCCTGATCATTTCGAGTCAAAGGGTAGATCAGCAGACCGAGTTGATCGTTGCCGTCGAAGTGTCCAGCGAAGCTGCACAGGACGACACCATGGCGCAGCAGGCTCATTCCGCATTGAATTCCCGCAAAGTGTCTGATGATTTGGCCTTGCAGTCCGACCAAAACGAGCCCCTGCCTTTTGCCAGGGTGTTTCAAAACGCCAGCGCCCAAGCGGCATCTGTGAGCGAGCCCGAAGCGCCGGCCACCAGGAACTTTCAGACAGGCCATACCGGTTTGCAGGGGCGCGCTGCGGCGACTGAGCGCCCAACTCCGAGTGCACTGGCTTTGCAAGAGTCGGCGCAGGCCTTGGCCGTGCAGACGGCCCAGCATGAACATCAGCGCAGTCAGGAAATCGTCGCCATGCTGCGCGAGGAAATGTCGGCCTTGCGCAGAGAGTTCGCACTGTCAATCCAGATGCAACCGTGGCAGCAAATGTTGGGCTTGTCGCCCGACATCCAGAGGCTGTCCATAGCCATGCAGGAAGTTGGTATGCCCGTGGCCCTGCGCAGCTTGCTGACCGACAGCATCCAGTGCCTGCAGACGCTGGGCGAGGCCTGGCCCGTGCTGAAGAGCATGTTGGCCGTTGCCATCAGCCGAGCGGAGATGAAAGTACCCGATGCCGGTGTACACATCCTGTGCGGGCCTTCGGGAGCGGGCAAAACATCGATGTTGGGTCGTCTTGCCCATGCCGCAGCCCAGATTCATGGGGCTGACAAGCAGGTCATGATCAGCTACGGCGATCAGCGCCCGGGTGTCTGGTCTCAAATCCAATTGTTGGCTTCACAGGCGGGTGCAAGTTGCTTGCGGGCCGCTGACTTGGCCATGCTGCAGGCTTTGCTGGACGACTTGCAGGGAAGGACCATCTGGATCGACACGCCGGGTACCGATTTCGTGGGCCACGCACAACAACTCAAGCAGTCATTTTCTGGTGTGGACATTCACGCCGTGCTGCCTGTTGATGCGACGGTGACCAGTGTGCAAAAAATTCTCCAAAGTTCGAACACCCGGTGGTCGTCCCTGATGCTGACCAAGGTGGATGAAGCGGCCTACCCCTGGCCCTTGATCAAGGGCTTGTGTGACCAGTCTCTGAGTGTCTCCTGCATGGGAGAAGACAGCCGGATCCACGTGCCTCCCCTGGCTTTCAGGGCCGAGCGCCTGGTGGACTTGGCGATGATGCCTTTGCAGGCCCTGTTGCCGGAGATCCAGCCTATTGCCGTCACGGCCAAGTCATCTGCCAAGGCTTTGCATGGATAAGAAAAAATTCCCTCAGGTCATCGGCGTGGCCAGCGGCAAAGGGGGTGCCGGTAAAACCACCGTGTCGATCAACCTGGCTGTGGCTTTGGCCATGCGGGGCCACAAGGTGATGTTGCTGGACGCCGACCTAGGCATGGCCAATGCGCAGATTGCGCTGGGAGCGCATGCTCCTCATAACGTCAGCCACGTGCTCAATGGCAGCAAAAAACTTCAAGAAGTTTTGGTCACCACGGCGCAGGGTGTCCGTTTGGTGCCAGGTGCCTCCGGTTTGCGAGACATTGCCGCGTTGGATGCGGTGCAGATTGCCAGTTTGGTTCATGCTTTTGACACCTTGGACGAACCGGTGGACTACCTGGTGGTGGATGTGGCTGCGGGCATTGCACCGGCGGTGCTGGAGTTCATGGCCTCTTGTCAACGTCGTTTTGTAGTGGTGTGCGACCAACCCTCATCGATTGCCGATGCTTATGGCTTGATCAAAGTCATGTCGACAGAGCAGTCGCTGGACGAGATTTACCTGATTCCCAATATGGTGGGCAACGCCCAGGAAGGTCGGCGCTTGTATCGCCGTTTGAACGATGTCTGCACCCGTTGTCTGGGCGTGTCGATCCGTTATTTGAACGCGATTGAGGGCGACGAGCTGGTGTTACAGGCCTTGCGCAAGTACCAGTCGGTCCTCGATTACGCGCCGGGCAGCGCCGCTGCGCGGGATTTCAGAGCTCTGGCCGAGGCAGTGTCCAGGTTGCCACCGGTTCAGTCGGCTTCCGGGCGGACGCAATTTTTCTTGGAGCGCATGCTTAGCGTTCCAGCAGGCGGGTAAAGACATGAGCATCAATGTTTCATTGTACGAAGAGGTCGGAAACCGGCATGAGTCCTTGATCCTGACGCATATGCCCATGGTCAAACGTGTGGCGGTGCATCTGAAAGTGCGTTTGCCGCCTTTCATGGAGCTGGACGAATTGGTTCAGGTGGGCATGGTGGGATTGATCGAAGCGGCGCGGTCGTTTGATCCCGCCAAAGGTTTTGAGTTTGAGCATTTTGCCCTGAGTCGGGTGCGCGGTGCGATTCTGGATGAAGTCAGACGGCAGTCTTTCTTGCCGCGCTCGGCGGTCGCCTTCAACAAAAACGAGAACGAAGCGGTGCATGTGTTGGCTGCAGAGTTAGGGCGTGCACCGAATCAGGCCGAGCTGGCCCAGTTCATGGGCAAGGAAATCGGTGAATTTCATAAAGAACGGGGCCAGGCCAAACTCTTCGAAACCTTCTCGATGGAGGTCGTCAACGACGAGGTTATGAACATGCCTGCCGACAGTGCGATGCAGCCCGAAGTGATGGTGGAAGAGGCTCAGTTCATGGAGGCAGTGGTTCAAGCCATTGACCAATTGCCTGAGCGGGAACGCATGGTCATGTCGCTTTATTATGTCGAAGAGATGAATCTCAAGGCGATCGGTGAGATTTTGGGTGTCAGTGAATCCCGGGTCAGTCAAATTCTCTCGACCGTGGTGAAGAAATTGCGACAAAATCTAAAAATCTCTCAAACCAATTAAATCTCCAGTATTCGGTCTTTTCAATCGACAACTTCTTGCTGCCGACATGTGCGCAGCTGTGGCAGCACAGGGAAAAGTGGTCTGGCTCGATTCGGGCTTGATCGATGCGACCACTGTGGTCGGATCACACCTTGCCCTGCAACAGTGTCGCGGGCATCGCTGCACGGGTCTTTATTCAGCGGCATCGACCAAACGTATCCAATCTGGAAATCCAGGAACACCGCAATCGGGCAACAACTTTCAAGGCACACGCCGGCTGATTGAGGGCAACTGCCCGGTCACTTTGACCCGGGCGCAATGCCTCGCGCAAGGGCTTGTGCCCGGTGTCACACCTCGTGCGGATACACCCCCCAACATTGCCTACAACGCCAAGGACTTCACTCGCAAGCGTCAGGCGTGTATCAATGCAGGCTTTGGCCGCGAACAGAAGACCTTCTATAACTGCATGGCCACGGCTTACTTCACCGACGAGTCTGACAGGCCCGATTGAGCCGGGCAAGTGCACCAACACAAAGGGCCGCTATTGCGGCCCTTTGTGATCGACATGAAGATTCAGTTCATTCCTTGGCGAACTTCTGATCCCGCCAGTTCCAGCCATCACAGACGGCACCACCGCCAATGAATGCCGTGGTGGCACCTTTTCCGCCATCCCAATAGCAACCAGACTCTTTAGTGGCGTCCTTAGCTTTGCGAGCTACGCGCTTGACTAAATCAGGACGAATTTTTCGTCCCTCAATGGACGTATCTGTCGCATCCATGCTGAACTACAAAACATCATCTTCTTCAATAATCAAGTCTATAGGGGCATAAGCCCTAGCAGCCTTGATGCCCTTAGCTCCCCACACCTTTGTGTGGTAAACGATAGGCACAAATTGCCATTTCTCCATGTTTCCGCAAACGTGTTTCTTCAACCACTCATTCGCAGAGGCGGCAATTACATCAGGTTGAATTTGTTGCCCACAGTTTTCTCGAAAGTCCTTGTAATCGGTCAGCTCATGAAGCTTTCTAGGTTTACCAGCTACGACTCCATACAAAGACTGTTCACCGGGTGCATGCATAGAAAGAATGTCGTTTGGCGTTAACGTTGCACCCCCCCCAACCCCAGCAAGGCAGCGGTGGCCACGAGCAGCGCAAAAGTGCGGAAAGTTTTCATGGAAGGTCTTCCATTGTTGATTCATTAACGATTAACTTACGCGAGCCGTTGACAGCCCCTATTTCTCGAGCATTGATTCAAGCCTGGCAATGGCATCTTCAATAACCTCAGCTGGTGCCGTTTCGATTTTTCTTGCATCACGCGCATTCAAATCAAGCATTCTTATTTTGTTGATGAGCGCAACCCCTTGCGTTTTCAGGCCCGTTCCCGTCAAACTCACAGCAAATCCGGCGTACCTTGCGAAATCACCACCTTGGGTAATGGGAGCAACAAGTACATCCCCCAATTTGTTAAACGCTTGACTGGTCAATACCAACGCGGGGCGATGTCCTGACTGCTCCTTTCCAACAACTGGATCAAGCGGCACACTAACAATGTCTCCACGAGAGAAAGTACGTTTCACCATACTTCGCCGCCAACAGGTGCAGTTTTGTCCCACACACTCAAATCAGCAGGGGCTGCAGCTTTGAGATCACATTGCGCAATCAAATCAGCCAATTTGTACTTTCGCCTCGGCTCTAAAACAATTTTGCCGTTCGCAGTGACGTGAATTTTCATGGTCCGTCCTGCCGACAATCCGAGATCTCGCAGGACCGGTGGTGGCATGACCAAAGCTGTGCTGTTACCCATTTTTCTAAGTGTGACTTCCATTTTTAAACTCCTTGAGTGCGTAATGGAATTTTATTTCCCCGCGCACCATATGTCAAACTATGTTTTACGACAGAAAGCCTTGCAGCCCCCCACCATCGCTGGCACATTGTGCGGCGCATGTTCCGCGACAAATCAGAAAACTGGAGCCCCTATACCCGGGGCATTGATCCGTTTTATCCCAAACACATGCAGGCGCTGCCCAATCCCACAGACCCCGTGTTCTACAACATGAACATTGCCGCCGCGCAGGTGGCCGTTGGCCAGGCCATGATGCACCATCAAGCCCCCTATGCATTCTTTGTGGAGACTTCGCTGCGCCTGGATCAACGCCAGTCCACCAGTGGTAACTTGCTCAGAAAGAAAATCAACACCACCACCGTGGGCTACGCAAGGCCCAAGGTTTACCTGGCCGCACCCTTGTCGATGTCCACGCAGCGCAACACCACCACACCCTCCATGATGGCTGTGATTTGCCCCCGGACCACGACGTGCACACACCCGGATCAACTGGCCTTTGCAGGCTTTGTGCTGGAGCATCTGGAGGGGGGCAACATCCCCAATATCGAAGAGGAGATCTATCGTAACGTCGAGTCCAAGAGCAGCTGGACAGGCGTGGCATTTATGCTGCTGACGGCTGCCCTGACCTGGGGTACGGGGGCGATGATTGCTGGAACGGGGAATTGGGCTTTGGCCAATGGCTCGATTGTTGCGGCGAATTCTGTCAGCACCCTAGCAGTAACACCAGCCATCGCCGGAACAACCATCGCAGCCGGTGCCGGCATGGGCTACGCCACCATCAATGGCATGCTCCAAGGTGGCCCCCTGTCCAGCCCCCAGCAAAATTGGCTGGGCCAGATGGGCATGACACCTGCGCAAGTGAGCATCGGCGTGAGCGATGGCTCGTATTGCAACAACGCCCACTCAAGATCAGCCGCAGTCAGTTTAGGCGTCGTCGGGTAAGCCTGAGCCTTTGGTCTTGCGCTTAAAAATTCGTGCTGATGAACCCGACCTGGCTCAAGTTTGCTTGCCAGACACCGATACCTCTTTTACTCAAGTAGTCAAGGGGTCTTCCATGCGTGCCTATTCCAAGTTTGCTGAAAGTTACGGTTCTGTCCAGGTCACCACAGGTGTGGCGACGGCGGACAACATCCAGTTGATCCAGATGTTGTTTGATGGTTTGCTGGAGAGCCTTGCAATGGCATCAGGCCACATCCAAAACAACGTCATTGAAGAAAAATCCAAAGCATTGGCTCGTGCCGGGCGCATCGTGGTGGGTTTGCAAGGCGCGCTGGATCTCGAGCGAGGAGGAGAGTTGGCCCAGAATCTAAATGAGCTGTACGCTTACATTACTCGGCGACTGTTCCACATCAACGCCTACAACGATTTGCCAGCACTGGAAGAGGTTAAAACCTTGATCAATGACATTTCGCAAGCTTGGCAGAGCCTGCCCAGTTTGCTGGCTGACACCGGTCGCAAGACGCATTACGCCAACTGACGGGGGTCGGGCAAGGCTGATTGGTCTGCCCGACAGGAATCGAACCTGTGACCCACAGCTTAGAAGGCTGTTGCTCTATCCAACTGAGCTACGGGCAGATACAAGAAAGACAAAAGGCCCGTATGGGCCTTTTTTATCGAGCGTCCAAGACGCCAAATTTTGCAATGACGCCGTGCAGGAAAATCCACAGAAATGGTCGGAGCGGCGGGATTCGAACTCGCGACCCTCTGCTCCCAAAGCAGATGCGCTACCAGGCTGCGCTACGCTCCGACTGCTAGTATTTTAACTCCCAAATTGGTCATTGTTCGCGCGAGCCCTAAAAAAGTCCCATCCGGTGACCGGAGCGCATGGTGTTTTCAGCCACCCCGTGTCACGGGCATTTTGATATTGCCCGGCAAAGCCAGTTGCTTGGCCAGCTCCAGTTTGGCCAGCGAGTTGCGGTGCACTTCGTCTGGGCCGTCTGCCAGGCGCAGGGTACGCTGGTGGGCGTAGGCATAGGCCAGCGGGAAGTCTTGTGACACGCCACCACCACCGTGCGCCTGAATGGCCCAGTCGATGATCTGGCAGGCCATGTTGGGGGCCACGATTTTGATCATGGCGATTTCGGCCTTGGCGACCTTGTTGCCCACGGTGTCCATCATGTGCGCGGCTTTGAGGGTGAGCAGGCGGGCTTGCTCGATCATGCAGCGCGATTCTGCAATGCGCTCTTGCCACACGGTCTGGCGGGCCACTTCGCGGCCAAAGGCCACCCGCTCGTTCAGGCGTTTGCACATCAGCTCCAGGGCGCGTTCGGCGATGCCGATGGTGCGCATGCAGTGGTGAATGCGGCCAGGGCCTAAGCGGCCTTGCGCGATTTCAAAGCCACGGCATTCGCCCAGCAAGATGTTTTCCGCTGGAACGCGCACGTTTTTGAGCACGACTTCCATGTGGCCATGCGGTGCGTCGTCATAACCAAACACCGACAGGGCGCGCACCACGGTGATGCCGGGCGAGTTGGCGGGCACCACGATCATGGATTGTTGTTCGTGGCGACCGGCATCGGGGTTGGTCTTGCCCATGACGATGTAGACCGCGCAGCGTGGGTCGCCCGCGCCGGACGACCACCACTTGCGGCCATTGATGACGTATTCATTGCCTTCGCGGCGGATTTCGCATTCGATGTTGGTCGCGTCCGATGAGGCCACATCGGGCTCGGTCATCAAGAAGGCCGAGCGGATTTCACCGCGCAGCAAAGGCTCCAGCCATTCGTCCTTGAGGCTTTCGCTGGCATAGCGCTCCAGCGTTTCCATGTTGCCGGTGTCGGGCGCTGAGCAGTTGAAAATTTCGGCCGCAAAGGGCACACGGCCCATGATCTCGCACAAGGGTGCGTATTCGAGGTTGGACAGGCCTTGGGGTGCGCGTGTCGACTTGGGCAAAAACAGGTTCCACAAACCGGCGGCCAGGGCCTTGGGCTTGAGTTCTTCGACGATTTTGGTGGGCACCCAGGCGTTGCCCTTGGCGCGGTTTTCGGCAATCTCTTCGAAGAACCTCGCCTCGTTGGGGTAAATGTGCTCGTCCATGAAGGTCAGCAAACGGGCCTGCATGTCTTTGACCTTGGGGGTGTATTCAAAATCCATGGTCTATCTCCTTGAAGTGATGGGTCGTAAAAAGGGGGTCAGGCTTTGCGGGCGAACTGCCAGGCCAACTCGGCCATCGGGCGCGCACCGGCACCGGAGGTTTTGGCTTGCTCGCTGGACGCAGTGCCGTCTTCGACGCGTTTGGCAATGCCTTGCAAAATCGCGGCAATGCGGAACATGTTGTAGGCCAAATAAAAATTCCAGTCTTTGGCCAAAGCCTCGGGTGTGGTGAAACCGGTGCGCTCGCAGTAGCGGCGAATGTATTCGGCCTCAGACGGGATGCCGAGAGCCGCGAAATCAAGACCACCGATGCCCCTGAAGGTGCCCGGTTTGATGTGCCAGGCCATGCAGTGGTAGCTGAAGTCAGCCAACGGGTGACCCAAGGTGGACAGTTCCCAGTCGAGCACGGCGAGTACGCGCGCTTCGGTGGGGTGGAACATCAGGTTGTCCAAGCGGTAGTCGCCATGCACGACGCCGACCATTGACTCGTCTTTGGCGCTGTCCGGGATGTTTTTCGGCAGCCATTCGATCAGCTGGTCCATCTCGGGAATGGGCTGGGTGACAGACGCTGCGTACTGTTTGCTCCAGCGGCCGATCTGGCGCTCAATGTAGTTGCCAGGTTTGCCATAGCTGGACAGGCCTTGCTTGGCGACATCGACCTTGTGCAGCGCCGCCAGTACCCGGTTCATTTCGTCGTAAATCGCACCGCGCTCGGCCTGCGACATGCCGGGCAAAGATTGGTCCCACAGCACGCGGCCTTGCACAAACTCCATGACGTAAAACGCGCGGCCAATCACCGCTTCGTCGTCGCACAGCACATGCATTTGGGCCACGGGCACGTCGGTGCCGTGCAAGCCTTTCATGACCGCAAATTCGCGCTCGATGGCGTGGGCCGAAGGCAGCAGCTTGGCCACCGGACCGGGCTTGGCCCTCATCACGTATTGGCGTGTGGGCGTGATGAGTTTGTAGGTGGGGTTGGACTGGCCGCCTTTGAACATTTCCACGCTCAAAGGGCCTGCAAAGCCGGGGATTTTGGCGCTGAGCCAGGCTTCCAGGGCTGGGATGTCGAAGGCGTGGGTGCCCTTGACAGGCCGGGTCCCCACAAAATGATCAAAAGCACTCATGGGTGGACCCGTCGAAAATCAGTGGTCGCCGCAGTCAGCGGCGATAGGGTGAAAATATGGCGTGTCAGTGGTCCGCGTTCACGATCCGCAACAGCGCATCGCGGTCCAGCACCACCAAGCCGCCCGGCTCGATCCGGATGATTTGCTCGCGCTCCATTTGCTTGAGTTCCTGGTTCACTCGTTGGCGTGAAGCACCCAGCAATTGCGCCAGTTCTTCCTGCGCCAGTTGCAAGCTGATGCGGATCGCCTTGGCGTCCGACAAACTGGGCACACCGTAGCTGCGCACCAAGTGGTTGAGTTGTTTGGCCAGACGAGCACGCAAGGGCAATGTGTTGAGGTCTTCCACCAAGCCGTACAGCTGGCGAATGCGCCGGGCATGCAGGCGCAGCATCGCGTCGTAAAACTCGACATGCTGCGTCAGGATTTTCTTGAAGTCGGCCTTGGCCACGTTCAGCGTGGTCGTCTCGCCGTGTGCATAGCAGTCGTGTGTGCGCCGGTCTCCGTCGAAGATCGACACATCGCCAAACCAGATGCCCGGCTCCACATAGGTCAAGGTGATCTGTTTGCCCGACACCGAGGTGGAGCTCACGCGCACCGCGCCCTTGGCACAGGCGATCCACTGCTCGGGCGGATCGCCCCGGGCAGCGAGCATGTCGCCGTCTTTGTGTCGTTTGACGTAAGCGCATCGAAGTATGTCGTGTCGTAGTGAAGGTGAAAGGCTTGAGAACCAGCGACCATTGTTGATCGCCTCTCTTTCCTCCATTGTCAGAATCGGTTCGTCCATGCTCTGTCCTTTGAGTGACTGATGATCGGGGTTTTGTCGCCTGGGGGACCAGTCGCTTTAATCGTATTTGGGATTTTTCTTGTTCAAAAACGCGCCAATGCCAATACCTGCGTTGGGGTGGTGCAGGTTTTTGACAAAGTGGTCGCGTTCGCGGGCCAGGTGCGTTGTCAAGCTGTTGTCATCGGCGTCGGCCAGTAAATCCTTGATGCTGGCCAGGGCGTTGGGTGCGCGGGCATTGAGCAGCTCGCACAGTTGTAAGGCTTGCTGCAGCGCCTGACCGGCGTCGGCCAGACGGTTGACCACGCCAAGCTGTTGCAGTCGCTCGGCACCGATGCGCTCGCCACACATCAGCAGCTCGGTGGCCAGCTGGCGCGGCACGGCCCGCGACAGGCTCCAACTGCCGCCACCGTCGGGCGACAAAGCAATCGAGCTGTAGGCCATCACGAACACGCTGTTGCGCGCGGCGACGATCATGTCGCAGGCCAATGCCAACGAAAAACCGGCGCCAGCCGCCGGGCCTTCCACGGCGGCCACCACGGGCTTGGGAAAGGTGCGGATAGCCTCGATCCAGTTGTGCAGGCCTTCAATGCTTTGCGCCTGGTGTTCGGGCGGCAGTTGCCGATTGTTTTGCAAGCGCTGCAAATTGCCGCCAGCGCTAAAGATGCTGTTGGCCCCGGTGATCACCACGCTGCGCACATCGGGGTTCGATTCGGCCACGCTCAGGGCTTCCACGCCTGCGGCGTACATCTCGGGGCCAAGGGCGTTGCGAAACTCCGGGTTGCTGAGGGTCAGGACCAAGGTCCGGCCTTCGCTGGTGCTGAGCAGTTGGGCGGTCATATTTATTGATCAGTTGGGGACAGAGCTAAAGATCTGTCCCGCAAAGTTGTTATTCTTCGGTGTGCATGAGCGACAGGCCAATCGCACCACGGCGGCGCAGCCAGGGGCTGGGGCGATAGCGGGGGTCACCATAAACCGTTTGCAGGTTGAACAGCACTTCCAGGATGCTGTCGGGACCCAAGCGGTTGCCCATGGCCAAGGGGCCCATGGGGTAAGCCAAGCCCAGCGTGACAGCGGTTTCCAGATCTTGCGGGCTGCAGATGCGTTGCTGGCACATGTCGGACGCGATGTTGACGATGGAGGCCACCACGCGTTGCGTGACAAATCCACCGCTGTCGCGGATGACCGAGACGGCTTTGCCGTCTCTGGCAAACAAGGCATGGGCCGCATTGCGCATGTCGATGCGTGTGGCCGGGTTGGTGGCCAGCACGCGGCGCTTGGTGGATGCGTCCTCAAACAGCATGTCGATGCCGACGGTGCGGGCAGGGTCCAGCCGCTCGACCACGGCGACGGTGGTGATGTCAAAACCCAACGGGGCGACGAGGGTCAGCGCGTCGGGGGAGGGCGATGCGCCGGTTTCGATGGTGGCGCCCAGGTCTTTGAGCAGTTGCAGCAGTTCCATGCGGCGCGCTGCGCGGGGCGAGACCCACACGGGCGGGATGCTGTCCACCACAGGCACTGGTGGCTCGGCGGGCACTTGCGCTGCACCATCCACGTATTTGTAAAAGCCTTCGCCCACTTTTTTGCCGACCACACCCCCCGCCAAGCGCTGGGCGGTGATGACGTTAGGGCGGTAGCGTGGCTCTTCGTAGTACTGGTGGTAGATCGCTTCGATGACGTGGTGCGACACGTCCAGGGCCGTCAGGTCAAACAGCTCAAAGGGGCCGAGTTTGAAGCCCACCTGATCGCGCAGGATGCGGTCGATGGTGGCGAAATCGGCAATGCCTTCGCTCACGATGCGCAGCGCTTCGGTGCCATAACCGCGACCCGCATGGTTGACGATGAAACCCGGCGTGTCTTGAGCTTGAACGGGTGTGTGGCCCATTTGGCGAGCAAACTCGGTCAGGCGTTGGCACACCTCGGGGTCGGTTTTGAGGCCCGCAATCACTTCGACCACCTTCATCAGAGGTACGGGGTTGAAGAAGTGGTAGCCCGCAAACTGAGCTGGCCGCTGCAAGGCGGCAGCAATTGCAGTCACGGACAGCGAGGAGGTGTTGGTCACCAACACGGCGCTGGGTGCCAGCACTTTTTCCAGATCGGTGAACAGGCTTTTCTTGATGTCGAGCCTTTCGACGATGGCTTCGACCACCAACTCGCACTCGGCCAGGTCTTGCAGGCTGGCTGCGCCCAGCAGGCGGCTTTTGTGCCCTGCTAGGGCTTCGGCGCTCAAGCGGCCTTTTTCTTGCAACTTGTCCCATTGCTGGAACACCGCATCGCGGGCTTTGTGAATGGCTTCGGCTTGCGTGTCGAATAGCCAAACCTGGCTGCCTGCTTGCGCGGCGATTTGGGCAATGCCCCGGCCCATGGCGCCGGCGCCGATGACGGCAACCCTGGAAAACTCGAGTTTCATGGTCGGAGCTCTTACCTGCGCACCTGCAGTGCGCCAGGATTGACGATGTTGGTCGGCGTACCTTTGATGTAGTTCACGACATTGTCAAAAGCCGTTCCGAAGTAGAGCTCATAGCTGTCTTTCTCAACATAGCCTATGTGTGGTGTGCAGATGCAATTCTCCAGCCGCAAGAGAGTAGAACCCTGCAAGATCGGCTCGGATTCAAAAACATCGATCGCGGCCATGCCGGGGTGCCCTCGATTCAAGGCACCAACCAAAGCATTGTCCTCGATCAACTCTGCACGCGATGTGTTGACCAACAGGGCTGTGGGTTTCATGTTGCCCAAGTCATTACTGGTCACGATGCCGGTAGTCGCCTCGTTCAAGCGCAAATGCAAGGACAGCACATCCGAATTTTCAAAAAATGACTCACGACTGGGCGCGGCGGTCAATCCATCCTTGACGGCCCGGATTCGGGACTCATCGCTACCCCAAATCTGCACGTTCATGCCAAATGCGCGGCCATAGCCTGCGACCAACTGGCCAATTTTTCCGTAACCCCATACACCGAGGGTTTTGCCCTTCAACACGATACCCAAACCAAAATTGGTGGGCCTGCCACTGGATTTCAGGCCCGACTGCTGCCAGGCACCATGCTTGAGGTTGCTGATGTAGTGGGGCAGGCGCCGGGATGCTGCCATGATCAGAGCCCAAGTCAGTTCGGCCGGTGCAACGGGGGAGCCCATCCCTTCGGCCACGGCCACGCCCCGCTCCGTGCAAGCCGCCAGGTCGATGTGATTACCGACGCGACCTGTTTGGGCGATCAACTTCAGGCGTGGCAGTTTGTCTATCAAGGCCCTGTTCAAAGAGGTGCGTTCACGGATCAACACGATCACATCGGCATCTTTAAGTCGGCTAGACAGTTGACCAATGCCTTTGACCGTGTTGGTGTAAACCTTGGCAGGGTAGTTCTCGAGCTTGGACGCGCATTCGAGTTTGCGCACGACATCTTGGTAGTCGTCTAGGATCACAATATTCATGCCCGACATTGTGCCTTGTCAGGAGACGAAAAAGGCAGGGCGATCCCTGCCTTTTTGTGGGGTGTTTGCCAATCGGGGTCAATTTCGCGAACGCATCATTTCCAGGGCCGCAAGTCGATCCAATTCGGCGCACACATCAGACATGCGACCAGAGATCACCATTCTTCCAGTGGTTTGCGGTCTGTCCTTGAATTCGTGGAGCCTGAGAACCTCCAGACGCTGGGTGTTGATGGACATGGGTTTTGACACAGTTGTGGTGCAAACCGTGGGTCGAACTGCGCGACCGGGGTAGGGCGAAGGTTCAATGGCGCGTCTGAATTTGGCCGATTTGGACGGGTGAAAGTCCGGCAGATGTCTGAATAGACCTGAGAGGGTCAGGAGAGCGATTCCCATGTGAAACCTTTCAAAAGCATGGAGGTTGGACATAGGCAGGATTGGTGATGAGAGACATTGCGTTCAGGGCTGCTGAACAGCGCCCGCCACCTGAGTGCAAGTCGAAGGGCTTACATCAGGCTGCTGTTCCGGATCAAACCGACCGCTAGGCCCTCGATGTCAAAGGGCTCGTCTGGGTGGACGCGTATGGTTGGGTAGTCCGGATTTTCAGGCAAGAGTTCGATGCCGGTGGCTGTTTTGTTCAGGCGTTTGACGGTGACTTCTTCGCCCAGTCTGGCCACAATGATTTGTCCATTGCGAACCTCTTTGGTCGATTTCACGGCCAACAGGTCGCCATCCATGATGCCGGCATCGCGCATGGACATGCCGCGGACCCGAAGTAGATAGTCGGGTTGGGTGGAAAACAAGCTGCTTTCGATTTGGTAGCTGCGGTCAACATGTTCCTGGGCCAGGATCGGTGAACCTGCAGCAACGCGACCAATGAGTGGCAAACACAACTGACCCAAACCCGGCAGAGTCATGGTTAAAAGGTCGGTTGTTGTGCGTGGGGTGTTTCGGTTATTGCCTTTGAGACGTATGCCACGAGAAGTGCCGCTGACCAATTCAATGACCCCCTTACGGGCCAAGGCTTTGAGGTGCTCTTCTGCAGCATTGGCTGATTTGAAGCCCAGCACGCTTGCGATCTCGGCTCGCGTAGGGGGGGCACCGGCGCTGGCGATGGTGTTCTGGATGAGCTCCAGGATTTCTTGTTGCCGTGCAGTCAGTTTGGGGCTGTCAGTCATGTGCTTCCTTGGTGGGGATGGCTGTTTATTCATCCAGTGACTGTATTTTTAACCAGCTTTTCGGTTTGTGCAAGCTTTTTTTAAAAATGAGCGCGGAGGTGAACAGATGTTCTTGAGCAGTTTGCTGGAACGATCCTTTCCCGGCTTGAGCTCATGCAAATAACAAAGCCCCTGAACGGGGCGTGTTTTGGGAAGGTGGTGGTGCGCCAGCCGCTGCTCTTGAAGCGCTTCGCGGCCTAAGTGGCCAGTGCCAGGAGTGCGCGTTGGGTGATGTCTTCCACACTGCCAGTTCCGCTGATGGCTCGATATTTCGGGGCGGTCATGGCATCTGCTTGCGCCCAATTGGCGTAGTAGTCGACCAGGGGGCGGGTCTGGGCGCTGTAAACATCGAGGCGTTTTTTCACGGTCACTTCCTGGTCGTCGGCGCGCTGCACCAGGGGTTCGCCAGTCACGTCGTCTAGGCCCTCTTTTTTGGGAGGTTTGAATTTGACATGGTAGGTGCGGCCTGAGGCTGGATGCGAGCGACGGCCGCTCATGCGTTCAATGATGGCATCGAAGGGGACATCAATTTCGAGCACGTAATCGAGTTTGACCCCGGCGGCTTTCATGGCATCGGCTTGCGGAATGGTGCGGGGAAAGCCGTCAAACAGGAAGCCATTGGCACAATCGGCTTGCGCGAGGCGCTCTTTCACCAGGTTGATGATCAAATCATCGCTCACCAAAGCGCCGGATTCCATCACGGCCTTGGCTTGCAGACCCAGCGGTGTGCCGGCCTTGACTGCGGCCCGCAACATGTCGCCTGTGGAAATTTGGGGAATGTTGTATTTCTGACAAATGAAAGTGGCTTGGGTACCTTTTCCAGCTCCGGGTGCGCCCAGCAGAATCAGTCTCATGGGAAGGTCCTTGTTGTTTGTAATGGTTTGGGTCGGTCCAGCCAAATGACCAGACCTGTCAGTGTTTTGAGAATAGCACGCCATTCTCAAAGTTGGCTTACGGCCAGGGGGAGGACAGGTTTCCTTGCGCGATCAGTTGACGAATACGGGCCAGATCTTGCGGGGTATCCACCCCTGGTCCCGGGGCTTGTTGGGTCAGGTGGACGACGATCCGGTGACCATGCCACAGCGCCCGTAGCTGTTCAAGTGATTCGGTGTTTTCCAATGGAGAGGGGGGCAGGCTCGGGAAATCCGACAAAAAACCAGCCCGGTAACCGTAAATGCCGATGTGCCGCCATGGTGCGGGGCTGGGCAAAGTTTGAAATGAGCCCGATAACTGGCCATCACGCCACCACGGAATGGGGGCACGACTGAAATACAAGGCCATTTGGCGCACATCCATAACCACTTTCACGATATTCGGATTCACGAACTCTTGCAAAGAGTCAATGGCGTGGGCTGCGGTGCTCATGCTGGCTTCGGGCCGCTCGATGAGCACTCTGGCGACATCATCGATCAATCCGGGGGGTATCAAAGGCTCGTCACCCTGCACATTCACCACCACCGCTTCGTGAGCAAGTCGCAAGAGTTGGCATGCCTCCGCCAAGCGGTCACTGCCACTGACATGGTCCTTGCGGGTCAGCAGGGCCGAAATGCCGTGGCTTTGGCAGACTTGCACGATTTGTGTATCGTCGGCTGCGACCACTACATGACGGGCCTGGGACTGTAGTGCGCGTTGTGCCACCCGCACCACCATGGGCAACCCATCTATGTCGGCCAGTGGTTTGTTGGGCAGGCGGCTTGAGGCCATGCGTGCCGGTATGACCACTGTAAATTCCTGCTGGACTGCCTGATTGGTCATGCTGAGCTCTCAAAGCGCCGGACGCAGGGCCGCGAGTTTTTCAATTTCCTCGTCAGTCAGTGTGCGGGCTTCGTTTTCCAGCAAGATAGGAATTCCCTGACGAATCGGGTAAGCCAGACGAGCACTTCGAGATAGCAATTCAAGACGCTCCCGATCAAAATTGAGAGGTCCCTTGGTGACTGGGCAAACCAGCAATTCAAGCAATTTGATGTCCATGGTGAGATGATAACGGGCGAGCGTCAGGGTGCCTTGAGTGACAACAAACGCTGATCCAACGCAGTCCAAAAATCTGGCTCAACTTTCAGCGTCAGTGGCACTGACAAGGCTTGCGGCTGGTGACGCCACAATTTGACCGCGTCTTTTTCCGTGCATAGCAGTGGTCTTGTCAAATCAGAATTGGGCCAGGAGCCAAAGTCAAAGTGGTCTGGCAGGGCGCTGGTGTAATGGAGAGTCAGGCCTTTGTCGCGCAGAAGTTTGAAAAACCCTTCGGGCCGGGCCAGGCCGGCCAGGGCGTCCACGGGTTGATTCAGCAGGCTGTTCAAGGTCACACGACGCCCTTGACCATCCACGGCCCAGTCGGCTAACTGTCGATGGGCGTGAAATCCACCTGGGAGCTGATTGGCCCCGGTGTGCAATAAAAAATCCACCGATTTGGGCCAGGGTTCGCGCAAGGGGCCTGCAGGCAATAGCCAACCATTGCCGATGCCTCTTTCGTCCATGACGCAAATGTCGATATCGCGCTCCAATGACCAATGCTGTAAACCATCGTCACAAACCAGAATGTCCGTTTCCGGATGGGCCTTGAGCAGTGCCACCCCGGCGTCAGCGCGCAGCCGGGCAACCCAAACTGGCAGATTGGTTTTTTGGCGTATCAGCAGGGGTTCGTCACCCACATCGGCGGGATGGCTGTCGGTGTCAACAGGGCGTGTGTCTCGACTCTGTCGTCCATGTCCACGGGAAATCACCCCGGGACGCCAGCCTTGGGCGAGCAGGTGGTCCACAATGGCCATGGTCACTGGTGTTTTGCCAGCGCCGCCGGCCACCACATTGCCCACCACCACCACGGGCACGGGCAATCGGCGTCTCTTTTTGAAGCCCCACTGATAACACAGCAGACGGACAAAAAAGACCAGCCCGTAAAGGATGGACAAGGGTGTCAACAAGCGGGCAACGGTGTTACGCGAGCTCCAAATGCGCGGTAGAAGGTGGTGTGGGGAATGGCCCATCAATGACTCGATGCTTTCGCGTGCGCGCTCACAAAATGGGAGAATCCATCGGGTAGCTTGGTCATGGTCAAAGTCATTTCTGGGCAGGCATCAGGCGGCTTGATTATCGGTCAAGGCTGACTTGCAGGGTGCCTGATGCCCTGGATGCAGTTTGGCCTCTGGCAATTCTGTGGATAACTTTGTGGAAAACTTTGACCTTCGGCTGTGTTTTGAATACCCGGGTTTTGAATTCGAGGGCTTCATTGGTATCAAAAAACTAAAATCATCAATAAAATCAAATACTTGGATTGGTGATCCATAAATTGTTTTCGGTGGACTTTTTTTCATGTCGCGGGGCTTGGCTTGTGGAGTACTGGGCATGACCAGCCATGGCTTACCGCTTTAAACCTTCTCAAAACCCTCATCAATCCGCCATTCCATGACTGAAAATGTCGATTTGACGCCCCGTGCGTGGTCCGTTTCGGCGCTGTGCCGCGCTGTCGCTGACAGTCTGGACGCCCAGTTCAATCCCGTCAAGGTTCGCGGCGAGATTTCGGGTTTCTCACGCGCAGCCAGTGGGCATTGTTACTTCTCAATCAAGGACGATACCGGGCAGATTCGTTGCGCCATGTTTCGGCGGGCCGCCAATTTGCTGGATTTCCCCCCCCGAGATGGCGAGCTGGTCGAGGTGCAGGGCCGCTTGGGGCTGTACGAGGCTCGTGGCGACCTGCAGTTGGTGGTCGAATCGATGAGCCGTGCCGGGCAAGGTGCATTGTTTGAGCAATTTTTGCGTCTCAAGGCTAAATTGGAGGGCGAAGGCCTTTTTGATCCTGCGCTCAAACGCGAACTGCTAGCCCAGCCCCGCGCCATTGGGGTGGTCACATCGCTGGGGGCCGCAGCGTGGCATGACGTGGTCACCGCCTTGGAGCGTCGCGTGCCGCACATCCCGGTGTTGATGGCTCCTGCTCTGGTGCAGGGTGCGGGTGCGGCTACCACCCTGGCGCAAGCGCTGCAAAGCCTTTATCACTTCACCGCCGAAGACAACCCGCTCTGCCCGCCTGTGGACGTGATCCTTTTGGTGCGTGGTGGCGGTTCGATGGAAGACCTGTGGTCTTTCAATGACGAAAACCTGGCCCGTGTGATCGCCCAGAGTCCTGTGCCGCTGATTTGCGGCGTGGGCCACGAGACCGATTTCACCATTGCCGACTTTGTGGCCGATGTGCGCGCCCCCACGCCCACGTCGGCAGCCGAGATGGCCGCGACCGACAGGGGCGTGGGGATTGAAGCCTTAAGTGTTTTGGAACACCGCTTGAATCGGGGCCTGCTGCGTCAGCAAGACCGACAAGCCCAACGTCTTGACAGCGTTGCCGCCCGGCTGGGTGTGGGGCTGGCTCGTCAGCAAGACCGCCAAGCCCAGCGCCTGAGCGCCATAGCCAACCGCTTGAGTCGTCCACAGGCCTTGTTGGGCCAGCACCTGCCGTGGCTGGATCAACTGGCGCACCGATTGCATGTCAGTGTACTAAACGATCTGACGGACAGCGGGCACCGACTGGAGCGCCTCAATGACCGTTTCGGTTTCAACCGGGCTCAGCAGGTGCCGCAACGCGCCCAGCGCCTGGAGCGTGCCGCTTTGCGCTTGTCGTCGGTGGACCCGCGTCAGGTGCTTGAGCGCGGTTATGCCTGGCTGAGTGATGACAAGGGTCAGGCTTTGACCCATGCCGGGCAATTTCAGCCCGGACAGAGCGTTCAGGCCACTTTGTCCGATGGCGTGGTGCCTTTGGTCGTGTCGCTTGAATAGGGTCCCTTGGGTAAGCCTTGGCGGGGTGGGGCCAGGGCTCCTCATGCGGGGGTACCCAAAATCGTCGCCCTGGCCCCACCCCGCCAAGGCGATGTGTTTCAGATGACCATCGCCGTCATGCTCTCCAGAGTCCTGAATACCCAAGGGGCGATCGTGATGCCCCTAAAATACGCGGATTGTTTTTCAATTTGCATCAACACAAGGACCCCTCATGGAACACACTTTGCCCGCACTGCCTTACGCGATCGACGCTTTGGCCCCTCACTACAGCCAGGAAACCCTGGAGTTTCATCACGGCAAGCACCACAACGCTTACGTGGTGAACCTGAACAACCTGCAAAAGGGCACTGAATTCGAGACCATGTCCCTCGAAGAGATCATCAAAAAATCCAGCGGCGGCGTGTACAACAACTCGGCCCAGATCTGGAACCACACCTTCTTCTGGAGCTGCATGAAGCCCAACGGCGGCGGCGAGCCCACAGGCGCCTTGGCTGCAGCCATCAACGCCAAGTTCGGCAGCTATGCTGCTTTCAAAGAAGCCTTCGTCAAGAGCGCCGTGGGCAACTTCGGCTCTGGCTGGACATGGCTGGTTAAGAAAGCCGACGGCTCGGTCGACATCGTCAACATGGGCGCAGCGGGCACCCCCCTGACCACTGGCGACACGGCCTTGCTCACGGTGGACGTCTGGGAGCACGCCTACTACATCGACTACCGCAACATGCGTCCCAAGTTCGTGGAGACTTTCCTCAACAACCTGGTGAACTGGTCTTTCGCTGAGAAGAACTTCGGCTGATCGAGCCAAGCTTCCAGTCACAAAGCCCGCTGATGCGGGCTTTGTGCTTTGAGGGGCTGAAGGTGAATGGGTCCCTTGGACAAATCGCCGCTTTCGAAATACCCTTTGACTGCCCCGCGATCAACCACGGAGCTGAGAACGGTGTGGGGCCTGGCGCCGATTTCTGGTACCCCAGCATGAGGCGCCCGGCCCCACACCGTTCTCAGCGGACATCGCTAAACAAGCAAATCAGCGAATCAGCGAATCAGCGAATCATCATCCCGCCATCGGCCACCACGGTCTGACCGGTCACATAATTGGCCGCCGAGCTCGCCAAAAACACCGCGATGCCGCCAATGTCATCCGCCTCACCCATACGGCGCATAGGGGCCTGGCTGTTGTATTTGGCGCTCAGCACCGGGTCCTCGTGCAGCGCCTTGGCAAAGTCGGTCTTGATCAAGCCCGGTGCAATGCAGTTGACGCGGATGTTGTCCGGCCCCCATTCCACCGCCAGATTGCGCGCCAACTGCATGTCGGCCGCCTTGGACAGGTTGTAGGCGCCGATGACCGACGAGCCGTGCAAGCCGCCTATGGACGACACGATCACGATGGCCCCGTCTTTTTGGGCCTTCATGTCGGGGTAGACCAGGTTGCACAACCAGGCATTCGACAGCACGTTGTTGCGCATCACCTTGTCAAACACCTCGTCGCTCATGCCCGTGGCCGGACCGTAATAGGGGTTGGTGGCTGCATTGCACACCAGGATATCGATCACCCCCCAAATCTCACGGGTCTGCGCGATCAGGTTTTGCAGCTGCTCTTTGCTGGAAATGCTGGCCGCAATGGCCATGGCTTCGCCGCCTGCAGCCTGGATCTCTTTGACCACCACTTCACAGGCGTCTTGCTTGCGGCTGGACACCACCACTTTGGCGCCTTGCAGGGCCAACTGGTGTGCGATGGATCGGCCAATGCCCCGGCTGGAGCCGGTGACGACAGCGACTTTGCCTTTCAGATCGAACAGCGACATGAAACGGTCTCCTTGTTGAATGCTAGGCAGTCTGCCAGTGTGCGTTGCGGGTGTCTGTCTTGCGGGTGTCACTGCTTCAAGACTCTCAACGTCTGAGCCACAATGCTGCCCATGGAACAAATCGAAGCTGTTGTGATCGGGGCCGGGGTGGTCGGTCTGGCTGTGGGTCGGGCGCTGGCGCTCGCGGGCCGCGAGGTGCTGGTGGTCGAATCGGAAAACGCCATCGGCACCGGCACCAGCTCGCGCAACAGCGAGGTCATCCACGCGGGCATTTATTACCCGGCTGGCTCGCTCAAGGCGCGGCTGTGTGTCCAAGGCAAGCAAATGCTCTACGCCTATTGCGCTGAGCGCGGCGTGGCACACAGACAGCTGGGCAAGCTGATCGTGGCCACCAGCCCCGAGCAAGTGCTGGCGCTGGACGGCATCATGGCCAAGGCCGCCGCCAACGGCGTGCACGATTTGCAAAAACTCACGGCTGCTCAGGCCCAGGCGCTGGAGCCTGCGCTGGCTTGCGAAGCGGCGCTACTCTCGCCCAGCACCGGGGTGATTGACAGCCACGGCTACATGCTCGCCTTGCAAGGCGACATGGAAAACGCGGGCGGTCTGCTGGCGCTGGTCTCGCCCGTGCAGCACATTGGCGTGCGGCAGGGCACCGCCACGCACCCGATTCGTGTGACCACGCAAGACGGCACCAAGCTGGCCTGCAAGGTGTTGGTCAACGCGGCAGGGCTGAGCGCCGTGGCGCTGGCCGGGCGGATGGACGGGCTGGACAAAAGCCTCTTGCCCCAAGCCCATTACGCCAAAGGCAACTACTTCACGCTGGCGGGCAAGGCACCGTTTTCCCGCCTGATTTACCCCGTGCCCGAAAAAGCCGGTTTGGGTGTTCACCTCACGCTCGATCTGGGCGGGCAAGCCAAGTTCGGTCCTGACGTGCAATGGGTCGAGGACCCCACGGACTTGCAAGTGGAACCGCGCCGGGGCGATGCCTTTTATGCCGAGGTGCGCAAGTATTGGCCGGGTTTAGCCGATGGCGCTTTGCAGGCGGGTTATGCGGGCATACGCCCCAAGATCAACGCCCCGCACGAAGCGGCGGGCGACTTCATGATCCAGGGCCCTGCCGAGCACGGCGTGCCCGGTCTGGTGAATCTTTTGGGCATCGAATCCCCTGGGTTGACCAGCTCAATGGCGATCGCTGCAGAGGTTTGCAGGCGTTTGTCCTGAGCCCCAACGTCGGCGATGCAGCGCCAGGGCGCAAGGGGCTGCCGCTTGGGCGAGACCGGTCTCAGCCGATTTCGGCAATCAATTCGATTTCAACGCACGCACCCAGGGGGATCTGCGCCACGCCAAATGCACTGCGGGCATGTGCGCCCACCTGAGCGCCAAAAACCTGCCCCAGCAGTTCGCTGCAACCGTTGGTGACCAGATGTTGTTCTGTGAATTCAGCGGTCGAGTTGACCAGACTCATCACTTTGACAATCCGTTTGACCTTGTTCAAGTCACCCACTGCGGCATGCAATGTGCCGATCAGATCAATGGCGACAGAGCGAGCAGCTTGCTGGCCTTCTGCCGTGTCCATGTTTCGCCCCAGTTGGCCGACCCAGACTTTGCCGTCTTTTTTGGCGATGTGGCCTGACAGGAAAACCAGGTTGCCAGTTTGTACGAAGGGCACATAGGCCGCAGCAGGCACAGCTATGGGCGGAAGTTCGAGGCTCAAGGTTTTCAGTGTTTCGTAGACATTCATGGAAAGCTTTCAATGTGAGAGTTGAGACAGCGGACAAACAATGGATAGATTGTCACTCAAGCCCAAAGGCCCCGGCTGGGTTCATCTCAGGGCAGCCAGTTCGACCTCTTCAAATCCTGCCAAGCGCCTTGCCGCTAGGTTGAAGGGTGGGCGCAGTTTGGGAGCATCGTATTGCGCGACCAGCTCGGCGTAGGTGCTGATCGGGTCCAGTCCGCGCTGCGCGCACAGGTAGCGGTACCAGCGGTTACCGGTGGCCACATGGCCAATTTCTTCGGTCAGGATCAAGTCCAGGATGTCGCCCGCGCGGTGATCACCTACGCTGACCAGTTTGTTTTTCACGCCCGGCGAGGCGTCCAGGCCTCGGGCCTCCATGGTGCGTGGCACGATGCCAATGCGCGCCAGCAAGTCTCCCCGGGTGCGTTCGGCCATGTCCCAAAGGGTGTTGTGCGCCGGAAAGTCACCGTAGTCAAAGCCCATGTCCACCAGGTGCTTGCGCAACAGGGTGAAGTGCTTGGCCTCTTCTTGGGCGATACGCACCCAATCGGTGTAAAAGTCATCGGGCATGCCCGCAAAGCGCCAGACCACGTCGAGCGCCAGATCGATGGCATTGAGCTCAATGTGGGCAATCGAATGCACCAGCATGGCCCTACCTTCAGGGGTGGACATGGATTTGGCTTTAAGCTGGGTGTGTGGCACCAGTTCGGGACGTGCCGAGCGGCCTGGAGCTGGACTTGGGGCTTGCAGCGCCTGGTCTGCAACCACGGGCAGGCGCAGGTCCAGCGCCAAAGTGGTCTGTGCTTTCAGCACGGGGTCGGTTTGGGCCCAGGGGGCGAGGGCAGCAGTGCGAAGGGAGTGCATAGCGATCAGTCTCAGCGCCCACGCCAAGGGGTGGGCATCCCTACAATTGTAGGTTTTCAGGCATACAAGTACACACGAAAGCACCATGGCCATTTACCAACTCGATACCCATATCCCCGAAGTGGCCGACAGCGCCTGGGTGGCTGACAACGCCCAGGTCATGGGCGCGGTCAAGATTGAGGCTGAAGCCAGTGTCTGGTTTGGCGTGACGGTGCGGGGCGATACCGAAACTATCGAGATTGGCGAAGGCAGCAACATCCAGGACGGCAGCGTGATGCATGCCGACCACGGCAAACCGCTCAAGGTTGGCAAGCATGTCACCGTCGGCCACATGGTCATGCTGCAC
The DNA here is from genome assembly GCF_023910625.1 of Limnohabitans sp. Classification (NCBI taxonomy): domain Bacteria; kingdom Pseudomonadati; phylum Pseudomonadota; class Betaproteobacteria; order Burkholderiales; family Comamonadaceae; genus Limnohabitans; species Limnohabitans sp. Next base: position 331,803 of record NZ_JAAVVW010000003.1, read on the forward strand.
GGCTGCACGATTGGTGATGAATCGCTGATTGGCATTGGTGCGGTGGTGCTCAACGGTGCCAGAATTGGCAGAAACTGCCTGGTGGGTGCTGGCTCCCTGGTGACTGAGGGCAAGGAATTTCCGGATGGCTCCATGATCATGGGCACACCAGCCAAGGTGGTCCGGGAGTTGAGTCCTGAACAGATCGAGGGCCTGCGGGAAAGCGCCCGACACTATGTGGTAAATGCCCGTCGCTTCAAGATGGGCCTGAAGAAAATTGGCTGACATCCCGGCCCAACTGAAAGCTTTTTTATTTTTTGAGGGTCGGCCCCCGGGCTGTTGATTGAACTTTGTCCGAACTCCATAAATTCATTTTCGAAGGCCTCCCAGTGCGCGGCATGCTGGTGCGCTTGACCGATGCCTGGCAAGACATTCTGGCGCGCCGTGCCGCCAACTCCGAGACCGGCATCTACTCCGAACCCGTGCGACAGCTTCTTGGCGAGATGGCCGCTGCGGGCGTGCTGATGCAGGGCAACATCAAGTTCAACGGCGCATTGGTGCTGCAGATTTTTGGCGACGGCCCGGTCAAGCTGGGTGTGGTGGAGGTGCAATCTGACCTGAGTCTTCGCGCCACAGCTAACCTGGTGGGCGAGGTGGCCCAAAACGCCACCTTGAGCCAGATGGTCAACGTGAACAATGAAGGGCGTTGTGCCATCACACTCGACCCCCAAGACCGCTTGCCCGGTCAGCAGCCTTACCAAGGCGTGGTGCCGCTGTTTGGGGACCGGGGTGAAAAACTGGAGAACATCAGCGAGGTTCTGGAGCACTACATGCTCCAGTCCGAGCAACTGGACACCGTACTGGTGCTTGCCGCAGATGACAAGCTGGCGGCGGGTTTGTTGATCCAGCGTTTGCCCATCGAAGGTGAGGGCAATCTGGCCGGGCAAATCGATTCGTCAATGCGCGAGTCGGTGCTGGGCCAAAGCGAAGACTTCAGCCGCATCGCCATCCTGACCAAAAGCCTGCAGCGCGAAGAATTACTCAGTCTGGACGCCAATACCATCTTGCACCGCCTGTACTGGGAAGAACCGCTGGCCCGGTTTGCTCCCCTCGTTGGCGAAACTGGGCCACGTTTTGCTTGTCGCTGCAACCGCGAGCGGGTGGGCCAGATGATCCGCAGTTTAGGCACTGAAGAGGTCGAGGGCATCATTGCCGAACAAGGTCAGGTCGAAGTGGGTTGCGATTTTTGCGGCGCGCAATACCGATTCGACCCGGTGGATGCCGCAGGACTGTTCACAGGCCTGGCCACCGATGGGCAAGGCGGCATGGTGCACTGATGGGGCTCGAATCGTCCACCTGATGCGGTTCAGATGGATCGCCCGGCCAGCAAACCCGTGAACAACCGGTGTTCGCAGCCCGGGTCGCTGCAATCGTTGCACTGCCAGGTGTCTCTTCCCCGGTTGATGTGGAATTGATCACTTTCTCGTGTTTGAGCCCAAGCGGTGGTTTCGCCGGGCAAACCTACGGCTCGCAAAGCGTTGCTCAAGCGGTCCATTCCCTGGCCATAAATCACCCGAAAAGGGGTGTTTGACACGCCCAGTGCCTGCCTGACAAGGCGGTCTTCGTGTTGTTGATGCAGGCCAAGGCCGGGTAAATCCATGCCCATCATCAAAGTGAGCGGCTCGGGGGGCGGCTTGTCTGTCGATGGTCTGGGTTGGTCCATGCTGCCCAAGCCAGAGTTGTTGGCCTGGTTCAAATGCGGCCACTGCTCCAAAATCACCCAAGCTGGGGCGGTCAGCCCTGTATCTGCCAATTCAGGCCACTCGGCGCGGAATGCCGGGGCACATTCGATGACATCATGACCTCTTGCGGTGAGTGAATCGCTCAGGTTTTTTAGCAGCCAGGACTTTCCGGTACCACTCGCGCCCACGATGGTCACGGTCCTTGGCGTCACGGTGTGACCCTGGCAAAGCCCAAGCCCAACTGCCAGAGCTTCATTTGGCGACTTGAACGAATATTTCGTGCGCCTTGACCATGCCCAGCTCCTGCCGGGCACGTTCTTCGACCATGTTCAAGCCTTGCTTCAGGTCGTTGACTTCGGCGCTCAGTTGTTCCATTTTGCGCCGGGCTTCTTCATTGGCCAATTTTTGTTGTTCCAATTCCTGCCTCAAGGCATTGACATGGGTCAAGCTGCCTTGACCAAACCATAGCTGAACTTGCACGATGGCCAGCAAGGCAAACAACGCAGCAGGAATCAGACGGTTGCCCATGGTGCAGCAAGTCAACGCAGGTTGTAAAAAGCGCTGCGGCCAGGGTACACCGCCACTTCGCCCAGGTCTTCTTCGATGCGAAGCAGCTGGTTGTACTTGGCCATGCGGTCTGAGCGGCTCATGGAGCCGGTCTTGATCTGACCCGCATTCAAACCCACCGCGATGTCGGCAATCGTCGAGTCTTCGGTCTCCCCCGAGCGGTGTGAGATGACGGCGGTGTAACCGGCACGCTTGGCCATTTCGATGGCTGCAAAGGTTTCGGTCAGCGTGCCGATCTGGTTGATCTTGATCAGGATTGAGTTCGCGATGCCCTTGTCGATGCCTTCCTTGAAGATCTTGGTGTTGGTCACGAACAGGTCGTCGCCAACGATCTGCACGTTGTTGGCCAAGCGGTCGGTCAGCACCTTCCAGCCATCCCAGTCGTTTTCGGCCATGCCGTCTTCGATGCTGATGATGGGGTACTTGTCGCACCAGGTGGCCAGCATGTCGGTCCATTGCTCAGCGCTCAGCTCCAGGCCTTCACCGGACAATTTGTATTTGCCGTCTTTGTAGAACTCGCTGGCGGCGCAATCGAGGCCAATGGCGATTTGCTCACCAGGGGTGTAACCCGCAGCCGTGATGGCATCCAGCACCATCTGGATGGCCGCTTCGTGGCTGTCGACGTTGGGAGCAAAGCCGCCTTCGTCGCCCACGGCAATGCTCATGCCCTTGTCGTGGATGATTTTCTTCAGGGCGTGGAAAACTTCAGCGCCCCAGCGCACGGCTTCACGGAACGACGGTGCGCCCACGGGGATGATCATGAACTCTTGCAAGTCCAGGTTGTTGTTGGCATGCGCGCCGCCATTGATGACGTTCATCATGGGCACGGGCAATTGGTTGGCGTTCATGCCGCCAAAGTAGCGGTACAGCGGCAAGCCAGACTCCTCGGCTGCAGCACGGGCCACGGCCATGGACACGGCCAGCATGGCGTTGGCGCCCAGGCGGCTCTTGTTGTCGGTGCCGTCCAGGTCGATCAGGGTACGGTCCAAAAAGCCCTGCTCGGAGGCGTCGAGCCCCAGCACGGCTTCGGAGATTTCAGTGTTGATGTGCTCCACCGCCTTGAGCACGCCTTTGCCCAAATAGCGGCTCTTGTCGCCATCGCGCAACTCAATGGCTTCGCGGCTGCCAGTCGATGCGCCAGACGGCACAGCGGCGCGGCCCATGACGCCGGACTCCAGCAGCACGTCGCATTCGACGGTGGGGTTGCCACGGCTGTCGAGGATTTCACGGCCGACGATATCTACGATTGCACTCATTTGGGAACTCTCTCAAAAATGAAAAATAAAACAAGTATTCCAAGCCAAGGGGTCAAACGCCCTCAACGGCCACCATGCGCATGATGGCGGCACCTTCGCGCGCTTCGCGGGCTTTCAGGTATTCGGGCAGTTCGTAAAAAGCCTTGGCGGCTTCAAACGAAGGAAACTTCAAAATCACGATGCGTTCAGGGGCCCAATCGCCTTCGAGCACTTGCACTTGGCCGCCGCGCACGCACACTTCTGCACCTGCTGTTTTCATGGCCGCTGTGGACCACTTTTTGTACTCTTCGTATTGGGTGGGGTTGGTCACCTGGACCTGGGCGATGATGTAGCCGCTCATGAAAAGTCATCCTCTAAAAATGGGTTTTTCTTGGTCACGGCATCGAGCTGAACCAAGGTTTCGAGCAGGGCCCGCATTTTGCCCAGGGGCACGGCGTTGGGGCCGTCGGACCAAGCCTCCGCGGGCTTGGGGTGGGTTTCCATGAACAGACCTGCTACGCCCACGGCCACGCCTGCGCGGGCCAGCACGGGCACCATCTCGCGGGCGCCGCCGCTGCTGGTGCCTTGGCCCCCCGGTTTTTGCACCGAGTGGGTCACGTCAAACACCACCGGTGCGCCGGTCTTGCGCATTTCGGCCAGGCTCGTCATGTCGGCCACGAGGTTGTTGTAGCCAAAGCTCACGCCGCGCTCACAGGCCAAAAAGTTGTCTTCGGGCATGCCGACTTCGCGTGCTGCAGTACGGGCCTTGTCGATGACGTTTTTCATGTCCCAAGGGGCCAAAAACTGGCCTTTCTTGATGTTGACCGGCTTGCCCGACTGCGCCACGGCGCGTATGAAATCGGTCTGGCGGCACAAGAAGGCGGGGGTTTGCAACACATCGACCACGCTGGCCACGGTTTTGACTTGCGATTCGTCGTGCACATCGGTGAGGATGGGACACGCCAATTTGACGGCGTACCTCCTGGAGAATTTTCAGGCCCGCATCGATGCCCACGCCACGCTGGGTATTCCCTGAGGAGCGGTTGGCCTTGTCGAACGAGCCTTTGTAGATGAGCGCAATGCCCAGCGCCGAGCAAGCCTCTTTGAGGCGGCCCGCCACTTCAATGGACATCTCCAGGCCTTCGATCGAGCAGGTGCCCGCGATCAAAAAGAAGGGCTGGTGCAGGCCAACGTCAAATCCGCAAAGTTTCATGGGGTGTCCTGTGAGGGGAATCAGGCCTTGGCCTGGTGCGCAATGGCCGCCTTGATGAAGGCGTTGAACAGGGGGTGACCGTCCCACGGGGTGGACTTGAATTCAGGGTGGAATTGCACACCCACATACCAGGGGTGGACGTTTTGCGACAGCTCAACGATTTCGGTCAGTTGCTCGCGCTGGGTCAAGGCCGAGATCACCAAGCCCGCTTTGCGCAGGTCGTCCAGGTAATTGACGTTGGCTTCATACCGGTGGCGGTGGCGTTCGGTGACCACGTCGCCATAAATCTGGTGTGCCAGTGTGCCCTTGGCCACGTCCGAGCTTTGCGCGCCCAAGCGCATGGTGCCGCCCAAGTCCGAATTGGCATCACGCACCTGGATGGTGCCGTCGGCATCTTTCCACTCGTTGATCAAAGCGATCACCGGGAAGGGCGTATCAGGTTCGAACTCGGTGCTGTTGGCGTTATCCATGCCAGCCATGTGGCGGGCGTATTCGATGGTGGCGACCTGCATCCCCAAGCAAATGCCCAGGTAAGGCAATTTGTGGGTGCGTGCGAATTGCGCGGTTTCGATCTTGCCTTCCACGCCGCGCTTGCCAAAGCCGCCGGGCACCAGCACGCCGTCAAAGCGGGCCAAGCTGGCCACGGTTTCGGGGGTCATGGTTTCGGAATCGATGTGCTCGATCTTCACGCGCACATGGTTGCGCATGCCGGCATGGCGCAGCGCTTCGTTGACCGATTTGTAGCTGTCGGACAGTTCCACATACTTGCCCACCATGGCAATGGTGACTTCACCCTTGGGATTTTCTGTGTCGTGCACCAGATCGTCCCAGCGCTTGAGGTTGGCAGGAGGCGTGTTCAGACGCAATTTGTCGCAGATCAGGCCATCCAGACCTTGTTCATGAAGAATACGGGGTACCTTGTAGATGGTGTCCACATCGGGCATGGAAATCACGCCCCAGCCTTGCACGTTGGTAAAAAGCGAGATTTTGTCACGCTCATCGTCAGGGATATAGCGGTCGGCGCGGCACAGCAGCGCATCGGGCTGGATGCCGATTTCGCGCAGTTTTTGGACTGTGTGCTGAGTCGGCTTGGTTTTGAGCTCGCCTGCGGCGGCAATCCAGGGCAGGTAAGTCAGGTGCACAAAGGCAGTGTTGTTGGGCCCCAAACGCAGGCTGAGCTGGCGCACCGCTTCCAGGAAGGGCAGCGATTCAATGTCGCCCACCGTGCCGCCGATTTCGACAATGGCCACGTCGACCGCTTCTGGCGTGCCATAGCCCGCGCCGCGCTTGACGAAGTCCTGGATTTCGTTGGTGACGTGGGGAATGACCTGCACCGTCTTGCCCAGATAGTCGCCACGGCGCTCTTTTTCGAGCACGCTTTTGTAGATCTGACCGGTGGTGAAGTTGTTGGCCTTCTTCATCCGGGTGTTGATGAAGCGCTCGTAGTGGCCCAGGTCCAGGTCGGTTTCTGCACCGTCGTCGGTCACGAACACCTCGCCATGTTGAATGGGCGACATGGTGCCGGGGTCGACGTTGAGGTAGGGATCGAGCTTGATGAGGGTGACAGACAGGCCGCGTGATTCGAGGATGGCGGCGAGCGACGCGGAGGCGATACCCTTGCCTAGGGAAGACACCACACCGCCGGTGACGAAGACAAATTTGGTCATGTCCAGAACGGGTGCTTGAAGCGCCCGGTAGGTGGAAATCGTGATTATAGACAGTCGGGTTCGGGGTTTTGCGCCCTGCTTGCAGAGTCTTTGGTCTTTCTGTACCGCTTCGGTCTGCTACATTCCCAGCCATGAGCACATTGGCTGGAAAACACATCGTTCTGGGTTTGTCAGGCGGCATTGCGGCTTACAAAGCGGCAGAACTTTGCCGCGCCTTGGTCAAGGCAGGCGTCACCGTACAGGTGGTCATGACGCAGGCGGCCGAACAATTCATCACCGCGGTGACCATGCAGGCCCTCTCGGGCAGGTCGGTCTACACCTCGCAGTGGGACCCGCGAGAGGCCAACAACATGGCCCACATCAACCTCAGCCGCGAGGCCGATGCGATTGTGGTGGCCCCGGCCAGTGCCGATTTTCTGTCCAAGCTGCTGCATGGCGGTGCCGACGAACTGCTCAGCCTCATGTGCCTGGCCCGACCACTGGACAAGGTGCCCCTGATCGTGGCCCCGGCCATGAACCGCGAAATGTGGCACAACCCTGCCACCCAGCGCAACGTGGCGCAACTCAAGGCCGACGGCATCCATGTTCTGGAAGTGGGGCAGGGCGATCAGGCCTGCGGCGAAAACGGCGATGGACGCATGCTCGAAGCCGGAGAAATCATGCAAGACCTGGAGGCATTTTTTGCCGACAAAAGTCTGGCGGGCAAATCGGTGCTGGTCACTGCCGGGCCCACTTATGAAGCCATAGATCCGGTCCGTGGCATCACCAATTTGTCCAGTGGCAAGATGGGGTTTGCCATCGCCCGAGCGGCCCGCATGGCCGGTGCGGTGGTGACCCTTGTGGCAGGCCCGGTCCACTTGCCCACACCTCGGGGGGTTCTGCGCGTGGACGTGCTTTCTGCGCAGCAGATGCTTGATGCGGTGCAGCAGCATGTGGGTGAGGCCGATGTGTTCATGGCGACAGCCGCCGTGGCAGACTGGCGACCCGCCAATATGGCCGATCAAAAAATCAAAAAAGACGGCTCGACTCAGACCCCGCAGCTCAATTTTGTGGAAAACCCCGACATACTGCTCACCGTGACGCAATCGCCTCGGGCCGTATCGGGCGAGTTGTTTTGCGTTGGCTTTGCAGCCGAAAGCCATGACTTGCTGGCGCATGCCACCTCCAAGCGGATCCGCAAGGGGGTGCCGCTTTTGGTGGGCAATATTGGCCCCGCCACCTTTGGTCAAGACGACAATACCCTGCTCTTGGTTGACGAGTCTGGTGCCCGCGAGCTGCCGCATGGGCACAAGCAGGCACTGGCAGAGCAACTGATCGCTGATCTTGCGCAGCGCTTGCAATAATTCGCCCTCATCTGCAGCGGCGAATGTGCCGCCTTGAGCTGCATTCCCGCTTTCAGGACTTTTCATGAAAATCGACCTCAAAATCATCGATGCCCGCTTGGCTGAACAATTGCCCGCTTATGCTACCCCCGGCAGCGCCGGCCTGGATTTGCGCGCGTGTCTGCACGCTCCTTTGACCTTGCAGCCCAACGCCTGGCAACTGGTGCCCACGGGTATTGCGATGCACCTGAAAGACCCGGCTTATGCTGCCCTCTTGCTGCCGCGCTCTGGTATGGGGCATAAACACGGAATCGTGTTGGGTAACTTGGTCGGCTTGATTGACAGCGATTACCAGGGCCAACTGATGGTCAGTGCCTGGAACCGCAGTGATGTGGCTTTCACCATCGAGCCCATGGAGCGCATTGCACAAATGGTGATCGTGCCCGTGCTTCAGGCCTCGTTCAATGTCGTGGATGAATTTGACGCACTCAGCGAGCGCGGCCAGGGCGGATACGGATCGACTGGCAACAAATAAACCTGTTCCCAACATCGCAGCTTGAGCTAACCGAATGGCCTGTCTTGTGGGCACTTGTTAGAGTTGAATTGGCCAATCTGCCTTGGCCGCAGAAGTGTTGGTCCGGTTCAGACCCCTTCGTCGCCCACTTCGATTTTGAAGAAGCCCGTGCCGCAACTGCCGTGGCCCACTTCGACCTCGGTGGGTTCGCGCACCGATAGCACGCTCAGATGCAAACGCAACGCGATGCCTGACAGGGGGTGGTTGGCGTCCAGGACGACGTGTTCGGGGTAAATCTCGGTCACGGTGTAAAGGGCGTTGCGCGGTGCATCCGGGTTGCAGCCCTTGGGCAGGGCAGTGCCTTCGATGGTCAGCCCTGGTTCGAGCCCCTCCGCAAACAAGGCCAGCGGTTCGAGAAACAGCAGATTCTCGTTGAAGTCGCCAAAGGCGTCTTTGGGCTCCAGATGCAGGTCAACCCTGGCGCCAGGTTCAAGACCCTGCAAGGCTTCCTCGATCTTGGGCAGCAGGTCTTGCCCGCCAATGAAAAATTCCACAGGCTCGTCCAGCGTGTCCAGAACTTCGCCCAGCGTGTCTTTGAGTGTCCAGGTCAGAGCGACCACGGAAGGTGTCTTGATTTCCATAGGACAATTGTCGCAGTTTGGCAGCCACTTTTGGGCCGCTTTGGTTTTGAGAGGTGAGACCCCGAGATGAACACAGAACAAGCCTTGGTCCTGCTGGGCGGCTTGACGCCCAGCCAGTTCATGAAACGTCACTGGCAAAAGAAGCCATTGTTGGTGCGCCATGCCTTCCCTGATTTTGTGCCCTGCGTGGGCCGTGCTGAATTGGTGGCATTGGCCGGCACAGAAGGGGTGGAATCGCGTTTGATCATCGATTCGGACAAAGGTTGGAAGATGAAGCACGGCCCGCTGCGCAAACGCAGCTTGCCGCCCTTCAGTCAGAAAAAGTGGACCTTTCTGGTGCAAGGGGTGGACTTGCACCACGACGGCGTACATGCCTTGATGGAGCAGTTTCGCTTTGTGCCCGATGCCCGGCTGGACGATGTGATGATCAGCTACGCTACCGATGGCGGTGGCGTGGGGCCACATTTTGACAGCTACGACGTGTTTTTGCTGCAAGCCCAGGGGCAACGCCGCTGGCGCATTGGTCGTAACAGGGACTTGACTCTGCAGCCGGGTGTCCCGCACAAGCTTTTGCAAAATTTTGAGGCCGAAGACGAGTTCGTGCTCCATCCCGGTGACATGTTGTATTTGCCGCCTGAATACGCGCACGATGGCGTGGCTGTGGGTGAATGCATGACTTGGTCTATCGGCTTTCGGGCACCTCAAAAAGGCGAGCTGGCACGAGAGCTGTTGCTGGGCATGGCCGAGGAGGCTTCTGACGGGCTGGGCGATGCGCTTTATCGCGACCCCAAACAGCAGGCTGTATCGTCGGCTGCCTCCATTCCGCAAGCTTTGGGTGATTTCGCTCGGCAAGTGGTCGATCAAGCACTCCAAAATCCGGATCTGCTGGCCTGCTTGCTGGGCGAATACCTGACAGAGCCGAAACCCAATGTGTGGTTTGAAACGGCGGCAACTGTTCCCGGTTTGTCAGGGGGCATCCAACTTGATCGGCGCACCAAAATGATGTACGACGAGCGGCATATATTCATCAATGGCGAAAGTTTCCGCGTGGCTGGCAAAGATGCCCGACTCTTGCGTGAATTGGCTGACGAACGCATTGTGTCTGCATTGTCGTGGCGCTCCTTGGGTCCTGATGCCAAGGCGGCTTTGTTGGAGTGGGCCTGTGCGGGATGGTTGCACGCTCACACAAGGCCCTGAAGTTTGGTGTGTGTTTCATATTGCCTGTCCGCTCAATGAAGCAGCAAGTGCACAGGAAAACCTAGGGAAAACGCTATAATACCGTCGGGGAACAAAAAGAGCTCGAGTCCTTTTGTCCCGGTTTGCATGGCGTTTTGGCCGTGTGAGCAATCTCCGGAAATTGTTTTCTCATTTTTACATCAGGAAAATCAAAATGAACAAATCCCTCGTTCTGGCCGCCATCATCGCTGCTGCTGCCTTGGCTGCTTGTGGCAAAAAAGAAGCCGCTGCACCCGCACCCGCTGCCGCTCCTGCACCTGCTGCAGCACCTGCTCCTGCCGATGCCGCACCTGCTGCAGCACCTGCACCTGCTGGCGCTCCTGCCGCTGCGCCTGCTACTGGCAAGTGATGCTGTTTCGTCCCGGGTTAACCGGGATGGCCAATAAAAAACCCCGCTTTGCGGGGTTTTTTATTGTTTTGAACAGGTCAGCGCAGCTCGGCAGCAATCAAGCGGAGTATTTTGTCGGCATCCTTGGACTGCTCTGGTTGACCATTGGCATTCAAAACCCTGACCAAGACTTGCCCTGGAGGCCCATTCACCAAGCTGATGCCGTACTTGGCCACCATGCTTTGTTCTTTCTTGCCGCCAAAAAGACGGGTTAAAAAGCCAGACTCAGCCTTGGCAGTCTGTGCTGCCACGTAACGCACGAAGTAGCGTCCTGCGGCCATGTCACGGTCTTCAACGGTGAAGCCACTTCGATCGAGTGCCACCCCAACGCGACGCCAAGCCCTGTCCATACCTTCATTGATGGAGAGGGTGGGTTGACCGTTGACCAAGTCAACGGGGATGCTGACAGTTTGTCCTTTTAGGGAGGCGGCCGCAATTTGAGCATCTTCTGGCGAAGAGCCCAGTTTGAGCATCAGACGGCGCAAAAATTCGATTTCAAGTTCGGGCTCGCTGGGGCGAGGCTGCCAAACGGTGCGGTCCTTTTGAACCGTGGCGTAGTTCTCGATCAGGCCTCTGTGGGAGATGTAAATCTCGACTTCACCTTTGGTATTTCGCTCAATACGCGTCCTGTATCTGTCTCGTTCGCCCGTGGAGTAAAGGGGGTCGAGAACTCTGCCTAATGCTTTGCGAATGAAATCCTGAGGCAATTTGGCACGATTTTCGGCCCAATCGGTTTCCATGATGCCCAACTCGGGCGAGTCCGTGGTCAAGGGAAAGCCATTGTCTTTCCAAAAATCCCGCAGCGAAGCCCAGACTTGATCCGCAGGCATGGCGACAAGCAGCCACCGCTGGTCACCTTGACGTTGCAACATGACCTTGCCCAATGTGTTCGCCGCAGTCCCGGCATCGATGACCCGGGTATTTGCCTGTCGAAAACCGGTTGCCGTGACCGATGAGCTTTCAAGGACGTAACGGGAATCTCTGCGCAATTGAGTGAGGTCGGGTGGAATTTCAAGACTCGGCGCTTTGACTGCGGCTTTGTAGTCAATCTTGTCCTCTTTCAAGACCGAGCAAGCACTCAGTAAAACCGAAATGGCCAATATCGTGGCTGTGCGTTGGCAGGTGATGATGGTCATGGCTGCGTTGGGTGGGTTGTTCACAAACATAAATAGTCGGGTTTAAATGAGTTTGCTGGCCTTGAGGGCTGCTTCAACCAAAGGTTGCTGAGAGGCAGACAATTCGGTCATGGGCAAGCGCAATGTGGGGCCGCACAGGCCCATGCGCTGCATGGCCCATTTCACGGGTATAGGGTTGGCCTCGACAAACAGGTTCTTGTGCACAGGCAGCAGTTGAAACTGTATGCGCATGGCTTCTTTGATGTCGCCATGGGTCGCTGCCATGCACAGTTCATGCATCAGGCGAGGGGCCACGTTGGCCGTCACGCTGATGTTGCCAGCGCCGCCGCACAGCATCAGGGCCACTGCGGTGGCGTCGTCGCCTGAAAACACCGCAAATTCTTTGGGGACGTCACGGATGAGCCACTGGGCACGCTCGATGTTGCTGGTCGCTTCCTTGATGCCGATGATGCCGGGCACTTGGGCCAGGCGCAGCACCGTGTCGTGCTGCAAATCGGCCACGGTTCGGCCTGGCACGTTGTAAAGAATCACGGGCAGCGTCGGCACGGCCTCGGCAATGGCTTTGAAGTGCTGGTAAAGGCCTTCTTGGGTGGGCTTGTTGTAGTAAGGCACCACTTGCAGTTGCGCGTCGGCGCCAACTTTTTGTGCAAATTTGGCCAGATTGATCGCTTCTGCGGTGGAGTTCGCGCCACAACCAGCAATGATGGGGATGCGTTTGGCCGCTTGTTCAACCGAGACACGGATGATTTCACAGTGTTCTTCCACCGTCACAGTGGGCGATTCGCCCGATGTGCCCACCACCACGATGGCATCGGTGCCTTCGGCCACATGCCAGTCGATCAGTTTTCGCAAAGTCGGGTAATCCACTTTGCCGTCTGTGAGCATGGGGGTGATCATGGCAGGGATGCTGCCACGGATGGGGCGAAATTCGGTGGTCATGTCAGGTGTTTCTGAGCAAGAAAAAAGACCATTCTAACGAGTGCAAGTCACCGGGCGATCGGCACACCTTGCAAGGGGGCAAAGCCATGCAACAGCCTGAAGTTGGCGCAGTTTCAGGCCGGTTGCAATGGCCTGCGTTCCAAGGCCTCGGTTGCCCCGGATCTCACGGCCACTATCCGCTGCACAAAGCGGTCCGGCGAGGCCTCAAAGCCGTCTTCGTAAGCCACCGTGCGCAAGCCTTCGGTGACCCTGAGCAGCTCACCGGGCTGCAACAAAAAGTCAGGCCGCGAGGGCTTGCCCACGCTTTCGTTGCCTGCTGCAAAGGTTTCGTAGATCAGCACGCCACCCGGAGCCACGCTGCCCACGAGGGTGGGCAGCAGCGGGCGCCAGAGGTAATGGGTCACCACCACGCAGCCAAATGTTTGCCCGGCAAAGGGCCAAGGGCCGGTTTCAATGTCGGCGCAAATGACCGAACCGCTGCTTTGGGCCAGCGCCACGGCTTCAGGGTTGCGGTCAACACCCGTGACACGGTGACCAAGAGTGGCCAAATAACGCATGTGACGGCCTGCGCCGCAAGCCACATCGAGCACGGTGCTGCCCGGGGCCATCAGGTGGGCCCAGCGTTGCAGCCAGGCGGAGGGGTTTTCGGTGCCATGCATGTCGTCGGCGCTTTCAAGGCGGTGGGGCTAAAAGCAGGACCACAGTTGTTCGGACAGCATGATGACCACGTCTGACTGGCCATACAGCCAGAACGTCAGGCCCAGGGCTGCAGCCCCCAGCAACAGCCAGGTTTGCCGGGTGCTCATGTGGTTTGAGGGGGGTTACGGATGATCGGGCTTTCGCGTACCGGGAGATTGACCAGGGCTGCAAAAATGCCCAAGGCAATGGCCAAGTACCAAACGACATCGTAACTGCCGGTTTTGTCGTATAAATACCCGCCCAGCCACACGCCCATGAACGAGCCAATTTGGTGGCCGAAAAAGATGAAGCCGCTGAGCATGGACAAGTGTGAGACGCCAAAAATTTGAGCCACAGCCGCGTTGGTGGGCGGTACAGTAGACAGCCACAACAAGCCTATGAAGGCCGAGAAAATGTAAACACTGGTGGGCGTGAGCGGCGCCAGCAAAAACAAAGTGATGGCCACTGAGCGGCCAATGTAGATGGAAACCAGGATATTTTTCTTGGCTATTTGGGGGCCCATGGTGCCTGCGATGTAAGTGCCAAACACGTTGAACAGGCCGATCAGGGCCAGCGCATAACTGGCCACCTGCGGGGCCAGGCCGTGGTCTTTGAGGTAGCTGGGCATGTGCACGCCAATGAACACCACCTGAAATCCGCACACGAAATAGCCCGCCATCAGCAGCTGAAAACTGGGGTACTTGAAGGCTTCCTTCAAAGCCTGGCCAATGGTTTGGTCTCGCTTGACTTGGCCGGGGCCGTTCAGTGCAGGTTCGCGCAGACCCCAAGCCAGCGGGATGATCAGCATCGCTGCCGCAGCCAAAATGACCAAAGCGGTTTGCCAGCCCATTTGGCTGATCAGCAAGCCCTCGACAGGCACCATCAAAAACTGACCAAAACTGCCGGCGGCTGCTGCAATGCCCATGGCCCAAGAGCGGCGCTCAGCGGGTACATTGCGGCCGATCACACCATAAATCACGGCATAGGTAGTCCCGGCTTGGGCGGTGCCAATGATCACCCCGGTAAACAGCGCGAACACCCAAGGGTCAGTAGCCCAGGCCATGCCCAACAGACCCACGCTGTAAACCACTGAACCCATTGCAATCACACGGAAGGCTCCGAACTTGTCGGCCACCATCCCGGCAAAGATACCCATGAACCCCCAGGCTAGATTCTGGATGGCCATGGCAAAAGCGAATTCCTGACGGCCCCATCCTTGGGCTTGCGTAATGGGCTGAAGCCACAAACCAAAACCGTGACGAATCCCCATAGACAGGGTCACAATGGCCGCGCCGCAGATCAGCACTTGGGTCAAGGAGAGGGGTTTGGTTTGCATAAGTAGACTGTAACCAATCCACAAGGCCGCAGCTGTCACTTGGGCAGACTCAATGCATAGAAATCACAAATCACTTGCCAAGCGGCCTCTGGAGTGTCCACATAATGAAACAAACTGAGGTCCTCGGGCGAAATCGTTCCCTCTTGAACCAGCACATTCATATTGACCAAGCGTTGCCAAAACTCGGTGCCAAACAGCAAGATGGGGACAGGCCGTGCTTTGTGGGTTTGCACCAGTGTCATCACCTCGAACAACTCGTCCAGGGTGCCAAAACCGCCTGGAAAAGCGACCAAGGCCTTGGCCCGCATCATGAAATGCATTTTGCGCAAGGCAAAGTAATGAAACTTGAAACTCAGGTCCGGCGTGACATAGGGGTTGGGGTGTTGTTCGTGCGGCAAAGCGATGTTCAGCGCCACCGAGGGCGCACCCGACTCTTGTGCGCCCCGGTTGGCTGCCTCCATGATGCCGGGGCCTCCACCAGTGCAAATGAACAACTTCTCATCCGCTGGCAAACAAGAGGAAGACTTGGCCACCAACTGTGCAAAAGTGCGGGCCTTTTCGTAGTATTCGGCGTTGCGCAAAGCTGCCTGAGCTTTCAAAATGTCCGGGGCATGACCGCTTTGTTCGGCCACAACCAATTTGGCTTGGGCACCAGCCCTGTCCACAAACCTGGCACTGCCGAAGACAACCACGGTGTGTTCGATACCGGCCTCCACCTGGGCCAAATCGGGTTTGAGCATCTCCAGTTGAAAGCGGATACCCCGGGTTTCGCGGCGCAGCAAAAATTCGGGGTCGGCAAAGGCCAGGCGATGGGCTTCAGGTCTGAGCCAGTCGGTGCCTTGGACATCGGCTTGCAAGTCGGCCCAAGCGTGGGGTATGGAAGGGGCTTTGAGGTCTGGAGTGGATGACATTCAAGTATTGTGCACGCTTGAAGGCCACGCGAGACCACATCCGCACAGAGAGCCGATCAGCAGGGCTCAAAAAAAAGCCCCTCGCGGGGCTTTCATCGGGGAATGATCCAAAGATCAGACGCGCTTGCGGTATTCGCCTGTGCGGGTGTCGATTTCGATCTTGTCGCCTTGGCTCACGAACAAAGGCACAGGCACTTCCAAGCCGGTGGCGATCTTGGCGGGCTTGAGCACTTTGCCCGAGGTGTCGCCTTTGACGGCGGGCTCGGTCCAGGTGATCTCGCGCACCACGCTGGTGGGCAATTCGACCGAGATGGCCTTGTCGTTGTAGAACACCACTTCGAGTTCCATGCCGTCTTCGAGGTAGTTCAGGGCGTCGCCCATGTTGGTGGCTTCGACTTCGTACTGGTTGAAATCGGTGTCCATGCAAACGTACATCGGGTCAGCGAAGTAAGAGTAGGTGCAGTCTTTCTTGTCCAGAATGACCTGGTCCATCTTGTCGTCAGCGCGGAACACGACTTCGGTGCCGAAGTTGGCGATCAGGCTTTTGAGCTTCATGCGCACGGTGGACGAGCCGCGGCCGCCGCGTTGGTATTCGGTGCGCAGAACAACCATGGGGTCTTTGCCGTGCATGATGACGTTGCCGACGCGGATTTCTTGAGCGGTTTTCATAGGAATTGGGTCTGAAATGAAAGGAGGGTGACCTGAGGTCAAGCCCGCTATTCTAACCTGCGAGGGCCCGGTTTGGGTCTGAAAGCAAGCGCTGCCGTCAATCCCGAGCCGTGAGGCCATGGGCCAACCCGCCCAGCACGATGCCACCCAAGGCCCACAGGATGTCGGTGTTGCCCGTGCCCAAAGCCGCAATGGCCGGGCCGGGGCAAACGCCGCTCAGGCCCCAGCCGATACCAAAAATGGCCGAGCCGATGACCGTCTGGCGGTTCCAGCTGGCAGGCTGGGTGAGGAACTGACCACCCAAAAGAGGGCGACCGAACCAGCGCGGAAAGCCCTTGTAAGCCAACATGGCCAAGCCCGCAGCGCCACCCATCACCAGCATCAGGCCCCAGTCCTTGAACTGCAAAAAGCCGATGACGACTTCGGGTTGCACCATGGTGGCCAGCGACAGGCCAAAGCCAAACAATGCGCCCGCCAGCAAAGTGACCAGCGCTTTGGGGAATGTGAGGGTGTGCGGATTCATGCCAGACCTTTCGTCGCCATGGCCATCAGGTTGGCCGTCATGAAGGCGGTGGCCATGAACGTGAGCACCGCGCCGAGCGAGGGCAACTGAAGCGAGCCCAGCCCGCAAATGCCGTGCCCCGATGTGCAACCGTTGCCCAGCCGTGCGCCATAACCCACCAAAAAGCCGCCCACCAGCAGCTGCCACGCAGGCACGCTGGTGTGCTGCGCCTCACCACCCGCCAACGTGAAGCGCCAAGCCAGCGCTCCGAGGATCACGCCAAAGGCGTAGACCAAACGCCAGTTTCGGGTATCGATGAATCGGGCTTGCTGAAAAAAAGCCCGCGTGGACACGAAGGACCAGCTGCTGGAGAAAACAGAGCTCATGCCCCCCACCCAACCATTGAACGCATACAAGAGCGCTACGCCAGCACCAATCGTCAGGCCGCCCAGCAGGTAGTGCTGCCAGCCCAGGGGGAAGAGGGTGTTGATGAGGGTCATAGATGAGGATTATCCGTGCCCTGAAAAGGGACCAGAAAATTCCCAGCCGTGAATTGAACGGGCGCACTGTTGGGGTCAAAACTCACCCCAGCAGGGTCCAAACCGTCCTGAATGCGTTGTAACTGAAGTTGCAGTAAACGGCGCAACTTCACGATGCCCACATCGGATGTGGCCAGATGCTCTTCTGAGTGGTGTGCGATGAGGCCTTGGCTGACCATGGCTTCGTAGTCGCCGGGAAATTGTTGGTGTTCTTCTTCAGACAGCTCTTCCCACAATTTGCCGTTCAGGCGCGAGCGCATTTTGACGAGCTCGCCTTCTTCTTTGACGCGACCCACCACATAAATCCGGAAAGAGTGGTCGTCGATGGGCAAGACCCAGCCCAAGGATTCGACCATGCCATACCGGCCAATGCGGGGGCTGGGGATGACGCGCAGTGTGGGCAGCCCAGCTTCGCTGATGCGACGCAGCGTTTGACCATCGGGCAGCTTGCGCAAGGAGATGGTGCGCACACTGTGTTCCTGGGTTTCCCATGAGACTTGGGGCATCAGTGCCATTTGCTCGACGAACTGTGTGCCGCTGAACGAAGAGTGCAAGATCACGACGTGGAAGGGATCGACCAGGTTTTCGTAGTGCTGCAACCAGTTGCACGGGATGATTTGCGGGCCACCGCCACCGATGCTGTTGTCGTTGACTTCGAGGAACTCGCCTTCTTCCAGAGTTTCCAGACATTCGTAGCGCGGCAGCACGGGTTTCTTTTCAGGTGGCCCCATGTAGGTCCAAATCAGTCCATAAAACTCTTGCACCGGGTACCAAGGCTGGCGGACTTTGTGGCGATGCACATCGTTGGCAGGTTCGCAGGGGCGTTGTTTGCAGTGACCCTCCACATCGAACAGCCATCCGTGGTAGCAGCACCGGATGCCTTCATCCTCCACTTTGCCGTAAAACAAGGACGTGCCTCGGTGCGCGCAGTGGGGGTAGACCAAGCCAGGACGTCCTTTTTTGTCCCGAAACAAGATCAGGTCTTCACCCAGGATGCGCACTTTGCGTGGTGTGGTGTTGGCATCGCTGCTCACCCCGATGGGGTGCCAGTAGCGGCGCAGTAATTCGCCCATGGGCGTGCCACGGCCAACCTGTGTCATCTCCAGGTTAGAGGTGGCTGGGCGCTTGTTGTAAGCGGTTCCGGTGTCAACATGGATCGGTATGGTTCGCTGCGGTGTCTCGCTCATGTGCGTGCTTTCATGCAATTTAAACGCCTGCGGCTTTGATCAGTTCGGAGACGCGAGGAAAGTCGGCCTTGAAGACCTCCATGAACTGCTGCGGTGTGTTGCCCAAGGGTTCAAAGCCAAAGCTGATCAGCTTGGCCTGCACATCAGGCATGGCGGTGATTTCGCGCAGTGCCGTGACCCAGGTGTTTTGAAGGTCCACCGGCAGATTGGCCGGGGCGTACATGCCGATCCAGCTGTCCAGATCGAAGCCCTTGAAACCTTGCTCGGAAAATGTGCTGATCTGAGGCATGGTGGAAACCCGACGTGTACCCGCAACCCCCAACACTTTCATTTTGCCGCCTTGTGTTTGTGCGCGTGCCGTTGCGGGGTTGGCCCACGCAAAGTCGAGCAACTCGCCAAACAAATCGATGTGCGCGGCCGCTTCGGATTTGTAGGCTGCGTGGACCAATTGGGTACCCGATTGCTGCGCGAGCAATTCACCAAAGAGATGTGCCGAAGAACCATTGCCCCATGTGCCGTAACTGAGACTGCCTTTTTTTCGGGCGTGATCGACCAAGTCTTTGAGGGTGTTGAAGGGCGCGTTGGCGCGCACCACCAGCATGGGGCCGCCGACGGCCAGCATGCTCAAGGGGCTGAAGCTTTTGATGGGGTCATAGGGCAGCTTGGCTTGCAAGATGGCATTGTTCACATGCGTCAGGGGCAGCGTCATCATGACCGTGTAGCCGTCCGCGGGCGCTTTGGCCACAAAGTCGGCCGCGATGATGCCGCTGGCGCCGGGTTTGGTTTCGACCACGATGGCTTGCCCCCAGCGCTGCTGAAGTTTTTCACCATAAATGCGGGCCAGGCTATCGATGGGCCCCCCCGCCGTGCCAAAAGGCACGATCTTGATCGGGCGATTGGGAAAGCCCGAGGACTAAGCCCAGCTGGGTGTGGCGGCCAGGGCGCCCAAAGTACAAAGAAGCGTTCGGCGTGAGAGCGGCATGGTGGGTCTCCAAAAAGTAAATCAGGACGGTCCTTCAGTGCGGCATCGCGGGCAGTACTTCGCCACAACATGCGCCAAATCCGATGCGTACGAAACCTGCGCGTTCGCACGCACCACGCAACACGATGGCATCTCCATCGAGTAAAAAGCTGCGTTGTTCGCCGTTGGCAAGCGTGATGGGTTCTCGACCTGCCTTGGCCAGTTCGATGATGGCGCCCGCTTCTTGTGCGGTGGGGCCCGACACAGTGCCTGTGCCCAGCACATCGCCTGCGTGCAGATTGCACCCGCCAGCGGTGTGTTGCACCAACATTTGAGAGACACACCAATGCTGGTGTTTGAAGTTGGTTTTAGAAATTTCCTGAGCCGGGCTTGCGTGTTCGCGCATCTTGGCCGTTTGCAAAGAGACCGACAAGTGGATGTCCAGACCGCCATGCGCGCGCAGGGCTTGCCCGTCCAGGTAGGCCAGTGGTTGCGGGTGTTCGTCTGCGCGCGTGAAGGGCAGCCGAAACGGGGCCAGCGCCTCCATCGTCACAACCCATGGGGACAAAGATGTGGCGAAATTTTTGCCTTGGAAGGGACCTAGCGGTGACATCTCCCAAAACTGAATATCCCGCGCCGACCAGTCGTTGAGCAAGCCCATGCCAAAGATGTGAGATTCGGCATGTTCCATGGAAACGGGCCTGCCCCAGTCGTTGTCTTGGCCCACGTAAATGGCCATTTCGAGTTCGTAGTCCAAGCGCTGGCTCGGACCATAAATGGGCCGATCTTGGCCGGGGGCCATGGCTTGGCCGAGCGGTCGGTGCAAGCGTTGATTGACCCCCAGACTGGAGGCGCGGCCGTGGTAAGCAATGGGCATCCAGAAAAAATTGGGTGTGACCAAGCCACCATTGCCAATGGCCAAACCTACATTGCGGGCATGGTGCAAGGAGGTGTAGAAATCGGTGTATTCACCCACTTGGACAGGCGTGGTCATGTCCGCAGACGCCTGCGGGATCAAGGCCGATTGCACCACCTGCTGTACAGCTGGTGAGGCGTCTTCACGCAGTGCTAGAAACATTGCCACACGCAAAGCGTGCCAGGCATCGGTGCCCATGCGCATCAACTCGCGCAGATCGCGGCTAGCGGCTTGTGCAGCGGGCTTTGCCAGGGCCGTGTTGACTCCGGGCGCACCCAGCCATGATGTTTGTGTGGCCAAGTGTGCAAGGTCCAGCACTTGGTCACCGATGGCCACGCCGCACCGCCATGCCTCTTGGCTGTTCGTGCGTCTAAAGCGGCCATATGGCAAGTTCTGAATTGGAAAGTCACTGCCATTGGCGCTGGCCAACCAGCTGCGGGCTTGCGCGTCGTGGGTCAGGTTCAAGCTGAGCGTGGCCATGGTTGTCAGCCTTTCAGGACGAAGCCATCAAAGCATCGTCAAAAATGGCCACAGCGCGTGTCCAGCCGGCCGATGCGCCACGGATCTTGTGCGGAAAGCAGCTGATGTAAAAACCGGTGGGCGGCAACACTTCGAGGTTGTGCAGTTTTTCAATGTGGCAATAACCAATGTCGCGCCCGGCCTTGTGGCCTTCCCAAATCAATGAAGCGTCTTGGGTTTCGCCGTATTTTTGTGCGGTGTGCACAAAGGGAGCGTCCCAGCTCCAGGCGTCGGTGCCGGTCAGCCGCACGCCGCGTTCGAGCAAATACATGGTGGCTTCATAGCCCATGCCGCAGCCACTGGCCACGTAGTTGGGTTGACCGTAACGCTTGCCGGCGGCCGTGTTGACGATCACGATTTCCAGCGGCTTGAGCGTATGTCCTATGCGTTGGAGTTCGGCTTCGACATCGGCCGCGGTCACCACGTAGCCATCGGGAAAATGTCGAAAGTCGAGTTTCACACCCGGCTGAAAACACCACTCGAGCGGTACATCGTGGATGGCGATGGCGGGCTTTTTCTCGCCCAGGGCCTTGTCCATGGTCGAGTGGAAGTGGTAGGGCGCATCCAGGTGCGTGCCATTGTGGGTAGACAGGTGCACCATTTCCACCGCCCAACCTTCACCATCGGGCAGGTCTTCTTTTTTGAGGCCCGGGAAAAAGGGCTCGATCTGCTCATAGGTATTTTCGTGCGTGAAGTATTCGATCTTGGGCGCGAATGCGGGGGGATCGCTCAGCACATCGTTTTCGAGAAAAATCGACAGGTCCACGAATTTCCGGGTCATAAAGATCTCCTGGTTTGAGGTTGAAATCAAGGCCGCTGCCAACGCAGCAATCGGTGCTCAAGGCCTGCCAGCAAGGCGTTGCTGACAAAGCCCAGGGCACCTAACAGCACGATGCCTGCGAACAGTTCACTGGCACGGAATGAACGGGCGGCCAGCAAGATGGCTTGTCCCAGGCCGGCTTGTGAGGCGATCATTTCGCCGACCACGGCCACGATGAGGGAGACCGTCATGGACAAGCGCATGCCCGCCAGAATGTCGGGCAATGTGGCAGGCAGTCCGATCTTCCAGGCGAAGGCTGTGCGCGACATTTGCAAACCGGCGGCCACTTCGCGCAATCGGGGTTCTACATTGGCCAAGCCTTGCACGGTGGCCAGCAGCACCGGCCACATCGCACCAAAAGACACCACAAAGAGCACCATGCCCGGGCTCAGTCCAAAGATCGAAATGGCCAGGGGAAGAACGGCCGATGCGGGCAGAGGGCGCAAAAATTCCAGCGTCGGGGCGATCCATTGGCGTGCGATCACGGACATGCCAATCAAAGTGCCCAAAGCCACCCCGATGAGTGAGGCCAGACCCCAGCCCAGCAACATGCGCATGAAGGTCTGCCAGCTGGCCACGCGCAAGTCTGACGCGTCCGCGCCCGCTTCGTTGGAAAAACCTTTGCGCAGGCTTTCCCACGTGGCTTCAGGCGTGGGCATGAAAACGCGGCTGACCCATTCGCCATGGCTGGCAATCCACCACAATGCAAGCAGTGCCATCAGCACCACCATTGGCTCGAGCCATTTGATCCAGGCGGCGTGAGCTGTGGATTTCATGTGCTGGCCTGCGAGGTTTGAAGCACGGTGCCGCCCATGCGAACATGCACCCAATGCTGGGCGCGCAAGGTCAGCACATTGATGAGCATGCCCACCACGCCGATCCAGAAAAGCCAGGCCAGCATGCGGTCAGGTTCCATGCTTTGTTGCGCGATCATCATGGCGTAACCCATGCCATGCGGGTTGGCCGCGATCTCGACGGTGACCGCCACCACCAGTGCCACGGCCACGCCCAGTCTCAAGGCCACAAACAGGCGCGGGATCATGGCGGGGAAAACAATCCATTTGGTGCGTTGCCAGGCGCTCAGGCCCAGTGCTGCTGAGACCTCCAGCAGCCGCGGTTCAACTTGCCGCGCTGCGGCTTGGGTCAAGATGAGCATGGGCCAAAAGGTGGCAAAAGCCACGACGCTCAGTTCCATGCGAATGCCAAAGCCAAACACCAGCATGGCCAGTGGAATCAAGGCCACAGAGGGAATGGGTCGCAGCACTTCGACCGTCAAGAAGCTCATGTGGCCAGCGCGCCGAGACAGTCCCAAAATCAGGCCCAGCAGCAAACCGAGGAACGCACCCAGCAATAGGCCCAATGCGGCGGTGCCCAAAGTGAAGCCGGTGACCCGCCACAGCCCTTCATCGCTCGTGAGCCACAGCAGCTGCCACCAAGCCTTGAGGGCTTGGGTGGGTGTGGCCAGGGCGTCGCTGCTGCCTGCCACGCTGCGCACATACAGCTCCAGCGCGGCCAGCAAGAGCAGAGGAAACACCCAGGGACGCAAGCGTGTCCACATCTCAGGTGTGTCCCAGGTAGTGGTAAAGCTCGCGACGCAGGCGCAGGAACTCTGGATGCTCTTTGACGCTCAGTTGATCGCGCGGATGCGCGATCGGCACATCGATCATGGCCGCCAGGCTGGGTTGCTCGGGTGTGGGGTTGGTGCGCAAGGCCACCACCCGATCGCCCAAGTAGATGGCCTCTTCCAGGTCATGTGTCACAAACAGCACGGTCAGGCCTTGTTCGCGCACCAGGCGTGACAGTTCGTCTTGCAACGCTTCGCGGGTCATGGCGTCCAGTGCACCAAAGGGCTCGTCCATCATCAGCACATCGGGCGACTGTGCCAAGCATCGGGCAATTTGCAAGCGTTGTTGCATGCCGCCCGATAACTGCGCTGGAAACTTGTGGATGTGCGTTTGCAGGTTAACTGTCTCCAGCACCCGCTGGACACGTTCCGCCCTTTCGGCCATGGGCACATTGGCCGCTTCGAGCGCCAGCATGACGTTGCCTTCCACCGTGCGCCAGGGCAACAAGGCGCGGGTGTAGTCCTGAAAGACGAACGCCACCTCGCGCGAGGGCCGCTGGACAAGCTGCCCGCTTCTGCGAATTTGCCCCACGCTGGGCTGCACAAAGCCGGCGGCCGCGCGCAGCAAAGTGGTTTTACCGCACCCCGACGGGCCAATGATGCAAACAAATTCGCCCCGCGCCACTTCGAAAGAAGTGGGCGAGAGGATTTCCCGGCCGCCCAGGTGAATCCCCAGGCCTTCAAAGGACAACAAGGTCATCGTTATTTATTTGACGATGAGGGATGGCACTTTGGGGGATGCCTTGAGCATCTTTTGGTCGTTCATCATGTCCACCCAGTAATGGAGCTGCTTTTCGCTGATCACCGGGGTGGGCGGGTTCAATTGCATGCTGGCCAGCACCTCAGGGGGCAGCTTGATGTACTTGCCAATGTGCCCGCGCACGGCGGCATCGTTGGCGGGTTTTCGAATGAAGTTGGCCGCCTCGATGATGGCTTCCTGGAATGCTTTGACAGCGCCCGCGTTTTTGGCCACCCAGTCGCGCCGTGCGGTGTAAACGATGCTGGGCATGCCATCGGGTTGGAAGGTGGTGTAGTAAGACGCCACATAGCCCGTACCGCTGGCCAGAATGCGCGCCATGAACGGGTCGCCGGTCACCACGCCATCGAGGGAGCCCGAACGCAGTAAGTCGCTGTGCTGCGGGAAGGATGCTTCAATGAAATTGACCTTGGTGGGGTCCACACCGTTGAGTTTGAGCCAAGCGCGAAACGTGACATGCAAGTAGGCGCCAAGGCCCGGTACGCCGATCTTTTTGCCCACGCAGTCTTGGGCTGTTCGAATGCCACTGCCTGCCCGTGCCACAAAGCCAACGCCGGTGACACTTTTGCTGGTCATGCCGCCACCACCGACCACCACGTGGTCAAGTCCACCATCGACCGCTTGCAGGTAGACCGAAGGTGTGGGGCCGCCCATTTGCAGGGAGTCAGATTGGATGGCCGCGGGAATGGACGGGTTCAAAGGAATGAATTTGGGCTCGACGTCAAGGTTTCTTTTCGTGAAATAGCCTTCTTCTTTGGCGACAAAAACCGACGCGAAATCATTGACCGCCGTGAATCCAAAAACGATTTTGGTGTTGGACTGTGCATGCGATGGCCAGGCCGAAGCGCTGACGGCCGCTGCTGCTGCGCTGAGAATTTGGCGTCGAGAAAAACCTTGATCTTGGGTCATGAAAGTCTCCTTTTGGTGATGCGGGGATGAAACGATTGCACGGCCCCCCGAATGCCATGCACGATGAACTGGACCAAATGCACTTGGGCATTGGGGTCGAAGGGTATGCATTCACCATAAGACAGTCGGGCCACGCGCGCATCACTCAGGTGATGGAGCAACACGCCCAAGCTGAACTGGTAGCACCAAGCGGCTGTACCGCGTGTCATTTGTCGATCAGGGTTTTCAGCCGCCAATGTGTCGTGCAAGGCGGTGATGAATGCTTCTGCCATGGGATCAAAAAAATCGCGCAGCACCGCATCAGCCTCATCACTTTGTGGACTCAGGCCTTTGGTGATCAGCATGGCGTAAGACTCGCCTTCGGGGCTCGAGCGCAGGCGAATCACTGGGGAAATGAAGGCCTCCACAATGCGCTGCAACTTGTGGCGAGTGTGGGCTTGTTCCTGCAGAACTTGCAAACCAGCCAATCGCTCATCAATCGTGCCGGACCAATGCTCAAAGATCGCATGAAAAAGCGCTTGCTTCTGCCCGAAGTGGTAACCGACCAAAGCCAGTGGTACTTGCGCTTCTTGTGCGATTTGACGGATCGACACAGCATGGAATCCGTATTTTGCGAACAACCGTTCTGCTGCCAACAAAATTTGCCCCTTGCGATCGGTGCGCATGGCTGCAGAATTTTTGCGCAGACCGGATTTGGCAGAAGTTTGTATGCCCGTGTTCATCGGATTTATTTAACGCTCGTTCAATTTAGTTGAACATTCGTACAAACCCTGCTGCTGTGTGCTCTTTGCCCGCTGGGCAAGCGGCTGTCATCTCAAGTCAGTGCGTCAAGCAGAAAGGTTTTCGTCTGCCCACCGCATCAAATTTTGTGTCAAGTGGGGCTGCTCATTTTGGCGTTGGCGAGCCTTGTTGGCGCATTCTGCCCATGATGTTGATATCGCTTGATCCAGCGCTGGCCATTGGGCGATCTCCAAGCCGTTCCATACCCGGTGCGCTTGACGTAAGCTCTGTGGTGCTTGGAGCCAATCCAAAAAGGCTTCCAGTTTGGCGTGGTGGGCATGGTCGTCTTGGGGGTAGATTTGCCAAATGAAAGCTTGGCCCGCCCACAAGGCACGCACCAGAGAATCCTCTCCGCGCACGAAGTTGAGATCGCATGACCACAGCATCTCGTCAAAGCCTTGTTGGTCTGTGTAAGGCAAGGCGCTCCAGCTGGGTAGAGCGGACGTGTCGGTGAATGTGGCGAGCGCTTGTTGCACAGCCGCCATTGGCCGCCCCGGAGTGACCAACAGGTGGTGGGGCGTTCCAGCCAGCTGCATGAGCAAGGCATGGAGTGCTGCGGGTTCATAGCAAAACAAGCTGATCAAAAGGCCATCTGGTGCCAATTTCGGTGCGTGTCGTTGCCGCCATCCAGCGCGTTGTCCAGTCCTTTGAAAAGCTTGCTGACGGGTCTGGAGATCGTGTTCACGCAGCAATCCACCTGTGTCATGGGTGAACCCCGGGTAAAAAAAGTGTTTGGTCCAGCCTTTGGCAGGTCCGTTCATCACAGGCGAGGGCAAGCCGTGCATCCTAGGCACCCAGTCCTCCGCGCTCAGGTATTCGAGGTTGATCCATGACGGTTGCCGTGATCGTGTGTTCACACCGTGTGCTACAAAAATCTCGGGCAATTTGCAGCCAAAGGCTTCAATCCAGACATCGGCTTGTGGCAGAGCCTGCAGCCGTGTGGTGTCGTTGGCCTGTTCCCAGGGGATCACCTGAATGTTCGGCCACTGGGTACGCCAATTGTCCGGGGCCATCCAGCTCAGCGCCGCGGTCTCGTCCACCCAGAGCCGAACCGATTGCCCCGCCTCGGCCAGTTGTCTCGCCAGCCGCCAACACACGCCCAAGTCGCCGTGGTTGTCGATGACGGTGCAAAAAATGTCCCAGAGGCGGTTTGAGTTCATGGAAGGCGATTGTCGCTTGGCTTTTTGCCTTCGTCGGACTGGATACCCGCGTTCGCGGGCATGACAAGTTGGCTTTGTCACCCCCGACTTGACCGGGGGTCCATGGCTTCGGTTGCGGTGGATACCCGATCAAGTCGGGTATGACACTGTCCAAATTGGGTATGACCGTGTCAAGACAGCAGGGTGGGTTCATTCCCCGTCACAATACGCGCCATGACAGCGGCTCACGACGAATCCTTGCTGGCCCAAGTGGCCGCGCTCCCGGCTTTGCCGGGGGTGTATCGCTATTTCGATGCGCAGGGCAATGTGCTGTATGTGGGCAAGGCCAAGCAGCTCAAAAAGCGGGTGTCGAGCTATTTCCAGAAGGACCACGGCGGCACGCGGATTGGCCACATGGTCAGCAAGATCGCCCGCCTAGAGACCACGGTGGTGCGCTCCGAGGCCGAGGCGCTGCTGCTCGAAAACAACCTCATCAAGTCACTCAGCCCGCGTTTCAACATTCTGTTTCGGGACGACAAGAGCTACCCTTACCTTAAGCTCACGGGCAACGGTCGGGTGGCGCTGCCCGCAGTGGTCGCCACGCCCGAGGCGCAACATTACCCGCGAGTGGCGTATTACCGTGGTGGCGTGGAAAAGAAGCACCGTTACTTTGGCCCCTTCCCCAGCGCTTGGGCGGTCAAGGAGTCGATTCAGCTTATTCAGAAGGTGTTCAAGCTGCGTACCTGCGAGGACACCGTGTTTGCCAACCGAACGCGGCCTTGTCTTCTTTTTCAGATCAAACGCTGCTCGGGACCTTGCGTGAACCTGATAAGCCCCGAGGCTTACCAGGCCGATGTGCAGCATGCCGTGCAGTTTTTGAGTGGTGAGACCCAGGCCTTGATGCGCGAGATGGAGCTGCGGATGATGGCGCACGCCGATCTCATGGAGTTTGAGCGGGCGGCCGAGGTGCGTAACCAGATGACTGCGCTGTCACGAGTCTTGCACCAACAGTCGGTCGACACGGCGGTGGACACCGATGCCGACATCCTGGTGGTGCGGGTGCAGGGTGGGCGCGCTTGTGTCAACTTGGCCATGGTGCGGGGTGGGCGGCATTTGGGCGACCGTCCTTATTTTCCGGTGCATGTCCAGGATGCCCAGGATTTGATGGGTCTGGAGCCGGGGGAAGATGAGGGTGATGTGCAGCGCCCGGTCGAGGTGCAGGTTCTGGATGCGTTTTTGGCCCAGCATTACATCGGCGTGCCTGTGCCGCCACTGCTGATTTTGAGTGCTCCTGTGACCAAGACCTTGATCGCGGCCTTGTCGGCGCAGTCGGGTGTGAAGATCAACACTGTGACGCAGCCGCGCGAGCATCGCCGCGTGTGGCTGGAGATGGCCGAAAAAAATGCCGAACTGCAACTGGCGCGACTGTTGGCCGAAGAGGGTTCGCAGCAGGCCCGCACCCGTGCATTGGCAGATGCGCTCGATTTGGCCCCGGACGATTTGGACACAGTTCACATCGAGTGTTTTGACATCTCGCACACGGCGGGTGAAAACACCCAAGCTTCTTGCGTGGTGTTTCGTCAGCACAAGATGCAAAGCAGCGAATACCGCCGCTACAACATCGAGGGCATCACGCCGGGCGACGATTACGCCGCCACGCGCCAGGTGCTGATGCGCCGCTATGGCAAATTGGCCGAGGCCTTGCGCTCTGGCGAGGGCACAGCCCGGCTGCCCGACCTGGTGCTGATCGATGGCGGCAAGGGTCAGGTCAGCATGGCCCGGAATGTGTTCTCCGACCTGGGGCTGGACCTGTCACGCATTGTGGGTGTGGAAAAAGGCGAGGGCCGCAAAGTGGGCCTGGAAGAGCTGGTGTTTGCCGATGGCCGCGAGAAGGTGTATCTGGGCAAGGACTCGGCCGCGCTCATGCTGGTCGCTCAAATCCGAGACGAGGCCCACCGCTTTGCCATCACCGGTATGCGGGCGCAGCGTGCCAAAGTGCGCATGGGCGGCAGCAAAATCGAAGAAATCCCGGGCATTGGGCCGCGCAAGCGGGCCAAATTGCTGCAGCGCTTTGGCGGTGTGCGCGGGGTCGAGGCGGCCAGTGTAGAGGATTTGTTGGGGGTGGAGGGCGTCTCTCGCGAGTTGGCCGAGACCATTTACAACGCCTTGCGCTGAGTCTGGAGTTTTTGTTATCGGGTGTTTGTCCGAGCGTGCCACAATCACGGCCATGTTTTTCACAATCCCCACCATCATGACCTGGACGCGCATTGTCGCGATTCCATTGATCGTTGGCGTGTATTACTTGGACGGCCTGAAGGTCGAGACGCAAAACCTGATCGCCACGGTCATGTTTGTCTTGTTTGCTTGGACCGATTGGCTGGATGGTTTTTTGGCCCGCAAACTCAACCAGACTTCAGCCTTCGGGGCTTTTTTGGACCCGGTGGCAGACAAGATTCTGGTCTGTGCGGCTTTGCTGATTTTGGTGCACATGAACCGGGTGCATGTGTTGATTGCCCTGGTCATCATTGGTCGCGAGATCGCCATTTCTTCCCTGCGCGAGTGGATGGCGCAAATTGGCGCGGGCAAGAGCGTGGCGGTGCACATGGTGGGCAAGCTCAAGACCACGGTGCAGATGGTGGCCATTCCTTTCTTGTTGTACGACGGGATTTTGTTCGGCGCGATCGACACCCGCGACTGGGGGGCGGTGCTGATCCTGATCGCAGCCATTTTGACCATCTGGTCCATGGTGTACTACATGAAAAAGGCCTTGCCTGAAATCCGAGCCCGCGTTAAGTGAGCGGGGGGCTGAGCCCGACGTCTGGGTCAGGGCGACACCGGTCCGCCTCTTTGTTGCTAAGCTCTTGATTTTGCAGTCCACCCATTGATTTAGATTTAGAAAGCTCTACGCATGAGCAAGCACCGCATCGCTGTCATTCCCGGAGATGGCATTGGCAAAGAAGTCATGCCCGAGGGCCTGCGCGTGATGGACGCTGTAGCCCGCAAGTTCGGCATCGATTTGCAGTTTGACCATTTTGATTTTTCGAGCTGGGACTATTGTGAAAAGCACGGCAAGATGCTGCCTGATGACTGGAAAGACCAGATTGGCGGGCACGATGCGATTTATTTTGGAGCGGTGGGCTGGCCTGAAAAAATCGCTGACCATGTGTCTTTGTGGGGCTCTTTGCTGCTGTTTCGCCGCGAGTTTGACCAGTACATCAACTTGCGTCCGGCGCGCTTGATGCCCGGCATCGTCGCCCCGGTGGTGCGGCCAGATGGCTCTGCGCGCCAGCCCGGTGAGATCGACATGTACATCGTGCGAGAAAACACCGAGGGCGAGTACTCAGCGGTGGGGGGCCGCATGTTTCCCGGCACCGAGCGCGAGATCGTGATGCAGGAAACCATCATGAGTCGCGTGGGTGTTGACCGTGTGCTCAAATTCGCATTCGAGTTGGCGCAGTCGCGCCCCAAAAAGCACTTGACCAGCGCTACCAAATCCAATGGCATTGCCATCACCATGCCGTATTGGGACGAGCGCGTAGCCGAGATGGCCAGGAGCTATCCTAGCGTGAACGTGGATAAGTTCCACATCGACATCCTCACGGCGCATTTTGTGCAGCGCCCCGACTTTTTTGATGTGGTGGTGGCCAGCAATTTGTTTGGTGACATCCTGAGCGATCTGGGGCCAGCTTGCACCGGGACCATCGGCATCGCGCCCAGTGCCAACCTGAACCCTGACCTCAAATTTCCATCGCTCTTTGAGCCGGTGCATGGTTCGGCTCCGGACATCGCGGGCTTGGGGCGTGCCAACCCGATAGGTCAAATTTGGTGCGGGGCCATGATGCTGGAGTTCTTGGGCCACAAGGCTGCGCACGACGCCGTGTTGGCGGCCATCGAAAAAGTGCTGGCAGCAGGCAACGATGCGCCGCGTACACCGGATTTGGGAGGGAAAGCAAGTACTTCTGTTGTGGGTAGAGCTATTTCAGCAGCATTGTGATCCGCGATCGAGGCCGCAGCGCCGGCTTGTCAAAATTTTTTTCTAACCTGCTCTCTTGCCGGGTTTTCAAGGCTAGAATCCACCGCTCGATTGGTATTGCCTTACACCAATTGACATACCCACAAGGTATGGTTTTAATGGCTCAGGGCATTGCTTGCCCTAACCCTTTGCATCAACATGGTTTGCCTGTTGATATGTCAACTGTCCTCATGCTGTCTTGAACGGCATTAACAAACAGAGGTTTTTTGTGAACAAAACTGAATTGATTGAACACATTGCCAAACACGCTGATCTGTCCAAAGCTGCTGCTGGCCGTGCTTTGGAAGCCACCATCGGCGCAGTTCGTACGACCTTGAAAAAAGGTGGCACGGTTTCCTTGGTGGGATTTGGTACTTTTGCAGTGGGCAAACGTGCCGCTCGCACGGGTCGCAATCCACGCACGGGTGCTGCCATTAAAATCAAGAAAGCCAATGTGCCAAAGTTCCGTCCAGGCAAGGGCCTCAAGGACGCTTTGAACTGATGGACTTTTGAGGAGGGTGCTTAGCTCAGTTGGTAGAGCGGCTCCTTTACACGGAGTAGGTCGGCGGTTCGAGACCGTCAGCACCCACCACCTCATCAACAAAGGCGAACCCGTGGTTCGCCTTTTTTATTGATCAACCGAGACTTCAAAAATGTTTGACGCCATTCGTAACAAATCCAGGATATTGATGGGCGTGCTGGTTGTTTTGATCATTCCTTCGTTTGTTTTGTTTGGTGTGGATGGCTACAACAACAGGGCCGAACGAGGGGCAGTGGTGGCCAAAATTGCTGACTTTGAAATCACCCAACAGCAGTGGGATGCCCGTCACCAGCAAGAAGTTGACAGGATTCGTGCGTCCATGCCCAACCTTGACCCCAAGATGTTGGGCTCAGACGAGGCGCGTTACGCCAGCCTGGAGCGGATGGTCGATGAACGTTTGGTGGCTGTCGCCTCAGAAAAGCAGTTGTTGGTGACCAGTGACCAGCGTCTTGCGAATTACCTCAAACAGGACCCCTCCATCGCCAGTCTGCGTGGCCCGGATGGCAAGCTGGACATGGACAGGTACCGTCAGTTGGCGGCCAGCCAGGGGATGACTCCTGAAATGTTGGAAGCCCAAGTGCGACGTGACTTGACTGGCAAACAGGTCATGTCTGCACTTCAGGCTTCGGCAATGGCTTCACAGCTTCAGAGTGATTTGGCCTTGCAGGCGTTTTTGCAACGCCGCGAGATTCAAATTCAGCGTTTTTCTCCTGCCGATTTTGTTTCCAAAGTTCAGCCACAGGACGCCGAGCTGGAGCAGTTCTACCAATCCCGTTCTGAGCGCTTCAGGTCGACAGAGTCTGCCGATGTGGAGTTTCTGGTGTTGGATGCCGCAACTTTGGCCAAAAACATTCACCTGCCTGAACAAGACATCAAAAGCTACTATGAGCAAAACATCCAGCGTTTGTCCGGCCAAGAGCAGCGCCGTGCAAGCCATATCCTGATCAATGCGCCGAAGGATGCGCCTGCCGCCGAAAGAGACAAAGCGCGAAACAAGGTCGAAGGCTTGTTGGCCAGTGTGCGCAAAGAGCCCAAAAGCTTTGCCGATTTGGCACGAAAGAATTCCGACGATCCCGGTTCTGCCCGAAATGGGGGAGACCTGGAGTTTTTTGCCAAAGGTGCCATGGTCAAAGCGTTTGAAGATGCTGCGTTTGCCCTCAAAAAGGGCGAAATCAGCGCTGTCGTCGAGTCTGAATTTGGTTTTCATATCATTCAACTCACAGACATCAAGGCACCGATGACTCCAAGTCTGGAGGCCATGCGACCTCAATTGGAAGCCGATTTGAGGCAGCAGCAATCCAAGCGCCAGTTCGCTGAGTTTGCTGAAACATTCAGCAACAGTGTTTATGAGCAAGCTGACACTTTGACGCCCATAGCCGAAAAACTTCGATTGCAGGTGCAGCAGGTCAAAGGTGTGAGCCGAATCCCATCTGCGAGCATTCAAGGTGTTTTGGCGAATCCCAAAATTCTGGAGGCCTTGTTCTCGGAAGAGTCCATCAGCAAGCGTCGCAACACGGCAGCCATTGAGCTGGGAAACAACACTCTCGTGTCGGCGCGACTGATCAGTTACAAGCCATCAGCTTTGCGGCCTTTTGCAGATGTCAAGGATCAAGTGCGCACCGAGTTCGTGCTTGAGCAGGCCATGGTACTGGCCAAAGCCGAGGGGCAAGCACGTTTGGCCGAGTGGCAAAAACAGCCTGACTTGGCACGGGTGGGGCCCGCTTTGATCGTGTCCCGTGACCAAACCCAAGGGCAAGCCCAAAAGCTGGTCGATGCGGTATTGCGTACCGACCCATCGTCCATGCCTTCACTGGTAGGGGTGGACTTTGGGGCAATGGGCTATGCCCTGGTGAGGGTGAACAAGGTGGTGCCTCGCGAGCTTTCGAGCCCACAACAAAAAGCGCAAACCCTCAATCAGTTCCAACGGTTGTTGGTGGGTGCTGAATCGGCGGCCTACATGGCGCACTTGAGGGCGCAGTTCAAAGTGCAGATTTTGGCACCCAAGCCCAAGCCCACGGCTTTGGCGGCCTCATAAATCTGTTCAGTCCAGAAAATGATCGGCTCCTTCAGGATATAATTGCAGCCTTGCGGTGGCTGTAGCTCAGTTGGTAGAGTCCAGGATTGTGATTCCTGTTGTCGTGGGTTCGAGCCCCATCAGCCACCCCAATAAAATCAAGGACTTAGCGCAGAAATGCTCTAAGTCCTTTTTCTTTTCCGAGTTCATGTAGCCACCATGTAGCCACTTTCCCGGGGTTTTGCACCATGCGGGCTGCTTGGACCCTTGCCGTAACCTCCCCATGCAGCCCTCGGGTTTGCGCCTTGGTTACGCGTGCTTACTGGTGGTTTTAGTTGGGCACCGGGTGCCGAATTATTCCTTTGGGTGACCCTAGGGGTTTCCATTGGGTAGATACCCTCGCAAAACTTCGCAGGTGCAGGGCAAATTTCCCGCGCACTTTCGCGCCAAACAAAAAACCCAGCGCGATGGCTGGGTTGTGTTCAACTTGCTTTGTAGATTGGAGCTCTGTTGAGCAGCTCGAATTCTTGCGGGCTTTTATCGGTCCAGTTCAATGCTTGCCCGCATTCTGTGAGTAACTCAATTTTTCCCGGTCTCTTAATAGGAGTGCCACTCACTGGCGTGAATAGGTTGGTCGCTGTTCGCTTCAGCACAATGTAAATGTTCCCATGTGCGTCTTTGTATTCGCCAAGGTTTTCTTCGGTCATTTTGGATTTCCTCTTTCGGTGTTAAGAATGTTTCGGGAATGTTTATTGAGCTTACACCACCAGCGCAGGCAAGCCCTTGACCACTTTCAAAGTCTCCACACTCACGGTAATGACGCGCAATAGCAAGTCTAGCGGGTTGCGCGGGTTGCGCGGGTTGCCCATGGTCTCGATGGCCCAGTCGTTGGCGTCGTTGGTGATGCGGCTGGGTTTGTTCTCTTTTGAGTCTTGCGCATCAAAAAACCCAGCGCAGTGGCTGGGTGTCTTGAATTTATTGGGCTACTCACACAAAGAACTCCACAGCATCGCGCATGCGGTGGGCATCGATTCCACGCGCTCGCATCGCTTCCAATTCAGCATCGGTGGTGTCATCGGCCACGATGGTGGGCAGCAGCGCTTGGGTGTCGGGCTTTTGCTCCAAAGTTTGCAGGCGTGATTCAAGGCTGGCCATGTTCACACTCCCATGGTGCAGGCTTGCCAAGGCCGGGCACCCATGCGGTGTTTCCCGGCTCATAAAAAACCACCAGCATGCGGCCTGTTCGGGTGCAGTGGTCTATCTCTGTCTGTTGGTTGGGGGTGGGTTTGCCGTCAACATCCATAACAGCCCAGGGCATGGTGGACCGTGCGGCTTCCAGCGCCATCAATCGATTTTCAAGTGTTGCCATGTTCGGCCTCCAATTTTTCAATGCGGCGGGTTAGCTCGTCCACCTCGGTCACACGTGCCAGCGTACCAATGGCACCCAGCAGCGCGGCACCTTGGCCGGGTGCAAGTTCGCCAGCGGCCACGGCACCCAGCACGGCGCGACCTTGCTCTGTTAGCGTGCCATCGGGCAGGTGCAGGGCTTGGGGTGCCTCTATGGCCTTTAGCGGGGCTATAGAACGCTCCAGCAGCAGGCGTGCGGCTCCCACATCACCCGCCATGGCTTGCGTGAACAATTGGCCTAGCAGTTGGGGCACCCTGTCGGCAATATCGGCGCGAAGTTTGGCCACATCCCCCTTACCCTGTGGTCGGCCAGCGGGGTTGCCACTTTGTCCGGGTTTCCATCGCCCGGGCGGTCGTTTCTTTTCGGTTGCCATGTTGTTAAATCCTTGCTTTATCAAGTTGCTGGCGCTGGGGGGTAGTCGGTAAGGTCCAAAGGTCCAGCCACGGGCGACGGCCAGCGGCTAACGCTTGGGCGACTTTTTCGGGTTCAGCCCACCCTGTTAATTGCTCCAAGGTCAGGCCAGCGGCTCGCCCGGCTTGAATGGCGTGAACATCGTTTACACCCCGGGCCACTTTGCCCAGTTGCTTGGTGGCTTTGCGCGTCAAACTCGCGGGCGCTGCTTCACGTTCAAACAACCCGGCAGGTAACCAGCCCCGGCCATCGTTGGGCTGAGACAGTCGTTTGTAGTTGCCGGGTTCAGTGAACACCCTTAACCCAGTGCCAGGAGATGGTTTATCTAGATGGTGTCCGTCTGGCGGACTAGGCGAAGTGCTCAAAATGGCCTTTATAGGTCCGTCTGGCGGACTAGGCAACACCCTCTCTGGTCCGTCTGGCGGTCCTATTTTTGACCTCTCTAGTCCGTCTGGCGGTTTAAGACTTGCGTTTTTTAGTGGGCGTTTTGCATAACTGCCACGGTCGAAGCATTCAGCAGCGCCAGCGTCATAACCGGGCAGGCGGTCCAGTGTTCGCCATGTCAAGGCATACCAACTGGCCTTGTTTGGCCGGTGCCCTTGCACTGTCTGGTGTACCAGCTTAGCGGCTATCAATTCTTTGAGGGCGCGGGTAATGGTGTCGGCAGAATTCCAGCCACGCTTGGACAAATAAGCCCGGCTGGCCAGTAAGCGACCGTTGTTGTCACTGTTGCACTGCCGTGCAATTTCCATCAGCAGGGCCTTGGCTGGGTGGCTCAGATTCAAATATGCGGCGCTGTCCAGCACCACATACGGCATGGCCACAAATGGGCCACTGTCGCGGCTGGTGTCGTGCCCTTTGCGTTTGCGGTCACGCCCCATGGTCACCCCCCGTATGGGCTGCGGCCAGTAGCTCAACAAAGCCTAAGCGGGCTCTCGGCTTCATGTCTTTGAATGCCTCCAAAATCAGGCGCTGGCTTTGGATGTCAAAGCGTGCGACTGCCAAGGCTAGGTTCATGCTGGCACCACCAGAGGCAACAAGTGCCACCAGTTCAGGGCACCCATTACGGCGAACCTTCACGGCGTTAAAGAACATGCGGCGCGATATGCCGGTAGCAGCGCGTATCTGCTCAGCGGTTGGGTGCAGGTCTGCACTCTTATCCATGCTTGCCCCCTTGTTGGCGCTTCGCCATCCATGCGTAAATCTTGCGGCGGTCAGCAAGGGTCAGCGAGTAAACACCAGGGCGGCAGGGGTAGCCATCGCGGTCAGTAAACTGGATGCGCTCGCAGGGCACCTCAAGGCCACGGCGGCGAAGGTCTGCCACCAGTTCAGGGCTGTTGCTGGCACCAGATACGCGGTCTAGTGATTCACGCGGTACAGGTCGATTCAGCAGCACGGCAATGGCTCGCAGTTGGCGCGGGTTGTCGGTGCCTGTAAACTTCACGCTGTTCGCGGCGCTCGATTCTGCTTTTGTGGGGTCGGGCGTTTTCATTTGCCACCCCCGATAACCTGCTGAACAATCATGCCAAGCACAAAGGCATAGGCATAAGGCACAGCACGGGCAATGCCCCACGCAATTGCATCGATGCGGGCCTTCATTACGCCACCCCCATCAGTGCTTTGATTTCAGCCACGGGCCATGCCAAGCGGCCATTGATGCGGATTGGGCGCAGTGGGCCGTTCTCTAGGCAGGCCCATGCTCGCAGGGTTTGCGGGCGGCGAATTAAATGATGTGCAGCGTCAGCGGTGGGGATATGGCTTCGGGTCTCATGCGGCAGCGGGGGGCATTGTTGCAGGGCTCTTGCCTCGCGCTTCGCTTGGTTGCTCAGTAGTCCAGTGGTTTGCATGTTGGTATTCCAATATCACTGCAAAGTTGCAGCGATATGGATTACTTACCTTGCATATTCATGCAGGCAAACTGCAACTTGCCTGCAACTTCATTTCACCAATGAAAACCCATCTTCAAATGCAGTCAAATGCAGTCAAATGCAGTCAAATGCAGGCGTTGCATTAGGCGCGGTGAACTGTCGTGCCTTCCCTTTGTGCGCTTGCACGGCGCGTTAATGCGGGCTTCACATCGCTAGTAAGTGACTGCCTTGTTATGCCTAGCCTCTTTGCGACTTCGCCCACGCCATCAGGCATGCGTCCGACGGCAGTGATGTTCATGTTTAGGCCAGCATCAATGCAAGCCTGCAAACGGTGGTCTTGTCGCTGTTCTATTGTTTCTTTTTGCGGTGTCACCACCACGGGCGCAGCATCTTCAACGGGGGGCAGCATCGCCAGCAGGGCGTCGCGGTCGGGGTCGGGCAGGTAAGGTGCAAGCTGGGCGCAAATACGGCGTGTTTCTTGCCACATATCCCCTTTAAGCTCATCGTTCAATTTGAAGCCTTCAATGTTGGCTTCATTGTTGGCGGTACACAATGCAAAGAAACTTACGTTGTGCAGCATCTCCAGTGCCAATTTTTCGCCGGTATTCGTATGGTGATGAAACATGTATTTTTCTGCCCATCTCCCGGCTGCTGAAAATGCGCTTAGTGGGTCAGCTATCGTGCTAGAGAATGGCGCGCAAATTTGTTTATCCAGCTCTTCCAATAGCACTTTATGCCTTGGCTCCATCACCGCTCGGGCAAAGCTTTGAAATTCAAGCCATTGTTCGTAGTCCATAAATCCCCCTCTCCCCGTTGAAAAAATTCCACCAGCAGGCCAGCGGGGTACTGGCTTTCATGCCGGGTAATTAGTCCGACACGGCTGGGGCAAAAACTGTTCAGGCGGTCATCGCTGGCGCTGGCTTAACGCGCATGGGGGCGGTCTTGAAGCGCTGTTGCGCCTGCCACACGTCATAGGCGCATTGTTCGGCTAGCCACACGCGGGCATCGCCTCCACGCGCCACGCCCAGCCATGCCTCGATGCGAAGGGCCATGTCGGGCGATATGGCGGCGCGGCCATTCAACACACGCGATAACGCGACACGCGACACGCCCAACTGTTCGGCGGCTTGGGTTACGCCCAGCCCCAATGTGGGCAGCACGTCATCGCGCAGCGTCAGGCCGGGGTGGGGTGGGTTATTCATGCGGGTCATTGCTTTGCTCCTAGTGGTAGTCCATGTAATCAACCAGCACAGCGTCTGTGCCTTCAAAGGTGAAAGTCATTCGCCAGTTGCCGTTGACCGAAACTGCCCAATGGTCTTTTAAGTGGCCACTCAGCGCGTGCAAGCCCCAGCCGGGCACGTTCATATCGCGGTCGCAGGTGGCCACGTCTAACCGCGCCAGCAAACGGCCCAGCTTTGCAGCATGGTCTGGCCGGATACCCGCTTTTATGCCTCGCTCAAAAAAGGCTTGCAGCCCTTTATGGGCGAATGACTTAATCATGGTCGATTGTATCGTGTGGCGTTACGCTTTGCAATCTATCAAACCACCACGCGCAGCTTGCCCGGCACGGCTTGGGCATTAAACACAATCCCGGCTTGTTCCAATATCCACGCCTCAATGCGGCCGTGCTGCAGCGCCAGCAGCTCCAGCGGGCGCACGGTGTAGTGCTTTTCAGCGGTGGCGCTGGGTTTGTGGCCTTGGATTTGCGCCACCACGCCCACGGGCACCTCCAGCCACTAGGTCAGGCTTTTGAATGAACGGCGCAGGCCGTGCAGGGTCAGTCCCTCCAGCCCAGCGGCTTTGCAGGCGCGGGTGTGCGGCGTGTTGGGTTCGGTCAGGCACCCGCTGGCGCTGGTGGGGCTTGAGAAAACCCATTCATTACGGCGGGGCAGGGCGGTTAGCAGGTGTTCAATGTAGGGGGTCAGTGGAATTTCTCGGGCTCCCTCCACCTTGTCGCGGATATGGATTCCCTTCCATTGCGTGTTCACGTCCTCCCAGCGCAGCGCCAGCACCTCGCCCGGCCTTGCCCCTGTCAGCAGCATCACTTGCAGGCAGGCGGCAATGGTGGGGTTTTGCAGTTGCTGCACGGCGGCAAACCATGCGGGTAGCTGGCCACGTTGCAACACGTCTTTTTTCACGCCAGCTTTGCCCAATGCTTCGCGGGCTTTTTGTGTCTTGGCGGGGTTTTTGTCGGGCACCAGTCCTGCATAGGCGGGCTGTTGACTGCACCACGTTAAAAAGACGGTCAGCAGTCGCCATGCCAGCCGGGCAGAGGATGCGCGGGTTTGCCCCTCCAGCGCGGCCCATGCTTCGATGCGCTCAGGTGTCAGGTCCACCATTCGGCAGGCCATCAGGCTGGCCAGCGGCCCCGGCTGGGTGGGTTCTTTGCCTCCACCACGGCGGCCACTTGGCAAGCCCCCGGCCTTGGCCTTGTCCACATGGTCGCGGTAGTGCAGGGCACCCCAAAACGGGCGGCGCTGTTCGATGTAATCGGCCCATACCTCGGCCAGTGTCAGGGTTTGCGCAGCAGCGGCGCTTTGGGCTTGGGCCTGTTTTTGCTGGCGCTGGCGCTCGATTTCTCGGGGGTCTTGTCCGTTGTCCAGGATAACGGCCATGCGGCGGGCTTCGGTGCGGGCTTGTTCAATGCTCCAGCTTCGCACATCCCCAATGGTGCGGCGCACGGTCTGGCGGTGCAGCTTTGCCTCGAAAACAAACGACTTGGCACCAGCAGCGGTTACGCGTACCCGCAGGCCAGGCGCTTTGCCATCGCGCAAAAATATTTGCGCTTTGTCAGTTGGGCAGCTCAGGCGGTCAATTACGCCAGCGGTCAGGTCATGCGCTTGGGTCAGGTCATGCGCTTGGGTCAGGTCCAGCGGTGCGGATTTGCTCGGTCGTGCCATGCTCGAAACCTTTCATGTAGCCACCATGTAGCCACCATGTAGCCACCATGTAGCCACCATGTAGCCACCATGTAGCCACCATGTAGCCACCTTGTGATTCCTGTTGTCGTGGGTTCGAGCCCCATCAGCCACCCCAAATGTCTTCAACAAAACCCATTTTTTTGATTGGGGGTTGTTTTTTTGACAAGTGATTTGAAGCCTGTTCCAAGGCTTTCAGCTTGCTTTTCAATGTATAATTTCAACCAGTTTGCGGGAATAGCTCAGTTGGTAGAGCGCAACCTTGCCAAGGTTGAGGTCGCGAGTTCGAGCCTCGTTTCCCGCTCCAAATCCGAAAAGCAGTGCCAACGACTTTTCGACAAAAAAGAAGCATACGCTTCCTTTTTTTGCCCTGGTCAGTGATCTATCCAGCGGGTATGTAAAGACTGCAGGCGGATCAGTTCACCATGACCAATTTGCCCTTGACGCTGCGTGTACCCATCAAGGCGTAGGCTGTTTTGAGTTCGCTCATCGGCAGGGTCCTGTCGATCACGGGTTTGATCTTTCCTAAGGCATACCACTTGGCCAGCGTCTCCATCATGCTTGTGTTGGCTTGAGGTTCACGTTTGGCAAACTCCCCCCAAAACACACCAACCAAGGATGCACCTTTGAGCAATGGCAGGTTTAAGGGCAGGCAAGGGATCGGCCCACCTGCAAAACCGACGACCAAATAACGACCGCGCCAAGCGATGGAGCGAAATGCAGGTTCAGCGATGTCGCCGCCAACGGGGTCGTAGATCACATCTGGCCCTTGGCCTGCAGTCTGTGTTTTCAGTGTTTCTCGCAAATTCAACTTGCTGTAATTGATGACCTCATCGGCCCCTAATGATTTGCACAGCGCACATTTCTCGTCTGTGGAGGTTGCTGCAATCACTTTGGCACCCGTGGCTTTGGCAATTTGTATGGCTGCTGTACCCACCCCGCCAGCAGCGCCCAAAACCAAGACTGTTTCTCCCGCTTTCAAGGCGGCCCGGTCAAGCAGTGCGTGATATGAAGTGGCGTAAGTCATGATGAAGGCCGCTGCATCAGTGGCCGGGAAATGTTCAGGCAATGGCAGGCACAATTTAGCTGGTGCCAAGGTGTGGGTGCCAAAACCACCTGTTCCCGAGAGGCAGGCGACTTTTTGCCCGATTTTCAAGTGTGTCACGCCATCCCCAACGCATTGAACCGTGCCTGCATACTCTGAGCCTGGAACAAAGGGCAATGGAGGTTTCATCTGGTATTTGTTTTGCACGATCAACAGATCTGGAAAATTCAAACTGGCCGCTTGAATCTCGATCAGAACCTCGCCGGGACCTGGTTTGGGTGTGGAGACTTCTCGCCATGAGAGGGCTTCGACGCCCGTGGGGTTCTC
The DNA here is from genome assembly GCF_023910625.1 of Limnohabitans sp. Classification (NCBI taxonomy): domain Bacteria; kingdom Pseudomonadati; phylum Pseudomonadota; class Betaproteobacteria; order Burkholderiales; family Comamonadaceae; genus Limnohabitans; species Limnohabitans sp. The sequence continues at coordinate 373,173 of NZ_JAAVVW010000003.1, forward strand.
GCAAAGCCAAGCTTGCATGCTGTTTCTCCAAGTAAATGCAATCTAGTGGATGGTTCATCTTAGACAGAGCTCCTTCACTCACCATGTCTCGCTAGCGACCAAGTGCTGGTTGGATGTGTTGTGTGATCCCGGTTGCGCGTTACGCTGGGCAGCGCTTTACAATTCGTCAATGATAAAAAAAGCTATGAAAATACTGATTTGTAATGACGATGGCTTTCGTGCCGAAGGGATCGTTGCCTTGTATGACGCGCTGCAGGCCATAGCCGAGGTTGAGGTGGTGGCGCCAGAACACAACAACAGTGCCAAATCCAACGCTTTGACTCTGCACACGCCGTTGTATGTGAATCGGGCCGACAATGGTTTTCGCTATGTCAATGGCACCCCGGCAGATTGCGTCCACATTGCCTTGACAGGCTTGTTGGGTTACCGACCCGATTTGGTGATTTCGGGCATCAACAACGGCGCCAATATGGGAGATGACACTTTGTATTCGGGCACCGTAGGGGCTGCAATGGAAGGCTATTTATTTGGGATTCCGGCCATTGCAGTTTCACAAATTGACAAGGGTTGGGCGCATCTGGATGCTGCGGCCCAGACCGTCAAACAGATGGTTCAGCAAATGATCACCCAACAACTGGTGGGCGTGAGCCCTTGGTTGTTGAATGTGAACATTCCCAACTTGCCCTTGGAGCAGATCAAGCACCCCAAGGTTTGTCGATTGGGGCGTCGTCATGCCGCCGAGCCTGTGATCACCCAGATCGATCCAAGAGGCCAAACCATGTACTGGATTGGCAAAGCGGGGGCCGCCATGGATGACAGTTCGGGCACCGATTTCCATGCGGCTGATCTGAGTCATGTGGTGGTGACACCCTTGAAAGTTGATTTGACCGAACATGATCACCTGGAGGCTTGGGGTCAGACCTGTGCCCGCCTTTGGCACCAGGACGTGCCATGAAGTCAAGGCCAAGTTTTCCAGTCAGATTGAGCGTGACAGAGGTGGCCGCGGGTCGCCCGGTTCATGCGGTAAAACCTCAGCCAGCATCGCGAGCGGACGAGCTCAAGGCTCATCAGACGCTGGGCTTGCCTGGCCCAATTGGACTGGGTCTGGATTCGAGCGCTGTCAGAGCAAAAATGGTGGCCAAACTGGCTGCTCAAGGGGTTCAGGATGAGCTGGTGCTGAAGGCGATGGGGCTGGTTCAACGGCATTGTTTTGTCGAATCCGCCTTGGTTGGACAAGCTTATGAAGACACGAGTTTGCCGATTGGTTTTGCGCAAACCATTTCCAAACCGAATGTGGTGGCGCGGATCATCGAGTTGCTGCGTCAAGGCGTTCAGGGCAAGTTGGGTCGAATTCTCGAAATTGGGACGGGCAGCGGTTACCAGGCAGCGGTGCTCAGCCATGTCGCGACCGAGGTGTACAGCATTGAGCGCTTGCGTGCTCTGCATGAGAAGGCCAAAAAAAATCTGTTGCCATTTCGCTTGCCCAACGTCCATCTGATTTTTGGGGATGGCATGCTGGGTTTTGTCAAAGGGGCACCCTATGCCGGCATCATTTCAGCGGCCGGTGGCGCCGAGGTTCCTGAGGCTTGGCTGGATCAATTGGCTGAGGGGGGGCGCTTGGTCGCGCCCACGGTCACATCGGCTGGACATCAAGCCTTGGTGGTGATTCACAAAACCGGCCAAGGGTTTGATCGGCAGGTTCTGGAGCCAGTTCATTTTGTACCTCTAAAATCTGGGATTGCTTAAAGGATAGAACCCGGATGATGGCTTGTCATGTTTCCCGTTTTGGCTTGGTTGGTATTGCTCTGGTCCTATTGGCGGGCTGCAATTCCCCACCCCGTTCTCCTGCGCCGGTTGAAACGCGCAGTGTGATGGGTCGAACTCCCGTCACAGCCCCTGCCCCTGACCTGTCTGCGGCCAGCCCATCATCCAGGGTGATGCCGGGTTCCGAGAATGCGGGAAAGCCCGGTTTTTATACTGTGCAGCGTGGCGATACCCTGACGCGCATCGCGCTTGACCATGGGCAGTCCTGGCGTGATTTGGCCTCTTGGAACAATTTATCCAATGCCCACTTGATCGAAGTGGGGCAGGTTTTGCGAGTGTCGCCCCCAGGTGCAACGCTTCAGACCAGCGGCGTGGTGGTGCAGCCGATCAGCCCCAGCGCTGCCTCAGAGCCCAAAGTCACATCTGCAGCAAGCCCTACATCACCCCCTGCAGCGACGCCTTCTGTTCCCGCCGTTAATGATCCAGGTCTGGCTTTTGCCTGGCCAGCTACCGGAGCTGTGATTGGTGCATTTGACGAAGTCAAAAACAAAGGGCTGGACATTGCCGGGCAAGCTGGTGATCCTGTCCTGGCGGCCGCAGATGGCCAAGTTGTCTATGCGGGTGCAGGTTTGCGCGGTTATGGAAACTTGATCATTCTCAAACACAACAACACGTTTTTGACCGCATATGCCCACAATCAGAGCTTGCTGGTCAAGGAAGACCAGCAAGTGCGAAGAGGGCAAAAGATAGCCGAGATGGGGAAAACCGATGCCGAGCGGGTCAAGTTGCACTTTGAGATTCGTCGTCAAGGTAAGCCGGTTGATCCAGCCAAGTTTTTGCCAGTCCGTTGAACTTGATCCGTCACAGCAGAACTGGTTTTGGGTGGGTTTATAAAAATCCATTTGTCTGCGACTGAGCCCCACGATTTTTCTGTCGTTCATCCTGAGACAATCGGGGGATGAGCGAACCAGACATTTCCCTATCCCTAGCCCAAGCCCACGCCGAGGAGATCAGTCACTTCAGTGAAAACCTGCCCGCAGGCTTTTTGCTTGTGGGGTCTTTGGACATGGATGCACAAGGCATCGCCCGCCGACCTGACGGCAAAGTTGTGTTCATCGAAGGCGCTTTGCCTTTCGAGCTGGTGTCGGTCAACGTGCACCGCAAAAAGAACAACTGGGAGCAGGGCACTGTCACCCAAATTCACCACGAGTCGTCGCAACGCGTGCGGCCAGGCTGCCCAAATTTTGGCCTGCATGCCGGCGCCTGCGGCGGGTGCAAGATGCAGCACCTGGAGGCTTCCGCCCAAGTGGCCATCAAGCAAAGGGTGCTGGAGGACAACCTCTGGCACTTGTGCAAAGTCAAAGCCGAAACCATGCTGCGCCCCATCGAGGGGCCGACCTGGGGTTACCGCTACCGCGCCCGGCTGTCGGTGCGCTATGTGATCAAAAAGGGACAAGTGCTCATTGGTTTTCACGAGCGCAAAAGCCGTTACGTCGCCGACATGAAAGTTTGTCCGGTCTTGCCGCCCCATGTCAGTCGCATGCTGCTGCCTTTGCGTGCGCTGATTGGCCAGATGGACGCCCGTGAGACTTTGCCCCAGCTGGAGCTGGCCTGTGGCGACGAAGTCACGGCCTTGGTGCTGCGGCACATGGAACCCCTGAGCGAAGGCGATAAAGCCTTGCTGCGCGCCTTTGCGGCCGAGCACCAGGTGCAGTGGTGGCTGCAACCCAAGGGGCCCGACACAGTGCATTTGCTGGACGAAGGCGGGGCTCAGCTGAGTTATGGCCTGCCCGACTTTGGCATCACCATGCCCTTCAGGCCCACCGACTTCACCCAGGTCAACCCCTTCATCAACCGCGTGCTGGTGGCCCGTGCGCTGCGCTTGTTGCAAGCGCAAAAGACCGAGCGGGTGATCGACTGGTTTTGCGGTTTGGGCAACTTCACCTTGCCCATCGCAACGCAAGCGGCCGAGGTGCTGGGCATCGAAGGGGCAGAGACACTGGTCGCGCGTTCACGCGACAACTACGCACGCAACCAGGCCGCTCGGCCCGAGGGCCAGACCTTGGCCCCCACGCAATTTGTGGCGCGCAATTTGTTCGAGATGACGCCCGAGATGCTGGTGGCCGATGGCACCGCCGACAAATGGCTGGTGGACCCACCCCGCGAGGGTGCATTTGCCCTGAGCAAGGCACTGGCCGAACTGCACGAAAACCAGGATTTGCGTCAAGGATGGAAACCCCCGCAGCGCATTGTCTATGTGAGCTGCAACCCCGCCACGCTGGCCCGGGATGCCGGCATTTTGGTTCACCGTGCGGGTTACCGCTGTGTGGCCGCAGGGGTCATCAACATGTTTGCGCACACGGCGCATGTGGAGAGCATGGCGGTGTTCGAGTTGGCCTGAAGATACTCAATTGGAAGCGGGCCATTGGCCCCGCACGCACAAAAAAGGCTCCCGAGGGAGCCTTTTTGAGGTGTGTGCAACGCAGATCAGTCGCGTTCGCCGCCCATGATGCCCAGCAAGGCCAACAGGCTTTGGAAGATGTTGAACACGCTCAGGTACAGGGCCAAGGTGGCGCTGATGTAGTTGGTCTCGCCACCGTCCAGGATGCGCTTGATGTCATACAGCAAGAAGGCGCTGAAGATGCCGATGGCCAAGGTTGAAATCACCATCATGCCGGCTGTGGAGCCCACAAACACGTTGATGATGCCGCCCACCATCAGGACCATGGCCCCAACGAACAGCCATTTGCCCATGCCCGACAGATCACGCTTGATGACGCTGGCCAGGCTGGCCATGACAAAGAACACGCCGGCGGTGCCCGCAAAAGCGGTCATCACCAATTCTGAGCCGTTCTTGAAGCCCAGCACCATGGCGATCATGCGCGAGAGCATCAAGCCCATGAAGAAGGTGAAGGCCAACAAAACAGGCACGCCAGCAGCCGAGTTTTTGGTTTTCTCGATGGCGTACATGAAACCGAATGCGCCACCCAGGAAAACGATCAGGCCCATAAAGCCTGTCAGGGATTGGGTGATGCCTGTGCTCACGCCGACCCATGCGCCCAGCACGGTGGGCAGCATGCTCAGGGCGAGCAACCAATAGGTGTTGCGCAGAACGCGGTTGCGGGCCGCCAGGTCCACGTGGCCCCAGTCGGCAGAATTGAGGGTGCGTAAGTCGCTCATGGTGTATCTCCTTAACACGCCTTGGATCAAGGCTGAACGTCATTTTAAAGGCCCCGCTCTGCAAGGTCGATGGTTTTCGGGATTTCCGTCAGGCCATGGGGTTATCCGGGTGATTCAGTTTTGCCTTGGGGTGTGCAATAGACGGGTCAGCGCCCGTGTATGCTTGATGTTTTTAACCCAAGTCCTGTAAATCAACATGAAAACACAAGCCACTTTGGAACTGTCCGATGTGAAAGCCATCGCCGCTGCGGCCGAAGCCGAAGCCCTGAAAAACAACTGGGCAGTGAGCATCGCCATCGTCGATGGCGGCGGCCATTTGCTGCATTTCGCCCGTCTGGACGGCGCGCCCCCGATTTCATCCCATATCGCACCCGCCAAAGCCCACACGGCCGCCCTGGGTCGCCGTGAATCCAAAGTCTACGAAGACGTCATCAACGGTGGCCGCATGTCCTTCCTGTCGGCCCCGAGCATTCAGGGCATGCTCGAAGGCGGCGTGCCAATCATGAAGGACGGCTTTTGCTTGGGCGCAGTGGGTGTCAGCGGCGTCAAGTCGACCGAAGACGCACAAATCGCCAAAGCGGGTATTGCGGCCGTTGGCTTGTGATCTGTCTCTTGAAGCCCTGACCTGTTGGTCAAGGCCGCGAATGAAAAACCCGCCTTGGCGGGTTTTTTTCATGGTGCGCCCAGCATGGGCGCACACCTGCGGGTGCAAGTCCTGCTGCGAGCTGGTCATATTGAGCAAAGTGAAGCGCAACTGCGTGAGGGTGAGCGAGCGCGGGAAGGAAGCGTGGAGCATAAATCGCGAGCCGATGAACAAGAACCGCATTTCATTCCCACGGCGGGCAAAATATCATCTCGCAGCGTTAACCTTGGGTGGGGTGGGGTGGGGTGGGGTAGGGTAGGTTGTGCATCCTGCTCATCTCGTGTACCTCAGTGGTAATCCTGGTAATCGACCAGGATCGCATCGCCATCCTCAATCCGGAACGTCAAGCGCCAATTGCCGCTGACCATTACCGCCCAGCGCCCAGCAAGCCCTCCAGACAGCGGATGAAGCCGCCAGCCTGGCAAATTCATGTCCCGTGGCGCCTGAGCCCGGTTCAACTGCGCCAATTGCCTCGCCAGCCTAGCCGCATACACCACCTGGATGCCGGTCTTTGTTCCCTATTGAAAAAGGCCTCCATTCCCTTGTCGAGGGGCACACGCTCAGTGAGCAAGCGGAACAAGCCAGCGTCCTCATGCAAGCCATGGACACCAAACCGCACAAGGCCATCGTTGACCTGGGCTACCGGGGGGTGGACAAGGCCAACCCCGACATCGACATCAAGCACCGTGGCAAATTCAAGAGTCTGACGGATGAAGACAAAAAAGATCTCAAGCGCCGACAAGCCATCGAGCCGATCATCGGCCACTTGAAGGCAGATCACCGAATGAACCGGTGCCACCTGAAGTGGTCACGGGCGACAGTTTGCACGCGGTGCTGTGCGCAGACGGTTACAACACTCGGTGGCTGCTGCACATGATCGTGAAAAAGGGCATCAGTCTTTTTTTGCGCCTGCTACAGGTCAGCGGTTTGGGGGAGCGGGGCCACCAATTGAGGTAGTTTTTTATGGACGGATAGGAAATCCAACCGCATGAGGACGACTATGGCTCAGGTTTTGGGCATCACAGGCCTTCAGGCTGGGGCTGCCTGAACGCTTGTAAAGGGCCAGTCGCTCGAGATTTTTCGGTATGCGCATTTTTTGGCAGTGACAGACGCAGCCCTGCCCCGCAGCGTTGGCAAAACCGCTGTTGCCTTCCTCTTACCAACTGACGCGCTGATCGGCATCGAAGTGCGGTGCCACTTGGGCCGCCTCGTCTCAATCAGGCTCAACCTCGACACTCCATTTCAAAATGATAGAAAAGCCTTGATTTACCTTCTCGTTATTCAGGTATTCAGCGTGAATACTGCCACCCAGCAGTTGCATCGAACGGGCAACGAAGCGTAGACCCAGCCCAGTGCCGTGTGCCACTTGAGACTCTGCCAGTAGGTTGACTGGCGCTTGGCCTTGCCACTTAACTCCCGCCCGTTCAAGCCACATGCGGTCAGGGCCTGATCCTGCGTCACTGATGGAAATGCTTGTAGATGAATTTGAAAGCAGCTCACCAGTGCTGGCCAGCTCTGAATTTCCCTTATTAGCAGCCACTCTTAATGTCACCACAGAGCTAGCGGGTGCATAAAGGCTTGTGTTGTGGAGCAAATCCATCAACATTTGCTCGACCAATATCTCGTCGGTGTGAGTCCAAGCGGGAACACTTATCAGCGTTAATGTCTGATCGCGCTCTTCCATCACTGGGCACATGTTGGCCACCACGCGCTCAGCAAGCTGCGCCAGATCCACGCGGCTCATTCGCTCAGCGGCAATTTGAGCGGGGGTGTGGGCAAGGCTAAGGAGCCTGTCCACCAGCAAAGCCATGCGATCAATTTGCTCCAGTAAAGCGCCCAGTTCATCGTGCTTGGGCGGCTGACCTGAGCGGAGCAGCCATTCGCAGCGCGTTTGCAGGACGGAAAGTGGCGTGCGCAACTCATGTGCACATTGCGCTGCAAAGCCATCGAGCTGAGAATAGGATTCTTTGAGGCGTTCGCCCAAGCCCTCAATGCTGCGAAGCAAGGCTTGTACCTCGCTGCTGCTGGGGCGCTGACGCATGTCGAAGGCCAGCCAATGCGCGGGCGATTGGGTTTGCTCCAAAGACTGCACCAAGGCTCGCAGCGGCATCAGTGCGCGCCGCGTAAAAAACCAAGACAACCAGGCCGTAAGAGTCGCAATCACCACCAAAGCCACAACCAAGCCCTGGGCCAAACGACTCAATTGCAACTTCAAAGTGCGCTCTGAGCGGTACACGCGCAGCACCATATCACGCTGCGCCACTCGCATCGGCTCCACGCCAATGCGCAAAGCCGATGCGCTGGGCGGGTCAAGCGCTTGCATGCTGAAGTACTCCCGCTGCGTGCCCGGCCTACCAAGCCGCAAACTCTGCACTTTGCGGGCGAGAGCGGTTTGCGTCTTACTCGTGAATTCCAAAACACCCTCTGGGCTCCACACTTCAAAAAACGGATCAGTATCGAACGGATCGCCGTGCGGATGACTCACCAGACGTTCTTGCCAGCCTCGCCCCGTCAAGCTCAAAGCCTGCTGCGCTGCCTCTGCATCCCGGTGCAGTTCATGGTCAAGGTCGGAATACAGCAAATTTCGTGCTGTGAGATAAAGCACGAGGGAGAAAATCATCAACAGCAAAAAAATCAGAAAGCCATGAATCCAGGACAGTTGCTGATGCAGTGATTGCTTGGCCCACCAATGCACAGGCTGCTTGTGTGGGGCATCCAAGTGGGGTGAAGTCATAGAGGCTCGTCCACGCTCAAACAAAAGCCAATACCGCGCTGCGTATGGATCAAGCGGTTGGGGTGAATCGATTCGAGCTTACGACGTAGCCGGGCGATATGCACATCTATCACGTTGTCCAGCGCAGTGGCGCGTTGGGTTTGCTTCCAAACATCGCGTGCGAGCATGCTGCGTGAAACGCTGCGCTGCGCGTGGCGCACGAGGTAGGCCAGAAGATCAAACTCGCGTTGCGTTAAATCCATCATCTGATCACTGAGATAAGCATGCCGTGCGACCAAGTGCAAACGCAGGCTCGCATAGCTCAAATTGTCGGATGCCACAGCACCTCGGCGTAATAAAGCAGCGATGCGCGCGCTCAACTCGGCGTACGCAAACGGCTTGACCAAATAATCATCGGCTCCGCAGCGCAGCGCGTGTACGCGTTCCGAGATGTCAGAGCGAGCAGTCAAGATGATTGCTCGCACATCCGCGTCTTTGGAGCGTGCCCGCTCCAGCACCTGCAAACCATCACCATCGGGAAGCATCCAGTCCAAGACGAGCAACTGTGGCTGGGTGTGAACTAGCTGACGCAACGCACTCGCGCAATTCGCCGCATACGTCACGCTGTAGCCGTCGGCTTGCATGGCGCTGACCAAGCTGCTGGCAATCAGCGGTTCGTCTTCAACGAGCAAGATCGGGCAATTCATCGCTCCATTATGGGCTTGCACTCAATCGCCGGCGAGCGCTGAATTTCTGAATTTTTGTTCAGAAATGAAATTCTCTCGATGTACGACTAATAAATTTTGGTTTCTTTTAAAAATGTGGAGTTTTTTATGAAGATAAATTTATCTGCTTGCTTGGCTGTGCTTGGGCTTGCCTTTACTCAGAACCTCAGCGCACAAAACGCTCCGATGCCCAATTCGTCGGCCGCCAACCCGAATTCGGTGGTGCAGACTGTGAATTCAGTGCGGTTTCCCAAGGGCATTCCGGGTTTGGCGGATGGCCAAAAAGGCAAGCCACCCTCGCAACAATGGTTACGCGATGCGGATACGGACACAGAGCGCTTTCGCCGCTTAGAAATCTTGCTCGCTGGCACCGAAATGGCCATGTGGGAAATCACTTTCCGCTATCAAAATATGTATGACGCGCTGGTGATCGAAAATTATGATTACGCTCGCTTTAACTGGGACAAAATCAAGCAACGCGCCACCAGCGCACTCATGAAGCGCCCCAATCGCACTGCCAACATGGAAGCGTTTCTATTAGATGCAACGTGGCAAGTGGTGGACGATGGCCTGAAAACCAAAGACCCTGTGAAAGCGAGAGAAGCGTTTCAAACGGCGCGAACTGTCTGCATGGCTTGTCATGAGGCAGAGAAAATGCCCTTCTTTAACGGTCATCCGGTTTTCAAGTCCACGGAATCTTTCCCGCCTTTGGCTAAAAAATAGATCATTGAACTGTGTTGGGTGCGGCATGCCAATGTCGCGCCTTTTCGTTGCTGGGATCAACTTGCATGGCTGGTTCGCCTGTTCGCGCCAGCAAGCTATGTTGCCGCCAAGAGTCGCATACCTTGCTGAGCATGCGGCGAAACTCCGGACTTAAGCTGCTTTGATACTGCAAGCAGGTCAGGTAGTGGTCTCGCCCACGCCACTGAGTTGCAGCAACTGCTGAGCGGCTGTGCTTTGGCGTTCACACACTGGTGCTGGCATCCTCGGGGAATGCCGCTATTTCAGCGGCCTGTTACGCGCAGGCGGCGGGTCTTCGATGTGAAGTGGCCACCTACAATGACATGCCGCAGGTATACGCTCAGGCACTAGACGCGTTTGGAGCGCATCGGCACAGCTTTGATGACAACTCGGGGCGCTGGAATTTTGTCGCCGAGCAAGCCAATAAACCCGGCTATCTGGCACTGACCAACTTTCACTTGCACGCCTTGGGCAGCGCGCCCCTGGCGGTTGAAGGCTACAAGCCCATTGCTCAAGAGTGTTTGGAACAAGGCGGCCTGCCCGACCATGTGGTGGTCCCCACTGCGCGCGGCGACTTGGCCTGGGGTATTTACGCTGGCTTCCTGGAGCTTTTTTTGCAGGCTCGGCAAATTGACCGTCTCCCGCGCATATGGGTCGTCGAGCCTTTTGCAAGACTCAGCCAGGCACAAACCGAGCAGGACCTTGGCCTGAGCTATCCGGGCCAGACCGATCAATTCTCAGTAGCCGGCGCCACGCTCACCTATCTTCAGTGGCAGGCCACCCGGGGCACACAAGGCGGAGCCGTTGTGGTGAACGATAGCGCGGCTTATGCAGCTCGTCACCTGCTCGGGTCGTATGCTGAATTGTGTGCCGCCGCTGCACTGGGTGCCGTCTTGCCTTTGCGGCAATCAGAGCAAATTGCGGCGCAGGACCATGTGGTGGTCATGCTCACCGCCAATGCATCGCGCGATCCCACATGGTCAAGTTCTTGAAAAAAGGAGTGTGTTTATGTCTCGATTTTCTACGCTCGCATCGGCCTTCGCCGTCGCGCTGACTCTGGTTTGGGTACCCACCCCATCCCAAGCCGCTTACCCCGACAAACCGATCAAGCTGATCGTGCCATGGGCACCAGGCGGAAGCACGGATGCCATCGCCCGCGCCATGGCTCAGCGCATGAGTGAAACTCTGGGAGTGCCTGTTTTGGTAGACAATCGCCCGGGTGCTGCAGGCCAGATCGGCACCGATGCGGCTGCCAAATCAGCGCCAGATGGCTATACCATCACGGTCATTGAACTGCCGCACGCCATTGCCCCAGCAGTTGTAGCCAAGGTGCCCTATGACTTGCTGCGCGACTTTTCGCCTGTCACGATGATCGGCACTTCTCCTTTGATTCTCTTTGCAGGAATGGACGCTGACAGCAAGGACTTCAAAACGTATATGAAAACCTCTTCAAGCAAGAGTGCGCCTCCTGCCATCGCACACAGTGGGTCGGGTTCGGTCAGCCACCTTGCAGCCGAAATGTTGTCCATTCAAAGCAAGATCAAATTTAATCTGGTGCCTTACCGAGGCTCGGCGCCGGCCTTGACCGACGTGGCGGCTGGCATCGTTTCGGGGCACATTGCCACGCTGGCCAGCGGCGCCAGCCTGTTGTCGGCGAACAAAATCCGTCCGTTGGCAGTAACCAGCAGCCAGCGATTGACTTTGCCGGCCTTGAAGGACACGCCCACCTTGGCTGAAGCTGGTATCAAAGGCATGGAAATCAACCAATGGTGGGCCTTGGTTGCGCCAGCCACAACGCCAATCGAGGTCATTGAGCGACTTCGCACTGAAGCCACTGCCGCGCTATCCCATCCAGCTGTACGAGAGCGTCTCTCCACATTGGGGGTGGAACTCAAGGGTTCGACGCGAGATGAACTGCGGTCCTTCATGCGCTCTGAGACCGAGCGCTGGCAAAAAGTCGCCAAAGACATTGGTTTGCAACCGCAGTAACGGACAGGAATTTCAACCGCATGAGGCCAGGTATCTCCCCCTGGTGGAGTCCTCACTCCATGTAGAAACCCGGCAGTATTGAGGACATGCTGGCCCGACGCTCGCGCCTGCTGCTTTTGGATGCCCATTTGGCCAGTACGCCGGTCCACAAAGTGGGCGCGATTCTGCAACAGGAAACCGGGCTGGGCCCGGAGGTGTCTGCTTTTGAGACACTGGCCCTGCACTATCTGCAGTTACCGTCTTGAATGGGGTTTTTTGGCAAAAACGGGTGCTAGCCCAAGAGAGTATTCAATAGGGTGCCACCAAAACCATAGCATTTATTGGTTTGAATGGTCCAGTAGTGCCAGCGCCCTTTCAGAAAACTCGATCCACATGGTTTCCTGCAAGATGCCCGCACCCAACACCAGGTGCTGTAACTGCGCCTTGCGTAAGAGGTCTTCACGGGCAAAGTCTCGTTCTTCGATGGCGCGGTAAACAGCCAGCTTTTGCCGGTGCAGTTCCAGTCGGCGGCGTATGTCGTTTGCCAGGCCGGTGGGACCCACCACTGCCTCGGCCCGCAGGCGCACCATGAACTCGTCGCGCAAGGGTTTGGGGTCTTGGTCTTCGGCGACCCAGCGCTCCAGTTCGGCACGGCCTGCGGGCAAGACCTGGTAGACCTTTTTGCGACCCCGACCCGCCTCGGGCGCCAGGGATTCCACCCAGCCCGCTACTTTCAGGCGACCCAGCTCCCGGTAAATCTGCTGGTGCGTGGCCTGCCAAAAGTAACCAATTGAGCGGTCAAACCGACCCGCCAAGTCGGACCCGGAGCTGGGTTGCTCCATCAGGGCGGTGAGTAAGGCGTGCGGCAGGGACATGGGCGTGCGTTTTGGGCGAAAACTCTATTTTATGCAACCAGTTGCAAGGTTGGCGGGATTCTATTTAGAATTGTGCAACCAGTTGCATAAAGGACCGCCATGGCCGCTTATCCCCATATGTTGAAGCCGCTCGATCTGGGCTTTACCACCCTGAAAAACCGTGTCCTGATGGGCTCCATGCACGTGGGCCTGGAAGAGGTGCCCAACGGGTTCGAGCGCATGGCTGTCTTTTATGCAGAACGCGCCCGCGGTGGCGTTGGCCTGATCGTGACCGGCGGCATTGCCCCCAACGAACGCGGCCGCCCCATGAAGGGCGGCGCCATGCTGACCACCGAGGCAGAAGCCGAACACCACCGCGTGGTGACAGATGCCGTACACAAAGAAGGCGGCAAAGTCGCAATGCAGATACTGCACTTTGGCCGCTACTCGTACCAGAAAGACCTGGTGGCTCCCAGCGCTTTGCAAGCACCCATCAACCCGTACACTCCGCACGGGCTAAGCACCGACGAGGTGGAGCAAACCGTGGAAGACTTTGTGCGCTGCGCCGCACTGGCACAACACGCCGGTTACGACGGCGTGGAGATCATGGGCTCTGAGGGTTATCTGATCAACGAATTCATCGCTGCCCGCACCAACCACCGCGACGACGAATGGGGCGGTAGTTACGAGAACCGCATACGTTTTCCGGTCGAGATCGTGCGCCGCGTGCGCGAGCGCGTGGGGACCAACTTCATCATCATTTACCGCCTGTCGGCGCTGGACCTGGTGGAGGGTGGCTCCACGCTGGATGAAGTTATCCAGCTGGCGAAAGCGATTGAAGCAGCGGGCGCCACCATCATCAACACCGGCATTGGCTGGCACGAGGCACGCATTCCCACCATCGCCACCAAGGTGCCGCGCGCCGCCTTTGCCTGGGTGACCCAGCGGCTCAAGGGCCTTGTGGGCATACCGCTGGTGGCCACCAACCGAATCAACACGCCCGAGGTGGCCGATCAACTGCTGGCCGATGGGTTCTGCGACATGGTATCCATGGCCCGGCCTTTCCTGGCCGACCCGGAATTTGTGCGCAAAGCCGCAGAGGGCCGAGCGGACGAGATCAATACCTGCATAGGCTGCAACCAGGCCTGTCTGGACCATACCTTTGGCGGCAAGATCACGTCTTGCCTGGTCAACCCGCGTGCCTGCCACGAGACTGAGCTGGTGATAACACCTGCAACCCAGACCAAGCGCATTGCAGTGGTGGGCGCTGGCCCTGCGGGCCTGAGCTTTGCCGTTACCGCAGCAGAGCGTGGCCACAGCGTTGAGCTGTTTGACGCTGCCACCGAGATTGGTGGCCAGTTCAACATCGCCAAGAAGGTACCGGGCAAGGAAGAGTTTTACGAGACGCTGCGCTACTTTGACCGGCAGTTGAAACTGCGCGGTGTCAAGGTGTCTTTGAACACCCGCGTGACGGCAGATGCCTTGAAGGCCGGTGGTTTTGACGAGGTGGTGCTGGCCACCGGCGTGACGCCGCGCACGCCCGCCATCCAAGGCGTGGACCACCCCAAGGTCATGGGTTATCTGGACGTGCTGCGCGACGGCAAGGCCGTGGGCAAGAACGTGGCTGTCATTGGGGCGGGCGGCATTGGTTTTGATGTGTCCGAGTACCTGACCCACTCGGGCACCAGCCCCAGTGTGGATGCGCCCAAGTTTTATGCCGAGTGGGGCATCGATACGGGCTATGCCCATGCTGGCGGCATCAAGCCAGCCCATGCCGAAATCTCGCCACGCAAGGTGCACCTGCTGCAGCGCAAAGAAAGCAAAGTGGGCGACCAATTGGGCAAGACCACGGGCTGGATCCACCGCACCTCGCTGAAGGCCAAGCATGTGGTTATGACGCCTGGCGTGCAGTACCAGAAGATTGACGATGCGGGCCTGCACATTCGTGTGGGTGACACGGAGCAGGTTGTCGCCGTCGACAACATCATCCTGTGCGCCGGGCAGGAGCCGCAGCGCGAGCTGTATGGCGCGCTTCAAGCCGAGGGCTGCTCGGTCCACCTGATTGGCGGCGCTGATGTGGCCGCCGAGCTGGACGCCAAGCGCGCCATCAACCAGGGCACCCGCCTGGCCGCCACGATTTAATTGGCGATCCACCACTACCAGCCCGCAGCCGCGCTGATCCTTGCACTGTCCACCGTCATCCAGGTGTTCAAGGATTTCACCCACCACCGCCAACTGGCCTCAGAAGAACGGATAGGAAATCCAACCGCATGATCACAAGTATGGCAGGGGCTGACGATTTGCCACCAATTTGTCAAAGTAAACAGAATAGGTGTTCTATGTCCATTTCCTTTAACCTGAACGGCACCACTCGAGCCGTCGACTTGTCAGCGGACATACCGCTTTTGTGGGTGCTCCGCGATGTGCTCGATATGACCGGCACGAAATATGGCTGCGGGGATGCCGCCTGTGGGGCGTGCACTGTCCTTTTCGATGGTCAGGCGATCCGGTCCTGCCAGAACCCCTTGGCTGATATCGCCGGACAGGCCGTCACAACCATCGAGGGCCTGGGTACGCCAGACGCGATGCACGCAGTACAGGGGGCATGGTTCGATGCGCAGGCAGCGCAATGCGGTTATTGCCAGTCAGGCCAGATCATGCAAACCGCCGCCTTGTTGATTGCCAACCCGAACCCCACCGATGCCGAGATTGACGAGGCCATGTCCGGCAACCTGTACCGCTGTGGCACCTATCCTCGTATTCGTGGCGCTGTGAAAGACGCCGCCAATCGTTTGGCCGAGGTGTGACATGGGACGCATGATGAAGATCGCAAGATAAATTTTAATGAGTCAAAGTTCAAGCAAAGGAGTTGATATGGCAAGTGCAGTCGAAACATTGATCCGCGGCGTTGTTAGCAAAGCTGTGGCCAAGATTTCCGTTTTTAATCGTGGCCGGATGAAAGCGGTTAAACCCAATCCCTATCTGACCGGTATTCACGCGCCAATGGATGCGGAACTGACGCTCGATAGTTTGAAAGTAACCGGCAGCATTCCGAGCGAACTGGACGGCCGCTATATTCGCAACGGCCCCAATCAGGTGGCTCCCGAAAATCCCGCCGCCTATCACTGGTTCCTCGGCGACGGCATGGTGCATGGCGTGCGGCTGCATGGCGGCAAAGCGTTGTGGTACCGCAACCGCTGGATCAAGAGCCGGAAAGTCACTGAGGCGCTCGGCCTTCCCGATGCGCCGGGGCCACGCAACGGCGCGATTGATACAGTCAACACCAATGTCCTGGGCCATGCTGGCGAGACATGGGCGATTGTCGAGGCAGGTGGCTATCCTGTGCGGATTAACGAGGAACTCGAAACCATCGCCTCTGATCCCTTTGGCGGGACGCTCAAAAATGCTTTCTCTGCACATCCGAATCTCGACCATGACAGCGGGGAAATGCATGCGATTACCTATAACGCCGATATCGCCGACACGATCTGGCATGTAGTCGTCGATGCCAAAGGCAAGGTCCGCCGCGAGGAACCCATCCGCGTACAGGATGGCCCGTCGATCCACGGTTGTATGATCACCAAAAACTATGTGATCATCCTTGATTTACCTGTGACCTTCTCGATGAAGACATTTCTCGCAGGCCACCCTTTTCCTTATACATGGAACCCCGCTCACAAGGCGCGCATCGGTCTGCTTCCAAAGGAGGGCCGCAGCGACGATGTCATCTGGTGCGACGTCGCGTCGTGTTATGTGTTCCACCCTTGCAACGCTTTTGAGGCCGAAGACGGCACAGTCATCATGGATGTCTGCGCGCACGATACGATGTTTGCCGAAAGCAAAATCGGCCCGGATTCAGCGCGCGTGCCGTTTGAACGCTGGACGATAGATCCAGCCGCGCGCAGCACCGCGCGCATGGTAATTGACCCAGATTCCCAAGAATTTCCTCGCCCCAATGAGACACGCATCGGTAAGCCGTATCGGTTTGCCTATACGGTGTCGCTGCCCGATGGCGTGGCCTCGCCGAACGAGTCAAAGCTGTTCAAGCATGACCTTGAGGCTGGCGTACGCCAAGTCCATGATTTCGGTTCGGGCCATATCCCCGGCGAGTTTGTTTTCGTGCCAAAGCAAGCGGCGAAGGCGGAGGATGATGGTTGGCTGATGGGCTATGTTGTGAACATTGCGGCGCAGACGACCGATCTGGTGATCCTGAACGCAGCCAATTTCGAAGCCGCTCCTCAAGCCATCATCCACATCCCGCACCGCATCCCGCCCGGCTTTCACGGCAATTGGGTTGCGGCATAAAAAAAAGGCCGGAAGGTTTCCCCTCCGGCCCTTTTTGTGTGCATTAAAAAGCGTTGGACGATTAGAAGTTCATACCGCCCATGCCGCCTGGCATGCCGCCAGCGCCACTGGCCTTATCTTCTGGTGCGTCGGAGATAGATGCTTCAGTGGTGATCAACAGACCAGCAACCGATGCCGCATCTTGCAATGCAGTACGAACGACTTTGGGTGGGCCGATAACGCCCGAGGCCACGTGTTTTTCATACACATCGGTTGATGCGTTGAAGCCCATGGTCTTGTCACTTTCGCGGCGGCTAGGAAATCCAACCGCATGAGCACAAGTATGGCATCGGGTTGGGGCATCACAAGCCTGAATATGGGGGGCCGTTTGGGTGCTTGCTCTGGGCCAGTTGCCCGAGGTTTTCCGAGATTTGTCGCCATGACCCGTTTTGGGCAGTGCCAGGCACAGCCATTCCCCGCAGCGTTGGCAAAACCGCTGTTGCCGTCCCTGACCAACTCAACTCACCAGCTAACGCGCTGATCGACCTCAAAGTCGGGGCCGGTTGCGCTGCCAGATCCCACTCCGGCTCGACTTCGAGCGCACCATCCTCACCGACATGCGCATCGCAGTTATCCTAAAACGGTGGACCGCGCGCCGGGGCAATGTGCGGGGGCACGCAGTCCACCCCGATGTGATCAAGGATCTTTCTGATCTGCGTGCCCTCGGTGACAAATGCGATCAGGCGCATTTGCCCATCTCACAGCGGGCACAGCAGCGGCGGACTTGGGGTTTCGCCAAAAACCTCGTCAATGCGCGCGATCAACACCGTCCACAAGTAATGTTAGCGGCGTTCTGAGAGCGCTTCAACGTGGCATTGGAGCGCGGTTTTAGTTGAGGTTGTCGGGGAATTGAATGGCTGACGACATACCTTCCTTGCAGAGGTGCGTTCTGTGACACAAGGCACTGGACAACTTCAAGGCTCGCATCCGGCAACTCACACGCCACTCGGGTGGGCGCAGCATGTCACAGGTGGTGGACAAACTCAGGCCCTGTGCCGATGGTGGGGGTGATGGGTCAGAACATGTCCAAAACGGCGCCCTTGCTGGCACTGGACGCATTGAAAGCAAACTTGGCTTGCACGCCGCGGGTGTAGCGCGGCGCAGGTGCGGTCCAGCCTTCGCGGCGTTTAGCCAGTTCGGCTTCGGGCACGTTCAGCTCAAGCACCAATTTGTGCGCATCGATGGTGATGCTGTCGCCTTCATGCACAAACGCGATGTTGCCGCCGGCTGCCGCTTCGGGGGCGACGTGGCCCACCACCATGCCCCAAGTGCCACCGGAGAAACGGCCGTCGGTGATCAGGCCCACGCTTTCGCCCAAGCCAGCACCGATCAGCGCGCCCGTGGGTGCCAGCATTTCGGGCATGCCGGGGCCGCCTTTGGGGCCGAGGTAGCGCAAAACCATCACGTCACCGGCTTTGATCTTGCCCGCCAAAATGGCTTCGAGCGCCGATTGCTCGTCGTCGAACACACGGGCTGGGCCGGTGATGACCGGGTTTTTCAGACCGGTGATCTTGGCCACAGCGCCTTCGGGTGACAAGTTGCCCTTGAGGATGGCCAGGTGGCCTTGCTTGTACATGGCGTTGTCGATGGTGTGGATCACGCTTTGCTCGGGCGGCGCGTCGGGCACATCCTTGAGCACCTCGGCAATGGTCTGGCCGGTGATGGTGATGCAATCGCCGTGCAGCAAACCGGCGTTGAGCAAAATCTTCATGACTTGCGGAATCCCGCCGGCCACATGCAGGTCAACGGCCAAAGCTTTGCCGCTGGGCTTGAGGTCGCACAAAACGGGGGTGCGTTGGCGGATGCGTTCGAAGTCGTCGATGGTCCACTCCACGCCTGCGCAATGCGCAATGGCCAAAAAGTGCAGCACCGCATTGGTGGAACCACCGGTGGCCATGATCACGGCAACCGCGTTTTCAATGGACTTGCGGGTCACGATGTCGCGCGGCTTGATGCCTTTGCGGATGGCTTCCACCAAAACACGGGCCGACTCTTTGGCCGATTCGACTTTTTCGTCGTGCACGTTGGCCATGGTGGAGGAGTAGGGCAAGGAAATGCCCAGGGCCTCGAAAGCAGACGACATGGTGTTGGCGGTGTACATGCCACCGCACGAACCGGTGCCGGGGATGGCGCGCTTTTCGATTTCGAGCAGGTCTTCGTCGCTCAACTTGCCTGCTGCATTTTCGCCCACGGCTTCAAACACGCTCACGATGTTCAGGTCTTTGCCTTGGTAGCGGCCCGGCAAAATGGTGCCGCCATAAACGTAAATGGCCGGAACGTTGGCGCGCAGCATGCCCATCAGGCCGCCGGGCATGTTCTTGTCGCAGCCGCCCACCACCAGCACGCCGTCCATCCACTGTCCTTGCACGCAGGTTTCCACGCAGTCGGCAATCACCTCGCGGGAGACCAGCGAGTACTTCATGCCCTCGGTGCCCATGGCCATGCCGTCCGAGATGGTGGGCGTGCCAAAGACTTGGGCGTTGCCACCGGCTTCTTCGATGCCCTCGATGGCCGCGTCGGCCAACTTCTGCAGACCGCTGTTGCAGGGGGTGATGGTGCTGTGCCCGTTGGCCACGCCCACCATCGGTTTGACGAAATCGCTCTGTTCATAGCCCATGGCGTAGTACATCGACCGGTTGGGCGCGCGCGATTTGCCCTCGGTGATGTTGGCGCTGCGGCTGTTGATGGGGGTGATCGGGATGATTTTGTCGCTCATGGTCGTGTCTCAGTAGAAGCCCAAAAGAAGGTCGCCTCATTCTAACGGGCGCTCGTCAGGCCATAGTGTCCAGTGCGAGGCATCTCCGGTGCACAATCAGGGCATGCTGATCCATCCTCAAATTGACCCAGTCGCCCTGCAGTTGGGCCCCTTGGCCATCCACTGGTATGGCCTGACCTATTTGGCTGCTTTTGGCCTGTTTTTTTGGCTGGGCGTGCGGCGTCTGGGCCATGCGCCCTTCAAACACTTGCCGCAATGGCAAAAACGCGATGTGGAAGACATCCTGTTTTTGGGCGTGCTCGGCGTCATTTTGGGCGGGCGCGTGGGTTATTGCCTGTTTTACAAACCGGCTTATTACCTGTCTAACCCGTTCGAAATTTTGGCCATCTGGCAAGGGGGGATGAGTTTTCATGGCGGATTGTTGGGTGTGATGCTGGCCATGGTCTGGTTTGCCCGCACCCGTCAGCGGCCGTTTTTGCAGGTCATGGACTTTGTGGCGCCCTGTGTGCCCACGGGTCTGGCGGCAGGGCGGGTGGGCAATTTCCTGAATGGCGAACTGTGGGGCCGCGTGGCTGATCCTGCATTGCCCTGGGGCATGGTGTTCCGGGGGGCGGGCGATTTGCCGCGCCATCCGTCGCAGCTTTACCAAATTGCGCTGGAAGGTTTGCTGCTGTTTGTGTTGCTCTGGTGGTTTGCCCGCAATGGCCGCCCCACGGGCCAAGTCTCAGGCGCATTTTTGCTGGGCTATGGCTTCTTCCGCTTTGTGGCCGAATTTTTCCGCGAACCTGATGCCCATTTGGGCCTTTTGAGTCTGGGGATGAGCATGGGCCAGTGGTTGTGTGTGCCGATGATGTTGGGCGGCTCCGTGCTATGGGTGTGGAGTGCTCGCCGAGCCGTTAGGGCCTGAGTGTCATTGGGAGATCAGTGGTTCAAGGTCAGGACCGTGCTTTCCTTGATTTCTTCCATGACCACATAGCTGTTGGATTGTGCGGACACCGGGATCTTGTCGAGGATGGCGCCGAGCAGTTCTCGGTAGTCGCTCATGGCGCGTAAGCGGGCCTTGACCAGGTAATCAAAGCTGCCGGAAACCAGGTGACATTCCAGGACGTCGGGCATCAAGCCCACTTCGAGCCGCACGGTCTCGAACACCTGAGGCGATTTCTGGGACAGTGTGATTTCGATGAAGACCAACAGGGGTTTGCCCAAAGCTGTGGCATCGACTCGGGCGTGGTAGCCGGTGATCAGGCCCTGGCGTTCGAGCCTTTTGATGCGCTCTGAACACGGCGAGGTGGACAGGCCCACTTGTTCACCCACCTCGGTGACCGACATGCGGCCATTGCGCTGCAGCAGATCGAGAATCTTCAGGTCAATGCGGTCAGGATCGGACATTTTGCGGCCAAGGCCGAAAAATGGCCCTGGGTTCAGTTGAATTTGCTGTTATTAGACATCAATTCAAAAAAATATTCTGCAATAAATCCATAACATCGCTCAATCTCTAGTCAAAAGTGAGTCTGACATGAAAGTGGTGGTGCTGGGTGGTGGGGTGATCGGGGTCAGCACAGCCTGGGCGCTCTTGCGCCAAGGTGCCGATGTGACTTTGGTGGACAGGCAGCCTGATGTGGCGCTGGAAACCAGTTTTGCCAATGCAGGTCAGGTCTCGCCGGGTTATTCGACGCCCTGGGCGGCCCCTGGAATACCGCTCAAAGCCCTGAAATGGGCGTTTCAGGCCCATGCGCCGTTGGCAATTCGCCTGGACGGCAGTCTGTTTCAGTGGCGCTGGATGGCGGCCATGCTGGCCAACTGCTCAGCCGACCGCTATGCCGTCAACAAAGAGCGAATGATGCGCCTTTCCGAGTACAGCCGTGACTGCTTGCGCGTCTGGCGTGCAGAGACCGGCGTGGCCTATGACGCGCGCAGCCAGGGCACTTTGCAGCTGTTTCGCAGCCAAGCCCAGCTGGATGCTGCCGCGCGCGATGTGGCCGTGCTGCAGGACTGCGGCGTGCCTTTTGAGCTGCTGGATGCTGCCGGGGTCAGTCGTGCAGAGCCTGCATTGGGCAAGGTCCGTGTTCCGATCAGTGGCGGTTTACGACTGCCCAACGACGAAACCGGAGACTGCCATCTGTTCACCCGCCAGTTGGCGCAGCGCGCCTGCGCTTTGGGCATGAAGCTGCGACTGTCTTGTACAGTGCAATCGTTGATGCGCGATGGTCATCGCGTCACTGGGCTGCAATTGAGCGATGTGGCCGGACTTGCGGGCGAGCGCTTGCAAGCTGATGTTGTGGTGCTCGCTGCAGGCAGCTACTCGCGTGACTTGTTGTTGCCGCTGGGGCTTGACATCCCGGTTTACCCGGTCAAAGGCTATTCGCTCACCATGCCGCTGAGTGATGCCTCGCTGGCCCCCCAGTCGACCGTGCTGGATGAGACTTACAAGGTCGCACTGACCCGCCTGGGCGACCGCCTGCGCGTGGGTGGCATGGCCGAGTTGGCCGGTTTTGATTTGCGCTTGAACCCACGTCGCCGCGCCACGCTCGAAAAAGTGACATGCGAACTCTTTCCCGGGGGTGACTTGTCGAAGGCGCAGTTCTGGACTGGCTTGCGCCCCATGACGCCTGACGGCACTCCACTGGTGGGTGCGACGCCGTTGACTGGGCTTTACCTCAACACCGGGCACGGCACACTGGGCTGGACCATGGCCTGCGGCAGTGCCCAGTTGTTGGCCGATGTGATTTCGGGTCAGCCGCCTGCCATCCGCGCCGAAGGTTTCGACATGGGCCGCTATGGCGCACGGGTGACTACAAGCCGGCCGGGTCGGCTGGCGGCGGTCTGAGAAGCGCTCAGGCTTGTGCTGGCCGCTTTTGCAGCCAGTCGCCGCGCACGGCCTCATAGGCCGCCGCCACCTGCAGCAAAGCCACATCGCCTTGCGGCTTGCCGATCAGTTGCAAGCCCATGGGCCAGCCATGTGTCGGGTGAAAGCCCGCTGGCAGACTGATCGCAGGCAGGCCAGCCAACGTGGCGTAGAGGGTGCATTCCATCCAGCGGTGGTACGTGTCCATGGTGCGTGCGCCAATGTGTTGTGGCCAGCGCTCTTGCAGCGCAAACGGCCAGGTTTGCGCCACCGGCAGGGCCAGCACGTCCACCTCTTTGAATACGTCCAACAGGTGCTGATAAAAAGCGCTGCGCATCTGGCTGGCCTGCATGAAGTCCATGTAGGACAGCTTGACCGAGTTCTCGTGCTCCCACAGGGCCTCAGGTTTGAGTTGCGCTTGGGCGTCAGGCATGTGCAGCAAGGCTGCAACCTTGGGGCCCACCAGCGCCCGACGCCAGACCAGCCAGCAGTCCCAAAGGGCTTGCGCGTCAAAGCCTAGAGCGCGGGGCTCGACCACGGCACCAGCGCCTTGCATTTGCCGCAGCGCTTCTTCGCACACGGGCAGGATGCCATCTTCCATGGCCAGGTGGCCATTCAAATCGCCCAGCCAGCCCACGCGCAGACCGCGCAGTGCATGGTGGCTGTACTGCAAGCCGGACACATCGACGCAGCCCTTGATCGACAAAGGCTGGCGTGCGTCGTGCCCTGACTGCGTGGCCAGCAGGCGCGCCAGGTCGCGCACGCTGCGGGCCATGGGGCCTTCGGTGCCCAGTTGGTCCACCCACACATCGGCCCCGGGCCCAAAGGGCACCCGGCCTTGCGAGGGGCGCATGCCGAAAATATGGTTCCAGCCCGCCGGGTTGCGCAGGCTGCCCATGAAATCCGATCCGTCGGCCACGGGCAACAGGCGCTGGGCCAGCGCCACCGCCGCACCGCCGCTGCTGCCGCCTGCACTCACCGCTGTGTCCCAGGCGTTGGCCGTAGCCCCAAACAGGGTGTTGAAGGTGTGCGAGCCCAGGCCCAGCTCGGGCATGTTGGTCTTGCCGATCACGAGGGCGCCCGCAGCCTTCATGCGTTCGGTCATGATGCTGTCTTTGGTGGGCATGGCCGCTTTCAGCAGGGTGCTGCCCAAAGTGGTCGGAAAGCCCACTGCGTGCCCGGTGTCCTTGATGGCTTGCGGGATGCCGTGCAGCCAACCACGGGATTGTCCACTTGCCAGCTCGGCGTCGCACTGGCGTGCTTGCGCCAGCAGCATGTCGGTTGGGGCCAGGTTGACGATGGCATTGAAGCGCGGGTTCATCCGTTCGATGCGCGCGAGGTATGCCAACATCACTTCGGTGCAGGACACTTGCCTTTGGTGGATGCGCTCGGACAGCTCGCTGGCGTTGAAGTCGGTAATGTCAGTGAGGTCGGACATGGGGGGATTTCAGAGGTTCAAGCCAGGTGCGGTGGCGGCACAAAGCCGCACCACTCGGTTTCAAGCCAGCGGGCCATGTTCAGGCACAGCGGGTCGGCAAAACTGTTGCCGATGATTTGCGCCCCGACCGGCAAGCCACCAGGGCTTTGCCCAATGGGGACAGCGGTGGCAGGCAAGCCCACCACGCCGGGGTAACCCGCCCAGAACAGGCTGTCGGTGTGCGGCTGGTTCTGGCCGTTGACCTGGAGCATGCGCTCCCAGCGCTCGCCTTGCTGGTTGTGCAAAAAGGCGGGCGATGTGGCCACCGGGGTGATGAGCAAGTCCACCGCTTCGAAATAGCTTTGCCATTGCGTTCGCAATACGGCGCGTTGCTGGTCAAACTCAACCCAGTCGCGGTGTGTCAGGGTACTGCCGCGCCAGACCCGTTCGCGCATGGTGTCCAGCGCCGGGGCGCTTTGCTGGGCCAGATCCTGAAAGCGGGCAAATGTTGCGTCGTCGAGCCAGGCCCCTGTGGCCGCGCGCAACAGGTATGAGTACACGCGGTGCGACTGCGCGCTGTCCACCGGACGGTGGTTGTCCAGCACGGTCACGCCCTGGGCGCGCAAAAAGTCGGCCAGCGCGTGCAGTCGGTCCTGGATGCTCTGGTCCACCCGCGCTTCGGGGTCGTCGTAGACGATGGCCACACGGCATTCCCGCAACGGCTTGTCGTTGTGGCGCCACTGCGCTGGCGTCCAGCCCAGTGGGCCAAACTGCTGCAGCGGCGTGGTCAGCACCTGCATGGCCAGTTGCAGGTCTTGAGCGCTGCGCGCCAGTGGCCCGGCCACGGCAATGTCCAGGCTGTCGATGCAGCGCACACCCGGCAGCTGGTGGCCTTGCATGGGCACAACCCCCCAGCTGGGCTTGTGCCCGTAGACCCCGCAGTAATGCGCCGGGTTGCGGATGGATGCGCCAATGTCGCTGCCCAGCTCCAGCGGTGTCATGCCCGCAGCCAGCGCTGCGCTGGCCCCGCCGGACGATCCGCCCGGCGTGCGGCTCAGATCCCAGGGGTTGTGGGTGGTGCCATAGACCGGGTTGAACGACTGCCAGTCGCCCAAAGCCACTGGCACATTGGTTTTGCCAAACACCACGGCCCCGGCGTCCAGCAGGCGCTGGACCGCTACGGCAGGCTGCTGCGCTATGTTGTCCTTGTACTGAGGAAAGCCCCAGCAGGTGGGCGTGCCCGGCAAATCAAACGATTCCTTGATGGTCATGGGCAGACCGTGCAGCGGCCCCCAGTCTTCGCCACGGGCACGCGCCGCGTCGGCTTGGGCAGCGCGTTCGCGCGCGGCTTCAAAGTTGCGCACCACCACCGCGTTGATGGGGCCATCATGCTGCGCCACACGGGCGATGTGCTGCGCCAGCAATTGGGTGCTGGTCACTTCACCTGCGCGCAGGCGGGCCATCAGTTGGGTGGCGGTGTTGTACGTGAAATCGGTCATGCGGGACAAAGGGGTCTGGAATAAAAAAACCCGGGCATGTCACGGGTAGTGAGCATGTCCCGGGTGGCGCGAGCGTCAGCGCAGCGAATTCAGGGTTTCACTGTGGCTCGACGTTGGCGGCCTTGAACAGCGCGCGGTAGCGCACGACTTCTTGGGTGTAGAACTTGTCCAGATCGGCCAGGCTCATGCCCGCGGGCACCTGGCTGCCGGTGGTGTTCATGCCTTTGACGAAGGTCTCGGACTTGATGGCTTCGTTCATGGACTGGTTGAGTTTCTGGACCACGGCGTCGGGTGTGTTTTTCGATACCTGCAGACCGATCCAGATGTCAAAGACAAAGTCGGACATGCCACGCTGCGCGCTGATCGGAGCGGCTTCCGGCAGTTGTGGGTGGGGCGCGGTGGAAGTGATGCCGATGATCTTGAAGCGGTTGTCCTTGACCATGCCGATGATGGGGCCTGCGACCGGCACGAAGGCCATGTCCACGTTGTTGCCGCCCAGATCGGTGTAGATCTGCACGGCTGCTTTGTAGGGCACGTGCAGCAGGTCCAGGCCCGTCAGCGTCTTGAAGCGCTCACCCATGATGTGGTACAGCGAGCCCTGACCTATGCTCGCGTAGCTGACCTTTTTGCCTTTGGCCCAGGCCAGAAATTCCGGCAGGTTGTTGACGGGCAGGTCCTTGCGCACGGCCAGGCCGATCGAGGTCCGGCCCAACAAACTGGCCAGGCGGACTTCTTCGGGTTTGAATTTGACGGCAGACAGGGCCAGCGGCGCCATCACCAGTTCCATGGGGGTGCCAAGCAACTGGTAGTAGCCATCGGCCGGTGCTGCCAGCACTTTCTGGATGCCCAAAGCGCCGCTCACACCGCCCAGGTTTTCGACCATCATTTTTTGGCCCAATTGCTTTTCGTACTCGACCTGCACCAGGCGGGCCACGGCATCCGAAGGGCCGCCCGCAGGGTAGGGCACCATCACGGTGACCATCTTGTTGGGGAAGCCCTGTGCAGAGGCGCTGAGCACCATCAGGCTGCCCAGCAGGCCCGTGAGCAGGCGAGATATCGTACGGCATGAAATCATGGGGTTTTCCTTGTTGGATCTGTTGAAGGGGAGCATGACCCTCCCGGTGAAAATCGCAGTTTGACGAAGCAACGGTTTTTAAGGTATCGGAAAATCGCAAAATCAGTGCCGGGTTTTCCCGGGAAAAGTTCGGCTCAGCCGGAGGTGGCCAAGCCTTGCAAAGCCTGGTTGGCCGCTTGCAGTCCTTGCTGCCAGACCTGTTCTTGCCATGCGGGCGACGGTGGGTTGAATGCCTGCAACATGTCGGCGCGGATGGTGCTTTGCTGCTCGGGCGGGGCCTCGGGGTGCAGGGCCACCCAGTGATCGGCCCGCATGGCCAGGACCATCTGCGCCAGCGGCAAAGTGCCAAATTCCAGGCAAATGCCCGTGTATTGAGCCGCAGGGCACTCTTCGTAAATGGCCATCTGGATCGGCCCTGACAGCGGCACGCTTTGGGAAGTACCGGTGTCCACAGAGGTGATTTGAGGCCCCCACCATTGGCGGGCGCGTTGAAGTGTTTCGCCGTTGTCGGTGCAGGCAAAGATGCGCTCGCCGTGCCCGTGCGGCCCCAGGCCTGTGTGCAGGTCGATCCAGGCGATCTGGCGCGCTTGTCTGAGGTGGTTTTGCAGCACCTGCCTGAAAGTGCGGTGGCTCCAGGTGGGGGCCAGGCCCCCAAACCAGACGCCTTGTGGAAACTGGTATTGCCCGCTGGTGATGGCCCGCTGCATGCGGCGCTCGCCCCAAACATTGGTCAGCGCGTGCAAGGTTGCCACGGCTTTGGGGTCGGGTGGCCAGTGTTGGGGCAGCAGCAACTCGTGGACATGGGCGTAGTCGGCATTGACCGGCAGGGGCTGGGCAAAGTCGATGAAGTTGCGGTTGAGGTCCACATTGTCTTCGTTGACCCGCCGCGCATGCGAAAAGCCATGCGGGTTGACCGCGTGCACATGCACCACGGCCACACCGGGCGGCAGCGACAGGCTTTGCAGCAAGCCCGTCTGGATGGCCGAGCCGCAAAACCCCTCGATGCCATGCACCGCGCTGGTGGTCATCAGCACTTGGGCGGCATCGGCCGGGCCGTGAACGGCCACGTCCATGGCCAGTTCTTCGCCTTTCGTGCCGAGCAAGGGCAAGGTGTCTCTGTGCAACCGTGCGCCACAGGCTTGGCTGGCCTGGATAAATCGTGCTCGGGCCTCCCGGTAGCTGGGGCTGAAAAGTGGCGTGTTCATGCTTTGGCCATGCGTTGGTTCAGCCAGCCAGCGGCCAAGCCAAACCCCGCGATCATCCCCATGCCGCACAGGGCCAGGGCGTCGGGCAGGTGGTCAAACATCCACCAGCCGCCCAGGGCAGAAAAACCAATGGCCGTGTACAAGTAAGGCGACAAGACCGAGGCGGGCGCTTTGGAAAACGCCAGCACCGTGAAATACTGACCGTAAGAGCCCGCCAGCGCCACCAACCCCAGCAGGGCCAGGTCAGGCCAGGACATCTGGTCTGGCCAGAAGAAAGGCACTGCCGCCGACATGAGCGCAAAGCCCAGCGCGCTGGTGCACAGTTGGATGGTGAGCGGTGAGTCCTGCCGCGCCAGGTAGCCCGTGAGGGTCTGAAAGCCGGTGTAACAGACCACCCCCATCAGCGCCAGGCCGGCGCCCACCGGGTCCACATCACCGCCTGGGCGCACCACCAACAAGGCACCGGTCATGCCACCTGCCACACACAGCCAGCCTAGCAATGACACGCTTTCTTTCATCACAAACCGGGCCACCACGGTCACTGCCAGGGGCACCAGGCAATAAATGGCGGTGAACTCGGCCACGGGCATGCGCTGCAAAGCGCCAAAGCCAAACACGCTGCCGCCCACGACCAGCGCGCCGCGCAGCAGTTGCAGCCGCCACTGCCGTGTGCGCCAGAGTTCGGGCGATTGCCTGCGCCAGATCGTGGCGCTGACCAGCGCGGTTTGCAGGGTGTAACGCGTCCAGATGATGATGACGGGCGCCACGCTGAGCATCAGTTTTTTGCTCAGGGTGTCTTGTGTCGACAGGCAGGCCATGGCCGCGACCATGGTCAAGATGGCAGCCAACTGGGTTTGGCGGGCGGTGCTCATCGCTTGTGCAGCGTGTCCGAGGGCAGCTCGCCAAACAGGTGACGGTAGTCCTGGGCGAACTGGCTCAGGTGCCAAAAGCCCCAGTGCGAGGCGATGTCCTGGATGGTGTCACCGGGCGCAGCCTGACGCAGGGCGCGGCGCACGCTGTTCAGGCGCAGTGAGCGCAGGTACTTGATGGGCGTGGTGCCCAGCACGTCCTGAAAGCAGTAATTGAGCTTGCGCCGGCTCGTGCCCAGGCGGCTGCAGACCTCGAGGATGGACAGTGGCTCGTCGGCGTGGCCCATCATCAGCTCACAAGCACGGTTCACCAGTTTTTTGCGCCGCTCCAAGTTGGGCAGCTCGGAGGTGTCGACCTTCGCAGGCAAAGCTTCCAGCCATTCCATCAGGATCTCGTCGCGCAACTGGCGCAGGGCCTGTGGGTCTTGCTGGCGCTGCGCCAGGGCGCTGGCCTGGTCCAGCACGGTGAGCTGCAGGTCGCGCAGGTTTTGTGCCTTGATGTCGGTGGTGGGCAGCACCAACTGCTTTTCGAGCCAATGGGCCAGGGGCTTTTGGTACATGCGCTCCCACAGCGGGTTGAGCAGGCTGCGGTTGACGACCACTGCAATCAAGGTGAAGTGGGGCGGGGTGGTCAGGTCCACCTCATCGCCCTTGCCGCACATGATGGCGTGGGCCGGTACCCGCTGGGCGTTGAAAAACAGGTCCGGCGAGTCCTGCAGCGCCATGGCAAAGCCGTACACGCTCTCATGCAGCCGCCCCCGCTGGCGCAAGGCGATGTTGGTGTATTCGTGCAACAGCGTCACTTCGGGCAGTTGCACCTGGTGGATGCGCCCCTTGAATTGGCCGGGCGAGAGCTGCTCATACTGCAGCGCCCAGCCGTGCTGAGCCAGGGCGTGTTGGTCCATGTCCTGGGTGTCCAGTACCTGGACCCAAGGCGAATCGGGGGTGGCAGCTTGATGTGGGGATGACAAAGCGAGAAGGGTTTCAAAAGAAGGTCAATTTTAGATTCTGCACGGCAGCTTCAAACCCGCCATTTCAGTTTAACCCGACACGGTGGATGCGCAAAAATGATCCATGCAGCGTCAGCGAGCGCGTGCAGGCCCATTCGGGTTTGCTGAATGTGGTGACGGGTTGAATCAGGGTGCATCGCTTGGTTGAGTGCGGACGGTGCAGCCGGGTGAAAACCCGGAGTGCACGGTGCCCAAACTTGATAGCGCCTTGTTCGCCTTGTGCATAGCATGGGCACCAGCCTGAAAGAGACCCGATGAACCTGCGAATTGCTGTTTTACTGACCAATGACGATACGTCGGCATTTGCCGCGAAATTTCCGAACGATGGGCAAAAAGTGGTGCAGCTGTTACAACCCTTGCGCCCCCACTGGCAGTTTGAGGTGGTGCCTGTCAAGGATGGGGTACTGCCCGCCAGCCCCGAGGACTATGACGGTTACGTCATCACCGGCAGCCCGGCTTCGGTCAACGACGAGAGTCTGCCCTGGGTGGGGCAATTACTGGCTTTCATTGGGGCCGTTCATGCGACACGGCAGCCCCTGATCGGCTTGTGTTTTGGCCACCAAGCGGTGGCCCGGGCGCTGGGCGGGCAGGTGGCGCGCAACGCGGCTGGCTGGGGCCTTGGCACTGCGCCCACGCACTGGCATGCAACGCGGCCCTGGATGTCACCGCTCAAGACCACCACCACCTTGATGGCCGCGCACAACGAGCAGGTCACCCGCATGCCCGAAGGCGCAGTGTGTTTGGGCGGCAGTGACTTTTGTCCCATCGGCTCGATGCAGATCGGCCAGCACATCTGGACCACCCAGTTCCACCCCGAGATGCCACTGGTGTTCATGCAGGCTTTGCTGGGCTACCTGGCCGACAAGCTCGATGCCGACACCATGGCCCGTGCCCACGCCAGTCTGGCCAACGCCGCCGATGTGCCGCTGTTTGGGCAATGGATGGTGCAGTTTTTTGATGATTGTTTTGAAAGAGCGCAATGACGGTTTGGAACCCCACCGACGATGGCCACGCCGACCTGTCGGACCACGACAGCTATGTGAACGGCACACCGCACAACACCTTCAAGCGCCTGCGCGACGAAGACCCGATGGCCTGGTGCAACTGGGCCGATGGCAAGGGCTTCTGGTCGGTCACGCGGCATGCCGATATTTTGGAGCTCAACCGCAACCACCAGCGCTTGTCTTCGGCGCAGGGCATCCGCATGGAAGACCAGTCGCACGAGGAGTACATGGCGCGGCGGACCTTTCAGGAGACCGACCCGCCCGAGCACACCCGCACCCGCATGTTGGTGGCCAAGGCCTTTTCCAAGCCCATGATGGCGTTGTACGAAGAGCAGATTCGCGAACTGTGTGTGGGCATCCTTGACCAGGCACTGGCGCTGGGCGAGTTTGACGCCACACACCAGATTGCCCGTCAGCTGCCGATGCGCATGCTCGGGCGCATTGCGGGCCTGCCCGAAGAAGACCTGGATTGGTTGGTGGACAAGGGCGACGCGCTCATGGCCAACACCGACAGTGATTTCACCAGCCATGTGGTCGACAAGATGGACACCGAGGCCTACCGCTTCATGCCGTTTCGCTCGCCCGCCGGGGCTGACCTGTTCGACTACGCGGCCCAGATGATGGAACGCAAGCGCGCAGCGGGCGACACCAGTGGCGTGCTGCACCTGATCACCCAACCCGACGCGCAGGGCAATGTGATCAGCGACACCGAATTTCGCAACTTTTTTTGCCTGCTGGTGGCTGCGGGCAACGACACCACACGCTATTCGATCGCTGCCGCTTTGCACGCGCTGGCCCACCAGCCCGGACTGATGGCGCAGCTCAAGGCGGTGCAAGGCGAAGTCGCTTGGGAGGGGGTGTCTGACGAGTTCATCCGCTGGGCCTCGCCCGCCACGCACTTTCGCCGCACCGCGACCGAGGACTTTGAATACCACGGCAAACAGGTCAAGGCGGGCGACAAGGTGCTGCTTTGGTTCATCTCCGGTAACCGCGACGAGCGGGCCTTTGACCGGCCATTCACCGTCGACCTGAGCCGGGGCGTGAACCGCCATCTGGCGTTCGGGCAGGGCGGTGCGCATGCCTGTTTGGGCATGTGGCTGGCCCGGCTGGAATTGCGCGTGCTCCTGCAGGAGCTGATTAAGCGGGTCGACCGCATCGAGCAAACGGGTGAGCACGCGTTTTTGCGGTCCAACTTTGTCTCGGGCATCAAACGTTTGCCCGTGCGCATGCACCTGATCTGAAAGGAACCACCATGTCAAATGTTCAAGAACGCCTGCGGGTGCTGTATTGCGATCACCTGGCGATTGCGCGAGGCAAATACGTCACGCTCAAGCCCGGCCAGGGCGGTGGTGCCCGTTTTTGCCGGGGCACCTTTGGCGTGAGCTACGAAAAAGCGCTCAACCCCGTGCCCGGCGCGATGGTCATGGAGGGCCTGCCTGACATGGAGGCTGTCTACACCCCCGAGGACATCCGCCCCGGCTGGCAGCCTTTTACCCATGTGGCGATTGGTGATCTGAAAGCCAACGACGGCACGCCGCTGCCCATGTGCGGGCGCAGTGCATTGAAGCGCGCCGTGGCCGACTGGCAGGCCATGGGCTTCGACCCGATGGTGGGCATCGAGCTCGAAGCTTTTGCTTTCCAGATCGAGCCCGATGGTTCGCTCAAGCCCTATGACACACCTGCGGCCCATGTGTATTCCACAGGCCCCTTTTCCGATCCGAGGGGCTTCACCGACACCCTGTGGGAAAAAGCCACGGCGGCGGGCTTTCGCATCGACAGCATGAACACCGAATACGACGCGCCCCAGTTCGAGTTCACGCTCACCTACGACCGCGCCGTCAAGGCGGTGGATGACATTTTCTTGTTCCGCTTGCTCGCCCGTGAAGTCGCTTTCCAGCACGGTATCGTGCTGACCTTCATGCCCAAACCCATCCTCACGGTGGGTGGCAGCGGCGTGCACATCAACTTCAGCCTGCGTGATGGCCAAGGCCATAACGCGATTTCGGGCGGACACGATGCCAGCCAGTTCAACGCCCTCACACTGGGCTGCACCGCCGGGCTGATGCACCACCACCAGGCGCTGGCCGGTTTGCTGGCCCCCAGCACCAATTCCTACCAACGTCTGCAACCGGCCAGCCTCTCGGGCTTTTGGCAAAACTGGGCGGTCGACCACCGGGGTGTGACGGTGCGCCTGTCGGCCGAATCAGGTCCGGGTGCCCGGATCGAGCACCGCATGGGCGATGCGTCGGCCAATCCCTACATCCACACGGCTGCGGTGCTGCAAGCAGCGCGCCTGGGTGTGGCCCATGCTTACCCACTGCAACCCATCGAAACGGGTGATTGCCTCGAAAACAAGGATGCTACCCAGAGCGTGGCAGAAACCTTGGCCGGTGCCTTGGATGCACTGGAAGCCGACTCGGCCCTCACCCAGGCGCTGGGCGAAGGCCTGGTGGCCAACCATGTGGGCAACAAGCGCCACGAGATCGAACGCACGGCACGCCTGGAGGGCGATGCCCTGCGCGACCACTACATCCGGTTCATCTGAAGGACAGCACGTGCAAGTTTGGGTCGGCATTGGACAAGGCGCAGAGTCAACGCTCTTTGGCATACCGAACGTGGGCGATCTTGGCTCACCTGGCGACCGTTCGCAGCCATGGTGTCTGCTCCGCCTATGGGCAAGGGGTAGCTGGCGATGAACGCAACGACCGCATCAAGCGCAGGGTCCAGGCAGGCCTTGGGTCCAGACGCCGAAGTGGTGGTGGTCGGGGGAGGGCATGCCGGTGCGGCTGTGGTGGCGCAGTTGCGCAGTCAAGGCTTTGCTGGGGAGCTGGTGCTCATTTCTGCCGAAAATGGCTTGCCTTATCATCGGCCGCCCTTGTCTAAAAAGGCCTTGCTGGAGGGGGCAGACATGGCATCGATGAGCCTGCGGCCCGAGTCCTGGTACGTGACCCACCGGGTGACCCGCCATGTCTGTGCCACGGTCACCGGCATTGACCGCGCGGCCCGTCGTGTGCACTTGCAATCGGCATCAGCCCCCGAGTCCATGACCTATGACGCACTCATATTGGCCACCGGCTCTGCGCCTCGAGCATGGACCGATCCGGTCACAGGCGGCGACGCTTTAGGCCTGGCCGATGGCGTTCATGTGCTGCGCGATTTCGACGACGCGGTAGCCTTGCGCGCTGCCTTGCTGGCGTGTGGCCATCTGGTCATCGTCGGTGGCGGCTACATCGGTCTGGAGGTGGCAGCCACGGCCAGGGCCTTGGGCTGTGAGGTGTGCATTGTGGAGCTGGCGCCGCGCATTTTGCAGCGCGTAGCGCCTGAGGCCACCGCCCGCTTGCTGCGTCAGTTGCACCAATCGCATGGCGTGCAGATTTTCGAAGGTGCCCAGGTCGTGGTATTGCAGCGCGAAGGGAAAAGAATCAGCAGCGTACGCATCCAAACCGCCGAGGGCCCTCTGCGCGAACTTCAGGCCGACTTGCTGTTGGCCGGTATTGGCGCGGTGCCCCGTGACGCTTTGGCCAAAGCCTGCGGCTTGGAGGTGGGCAATGGCATTGTGGTCAATGCCCACGGCCAAACCGAGGATCCTGCGATTTGGGCCTTGGGGGATGTGGCCAGACACCGGGACCAATCGATCCGCATCGAGTCGGTGGGCAACGCCAATCACCAGGCTGCCTTGGTGGCTGCGGCATTGATGGCCCGACCTGAACCACTGCCTTTAGTGCCCTGGTTCTGGTCCGACCAATACGGTGGGCGTTTGCAAATTGCCGGCTTGTGGCAACCCGCTGACCGTTGGGTGGAGCGCCAAGAGGGTGCGCAGGGGCGCAGCATTTGGTCATACCAAGGGCCTCGGTTGGTTGCGGTCGATGCGTGGCAAGCCCCTGGGGCCTATGTCTTGGGCAAGAAATGGCTGGAAACCGGCCAATATCCTCCTTCCGAATGGTTGGCCAATCAGGACCACAACTTAAAGGACTGGGTGCCTCAAGCACTCAGCGGTGTAGCGTCATGATGGTGATTGAGCGCTACAAGCCATTTTTTCTTATGGGCTCAAGCAAGCCCCATGTTTTTAAACTTTGAAAGAGAGCACACCATGCCTAAAGTGCACTGGATTTTGCCCAATGGTGAACGCGTCAGCGACGATGTCAACGAAAACAGCAACCTGATGGATGCGGCCCAGATGAACGGCATTGCCGGCATCGATGGCGAATGCGGCGGTTGCTTGTCTTGTGCCACTTGCCATGTGGTGGTGGATGACGCTTGGCTGGCCCTGTGCCCCCCCATGGGCGAGGTGGAAAACGCCATGCTGGACATCGTCAGCTCCCCGCGCCAAAGTGGCAGCCGCTTGAGCTGCCAATTGAGCGCATCGACCGTCCTCGATGGCATCGTGCTCCATGTTCCTCAATGAGCTCAGTCATGTCTGATCAACAACTCAAACGCAACCAACTCGGTGTAGCTTCCATTGTTTTTTTTGTGGTCGCAGCTGCAGCCCCGCTTTTGGGGATGACCGGTGCTGCGCCCATGGCCATTGTGTTGGGCACTGGGGCCGGTGTGCCCGGGGCGTATTTGCTGGTGGGGTTGACCTTGGTGTTGTTCAGCGTGGGGTACTGCGCGATGAGTCGGCGCGTGACCAATTCGGGGGCATTTTTTGCCTACATTGGCAGCGGCTTGGGTCTGCCGGTCGGCTTGGGGGCGGCCCTCGTGTCGGTCTTGGCCTATGTGAGCATTCAATTGGCCATTTACGGATTTTTTGGGGGGCTCTTGGCTTTGCAATGGGGCTTGCTGCCTTGGTGGGGTTGGTCTGGTTTGGCCTGGGGCTTGGTGACGGTTTTGTCCATGCGCCAAGTTGAGGTGGGCGCCCGCTTGTTGGGCGTCTTGCTGCTGTTAGAGATGGTCTGTCTGCTCGTCACCGCTGTGGCCATCTTGCTGCACGGTGGCCCTGAGGGCTTGTCTTGGGGCGCGGCTTTTGCGCCTGAAAATGTATTGGTGGGGGGCTTGTCGGGCTCCGCGGGGGTGTCTCTGGCTTTTGCCCTGGCTTCGTTCATTGGGTTTGAAGCCACGGCGATTTATGGCGAGGAATCGATTGACCCCAAAACCACGGTGCCTCGC
Source organism: Limnohabitans sp. (assembly GCF_023910625.1). NCBI lineage: Bacteria > Pseudomonadati > Pseudomonadota > Betaproteobacteria > Burkholderiales > Comamonadaceae > Limnohabitans > Limnohabitans sp. Next base: position 408,851 of record NZ_JAAVVW010000003.1, read on the forward strand.
GCGACTTACTGGGCGGTTGCCTTGATCACCGTGTTTTTCGCGCTGACCTCGTTTGCCATCGTCACCGGCCTGGGTGCATCCCATGTGGTGGATGAGGTGGTCAAACGCTCCACGGTGGACGGTCAGGCTTTGGCCGACCCTGCTGCAGTGTTGTTTTCCTTGGCCCGTGAATTCGTCGGCCCTGGGATGGCCAGTGCCATGGCGATTTTGGTGATCTCCAGCTTGTTTGCAGGATTGCTGGCTTTTCAAAATTCGGCGGCGCGCTACCTGTTTGCATTGTCTCGCGGCGGTGCATTGCCTGCTGCGCTGGCCAGGGTCAATCGCCAAGGTGCGCCGGTCCATGCGTCGGCTTGGGTCAGCGTGCTCACGGCTTTGGTCATGGCGGCCTTTGCAGTGTCTGATTTGGATCCCATTGTTCAGCTGTTCGCTTGGTGCAGTGGTGTGGCGGTGGTCGCCATTTTGATGATCGAGGTCTTGGTTTCGGTGGGCGTGTGGGCCTATTTCAGGCGCTCGCTTGAAAAGGTGGGGGCCTGGTCCAGCACCATTGCACCTTTGGCATCGGCCGTGCTGTTGAGTCTGGGTTTGTATTTGCTGTTGTCGCGTTTTGGCTTGCTGACCGGCTTGGTGATGGCAGGGGTGGACCCTGCCGCCACAGCATGGGGTCTGAGCCCCCTGGGCTGGCTGCTGGCCTTGTTGCCCGCTATGGTCGGGGTTGTGGGCTGGGCCATGGCGCATTTGCAGCCATTGGGCAGCAATCAATTGCTCAAAGACATCCTTTCCTGAAGCATCAAGGTCATCCATGCAAAAAGAAAAAATCGACGCGCTGCGACACCAAACTATTGCTGATCAGGGCTTGTTGATCGACGGCCAGTGGGCTGCTGCGGCATCGGGGCAGACGATGCCGGTGGTCTCGCCCATCGACGGGCAGACCTTGTGCAGCATTGCTGCCGCTGGGGCTCAGGATGTCGACCGCGCCGTGCAGGCGGCGCGCCGCACGTTTGAGCAGGGGGTGTGGTCGCGCATGGCGCCAGCCGAGCGTAAGAAAATTTTGCACCGCATTGCCGACTGCATCGAAGCCCACCACGCCGAGCTGGCGGTGCTGGGTGTGCGCGACAACGGCACCGAAATTGCCATGGCCTGGAAGGCCGAGCCGGGCAGCGCGGCGGGCACCTTCCGCTACTACGCCGAGTGTGTGGACAAGATCAACGGCGAGATCGCGCCCACGCCCGAGGGCACCTTGGGGCTGATCCACAAGGAGGCGGTCGGCGTGGTTGCGGCCATCGTGCCGTGGAACTTTCCACTCATGATCGGTGCCTGGAAGATCGCGCCCGCGCTGGCCGCAGGCAACTCGGTGGTGCTCAAACCTTCCGAAGATGCGTCGCTCTCTTTGCTGCGCTTGGCGCAGCTGTGTCTGGACGCAGGCTTGCCCCCGGGCGTGCTCAACGTGGTCACCGGCACAGGCGCAGAGGCGGGCGAGGCGCTGGCGCGGCACATGGATGTGGACATCCTGACTTTCACGGGCTCCGGCCCAGTGGGGCGCTTGCTGCTCAAAGCTTCGGCAGAGTCCAACCTCAAGCGGGTGTATTTGGAGCTGGGCGGCAAGTCCCCCAACATTGTTTTTGACGATGCAGTCGATCTGGCGCAGGCTGCCAAGGTGTCGGCCATGGGCATCTTCCGCAACAGTGGGCAGGTGTGTGTGGCGGGCTCGCGCCTTTTGGTGCAGCGCTCGGTGCACGACGAGTTTGTGGAGCGCCTGCAAAACATCGCCGCCAGTTTGCGCGTGGGGGACCCGCTGGATGTGACGACCGACGTCGGCGCGGTCAGCAGCGCCCGCCAGTTGGCCCGCAACCAGAGCATGCTGGCGCGTGCGCTGGCGCAGGGCGCGCGTCTGCGCACCGGCGGTCAGGTGATCGCGCCCGTGCCCGGTGGCCAATACATGAGCCCCGCCGTGCTCGATGGCGTTCAGCCCGAGATGGAGATTGCCCGTCAGGAAGTCTTTGGCCCGGTGCTGGCCGTCATGCCTTTTGACGATGAGTCCCATGCTGTGCGCTTGGCCAACGGCACCGAATATGGCTTGGCGGCAGGGGTGTGGACCGGCAGCCTCTCGCGCGCCCACCGCATGGTGCGCGCCATCAAGGCCGGGTTGGTGCATGTCAACACCTATGGCGGCCCGGACATCACCGTGCCGCTGGGCGGAGTGCGGCAGTCGGGCAACGGGCACGACAAATCGATGCACGCGCTGGACAAATACCTGGACCTCAAAACCGCTTGGATACAGCTTTAAAAATCACACAAGGAAAACGATGAACACCGACCAACTCAAGGCCGACAACGCCCAATACCTGTGGCACCCCATGGCCCACCCGGGGGCGATGAAAAAATCCACGCCCGACATCATTGCCAAAGGCGAGGGCTGTTGGATCTGGGACGTGGACGGCCACAAGATGCTGGACGGCGTGGGAGGCCTATGGGCCTGCAACCTGGGCCACAGCAACAAGCCGGTGCGCGACGCAATCGTGGCGCAGATGGACGAGCTGCCGTTTTACAACGTGTTTCGCGGCACCACCCATGTGCGGGCGATCGAGTTGTCCAAACGGCTGGTCCAATTGATGCAGCCCGAGGGTGTGGCCACGGTGATGTTTTCTACCGGCGGCTCGGACGCGGTCGAGGGCGCGCTCAAAGTGGCGCGTCAGTACTGGAAGCTCAAGGGCCAGGCCGACCGCTACAAGTTCATCAGCCTGCGCCAGGGCTACCACGGCGTGCACTTTGGCGGCATGAGCGTGAACGGCAACACCAACTTCCGCCGCGCTTACGAGCCACTGCTGCCTGGATGCTTCCACGTCGACACGCCCTGGCTTTATCACAACCCCTACACCGATGACCCGATCCGTTTGGGCGAAATTTGTGCCGAAATGCTCGAGCGCGAAATCGTGTTCCAGGGGCCGGATACGGTGGCGGCCTTCATTGCGGAGCCGGTACAGGGCGCGGGTGGCGTGATCGTGCCGCCGCCCAACTACTGGCCGCTGGTGCGCCAGATTTGTGACAAGTACGGTGTCCTCTTGATCGCCGACGAAGTGGTGACCGGCTTTGGCCGCAGTGGTGAAATGTTTGGCACGCGCCTGTGGGGCGTGAATGCCGACATGTGGTGCCTGGCCAAGGGCATTTCCTCGGGTTACATCCCGCTGGGGGCCACCGCCATCAACCACCGCATCGCAGACGTGTTTGACGCCGACACCACGGGTACCGCTTCGGTCTCGCATGGCTACACCTACAGTGCCCACCCGATCGCGGCTGCGGCGGCGCTGGCCACGCTCGACCAGATCGCGGCGCTGGACATTCCGGGCAATGCTGCGCGCTTGGGCGCGCACCTGCAGACGCGCTTGCGCAAGCTGGTGGACACCTGCAGCTTTGTGGGTGATGTGCGTGGCGTGGGCCTGATGTTGGGCATCGAGATGGTGAGCGACAAAGCCAAACGCATTCCCATGCCCCGCACCAGCGACATTCCGGCGCGGGTGGCCAAAGCCGCTTACAAGGCGGGTCTGATGGTGCGCATTTCGGGCCCCAACCTGATTTTGTCGCCCCCGCTGATCATCACCCGCGAGCAGGTGGACTTGATGTGCGACGTGCTCGAAGGCGCATTTGCCGCTGTGCAGGAGGGTCGCGCATGAAGAGCCCCGTCATCCTGATCGTCGGCACGGTCGACACCAAGAGCGACGAGATCGGCTTCATGCGCGAGCAGGTGCAGGCCGCTGGCGGGCAGGCCCTGATCATGGACGTGGGCGTGCTGGCCAAAGGGCAGGTGGTCCCGCATTTTGCCAACACCGAGGTCGCGCAGGCGGCGGGCGTGACGCTGCAGCAAGTCATGGACAGCGGCGACGAAAACAGCGCCATGGCCCTGATGGCCCAAGGCGCATCAGCCCTGGCAGTTCAACTGCAGCGCGAGGGCCGCATCAACGGCCTGCTGGTGCTGGGCGGCACCATGGGCACCGATCTGGCGCTTGACGTGGCCAGCAGCTTGCCGCTGGGCGTGCCCAAGGTGGTGCTGTCCACGGTGGCGTTTTCGCCCTTGTTGCCACCCGAGCGCATGCCGCCTGATTTGATGATGGTGCTGTGGGCCGGGGGCCTGTATGGCCTCAATAGCCTGTGCCAGTCGGCATTGGCGCAAGCCGCTGGTGCGGTGGTGGGGGCTTGCCTTGTGGCGCGAGCGCCGCGTTTTACGCGGCCCGTGGTGGGCATGACCTCGCTGGGGTCGAGCTGCCTGAAGTACATGGTTCAACTCAAGCCCGAGCTGGACAAGCGGGGGTTTGACCTGGCGGTGTTCCACACCACAGGCATGGGGGGCAGGGCGTTTGAATCGCTGGCCGCGCAAGGCCAGTTCGCCTGCGTGATGGACTTCAGTCTGCAGGAAATGGTCAACCAGATGGGCGGCTCAGTGGTCAGTGCTGGCCCGGACCGCCTGATGGGGGCGGGTCGCCAGGGTGTGCCGATGATTGTGGCCCCCGGAGCCACCGATCTGGTGGACTACCCGGCTTGGGGGCAGATGCCCGCGCGCTTTGCAGGGCGTCCCTCACACGACCACAACCGATTGATCGCCTCGGTGGGCGTTGACGCCGAGATGCGCCGTGAATTTGCCCGCGAATTGGCCCATCGCGTGCGTCAGGCCCAAGGCCCGGTGCACCTGGTGCTGCCCCTGCAAGGCATTCAAGAGTGGGACCGGGCCGGTGCACCACTGCACGATCCAGAAGGTCTGGCGGCGATGATGGACGAAATGGCGCAATGCGATTGGGGCTTGGCACAGGTCTCGCGCATCGACGCCCACATCAACGATGCGGCGTTTGTGCAGCAGGTGCTGGTGGTGTTTGACGATTGGCTGGCGCGAGGTTTGGTGTTGCCCGCTGTGGGCAAGAAAGCGGCCCATGTCTGATGCCGTGAAACCCGAAGACAAGGCCTTGATTTTGGACTTTGGTGGCGTCATCAGCCGCACATTGTTTGAAACCCATGCCCTGAGCGAAACCGCTTTGGGCCTGGCTGCCGGCACGCTCACCTGGCAAGGCCCGTTTGCCCCCGAAACCGATGCGTTGTGGCAAGCCATGCAGGCCGATCAGATCAGTGAACGCGATTACTGGATGCAGCGCACCCGCGAGGTCGGGCGTTTGCTGGGTGAAGACTGGACCGAGATGCAAACCTTTGTGCAGCGTGCGCGAGGGGCTGATGTGCAGGCTGTGATCCGGCCTGAGGCGGTGGCGGCCATCCAGCAGGCCAAGGCGCTGGGCTACAAGCTGGGCATTTTGTCGAACGAACTTGATCTTTTTTATGGCGCGGATTTTCGCGAGCGTTTGCCCTTGCTCCAGCAGTTTGATGTGATCGTGGACGCCACCTACACCGCGATCCTAAAACCGGACCCTCGCGCTTACGACGATTGCTTGCAGGCTTTGGGCGTACGGCCTGAGCTGGCGGTATTTGTGGATGACCAAAAGCGCAATGTGGATGGCGCCCGCAGGTGTGGCTTGCAGGTCGTGCAGCTCGATGTCTGCCGTCCAGGTGCGGGTTTTTCCGAGGCCATGCGATTGCTGATGTCTCTTTGATCCGGCGTCAGCGGTGGTGGTTCTGGCTGTTGCAGCTGTCACGCACGAGAGCGGGGTCGGTGCCGGGCCTGGCGAAACCCCTGTCTTTAGATCGTCCGGCCCCGGATGTTTGGCATGCAAAGACTTTATGATGCGGTGACCCATCCCAAATGAGGAGACGAAACATGTATGAGCGCATTCAATGGGGTCAACGCCGCAACTTCCTGAAGGTCCTCTGTGCAGCGGCCAGTCCGGTTCCATATTGGTCCCAGGCTCAAAGCCCATGGCCCTCCAAACCGGTGACCATGGTCGTTCCTTTTCCGGCCGGCGGTGGCACCGATGCCTTTGCCCGGCCCATCTCGGCCCAGTTTGCCAAGCTGACTGGTAAGCAACTTATCATTGACAACCGGGGCGGCGCGGGCGGCACTTTAGGTGCTGCCGTGGCCGCCAAGTCGACGCCCGATGGCTACAACCTGTTCATGGGGGCGGTTCACCACACGATTGCGCCCAGCATGTACCCCCGCCTCGACTATGACCTTGAACGCGACTTGGTGCCCTTGATCCTGGTGGCCAATGTGCCCCAGGTACTGGTGGTCAACCCCCGGAAAGTCCAGTCGGCCGACTTCAAGGCTTTCTTGCAAATGCTCAAGAAAAACCCCGGACGCCTGAATTACGGCTCTGCGGGCGGGGGCACTTCACATCACTTGGCTGGAGAGTTGTTCAAGCTGCAGACCCAAACCTTCATCACCCACATCCCCTACCGGGGTGCTGGCCCGGCCCTGCAAGACCTGATTGCCGGCAACGTGGACATGATGTTCGATGGTCTGGGTTCCTCGGCAGCGCACATCAAAGGGGGGCGTATCAAGGCCCTGATGGTTTCAGGTGCCAGACGAAATGCGGCTTTTCCTGATGTGCCGTGTTCTGCCGAGCTTGGTTTGTCCGATTACACCGTCTCAACCTGGTATGGCGTTTGGGCTCCCAAAGGGACACCTGCCGACGCCCAGGCCCGAGCCATCGAAGAGATTCGCCGAGCTTGCCAGACCGACGATGCCAAAGCCGTCTGGGCCAATCAGGGTGCTGAATTCCCCAACCTCACCACCACCCAGTTTGAAGCTTTCATCAAGAAAGAACTGGCCAAGTGGTCGCAGGTGGTCAGGGTTTCCGGAGCCAAGCTCGATTGATCGGTACCCGCCAGCAGGCCCTTTCTTCATTTTTGATTCGCATCATGACCCAGGACAACCTGTTTTCGGCCCTCCGGGCTGCTTTCCCTGCCGACTTGAATTCGGTGGCGGTTCAAACCGATGAGGGCCAGGAGTACAGCTGGCAAGACCTAGACCGCGCCACGGCCATGATGGCCAATTTACTGGCTTCACTCGATTTGCCTGAGGGCAGTCGGGTGGCGGTACAGGTCGAAAAATCCGTTGAGGCCTTGATGTTGTACTTGGCCACTTTGCGTGCCGGCCATGTTTTTTTGCCCTTGAACACCGCATACCAAAGCGCTGAGGTCGAGTATTTCATTCGCAATGCAGAGCCCGCTGTGGTGGTTTGCAGTGGCGTCCATTTTGGCTGGGTGAGCAAGATTGCTTTCAAGGCAGGTACGACGCATGTGTTGACCCTCAATGACGATCGCACTGGCAGTTTGCTCGACCGCGCGAGACATCACAGCGACCAGCACGCCATTGTCAAGCGCCGTTCAGATGACCTGGCGGCTATTTTGTACACCAGTGGAACCACCGGTCGCAGCAAGGGTGCGATGCTGACTCACGGCAACATGCTCAGCAACGCACGGACACTCAAGGACTATTGGGGCTGGAAAAAGGGGGATGTGCTCATCCACGCTTTGCCAATTTTCCATGTGCACGGACTGTTTGTTGCCATCCACGGTGCCTTGATCAATGGCAGCAAGATGATCTGGATGGCCAAGTTCGAACCTAAGCGGGCCATCGCCTGCATGAAGCAGGCCACCGTGTTCATGGGCGTGCCCACTCTGTATGTGCGAATGTTGAGCGAACCCGGTTTGGACAAAGCCGCTGTTCGAAACATGCGCTTGTTCATCGCGGGCTCTGCCCCCTTGTTGATTGAAACCTTTGGCCAATGGCAAGAGCGCACGGGGCACACGATTTTGGAGCGTTATGGCATGAGTGAAACCGCCATGCTGACCTCCAACCCCTATGCTGCTGACCCGCGTTTTGCACACCAGACCGAGCGGCGCGGTGGTACGGTTGGTTTTCCCTTGCCCGGAGTCTCCTTGCGTGTTCGTGGTGACGATGGGCAAGACTTGCCAGTGGGCGAGGTCGGTGGCATTCAGGTCCGTGGCCCGAATGTGTTCAAGGGTTACTGGCGCATGCCCGAAAAAACCGCAGAAGAGTTCACGGTCGATGGTTTTTTCAAGACTGGCGACGTGGGCAAGATCGATGAGCGCGGTTACGTGACCATCGTGGGTCGCAGCAAAGACCTGATCATCAGTGGCGGGTACAACGTCTATCCCGCCGAGATTGAGGGTGAGATCAACGAGATGCCGGGGGTCGCCGAAAGTGCAGTGGTGGGGGTTGCTCATCCGGACTTTGGTGAAGTGGGGGTGGCAGTCGTGGTTGCCTGCCCCGCATCCCAGCTCAGGCCTGACGACATCCTGGCTGAGCTCAAGGCCAAGCTCGCCAATTTCAAGATCCCCAAGCGCTGCTTTGTGGTGCCTGAGCTGCCGCGCAACACCATGGGGAAAGTCCAAAAAAACCTGTTGCGCGAGCAATACAAGGGTCTTTTTTCAGTCTGAAGCCTGGCTTGGGGCCAGGGTGGCGAGATATCGGTTTTTATCGCAATACCAGCACGGGTATATGCGAATGCGTCAGCACTTGCTGGGTTTCGCTGCCCAAAAGCAGGCGCTTGATGCCTTTGCGGCCATGCGAAGCCATGACGATCAGGTCGGCTTTGTGTTTTTTGGCCGTGGCCATGATGGCGTCTGAGACCACATCGGATTTGACGGTGATGGCCTGAGTTCTGACCGATTTGGCCTTGGCCTGCTTGACGACCGAAGCCAACTGGGCCTGGGCCGATTCGGTCCATTGCTTTTCGACCCGTGCGATCTCTTGGGCCGACAGTGGAATGCTGCCCTCAAAATAAGCTTGAGGGTAGCGCGGCACCACCTTCAGGGCAATGAGTTCAGCGGTGCAAGTGGCCGCCAGTGCAATGGCACTGTTCACGGCTTTTTTGGAGAGGGTGGAACCATCGGTGGCCACGAGAATGCGTTGGTACATGTTGCGCTCCGGTTTGAAGTGATAAAAACCCAGCATAAAAGGCCTGTTAACGCCATCAATTGATGCAGGTCAAGCTTTCGGTGGTTCGTCACGCGTATCTTCAGAACATGACCCAAGTCAATGTTTTGCCAGCCCTATCGCAGCCGTCTGATGTGCTAAAGACCCGGGCTCGTCCAGGCCTGGACGCCCAGGGCTTGCGATTGCTCGACGAGCCCGAGGAGTGGGCAGCCTTCAGCCAGCCCGAAAAAGATGCTCCGGGCCAGTGGCGCTCCAGTGTGGTGTTTGAAGGCATGCACTGTGCAGCTTGCGCCATCACCCTGGAACACGCCTTGCGCAGCATGCCGGGTGTGACTTCGGTGCAAATCAGTGGGGCCAGCCATCGGGGGCAAATTGTCTGGTCGCCCGAGCAAACGCGGCCCTCTGAGTGGATGCGATCTGTTGAGCGTCATGGTTACAAGGCCCTGCCTGCCAACGATGCCCATGCCCACCAGCGTCGCCGGGACGAGGCACGCCGCATGGTCTGGCGCTGGTCCGTGGCGGCCCTTTGCATGATGCAGGTCATGATGTACGCCACGCCGACGTACCTGAGCGAGCCGGGTGATATTTCTGCCCAATCCCTGTACCTGCTGCGCTGGGCTTGCTGGGTTTTGTCTTTGCCGGTGATGTTTTTCTCTTGTACGCCATTTTTGATCAATGCCTGGCGTGATCTGCGTGAGCGTCAGATCAGCATGGATTTTCCGGTGGCCTTGGGCATGGTGGTGACCTTTGTGGTCAGCACGCTGGGCACATTCGAGCCGGATGGCGTCTTTGGTGCAGAAGTCTTTTTTGACTCTTTCACCATGTTCGTCTTCTTTTTGCTGACCGGTCGCTGGCTGGAGTTGCGTCTGCGTGACCGCACGGCCGGCGCTCTGGAGGCCGTGCTCAACCGCTTGCCCGACAGCGTGAGCAAACGACAAGCCGATGGCAGTTGGACACGCCAGTCGATTCGCCGTTTGGCCGTGGGCGATGTGATCGAGGTCTTGCCGGGAGAGGCTTTTGCTGGTGATGGCCGCATTGTGCTGGGCCAGACTCAGGTGGACGAGGCCTTGTTGACCGGCGAGTCGCTGCCGCTCAAGCGCCAGGTCGGAGACCGGGTGATTGCAGGCAGTCACAACCTGAGCGGGACGCTGCAAGTGCAAATCGAGCAAGTGGGCGCGGCCACGCGCTATGCCCAGATCGTGGCCTTGATGGAAAGCGCATCGGTGTCCAAGCCTGCCATGGCGCTGTTGGTGGACCGTTGGGCCAAGCCATTTTTGCTCGCGGTGTTGCTGGCTTCGCTGGCCTCGGCCCTTTACTGGTGGCCCACCGATCCGGCGCATGCCGTGATGGTGGCCGTGGCGGTTCTGATCGTGACCTGCCCTTGCGCCTTGTCTTTGGCCACACCCGCCGCCATGTTGGCCACGGCCGGGGCCTTGGCGCGCAGCGGTGTGTTGGTGCGGCGATTGTCGGCTTTACAAAACCTGGCCATCGTTGACACAGTCATTTTTGACAAAACCGGTACGCTGACCCGCGATGCGCTGGAGGTGGTTCGCATCCATACGCGCGAAGGCGTGGCCGCTGACCTCGTATTGTCCTGGGCGGGCAGTCTGGCGCGGCACTCCTTGCACCCGGTCTCACGAGCGCTCTGGTCCGAAGCCCGCCGACAAGCCGAAGCCGCGCAGGCGCTGCCTGCCCTGGAAGCCCAGAGCGCCCTTGAAGTGGCCGAACACGCCGGGGAGGGTGTGCAAGGCCTTTTGCCCACACAGGGCGGTCAGATGCGGGCTGTGCGCCTTGGCTCGGCCCGGTTTTGCCAGGCCCCCGTATTTGCGGGGCAACATTTGCAGGTGAGTCTGGCCGACGAGGTGGGCTGGCTAGCCACCTTTGAGCTGGCCGAAGAAGTTCGCCCGGAGGCGGCAGGCGTGGTGGCCCAACTTCAGCAGATGGGCCTGCAGTTGAAAATCTTGTCGGGCGACGGCCAGGCTGCCGTGGCCCTGGTGGCGCAGAACCTGGGCGTGACCGATGCGCAAGGTGTTTGCGGTCCCCAAGAAAAATGGCGGGTACTCAAGGCCTTGCAGGCCCAAGGCCACCGCGTGGCCATGGTGGGCGATGGCCTGAACGATGGTCCGGTGCTGGCCGGGGCCGATGTGTCTTTTGCCTTGGGCCAGGCGGTACCGCTGGCCCAGTCCAAAGCCGATTTTGTGCTCATGAGCGGACAACTGCAGACGCTGGTCAGCACGCTGGAGCGCAGTCGCCAGACCCTGCAGATCGTCCGGCAAAACCTGGTCTGGGCCGCGCTTTACAACGCCTCTTGCGTGCCCTTGGCGCTGCTCGGCTACTTGCCCGCTTGGGCGGCAGGCTTGGGCATGGCGCTCAGCTCCTTGCTGGTGGTGCTCAATGCCCTGCGCCTGGCGCAGCCCCTGGCACCCATGCAAGGTGGTCGCGCGACGAGCGTGCAAGCTGTTTGAGGTCTCCCATGGACATCCTTTTCCTGTTGATTCCCTTGTCGGTCATTTTGGTGTTTTGCATCTTGGGGGGGCTGTGGTGGGCGATCTACAGAGGGCAATTTGAAGATATTGAGGCCGAGGGTGAGCGAATTCTGCGTGACGATTGATTTTGATCAAGTCTTGCGGGTGTGCGCCGTTGCACACTTCAAAAGTGGATATTTAAGAAAACAGAGGTGAGAATGAAGTTTGCCAATTTGCAGGCGACGTCCTACAACGACAAGGTTGTCAGACAGTTCGCCATCATGACGGTGGTTTGGGGTGTGGTGGGCATGCTGGTGGGGGTGATCATTGCTGCCCAGTTGGCATGGCCAGCGTTGAACTTCGGCGTTTCCTGGCTCAGCTATGGCCGCTTGCGGCCCTTGCACACCAACACGGTGATTTTTGCGTTCGGGGGTTGCGGTTTGTTCGCTGCCGCTTATTACGTCGTGCAGCGCACCTGCAACGTGCGTTTGTTCAACGACAAATTGGCTGCTTTCACCTTTTGGGGTTGGCAGTTGGTCATCTTGCTGGCGGCCATCTCCTTGCCTTTGGGTTACACCAGCGGCAAGGAGTACGCCGAACTCGAGTGGCCGATAGACATCCTGATCACCTTGGTCTGGGTGGCATTTGCCGTGGTGTTTTTTGGCACCGTAGGCACCCGCAAGGTCCGTCACATTTATGTGGCCAACTGGTTTTTTGGCGCCTTCATCATTGCTGTGGCCTTGCTGCATGTCGTCAACAGCGCAGCCTTGCCCGTTGGACTGATGAAGTCCTATTCTGCCTATGCCGGAGTGCAGGACGCCATGGTGCAGTGGTGGTATGGCCACAACGCGGTGGGTTTCTTTTTGACGGCAGGTTTTCTGGGCATGATGTATTACTTCATCCCCAAACAGGCCGAGCGCCCTGTGTATTCGTACCGCCTGTCGATCGTGCACTTTTGGGCGCTGATCTTCACCTACATGTGGGCCGGTCCTCACCACCTGCACTACACCGCCTTGCCAGACTGGACCCAGTCGATTGGCATGGTCTTTTCCTTGATCTTGTTGGCGCCAAGTTGGGGCGGCATGATCAACGGCATCATGACCTTGTCGGGCGCTTGGCACAAATTGCGCGACGACCCGATCCTGCGCTTTTTGATCGTGTCACTTTCCTTTTACGGCATGTCGACTTTTGAGGGGCCGATGATGTCCATCAAGACTGTCAACGCTCTGAGCCACTACACCGACTGGACCGTGGGCCATGTGCACTCGGGTGCTTTGGGCTGGGTGGGGCTGGTGACCATGGGTTCCATGTACTACCTGATTCCCCGCCTGTTTGGCCAAAAGCAGATGTACAGCGTCAAAGCCATTGAGGTTCACTTCTGGATCGCCACCATCGGCATCGTGATCTACATCGCCGCCATGTGGATTGCCGGGGTGATGCAGGGGTTGATGTGGCGCGCCATCAACGCCGACGGCACCTTGACCTACACCTTTGTGGAATCGGTCAAAGCCACTTACCCGTTCTATGTGCTGCGTTTGCTGGGTGGTTTGCTGTACTTCGGGGGCATGCTCATCATGCTTTGGAACACCATCAAGACCGTGACCCAAGGCCGTTCGGTTGAAGTCCGAATCCCCACACTTGCAGCAGCCCACGCCTGAGGAGAAAAAATGGCTGAAAACCCAAAAACAGGCGGTTTGTCACACGAAAAGGTCGAGACCAACAACTTCCTGATGATCGTATTGATCCTGGTGGTGCTTCTGGTCGGCGGCATGGTCGAAATCCTGCCTTTGTTCTTTCAGAAGTCCACCACCGAGCCGGTGCCTGGCCTCAAGCCCTACACCGCACTGCAAGTGGCAGGGCGGGATGTGTATCTGCGTGAGGGGTGCTACAACTGTCACTCGCAAATGATCCGACCGTTTCGTGCCGAAACCCTGCGTTACGGTTCCTATTCACTGGCTGGTGAGTTTGTCTATGACCGCCCTTTCCAGTGGGGCTCCAAGCGCACCGGCCCCGATTTGGCCCGCGTGGGTGGCCGCTACAGCGACGAGTGGCACCGCATCCACCTGATCAACCCGCGTGATTTGGTGCCCGAGTCCAACATGCCCGCTTACCCCTGGCTGGAAAAAACACCCGCCAACGCGGCCTCCATCCAAGCGCACATGAAAGGCTTGCGCACTTTGGGCGCTCCTTACAGCAATGAAGAAATCGCCAGGGCACCTGGCGAGCTGAAAGACAAGACCGAGCTGGATGCTGTAGTCGCCTACCTCCAGGTGCTGGGCACCCATCGCAAATAAGGAACGGTCATGGACATCAACACATTGCGCTCCATCGTGACCTTGCTCGCCTTTGCCGCCTTCATCGGCATCGTGGTGTGGGCCTGGTCTCGGCGAAATCAGGCCAGCTTCGACGAAGCGGCGAACTTGCCCTTCAGTCAGGACGATTGAGCTGTCCTGTGCAACCGAAAGAGATACCAAGGAACCCCCATGAGTGACTTCATCAGCAATTTCTGGCACTGGTACGTGGCAGGCCTGACGCTGGTCAGCATCATCGCCTGCCTGCTTTTGCTCTGGTTCAGCGGCAAGGCCAGGGCTATGACCGCCAACGACCACACCACCGGCCATGTCTGGGACGGTGATCTGCGGGAAATGAACAACCCGCTGCCCCGCTGGTGGGTAGGATTGTTCGTCATCACCATCCTTTTTGGCTTGATTTACCTGGCGATGTACCCGGGTGCCGGCAGCCTGGCAGGAAAGTTTGGCTGGTCCTCGGCGAGTCAGTACGAAACCGAAGTGGCCAAAGGCAACGCCGAAGTGGCCCCTTTGTATGCCAAGTTTCAGGGTATGCCGCCGGAAGACGTGTCCAAAGATCCTCAGGCTTTGGTCATTGGTGATCGCTTGTTCATGAACAACTGTGCACAGTGCCATGGCTCTGACGCGCGCGGCAGCAAAGGTTTTCCCAACCTGGCCGACGCCGATTGGCTCTATGGCGGCACACCCGACGCGATCAAAACCAGTTTGGTGCAAGGGCGTGCGGGCAATATGCCCCCCATGGCTGCAGCGGTTGGCACGCCTGAAGATGTGCGCAACTTAGCGCACTATGTGTTGAGCTTGTCCAAGAGCCCGCACGACTCTGTGCGTGCTGCCCTTGGTAAATCGAAGTACGGCACCTGCGCTGCCTGTCACGGCATGGATGCCAAGGGCAACCATGCGATGGGTGCCCCCAACCTGACCGACGACATTTGGTTGCACGGCTGGGGGGAGAGTGCCATTGTCAGCATCATCAACAATGGCAAGGTTAACCAGATGCCCGCGCAAGGCGACAAGCTGACTGCAGCGCAAATCCACGTGCTCGCTTCCTATGTCTGGGGTCTGTCCAACAGGGCAGTGGTCAGCGCAGCCAAGTGATGTCGACTCCGCAACAGCAGCCCCCCCATCCAGTGATTCCGATCACCCCTGTGCCCGCCGAGGGCGAAGGGGAGATGGTGTCACTTTACCAAGCGCACCAGAAAGTCTATCCACGCAGTGTGCAGGGCGTGTTTGCCCAATGGCGTTGGTTCATGGTAGCCATCACGCAACTGGTCTTTTATGGCCTGCCATGGGTCGAATGGGGGCAGCGCCAGGCGGTGTTGTTTGATTTGGGTGCGCGGCGTTTTTATATTTTCGGTCTGGTGCTGTACCCGCAAGACTTCATTTACCTGACGGGTTTGCTGGTCATCTCGGCCTTATCCCTTTTTTTGTTCACGGCGGTGGCGGGGCGGTTGTGGTGTGGTTTTGCTTGCCCTCAAACGGTTTACAGTGAAATTTTCATCTGGATCGAGCGCCAATTTGAGGGTGACCGATCGTCCCGTTTGCGGCTGGATGCCGCCCCCCCGAGCCTGAACAAGTTCGCACGCAAAACCGGCAAGCAATTGGCCTGGATCGTGCTTTCTCTGTGGACGGGTTTCAGCTTTGTGGGCTACTTCACCCCCATCCGCGAGCTGACGGCGTCGATCCTGTCACTCGGTTTTGGCCCGTGGGAGGTGTTCTGGATCCTGTTCTACAGCTTGGCTACTTATGGCAACGCGGGTTTCATGCGCGAGCAGGTGTGCAAATACATGTGTCCCTATGCGCGCTTTCAAAGCGCCATGTTCGACAAGGACACGCTGATCGTCACCTACGACGAGGCGCGAGGAGAGCCCAGAGGTGCCCGCTCCAAAAAAGCTGACCCCCAAGCCTTGGGTCTTGGGGCTTGCGTGGACTGCACCTTGTGCGTACAGGTCTGCCCCACGGGCATCGACATCCGCCGGGGCCTGCAATACGAGTGCATTGGTTGCGGGGCCTGCGCCGATGTGTGCGATACGGTGATGGACAAGGTCGGTTATGCGCGGGGGCTGGTCAAGTTCTCAACGCAAAATGCCTTAGACAATGGCTGGACAAGGGCTCAAACCTTGCGACGAATTTTCCGACCCCGTGTGCTGATCTACACCGCAGTGCTGTCGACCATCATTTTGGGTGTCGGTGTCTCTTTGTGGCTGCGCACGCCTTTCAAGGTGGACATTGAGCGTGACCGAGCCACTTTGGCCCGCATCGTGGCGGGTGGCCAGATTGAAAACGTGTACCGACTGCAAATCATGAACGCAGCTGAACAAGTTTTGACATTCAAGTTGCAGGCACATGGCTTACCCGGCCTGCGACTGGCGGGAGAGTCCGAGGTGCAGGTGGCTGCCACCGAGTCGCGTTGGGTATCCGTGCAGTTGCAGGTGCCGTACGATGCTGTCACCGCAGGCTCGCACCCGATCGATTTCAAAATCGATGCTGCCGATCCTTCGGGTCGGTCCTTGGGGCAGTTGACAGAAAAAACCATATTCCTGATGCCCCGTTGAGGCATCTCCTTGCAGAAAGATTTCCATGAACAAAGCCATGAAACCTGCTTCGACAGAACAAGCCTGGTGGCGCTTTGGTTTGGTGTGGATGGTGCTGGCCGGTCCTGCTGTAGTGGTGGTGGCGGGTTTCATCACGTTCTACATTGCCTTGGCCAACCCTGACCCTGTGCTGCAAGTGACGCCGCGCACCGCCGTGCAAGAGAGACAGGGCATCACCCATGCGCCAGCCATGCAGGGGCGAAACCATGCCGCTACCGGCGAGTTGCCCGGCGCAACCCAGATGCACCCCATCACGGGCAGTGGTCGGCCGGTCGATTGTGCGCAGGTGAATGGGCTGGGTGAGGTGTGTTCGGAGAAGTCAGGACGTTGACAGGGCGGATGGCCTCAGATGCCCGGCGTGGCATCAATGGCATTGGTTGTTGTTCACCATACGCTGCAAGGCCTCGGCATCCAGGATGCGAACATGCCGCTGTTTGACTTCCACGGTGCCCTCTTCCACGAATTTGGAAAAGGTTCGGCTGACGGTTTCGAGCTTGAGGCCCAGGTAACTGCCGATCTCCTCGCGCGTCATGCGCAAGACCAGCTCGGACTGCGAAAACCCGCGCGCATGCAGGCGCTGCACCAGGTTCAGCAAAAAGGCGGCCAGACGCTCTTCGGCCCGCATGCTGCCCAGCAGCAGCATCACGCCGTGCTCGCGCACGATCTCGCGGCTCATGATTTTGTGCACGTGGTGTTGTAAAGCAGTGACTTCGCGTGAGATTTCCTCAATTCGGTCAAAAGGCATGACACACACTTCGGCATCTTCCAGGGCCACCGCATCGCAGCTGTGTTGGTCGTTCACGATGCCGTCCAGGCCAATGATCTCGCCTGCCATCTGAAAGCCTGTGACCTGGTCGCGCCCGTCTTCGGTCGCCAGGCAAGTCTTGAAAAAGCCGGTACGGATGGCATACAGAGAGGTGAACTTTTCGCCGTTGGTGAACAATGCAGTGCCCCGCTTGACTTTGCGACGCACGGCCACCAGGTCGTCCAGGCGGTTCAGGTCCTGGTCGTTCAAGCCCATGGGCATGCACAACTCCCGCAAGTTGCAATTGGAGCAGGCGACTTTGATGGCTTGGGGATTCATGGTTTATCTCATGGTTGGGCGATGGATTTGCCTTAGATCAAGCCTTGAGCTTAAACCCAAAATTCCAATGGAGTGGCGGCGATACCCTTTTGATGCTCGAATTCATCAAAAACAGGTAAAAATTTTGACCTCAGTCAATGCATGGAAAAAAACAATCGGTCAAAGTGGTGTCATTGTTTGGAACATTTTTTTTATCCAAGGTTGATACATGTCCTTCTTCAAACCTGAATGGTGGGTGCATGTCGACGTGCCATGACCTCATGACACTTCTTGCCCTGACACTGACCGAAGTCCCCAGGCCGACCGTGGCCACTTTTGCTGCAAGAACCAAAGCGGTTTGCCTGCCTCTTCTGCTTCGCAGTCAATGAGGCTGTAGGACCTGGAAGCAGATACGCGATGCAAAGCTCTTTGGCCATCACGGCCTTGATGATGGGGCTGCTGGGCGGCCCACACTGCGTGGCCATGTGTGGAGCAGCCTGTGCGGGCCTGGGCCAGGTGGCCGGTGAGCGCCGGGGTCAGGCGTTGCTGGCCTTCCACCTGGGACGCTTGGGCGGCTACTCGTTGTTGGGTGCTTTAACTGCCGCCAGCGTCCAGGGTTTGGGTTGGTTGACGACGCAGTCAGCGGCCATTCGACCCGTCTGGACACTGTTGCATGTGGCTGCCCTGGTGCTGGGCTTGTTGCTGATGGTGCAGGCTCGTCAGCCGCTTTGGCTAGACGAGGGGGCACGCAGCCTGTGGACCCGTGTGCGCCGTTTCAATACCCGTTGGGGCCGCGCGGCTCCCTGGATGGTGGGCGGTTTGTGGGCCTTGATGCCTTGTGGTCTGTTGTATTCTGCTTTGATGGTGGCGGCATTGACCAGTCAGCCCTTGGCAGGTGCAGGCACCATGGCCTTATTTGCGCTGGGCAGCAGCCTCAGTTTGTGGGCGGGTCCGTGGTTGTTTTTGCGCTTACAGTCGGTGGGCGATGGCTCCTGGGGCATGCGTGTCGCAGGCCTGGCCCTGGCGGCCGTATCGGGCTGGGCTTTGTGGAGGGGTCTGGTGCATGATCAGGCCCCATGGTGCATCACGCCCCTGTCAAATTCTGTGGTCTGACTGCCCATTCAGGTGGCGCTGGCACCTGCAGTGGCTGGATGACTCAAGCGGAAAAGCCTTTGTAAAACATATAAGCAGCCAACAAGTAGAGCACACTGGCGAAAATGCGCTTGAGTTGTTTGACCGGCAGTTTGTGTGCAGTTGCGGCGCCGACCGGAGCCATCAAAACACTGCAAATGGCAATCACCACCAAAGCAGGAAGCCACAAGTAGCCAAAGCTGTCAGCGGGCAGGTTTTGCACGCCCTGACCACTGAAGATGTAACCGACGACGTTGGCCAGGGCAATCGGAAAGCCCAAGGCCGCACTCGTGGCCACCGCATGATGAATGGCCACGTTGCACCAAGTCATGAAGGGCACACTGATGAAGCCCCCACCAGCACCGACCAAGCCCGAAAGCAGACCAATCAGGCCACCAGCTCCCATCAGGCCTTGCAAGCCTGGCACCTGACGTGAAGGGGCAGGTTTTTTGTCGAGAAACATTTGTGTCGCCGAAAACCCCACAAACAAAGCGAAGAACAAGGCAAGGTAGCTGCCTTTGACAAAGGAAAAAATCGTCAAACTGCCCAGCAAACTGCCGATGACGATGCCCGGTGCCAAACCTTTGACCAAATCCCATCGCACAGCCTTTTTCTGGTGATGGGCACGCACGCTGGACACCGAGGTAAAGATGATGGTGGCCATGGAGGTGGCAATGGCCATTTTTACCGCCAGATCAGCACTGACACCGCGTGCGCCCAAAAAGTACGTGAGAAATGGCACCATGATCATGCCCCCCCCAATGCCCAGCAGGCCCGCCAAAAAGCCTGTGAAAAGGCCCAGAACAGCCAACTCGACCAGCAACAGGGGTTCAAAGTTCATGGGAAATCAGAAAAGAGGGGGTATCTGGAAAAGGTGTCTGCAAGTGCCACCGGACCGGCATCCTGAACCGGGGTTCAGGTGGGCGAGGGCAGACTGGCGTTGGGTTCATCTGACGCGAGATGATCACGCTCACCAGCCAATGTACCAAGCCCGGGCTCTAGGAGCATTGGTTCAAGGAAATATAAAGCCCGGCATGCACTGCAGACGACCCCATTGTAGGACTTTGAGCCAGGGGTTGACAGGCAGATGGTCCGCCTGGCCAGGGCGCATCGCTCAAAGCAGTTGGCCATCCTGCTTGATGACCCGGTCCAGGCGCTCAAGCAGTCCTTGCAAACGTGCCTGCGAGTCCGGCGAGAGATCATTGCCGGGAGCAGGAGCAGAGCTGGCACTGCCTGCAGTGTCAGGGGGGGTATCCAGTTGTTCGAAAGCCAGGTTCAGGGCAGCCAGAACCGCAATGCGATCGCGCGCCTTGATTTTTCCGGCATCACGAATTTTGCACATCGCCGCATCGACTTTGCGTACCGCAGACAGCAACCCTTCCTCGCCCCCCACGGGGCAACCCAGGATGTAGCTTTGGCCCATGATCTGGACATCCAATTGTTTGTTGCTCATGTGGAGGCCTGTGGCGAGGTGGTGGCAGAGGCAGGCAGGCGTTCGATCAGGGCGTCGACCCGGGCCCTGGCCGCCGACAAGCGGGATTTGAGTTGATCGCGCTCTGAAGTCAGGGACTGCACTTGCTGAGTCAACAAAGCATTGGTTCTCTGAAGCTCTTCGTGACGCAGCAACAGGTGATCCACGCGTTCGGCAATTTGATCGATGGTGTTGGAGTGGGCCATGGCAGACTCTGAAGGTAAGGCCCTCATTGTAGAACGTGCGCCTTGCCGCTCAAGGAATTTGTAGGTTGGATGACAGCTTTGCAACTAGAATCACTGTTTGTTGGTGCTCGCGATGCCGGTTCACGGCCCGCAGTTAAACGGGAAGCAGGAGGGACAAGCCATCATGGCCCACCTAACCTGCGCTGCCCCCGCAACGGTAAGCAGACGGGTTTTCAATCATTTGAAAACCCCGCTTTCATCTCAAACCACTGGTCGCCCTGAAACAGGCGGCTGGGAAGGTGATGAAGGTCGCTCTGCCAGCCCGGATACCGGCCAACAAGGTGACCTGTCGCAAGACAGGTTGTAAAGCCCATGCACTGTCGGGGAAGGCGGTGAGGGCGTTTGACTTGTTAGTTTCAAATGAAAAATCGTTCCATTCGAGCGGCCGTTGCCGTGACTTTTTTATCTGTCCTTCATGTCATTTTGGCGTCCTCCGCAAACGCACAAGTTTCCGATGTAAATCCTGTGGTGATCACTGCCAGTCGAATGCCCCAATCCTTGTCCGACGTTCTGGCGGATGTCTCGATCATCGACCGCGAGACACTACAAAACGCTGGACTTCAATCTTTAGGTGACGTGTTGGCAAGTTTGTCTGGGGTTCAACTCGTAACCAATGGTAGTTATCGTTCTTCTACCAGTGTGTCGCTTAGAGGTGCCTCTGCTTCGCAAGCCATTTTGTTGGTCAACGGTGTCCGGGTGGGTTCGGCCACCTTGGGTTCATTTTCACTTGAAAACTTGCCACTAGGGCGCATCGAGCGAGTGGAAGTGCTGCGTGGGGCTGCAGCCGCTCTGTACGGACCTGATGCCGTTGGCGGAGTCATTCAAATTTTTACTCGTGAACCTGTAGACGGATTACAAAGGTCCGTAACGGCTGGTTTGGGTAGCGACGGGCAAGGCCAGCTTGGCGTCAGCCTTTCAGGTCGCAGCGGAGCCTGGGGCTACAGTCTGGGTGCATCGCGTGAACGTGCTGACGGCATCAATGTGAAAACACAAAACGCTTCAGGATTCAACAAAGACAAAGATGGTTACGTCTTTACCAGTGTGGACGGTAGCCTTCAGTGGAAACTCAGCGAATTGCACGAGCTAAATTTAAACCTATTGCACAGTCAAGGCGAGTACGACTTTGACGGGGCACCATCCCCCACGCCTGTTGGCACCAATGCAGGCAATCTCCGGGCTGTAAATGTCCCTTCCATGCGCCAGTTATCCTTGGATTGGGCCGCAAAATGGACACCATCCTGGTCATCCATCCTGAAAATAGGTCAATCCAAAGATCTTTCACCCAGCCGTTATTTGCTGGAATCCGATAACACTTTAGCTGGGGAAAGCCGTTTCAACACCCACCGACAGCAGTTCTCATGGCAAAACAACTTACGGATCGGCAATGACAGTCTTTCTCTGATAGCTGAACATCGCCTTGACGAAGTGGACAGCTCTACCGCCTACACAGTTCGTGAACGTACGATGCGTGGTTTTGTAGCGTCCTACTCCAAACGTGCCGATGGATGGGACGCATTGCTAACAGCACGCCATGACCAAAACTCACAATTCGGTAATTTCAATACTTGGTCAGTTTCCGGCGGATACAAGCTCAACAGCGATTGGCGGTTGGTCGGCAATGTCGGCACTACGTTTCAGGCGCCTTCATTCAACCAGTTGTATTTCCCCGGATTTGGTAACACTGCGCTTAAACCGCAGGAAGGCAAGTCTCATGAAATCGGAATTCGATACAGCGCTGGATCTCAACGAGCCGGCATGGTTATTTACCAGAACGACGTCCAAGGTTTCATCAACACTGCGACCAATGTTCAATCTAGCCTGGCAGTCTTGGAAGGTGCAACGTTCAACTGGGAACGGTCGTGGTCGGACACCCGCCTGTCAACCTCTTACGACTACGCCGATCCGCGTTTAAAACCGACCAATGCACGGGTATCCAGGGTAGCGCGCAACATGGTTCGAGCCCAAGTGAATCATCGCGTTGGCCCTTGGACACCTTTTGCAGAATTAAGACTTTCTGGTGATCGTTTTGACTCAGCGAGCAACTTGACTTTACCTGGGTATGGCGTCTTTAACCTGGGCTCCAGTTACCGGTGGGATAAAAATTGGCGGATCGTTGGGCGTTTAAACAATTTAGGTGACAAAACTTATTCACTGGCTAACGGCTTCACGACGCCAGGACGAAATTTGTTTGTCTCACTGCAATGGACCGATTGACTTCAAAAATGCAAACGCCCGCTGTCCTCGTTGCCGCACCTGCCTCCGGCCAGGGTAAGTCCACGATCACCGCTGCATTGGCGCGTCTGCATGCGCGCGCCGGCATGCGGGTGCGGGCTTTTAAGTGTGGGCCGGATTTTTTGGATCCGATGTGGCTTGAGCTGGCCACGGGCCAGCCGGTGCACAACATAGATTTGTGGATGACAGGTGAAGACGATGTGCGGACTCGCCTTCATGAAGCTGCGCGAGATGCAGACCTGATCATCGTAGAAGGGGTCATGGGTCTGTTCGATGGCGAGCCCAGTGCGGCGGATCTGGCGGGGCGGTTTGGGTTGCCCGTGTTGGCGGTAATCGATGCGTCTGCCATGGCGGGCACGTTTGGCGCACTGGCGTTTGGCTTGCAGCACTACCGCCCAGGCTTGCCCTGGGCCGGTGTGTTGGCCAACCGCGTGGCCAGCGAGCGGCATGCGCAGATGCTGCAGGCGGCATTGCCCGTCGGCGACGCGCATGCACCGTCCACCTGGCTGGGCGCCGTGATGCGTGACCCGGCCTTCAAGCTGCCTGAGCGCCACTTGGGCCTGACGATGGCCAGCGAGCTGCCCGATGCGCTGGCCCGGCTGGATGCCGCAGCCGACGCTTTGCTGGGCACGCCGCTGGGCCAGATGGATCGGGCGGCGCTCGGGCGCTGGGCGGTCGAATTTGAACCGCCGCGAGAGGGACCGCCCGTGGCGCCGTTGCTGGCCGGCAAAACGGTGGCCGTGGCGCGTGACGCAGCTTTTTGCTTCATCTATGCCGCCAACCTTGACACCTTGCGCGCGCTGGGTGCGCTGGTGGTGTTTTTTTCGCCGCTGGGCAACGAGCCCGTGCCCTTTTGCGACGCGGTGTGGTTGCCCGGTGGCTACCCTGAGCTGCACGCCAACACCTTGTCGACAGCGCACACCAGCCGCGACAGCCTGGTAGCCCATGTGGGCGCAGGGCGCCCGGTGTGGGCCGAATGTGGCGGCATGATGGTGTTGTTTGACGCCATCGTGGACCAGCAGGGCCAAAGCCACGCGGTGTGGGGTTTGCTGCCCGGCGTGGTGCGCATGCAGCCCCGGTTGGCTGCGCTGGGTCCGCAAAAGCTCAGCTTGGGTTCGGGCGAACTGCGCGGCCACACTTTTCATTATTCGCGCTGCGAAACGGTGCTGGAGCCTGTGCTGCACACGGCATCAGCGAGCGGTGGCGCGGTGGGTCTGGGCGAGGCGGTGTACCAGCGCGGTGCCCTTCGCGCCAGCTACTTCCACGCCTGGATGGCCTCCAGCCCGGCGGCTGCAGCCGCCTTGTTTTTACTGGAGGATTTGTCGTGAACCTCGGCCCACAACGCATCGTCTGCCTGACTGAAGAAACCACCGAGTGGCTTTACCTGCTGGGGCAAGAGCACCGCATTGTGGGCATCAGCGGTTACACCGTGCGCCCGCGCCGAGCGCGTGAAGAAAAGCCCAAAGTGAGCGCGTTTCTGACCGCCAAGGTGGACAAAATCTTGGCCCTGCAGCCCGACTGTGTGTTTGGATTTTCTGACCTGCAAGCCGACATTGCGGCGTCGCTGATACGCGCAGGCGTGCAGGTCACGGTGTTCAACCAGCGCAGCGTGGACGAGATTTTTTCCATGCTCTACCAGGTGGCGGCGACGGTGGGCTGTGCTGACGACGGGCTGGCGCGTATCGTGGTGATGCGCCAGCGACTGGAGGTGATCCGTGCTGAAGTGGCCGCGCTGGAAGCCACAGGCAAGCGCCGCCCGAAGGTGTTTTTTGAAGAGTGGGACGAGCCGCACATCAGCGCTATTCGTTGGGTGTCTGAGCTGCTCGGTGTGGCAGGTGGCGACGATGTGTTTCCCGAGCTGGCCTGCGAGTCGTTGGGTAAAAACCGCATCATTGCCGACGGTGCCGATATCGTGCGCCGCAACCCGGACATCATCATCGGTTCGTGGTGCGGCAAGAAGTTTCGGCCAGAAAAGGTGGCGGCCCGTGCGGGCTGGCAAGACGTGGCGGCGGTACAGACCGGGCAGTTGTTCGAGATCAAGTCAGCCGATATTTTGCAGCCCGGCCCGGCGGCGCTTACCGACGGTGTGGCGCAGATGCACCGCATCGTGAAGAACTGGATGGCGCGATGAACATTACACACAGCGAATTCGTGTTGGGCGGCCAGAAAAGCGGCAAGTCGCGCCGCGCTGAAATGCTGACCAGCGACTGGCTAAGCGCTGCACCCAGCCATCGGGCGGTGCTGATCGCCACGGCGCAGCCCTGGGACGATGAAATGCGTGAACGCATCGTGCGCCACCAACTGGACCGAGCGCGGCGCGTGCCGGGCATGGCCACTGTGGAGGAACCCTTGGCGCTGGGTGCGGCTTTGCGCCAGCACAGCGCACCGCACACGATGGTGGTGGTGGACTGCCTCACGCTGTGGCTGACCAACCAGCTCATGCCAGCCGACCCCATCCAGTCGGCCAGCGCGGACGGCTGGCAGACGGCCTGCCACGCCCTGTGCGGTGCCGTTGCTGCGGCACGCGGCCCTGTGGTGCTCGTGGGTAACGAAATTGGGCTAGGCGTGATTCCGATGGGGCGCGATGTGCGGGCCTTTGTAGACGCTTTGGGTCAGCTGAACCAGGCGGTGGCCGCTGCATGCGACCGGGTCACGCTGATGGTGGCGGGCCTGCCGCTGGTACTGAAAGGTGCAGCATGAACACAAGCAAGTGTTGGAGTGTGCTGTGGGTGTTCTTGGCGGGCTGGGCATTGTTGTTGGACAGCGTGCACGCGGCTGGGCTGCAGGTGACGGACGACCGGGGTGTGACCGTGCGCTGGGACGCGCCACCACAGCGCATTGTTTCGCTGTTGCCCTCGCTGACCGAGACGGTGTGTGAGCTGGGCCAGTGCCACCGCCTTGTGGGGGTGGACCGTTACTCGAACTGGCCAGCGGCCATCGCCGCGCTGCCGCGTGTGGGTGGCGGGATGGACCCGAACGTGGAAGCCATCGTGGCATTGCGGCCCGACGTGGTGTTGCTGGCGCAGTCCTCGCGGGTGGTACAGCGGTTGGAGTCGCTGGGGCTCAAGGTGGTGGCCCTGGAGCCCAAGAGCCATGCCGATGTGCAGCGCGTGCTGGGCAAGGTGGCGCAAGTGGTGGGCGTGGACGCGCAGGCCACCCAGCGCATCTGGCGGAACATTGACGCGGCGGTGTCGGCGGCTGCGCAGTCGCTGCCGGCGCGCGTGAAAAACACCCGCGTGTACTTTGAGGTGAACCGGGCACCCTATGGCGCGGGCACATCGTCTTTCATTGGCGAGACGCTGACCCGGCTGGGTGTGCAAAACATCGTGCCCGCCAGCCTGGGGCCGTTTCCCAAGCTCAACCCGGAGTTTGTGGTGCGCGCCAACCCCGACGTGATCATGGTGGGCGACCGCAACTTTGAGGGCATGACGCAACGCCCAGGTTGGCGCAGCATCCGTGCCGTGCGGGAAGAGCGGCTGTGCGTGTTTGCCAACGACGAATCCGACGTGTTGGTGCGCCCCGGCCCGCGCATGGCCGAGGCCGCCCGCCTGATGGCACGCTGTCTGCAGGAAAAAGCGCCGTGAACACCGCCACCTTGCACCCGCCATTGACAGATGCTCGGGCAACTTCTGCGCGCCCGCTGTGGCTGGCTGTGGGCCTGGTGTTGTGCGGCGGCGTGCTGGCGGTGCTGGGCCTGGGCGTGGGCAGCACGGGGCTGGAGTCCGTGTGGAACATGCTGGCCGACCCGGTGGCGGCGCAGATTGTGTGGGAGATTCGCGCGCCACGAACCGTGGGCGCGTTTGCCGCCGGCGCCTTGCTGGGGCTGGCGGGCGCGGTCGCTCAGGGCTTGTTTCGCAACCCCTTGGCCGATCCGTTTTTGCTGGGCAGTGCCTCGGGTGCCTCGCTGGGTGTGGCGCTGGCCCTGGCGGGGCTGGGCGTGTCGCCTTTTGCCACCGGTTGGGTGGTGCGCATGGGGCTCACCGGCGCGGCTTTTGTGGGGGCGGTGATGGCGGTGCTGCTCACGCTGGCGCTTGCGCGTGGGGTGCAGCACACGCTGCGGCTGCTGCTGGCCGGAGTGGTGGTGGGGGTGGTGCTGGGTGCGCTCACCTCGCTGGTCACGCTCACCACGCCCGATATTTTGCAGGCCATGCAGGCTTTCATGTTGGGCTCTACCGGGTTTGTGGGCTGGGCGTCTTGCGCGTTGATGGCTGGCATTGGTTTCGTGTGCCTGTTGTTGTCCTGGGGCTTGTCGCGCGTACTCGACGGGCTGGCGCTGGGCGAGTCCACCGCGCTCAGCCTGGGTCTGCCGCTGGGTCCGCTGCGCGCGGCGTTGGTGGGTGTGCTGGCCCTGGCCACCGGCACCGCCGTGGCGCAAACTGGGCTGATTGCCTTTGTGGGCCTGGCCGCGCCGCACCTGGTGCGCGCGGTGGTGAAAACCACCCACGGCTGGTTGGTGCTGCTGGCAAGCTTGATGGGCGGCGTGCTGCTGATGCTGGCCGACACCCTGGCACGTGGCCTGCTGGCCCCCCAAGAGCTGCCTGTGGGCGTGCTCACGGCGGTGCTGGGCGGGGGTTATTTGCTGTGGCTCATGCGCAAACGGGTGGGGTGATGCCATGCTGAACACAGCCATCACCGCACAGCCACAACCCGTTGCCGCATTGCAAGCGGTGAACCTGCATGCCACGCTGGGTGTCGGCTACAACGAGCGCCATGTTCTGCAGGGTGTGAACTTGGCCCTGAGCGCTGCCCGCTGGACCAGCATCGTCGGTCCCAATGGCGCTGGCAAGTCCACCTTGCTGCGTGCGCTGGCGGGGGTGTTGCCTTGCCAGGGCGATGTGTTGTTGCACGGCCAGCCCATGGCGAGCATGGCACCGCGCGAACGTGCCCGGGCTCTGGCCTGGCTGGCGCAAAGCGGAGCCGGTGAAGCCAGTGCCGACGACCTCACGGTGTACGACGTGGCCTTACTCGGGCGCCTGCCGCATCAAGCTTGGCTGGCCCCACCCGGCCCAGCCGACCACGCTGCGGTGGAGCGCGCGTTGCGCCAGACCCAGGCCTGGGACTGGCAGTGCCGCCCTTTGGGCGCGCTGTCAGGCGGCGAGCGCCAGCGCGTGCTGCTGGCGCGGCTGCTGGCGGTGGAAGCCGACGTATTGCTGATGGATGAACCGCTGGCCAACCTAGATCCGCCGCACCAGGCCGACTGGATCGCGCGGGTGCGCAGCCTGGTGGCGCAGGGCAAAACCGTGGTCAGCGTGCTGCACGAAATCACGCTGGCGCTCATGGCCGACGAGGTGGTGGTAATGCAGCAGGGCTGCATTGTCCACGCCGGTTCTACCCACGAAAAAGCGGCGCATCGGGCTTTAGAGGCAGTGTTTGAACACCGGATCTCCATACACGCCTTGGGTCAGCGCTGGGTGGCTTTGCCCAATTGAATTCGTTTGTAACTTTGATTGGACATCAAACCATGGAAATTGAATCCGCACCCACTGAAAAGCGCTATGAGAAGCCCGAAGGCGAACGTCGTGGTTTATTGATCGTGAACACGGGCGACGGTAAGGGCAAAAGCACGGCTGCCTTTGGCCTGGCCTTGCGCGCATTTGGCCGCACACACGTGCACGGCAAGCTGGTGAAAATTTTTCAGTTCATGAAGGTGCCCTCAGCGCGCTTCGGCGAGCACCGCATGTTCGAGCAGCTCGGTATTCCGATTGAAGGCCTGGGCGATGGGTTCAGTTGGAAAAGCCAAGACTTGGAGCATTCCGCCCAGTTGGCGCGTGACGGTTGGGAAAAAGCCCGTGCAGCCATCATGAGCGGCGACTACTTCATGGTGACCCTTGATGAGCTTACCTACCCGCTGATCTACGGCTGGTTGCCCCTGGAGGGTGTTTTGCAAACCTTGCGTGATCGGCCAAAACATACCCATGTTGTGATCACGGGTCGACGCTGCCCCGAAGAGATCATTGAGTTGGCCGATACCGTGTCAGAAATTAAGGTGGTCAAACATGCCTTCAAAGCGGGTATTCCGGCACAGCGCGGCATTGAAGACTGACGATCATGCCAGCCCTATTCCACTTACTTTATAAACCCCGACCGCACAACATGCATACACAAGCGAATGACTGAACTCATTATTTGCACCACTTGTCGCACCACCGACACACCAAGAGAGCACCGTGCAGCGGGAGACATCTTGCTGGAGGCTGTGCAGGCTGCACAGGCTTTTGGAGAACAGCCGAAATGGGCGATGGTCACCGTGCGTGCCATGGCCTGCCTCGGTGGCTGTTCGCGTTCTTGTACCGCCGCTTTTCAGGCCCAAGGCAAGCACAGCTATCTTTTTGGTGATTTGGCCGCTACAGATGATGTGGCGCAGCAATTGCTCGACTGCGCAGCCCTGCATCAACTAGCACCAGATGGTGCCTTGCCGCGAGAAAGTCGTCCCTCGGCCTTGGTTGGCGGCATGCTTGCCCGTTTGCCCCCAGCGTTGTAGCCATTCGTTATGACCTTGCAACTCATCGCTCAGACCCTGCTGACGCAGCCTTCTTGGTCGGTTTTGGCAGGTGCTACGGTTATCGCTTTAGGGCTAGATTGGTGGCTGGGCGAGCCACGTGAGCGTTGGCACCCAGTCGTGTGGATGGGTCATTATTTGGGCATTGTCGGTGCACTTATCGCACCTTTGTCCGGTACTCAGCTTTGGCCGACACGCGAGTTATTGTCTGGCCTGCTGGCTTGGAGTTTAGGTGCCATATTGGTGACCACTTGCGCCTTTTTTTTGAATTGGGTTGCAGTGCAAATACCTTTACTTTGGATTCAAATTTTTTTGCTGGGCTTGCTGCTCAAACCCTTGCTGGCCTGGCGCATGTTGCGCGATGAGGTGCAAGCTGTCGAAACGGCGTTGGATGCGTCACTGGCTGACGGACGCGCACGCTTGGCCTGGCTGGTGAGCCGCGATGTGACCACCTTGGACGCTGCCCAGGTGCGCGAAAGCGCCATTGAAACTCTGGCCGAAAACCTCAACGACTCGGTGGTGGCCCCGCTGTTCTGGTTTGCCGTGGCCGGCTTGCCGGGCGCTGCGTTGTATCGCTTTGCCAACACGGCTGATGCCATGTGGGGCTACCTTGGGGAACGGCATGGCCGTGACTGGACTTGGGCAGGCAAGTGGGCGGCGCGGGCTGACGATGTGTTGTCCTGGGTGCCCGCGCGCATCTCGTCGGTGCTGATCTTGGGGCAGGGTAAGTTGGGGCTTTTGCGGCATTTGAGTTCTCACGCGCGATCAACACCGTCACCCAATAGCGGTTGGCCCATGGCCGCCATGGCGCTGGCTTTGGACGTGCACTTGGCCAAGCCTGGCGTGTACACGCTGCATCCCGCAGGGCGCAGCCCGCAAGCGGCAGACACCGCACAGGCACTGAAGCTGGCGGGTCGTGTGGTGGGCGCGCTGGCGGGGCTGGCGCTTATCGTATGGGTGGCAGGACTGTTGGGGCCAGTCGTATGAACACGGCAACGCAGCCATTGCACGGCGGGCCAGATGCCCAAGGCGTCCCGCCATGGGACTTCTCCACCAACGCCAACGCGTGCGGTCCGTGCCCCATGGCGCTGGCCGCGCTGGCGCTGGCCGACGCGCAGCATTACCCCGACCCAGCTTACACCCACTTGAGTGCAGTGCTCGCCGATTTTCATGGGGTGGCCGTTGAACGAATTGTGATGGCTGGAAGCGCCAGCGAGTTCATTGCCCGCATCACCGCAGCGGTGGTGCGCGCGGGTGGGAAAACCGTGTGGCAACCCGCGCAGGCTTATGGTGACTATGCGCGGGCCGCAGCAGCCTGGGGCTTGCAGGGTGTGGCAGATCCGGCCGCAGCCGATTTGCTGTGGCTGTGTGAGCCATCGAGCCCGCAAGGCGCGGTCGAACACCGGGCGCAGGCCGTGGCCAATCAGGGCGGCGTGGTGGTGCTGGACCGTGCTTACGAGCCTCTGCGCCTGGCAGGCCGTTGTAGTCTGGACGCTGCCGCCCTGAATACCGTTTGGCAACTCTGGTCTCCCAACAAAGCGCTGGCCCTCACCGGCGTGCGCGGGGCGTATGCCATTGCGCCGCTGGGAGCCAGCGCACTGCAAGCAACACTGGAAAGCTTGGCACCTTCCTGGCCGCTGGGTGCCCACGCCGCAGCCATGCTCAGCGCCTGGATGCAGCCCGAAACGCAGGCTTGGCTGGCGCAGAGCCGGGCGCAATTGCGCGGCTGGAAAACGCAGCAACTGGCTCTGTTGCGAAGCTTGGGCTGGGTTTGCCTGCCCAGCGATTCCAACTATTTGTGCGTGCAGGCACCCGGGCCGTTGAACGTGTCCGTTTTGCGCGCGCAGGGCATCAAGCTGCGCGACACCACTTCCATGGGCCTTCCGGGCCACTGGCGCCTTAGCGTGCAGCCGCCTGCTGCGCAGGCTGCTCTGGCGCAAGCCCTTCACAGTCAACAGGTGACCACCGCATGACGGCCGTTTGCGTCATGGTGCTCGGCACCACCAGCGGCGCTGGCAAAAGCTGGCTCACCACTTCGCTGTGCCGCCACTACGCCCGCCAGGGCCTGAAGGTGGCACCGTTCAAAGCGCAAAACATGAGCAACAACGCGCGAGTGGTGGCCGGAGTATCGGGTGAACAGGGTGAAATCGGAAGCGCGCAGTACTTCCAGTCCCTCGCAGCCAGGGCCGAACCGAATGTGCGTATGAACCCGGTGTTGCTCAAACCCGAGGCCGACACGCGCAGCCAGGTGGTGCTGATGGGCGAAGTCAGCCCCGAGCTCAGCGATATGCCGTGGCGCGGACGCAGTGAAAAGGTCTGGCCGCACATCACCGCCGCGCTGGACGGCCTGCGGGCTGAAAACGATGTGGTGGTGATCGAGGGTGCCGGTTCGCCGGCCGAGATCAACCTGCACGCGAGCGACATCGTGAACATGCGCGTGGCACGCCACGCGCAGGCGCGCTGCCTGCTGGTGACCGACATCGACCGGGGCGGCGCGTTTGCCCACCTGTACGGCACCTGGGCGCTGCTGCCACCGGACGAGCGCGCGCTGATCCACGGTTTTGTGCTCAACAAGTTTCGCGGTGACGCTGCGCTGCTGGCGCCCGGCCCGCAGATGCTGCAAGACCTGACCGGTGTGCCGGTGATCGCCACCCTGCCGATGTGGTGGCAGCATGGTTTACCCGAAGAAGACGGTGTTTTTGATGACAAGACCCGCGCAGCGGGTGCGGTGACCAAGAGCGTGGCTGTTATTGCCTACCCGCGCATCAGCAACCTCGACGAGTTTCAGCCGCTCAAGAACGTGCCGGGTGTGCACCTGGTGTGGGCGCGTACCCCGGCCGACTGCGCCAGGGCCGACTGGATCGTCCTGCCCGGCTCCAAGGCCACTGCCGCCGATCTGGCTTGGTTGCGTGTGCAAGGCCTGGACCGTGCCGTGGCCGACCATGCCGCGCACGGCGGGGCGGTGCTGGGCATCTGCGGCGGGTTGCAAATGCTCGGCGAGGCGCTGATCGACACCCACGGCATCGAGCCCATGGCGTTGGGCAATGCGCCTGGCTTGGGCCTGCTGCCGCTGGTAACCGCTTTCGACGCCGATAAAACCGTGCGCCGCACCACGGCGACCTTTGACGGGCTCACCGGCCCTTGGGCCGCGCTCTCGGGCACCACCGCGTCCGGCTATGAAATTCACCACGGGCAGACCGCGCAGCACCCGGCCATGGCCGCAGGGGGCGATGTGGCGCGCGAAGTGATGCCCGGCCTGGCCTGGCAAAACGCCGCTGGCAACGTGCTCGGCTGCTACCTGCACGGCCTGTTTGAAGAACCCGCGGTGTTGCGCGCCCTGTTTGGTGCGGCGGTGCCTACGCTGGAGACTGTGTTTGACGGGCTCGCCGATTTTCTTGAACAACATGTCGAGCCCGGTGTGCTCGACGCCCTGATCAAAAAGGACTGAACCATGATCTTCGCCATTCCCACCATTGACGACATTACCCAGCCCGCGCTCGCCGCGCGCCTGCAAAACCTGTTGGACAACAAGACCAAGCCGGTCGGCTCGCTCGGGCAGATCGAGCGGCTCGCGCAGCGCATCGGCCTGGTACTGGGCAGCGAGACGCCCACGCTGACGCATCCGCAACTGGTGGTGTTCGCCGGAGACCATGGCCTGGCCGCACGCGGAATTTCGGCCTACCCGAGCGACGTGACCTGGCAGATGGTCGAGAACTTCTTGGCAGGCGGGGCGGCCGTCAGTGTGCTGGCGCGGCAACACGGCCTTGGCCTCAAGGTGGTGGATTGCGGCGTGCGTCACGACTTCGCGCCCCGCGCTGGACTGTTGATCGCCAAAGTGGCGCACGGCACAGCCGATGCGCTGGAGGGCCAGGCGATGACGCCTGAGCAATGCGACCAGGCTATGGCCAACGGTGTTGAGCTGGTGAGGGTTCTGAAGGGCAACGCGCTGCTGCTGGGAGAGATGGGCATTGGCAACACCTCGGCTGCCTCGTTGCTGATGAGTCGTCTCACGGGTTTGGACATTGTGGACTGCACAGGGGCCGGCACTGGGTTGGATGCTGAGGCTGTGCAGCGCAAGATCGGTGTTCTGGGTCAGGTGCTGGCACGCCATCCGCACGCGGCGGAACCGCTAACAGCCTTGGCAGCTTTCGGCGGTTATGAGATCGCGACCATGGTTGGCGCGGTGCTGCAAGCCGCGGCCGAGCGACGAGTGATCGTGGTGGACGGCTTCATCACCAGTTCGGCCGTGCTGGTGGCCAGCAAGCTGAAGCCGAACGTGCTGCAGCGCTGCGTGTTCGCCCACCGCTCAGGCGAACGCGGTCATGCACTGTTGCTGTCCCACCTCAAGGCCGAGCCCTTGCTGGACCTGGGGCTGCGCTTGGGGGAGGGCTCGGGTGCGGCTTTGGCATGGCCACTGCTCTTGAGTGCCTGCGCTATCCTGCGAGAAATGGTCAGCTTCGAGTCCGCCGGGGTGTCTCGGCAGAACGAAGCCCCTGCCGCAGCACGTTGAGATCATGTCCTTTATTCGTCACTTTTTGATTGCCA
This sequence comes from Limnohabitans sp., assembly GCF_023910625.1. Lineage (NCBI taxonomy): Bacteria > Pseudomonadati > Pseudomonadota > Betaproteobacteria > Burkholderiales > Comamonadaceae > Limnohabitans > Limnohabitans sp. The sequence goes on from NZ_JAAVVW010000003.1 coordinate 442,235, forward strand.
TCCAGTTCTTCACCCGCATCCCAATCGATGGGCGGCTGGCAGACTGGGTTGGCTTTTCGCCGGCCATGCTGCGCGACAGCGCAGCGCACTTTCCCGGTGTGGGCTGGGTGGTTGGTGGGTTGACGGCGCTGGTGTTCTGGGGTCTGGTTCATGTGCTGCCTGTTCAGCCTGCGGCATCTTGGGTGGCGGCCGTGTTGAGCACCGCTTTCAGCGTTTGGTTGACAGGTGCTTTTCACGAGGATGGTCTGGCCGACACGGCCGACGGCCTGGGTGGTGCAGTCAGTCGGGAACGTGCGCTGGACATCATGAAGGACTCGCGCATTGGCAGCTATGGCGCCATCGCACTGGTGTTGGCCCTGATCGCCAAAGTGCTGCTGCTGGGCCTGCTGGTGCAGGCTAGTGGGGCGCAGCAGGTGGCCTGGGCGCTGTTCGCAGCGCATGTCAGCTCGCGGCTGATGCCGCTTTTTGTGATCCGCACCCTGCCGCATGTGGGCGACACTGCTCGGTCCAAGAGCAAGCCGCTGGCCGAGAGCATCTCGACCGCTGGGCTGTTGGCTGGCCTGGCTTGGTGGGCTGCCGCGATGGCACTGGCAGGCTGGATGGCGCCGGGCATGCCTTGGCTGCCCGCGGTGATGGGTGCCTTGGTCGGCCTGGCCTGGATGTGGCGTTTGTTGCAGCGGCGTCTGCAAGGCTTCACCGGCGACGGCTTGGGTGCCACTCAGCAGCTCAGCGAACTGCTGTTCTACCTAGGCCTGGCACTGGCCCTTTGAGGAGGCGCTCATGAAACTTTGGCTTTTGCGCCACGCGCGTGTCTCGCTCGATGCGGGTCTGTGTTATGGCGCAAGCGACGTGCCGGCCGATGTGGGCCTGACCCGGCAAGCGGCTAAATCCGCTGCCACGCTCCTGCCGCTGGGTTTACCGGTGTGGGTGTCGGGCATGGGCCGGGCGCAGCAGCTGGCAAGCGAGCTGTACCAATTGCGCCCCGATCTGCAGCCGCCGGTCGTCGATCCACGCCTGAACGAAATGGATTTCGGCTGCTGGGAACTGCAACGCTGGGATGCCATCCCTTGCTCTGCCTTTGACGACTGGATGGCCGACTTCGCCCATCACCGCTTTGGCGGTTCCGAAAGCTCGCAGGGGGTGATCGATCGTGTGGCTAACGCGATCGACGAACTCAGGCATCAACGGGTGGCTGAGGCGGTGTGGGTGACACATGCTGGTGTGATTCGCGCAGCCAACTTTCTGGCAACCTATGGGCGCATCACAATTGCCGATGTGGGCCAATGGCCGATAGACGCACCAGCCCAAGGAGGACATCAGGTGCTGGACTGCTGAGCTCAGTGAGTTTTGTGCAGGGCTTCCAATGCGCCGACCCAGCCACACGCCACGCCATTGAAGCCGTGTTCAACCACGGCATCCGTATCCGCTCCGACCCTTGGACGGCCAGTGGGTGGTGAACTGCGGTTGGCCCAGGCGTTCAGCGCTTTGAGGGGGTTGCCGCAGGGGCAGGTTTCAACCACTTGCTGTCTGACCTCCGGTCTGTGGCGTTTCTGGCTTTGCCGGCATCTTCCAGGCTGAGCAAGGTGTCTACGTACACCATGAAGCGGCTCAGGTAGTCCGGGGAAATATCGCGCATCAGGCCCAGGGAACGAAGCACCAGCATGTGCGAGTTGATGGGGCCGGCATTTTGTGGGGCTTGGGCGATGGCCTGGCTGACTTGTTTTTGCGTGCTGATTTTGCCCAGTTGTTGCCGAAACTTGCGCACGCGGGGGTTTTCGGAGCCGGGGGCATTGACCAGGGACAAGCGCTCGCCGCAGTCACGGCTGGACATGGCTTGCAGCAATGCGGCCAGGGCAGAGGGCTTTGTTGGGGCTTGTTCGTCGGTGGCATCGCTCTGTGCTTGGCGGGTGGACATGCGCGAGAGAAGTTGGTCAAGGGCTTGCTGCAGCGTTTGCTCCAGCAGAGACTGCACCGCAGGTGTTTGTGCGATGGTGCGCAGGGCCAGTGTTTCGATGTGGTGCCAGGCGACCGGGTCAAAGCGATCTGCACCCATTGCACGCATCGAGTCCAGCACAGCCAACACCTTGGGGGTCATGGAGTGCGGCCGCCTGGTGACGCATCAGGAGCGTTTTTTGCTTTGGGCACAGGCGCCATTTCGACGCGACGGTTTTGGGCGCGTGCTTGTTCACTGGTGTTGGCCACCAGGGGTTGCTCTTGGCCAAATGCGGCAGCGAACAAGAAGGACGAGGGCATGCCCTCTTCGATGAGGGTGCGGGTGACTGAGAGGGCGCGCTGGGCTGAAAGTTCCCAATTGTCGGCAAACTCGCGGTTGCTGCTGCTGACCGCCTTGTCGTCGGTGAAGCCGCTGACCATCAACATTTCCTCGCGCGTTTGGAGGTAGCTGCGCAGCGGCGGCACCAGACTTTTGAGCAATTGACGGCCTTCGGGTTCGAGTTGGTCAGAGTTAAAACGAAACAGCAGTTTGCCGCTGATGCCGATGCGGCCATTGTTCAAGGTGATGCGACCGCTGGCCAGAGGAGCCGCCAGGGCTTGCTCGAGCGACAGTCGTTTTTGCTCTGCCACCTGCCGTTTTTCGACCTCGTTTTCGAGTTGTGAGGCCATGTCCAGTTGTGCCGCCATCACGGCCACCAAAAGCAGAACAAACGCACCCAGCAGGCCGGTCATGAGGTCGGCAAACGAGATCCAGGTGGTCGACATGGAGTCGATGTCTGCGTCGTGATCGCGCATCAAACGGCCTCCTTGGTGGTTGTGGCAGATGGGTGATGCAGTGCTTGCAGCACATCTTGTTGCGAGGTGATGCTCAGGTCGATGATCTCCCGGGCTTGTGCCACGTAATAGGCCAGTTGCTCGTCGCTGCGGGTCATCGATTTGTCGATGGCTTGCTCGATGTGTTGCAACTGAGACATGAGTTTGTCGTTGGTCTCGCTGAAACTGCGCACGGCAAAGCCCATGGCTTGGCCCAGGCTGGCCACGTCAACGGCGCTGGCCGTGACCTGGGCGGCGATATCGCCCAGCTTGCCCGTCTCGGCTGACACATGCGCCTGGAACTGTTCGCTGGTGTTTGCCAGCGAGTTTTGACTCGTCACCAGCAGGGCGTCGATCACGCCACGTTGTTCGGTGGAGGCGTGGTGGATGGTGTCAAGCAAAGTCCTCAAAGTCTCCAGAATGCGGGTGCGCTCATCGAGCAAGGCGTTGTCACGCGCTGCGCTTTGAGAGATTTCCTCGCGCATTTGTCCGATGACTTCGGCAGCGGCTTTGGGCGCTTTGCTGGCGGTTTCGATCAGTCGGGTGATGGGCTCTTCGAGCGCCTGGCCCAGTGAGCTCAGGTGCTTGCTGACCTGCGCCTGCAATTGATCCAAGCGTGCCACGGCGGCTTGGCCACGTGTCTCCTCGGTTTCGCGCAGGGCAGACAGTTCTGTTTGTAGCACTTGCGCCAGTTCGTTGGCGCGTTGGCTGTGCAGGCGGGTCCATTCGACTTCTGAGGCCATGCGCGCTTGCACCAGCGCCTCACTGCTGGCCATCAGGCGGGTGACTTCGGCCAGCGTTTGGGTGGCCTGGGTCTGGCTGTGGGTGGTGATCTGGTGTGCCGTTTGGGTCAGCGTATCGCAAATGGACTGTTGCTGCGCCAGGGTCTTGTCGCCCACGCTTTGCCACTGGCTGTGCAGTTCATTGGCCAGTCTTGAAAGTGCGGCCTGCCAGGCTTGTTGGCGCGCTTGTTCGGCGCTGTCTTGCTGGGCTTGGTGCTCTGTTTGCGCGGCTTGCAACTGCGCTATCAAGGCTTGTGCACTGCGCTCAGCGTTTTGGCTGAAGTTGTGCAAAGTTTGGCCCACTTGATCGGTCATGCGGGTGTTGGTTTGTTCGTGGTGGGCGAGGCTGTCCGCGCTCGTTTGTGCCACTGCAGCGGCGACGGTGGCCATTTGGCTGTTCAGCTCGCCCAGGTGTGCCTGGGTATGGTCCAGCAGCTGCGCGTTGATGTTTTTCGCTTGTGCGGCCATTTGTGCCAGGGTGTCCTGCACGACAGGGCGAATGCCCTCGCTGGCCAACTGCAAACTTTGGCTCAAGCTGGTGCGCAGTGACTGGTCCACCGATTGTGCCAAGCCAGTGTAGGCCGCTTGTACATCGGTGTGAAAACGCGCCTGGTTGGCCAACAGGCTTTGCTGCCATTGCTCGCTGTTTTGCGTCATTTGCGCCATCATGGCCTGCAATTGCGAGAGAATTTGGGGAAGGGCTTGGGCTTGTTGTTGCAGGGTGACGAAGCTTTCCTGGCGCTGGTGCACTAATGAAAACCGGCGCAGCCGGGTGGCAATCAGGGTGTCCAGGGTATGCGAGGCCTGAGTCCGTTCGCGGCGCGCCAAATGGTTCATCAGGCCCAGCATGGCCGAGGTGGCCACGCCCGCCACCGAGGTTCCAAATGCCAGGCCCAAGCCTTTGATGGGCTCGGAAAACGCGGCCCGGATGCCAGCCACGTTGCTGGAGCCCTCCAGGGCAAACACCGCACCATTGAGCGTGACCACCATGCCCAAAAATGTGCCCAGCATGCCCAGCATGACCAGCAGGCCCACCAGATAAGGCGTGAAGGTGGGGCCGGGCAAAGCAAGGCGTTCGCCGTTGATGCGCTGGCGCACCGGGTTTTGCAGGCCTGCTGGAAGCGTGATCAACCAGTCGTTCAGTTGCACCAACTCTCCCGGCGTGTTGTCCAGCGCCTGTTTCAAGGCGCTGGTGGTGGTGCGGTATTGGTGCAACTCGATTGCGCCAAAAACATACACCGCGCCGATCAGGGTGGCCATTGCCAACACCAATGGGTGAGAACTGGCCACGGCAGTCATGACCCAGACAATCGCCAACAGGCCCAGAGCAAAGGACAGCAGAAATGAAGAGCGTTTCATGGTGAGGTGGTGTGTTCTTGTTGAAAGGCTTCCAGCAGGCCCAGCGTAGGCTGGAGCCTGGTGTCCAGTTCGGCCATCAGCGCGCTGCGCATGGCTTGTTGCAGTGGCATCAGCCAGATGCCGGGGGTCACGGTTGTGGTTGCCCGGGGGCCTGAAACGGATGGTTTTTCGGGTTCTGCGAGCGACTTGAGGTGGTGTTTCAGCGCTTGGGCAAAGCGCTTTTCGTGCAGCTTGGCCACTTTGCCCAGCAACAGGTCCTCGCGTACGCCCAGAATGCTGTCAAAGGCTGCATCGAGTGCCGCAAGTTGTTGCAGCGCCGGGGTGCTTTGGGCCAACTGCCCCCTCACTTGGATGCGCAGGGTGCGCAGGCTCGTTTCCATTTGCCGCTGGTGTGCGGCATAAAACCGACGGTAGGGCTCAAAAGCGGTTTTGGGCTCGATCGGCTCATCCAGCTCGGGTGTAGGCATGTCGATGCGTGTCAGGCCCGAGCCGGGGCGCGCGCCTTGCGCGATGGATTGCTCCAGTTGGCTGCGTACCTGGTTCACATGCCGGGTCAGTGTGTCGGCGTTGACGGGCGCTGCCCGCCGCTGTGACACGAGCGCAGCTGGGCTCTGCTGTTCTGGGTGCAGCACAGCGTGCAAGGCAATGGCCTGGCGAAAGTTCAGCCAGTCGGCCAGTTTTTGTCCCACATCGTCCCTGGCCGGGGCGGCGTCAAGCAGAGCGTTTTCGGTCAAAAAGCGCGTCAGGCGGGAGCTGTTGAAGTGGGTACGCGGCTGGGCTCGCGTCATGGGCGATTCGGTTTTGGGTTGGACAGGCCATCAAAGCCGCAGGCTCTTGAGGCAAGGGCGGTCGATGCCGACCATCAGGGGCTGCCCGTAGCGGACAGAACGGCAAATTTTACCCGCCCGCGAGGGTACACCTTGGCGCCCAAAAAATGCCGCAGAATGCAAATGACCAAGCAGTCAAGCCGTTTTGGGTTTGAAATCGCAAAACGTCGCCACCGCACATTGCCCGCAAAGCGGTTTACGGGCCTGGCACACATAGCGCCCGTGCAGGATCAACCAGTGGTGGGCATCCACCACATACTGGGTTGGAATGCGTTGGAGCAACTTGAGCTCTACCGCCAAAGGCGTTTTGCCCGGGGCCAAGCCCGTGCGGTTGCCCAGGCGAAAAATGTGCGTGTCCACCGCCATGGTGGGCTCACCAAAAGCAGAGTTGAGCACCACATTGGCGGTTTTGCGGCCCACGCCGGGCAGGGCCTCCAGCGCTTCACGGGTGCGGGGCACTTGGCCGCCGTGTTGTTCCACCAAAATGCGGCAGGTCTCCATCAGGTGTTTGGCCTTGCTGCGGAACAGGCCAATGGTCTTGATGTGGTCCTCCAGTCCTGCGAGGCCCAGCGCCAGGATCTTTTGCGGCGTGCCCGCCACCGGAAACAGTTTGCGTGTGGCCTTGTTCACGCCCACGTCGGTGGCCTGGGCCGACAGCAGCACAGCGGCCAGCAGCTCGAACACGCTGGTGTATTCCAGCTCCGTCACGGGCATGGGGTTGGCCGCTTGCAGGGTGGCAAAAAAAGATTCGATCTGGGCGGGCGTCATGGCGGTTGGAACTGGGGATGTGGATGTTGGCAAAATGAGGACCAATTCAACCCGGAAAGATACACCACCATGCCATTGCAATTTGCCGACCGCCTGAACAACGTCGAAACCTCCGCCATCCGCGAGCTGTTCAAGCTCTTGGGCAAGCCCGGCATCATCAGCTTTGCGGGCGGCTTTCCCGACAGCGCCATGTTTGACGTGGACGGCATCCGCGAAGCCAGCAACGCCGCGCTGAGCCAAGACCCCGGCGCGGCCCTGCAGTATGGCGCGACCGAAGGCTTTGGTCCGCTGCGCGAGCAACTGGCCCACGTCATGGCCCAAAAGGGTGCCCATGACGTGACCGCAGACCAGCTGATCGTGACCACCGGCAGCCAGCAAGGTCTGGATTTGATCGGCAAAACCATGATCAGTCCCGGTGACAAGGTGATCGTGGAAGGCCCGACTTTTTTGGCCACCATCCAATGCTTTCGCCTGTATGGGGCCGAACTCATCAGCGCCCCGGTGGACGGCCACGGCGTGAAGACCGATGAGCTGGAAAAGCTGATCGCCGAGCACAAACCCAAGTTTGTGTACGTGATCCCCACCTTTGGCAACCCCAGCGGTGCCTTGCTGAGCGCCGAGCGTCGCAAGCAAATTTTGGAGATGGCGGTCAAACACCAGACCCTGATCGTCGAAGACGACCCGTATGGTGATTTGTACTTTGGCGAAGCCCCGCCGCCCAGCCTGCTGGCCATGAGCGCATCCGTGCCCGGCAGCCGCGAGCTGTTGGTGCATTGCGGCTCGCTGTCCAAGGTGTTGTCGCCCGGCCTGCGTGTGGGCTGGATGGTGGCACCGCCCGAGTTGCTGACCCGCGCCACCATGTGCAAACAGTTCAGCGATGCGCACACCAGCACCTTTGCTCAGGCCACCGCCGCGCAATACCTTTTGGCGGGCCGCATGCCCGCCACGCTCGACAAAGTGCGCAGCGTGTATGCCCAGCGCGCCCAAACCATGGGCAACGCGCTGCGCCGTGAGTTGGGCGATGCGGTCGAGTTTGTGCAGCCGCAAGGCGGCTTGTTTGTTTGGGCGCGCCTCACAGGTGCGGGCGGCAAGGTCAATGATGGCAATGTGTTCGCCAAAAGCGCCATCGCGCAAGGCGTCGCCTTTGTGCCGGGCACACCGTTCTTCTGCGCCCACCCCGACCACGCCACCTTCCGTTTGAGCTTTGCCACCGTGGGCGAAGACAAGATCCTCGAAGGCGTTGCGCGCCTGGCCAAGGCTTTGTAAACCATGGACAAGCAGGAGCGGTGCATCACCGTCAACGGCACCGAAGTCTGGCTGCAAGGGCAGGGCGACGAAGTCATCCTCATGCTGCATGGCTGGCCCGACACCCGCGCCCTGTGGGACGGCACCGTGGCCGCACTGCAAGACCGTGCCAGCTGTGCCCGCCTGACACTGCCTGGCTTTGAGACGGGCCCTGCCGCCACCAGCTTGGACGACATGTGCCAGCTCTTGCGTCAGATCGTGGACCGCATCAGCCCCGACCAGCCCGTGACGCTCATACTGCACGACTGGGGCTGCGTGTTTGGCTACGAATTGGCCATGCGCCACCCAGAGCGCGTGGCCCGTGTGGTGGCGGTGGATGTGGGGGACCACAACTCGGGTGCCCTGCTGCGCGAATGGGGTTTGAAAGAAAAGCTGTCCGTCATGGGCTACCAAGTGTGGCTGGCCTTGGCCTGGAAGCTGGGCGGCAACTTGGGCACCCGCATGACCCGCGCCATGGCCCGCTGGCTGCGCTGCCCCACGGACCCAGCCTCGATCACCCACAAGATGAATTACCCCTATGCCATGCAGTGGTTCAGCACGGCAGGCGGCTTTAAGCGAGCGGCACAAATTCAGTTGCCCCAGCCGCTGCTGTTTGTCTACGGCGAGCGCAAGCCTTTCATGTTCCATTCGGTCCAATGGTTGGAGAAGGTTGCATCCACCCCCGGCAGCGTCGTGCAGGGCTTGCCCTGTGGGCATTGGGTCATGGTTTCGCGGCCCGAGGCGTTTCATGCCAGGGTGCGTGCTTGGCTGTGGGGCGAGCCTTGAGGGCCTGCGCATGAAACCCGAAGACCTGATGAAACTGGTCAATACGCCCATGCCCTTTGGCAAACACAAAGGCATGTTGATCGCCGATTTGCCCGGCAATTACCTGAACTGGTTTGCGCGTGAGGGTTTCCCCAAAGGCGAGGTCGGGCAGCTATTGCGCTTGATGCAAGAGATCGACCACAACGGCTTGAGCGATTTGCTCAAACCCTTGCGCAACAACCAGGTCTGCGGCTTCAGTTCCGACTTCTCACTTGGTCCATGCCCTGAAAGTCGGAGCTGAATCTCCAACCTACAGGAGTCATTCAGGGTTTGACGACTTCCAGCAATCGATCCAGTCCGCCTTGCTGAATGGCGACCATCGCCTGCTCGCGCACCTTGGGCTTGGCGTGGTAGGCCACCGACAAACCGGCGGCGCCCATCATGGGCAGGTCGTTGGCACCATCGCCCACGGCGATGCACTCGTGCGGCTCGATGCCCAGCAGGCTGGCCACTTCGATCAAGGTGCGGCGTTTTTCTGCGCCGTCGCAAATGTCCCCCCAGCTTTGCATGACCAGGCCCCCCGTGAGTGTGCCGCCCGCGATCTCCAGCCGGTTGGACCGGGCAAAGTCGATGTTCAGACGCGCTTTGACCCGGTCGGCAAAAAAAGTGAAACCGCCCGAGACCAGCAGCACCTTCATGCCCGCTTTTTGGCAGGCCGATATCAGCTCGGCAGCGCCGGGGTTGATCTTCAGGCGCTCGGTGTCAACGCGCTCCATGTCGGCCAGCGTGACGCCCTTGAGCAGGGCCAGGCGGCGGCGCAGGCTGTCTTTGTAGTCGGAGATCTCGCCGCGCATGGCCGCTTCGGTGATGGCGGCCACCTCGGCCTTGCGGCCCACGGCATCTGCGATCTCGTCGATGCACTCGATGCTGATGAGCGTGGAGTCCATGTCAAACGCGATCAGCTTGAACTGTGACAGCGAGAGTGGGGCGGTGAAGCCCTGAATGGCAAGGCCGGGGGCAAACTCGGTGGGGGAGGGGTTGGGGGCGGAGGTGGCGGTGGTCATAGCCGACATTATCGGGGCTGGGCCATCACGTTTTGGGCCACACAGCAGCCTGTGTCAACAGTTCATCCCAATCGCCCGGTGGGTATCCGCTGTCCAGCATTTTGCGAAACACGCGGTAGGCATCGTCCGCGTATTCGTAGGCACGGCGCGAGTCCTCGTCATTCACCCACACCAACACAATGATGCGGCTGGCCGCATGGAAGCGAAAAAACAGCCGGGACTGTTGAAAGAACTTGGCCCGAAACCAATGCCGGTGGGCATCGCCCAGGGTGTTGCCCTGCCGGTATTCGGGGCGGGCGGGGTCTTGTGGAATCACCTCAAACGCCAGCTGCCAGATGGCGGCCAGCCGCTTGGTCGCTTTCTTGCGGGTGTCGCTCTCTGGGTCTTTGGTTTGGAGTGCCTCGACCTGCGCCGTCAAAGCCTGCAACTGCGTCACCCACAGCGGATGGGCAAAGACTGTCCAGCCGTTCACCACCAGGGCTTGGGTGGTCTGGCTCATTCATCGTCTGCCAACAGCGGCGCATCCAGGTCAACAGCCACGCCCGCCGTCAACGCCTGCACGCGCTGCAGCAGCGCAGGGTCCAGCCCTTGCAGGCGCTCAGGGTGCTGGGTCATGTCGCTGGCCAAAAAGCTCAAAAACGCACCGAGCGCCGGGTCGGTGTCGGTATCTGCTGCGCGGGTCAACAGCACATGGCCATCGGGCTGCACGGTGTAGCGCAGCTTGTCGCGCTTGCCCAAGTTGAGCGCCTTGCGCACGGCATCGGGCACCGTGGTCTGGTAACGGTCGGTCAGGGTGGATTCGGCGGCGATCAGGGCAGGCATGGGCGGCTCCAAGGAGGAAGCCAAAATGGTAATGCAATTGCATTGCCCGTGCAGTGTGTCTGAATCTGAACCGTATTAGCCAGATAGAATCCGGTAAGAATTTTCTGGAGGTTGCATGAGCACCACCCTCACAGTCAAAGGCCAGGTCACCATCCCCAAGCCTATTCGCGACGCCATGGGTTTGACCCCCGGCACCTCGATTGACTTTGCCGTGAACCGCAACGGCGAAGTGGTGCTGCACAAAGCCGACAGCGGCAAGGCCACCCGCAAGGCCAAGCTCCAGCCCGACCGCTTTGAAGCCGCCCGTGGCAAGGCCGATGTGGCTTGGAAAACGCAAGACCTGATGGCCTTGCTGCGCTGCTGAGCCGATACGCCACATGCTGGTCGACACCAACGTCCTGGTGGACGTGCTTGAAAACGATCCCACTTGGGCCGACTGGTCCATTGCGCAACTGCGCGCCCAAGCGCAAATCCACCGCCTGGTCATCAACCCCGTGATCTACGCCGAACTGTCGCTGACCTTCAGCACCGTGGAAGCGCTGGACGCCACGCTGGCCGACTTGCAAATCCCGGTGATCGACACGCCCAAGCCCGCGCTGTTTTTGGCGGGCCGATCAGCAACTTGCGCAACTGAAACCAAGCAAGCAAGTGTCCGTTGCGCTCATTGCAAGGCTTGCAGCACTGCAGCTGGATTGCGGTCTATGACATTCAGCAACACCAGTGAGGCCCCGCTGGGTGAACGATCCCCACGTTCCCAATGACGGAGGGTGGCGACCGAAAAACCAAAACGGGCGGCAAATTGCTCTTGCGTCAGACTCAGGCGTTGGCGCAGGCGACACACATCAACCGCATGAGGTTGGTAGAGCTTGACGCCAGCTGCTTTGTTGTCTTTGGTTTTGGCGTGAGCGACAGCCTCAATCAGGCCTTGTTTAATGCTGTTGAATGCGTTTGTCATGTTTTTTCCTTTCAGTTCTCTATCCAAAGTTGCACCAGTAATTCGGTCAGACCGGCCAGCTCATTGCGATGGGCTTTGCTGATGTTGGCACGCTCGTTTTTGGCAAACAGGGTCAGTAGGTAGAGCGGCATCCGTTCGCTGTGAACGTAATAAATGACGCGAACCCCACCCGATTTGCCTTGTGCGCCTCGTCCCCAGCGCAGTTTGCGGATGCCACCCGTGCCCTCCATCAAGTCACCTGCTTTGGGGTGCGCCGCCAAGTAGTTGATGATGTCCGGGCGCTCAGATGTACTCAGCAGTTTTTCAGCGCGACGGATGTATTCGGGCAGCTCTGCGATGGTCAGCATGACGGATATTCTAATCCATTGGATTATTTTTTGGAGCCGTTCCGGTTGCTCGGTTTGTTAACGGCAAATCCATCAGCATGCCCTTTGTGCCAAGCTTCAACATGTTTTAGCGATTGACTATGCCATCGATGTTTCTGTCTTCGGCGTCCCCAAACTCCTGAGCACATCCCGCACCATCTGCGCCCGTGCCTTGGGGTCGGGCAGTTCGCGTTCGATGCGGATTTTGTCGTTGCCCGCCAGCTTGATGTGTTTGTTCTTTTGGATCAAGCCGATGATGGCCATGGGGTCTATGGGCGGGTTGGGCTTGAAGGTGATCTGGATGACGCCGGGGGCGGCATCGACCTTGATGACGCCATAGGGCTGGGTCAGCACGCGCAGGCGGTGCACATCCACCAGGGTTTGGGCTTGCGGGGGCAGTTTGCCAAAGCGGTCCACCAGTTCTTCGAGCAAGGCGTCGATCTGGTTGCTGGTTTTGGCGGTGGCCAGCTTTTTGTAGAACGACAAGCGCAGGTGCACGTCGCCGCAGTAGTCGCCCGGCAGCAGGGCGGGGGCGTGCAGGTTGATGTCGGTGGTGACCGACAGGGGACTGAGCAAATCGGGTTCTTTGCCCATTTTCAAGCAGCGCACGGCTTCGGACAGCATCTCGTTGTACAGCTGAAAACCCACTTCGAGCATGTTGCCGCTCTGGTTTTCGCCCAGCACTTCGCCCGCGCCACGGATCTCCAGGTCGTGCATGGCCAGATAAAAGCCGCTGCCCAGTTCTTCCATTTGCTGGATGGCGTCGAGCCGCTGGGCGGCTTGTTTGGTCAGGCCCTCGATCTCGGGCACCATCAAATAGGCATAGGCCTGGTGGTGTGAGCGGCCCACGCGCCCGCGCAGTTGGTGCAGCTGGGCCAGGCCGAATTTGTCGGCGCGTGAAATCACGATGGTGTTGGCCGTGGGCACGTCGATGCCGGTCTCGATGATGGTCGAGCACAGCAAGATGTTGTAACGCTGGGCCACAAAGTCGCGCATCACACGCTCCAGCTCGCGCTCGGGCATCTGGCCGTGGGCCACGGCGATGCGGGCTTCGGGCAGGATTTCTTCAAGCTTTTGACGGCGGTTTTCGATGGTCTCGACCTCGTTGTGCAAAAAGTAGCACTGCCCGCCGCGCTTGAGTTCGCGCAGCACCGCCTCGCGGATCACGCCCGTGCCCTCGTTGCGCACAAAGGTCTTGATGGCCAGGCGGCGCTGGGGCGCGGTGGCGATCACGCTCAAATCGCGCAGGCCCTCCAAAGCCATGCCCATGGTGCGGGGGATGGGCGTGGCGGTGAGCGTGAGCACGTCGACTTCGGCCCGCAGGGCCTTCATGGCCTCTTTGTGGCGCACGCCAAAGCGGTGTTCTTCGTCGATGATGAGCAGGCCCAGGTCATGGAACTTGGTGGATTCGCTCAGCAGCTTGTGTGTGCCGACCACAATGTCCACTGTGCCATCGGCAATGCCTTTGAGGGCGGCGGTGACTTCCTTGCCCGACCTGAAGCGCGAGACCTCGGCTACCTTGACGGGCCATTTGGCAAAGCGGTCTTTGAGGGTTTGGTAATGCTGCTCGGCCAGCAGGGTGGTGGGGGCCAGAATCGCCACTTGTTTGCCGCCGGTCACCGCCACAAAAGCGGCGCGCAGCGCCACTTCGGTCTTGCCAAAACCCACATCGCCGCACACCAAGCGGTCCATGGGGCGAGGGCTGATCATGTCTTGGATGACGCAGTGGATGGCTGCCTTCTGGTCGGCGGTTTCTTCAAAGCCGAAATCGTTGGCAAAGGTTTCGTAATCCTGTGGGCTGTAGCGGAAAGGGTGGCCCTCGCGTGCAGCGCGGCGGGCGTAGATATTGAGCAACTCGGCGGCCGAGTCGCGCACCTGCTCGGCGGCGCGGCGTTTGGCTTTTTCCCACTGGCCCGAGCCCAGCTTGTGCAAAGGCGCTTCGTCGGCGCTCACGCCCGTGTAGCGGCCAATCAACTGCAACTGGCTCACCGGCACATACAGCGTGGCATCGCCCGCGTATTCGAGGTGCAAAAACTCTTGCAGGGCGGGCGTGCCGTCCTCGTTTTTTTGGCCCATGTCCATGTTGACCAGACCCCGGTAACGGCCAATGCCGTGCTGGCTGTGCACCACCGGGTCGCCCACGTTCAGCTCGCTCAGGTCTTTGATCAGCGCTTCGACGTCGCTGACCTGTTCTTGCTTTTTGCGGCGGCGGGTGGTGGCCCCTGCGGCAAAGAGTTCGGTTTCGGTGACCAGGTCCATGCCGTGCTCAAACCAGTGAAAACCGCTGACCAAGGCCGCCGTGGCCATGCCGACTTTTTCGTCGCTGGTCAAAAAATCTTCAAGGCTGTCGAAGACCGGTGGCGTGAGGCCGCTGGAACGCACAAAGTCAAGCAGGCTTTCGCGGCGGCCATCGCTTTCGGCCAGGATCAGCACGCGGGTTTTGCTGCTGTGGATGTGCGCTTGCAACCGGGCCAGAGGGTCTTCGGCACCGCGCATCACCGTCAGATCGGGCAGGGGCTGGGCCAGGGCGTTGTTCTCAACGTCGTCGGTGCCGGTTCGCAGTGCCAACTGGGCATGGCCGTTGGTCAGCGTGTAGAACTGCTCGGCGCTCAAAAACAGGGTGTCGGGCGGCAGCACCGGCCGCTCGGGGTCGCCCTGCACCAGGCGGTAGCGGTCTTTGGTGTCTTGCCAAAAGCGCTGGAATGCGGGCTCCAGATCACCATGCAGGACCACGGTGGCCGCATTGGCTTGAGTTGCATGGGGGCCCGCGCCCAGGTAGTCAAATACGGTGGCGGTTTCTTCAAAGAACAGCGGCAGGTAGTACTCGATGCCCGCCGTGGCCACGCCGTTGCCCATGTCTTTGTAGATGCGGCTTTTGGTCGGGTCGCCTTCCAGCAGTTCGCGCCAGCGGCTCCTGAATCGCGCTCGGGCCGCCTCGTCCATCGGGAACTCGCGCCCGGGCAGCAGGCGCACTTCGGGCACGGGGTACAAGCTGCGCTGGCTGTCGGGGTCAAAGGTGCGGATGGAGTCGATTTCGTCGTCAAACAAATCCACCCGGTAAGGCACCGGTGAGCCCATGGGGAACAAATCGATCAAACCACCGCGCACCGCGTATTCACCGGGGCTGACCACCTGGCTCACATGCGAATAACCCGCCAGCGTGAGCTGGGCCTTGAGCTGGGCTTCGTCGAGCTTTTGTTTGACCTTGAACTCGAAGGTGTAGCCCGCCAAAAAAGAGGGTGGAGCCAGCCGATACAGCGCGGTGGTGGCGGGCACCAGCACCACGTCGGCGCTCTCGGAGTGGTTGCGCTGTTTGATGCGCCACAGCGTGGCCAGGCGCTCGCTGATCAGGTCTTGGTGTGGCGAGAAGCTGTCGTAGGGCAGGGTTTCCCAGTCGGGGAACATCACGCAGCGCAGGTTCGGGGCGAAAAACACCAACTCGTCCAGCAGGCGCTGGGCGTCGGCCGCGTCGGCGGTGACGATGGCGGTGAGCTTGCCCGCCTTTTTTTCGCGCTCGGCCAGCTGGGCCAGCAACACGGCATCGGCCGATCCCACGGGGCGGGGCAGGGTGAAACGTTTGCCGGTGATGAGGCTGGGCAGTTGCATGGTGGCGATGGGCAAAGGCGAAAAGAAAAAGCAAAACACCCCCCGCCGGGATGGAGGGGGGTGAGCAAGTGGTCAAACGCTTCGATTGTAGGAGGGCCAAACGGGCAAGGCCTTAGCACAAGGCGATGTCCTTGATGGCGGGTTGGGACGATCCATGCTCTGCTGTCCTGCTCGCCACCTACAATTCAATCCCATGCCGATCACCCCAGACACCCCCCGTTTTCATGCCCTGGTGCCCTGCGCCGGCACGGGCAGCCGCGCGGGCACCGCTGTCCCGAAGCAATACCAATCTGTGGCGGGCCAACCCATGGTCATGCACACCGTGCAGGCCCTGGCGCAAGTGCCACAACTGGCCAGTGGCTGGCTGGTGGTGTCACCAGGCGATGAATTTGCCTGGCCCACATCGGGCTGGCCCGAGCATTTCAGGCGCGCGCCCTGTGGCGGCGCAACCCGCGCCGAGAGCGTTTTCAACGGCCTGAGCGCCATGTTGCACGCGGGCGAAGCCGCTCAAGATTGGGTGCTGGTGCACGACGCAGCGCGTTGCCTGATCACACCCGAAGCGGTGTCGGCCTTGATGACGGCCTGTCAGGATGACCCAGTGGGCGGCCTGTTGGCGTTGCCGCTGCCCGACACCCTCAAGGCGCACACCTTGGACGGCCGGAACGCCCGCGTGGCCCGCACAGTGCCCCGCGAAGACAAATGGTTGGCCCAAACGCCGCAAATGTTTCGCCTCGGGGCTTTGCATGCCGCCTTGGCAGAGGCCGCCGTCAACGGCTTTGAAGGCATCACCGATGAGTCCAGTGCCATGGAGCGCCAGGGCCTCTCGCCACGTCTGGTGCCCGGCTCGGCCCAAAATTTGAAAGTCACTTACCCGGCCGACTTCGCGTTTGCCGAGGCGGTTTTGAAAGGCCGAACATGAACATCCGCGTGGGAGAAGGCTGGGACGTGCATGCCCTGGTGCCAGGGCGCAAGTTGATTTTTGGGGGGGTGGAGATCCCCCACACGTCGGGCCTGTTGGGCCACTCAGACGCCGATGTGCTGCTGCACGCCATCACCGATGCGGTGCTGGGGGCGGCGGGCTTGGGCGACATTGGGCGGCATTTTCCGGACACGGATGCGCAGTTCAGGGGAGCCGATTCATCGGTGTTGCTGGCCGAGGCCATGCGCCGCGTGCGCGCGCAAGGTTGGGAGCTGGTGAACGTGGACAGCACCATCGTGGCGCAAGCGCCCAAACTGGCCCCGCACATGGCGGCCATCAACGCGGGCGTGGCGCGGGCGTTGGGCGTGCAGGCAGATCAGGTGAATGTGAAGGCCAAGACCGCAGAAAAGCTGGGGCCGGTGGGCATGGGCCAAAGCATCGAGGCGCGGGCTGTCGCTTTGTTGAAGCAGGCGTGATGGCTAAACCCGAGCCAGAACCCGTGGCCGGTGTTCCAGCCGCATCGCCCCAAAAAAAGCAGCGGCAGACTTTTTCAGTGCTTCTTTCATTGAGCGGTCCATCCGCCATCCATGTTCCAGGCGACCCCGCGCACGTTGTTGCCCGCAGCCGAGCAAAAGAACACCGCCAAATCGCCCAGCTCTTCAGGTGTGGTGAACTGCATCGAGGGTTCTTTTTCTTGTAACAGGACTTTTTTGGCTTCTTCGTTGGACAAGCCCATAGCGGCTGCTTTGGCGTCCACCTGTTTTTGCACCAAGGGCGTGAGCACCCAGCCGGGGCAAATGGCGTTGCAGGTCACGCCGGTGGTGGCGTTTTCCAGTGCGGTGACCTTGGTCAGGCCCACCACGCCATGCTTGGCCGCAACATAGGCCGATTTTTCTGCCGAGCCGACCAGTCCGTGGATGGAGGCCACGTTGATGATGCGGCCCCAGTTGGCGGCCTTCATGGCAGGCAGCGCCATGCGGGTGGCGTGGAAGGCGCTGCTGAGGTTGATGGCAATGATGGCGTCCCAGCGCTCGGTGGGAAAGTCTTCGATTTTGGCCACATGCTGGATACCGGCGTTGTTGACCAAAATATCAACTTGGCCAAAGGTGTCTGCGGCGAACTTCATCATGGCCTCAATTTCGCTGGCTTTGCTCATGTCGGCACCGTGGTAAGCCACCTTCACGCCCAAGGCAGCAATTTCGGTCTTGGGGCCTTCGGCATCGCCAAAACCATTGAGAACAACGTTGACGCCTTGCCTGGCCAAAGCCTTGGCGATGCCCAGACCGATTCCGCTGGTTGAACCCGTGACCAACGCTGTTTTACCTTGCAACATGATGAGGAGACTCCGAAAGATGAATTAGGATGTTCAAAACTCCATTATGGTGCTGCCCAAGTTGGTTGGAAGCGCCAGTTCCTGCTGATTGTCACTCATTGCCATGTCCACTTTGTCGCCTGATTTCGCTCAACCCCAGCTTGAATTTGTGGATTGCCCCCACCCCGAGGGCCATCACCGCATGGCCTATTGGCGTTGGGGCGATGCGGGGGCCGCCCATGTGGTGGTTTGTGTACACGGGTTGACCCGCCAAGGCCGAGACTTTGACCGTCTGGCGCAGGCTTTGCTATTGCAGCGCCCGCAGGGGCTGCAAGTCATTTGCCCCGATGTGGTGGGGCGCGGTCGCAGCGATTGGTTGAGTACGCCCGATGCCTACCAGTTGCCGCAGTACGCCGCTGACATGTTGGCCATGTTGGCGCAAGTCCAAGCCGGTTTGGGAGCGCACAAGCCCATGCAAGTGCTCGATTGGGTCGGCACCAGCATGGGGGGCTTGATCGGCATGGCGTTGGCGGGACAACCTGGATTGCCTTTGCCTGTGCCCATTCGCCGTCTCGTGCTCAACGAGGTGGGTCCGGTCATCAACTGGAGTTCGGTGCAACGCATGCAAGCCTATGTGGGGCAATTTGGCCAATACCGCAATCTGGATGAAGTCGCAGCTGTTTTGCGGCTGCTGTCGCAAGGCTTTGGGCCGGTGCCGGCAGCACTGTGGCGTGAAATGTCGAAGCACATGACGCGCCCCGGCCCCGACGGAGCCTTGACTTTGCATTACGACCCGGCGATCGGTGTCAACTTGCGTGCCATGACGCCCGAAATCGCCAGCGCTGGTGAGGCCGCGCTGTGGGCCTTGTACGACCAGATTCGGGCTCAAACCTTGCTGATTCGCGGCGAGGACTCGGACCTGCTGACCCCGGAAACGGCCACAGCCATGACCGTGCGCGGGCCCCGTGCGCTGCTGCAGACCTGGCCCGGTTTTGGCCACGCGCCCACCTTGACAGGCGATGACCAGACTGCTGCAGTGTCGCGCTTTTTGCTGGATGTGTGAGCCGATGGTCAGCCCCAGCTCCAGCCACCCCGCAAGCCCGATGTCGCCCGCCGGGCGCTTGTACGCGCGCCCCAAGCTTTTGCCCCCTGTGGTAGTGGCCACCGCCGATGTGGCCGAAAAGGAACAGCAGGCCGAGACCCTGGCCAAGGCCCGTGCCTTTGCCGTGCCATTGATTGCCGGAGAAGCCCTGGACACGGGCGAGAACATCTTGCAGCATGCGGATGCCGTGGCCGCGATCTTGGCCGACATTGGCGGCTCGCTGGCCATGCAAGCGGCCAGTTATTTGGTGTATGCCTGCCCGCATCTGAACAAACCCGAGGAGGCCATGGCCAAGACCTTCGGGCCCCATTTGGCGCAATTGGCCATTCAAACCAACCAACTGGTTCATGTGCAGCGGCTGTCGCGCGCCTCGGAAAACCAGTACCTCCATACCGACAACTCTCAGCTCAACCCCCTGTTACAGGCCGAAAATGTACGCAAGATGTTGCTGGCCTTCAGCCGCGACCTGCGTGTGGTGATGCTGCGCCTGGCCTCGCGTTTGCAAACATTGCGTCATTTCGCGGCCAGCAAATTGCCGGTGCCAGCCGCGTTGGCCAGCGAGTCCCTGCAGGTGTTTGCGCCTCTGGCCAACCGCTTGGGCATCTGGCAAATCAAGTGGGAGGTGGAGGACTTGTCCTTCCGCTTTCTGGAGCCCGATACCTACAGGGACATTGCCCGGCTGTTGGACGAAAAACGCACCGAGCGCGAGAGCCACATGCTGGCCCTGCGCGAAAGCCTGCAATTGGCGCTGGCCAACCAAGGCATAGCGGCCACCGTCGAGGGGCGGCCAAAACACATCTACAGCATCGTGCGCAAGATGCGTGGCAAGTCGCTCAGCTTTGACCGTGTATTTGACCTGCGTGCCCTGCGTGTGGTGGTGCCCGATGTGGCCGACTGTTACCAGGTGCTCAGTTGGGTGCATGAGCAGTTCACCCCCATCGTGACTGAGTTTGACGACTACATCGCCAAGCCCAAAGCCAATGGCTACCAGTCGCTGCACACTGTAGTGCGAGATGCCGATGGTGGCCCGATCGAGGTGCAAATTCGTACCCAGGCCATGCACGAACATGCCGAACACGGTGTGGCGGCGCACTGGGCTTACAAAGAGGCCGGCTCCAAGGGATACAGCGGGGTGTCCGCTGACAGCGATTACGACACCAAGATTGCCGTGCTGCGCCAATTGCTCGCCTGGGAGCGTGACCTGTCAGGTGCGGCGCAAGAAAAGGCGCAGGGCAAAGGCTTGTTCGATGACCGCATCTATGTACTGACTCCCGATGCGGCTGTGGTCGAGTTGCCGCAAGGCGCCACACCGATCGACTTTGCCTACACGGTGCACACCCTCTTGGGCCACCGCTGTCGGGGTGCCAAGGTAGATGGTGCCATGGTGCCGCTGAACACGTCACTGGCCAATGGTCAGACCGTGGAGATCACTGCGATCAAAGAGGGTGGACCTTCGCGCGACTGGCTCAATCCCGATTTGGGTTATTTGGCCAGTCCCCGAGCACGGGCCAAGGTGCGGGCCTGGTTCAACGCACAAGTCAGCGCAGAAACCATCGCCCGGGGCCGCGAAGCGGTTGAGAAATCCTTGCAGCGCCTGGGCCGCACCGCGATCCGGTTGGACGATTTGGCCAGCCAGCTGGGCTTCAAGTCAGCTGACGGCTTGTTTGAGGTGGTGGGCAAGGACGAGTATTCGCTGCGCAACATTGAGGTCTTGCTCAACCCCCCCGAGCCTGCGCTGGAGCCCGCCGAGTATTTTCAAAAGAAGTTCAGCGCAGCGCTTGCTCGCAAGTCGCCCTCCGGTGTGCTGGTGGTGGGGGTGGATTCATTGCTCACGCAGTTGTCGCGTTGCTGCAAACCCGCGCCCCCCGATGCGATTGGCGGCTTTGTCACACGCGGCAAGGGCGTGAGTATCCACCGACAAGATTGCAGCAACTTCCGCGAACTGGCCTCGCGCCATGCCGAGCGCGTGATTGAGGTACGCTGGGGTGAGGGCAAAGCTTCGGAAGGCTCGGTCTATCCGGTTGATGTGTCGGTTGAGGCCATCGACCGGCAAGGTCTGCTGCGCGATATATCCGAAGTCTTTACCAAGGAAAAAATGAATGTGATCGGCGTGCAAACCCAGTCTGTCAAAGGCACGGCCTGGATGACCTTCACTGTGGAAATCGGTGATGCAGTGAGTTTGAACCGGGTCTTGGTCATTGTTCGTGGGGTCAAAGGCGTCAGGGCTGCCCGCAGGCGCTGATCTCGGGATCTCGAAAAGTCGGCTCAAAATCGGGTTTTTGACGCTATAATTTGCGCCTTAGCAGGCGCGTAGCTCAGTTGGTTAGAGCACCACCTTGACATGGTGGGGGTCGCTAGTTCGAATCTAGTCGCGCCTACCAAATTCGGTAGGGAAATCAAGTACTTGGCGGAAACGCTCGGTGCTTTTTTTTGCCCAATCGTCCATCAAAACCTGCACTGTCCGCGAACTTGCAATGTCATTGGAACTCCAATGAAACACCCTCAATGACTGGTGTTCTTCAGTTCCGGCAGTCCGCTATTTTTTGCTTTTGAAGCGCGCGATGGCCTCTTTCAAATCTCTAAATTCTTCGCAAGAGAAAACACAGGCTTTGTCCAAGCGCGCCAACATCTGTTCGGCGCCTGCAAGGTCGTTCTTCATGAGAAAGAGTTCGCCGTAGTACTCCAAAGCGCCCCTGTGTTTGGCATCAATCTTGAGCGCTGCTATATAAAAGCGCTCGGCTGCGGCCAAATCTGGGGGGGATTTTTTGCGCTGTGCATAGCCCAGCAGATTATTCCAATCGGCTGAGTTGCTTTGGTTGGCTGCCTCCAGCGTACTGATGGCGGCTGAATAACTGTTGGCCTTGATTTCTTTTTGGGCTTGAGCTTGCCAAGATGACGCCGACTCTGAAGGGCCGTAGTCAGCCGCATGCGCAAGCACAACACAGGCGGCCAATGCCAAGGCTAAGATTTGTTTGGTTTTGCGCATGATGTAAATCCCCAAAATTTGGACATGATAAAGCCGTGAGCAAGGGCCTGATTTTCAGGCCGTCACCATGCCTTGATGCCGCAGCAGCGCATCCAGGCTCGGCTCGCGGCCCCGGAAGGCCTTGAACGACTCCAGCGCTGGGCGGCTGCCGCCAGCCTCCAAAATGGCTTGGCGGTACAGGCGTCCGGTTTCCACGCTGGGCGTGCCGTCGGAGGCGGCGGTTTCTTCAAAGGCGGCGTAGGCATCGGCGCTCAGTACCTCGGCCCATTTGTAGCTGTAATAACCCGCAGCGTAACCGCCTGCAAAAATGTGGCTGAAGGTGTGGGCCATGCGGTTGAAGGCGGGTGGGCGCATGACGGCGACTTCGTCGCGAACCTGTTGCAAGAGCGGCATGAAGTCTTGCGCCGGGTCGTGTTCTGAATGCACCAGCATGTCGAACAGCGAAAACTCGATCTGGCGCAGGGTTTGCAAGCCGCTTTGGAAGTTTTTGGCGGCCAGCATCTTGTCGAACAGGGCGCGCGGCAGGGGCTCGCCGGTTTCCACATGGGCCGTCATGTGGCGCAGCACCGACCATTCCCAGCAGAAATTTTCCATGAACTGGCTGGGCAGCTCGACCGCATCCCACTCGACGCCGCTGATGCCCGAGACGTCACGCTCGTTCACCTGCGTCAGCATGTGGTGCAGGCCGTGGCCAAACTCGTGGAAGAGGGTGATCACGTCGTCGTGCGTGAGCAAGGCAGGCTGGCCGTTCACGCCTTCGGCAAAGTTGCACACCAGGTGCGCCACGGGCGTTTGCAGCACGCCGGTGTCGGGGCGCTGCCAGCGGCCGCGCACATCGTCCATCCAGGCACCGCCGCGCTTGCCGGCGCGGGCTGGGGGGTCGAGGTAGAACTGGCCCACCAGTTGGCCTTCGCGCTCGATGCGGTAAAAGCCCACGGCGGGGTGCCAGACCGGCGCTTGGTCGGCGCGGATGTTGACTTCGAACAGGGTTTCGATGATCTTGAACAGCCCAGCCAGCACTTTGGGGGCGGTGAAGTATTGCTTGACCTCTTGTTCGCTGAAGCTGTAGCGCGCTTCCTTGAGTTTTTCGCTCAAATAAGGCACGTCCCAGGCGTTCAGCGGGCCGTTCAAGCCCAATGCATTGCTGGCAAATTCGCGCAGATCGGCCAAGTCTTTTTCGGCAAAGGGGCGGGCTTTGACCGCCAGGTCACGCAAGAAACTGGTGACTTTTTCGGGGGACTCGGCCATTTTGGGCACCACCGAGACTTGGGCGTAGTTGTCAAAACCCAGCAGACGTGATTCTTCTTGACGCAGCGCCAAAATTTCTTGTATCAAGGGGGTGTTGTCGAAATGCTTGAAGTCTTCTGGGGCCTGGTCTGAGGCTCGAGTCACATAGGCTTTGTAGAGTTGTTCGCGCAAGGCCGTGTTGTCGGCGAACTGCATCACGGGCAGGTACACCGGCATTTTGAGCGACAGGCGGTGGCCTTCTTGGCCTTCTTTTTGAGCGGCGTCGCGGGTGGCCTGAACCACGTCGGCGGGCACGCCTTGGAGCTGTTCTGTGCTCACGTACAGCGCAAATTTGTCGGTGGCGTCCAAAGTGTTTTCGCTGAACTTTTGAGTGATCTCGGCCAGCCGTTCCTGGATGGCGGCGTAGCGCTCTTTGGCTGTGCCCTGCAGCTCGGCACCGCCCAGCACAAAGCCGCGCAGGGCGTTTTTGCGGGCTTGCGTTTGTTCGGTGTTGAGGCTGGCGGCGTCAATGGCTTTGTATTTGGCATACAGACGCTCGTCGCTGCCCAGGCGCGTCCAGAACTCGGTCACGCGGGGCAGGGCGGCGTTGTAGGCGGCGCGCAACTCGGGGGTGTCGGCCACGCTGTTGAGGTGTGAGACGACGCCCCAGGCCATGCCCAGTCGCTCGGTGCTCACGTCCAAGGTGCTGGCGATGGCTTTCCAGTCGGCTGGAAAGTCGGTGGCGGTCACGGTGTCCAGCGCCTTTTCGGCGGCGCTCAGCAGTTCGTCCAAGGCCGGGGCCACATGATCGGGGGCGATGCGGTCAAACAGGGGCAGGCCAGAAGTGTCGAGCAAGGGGTTGGTCATGAGGCTTCCAGAAGTCGGTTCAGTCTATCAATGCTTTGTATCACTTGGTGGCGCGCTCGGCAGCTTCAAGGGTGTTGACCAGCAGCATGGTGATGGTCATGGGGCCGACGCCGCCGGGCACGGGGGTGATGTGGCTGGCGACTTGTTTCACGCCTTCAAAGTCCACGTCGCCACACAGTTTGCCTGCGTCATTGCGGTTCATGCCCACGTCCAGCACCACCGCGCCGGGCTTGACCATGTCGGCCGTGAGCACGTTGCGTTTGCCCACGGCGGCCACGATCACATCGGCTTGCAAGGTCATGGCCTTCAGGTCGGGGGAGGCGCTGTGGCAAATCGTCACGGTGGCGTTTTGTTGCAAGAGCATCAGCGCCATGGGTTTGCCCACAATGTTGCTGCGGCCAATGACCACGGCGTGTTTGCCGCGCAGGTCGTAGCCAATGCTTTCGAGCATTTTCATGCAGCCGTAAGGCGTGCAGGGCCAGAAACCGGGCATGCCGGTCATCAAGGCCCCGGCGCTGGCGATGTGAAAGCCGTCCACGTCTTTGGCGGGGCTGATGGCTTCGATGACTTTTTGGGCATCGATGTGTGCGGGCAAGGGCAGTTGCACCAGGATGCCGTGGATGCTGGGGTCCATGTTCAGGGCTTCAACCCGGGCCAGCAGGTCGGCTACGGTCATGGTGGCTTCGTACTTCTCCAGCACCGAGTGCAGGCCGCTGTCTTCGCAGGCCTTGACCTTGTTGCGCACATAAACCTGGCTGGCCGGGTTGTCCCCCACCAGCACCACGGCCAGACCGGGCGTCACACCCTTGGCCTTGAGGGCTTGGGCCCGGGCGGCGACTTCGGTGCGCAGTTGTTTTGAGAGCTGGTTGCCGTCGATGAGTTGGGCTGTCATTTTTTAGAAATAGAAAAGTCAGAGAGAAAATGCAAAACGCCCGACTGATGCGGGCGTTTCAAAGGGCTTGTGGGGATCAGGCTTTTGGGGCGGTTTGCCCGAGCGCGATCTTGAGCAAATCGGCCACGGTGTTGGCGTTGAGCTTTTCCATGATGTTGGCGCGGTGCGCTTCCACCGTCTTGATGCTGATGCCCAGATCGTCGGCGATCTGTTTGTTCAGGCGACCGGCGACGATGCGTTCGAGCACCTGAGCTTCGCGGCCTGTCAGCTTGGACAGCAGGGCATCCCGGCTGACCGCTTGCTGGTAACCCGCAAACGCCTCACGGGCTTCGTCCAGCATTCGCTCGACCAGGCCCAGCAATTCTTCTTCCTTGAAAGGTTTCTGGATGAAGTCCATCGCCCCTTTTTTCATGGTCGTGACCGCCATGGGCACGTCGCCATGGCCAGTGATGAACACGATGGGCAGGGGCGATTTGCGCTCGATCAGGCGGTCTTGCAATTCCAGACCGGTCATGCCGCCCATGCGGATGTCGGCGATCAGGCAGGCCACTTCACGTGGGTCGTAGCGGCTGATGAAGGACTCGGCACTGTCAAAGCAACGCACCCGGTAATCCTTGCCTTCGAGCAACCATTGCAGTGAATCTCGCACCGCTTCATCATCGTCAACAACGTATACAGTGCCTTTTTTGGGGATCAAACTCATTCATTTACCTCAGTGGCTTTGGGTGTGGTCAAGGCGGTTTCGACCGGTATCCAGAAAGAGAAACGACATCCTGTCACCTGACCGGAATTGTAGAGGTTCTCGGCTGTGATCCGCCCTTGGTGTGATTCGACAATACTTCTGCACAAATTCAGGCCAATTCCCATGCCTTCCACCTTGGTCGAGAAAAAGGCCTCATAGACCCGTTCCATGGCTCCTGGCGGCAGGCCTGCTCCGGTGTCCATCACCGAGAACTCCACAACAGACTGGTTCTCGATGTGTTTGGGCAAGATCCGCAATTCGACTTGTCGTTTGTCGGGGGGGCGATTGGCGTTTTCAATCGACTCGACCGCATTTTTCATCAAATTCACCAGGACTTGCTCAATCAGGATGGGGTCCACCCAAAGCTTGGGCAGTCGCGCCGCCACATGGTGTGTCAAGCGCACATGCCTTCTTCGCAGTTCGATTTCAGCCAGCTCCAGCGATTCACTGACCATGGCAGATACATCGGACAAGGTCCGATTGGGTTCACTGCGTTTGACAAAGCTTCGAATGCGAAAAATGATTTGTCCCGCTCTCTGCGCTTGGTGATTGGTTTTTTCGAGCGCCCAGAGCAAGTCCTCTTCTTTGACTTGTTTGCTTTGAATCCTCGAAATCATGCCGCTGCAATAGTTGCTGATGGCGGTGAGGGGTTGATTCAGTTCATGTGCCACGCTTGAAGCCATTTCGCCCATGGTGATCAACCGGCTGGCAGTTTGGGCGCGTTCGGCTTGTTTTGCGGCCAATTCTTCAGCCTGGCGGCGCGGTGTGATGTCGCTGGCAATCACCATTTGGGCCAGCCGTCCGTCTGCCCAATTGATGTAACGAGAGCGCACTTCCAGCCATTTTTCGAGTTCGGGTACAAAAATTTCTGCGTTTTCTGAACCGGCCTGAGTCAGGCCCACGGTGGGTAATCCAGCCATGTCGTCCACATCGTCCGAAACCTTTTCGCCGTTGTAGGCCTCGCCCGCTTGCTGCACCAGTCGAAGATGACCTTGCGTGTTTTGGCCAAACCACAAACGGTACAGTTTGTTCGCAAACAGCAGCTCTTCGCTGCCCAAAGGTGCCACTGACACCGAGGCGTCCAGGGCCTCCAGCACGATGGTGAAGCGCTCATGAGCGCCGGCCAACTGTTCTCGAATCCGGTTGGGTTCGGTGATGTCGGTCATGGATGTCATCCAGCCGGTCTGTTTGCCTGTGGCATCAATCAAAGGGGAAACATACATGCGAGCCTCGAACAATTGTCCATTTTTGCGCTTGACCCTGACCTGAAAGCCGCCCGCCGAGTGTTGGCCACTGATCTCCTCTTCGAGGCGTCGCATCAGCAATTCCTGATCTTGTTCGGGCCAATACGGAAACGGTGCCACCGCACCCACCAATTCGGATTCATTCCAGCCGGTCATTTGGCAAAAGGCGGGGTTGACATAGGTGATGCGCCCACGAAGATCGAGCGCTCGCATGCCGGTCAGCATGGAGTTTTCCATGGCGCGTCGGAAATTGGTTTCTTCCACCAAGGCCTTTTGTGCCTGCAAGCGTCTGCGGGTGTGTCGCCAATTGGCGATCAGCATCCAGGCGGTCATCACGCTGAGCACACTCACCAGCCAGAACAAGCCACTGCCCACCAAACCCTGAGATGTTCGCCAAGTTTGGGCTCGCAGGACCAAGTCGTTGCCAACGGGTGAAACAGGGATTTGATAATCGTTGTGCGGTTTATCGCTGCCAGGCAGCAAAGACCATACCGCAGTGCGCGAGGTGATCGATTGACCCGCCAGCATGTTTCCATCTCCATCATGAAGTGCCACAGCGTATTTGGCCAAAACCTCGGTGGGGATGCCATAACGTAACAGTCCTTCCATGCTGTATTCGGCTAGCACCACGCCATTGAATCGTCCCTGGTCGTTGCTGAGCGGGGTATG
Source organism: Limnohabitans sp. (assembly GCF_023910625.1). NCBI lineage: Bacteria > Pseudomonadati > Pseudomonadota > Betaproteobacteria > Burkholderiales > Comamonadaceae > Limnohabitans > Limnohabitans sp. Next base: position 469,558 of record NZ_JAAVVW010000003.1, read on the forward strand.
CAGCTGCAACACGTTCATGAATGAATCCCTGTCAGCCTCGACCTTGACTTTTCCGTAAATGGGCTGCATCAAGTCTCTTGCCAAGCTCAAGAGTGTCTCGGTTTCTCCCAGCTTGACGATGCTTCCGCTGCGCCACTGCTGACTTTGTGAAAGGCTGGAGGTGTTTTGTGTGGCCACAACTCGTCTTTTGTCATCGATCCAGGTCAAGGACAAGAACTCGGGGTACTGTTGCACCAAAGATTCTGAGCGGATCAGGAATTGATCCACCCTGATTTCACGATTTGAGATGTCGCGTGCCAGGCGCATGACTTGCTCTTGACGCTCGAGCAAACGCAACCTCAACCGTTGTTGGGCGTATTCCACATCTCGCTTAATGGCCTCCTGCTCACGCTCAACCTCTTCGATCCGCAGATACCAAAATGCACTGGCAATGGCGGCCAGAAACAACACCACCGCCGCCACCGGCGCCAAGTTGGCAAACCTGTCTTGCCTGTTGGGCGATTGACGACGCCACCACGACAGCCACCAGGTCACAGGGCTGACTTTTCCGACAACCGAAGATGTTTTGTTCAATGCCATGGTCTGAGTTTAGAGGACACCCCCCGCTTATTGTTGTCAAATTGGGCTTGATGTCTTTCAATATTTTGCAATGCAAAATTAATCTGCATAATTTGAAATAAGAAGAAAATTGTGTAAAAATTCAAGACTCTTCAATGACCATGATGCACAGGAAACAAGCATGACATCGGCAACACCACAATCATCGATGAAAGATATGGACAGCCAAGAAACCCGCGAATGGATGGACGCCTTGTCCGCCGTGATCGAAAAAGCGGGTCCAGAGCGCGCCCACTTTTTACTGGAAGAGCTGCTGGAAGAAGCCCGCCAGAACAGCATCGATTTGCCGTTTTCGGCCACGACCGGTTACGTCAACACCATTGAGCCCAACGAAGAGGCCCGTTGCCCCGGCAACATCGAGATCGAAGAGCGCCTGCGCGCCTACATGCGCTGGAACGCCATGGCCATGGTGGTTAAGGCCAACCGCCACAACCCCGCTGATGGCGGCGATTTGGGCGGTCACATCGGCTCATTCGCCTCGCTGGCCCACATGTTTGGTGCCGGTTTCAACCATTTTTGGCATGCCGAGAACGAAAACCACGGTGGTGACTGTCTCTACATCCAGGGCCACGTGTCGCCCGGCGTGTATGCCCGCGCTTACCTCGAAGGCCGCCTGACCGAAGAGCAGTTGCTCAACTTCCGCCAGGAAGTGGACGGCAAAGGCCTGTCGAGCTACCCACACCCCAAGCTGATGCCCGAGTTTTGGCAGTTCCCCACCGTGTCGATGGGCTTGGGCCCATTGATGGCCATCTACCAAGCGCGATTTTTGAAGTACCTGCACGCCCGTGGCATTGCCAACACCGAAAACCGCAAGGTCTGGGTGTTCTGTGGTGACGGCGAGATGGACGAAGTCGAATCATTGGGCGCAATTGGTTTGGCCGCTCGCGAGAACCTGGACAACCTGATTTTTGTCGTCAACTGCAACTTGCAGCGCCTGGACGGTCCGGTGCGCGGCAACGGCAAGATCGTGCAAGAGCTTGAAGGCGAGTTCCGTGGCTCCGGCTGGAACGTCATCAAGCTGCTCTGGGGCAGCGAGTGGGACAGCCTGCTGGCTCGCGACAAAGATGGCGCGCTGCGCAAGCTGATGATGGAAACCTTGGACGGTGATTACCAGGCCTTCAAGGCCAACGACGGCGCTTATGTGCGCAAGCATTTCTTTGGCCGCGACCCGCGCACGCTGGAGATGGTGGCGCACCTGACGGACAACGACATCTGGAACCTCAAGCGTGGCGGTCATGACCCCCAAAAAGTCTATGCCGCTTACCACCAAGCGGTCAATACCAAGGGGCAGCCCACCGTGTTGCTGATCAAAACCGTCAAGGGCTTTGGCATGGGCAAGGCGGGTGAGGGCAAAAACACCGTTCACCAGACCAAGAAGCTCACGGACGACGACATCAAGTACATGCGCGACCGCTTCAACATCCCGATCCCGGACAGCGAGCTGGCCAACATTCCTTTTTACAAGCCCGCTGACGACACGCCAGAGATGCGTTACCTGCATGAGCGCCGCCAAGCATTGGGTGGCTACTTGCCCAAGCGCCGCGCCAAGGCCGAAGAGAGCTTCACCGTGCCTTCGCTCGACACCTTCAAAGCCGTGATGGAGCCCACCGCCGAAGGCCGTGAAATCTCCACCACCCAAGCCTATGTGCGCTTCTTGACGCAACTGCTGAGAGACCAAGCATTGGGCCCACGCGTGGTGCCGATTCTGGTGGACGAAGCCCGCACATTCGGCATGGAAGGCCTGTTCCGCCAGATCGGTATTTACAACCCTGCAGGCCAGCAGTACACCCCGGTCGACAAAGACCAGGTCATGTACTACAAGGAAGACAAAGCCGGTCAAATTCTGCAAGAAGGCATCAACGAAGCCGGCGGCATGTCCAGCTGGATCGCGGCCGCCACCAGCTACAGCTCCAGCAACCGCATCATGGTGCCGTTCTATGTGTATTACTCGATGTTCGGCTTTCAGCGCATTGGCGATTTGGCCTGGGCTGCGGGCGACATGCAAGCGCGCGGCTTCTTGCTGGGCGGTACTTCGGGCCGCACCACTTTGAATGGCGAAGGCCTGCAGCACGAAGACGGTCACAGCCACATCATGGCCAACACCATCCCCAACTGTGTGTCTTATGACCCGACCTTCGCACACGAAGTCGGTGTCATCCTGCACCACGGCTTGAAGCGCATGGTCGAAAAGCAAGACAACGTGTTTTATTACATCACCCTGCTCAACGAAAACTACGCCATGCCAGGTCTGACGCCCGGCACCGAAGAGCAGATCATCAAGGGCATGTATTTGTGCAAGCCTGGAGCAGTTTCGAGCGGCACCTCCGGCGCGGGCGAAAAACGCGTGCAACTGCTGGGCTCGGGCACTATCTTGCGCGAATCGATTGCCGCGCAAACCCTGCTGGCCACCGACTGGGGCATTCAGGCCGACGTGTGGAGCTGCCCAAGCTTCAACGAGCTGACCCGCGACGGCCAAGACGCTGAGCGCCACAACATGTTGCACCCGCTGGAAACACCCCGAGTGTCGTTCGTGGGCCAACAGCTGGCCAAGCACAGCGGCCCCGTGGTCGCATCGACCGATTACATGAAGGCCTATGCCGAGCAGATCCGTCCGTTCATTCCAAAAGACCGCACCTACAAAGTGCTGGGCACCGACGGCTTTGGCCGCTCTGACTTCCGCAGCAAGCTGCGCGAGCACTTCGAGGTGAACCGCCACTACATCGTCGTGGCCGCGCTCAAAGCGCTCAGCGAGGACGGCGCAGTGCCCGTCAGCCAAGTGGCTGAGGCGATCAAAAAGTACGGCATCAACACCGAAAAAGTGAATCCTCTTTACGCGTAAGCGGAAAACGGGATTCATTTTTCAGCGAAGACTCATATCGCGCAGCGATGTGATGTCGAAGCTACAAGATTCACTCATCAGGAAAGTGAGACATATATGGCATTGGTAGAAGTTCAAGTCCCGGACATCGGGGATTTCGATGAAGTGACGGTCATTGAGTTGATGGTCAAAGTGGGCGACACGGTGAAAGCCGAGCAATCGCTGATCACGGTGGAGTCTGACAAAGCCTCGATGGAAATCCCTTCGAGCACGGCGGGCGTGGTCAAGGAAATGCGCGTGGCGCTGGGTGACAAGGTCAAACAAGGCTCGGTCGTGTTGGTGGTGGAAGCTGCTGGTGAGTCTGCTGCACCGGCTGCTGCACCTGTCGCCGCAGCAGCCCCTGCGCCTGTGGCTGCACCTGCGGCTGCCTTAGCGCCTGCTGCATCAGGCCCTGTGCAAGTGCATGTGCCTGACATTGGTGATTTCAAAGACGTGGCCGTCATCGAAGTCATGGTCAAGCCCGGCGACAACATCAAGGTCGAGCAATCGCTCATCACCGTCGAGTCCGACAAGGCTTCGATGGAAATCCCGTCCTCACACGCGGGCGTGCTCAAAGAGCTCAAAGTCAAAGTGGGCGACACGGTCAACATCGGTGACCTGCTGGCCATTTTGGAAGGCACCGTGGCGGCTGCCGCGCCTGTGGCGGCGGCTGCTGCTGCCCCAGCAGCTTCTGCGGCTGTGGTCTCGGCACCCGCTGCAGCGCCCATCCCAGTGGCTGCAGCTGTGGCTGCAGTGGCAGCGCCTGCCCACGCCCCCGGTGGCAACACGCTGGGTTTGCCCCACGCGTCGCCCTCGGTGCGCAAGTTCGCCCGCGAGCTGGGTGTGCCGCTCGCAGAAGTCAAAGGCTCTGGCCTCAAAGGCCGAATCACCGAGGCCGACGTGCAAGCCTTCACCCAAGCCGTCATGTCGGGTGCTGCACAAACCAAGGCGCAAGCGGCCAAAGCCCCTGCAGCTTCGGGCGGTGACGGCGCAGCTTTGGGCCTGATCCCCTGGCCCAAGGTGGACTTTGCCAAGTTCGGCCCGATTGAGCGCAAGGAGATGGGCCGCATCAAGAAGATCAGCGGTGCCAACTTGCTCCGCAACGCCATCATGATCCCGGCCGTCACCAACCACGACGATGCCGACATCACCGACCTTGAAGCCTTCCGCGTCTCCACCAACCTAGAGAACGAAAAGTCGGCGAAATCTGGAATTAACGCAAGCGTTAAGGTCACCATGCTGGCGTTCTTGATCAAGGCTTGCGTGGCCGCGCTCAAGAAATACCCCGAGTTCAACAGTTCGTTAGATGGTGATGCCATCGTCTACAAAAACTACTGGCACATCGGCTTTGCCGCTGACACGCCCAATGGTTTGATGGTCCCAGTCATCCGCGATTGCGACAAAAAAGGCGTGCTGCAGATCAGCCAGGAAATGGGCGAGCTGGCCAAGAAGGCGCGAGAAGGCAAACTCAGCCCGGCAGAAATGTCCGGCGCAACCTTCACCATCTCCAGCCTTGGCGGCATTGGTGGCAAGTACTTCACACCCATCATCAACGCGCCCGAAGTGGCCATTTTGGGTGTCTGCAAGAGCACCATGGAACCCGTGTGGGACGGCAAGCAGTTTGTGCCCCGCCTGATGCTGCCCCTGTCTTTGACATGGGACCACCGCGTCATCGACGGCGCCGCAGCGGCACGCTTCAACGCGTTCCTGGGTCAAATCCTCAGCGACTTCCGTCGCGTGTTGCTCTAAGGACTTGTTATGGCACTGATAGATATTCAAGTTCCCGACATTGGCGACTTCGACGAAGTCACCGTGATCGAGTTGATGGTCAAGGTGGGCGACACCGTCAAATCTGACCAAAGTTTGATCACCGTGGAGAGCGACAAGGCCTCCATGGAAATTCCTTGTAGCCACGGTGGTGTGGTCAAGGAACTCAAGGTCAAGCTCGGCGACAAGGTCAAACAAGGCTCGGTGGTGTTGGTGCTGGAAGGCGAGGGCGCTGCGTCGGCCCCGGCTGCCGCTGCTGCACCAGCTGCTGCATCTTCAGCGGCTCCAGCTGCAGCAACACCCGCTGCAGCTGCGCCTGTTACATCAGCCCCTGCACCCACCGCCTCATCCTTTGGCGGCTCGGCCGACATTGAGTGCGACGTGCTCGTGTTGGGCGGTGGCCCCGGCGGTTACTCGGCTGCCTTTCGCGCCGCTGACCTCGGCTTGAACGTCGTCATCGTCGAGCGCTACGCCACCTTGGGCGGCGTGTGTTTGAACGTGGGTTGCATTCCATCCAAAGCTTTGCTGCACGTCGCAGCGGTGATGGACGAAGTCAGCCACATGGCCGATCTGGGCGTGGACTTTGGCAAGCCGGTGGTCAACATCGACAAGCTGCGCGGCCACAAAGAAAAAGTCATCGGTAAACTCACCGGCGGTTTGGCTGCCATGGCCAAAATGCGCAAGGTCACGACCTTGCGCGGCTTGGGCCAATTCGTGGGCGCCAACCACCTCGAGGTGTCCGAGACCACTGGCACCGCGCAAGAACAAAACGGCAGCAAAAAAGTGATCGCCTTCAAGAAGGCCATCATCGCTGCAGGTTCACAAGCCGTGCGTTTGCCTTTTATGCCCAACGACCCTCGGGTTGTGGACAGCACCGGCGCTTTGGAACTCCAGAGTGTTCCTAAGCGCATGCTGATTTTGGGCGGCGGCATCATCGGCCTAGAGATGGGCACGGTGTACAGCACGCTGGGCGCACGCCTGGACGTGGTGGAAATGATGGACGGCCTCATGCAAGGCGCTGACCGCGACCTGGTCAAAGTCTGGCAAAAGATGAACGCCAAGCGCTTTGACTTGCAGCTGCTCAAGACCAAGACCGTGTCCGCACGCGCCTTGCCCGAAGGCATTGAAGTCACGTTCGAGAGCGCCGAACCCGGCGAGAACGGAAGCAACGCAAGCGTTGCGGCCCCCGCGCCACAGGTGTACGACCTCGTGTTGCAAGCCGTGGGCCGCACGCCCAATGGCAAAAAACTCGCTGCTGAAAAAGCTGGTGTCGCTGTCACCGACCGCGGTTTCATCAACGTCGACATTCAAATGCGCACCAACGTGCCGCACATCTTTGCCATTGGCGACATCGTGGGCCAGCCCATGTTGGCGCACAAGGCGGTGCACGAAGCACACGTGGCGGCCGAAGTGATTGCGGGCGAACTGCAAGGCAACAAAGAACTCGCTGCCGCTGCGTTCAACGCCCGCGTCATCCCCAGCGTGGCCTACACCGACCCCGAAGTGGCCTGGGTGGGCTTGACCGAAGACCAAGCCAAAGCGCAAGGCATCAAGGTGAAAAAGGGCTTGTTCCCTTGGTCGGCTTCGGGCCGCGCCATTGCCAACGGCCGCGACGAAGGCGTGACCAAACTGCTGTTTGACGATTCGCCCGAGGTGCATGCGAATGGGGGCCACGGCAAGATCTTGGGCGGCGGCATGGTGGGCACGCATGCGGGCGACATGATTGGCGAGATCGCTTTGGCGATTGAGATGGGCGCAGACGCTGTAGACATCGGCAAAACCATCCACCCACACCCCACGCTGGGCGAAAGCATCGGCATGGCGGCGGAAGTGGCGCACGGTAGCTGCACCGACTTGCCGCCTGGCAAGAAGTAAACGCACTGAGTCGATAGCCACACAAAAGCAAAAGCCCGAACCGGCAACGGTTCGGGCTTTTTAGCGGGTGGCGCATACTTGGCTTTGACTTTCACTGTGTCGTGGTGACCCGTGTTCGTTTGGTCTCGCGCTTGAGTCTAATTTCGACCGTTCTGCCCACTGCGCTGGCTGCTTTGACCAGGGTGTCGAGCTGAATGGACAGGTTGCTCGGGTCCAGCACGCGGTCCAATTGGGAGCGGCTGGTGGACATGCGTTGTGCCATATTCACTTTGCTGAGCTTGCCGCTTTGCATGGCGTCGTTCAGTTGCTCGGCCAGTGCGCGTTTGAGCGCACGGGCCTGCACTTCTTCATAAATGCCGTCCTCTTTGAGGAAGTCATCAAAACTGCTGCCCGTGTGGGGATTGACTTTAGTTGCTTTGGCCATTGAGCCACTCCTTCAAGCGTTTGGTCGCCAGTTCAATATCGGCGGGGTTGGTTTGCTGGGTCTTCTTGACAAAGGCATGCAGCAAAATCATTTCGGACTCCTCCACCGCAAAAAGCACGCGTGCGATGCGGTTGCCGATCTTGCTGCGCACTTCCCAGATCGGCCCTCGCAAGTGATCGACTCGTGGTTTGCCTATGGGCCATTTGTATTGGACATAGGCAATGTCTTCACCGACGGTTTGGCGATCTGCTTTGTCCAAAGTCTTCAGCCATTCGCGAACAGGTTCGCTGCCAGAGGCAGAACGGTAGAAAATTGCAGGGGTTTTTCTGCTCGTCGACATGGTTGTAGTGTACCTTAAAAAGTACTTTTTTGACATTCACGTGAGCGCCAACGCCGTGCGCATCGGCAAAACGATCCACCCACACCCCACGCTGTTTGATCCCATCGGCATGGCGGTAGAAGTGGCGCATGGTAGTTGCACGGACTTGCCGCCTAGCAAGAAGTAACTGACCTCGACGCTGACGCGCTGACCGCACCAAAGCCCCGGACGGGAAACTGTCCGGGGCTTTTCACTGGGCTAGCAATGCCCAACGATGCGGGATAACCCTGCATTCGTTCCTGATATTTCTGTCTTTTCTGAAAATTCAAAAGGCGGGGCTAGAATCGCACCATGGCCATCTCAGATCAAATTCCCCCCCTCAACCGCGAGTTCATCGCGCATTTCGGTGAAATGGGCAGCAAGTGGGGCATCAACCGCACCGTGGGCCAAATTTACGCGCTACTTTATGTCTCGCCGCAGGCCTTGAATGCCGATGAGATTGCCGAAGCGCTGGCGTTCTCGCGCTCCAACGTCAGCATGGGCCTCAAAGAGCTGCAGGCTTGGCGCTTGGTGCGGTTGCGCCACCAAGCGGGCGACCGGCGCGAGTACTTTGAGGCGCCCGCCGACGTGTGGGAAATCTTTCGGGTGCTGGCCGAAGAGCGCCGCCGCCGTGAAATCGAGCCCACGCTGTCCATGCTGAGAACCGCCTTGCTCGAGACGCCCAGCACCGACGCTGAGCGCCATGCCCAGCAGCGCATGCGCGAAATGCACGACCTGATTGACCGCCTCATGACCTGGTTTGATGACGTGCAAAAACTCGCGCCCGAAACCGCCATGCAGCTCATGGGCATGGGCGCCACGGTGACCAAGGTGCTTGAATTCAAAGACCGCTTGACCGGTCGCGGCAACAAAGCACCGGCCATCAGCCAAACACGCGACAGCGCTTGACCCCCAAAGAAAGCCACTATGGACATCGACGCACTCATCCTCTCGCGCATCCAGTTTGCTGCGAACATCAGCTTTCACATCCTGTTCCCCACCATCACCATCGCGCTGTGCTGGTTCTTGTTGTTCTTCCGCTTGCGCTTCGCCCGCACCCGTGATGTGGCCTGGGAAGAGGCTTACTATTTCTGGACCAAGGTGTTCGCGCTGACCTTTGCCCTGGGCGTGGTCTCGGGCATTGTGATGAGCTTCCAGTTCGGCACCAATTGGCCAGGCTTCATGGAGCGCACGGGCAATATTTCTGGGCCGCTGCTCGGTTATGAGGTGCTGACAGCGTTTTTCCTGGAGGCCAGCTTCTTGGGCATCATGCTGTTTGGTCGTGGCAGGGTGAGCGAGCGGGTGCACCTGGTGGCCACTTTTCTGGTGGCGTTTGGCACCACCATGTCGGCCTTTTGGATCCTGAGCTTGAACTCCTGGATGCACACCCCGGCAGGTTTTGAAATCGTCAACGGCCAATTCATCCCCACCGATTGGTTGGCGGTGGTGTTTAACCCCTCGTTCCCTTACCGTTTCGCGCACAAATTGCTCGCCTCGGCGCTGACCGCGTCGTTCTTGATCGCGGGTCTGTGCGCTTGGCAACTGATCAAAGGCAGCGCCACGCGGGGCACCCACAAAGCCATGCGTGCGGCCGTTTTCACTGCTGCTTGCGTGATGCCTCTGCAGTTCCTCGTGGGCGACATGCACGGCCTCAACACACTGGAGCACCAGCCGGCCAAGGTCGCGGCCATGGAAGGCATCTGGGAAACCGAGCGCGGCGCACCGCTGACGCTGTTTGGCATTCCCGACCAAGAAGCACGCACCACCCACTATGCGGTGAAGATCCCCAAAGTGGCCAGCTTGATCCTGACCCACGAGTTGGACGGTGAAGTCAAAGGCATCAATGAATTTGAAGGTGTGCACCCACCCGTGGCACCGGTGTTTTATGCCTTTCGGGTGATGGTGGGTGTGGGTTCGCTGATGCTGTTGGTGGCTGGCTTTACCGCTTGGCGCTTGTGGCTTCAGCGCCGTCAGCCAGAAGTGACACTGCCCAAGCCCTTGTTGTGGGTGCTCTCGGGTATGGCGTTCTCCGGCTGGGTCGCTACGCTGGCGGGCTGGTACGTGACCGAGATCGGTCGCCAGCCCTTCTTGGTGCATGGCTTCATGCGCACCAGCGAAGCCGCCACCACTTTGCCGCCGCCCTACATTGCACTCACCTTAACCGCCTACTTGGTGGTCTACGGCTTGCTGTTGGTGACTTATGTCGGCGTGTTGAAGTACATGGCTGAGAACCCCAAAGAACACAGACTGGAAGCACCCTCGGGTGCCTTGTTGGGCAAAGCCGGGGTGTGATGCACCACTCCCAGCTGATGTGTTTTTGAAAATGAATTTGAAAGGCGACCATGACTTGGGCTGAATTTCTGCCACTGTTTTTCTTGGCCGTGATGGGGCTGTCCCTGCTGGCTTATGTGATTTTGGATGGTTACGACTTGGGCGTTGGCTTGCTGCTCTTGCAAGCGACCGACGCCGAGAAGGACACCATGATCGCCAGCATCGGCCCCTTTTGGGACGCCAACGAGACCTGGCTGGTGTTGGGCGTGGGCGTGTTGTTGGTCGCCTTTCCGATGGCCCATGGTCTGGTGCTGCAAGCGCTGTACCTGCCCGTGGCGGTGATGCTGATCGGGTTGATCCTGCGCGGTGTGGCGTTTGACTTCCGGGTGAAAGCACCGCTGAAGTACAAGTCGTTCTGGAACCGCGCGTTTTTCGCCGGCTCGCTCATGGCCAGTGCATCGCAGGGTTGGATGCTGGGCAGTTACATCACCGGTTTTGCCAATGGGCCGCTGGGCTGGGCGTTTAGCCTGGGCATCGCCATCACTTTGCCCGCCGCTTATGTGCTGCTGGGTTCGGGCTGGTTGATCATGAAAACCGAAGGCGATCTGCAGCAAAAAGCCGTGCGCTGGGCCAAGCGCGTGCTGTGGCCCATGGCGGCTGCCTTGCTGGCCATATCGGCGGCCACGCCGCTGGTGAAAGAGGGCGTTCTGGAGAAATGGTTTGGGGTGCCGCAGGTGTTTGCCCTGCTGCCGGTCCCCCTCATGTGCGCCCTGGCGTTCTTTGCCATGCGCTGGGTGCTCACGCGTGCGAACTTGGTGAGCGCGGGGTATGGCTGGTTGGTGTTTGCCAATACCGTGTTGATTTTTGTCCTGGCCTTCTTCGGCTTGGCCTACAGCATCTTCCCGGACATCGTGATCGGCCGCATGACGGTGTGGGAAGCCGCCATCAGCACCGCGTCGCTGAATGTGATTTTTGTCGGTGTGGCGATCACGCTGCCGGTGATCATCGCTTACACGGTGTTCATGTACCGCGTGTTTTGGGGCAAGGCGACTGCGCTCAAGTACGGCTGAAAATGCTGGGCGAAAGCATCGGCATGGCGGTAAAAGTGGCGCATGGTAGTTGCACGGACTTGCCGCCTGGCAAGAAGTAAACGCTTCGCGCTGCAAATAAAGAAGCCGCCAACCTGAGAGGAGTGGCGGCTTTTTTCTTGGCGATTAGACGCTAGCCTAAGTCTTGTGATGCACCAAATCCTGTGCTTCACCCGAATTCATTCAATTAGATTTACTATTCGGAAGTTCTCATATTTTTTGACTCGCATGAAACTCTTCCCCAAACTCACCCCGGTCAGTGCAGCGTTGCTGGTCATTTTGTGTATCTTGGTCATTTGGGGCGCCACATATCCGCTTGCCTTGTCCTTGCCGGAGAACACGTTTAAGGAACCGCTCAACTCCAGCTACAACGTTCTCAATGTGTTGTTTACGGCGCTCGCGTTCGGCGGTGTGATCATTACCTTGATTTTCCAGGCGCAGCAAGCTTCTCAGGCCCGACTTGAGGCTGTTGAGCGATCAATCTTGGAAATGTTCCAAATATTGACCAGTGCAGAGTTCCAAGCCACTAAAAATGCCGCTTACAGAGTTTTGATTGCCGCAATCAGAAACAGAGACTATGGCGAATATGTTGCAAGTAAGCTTTTTGCAGTTGAGCAGCTGCCTTATCCCAGCACTGACGCCGTACGTCAAACCCTCTGCGAGCTTGACCCTGAAAAGCAAGCGGCCGTCGATGAACAAGCATTTGAGTACCTGGAGAGGCATGATCGCTTGAAACTAGATGACATGATGAACTTCTTTTCAATGCTTGCGCAGCGGCAGTCTTCAAAATCGATAGTCAGCCATGTAGATTTTGCGTATGACTGGTGGCGTCCGGCATTGTGACCTTGCCCCCGAAAAACGTACTGCTTAGCGGATGGTTAAAAATCAGTTCAAGGAGAACGAAATGAGTGAAACGAGAAAACGGGCCAAGTACACGCTGGAATTCAAGATGGAGGCGGTCAGGCTGGTCAAAGGCGGACAGGCGGTATCGGTCACAGCCAAAGTGTTGGGCATCCCCAAAGCAAGCTTGGACAACTGGGTCAAGCTCAGTGCCAAGGGCCAACTTAAAGGCGCGGGGGATAAGCCTGTCAGTGCGGAGCAAATGGAGCTGGCCCGCCTTAGAGCGCAATTGGCCCGCGTGACCATGGAGCGCGACATCCTAAAAAAAGCCACGGCGTACTTCGCTCGGGAATCACTGTGAAGTACGCCTGGATAGCCAGCAACAAAGCCCATTGGCCCATCTCCTTGGCCTGCGAAGTGCTTGGCGTGAGCACCAGCGGCTACTTTGAACATGGCCGACGCAAGAAGTTCCCCAAACCCAGTAAGCCCGGTGCTCACAAACGCATGAGCGACGAAGCACTATTGGCGCACATGCGCGCCATCCATGCAGAAGTCAAAGGGGAATACGGCTGGCCCAAGATGTGGAAGGAATTGGTGGCGCGTGGGCATCGGGTCGGCAAAGAGCGGGTACGCCGCTTGATGCAGTTGCACGGCATCCGTGCCAGGTGCAAACGCAAGTTTGTCGTTACCACGGATAGCAAACACCATCTGCCCATTGCGCCTGACCTGGTCAAACGCAACTTCACCCCGACAGCGCCCAACCAGGTCTGGACGGGCGACATCACCTACATCGCCACGGACGAGGGTTGGTTGTACCTGGCAGCTATCATTGACCTGTTCAGCCGCCAGGTGGTGGGATGGAGCATGCAGCCGCACATGCAAAGCAGCCTGGTGACAGACGCGTTAAAGATGGCATGGTTCCGGCGTCAGCCAGCGCCAGGCCTGATCTTCCATTCGGACCGAGGCAGCCAATACTGCGGGCATGAGTTCCAGGGCACGCTGGCGGGTTACAAGATGAGAAGCTCCATGAGTCGCAAGGGAAACTGCTGGGACAACGCACCCACGGAGAGTCTGTGGGGCCGACTCAAAGTGGGCAGGCTATACGGGCAGAGGTTTGCAACCCGCAGACAGGCGATGGATGAGGTGATTGACTGGCTGACGTTCTACAACCACCGGCGGTTGCACTCCACGTTGGGCTACGTCAGTCCGATGCAGTTTGAGAAACGCTGGGACGCGGCACAGCGATTGAAGGCCGCATAATAAAGCGGCTAAGAGGTACGTCAAACAGGGGCAGGTTCATTGCTTCTCATTGCACAGCTGCAAAAAGAACGCAAGGATGCAAATAAACACATCCAAGCGCTATGCAAAAACCGGTTGGTGATCGATATCATCGCCGCTTTGGATTCAGTCTACGGTCACGAGTCCATCCAAGAAGATCAAGCAGTTTGGGCCTATATTGGAAATCACCCTTTGCTGAAGGACCGTTTTATGCTCGATGCTCGCTACCAACATTGATCCATTGTGCGGTTTTATCGCCGCAAACTACCCTACAGCCAACTTTTCCCGAAGATGCAAGATTAGCGCAGTTGGAGCAATCAATTCACCCATAAACAACGCAGGACGATAGCATCGGCATGGCGGCTTTTTTCTATGCAGGCCAGCGCATGGCTTGGCCAATTCACCCTCAACCCCGTGTAATACTTGTGGACTATCAGGTTGAAACTCCAACCCCTCATTCGTAAAAAATGACCCAAGAAACCAACAACCTCGCCGCCGATCTGTGGGCGCTGGCCGACCTGCTGCGCGGTGACTTCAAACAGAGCCAATACGGCCGCGTCATCCTACCTTTTGCCCTGCTGCGCCGTCTGGAATGTGTGTTGGAAAGCAGCAAGTCTGCTGTGCTGGCCGAAGCCGCCAAGGTGGAGAAGATGGCCATTGCCGAAGAGGCCAAGGAAAAGCTGCTGCTGCGTACAACCGGGGGCTTAAGCTTTTTCAACACCTCGCCCATGGACCTGAGCACCTTGGGCGAGTCGGGCATCAAGGCCAATCTGGAACGCTACATTCAGTGCTTTTCCAAAGACGCCCGCGAGATTTTTGACCACTTCAAGTTCACCGAATTCATTGGCCTGCTGAACGACGCCAACCTGCTCTACAAGATGGTGCAAAAAGTCCGCACCATGGACCTGCACCCCAAAGCCGTATCCAACTACGAAATGGGCCTGGTGTTTGAAGAGCTGATCCGCAAGTTTGCCGAAAGCTCGAACGAAACGGCTGGCGAACACTTCACCCCGCGCGACATCGTGCGCCTCACCACCTCGCTGGTGTTCATGGAAGATGACGAAGCCCTCACCAAGCCCGGCATCATCCGCACCATTTACGACCCGACAGCGGGCACCGGCGGCTTTCTGTCGGCGGGCATGGAATATGTGCACGAGCTGAACCCCCAAGCCGCCATGCGTGCCTTTGGTCAGGAGCTGAACCCTGAGAGCTACGCCATCTGCAAGGCCGACATGCTCATCAAGGGGCAGGGAGTCAGCAACATCAAGCTCGGCAACACGCTCTCCAACGACCACCTTTACGCCAGCAAGTTCGACTACATGCTCTCCAATCCGCCCTTTGGTGTGGACTGGAAAAAGATCGAAGGCGACATTGCCGACGAACACACCCTCAAAGGCTTTGATGGCCGCTTTGGCCCTGGCCTGCCGCGTGTGTCTGACGGCTCGCTGCTGTTTTTGCTCCACCTCATCAGCAAGCTGCGTGATGTGAAGGAAGGTGGCTCTCGCATCGGCATCATCCTCAATGGCTCGCCGCTGTTCACCGGCGGCGCAGCTTCGGGCGAATCCGAAATTCGCCGCCATATTCTGGAGAGCGATCTGTTAGAGGCCATCGTCGCACTGCCCACCGACATGTTCTACAACACCGGCATTGCCACTTATGTGTGGGTGCTGTCGAACAAAAAGCCTGCCGAGCGCAAGGGCCGGGTGCAGCTCATCAACGGCGTCAACCTCTGCGGCAAGATGCGCAAATCGCTGGGCAGCAAGCGCCATGTCATGGACGAGGGTGACATCGCCACCATCACCCGCTGCTTTGGCAAGTTTGAGGTGGTCCAAGCGCAGGCACTCGACAAACCGGCCGAAGTCAAAAGCAACCGTGGCCGCCAAGCCACCAACTCCAAGCTCACCCCCAAGCCCGAAGCCGTCAAAACCTTCGCCAGCAAAATTTTTGCCACGCATGAGTTTGGCTACCGCCGCATCACCATCGAACGGCCACTGCGTTTGTCGTGGCAGTTCAGCGATGAACGCATCGCCAACCTGCGCTTTGAGTCCGGCACCCTGAATGCGGCCATGCAGTGGATCTACACCGAGTATGGTCAGGACCACTGGCAAGATGCGGCAGATTGCGAGCTCTACGGCCAGCTTGACGACTACGCCGTCGAAATCCGCGCCTACCTCAAAAGCCACTTTGCCGACCTCAAAGAAAAGCAGATCAAAGACCTGCTTGATGCCAGCACCTGGCTGGCACAAAAGGCCGTGCTGCTCAAAGCCCGCGTCTTGCAGGGCGCTATAGGCTCAGTGCAGTGCGACGACTTCAATGGCTATGACGAAGCCATCAAAGCCGCCAGCAAGCGGGCAGGCCATGGTGACAAATTCGTGCTGGACGCCAAAGAGAAAAAGCAGATCGCCGATGCCGTGAGCTGGAAGAACACCGCCGCCGCAAAGGTGATCAAGAAGGTTCACAAAGGCAAAGCCAAGCCACTGTATGGCCTGTTCGACGTGAACAAAGAAATCATCGAATACCAAGCCGATGGCGAGCTGCGCGACTTTGAAAACGTGGCGCTAGACCCCAGCCGCACCGTGAGCGCCAGCGTGGAGGCCTACTTCATCGCCGAAGTGCAGCCGCATGTTGCGGACGCGTGGATAGACGCCAGCAAGCGAGACGCCAAAGATGGCGAGATCGGCATCGTCGGCTACGAGATTCCGTTTAACCGCCACTTCTACCAATACCAGCCGCCACGGCCATTGGCAGAAATTGACTCCGATCTGGATGCCGTGAGCGCCGAGATCATGGCGCTGCTGCGCGAGGTGCATTCATGAGCTGCCTGGCTTATCCCTCCCCGCAATTGGTGTCACCACCGGTGACACCATTTCGAAAACTCTCAACACTGTCGAGAGAATTGCCAAAAGTCTCGCCACTGGTGCGACCAACTCACCCCGATGCAGTAAGAGTCAGCTGCCAAACCCAGTTGCCCGAAAAGAAGCTGCTGCAGGCCAAACTGCATGAGTTCTATTTGGCGAACGAGGGTAAGGGGGATGCGGAATGAGTCGGTATAAGGCTTATCCAGAGTACGAAAACTCAAGAGTCGAATGGGCAGATAGAACACCCAAGCACTGGGATGCTGTACATCTTCGTTGGATCGCAAAACTATATGCTGGAGGAACGCCATCTAAGGCCATCGAAGAGTATTGGGAAAATGGTTCAGTGCCTTGGATTAATTCTGGCGAAGTAAATCAAGGTTTGATTTCGGAAGTATCAACCTACATTACAGAAGCAGCTTACAAGAACAGCAGCGCGAAATGGATTCCTAAAAACGCACTAGTGATGGCACTTGCTGGGCAAGGCAAAACCAAGGGGATGATTGCACAGCTTGCAATAGATGCGACGTGCAATCAGTCTATGGGTGCCATCGTTCCTCATGACTTACAGAGTTCACGTTATTTATTCTGGTGGTTGTACTCAAACTACCAGAACATCAGAAACATGGCCGGAGGTGACCTTCGAGATGGCCTAAATTTAGAGTTGTTGGGTGATATCGGTTGTCCGATTCCAAATAAAGAAGAACAGAAGTCCATTGCCGATTTCCTCGACCACGAAACGGCGAAGATTGATGCATTGATCGAGAAGCAGCAGCGGCTGATTGAGTTGCTCAAAGAAAAGCGCCAAGCCGTCATCAGCCACGCCGTCACCAAAGGCCTCAACCCCAACGCCCCGATGAAAGACTCCGGCGTGGAGTGGCTGGGTGAAGTCCCTGCACATTGGGATGTGCATGCAATCAAGCACATTGTTTCAACACCGATAACCGACGGTCCACACGAAACGCCCGAGTTCTTTGATACCGGTATCCCCTTTGTGTCCGCAGAAGCTGTTTCGTCCGGTCGAATTGATTTCGAAAAAATTCGCGCGCACATTTCTGATGCAGACAATCAACGTTATTCGAAGAAGTATTCACCAAAAAAATTCGACATTTATATGGTCAAGTCAGGTGCGACAACAGGTGTGACAGCTATTGTCGAAACTGATGATGTCTTCAATATTTGGTCACCACTCGCTGCCATTAGATGCAATGAGTTGAGCTATCCGTATTTTGTTTTGAACTTTATGCGTTCAAGAAACTTTGCGGATGCAGTCGCAATCAGCTGGAGCTTCGGAACACAGCAGAACATTGGAATGAAGGTTATCGAGAACCTCTCAATAACCAGGCCTCCGCTATCAGAAGCAATCGAAATCGCCCAATCTTTGCAAGAAAAAAGCGCTAAGTTCGACAAAATCATTCTCCAAGCTCAGGGACAAATAGAGCTCATGCAAGAACGCCGCACCGCCCTGATCTCCGCCGCCGTCACCGGCAAGATCGACGTACGCGATTGGCAACCCGCCGCCGCCCAAGAGGAGGTCAGCGTCGAATGTTGAGCCAACTTATCCAAACTTATGCCGAAAATCATAAGTTATACTTTTCTCCATAAGTTGCCATAAGTCGGAGTCCAAGATGAGTGCGATCAAGCCTTTTACGTTCCACCGTCCAAGTCTGGCGGACAGTTATTGCGAAAGCCTTGGGGGTCACGGCTTGGCGGACAGCCGCTCCGGCTTGTTCCTGGCAGCGCCAAGACGCACGGGGAAAAGCACTTTCTTGCGTGAAGACATGCTGCCCGCCATGCAAAAGCGTGGCTGGACCACGATCTATGTGGACCTTTGGGCAGACAAATCCAAAGACCCGGCCTTACTCATTACCAGCGCCGTGAAAGCGAAAATCAGCACTTTTGCGGGCGTCATCGCCAAGATGGCCAAGGCGAGCGGGCTGGAAAAAGTGAATGTGTTCGGTGCCCTGAGCCTCAACCTCGATTCGCTAGAACTGCCAACGGGACTGACGCTGGCGGATGCGCTGGAGGCATTGGTTGAAGCCGGGAAGGCACCCGTCGCCATCGTCATTGACGAAGCACAGCATGCGCTCTCAACCCAGGCCGGGGTGGATGCCATGTTTGCGCTCAAGGCGGCACGCGATCACTTGAACCAAGGCAGTGGGCAGCAAGGCCTGTTTATTGTTTTAACGGGTTCTAACCGCGACAAATTGGCCCACCTGGTGCTGAAACGCACCCAGCCTTTTTTTGGCTCCCAAGTGACGCGTTTCCCCTTGCTGACCAAGGACTTCACCGACGCTTATACGGACTTTGTGAACCCCTTGCTGGCGGATGACAACCAATTTACCTACGAGGAGGTTTTTGAAGCCTTCAAGCTGGTGGGGCACCGTCCTGAGATGCTGCGCAGTATCGTCGGTGACATTGCCCTGGATGCGGGCGCACAGCATCTTGGCGAGGCGCTGAAGAATGGTGCTGAAGAAATCAAGGAAAGAATGTGGGGCGCGATGGAAAGCGAGTTCGCGGGGTTGCCAGACATTCAGCGGGCGGTGCTGGAGACCATCATCGCGCAGGGCAAAAATTACGTTCCTTTCTCCGAGGCCTCGATGCGCGCTTATGCCAACTTGGTGCAGCAAGAAAAAGTATCGGTTCCATCGGTTCAGGCTGCGCTGGACACATTGCGTGAAAAGGGGTTGGTCTGGCGGGCGGCCTATGGGGACTATGCACTTGAGGACGAAAGCATGGCCGGTTGGTACAAAACCAAAATGCAAGGATAAGCATGAGCGACCAAGCCACCGAACGCATCTTTCAAGACGACATCATTCGCCAACTGGTGGCCAACGGCTGGTTGCTCGGCTCGCCAGACAAGTACGACCGCGAATTGGCCCTGTACCCCGAAGACGCGCTCGGCTTTGTGCAAGAGACTCAAGACGCGCAGTGGCAAAAGTTTTGCGCCAACCACCCCAAGGATGCGGAGCAGAAGTTTTTGCAACTGGTTGCCGCGCAACTGGGCAAGGCCGACCCTAATGCCACGCACAAAGACAGCCGCACCTTTGGCACGCTGGGCGTGCTGCGCCACGAGCTGCGCGACCGCAATGCGCGATTGTCGCTGTGCCAGTTCAAGCCCGAGCACGACCTGAACCCTGACACACTGGCCCGCTACGCCCAAAACCGCCTGCGTGTGGTGCCGGAGCTGGTCTACAGCCCTTGGGCGACTGACGCTCACCTGCTTGAGACAGGAACCAAGGCTAAGGCGTGGCGTATTGACCTGGTGTTGTTTGTGAATGGCGTGCCGGTGGCCACGCTGGAGCTGAAAAGCGAATTTAAGCAGGCGGTGGACCGCGCCATTCGGCAATACAAGACCACGCGCCTGCCTGTCGACCCGGTGGCCAAAAAAGCGGAGCCGCTGCTGACCTTCAAGCGCGGTGCGCTGGTGCACTTTGCAGTGAGCCAGTACGAGGTGCACATGGCCACACGGCTGGAGGGGGAGGGCACCTACTTTCTGCCCTTTAACAAAGGCACACACGACGGCGGCGCGGGCAATGCTGTGCCGTATGACATCAACCGCTACGCCACGGATTACCTGTGGAATGAGGTGCTGCTGCCGGACAACCTGCTCAACATCCTGGCCCGCTTTGTGCACCTGCAGATTGAGGACAAGGAAGACTGGGAAGGCCGCAAGTACAAGAAGGAAAGCCTGATCTTTCCGCGCTACCACCAGTGGGACGTGGTGGGCAAGCTGCTCGCAGCGGCGCGCAGCGAGGGGCCGGGGCAGAAGTACCTGATTCAGCACAGCGCGGGTTCGGGCAAGTCCAACTCGATTGCCTGGGTGGCGCATCAGCTCTCGTCGCTGTACAAGGCCGATGGCAAAAAGCAATTTGACTCGGTCATTGTGGTGACCGATCGCACTGTGCTGGACGCGCAGTTGCAAGACACGATCTACCAGTTTGAGCACACCGATGGCGTGGTGGGGCGCATCAACAACAAGGAAGGCGACGGCTCCAAGTCCGAGAAGCTGGCGGGCGCATTGGAGTCGGCCCAGCCCATCATCATCGTCACCATTCAGACCTTTCCCCATGTGCTGAAGGCGATTGAAAACAGCGTGAGCTTGAAGGAGCGCTGCTACGCCATCATTGCCGACGAGGCGCATTCGTCGCAAAGCGGCTCGACGGCGCGGCAGCTCAAAGAGGTGCTGATGAAGGAAGCAGGGGACGATGCTGAGGAGCTGGACAGCGACGACATCATTGCGGCCACGGTGGCTGCGCGCCGCGCATCTGGCAACCTGAGCTACTTTGCCTTTACCGCCACGCCCAAGCCCAAGACGCTGGAACTGTTTGGCCGCGTGCCGCGCCCGGACGAGGTGGCCTCAAGCACCAACAAGCCAGCGGCGTTTCATGTGTACAGCATGCGCCAGGCGATTGAGGAGGGCTTCATCCTTGATGTGCTGAAGAACTACACCAACTACAAGGTGGCCTACAAGCTGGCCCTGAAGGTGCAAGATGCCGACGCGGAAGTGGAAAGCAAGCGGGCCAAGGTGAAGCTGAACCAATGGGTGCGCCTGCACGACCACAACATTGCCCAGAAGGTGATGGTGATCGTGGAGCACTTCAAGGACAACGTGATGGGCTTGCTGGGTGGGCAGGCCAAGGCCATGGTGGTCACCAGCTCGCGCAAGGAGGCGGTGCGCTACAAGCAGTGTTTTGACAAGTACATCGCAGACAAGGGCTACCAGAAGATTCGCGCCATGGTGGCGTTTTCGGGTGAGGTGCTGTTCACCGACAAAGACCCGAGTTCGGCAGGTGAGATCACGGCGGGCCTGATCGGCGAGAAGTTCACCGAAAGCAATATGAACCCGAACCTCAAGGGCCGCGATATGCGCAAGGCTTTTGATTCGGACGACTACCAGGTGATGATCGTCGCCAACAAATTCCAGACCGGGTTTGACCAACCCAAGCTGTGCGCCATGTATGTGGACAAGAAGCTGGCCGGGGTGGAGTGCGTGCAAACGCTGTCGCGCCTGAACCGCACTTACCCGAACAAGGCCGAGACGGGCACCTTTGTGTTGGACTTCTTCAATGAGCCGGATGAGATTCTGGAAGCGTTTCAGCCGTATTTCCAGACGGCTGAGCTGCTGGATGTGTCAGACCCGAACCTGATCTTTGCGCTGCAAGACAAGCTGCGTGCCGCTGGCATTTTTACTTGGCAGGAAGTGGAGCAGTTCTGCACCGCGTTTTATGTGAAGAACAAGAGCAACGCGGCGATTGCCAACATCTGCAAGCCGGCGGTGCAACGCTGGCAGTTGCGCTACAAATCGGCGGTAGAGGCTTTCAGACTAGCCAAGGAGATGTTTGAGCGCACCCTGAAGACGGGCGATGCAGTGCTGATCGCCAATGCGGAGAAAAGCCTGAAGGAATGCCAGAAGGAAAAAGACGCGCTCGAAATCTTCAAGAAAGACCTGGGCACCTTTGTGCGCTTTTATGAGTTCATGTCGCAGATCGTGGATTACGACGACACCGATCTGGAAAAGCTCAGCCTGTACGCCCGCAACCTGCGGCCCATGCTGCGCGAAACCTTGCTGGACGAAGACGACATCGACCTGGGCAATGTGGTGCTCAGCCACTACCGCGTGGCCAAGATGCGCCAGCAAGATTTGGTACTTCAAGAAAATAGCCAGAACCACAAGCTGGAGCCGGGCGAAGGACTGGGAACGGCCAAGCCGCAGGACAAGAAGGAAGAGTTTTTGTCGCAGATCATCAACCGCCTGAATGAGGTGTTTGTGACCGACCAGCTCACCGACAAGGACATGGTGAACTACGCCTACACGATCCGCGACAAGGTGGGCGAGAACATCTTGGTGATGAAGCAGATCGAAAACAACTCAGCCGAGCAGGCCCTGCTGGGTGACTTCTCGAAGGCCATTGACGACGCCATCCTTGACAGCAGCGAGGCCCACCAGAACCAGATGATGCAGCTACTGGCCGACCCCAGCAAAGCCGCCAACTTTGCGCGGATTGTGTTTGATCTGCTGGTGCAGGGGCAGGGTGGGGGGCGTTGAGGCCAGATGAAGCTTTAACTGGCCTTGGTGGACCAGGGCGAAGGCCAGCCCGACATGTCTTTAAAAATTCAAATTTGTGCTGAGCTGAGGTTTTTGGGGCCAAATTCAGAATATGCTTGTGCAAACTTTTTTCTCATATATTTTCACTTGCAACACGTTAAAGCTGCCTCGCATTGAGAGCCCTATCCAGATGATTCGCGGCTTGCGCGTCATGCTGGATGTGGGCCTGGCTGCGCTGTATGGGGCGCAAATTGCGAACACCTTCAAAATCTGACCGATCCACCGGAGCGGCCCATCCAGGGTCACGACAAGTGAGGGCAGTGGATTTGGGAAGAGGTTGCAGGCATAGAGCACTACGCAGCTTTATTCGCTCAATTGGAAAACACATTGCTGATTAGACAAACAGGGAGCTCACATGGAAATGATTCGGGTTAATTCAGCAGCTATCGTGGCTATCGGATATGACGAAAACAGCATGCGAATGAAGATTACTTTTCAACAAGGGCACACATACGACTTTTGTCGAGTCCCAAAGCACATCTTTGAGGGATTCCTCCGTGCTTCGTCCAAGAGGGTGTACGGCATTTTGTGTAAACGGGGCTGAGATCAGTCATTGGGCATCCTGCCTTCGAACTGAATGGTAAACCGGGTCAATGCGGCTTTCCAATCTCTGAGCGGCATCGTCCACTTCTTGCTGATGTTGTTCAGCGCCAGGTAGAACAATTTCAGCAATGCCTCATCGCTGGGGAACGAGCCCCGGCTCTTGGTCACCTTGCGCAGACTCATGTTCACCGACTCGATGGCGTTGGTCGTGTAAATGATCCGCCGAATCTCTGGAGGATATTCAAAGAACGGCACGATCCGCTCCCAGTTGCTGCACCACGATTTCACAATGGTCGGGTAGTCAGCGCCCCATTTTTCTTCGAATTCCTGCAGCCGCAGCACGGCATCATCCGCAGTTGCGCTGCTGTAGATGGTCTTCAGGTCTGCGGCCACCACTTTGCGCATCTTCCAGCTCACATAGTTCAGGCTGTGGCGCACCATGTGCACCAGACACAGCTGCACCGCCGTTTGCGGATATACAGCCTCTATTGCCTCGGGAAAGCCCTTCAAGCCATCCACGCAGGCGATGAAGATGTCAGCCACGCCCCGGTTCTTGAGCTCCGTGACCACCTGCAGCCAGAACTTGGCCCCTTCGGTCTGGGCAATCCACAGCCCCAGGATTTCCTTCTCGCCCGCCATGTTGATGCCCAAGGCCAGATATGAGGGTGTCCTAAATTTTGTGTAAACGGTCAAATGGCAGGAAACTGCCGAACATCCAGAAAGATGAACCATGACCGTCAGCAACGAATTGATCGACCAGCTGCTCGCTGGCTATAAAAAACCTGAAGACCTCATCGGCGAGAACGGCCTGCTCAAGCAGCTGACCAAGCGCCTTGTGGAGCGCGCTTTGGAAGCCGAGATGACCGAGCACTTGGGTCACACCAAGAATGCCAGCGTGGCCAATACCGCTGGCAATGCCCGCAACGGCAAAAGCAAAAAGACCCTCAAAGGCGACTTTGGCGAGCTGCCCATTGATATCCCCCGTGATCGCCACGCCAGCTTTGAGCCGCAGATCGTGCCCAAGCACCAGACGCGCTGGACGGGTTTTGATGACAAGATTTTGTCCCTGTATGCCCGAGGCATGACGGTACGTGAGATTCAGGGGCATCTCCAGGAAATGTATGGCACCGAGGTGTCGCCCACGCTGATCTCATCGTTTCATGGCCCTCATCGGTGTTTTGCTTTTAAGCGCTGACTGGGGTAACTGATGGTTGTACAGAGCCACGTAACGCATGAGCGTTTGCTCCAAATCTTCACCGCTGGTGAATCGGTGTGTCTTGAGCACGTCAGCGATACGCCCGTTGAAGCGCTCGACCATGCCATTGGTGCGCGGCGTGCGTGGTTTGGTCAGGCGGTGTTCAATGTTCAAGGCTTGGCACAGTTGATCAAACTCATGGTTGCCCGTGGCCTGGCGCTCACGGCTGGCAAACAACCTGTCAGTGAACTCCTTGCCGTTGTCGGTCAGAATTTTCTGCATCTTGATCGGGCACGCCTTGTGCAGGGCATTGAGAAACGCTCGGGCTGCCGCTGCCGTCTTGTGGCTCTTGATCTGCACAAACACCCAGCGTGTGGCGCGGTCGATGGCCACAAACAGATAGCGCCTGCTGGTCTCGTCGGGCATCTGGGGCAGGTATTTGACATCGATGTGGATGAACCCCGGCTCATAGCTTTTGAAGGCTTTATGAGGCTCAGTGGGCTCTTTGGGCCTGAGCGCGTTGAGGTTGCCAACGCCGTGGCGACGCAAGCAACGGTCCAGACCCGAGCGTGTGGCCTGGGGGCAAAGAAACTCGCGGGTGACGGCCAGCAGATCATCCAGGGGCAACAGCAGCGTCTTTCTGAGTTCGACCACGATCTGTTCTTGCGCCGGTGTGAGCGTGGTTTGAAGCTTGTGCGGGGTGTGGGACGCGTCATGAAAGCTGTCTCGACCCTTCCACTTGTAAACAGTGCCTTCACTCACGCCGAAGCGCAACGCCAAAGTGGCAGCAGTCTCCGTGCTGGCCGCCATCTCCGCACGGGTGGCGGGCGTAGTACGTGCGTTTTTGTGCAAGGCTATCATCATGACAAGGCTCCCGGGTGGACTGCTGAGGTGACGCAAAGATTGTCTATCAACTGCCGCATGACCTCTCTGGCCATGAACAGCGGATACCGTTTTGAGTCGTTACGGATGCCGTCATGGACGAGGTCAAGGCTTGGCAGGCGCGTCCACTGGATGCGCTGTACCCGATCGTTTACCTGGACTGCATCCACGTCAAAACCCGTGACTCAGGCGTGGTGCGCAACAAGGCCGTATATCTGGCCTTGGGCATCAACATGGCTGGCGAGAAGGAAATCCTGGGGCTGTGGATTGCCCAGACCGAAGGGGCCAAGTTCTGGCTGCAGGTGGTCACGGAGCTCAAGAACCGGGGCGTGGCTGACATCTTCATCGCCTGCGTGGATGGCTTGAAGGGCTTTCCCGAGGCAATAGAGGCTGTATATCCGCAAACGGCGGTGCAGCTGTGTCTGGTGCACATGGTGCGCCACAGCCTGAACTATGTGAGCTGGAAGATGCGCAAAGTGGTGGCCGCAGACCTGAAGACCATCTACAGCAGCGCAACTGCGGATGATGCCGTGCTGCGGCTGCAGGAATTCGAAGAAAAATGGGGCGCTGACTACCCGACCATTGTGAAATCGTGGTGCAGCAACTGGGAGCGGATCGTGCCGTTCTTTGAATATCCTCCAGAGATTCGGCGGATCATTTACACGACCAACGCCATCGAGTCGGTGAACATGAGTCTGCGCAAGGTGACCAAGAGCCGGGGCTCGTTCCCCAGCGATGAGGCATTGCTGAAATTGTTCTACCTGGCGCTGAACAACATCAGCAAGAAGTGGACGATGCCGCTCAGAGATTGGAAAGCCGCATTGACCCGGTTTACCATTCAGTTCGAAGGCAGGATGCCCAATGACTGATCTCAGCCCCGTTTACACAAAATGCCGTACACCCTCGGCTTTGGGACTCGTGCTTGGCTTGTCTTGAGCGTCCCGTTGCAAGTGCTCCAGCGCCTGACGCACCAGTGTGGTTTTGCCCACTTGGCGAGATCGCTCTGGCCATCGAAATGGGCGCAGACGCGGTGGACATCGGCAAAATCATTCACCCACACCCCACGCTGTTTGATCCCATCGGCATGGCGGCAGAAGTGGTGCACGGCAGCTGCACGGACTTGCCGCCGGGCAAGAGGTAAACGCTTCGCGCTGCAAATAAAGAAGCCGTCAACCCGCGAGGGTTGGCGGCTTTGAACTTATTCTTCTTGTGCTTTGGACTGACCCATTAAAACAAGCGGGGGTCAAACTTAAAAGGATAGCGCTCAATTTTGAGCAATATCCTGCGGTAATCGGGGTGCGCTGGGTTGATCAACAGATTCATCTCTGACGGTTCGATGAAGGAGGGCACCCAGAGCCCCAGGCTGATCATGGATTCAAGCCAGTCCAAACCAAACCCTTGCGTTGCTGCCTCGTTGCTTTGCCAGTCGGCGGGCAGACCTAAATGATTTGCGGCCATAAGGAGGCTGTCATCTGGAATTTGCAGTTGCATCAAGGCTTGGTTTTTCGGATGGGCACCGTTGCTGTGAACGCGTTTTTCGAGCTGACACAGCGCACGGTTAGACGCTGCATAGACCACTTGCTGCGCACCTTTGACATGCCAGCGGCCATTGCCCAAGGTCCACCCGAAACCCAGATTGGCAAGAATGGCGGAGGAGGGCAGTGAGGGGTTTTCGCAAAATCCAATTCGCCAGACCGTGGTCAAACGACACCGCCGTATCGGATGGCAATCAGGATGTCTTTCACGCGCTGTGCACCGTAACTGGTTTTGGCCAACTCCAGAGGGCTATCGCCATCCAGCATGGGGTGAGGGCGGCGCAGCCAAGCTGAGGCTTCGTCTTCCGTCTCAAAGGTGTCGGTGGCCATTTGCCCAAGTTCCAGTAAACGCAAGACGCTTTCAGCCGAATGGATGGGCAACAGTTGCCCTTTGGCAGCTCGGCGGTTGGCGGTGCTGCGGTCCAGATCAAGATACTCCGCAATCACCCCTTTACCTAGCCCCAGATAATCGCCCAGCGGCCCAATGGCTTGACTGGAAATGCCGCGCTTGAGGAGCTTGCAGGCCCCAGCGCTGGAAAGGCTGGCCAGACGTGTGCCCACCATCACGCGTGTGGTCGCTTGTGGCGAATCGTCTTGTTCAGGAGCATCCAGCAAGGCCCAAAGGGTCGAAAGAGCAGCGCGTCGACTTGTGGTGTTGGTTGAGAGGGTTGATGATTTCATGGTGCAATTACATCATGATGGTGAAGCAATTGCAACAATTTGAAGTTCGCCGAGAGGGCTTTGGGAGCCCAAGGATCAGGTTGTCAGGTCTGCTTGTTCGCGCGATTGGCGCTCATCCGGGATGCGACAGCTAGAAGCGATAGTTCCCCTGCACCCACAAACGGGGCGACTTGTCCCGGTCAGAGGTTGGTGCTGCGCTGCTGCCGCGCCAGGCCAGGGTGGCGCTCACGCTGAAAGCGTCAAACACCGCTGTCAGCCCAACGCCATAGCCTGAAAGTCGGCGTTGGTTATTGCCCGCAATAAAAGACTGGCGGTTGATGTCCACACCACCCGCGTCGTAAAACAGCGACCCCTGCCAGGCAGACATCAAGGCGTAGCGCAGTTCCAGGCTGGCTTGCCAGCCTTGGTCGCCCGCCGCCTCGCCCAGCGGGTAAGCGCGTATGCCATTGATCCCGCCCAAGACAAATTTTTCTGACGAGTCCAGGTTCTTGCTGGCGCCCTGGGCCGACACGGAGCCATACACACTGAAATCAGGCGCAAGTCGCTGCTTGCGTGCAATATTGGCAGACCATTTGACAAAGCCTCCCGCCGTGCGGGCTGACAAACCGTCTGCAGCCAACGCCGCCGGGCTGTCAATTGACAAACGACCCAGCGTTGGGTTGATGCGCCATGTCGTCAGCCCGCCGCCGCCCCAGGCGTCTTGTCGCTCACCCGACAGATCTAGCACCAACGCGTTGGCGCTCTTTCTGACAGACGAAGCGATGGCATCGATGTTGTCGCGGATCTGGCGTTTTTCTAAACTACCGCCCACGCGCACGCTTGCGTCGGTGGCCAGTAGCAGCGGGTAGGTTGCATAAACAGCTGCGGTACTGGCTCTGCCGCTAGCCTGAAGCGATGCAAACTCTTGCGCCAGCTTGTAGCTTGCGGTGCTGGCAAACACCCCCAAGCGCAACCCGTCACTGCCCACCGCCGCGTCCCAAGCCGCGCGGCCAAGCAGCAGGCCCTCGTTGCTGGTGGTGGCGCGAAGGCTCAGGCGATCCGCCAAACCAAAGCGGTTGTTCAGCGCCAATTGGCCCGACAAACGGGTTGCGCCCGTAAAGCGGTTACCCACATTGTCCAGGCTCACGCCGCCTTCTACCGCCTTGCCGGGTGCCACCGTGATCAGCAAGTCCGAGCTGCCCAAAATGTCGCCGGGCCTTAACTGGCCGTCCACCTTGCCCGCGCCGGGTAGCTGGCCAAGCAGCAGCAGTGCGCGGTTGGTGGCCTCGGTACGTATCGGTTGGCCCGCAGGCAGGGCATCGACGATGGATTGCACCTGCTCGGGCGGCAGGCCAGACTTGTCGTCCAGCATTTTTTTGCCCAGCGTACCTTCCATCACGCCAAGGGTTGCCACGCCGCCGCGAATGTCTTGCGCGGGCACAAAGCCGCGCGCCACCGTATAGCCGCGTTGCCGGTAGTAGCGGCTGATACGCAGGGCGGCTGCCTCCAGGTCATCCAGGCTGCGGTTGGGGCCTGGCAAATCGCTGACCACCGTGGCTAGCTGCTCCGCGGTAAAAGCGGCATTGCCAGTGATCGACACCCGGGTGACCTCAAACCGTATGTCACTGTTGACGTTGGCTGTGGGTTGCTCGTCCACACGCAGCACCGGCGCTGTTGGCTGTGCGGGCGGCACGGGCAGGGGCTGGTTTTCGCGCAGCACCTGCCCAGCGTCGGGTCGGGTCTGGGCGGCTGCCGGTGCGCATGCATACCAGGCTGCAAGCACGAGGGTTGTCGCCAGCAGCCCTGTGGCCAATCGATCAGCAATCATCGGCGGTCGGTTCTTGTGCAGCGCGACCGACAACCTCATCTGCATTGCATGAGTTAAGTTGCCTGGCCACCCAGCCGTCGTACACCTTGGTTTGTGCATTGGCTGTGATGGCGACTGTAGGTTGTTGCGCAAACACATAGCGGTTGCCGCTGGCAATGGTTGCTGGCGCGTTGCCCGCGTGGGTTGCGTTCCACACCGCGTTGTTGCCAGATGCCAGGCCGCCAAAGGTGTTGCCCGCTGGTGCGTTTGAATACACCAGCCAGCGGCCATTGGCAGCAGTCAGTGCGTTGCTGCCTGCGTTGTTGACAAAGGTGTTGCCCGACAGCACAAGGGCATCGCCGGGCGCAGTAGAGGTGATGGTGCCACCGGCATTGAGCGTCATGCGGTTACCCGCCAGCAAGTTCAGCTTGCCTGCCACATTGACGGCGGAGTTGACGGTGATGTCGTTGGTGGCCTGCAGCGTGACGGTGGTGCCTGCCCCTGCAGCGTTTGCCAGCAAGGCTGGGTTGACGTTGGCTGTGCCGCTGCTGGCATTGATCATCTCAGCAGCACTGGCCGGGTCCGCCACCAACCAGACAGCCCCGCGCTGGCCGTCAAAGTTCGGGCTGCGCACCACATAGTTGCCGTTGGTCAGGGCGGTGATGCCGCCGCTGCCCACCTGGTCATTGGCCCTGCTGCCCACCAGGGAGTTGGCTGCCGATACCACCCCACTGACGCCCGCCGTGCCGCTGCCCCAGGTCACTGCACCTGCATTAGCGTTTGTGCCGTTGCCCCAAGCAGAGCTGCTCACCACATAGTTGCCGTTGCTCAGGGCGGTGATGCCGCCGCTGCCCACATTGTCATCTCTCTTGCTGCCCACCAGGGAGTTGGCTGCCGATACCGCCCCGCTGATGCCCGCCGTGCCGCTGCCCCAGGTCACTGCACCTGCATCAGCAGCAGCTGCTGCGGTGTTGTCCCAAGAAGAGCTGCGCACCACATAGTTGCCGTTGCTCAGGGCGGTGATGCCGCCGCTGCCGACGCCGCCCACCTGGTCATCGACCTTGCTGCCCACCAGGGAGTTGGTTGCCGAGACCGCCCCCATGGTGCCCCCTGTGCCGTTGCCCCAGGTCACTGCACCTGCACGGGTGGCTGCGCCGTTGTTCCAAAGTCTGCTGCGCACCACATAATTGCCGTTGCTCAGGGCGGTGATGCCGTCGTTCCCCACGCGGTCTTCGGCCGTGCTGCCCACCAGGGAGTTGGTTGCCGATACCGCCCCACTGATGCCCGCCGTGCCGCTGCCCCAGGTCACTGCACCTGCATTAGCGTTTTCGCCGTTGCGCCAATTAGAGCTGCGCACCACATAATTGCCGTTGCTCAGGGCGGTGATGCCGTCGTTCCCCACGCGGTCTTCGGCCGTGCTGCCCACCAGGGAGTTGGTTGCCGATACCTCCCCGCTGACGCCCCCTGTGCCGTTGCCCCAGGTCACTGCACCTAGATTAAACACTCCGACGCCCTGTGCCCAATTAGAGCTGCGCACCACATAGTTGCCGTTGCTCAGGGCGGTGATGCCGCCGCCGCCCACCTGGTCACTGTCCTTGCTGCCCACCAGGGAGTTGGTTGCCGATACCGCCCCACTGATGCCCGTTGTGCCGTTGCCCCAGGTCACTGCACCTGCATTAGCGATTGGGCCTTTGTCCCAAGAAGAGCTGCTCACCACATAGTTGCCGTTGCTCAGGGCGGTGATGCCGCCGTTGCCCACCTGGTCATCGACCTTGCTGCCCACCAGGGAGTTGGCTGCCGATACCACCCCGCTGACGCCCGCTGTGCCGCTGCCCCAGGTCACTGCACCTGCACGGGTGGTGGCTGGGCCGTTGCGCCAATTAGAGCTGCGCACCACATAGTTGCCGTTGGTCAGGGCGGTGATGCCGCCGCTGCCCACCTGGTCACTGGTCCTGCTGCCCACCAGGGAGTTGGTTGCCGATACCGCCCCTATGGTGCCCCCTGTGCCACTGCCCCAGGTCACTGCACCTGCATTACCGATTGTGCGGTTGTCCCAAGAAGAGCTGCTCACCACATAGTTGCCGTTGCTCAGGGCGGTGATGCCGCCGCTGCCCACCGAGTCACTGGCCGTGCTGCCCACCAGGGAGTTGGTTGCCGATACCGCCCCGCTGACGCCCGTTGTGCCGCTGCCCCAGGTCACTGCACCTGCATTACCGATTGCGCCGTTGCCCCAACTAGAGCTGCTCACCACATAGTTGCCGTTGCTCAGGGCGGTGATGCCGCCGCTGCCCACCTGGTCACTGGTCCTGCTGCCCACCAGGGAGTTGGTTGCCGATACCGCCCCACTGATGCCCGTTGTGCCGCTGCCCCAGGTCACTGCACCTGCGCCGTTGCGCCAATTAGAGCTGCGCACCACATAGTTGCCGTTGCTCAGGGCGGTGATGCCGCCGCTGCCCACCGAGTCACTGGCCGTGCTGCCCACCAGGGAGTTGGCTGCCGATACCGCCCCGCTGATGCCCGCCGTGCCGCTGCCCCAGGTCACTGCACCTGCATCAGTAGCTGTTGCGGTGTTGTCCCAAAGGTTGCTGCTCACCACATAGTTGCCGTTGCTCAGGGCGGTGATGCCGCCGCTACCCACCTGGTCGTTGGCAGTGCTGCCGTAGAGTGCCGAGATGAGTGCGCCTGTCGTACCGTGATAAAGATATGCTGCGCCCGATTTGCTTGCGCCGAAGTTGTCCTGTGAAGATGTCACCACCATGTTGCCGTTGGTCAGCTGTGTTGCGCCGCTGCTTCCATGCTGATCGCCTGCCGTTGGCGTCGGGTCGGCCAAATCAAGGTAAAAATATGTGGGCGCTACCGCATCAATGACGATGTTGGTGGGGTCATACAAAATCTGCCCGCCCGCGCCGACCTCGGTTGTGCCGCCCAGGTTTAAGGTGTCTTTTGATGAAATCTCAATGAAACCCTGGTCACCGGCCTTGGCCTTGCCAAAGTAATGGGTCGCGTCGTCTGACCAGACCACGATTTGCCCGCGCTGGCCGTCGGCCCTGAGCGATGTGGCCCCGCTGACGGTGACTGTTTGGGCGTTGGTCATGTCGGTGTCCAGCCCATGCGCCCCGCCGCCAACGCGGATGCTGCCTGCGGTGCCGCCAGCGCTGGTAGCTGATGCGTCTAAAGAAGCTGCCGAAAGCGTGATGGACGGGCCTGCCACCGTGATGTTGCCGCCAGCTGCTGTGCTGGTGCCGCCGCTTGCGTCTAACGTGCCCGACAAATACGTGTGCTGGCCGCCGTCCAGCCGGATGTCACCGCCCTCAGCGCGAATGCGTGCGTCTTGCGTTTGCACCAGGGCGTAGCTGGCGCCCAGGTTGACGCTGTTGGCTTCAATAGCACCTGCCTGCAGCACGCTGCGGGCCTGCCCCTGAACCGTTCCGGCTTTCAGCGTGCCCGTGTTGGTCACGATGCCCGCGCTGCTGTCGCCCACCAGGCGAATCACGCCATCTTCTGCCCGCACGCCGCGCGCTTCAATGATGCCGCTGTTGTTGACCACCGCGCTGACCAGCCGGTCAGCGGCTTGCGCTGTCATCAGTACCTTGCCCCCTTCAGCTTGAATCAGGTGGCTGTTTTGCGCCAGCGCGCTGACCGCACCCTGGTGTACCGTCAGGCCCAGCAAGCTGCCGTTGTTGAGGTTCAAGGTCACATCGCTGCCAGCTGCCAGCGCAACGTGGCCCATTCGGGCCTGAATCACGCCTTCATTTTTTGCCTGTGTGGCCAGCAAGGCGACATAACCGCCGTCGCCAGCGGTGATGCGGCCCTGATTCGTCACTGCCGCAGTGCTGGAGCCGCTGAAGCGGTGGTTGCCCGCCATCAAGTCGTCGTTGGACATGCCAAGGGTTGAAGCCACCATGCCGCCAACATTGACTTGCGCCGTGCTGCCAAACAACACGCCGTTGGGGTTGAGCAGGAAAACCTGTCCATTGGACGTCAGCCGCCCCATGATTTGGGATGCGTCTTGTCCCAGGACGCGGTTCAGCGCAATGGCACTGGCTGCAGGTTGGTTGAAGCTGACCGCCGCTTGATTGCCGATGTTAAAACTTTGCCAGTCGATGGCCACTTTGGCGGTGTCCTGATGAACCGTCATCGTTGTGCCTGCTGCCTGAATGCGTGCCTGCCCTGCACTGAGCTGGCCACCCGATGGCAGCTCCCCAGGCGCCAGAGCCAGGGCATTCAAGGCCAGTGACAACCCGGCGACAACTGCTGCGCATCGAACCGTGCTGGAGGCTTTTACATGCCCACGGCAAATTTCAGATGCGGCAATCCAGCCAGCAAGGCGAACGCTCCAGACGAGACGATAGGTCCGGTTCATGACTTCTCCGCAGTTCGAGCGAGACGAGTATACATAAGCTATATGTCATATGTCATATGCCTCTTGTCGCATCCCGGATGATTGCATTGACTCAAAACGGTATCCGCTGTTCATGGCCAGAGAGGTCATGCGGCAGTTGATAGACAATCTTTGCGTCACCTCAGCAGTCCACCCGGGAGCCTTGTCATGATGATTGCCTTGCACAAAAACGCACGTACTACGCCCGCCACCCGTGCGGAGATGGCGGCCAGCACGGAGACTGCTGCCACTTTGGCGTTGCGCTTCGGCGTGAGTGAAGGCACTGTTTACAAGTGGAAGGGTCGAGACAGCTTTCATGACGCGTCCCACACCCCGCACAAGCTTCAAACCACGCTCACACCGGCGCAAGAACAGATCGTGGTCGAACTCAGAAAGACGCTGCTGTTGCCCCTGGATGATTTGTTGGCCGTCACCCGCGAGTTTCTTTGCCCCCAGGCCACACGCTCGGGTCTGGACCGTTGCTTGCGTCGCCACGGCGTTGGCAACCTCAACGCGCTCAGGCCCAAAGAGCCCACTGAGCCTCATAAAGCCTTCAAAAGCTATGAGCCGGGGTTCATCCACATCGATGTCAAATACCTGCCCCAGATGCCCGACGAGACCAGCAGGCGCTATCTGTTTGTGGCCATCGACCGCGCCACACGCTGGGTGTTTGTGCAGATCAAGAGCCACAAGACGGCAGCGGCAGCCCGAGCGTTTCTCAATGCCCTGCACAAGGCGTGCCCGATCAAGATGCAGAAAATTCTGACCGACAACGGCAAGGAGTTCACTGACAGGTTGTTTGCCAGCCGTGAGCGCCAGGCCACGGGCAACCATGAGTTTGATCAACTGTGCCAAGCCTTGAACATTGAACACCGCCTGACCAAACCACGCACGCCGCGCACCAATGGCATGGTCGAGCGCTTCAACGGGCGTATCGCTGACGTGCTCAAGACACACCGATTCACCAGCGGTGAAGATTTGGAGCAAACGCTCATGCGTTACGTGGCTCTGTACAACCATCAGTTACCCCAGTCAGCGCTTAAAAGCAAAACACCGATGAGGGCCATGAAAGACTGGTACGCTTCTCATCCTCATTTGTTTATAAAACGGCCTTACGATTATCCGGGATGCGACACTGGTCATGGTTTCCCCTGATTCGCTGGTACGATTAATTAGCCTTTAATGTGAAGGTTATTTTCATCAACCCCCAAGGGAGTATTTTTAATGTTTAAGTCTGTTTTTATAGCTTTGCTCGCCAGCGTGTTCTTGCTGGGTTGCGCCAACCAACGCTTTAATGTGGCAGGCGACATAACCGGCTCCACACCCAAAATGGAAGACAGCCAAAGCTTTTGGGTAAGCGGCATTGGCCAGCAAAGCAATGTGGACGCAGCCCAGGTCTGTGGCGGCGCAGCCAAAGTAGTCGGTGTGGACGTCGAGCAAACCGGCGTGAACGTGCTGGTAGGTCTGGTCACATTCGGCATTTACACACCTCGCACAGCCCGGGTGTATTGCAAATAAAACAGGCAACGCCATCCATTAAAAACGCCATCCTTCAGAGGGCGTTTTTTTATGCTCGGGCAACTGCACTTGCGATGCCTTATGCGTCTAGTACTTACTCTACGGCACCCTTAATCGCATCCAAGCGACCGGCGCACTACCTGTGGGCGGTGCTCATCGCCCGCATCTACGAGATGTTTCCTTTGTTGTGCCCCCTTTGTTGTGCCCGATCTGTGGCGGGCAGATGCGCATCATCGCCTTCATCACCTACAGCGCTGACATCCGGCTAATACTGGAGCACATCGGGGTGGAGACAGAGCCACCGCGCATCACCCCGGCACGCGGGCCGCCGCTGTGGGACGGGTGCGATGCGCCCATGGGCGAGGGTGTCGAGGTTGAGCCAGATTGGGACGAGGCTACCCAACCGGCACCAGACTTTGAGGTCGATCAGCGCATCAGTTGATGAGGGAAGGCAACAGCGGTTTGGCCAACGCTGCGGGGCAGGGCTGCGCCTGGTGCTGCCCAAAAATGCGCAAACCGAAAAATCTCGGGCGACAGGCCTTGAACAAGCGCTCAGACAGACCCAGGCTGAAGGCCTGTGATGTCCAAAACCTGGGCCATAATTGTCCTCATGTGGTTGAATTTCCTATCCTCTCCCCTGCGCGTGCTGCTGTTTTCGCCCAAGTTGATTGCCCGCATGTGGGGTCGTTTGCAAGGGGTCTTGGCATGACGCCACCCATCTACATCATCACCTTGGCCAGTGCCACCCAGCGCCGAGCCTTTCAGCAAGCGCAAGCCGAGCGTTTGGGCTTTGAGCCCATTTGGCACCCCGCAGTCGGCGTGGACGACATGAGCGACGCGTTTTTCTTGCAGCACGCCTTCAGCTGGCAGCGGCCCTTGAAGAAAACCGAGGTGGGTTGCTTCATGAGCCATTACCAACTGTGGCAGCGCATCGCGCAAAGCGATGGGCCTGCGGTGGTGCTGGAGGACGACGTCATGCTGGGCGGCGACTGGTTGGCCGATATTCGAACCCTCGCAGACCAAGCCTCAGCCGATTTCATTTGCTTGGAGACCTGGGGCAAGAAGTTGCTGGGAGAAACCCAAACCGTTTCGGGTTTGCTTTTGAAGCGGCTCGCGCTGAACAGTGCGGGTGCGGCGGGCTATGTGTTGTGGCCCACAGGCGCGAGGCGATTGTTGGACCGGTTCGAGTCAGAGGGTGCTGCTTTGACCGACGCTTTCATCAATCAAACGGAGCACTGGCAAGCGTGGCAATTGGTGCCCGCCAATGTGGTTCAAATGAACATCGCGCCGCAGTTTGGCCTGAAGAGTGGTTTTGAGAGCCCTTCATTGATCGCCCGTGAGTCGGTTCAGTCACCCACTCCTCCTAGCCCGAAGTCTTGGAGGGCCATGCGGCTCAAGCGCCTCAGGGCCGAGCTGAAAAAAGCCCGTGTTCGACTGTTTGGGGCACTGAAAAGCCAACGACAATGTGTGCCATTCATGAGTCATCCAAGGCTCTAGCGGTTCAATTACGGGTTTTCAACATGTTGCGATTTTGGCAGGGGGTCTTTAACGGTAGTCCAGCCTTGGTGCTGGTTGTCAAGAGTGGGCATTTCATTGGGCCATTTTTCATGGCTTGGGCAGGGTTGTTTTTTTACCGACAAGCCCAGATCAAAACGCCGCTGCTTGAGCCTGCGATCGTTCAGTCTTGGCGTTGGCTCTTGGGTGGGTTTGCTGTTTTTGTGTTGGTTGGAGTGGGTCTCGGGTTGTTCCACGGTAACCATGCCGGGCATTACGAGTTGTATGTGCCTTTTGTGTTGTTTCCGGTCATGGCTTGGCTGATCAGGGCGGGGCAATGGTCGGCAACCCCATGGTTGGTTGCGGTGGCGGTTGGGGCTGTATCCGCGTTTTCGGTGGCTTTTTATCAATCCATGTTTTTGGGGATAGGACGCGCCATTGGTGCCACGGGCAACCCCATTCCGTTTGGCAACACCGCCATTGTGTTGGCCGCCATCTGCGGGGTTGCCGCGGTCATGTTCCCCTTTGTGGGGCCTTACTCGAAGTTGGCCCGAGCACTGATGTGGCTCGGAGCCATTGCCGGTTCGGGGGCGTCTTTGCTCAGCGGGTCCAAAGGTGGCTGGATGTCCTTGTTCATCATTGGCATCACGGTTTCATATTTGTCCACACAGCACTGGGCCGCTTGGCGTCGTCATGTTGCCGCTGGTGCGGTGGTGTTGGCGATTGTCGTGGCGGGGGCTTTGGCGCCCGCCCACGTGGTGAAAGATCGTATCGCTTCTGGTTTGGCGGGCGGCTGGCACTGGCTGCAAACGGGCCAAGTTACTGAAGGTTCGGTCAGCATGCGTTTTGAAATTTGGCGCCTCGGTGCCATGGTGGTCGCAGAAAAGCCTTGGTTCGGTCATGGATCGGTGGGCGCCCACGAGCGATGGGACGAGTTGGCGGCGCAGGCGCCTTCCCACGCCGAATTGGCCCAGTTGTATGGGTCCACCAAATTCATCAGTTCAGACAATGAACTGCTGGGGGCGCTGAAGGGCGGCGGTGTTGTGGGTGCGCTGGCCGTTTTTGCAGCGTATTTGTGTGTCTGGATGGCGTTTTGGCGCTGGCGAAAACACAGCGACGCGCAAATCAAAGCTTTGGCCACCATCGGCATGCTGATGGTGCCTTTGTATTTGGAATTTGGTTTATCGGTGTCGGTGTTTGGCATCAATGTTTTCCGTTCGGTGTACGTGGCCTTGGCCGTCAGTTTGTTGGCCTTGATCACGGTGCGCTTACATCACATGAGGCAACCCACATGACAGCGGTTACCCTTTGCATCACCATGGGGCGTCGCCCGGAATTGCTGGCCCAAACTTTGACGTCCCTGTTTCAGCGGGCCCAGTTCCAACACGTCATTGCCATCAACGACTTTCGCGATGAACCAACCAACGCGGTGTTCAAACAGCTGTGTCCGCAAGGGCAGCTCATCAGCCTGGATCATCAGCTGGGGCATCACGGCGCGGTGGATCACCTTTACAGTCAAGTCAAAACCCCGTGGGTGATGCACTGTGAAGACGACTGGTCCTTCACCAAAGACTTGAACTTTGGTGCGTTGGCCAACACGCTGACTCAGCAGCCATGGATGTCTGGTGTTTGTTTCCGTTCCTTATCGGACTTTGAAATATCGCCCGCCGATCAAGCCCGTATTCGCCACGAAAGCCATGACGGACTGGAGGTCTACCGCTTGGACCCCTTGCACATCCAGTGGCATGGCTACACCTTCAATCCCCATTTCGCGTCTATTGAGCTTTGGAAGCGTTTCGGCCCATTCGCCTCCTTTAAAAAAGAGCGTCACATCTCCAGGCGTGTGCGACAGGCCGGTTTGGTCATGCCCTATTGGGTCTACGGTGGTTGCGCCCATCTGGGTGAAGAGCAAAGTGTCTCCTACCCCAAGCGCAAAGGGCGATCTGGCCTCTGGAAATGGCTGGGTTTTAAATGACCACCAAGCAACTCATTTGGCTGTGCCACCCCATCAAAAAGCCTGTGGGGGGGTGTGAAGGTCATTTACCGCCAAGCCCAACTGACCAACGAACTCTTGGCGCCCTAAACGCTTTGACTTGCAGCTGCTCAAGACCAAGCCAAAGCGCAAGGCATCAAGGTCAAGAAGGGCTTGTTCCCCTGGACGGTCTCAGGCCGCGCCATTGCCAACGGCCGCGACGAAGGCGTGACCAAGCTGCTGTTTGACGATTCACCTGAGGCAGGATCAGGAGACGGCCATGCAGGCCGGGGCCACGGCAAGATCTTGGGCGGCGGCATGGTGGGCACGCACGCGGGCGACATGATTGGCGAGATCGCTCTGGCCATCGAAATGGGCGCAGACGCGGTGGACATCGGCAAAACCATCCACCCCCACCCCACGCTGGGCGAGAGCATCGGCATGGCGGCGGAGGTGGCGCAGGGGCCTTGCACGGACGTGCCGCCTGCGAAGAAGTAAACCAGCTTTCAAGCTGTCCTGACAAAGCCCGATCCGGCAACGGTTCGGACTTTGCGCATTGTGCGCCTAGCATGGGCGCGCACCTGCGGGTGCATGTCCCGCTGCGAGCTGGTCACAGTGAGCAAAGTCAAGCGCAACTGCGTGAGGGCGACCGAGCGTGGGAAGGAAGCGTGGGAAGGAAGCGTGGAGCGTAAATCGCGAGCCGATGAACAAGAACCGCATAGAAGGCGCTGCCAAGCAGGGCGAGTGGGCAAAGAACCGCAAAGCTCTTGTGACCAAGGCGAGGTGGCGTAGATGCGGCGGTTGTGCGATGAAGGTGTGCGACCCTTACCTGGGGAGATCTCGCCTTGCGTCTGAAAGGGCGACGGCATTGCCGGAGTGAGAAGTCAGCACAAGTCGTAGTAGTGCAAGCCCGAAACCTGAATGGGAGGTGCGGCCAGCACGAAGGACCGAACGAGAGTGAGTGAGCGAGGACAAGAAGATGTCAAAGGCCATGCGTCAGATGCCGGGGCAACCTGGGCGGGCAAGCGTAGCAAGGGGTGAAGCCGCCAGTGATCTTGCCAGCGGCGCAGCCTGCGGCCCGCCTCTTGAGCACCCGCGCACAGGGTCGGCAAAGCAGCTGGCAGGCACTGGTGGCCTGCTGGAGGCGGCGCTGACGAGACAGAACCTGCAGGCCCTTTTACAGGTGCTGCAACCGCTGATCGACCCCACCTTCAGCGACCACAGCCACGGGTTTCGACCGGGCAGGCGTGCACACGATGCGGTCAAGGCCGCACGGGCGTACGTCCAATCGGGCAAACGCGTGGTGGTGGACGTGGACCTGGCCAAGTTCTTTGACCGGGTCAACCACGACATCCTGATCGACAGGCTCAAAAGGCGCATCGACGACGCTGGAGTCATCCGGCTGATTCGGGCTTACTTGAACGCCGGGATCATGGATGGCGGGGTGGTGGTCGATCGCCATCTGGGCACGCCGCAAGGCGGGCCACTCAGTCCGCTGTTGGCCAACGTGCTGCTAGACGAAGTGGGCAAGGCGTTGGAGGCGCGCAGCTACTGCTTCGCGCGCTACGCCGACGATTGCAACGTCTACGTGGGCAGCAAGCAGGCGGGCGAGAGGGTGATGGTCTACCTCAGGAAGCTGTACACGGGCTTGAAGCTTCAGATCAACGAAGCCAAGAATGCAGTGGCCAGCGCCCTTGGGCGCAAGTTCCTGGGGTATGCGTTGTGGATGGCCAAGGGCAAAGAAGTCAAATGTGCGGTGGCCTACAAGGCACTGGACAACTTCAAGGCTCGCATCCGGCAACTCACGTGCCGCTCGGGCGGGTGCAGCATGGCGCAGGTGGTGGAGAAACTGCGGCCCTACCTGCTGGGCTGGAAGGCGTACTTCGGGATGGCGCAAACAACCAGGGTCTGGCGCGAGCTGGACGAGTGGCTGCGCCACCGACTGCGGGCCATCCAGCTCAAGCACTGGAAACGGCCCAGGGCGATCTATCGGGAATTGAAGGCATTGGGAGCGAAGGAGAATGTGGCGCGGCAAGTGGCGGTGAACAGCCGTCGCTGGTGGCGCAACAGTGACCGGTTGCTCAAGACGGTGCTGACGATTGCGTACTTTGATGGGTTGGGAGTGCCAAGGCTGACATGACCTCAAGCTCTCGAACCGCCGGGTGCGGACCCGCATGCCCGGTGGTGTGGCAGGGGCGGCTGCAATAATTGCGGCCCCCCTATGCCGATGCGCGCTCGAGGGCGTGGTCGCACTTGGGGCAGGAGACCCACTCCCAACCCTGGCCCAGCCGGTGCAGCCTAAGCGACCAGCGCACTACCTGTGGGCGGTGTTGATCGCCCGCATCTACGAAGTGTGCCCGCTCTTGTGCCCGCTGTGTGGTGGGCAGGTGCGCCTGATCGCATTCATTACCGAGGGCACGCAGATCAGGAAGATCCTTGATCACATCGGGGTCGACGCGGAGCCGCCGCACATCGCCCCGGCACGCG
The DNA here is from genome assembly GCF_023910625.1 of Limnohabitans sp. Taxonomy (NCBI): domain Bacteria; kingdom Pseudomonadati; phylum Pseudomonadota; class Betaproteobacteria; order Burkholderiales; family Comamonadaceae; genus Limnohabitans; species Limnohabitans sp. The sequence goes on from NZ_JAAVVW010000003.1 coordinate 510,372, forward strand.
GGCCACCGCTGTGGGCTGACTGTGATGCGCAGATGGGTGACGGGGCGCAAATCGAGCCAGCAGACTGGGATCTGGCGGCACAACCGGCACCGGACTTTGAGGTCGATCAGCGCATCAATTGGTGACTGAGCAAAGCGGCGATTTTGATGCGCTGCGGGGTAAGCCTGCGCGGTCCGCCGCAAATGCCCCTGTCGTCAGGCACATTTTGGTGGTGGCTCGCCATGGATTCACGCTGTAGCGAGAATCGCGAAAGTTTTTACGTGGGTTGGTGGCCGATCAAAGGTGCGATACTGGCCTTGGGGCGGTTGAAATGCTTATCCGTCACCACGATTCAAATTTCTCGGGAACGACTCAGCAGTTGTAATTGCGCGGGCTGCATACATAAAAACACGCGGGCGCAGCGCATCGGGTGTCAGGACGGTCGTTGCAAATATCTGCCAGTGGCTTGAGGAAGACAAGAACAGGTCAGTGTGCAAAAGCATCACTGACCTTGATCAAACGGACGACATCTCGGAGGGTTGTACTTCGGCCAGAACAACAGTGACACCCGGCAACTCCCTAAATGCTGCCACTTGTTTTGCGTCGGCCTGGGCATCAGTAACGAGCGTCCATCTAAGTGGTAGCGGTGCCCAGGCCTGCTGGGCCGCCCGCCCAAGCTTGGATCCATCTGCAAGAACCACGACCTCGCAGCCCTGAGCCATCATTAGCTCCTTAAGCTGGGTCTGTTCAATGCTGGCCTCGCACAACCCGCGACCCGCAACGATGCCATCGGCGCTGACAAAAACTCGGTCTGCTGACACCCGCTGCAGGATCATCACAGCCAAACTACCACTAGTGGCCAAGCTGACTCGCCGCAACGAGCCGCCGAGCAGCACGACGTCAATGCCTTGTTCCTCGGAAATAGCAGCTGCCACTTGCAAGCTGTTAGTGATGACACGCAGGTTTCGCCGTCCTCGAAGCTGCCTCGCGAATGCAGCTGTGGTCGTGCCACCGTCAATGATGATGGTGTCGCCAGCGTGCACCATGGCCGCAGCAGTTCGACCAATAGCTTCTTTAGCGCTGCGGTGCAAGTAATTGCGGCGAGTCGGCGTCAACTCAGGTTCATGACCACCTATTGGTACAGCTCCGCCGAAAGTGCGCACGAGCCGCCCTGCGGTTTGCAGGCGATTAAGGTCTCGGCGGAGAGTGACCACCGAAACGCCGAGGTGCGTGCTCAGCGCTTCGGAGTCAATGATGCCACTTTGAATCGCCGAGATGATTGACTGATGGCGGAGCTCGACCTTGTTGGACATGATTGCGTTGCAGTTTAACACCCATCAGTTGCATCCAACGCACTGCCAATTGCCGCTCCTCGAGCCCCGGTCGTGCTCACTGTCGGCGAGTGGCCAGTCCAACAGCCTGCCGAATGGCCTCGAGCATTGATCGTTCATCGACGGTACCTTTACCAGCTATATCGAAGGCCGTGCCGTGGTCAACTGAGGTGCGAATGACTGGCAACCCTACGGTGACATTTACGCCTGCCTCGATGCCTAGCACTTTGATCGGACCGTGTCCCTGGTCGTGGTACATGGCAACAACGAGATCAAAGTCGCCCCTACTGGCACGAAAGAACAAGGTGTCGGCCGGCAGCGGTCCCTCGATACGCCAACCACGCGATTGGCATGCGACGATGGCCGGCAATATTTTTGTTGCCTCCTCACCGTGACCGAATAAGCCGCCCTCACCAGCGTGCGGATTGATGGCACACACACCAATTATGGGGTCGGAAATCCCGGCTTTGACCAGCGTCGAGTGGCCACGGGCGATCGTGCGTTCAACGAGGCCTGGCTCGATCCGAGAGATGGCGTCAAGCAACCCAATATGCGTCGTCACGTGAATCACACGCAAGCCGGGTGCCGTAAGCATCATCGAGACCTCAGGTGTACCGGTCAAGTGAGCCAGCATTTCAGTGTGACCCGGAAACTTGTGGCCGGCAGCGTGCAGGGCCTCCTTATTCAGTGGCGCAGTGCAAATCGCATCAACCTGTTCCGCCTGCGCCAGTTCAACTGCCTTGGCGATATAGCGATAGGCTCCATCACCAGCAACTGCTGAAAGGATGCCAAAAGGCAGTTCAGCCGGAATCAAGCCAAGGTCAATGCAGTCGACGACGCCGTGCTTGAACTCTGCTTGCACAGGGCTATCAACTATCCCGACCGGCAGCGCTGCGCCAACCATGACACCTGCCTGCCGAAGCCGCTCAGCGTCGCCGACAACCAGTGGTCGGCATTGATCGTACAAAGTCGCCTGGGCTAAGCTCTTCATGATAATTTCGGGTCCGACGCCGGCGGCATCTCCCATGGTGATGGCAATTAAGGGGCGGTAAGTCATATAGTTTTCCTAAATATTGGACATAGTGCTGGCGCGAAGGCGCGCCAACATGCGATGGGCGTTAAGTAGCGCATCCGGCGAACCGAACGCACCAGCCTTTGTCACGACTGGCAGCGAGCGCGTGCCGATCGACACTGATAAGGGCACGCCAGGCTCTACCTCTTGCAAAAGTTGCAACGAATGAGTGCCGAAGGCCGGCAGCAGCGCTCGAGCTGTTTCACCCCCAGTTACCACCAGCGCACCAATCTGAGGCGCCAGCGGCAGCAGCAATTGTCCGAGAGCCTGACACAGTATGTGACCCTGGGACAGGTCATCGTCACCAAAAGTGCCTGTGCGGATAAGAACATCCCGCCCCAACGCCAAGGCCTGGCCTATCGCCTCGACGGTTGACTGCCAAAGTGAGCTTGCTGAGCCTGCCCGCAGCAGCACAGGCGCTGGCTCGAAGAGTGCGAGATCAACACCAGCTTCAAGGTTTTGCGCCTGTTGCCGCGAAACTGGCGACAGACTGCCAACGACCGTAACGATAGAGCCTGACACAGTGGGAGTAATCGGTTTGGCGCAACCAGTAAGACCGGCCGCGGCGGGAAGGTGCGCGACCAAACCCGCAGAGCCCACCCAGTACACAGGCAGACCGACTGATGCACCAGCGACAGCTTCCAGATCTGCATCTGTCAAAGCATCGCAAACGATGGCCTGAACAGCGTCCTGTTCGACAAGCTGCTTGAGTGCGGCACGCAAGTCCCCTCGAACGATGTCCAGAGGCAGGTTAACAGCCTTCACACCCTCTGCCTGCAGCATCGCAACGACATCAGCCACGCCATCCATGCATTCTTTCGACCAAATATCGGTCGCCTCCAGCGGCACGCCATGGACGAAAACCCGACCATTCCGCATGGTGCGACCCACCGATGGGAAGGCAGGTGCAACGATTGCAACACCGACATCGGCAAATGCCGAAATTTCGGCTGCAAAGTTACCCCTTAGCGTCGAGTCAATTTTTTTATAAAGAAGCCGTCCCGGTGCTGCCCACGTGCGCCACAAACTCTTACAGATTTCGCGCGCCACCTCTGGCGCGCAGTAGCGCGTGTCGGCATCAATGGAAATCACCTGCGCCTCTGCGGCTACCGTGGGTTCAAAAAGAACGATGCTGTGAAGCCCCTTTCTTGCCGCGCCCATCGCGCAATCGGCTGCGCCGGTCAGATCGTCCGCAAGGATGAACAAAGAATTGGGGCAGCCGCTCATCATGAGGTCACTGCGCGATCCGTTGACAGTTCGTTCGTTTCCAACTTTCCATCGATTCCGCGGCGCCGTTGCCACTTGTCTATAAGGATGACTGCGATAGGGCACATGATGGCAGTGGACAAAGTGGAGATGGAAATCTGCAGTGCCGCGATAGAAGCGATTTCTTTGTAAGCCAGCGCTTCTTCAGCACTCATCATGCCTGCAGCGGCGGCAACTGCAGCTGCAGCAGCGATCGCAGCTGGTGTCCCAACCGCATTACCGGCTGTAGATGCTTCGGCGACAGGTGCGATCATGCTTTTTTCGCGGAAAACCCAGAACCAGAACATGCCCGCTGCGCCGGTAAACACAACGGTCATTACACCCAGAACCAAACCACCAACAACCACCTGAGGGTTGAAAAAGGTGGCGAAATTCATCCCGGCGCCCAGCGCAAAGGCAAAAAACGGCACGGGCAGCGACTCGCCGGGCTTCAAGAATTTCCGCATGTCGTTGTCGAGGTTACCTAGCAACATACCCAGCACTATGGGCAGCAGTACAGCGATGAAAGCAATTATTGGGAAGTTCGAGCCCAGCATGCCAAGCGCCATCAGGGTGAAGAACGGCCCATCATTCAAGGAGAGCACAGACAGCCCACCCACGTCAGAACGGTTGCCATATTGCCCCGTCAACGCTGCATACATGCCGCCGTTGCCGTTGGTCATCGCGGCGATGATGGCCAATGCCGATAAGCCAAGAAAACCATTGAACATGTCGCCAGATAGGTAGCCCCAGAGAAAACCCACACCAAGACCCACAAAATACTTGGAAGCAGTCAAGATGATTCCCTTTTTCATGGCCACGCCACCCACACGAAGATTCATCTGACTGCCGGCACAAAACAGGAAACAAGCGATCAGAGTGAGCGCGCCCGTTTTGAAAAGTGCCTCAGAAAACCCCCCAATTCTCAAGAACTCATAAATTCCCGGCTTCACGGGTGCGACCCCGAGGGATTTCAGGAAATCCATGATGACCGGTAGGTGCATCTGATCAACCGTGTTCAGCAAGGCTCCTAAAAATAGCGGTACCACCATCATTCCACCGGGAATTTTTTCGATTGTTTGCTTAATCTGCATGACTCGGTCTCCATTCTGAATTTCATTGATTTAGCTAACCGGGCAACCTTGTTGAGAACTTGAACCTCATATTTTCACGGCTGCACCCCACTTAACAACTTTTATGATCAATATTTAATGATCATAACGATCAGTTTAAGTCATCAAATCGCCAAAAAAGATCAGTAAAAACCCTTAAAGACCAATTTAATGAGCTATAAAAGTACTTATTGATCGAAACAGTCTTTTTTTGAAAAAATTCACAGACAACTCTGCGGTGATCCTCCTGCGAGCACACGACAGACGCGAAAGCCTCAAGTTGGCCAGCTACGACAGCTGAAGCAATGCCAAGTCATGCTGCTTCATCATCTGAAATTACCGCGGGAGGGGGTATCGCTCGGCGCCGAAAGCTACAAGCAGAAGTTCTGCAGTTGGCCCCCGCCGACCGCTCACGCCTTTTCGAGCGGCTGATAGCGAGCCTGGATTCAGATGCCGACGTTGAGAGAGCCTGGGAAGAAGAGGCGGATCGAAGGGAGCGTGAACTGGACTCCGGTGTGGCCACGGTGGTTCCAGCACAGGAGGCTATTGCGCGTTTGCGGCAAAGGATTTTGCGGTGACCTTTTCGCTCCACCCTGGAGCGGAAAAGGATGTCGCGCAAGCCCATGCTCGCGCTGCTGGAACTAAACCAAAAGATCGGTACCCCGGCAAATGACGGCTTGCGCGTTTATCCATTTCGGCGATTCCCCTACTCATTGGTGTACCGCGAAGACGATTCCGGGCCACGTATCTATGCTTTTTCTCACCAAAGTCGCGAACCTCGGTATTGGCAGGGCCGTCTGTAGCAACGGAGCTTCGCCCAAAAAATAGACCTTAAGCCGCCCCAATTTTTGGCACCAAGCCGCCGGGCGGCTGCCCGCTCTTCAATGCAGCCGCGAAAGCCAGCATCCGGTCAATGGGCAGACGGGCGCGTTCGCCCAAGGCCGGGTCCACATGAATGGGGTCCATAGCGCTGCGCAGGCGGACATGAAGAAACGCTCTGGCGAGCACCTGGAAGGTCTCAAAGTCCTGAAGGAGCGGCTGGACGGCACCGTGCCGACGCTGCCCACCCGTTTTGTTGCAGACCAGGACACCCGTCTGGAACTGGGAGGCACCGTTCTGGAACTGAAATACCGAAAAGGCGGCCACACGCCAGGCGACATGGTGGTGTGGTTGCCGCAAAAGAGCGTGCTGTTTGCGGGCGATGTGGTCTATGTGGACCGCGTGCTGGGCCTGCACCCGGTCAGCAACACCCGCAACTGGCTGGAGTCTTTTGCCGTTATCGACGCGCTCAAGCCCCAGACCATCGTGCCCGGTCACGGCAACGTGACCAACCGGGCCACGGCACAGGCGCACACGCGCGACCTGCTGCTGGCCCTGCGCGCGCATATGAAGAAGGCGGTGGACGATGGTGTGGACCTCAGCGCCGCCGTGAAGACCTTTGACGGCAAGCCGTTTTCCAATCTGAAGCACGCTGATGTCTGGATTCCACAATTGGCGAATCAGACCTATCTGGAGATGGAGCGGGAGTAGCGCTATGTTATTAATGGGTGAATCGACCTGAAGCCCCCGTGTAATGTGCGTAAGTAGCTATGAATTTAGGAGTGAATGGGCTACCGGCTGACAGCAGAGAAATCCACAAAGCTGGATATAAACACAGTACCATCAGGCACCCAGTCCACGCTGGCACTGCCCCATGCCCGCCACCGCACGCCCAACGCAAGCGCATTCTCATGCGGGCGGGCAAGCGGGTGCAAAGCCCCAGCTCTACAACCCGCGCCACCCTGAGCGCACCCTTTTCTACCAAACGATTGCCGAACACTTTGAGACCTGGCACGCGCTCGCCAGCGCAGGCCAATTCGACGGCCAGGGCGACCACCACACCCCCAAGCCCTATGTCCGCCAAGCGTTTCGCAAATATCTGGAATGCGGCATCTTTGCGCACGGCTTTGCCAGGGCCTGGTGTGACGACTGCGGGCACGACTACTTCGTCGCCTATTCCTGCAAAGGCCGTGGCGTCTGCCCCTCGTGCAACACGCGGCGCATGGTGGAGACGGCGGCACACCTCGCCGATCACGTTTTCCCGCGACTGCCGGTGCGCCAGTGGGTGCTGTCTGTTCCGAAGCGACTGCGCTACTTCATGCAGCGCGACGGGGCCGTGCTCAACATGGTGCTGCGCATCTTCCTGCGGGTCATCGCGCAAAGCCTGCAATCCAACAGCCCTGGGACGGCGCAGCTGGACAGGGCAGCTCTGCACATCGGCGCCGTGGCGTTTATCCACCGGTTCGGCTCCAGCCTGAACGGGCATGTGCACTTCCATGTTTGTGTGGTCGATGGGGTGTTTGAGGAAGTGCCAGGCGACACTGATGCACAGTCCTCACCGCCAGGCGTGATATTCCACCCGGCCAGTGCTATCGATGAGACCGCTGTGGCGCAGGTACAGACTGATTTGCGCCGCCGCATCCTGCGCGCCTTCGTGGGCCGGGGTCTGCTGGCGAGTTGTGACGCCAAAGAGATGCTGGGCTACCAGCACAGCGGCTTCTCGGTGGACGCGGGTGTGTGCATCGAAGCACACGACCGCGCAGCGCTGGAGCGCTTGCTGCGTTACTGCGCCCGCCCACCCTTTGCCATGGACCGTCTGCGCAAGGAGGGATGCGATTTGGTGTACCGCTGTGCCAAGCAGCGCAGCGAGCCCAGCAGTGACAAGCGCGTTGCCAAGGCAGACGAGCTACACCTCACGCCGCTGGAGCTGATAGCTCGCATTGCGGCGCTGGTGCCGCCGCCGCGCACGCACCGGCACCGCTACTTTGGTGTGCTGGCCCCGAATTCGCCGCACAGGGCGGCGGTGACGGCGCTGGCGACACCGGCACAACCGACCAAGCAAGTCGTCGTGCAGGCCGACCCAGCCGCCACGGGCGAGGGCGCGCCGGGGGTGGTGCCGCTGGGCCATGCGATCCCACCCACGCCCGAGCCTGCGACACCCAAACGGTCGAAGGCGCATTACCTGTGGGCCGTGCTGATCGCCCGTATTTACGAAGTGTTCCCGCTGCTGTGCCCGAAGTGCGGTGGACAAATGCGCTTGATCGCATTCATTACCGAGGGCACGCAGATCAGGAAGATCCTTGATCACATCGGGGTGGATGTAGAGCCACCGCGCATCACTCCGGCACGCGGGCCACCGCTGTGGGACGGGTGCGATGCGCCCATGGGCGAGGGTGTCGAGGTTGAGCCAGATTGGGACCAAGCGGCCCAACCGGTGCCGGACTTTGAGGTCGATCAGCGCATCAGTTGGTGAGGGAAGGTAACAGCGGTTTGGCCAACGCTGCGGGGCAGGGCTGCGCCTGGTGCTGCCCAAAAATGCGCAAACCGAAAAATCTCGGGCGACAGGCCCAGAGCAAGCTCCCAAGTAGACCCAAGTGCGCAGGCTTGTGATGCCCCAACCCCGTGGCATACTTGTGCTCATGCGGTTGAATTTCCTATCCGTTGCCGAAGAGTCAGTATTGACTCCGAGACGCTTTATCCAGGTGGGCTCATGCCGTGAGGCACTTCGGGTCAAGACGGGGCTTCACCATTTCGCCACCACGACACCCGAAAACCGTATGCCCACCTTGACCACCAAGGCAGCCCGCTGGCTGTGCCCCCTGCTGCTGTGCAGCGCGCACTGGGTCCACGCCCAAACCGCCCTCACCGACGCTTGGCGCACTGTGCCCCTGGTAGACGCCCACTTTCACCTGATGGCCTTCATGACACCGGCTGACCTGCTGGCCCGCATGGACCAACACAGCATCAGCCACACGGTGAGCGCAGGTGCGATCGGCAGTCCAGCCATTGGACACCCCAACCTCCGGGATTCGAACGCGGCAGCGGCCATAGGCCCTCGCTTCTTGCCAGCGGTGGGGAACGCTGAACTGGTCAACGCCGAGCGGGCGGAAGGGCCCACACTGTTCATCGACCCCAACAGCAAGGAACGGCCTCTGGCTCTGCAAAGGATCCAGGAGTTTCTGGGCAAACTACCGCGCACCATTGGCGAAACCTTCCCCAACGCGGAGCGCTCCAGCGCCGACCCGATGCGCCGCCGGCGTGTACCGTTGGATGGGCCCATGTTCCAGGCGCTGGCTGAGATCGCTACCCGCTTCGACCGGCCGCTGCCCATGCACATGGAGTGGCACCCCGAATCGGTCGCGGGCCTCAGCCGCTTGCTGGAACGCTGGCCCACGCTCACCCTGTTGTTGTCACACTGCGGCAAAACCACCACAGCCCAGGACATACGTTCCTTCTTTGAAAAGCACCCCAACGTGGTCTGCGATCTGGGCTACCGCAGCCTGCCGCAAGAGGCCAACGATTTCAGACGGTTCCCGGAACGCACCATCTTCTGGGCGTCCGCGCCGGGGCGCACGGCCTACCTGGCCCCAGACTGGAAAAAGCTGATTGAAGACCACCCTGACCGGTTCATGGTGGCCATCGATGACACCCACGACTGGGCCCAATACGATGAGGTGGTGCGTTCCCTGCGCGAAGGCTTGCTGGCCCACTTGAACCCCGCCGTGGTGGACCGGGTAGCGCATGGCAACGCCAAAAGGGTGTTTCGCCTTTCCCCTTGATTCAAGCAACCCCGCTTGCGATGAACACCCTTTCTTGAAGGCCTTGGTCGAAGCCAGCGCCTGGCGCTTGCTCGCAGGCACAGGCAGGGGCACATCGAATCACTCAATGCACCACCACCGACACCTCCATCGCCGGCGGGGTGTTGCGGCTGCGGCCGCAGCGGACCACGCCGTCGATCATGATGATCGCACACGATGTTCGAGTTGGCCCGGTCTACGGGGTTGGAGTAGCGCCGCTTGAATTGGGTATGGGACTTGGCACGGGTGACGAAGAAAGCGTTGGCCTGATGGATCACAAACAGGCGCTGGAAATCCAAGTACCCACGATCGAGCAGGTAATAGGCGCCAGGCTCGATGTCCAGCAGGTCCAAGGTGTTGACCTCGTGCGTCTTGCCATCGCTGATGTGAATGAAGGTGGGGATACAGCCACGCAGGTCCAACAGGGTGTGCAGTTTGATAGCCGCCTTCTGCGCGCGAAACGGTGCCCACGGATAAACCGACAAGCACAGGTCTATCGTCGTGGCATCGAAGGCGTAAACGGTGGCATCCAAGTCGATCGCCATGGGCTCTTTGGCATACAACGGGCGCGCCATGGCGATCAGGTGTTGCGCGAAGTCGGCGTAGATTTGCCAAGGCCGGGTTGCATTGGCGTTGGACAAGGTGTTGCGAGAAACTGTCTTGCAGCGCAGACCCATGTGATACAGCCGCTTGGCTTGAGCACGCAAATTGACCTCGATGTCGCGCAAAGACTCGCGGTAGGTCAATTGAGCAAAGGCCATGGTCAAGAACTGGTCCATGCAGGTGAAGTCTTGAACTTTGTGATCGCCTCGGTGCTTGGCCACGCAGCGGCGAAACGTGCTCAGCGGCAAGAAGGCCATGAGTTGAGAGAAAACAAGCTTGCCTTGGTTCATTGCGGTCCTTTGCGTGACGACGCAAAAGACCATAAGTCATGGAATCGAAGTTCAAATCGAGACCAGACTGAAATGCCAAAAAACCAAGGTAAATCATTAACTTACGAAGCCCTAATGTGGAAACGTTGGGACACTACTGAGAGGCAACCACGATGGTCTGGTTCGAGATGTCTGTTGAGCGCCAGCGACTGGCGCCTTTGTGCCGAAAATCAGCTGGCCTGTAAGTGCCGAAAACGCACTGACTCTTATAGGCCGAAAATGGATTGGACTCTATATGGTGAAAAGTGACAGGAACCCATTGGTGAGCCGCGCGACCGCAAATGTTCAACGGTAGCCGTTGAAGAAAGAGATCATGCGTTCGCTGGCGTTGCGTGTTGTGGCTGCATCATAACGGTAGGTCATGGTGCGCCCATCCGCTGCGCGGTAAACGTAGCCGTTGTTCTCTGCCTTGTCCCAACCGTGGGTGGTACCGGGATAGATGTGCCAATCCACCTCTTTGCCGGCAGCCTTCATTTGCTCAAGTAGTGGGAAGCAAAGCTGCGGCGGGGCCTCTATATCCAGCTCTGCCATCAGCATGAGGATCGGGCGGTCGCTGTCAGCGGTGAGCATTTCTAATCGTGGGGAACTAGGGCGATCCTGCACCGTGCAGCTGCCGTAGTGCCCCACTGTGGCGCGAAAACGTGCGGTTGATTTGAAGACCTGCGCACCCTCGGGGCTGGCAAGCAGGGCCGAGGCCAGCGCTCCGAGCGAATAACCCGCTTGGTAGATACGCTGGCGGTCGATGTAGGGCTGTTTGTTTAAGTGTGCAAGGGCGTCATAGGCGTCACGTGCCACCTCGGCTGGGAAGAGGATGGCCCCGGGACGTATGTTGCGGGGGCCGTAGCTGTCCACCACCATCACTGCAAACCCGGCGTCCAGCAGCAGCTTGGCCTGGACTTGGAGATGTTGGCTCAGCCCGCCAATGGTATGGTTCAGAACCACGGCAGGGAAAGGGCCTTTTCCCTCTGGCGTATAGATTCGGTTTCCCAAGCTGGCCACGGTAGTGAAGAAGCCGAAACTTCGCTGCTCGCTGTCAAATGATAGCGACGCAGCACTGGCGGTCCAGCGGACGCTTGCTGCGTCGACTGCTCCAGTTTGCAGACCACAGTCGCCCCGAAGACGGCTACCGGCTTGAGACCCCGTTGCAAAGGGGTCGCTGATCTTGCGTTGGCTGACCAGTGACATGATGATCTGTAGCACTGCCTGACGGCGCTGACCCTCCTCGAGTTGGCAATAGGCATTAAAGTCTACAAACTTGGCCCGGACTGTGTCGTAGACCAGACGCACATGCGCCTCGCTCGCCGCGAGGGCGCTTGGCACTACGCAAGGGGCCAGCAAAAGGGCAAGGGTCAATGTACGCAGCATGGATGTGTAGATCATAGTTCGCTACCCCAGCAAAAAATGGTAATCGCTAGAGCTCGAAAAAAGCTGGTAATAGACAGCACCTCGGATATGAACGAGGGACCCTCAGCTGCCGCGACATTCGCGGCCGACAAGCTGGCCAGCCTCACTGCCTAATGCTTGAGGATTGCCCTTCAGTTTGCCGGCAGACATGAGGCCCATGACAGCATCAATGGACGCCTTGCGGATACCATCCGGGCCTTTCTGGCAAAGTGCTCTCAGATCGGGATTGGCCGACTTGATAGCCGAAACCACGGCTTGGATTTCGGCGGGATCGTTTGCGCCTTGTGCCATGACAGGCAATGAGAGCACGAAAACGCTAACGACCAATAGTTGCTTGAACATTTTTTTCTCCATGATTTTTAGCAAAAAAAATTTTACAGACTTTCAACGCACAGTCCATCGACAGAAGTGGCCTTGGATCTCCCGAACAGTCATGATACGTGCATACAGGGACAAAATCTTGTCATCAAAGCCCGTACAGCGCGTGTGACGCTTGGGCGCGATCTGCGGTTCAAAGCTGGCATGTTGATCACGGGGCCTATCAATGGGCAGCTCGCCAAAGTCGCCTTTGAGAGTCTTTTTGCTTTTGCAGTTGCGGGCATTGCCAGCGGTATTGGCCACGCTGGCATTCTTGGCGTGACCCAAGTGCTCGGTCATCTCGGCTTCCAACGCGCGCTCGACAAGGCGTTTGGTCAGCTGCTTGAGCAGGCCGTTCTCGCCGATGAGGTCTTCAGGTTTTTATTGCCATCCAGTAGCAGGTCGATCAATTCGTTGCTGACGGTCATGGTTCATCTTTCTGGATGTTCGGCAGTTTCCCGCAATTTAGCCGTTTACAAAAAATTTAAGACCCCCTCACTTCACAAGGCCGGATCCATGAAGCCCGACTGGAGCGCCGTGCACCCACAAAAAAACCGCTTCGCCGCGGTTTTTTTGTGGGTGTCAGGCTTCAGGTATCTCTTGCGTGGGCATTTGGGTCTTTTCACCCAATTGGCCACCATGAACAGGCAGAAAACCAGATTGTCGCATCCCGGATGATCGTAAGGCCGTTTTATAAACAAATGAGGATGAGAGGCGTACCAGTCTTTCATGGCCCTCATCGGTGTTTTGCTTTTAAGCGCTGACTGGGGTAACTGATGGTTGTACAGAGCCACGTAACGCATGAGCGTTTGCTCCAAATCTTCTCCGCTGGTGAATTGGTGTGTCTTGAGCACATCAGCGATACGCCCGTTGAAGCGCTCGACCATGCCATTGGTGCGCGGCGTGCGGTCGGCATCTCGAAGATGATCCGGCGAGCCAACAATGCCACCGGAACCACCACGGAACTGGTAAAAACCCTGATTGATTTAGTTATTGATGTAGATAAGCTGAACATCGATCAAACATCAATTCGCAATGTCAACTCCTGTCACTATTGCTGAAATTGCCCGTAGCGCAGGAGTAGGTACGGCCACAGTGGACCGAGTGCTCAACAGGCGATCGGGTGTGAATGTCGAGACCGAGCGCAAGGTTTTGGATGCAATACGTGCCCTTGGTGCCCCGGCCGTTAGCCGCGGCAGGCCGCGCAGCAAAGGCAACTTGAAGTTCGCGTACGTCTTGCCAGAGGGCAACTCACCGTTTCTGGATGACCTGGAGCGGCACATTGCGCAAACCGCCGGTGATTTCCGTCACCAGCACATCACCGAACTGACCTTCCGATTTTCAGCCGAAGACCCTGCAAATTTTGCACTGGAGCTATCCCGTGTGACCGACTGTGATGCGATTGTGCTCATCGCACCCGATGTATCAGCGATCAAACTGGCGATCAATGACCGCGTTCGTGCCGGCGTGCATGTCGCAACACTGTTTACGGATGTGGCCGGCTCCATGCGTCAGGCCTTTATCGGAGCCGACAACCTTGCCGCCGGAAGAACGGCCGGGTTGCTGTTGGGGCGAATGGCTCGCCAACAACAAGGCACACAGCTTTTGTTGGTATCCCAGACCACCCGGATGTCGAGCGAGATCGAACGGCGCATCGGTTTTTCTCAAGTGGTTGAGGAGCGTTTCCCGGACCTTTCTGTGGTTCGTTTGGCAGATATTCCGTCCGACGACGAAGGCGCTTTCAAGGCATTGGCCGATTACCTGGAAAGCGGTGTTGACCTGTCGAGTTTGAGCGGGCTGTATTGCGTTGGCCTTGCCAGTGCGGGCTTGGCTGGGGCACTTGAACAAGCAGGACTAACCCAATGCGTGCCGCTCATTGCACACGATTTGACCGCGGCACACCAGTCCATGTTGATCAATGGAAGTCTGGCTTATGTGCTGCACCAGGATGTTCATTATTGTGTTCTCACTGCTGCTCGCGTCCTGCGCGGGCTGTGTGAAAACGTGCGCGGGGTGCAAAGCGTAGCGCAGCCGCGCGTAGAAATCTTGACTGCCGAGAACCTGCATTGAGCGGTAGCCGGGTGTGTGTTGGTGTGTGACTTTATTCAATTTTTTCGAGGAGAACGTTAAATGAAGAAGATTTTCAAGAAGTTGCCAGCGCTGGCGACAGTGGCACTGGCAGCAGCGCTGAGTCTTGGCAGCACGGTCGCTCAGGCGCAGGAAAAGACCATTACCCTCTGCTGGGCTGCGTGGGACCCGGCCAATGCATTGGTCGAACTGTCCAAGGACTTTACTGCGAAGAGCAAGGTCAAAATGAAGTTCGAATTCGTGCCATGGCCCAACTTTGCGGACCGCATGCTCAATGAGCTCAATTCCAAAGGCAAACTGTGTGATTTGATCATTGGTGACAGTCAGTGGATTGGCGGTGCCGCCGAAAGCGGCCACTACGTCAAGCTCAATGACTTCTTTGCCAAAGAAGGCATCAAGATGACCGATTTTGCGCCGGCCACCGTGGTTGGCTACGCCGAGTGGCCCAAGAACACGCCCAATTACTGGGCGCTGCCAGCGATGGCCGATGCCCTTGGCTGGACTTACCGCAAGGACTGGTTTGCCAAGCCTGAGATCCAGGCTGAGTTTAAGAAGAAGTTCAACCGCGATTTGGCGCCACCCAAGACCTGGACAGAGTTCAAACAAGTGTCCGAGTTTTTCCAGGGTCGGATGATCGATGGCAAGAAAGTCTACGGCGCCTACATCTTCACTGAGCGTGGCTCCGAAGGCATCACCATGGGCGTGAGCAATGTGTTGTATCCCTTCGGCTTCAAATACCAAGACCCCAAAAAGCCTTATGCATTGGACGGATTCGTCAACTCGGCAGATTCAATCAGGGCCCTGGAGTTTTATAAGTCGCTCCACAAAGGCAGCACGCCTCCCGGGTTGACCAACGCCTATATGGGCGAAGGCCTGGACGCGTTCAAGTCCGGGCAGGTGGCCATGATGATGAATTGGTTTGCCTTCTTCCCGGGTCTGGACAAAGACCCGAATGTGGGGGGGGCCAAGATCGGCTATTTTGTGAACCCATCGGACAAAACCAAGGGCGTACAACTGGGGGGGCAGGGCATCTCGGTGGTTTCTTACTCACCCAATCGCAATGAAGCGCTGGCCTACATCAAGTGGTTTGCGAATCCCGAGGTACAGAAAAAATGGCAGGCCATTGGCGGCTCATCGGCGCACAACGCAGTGCTCAAAGACCCTGGCTATCTGAAGAGCGCGCCTTATGCGGCTGCCTTCCAGGAGTCCATGAACCAAGTGGTGGACTTCTGGGCCGAGCCGTCGTATGCGCAACTGATGCTGGCTCAGCAAAAGCGCGTGCATGACTTCGTGGTAGCCGACAAGGGTACCGCCAAAGAGGCTCTCGACGGCCTTGTTGCTGATTGGAAGAAGGTCTTCAAGGACGACGGTAAGGTCAAGTAAGACCCGATCTGTTCTCCTGCCTCCGACAGTGTTCCCGCTCTGCGCCGGTGGCGCAGAGCGGGTTCATCAACCCCATTCCTGATTGGCTGGAGCGCTATGTCAGTTCAAACACCTTTGGTTGACCGCCTTGCCCGTGCCACACCGATGCCGGTGGCCAGCCAAATGCGCGGCCTGTCCGACCGTTCCATCGCCTGGATTTTTATTGGCCCGACCATGCTGTTGCTGCTGGCCATCAACATCTTCCCGCTGATTTGGACCATCAAACTCTCCTTCACCAACTACCGGGCCAATCGGCCCAACGCTCCGGTGAGCGATCTGGGCATTGAAAACTACGTCACGATATTGACCGACCCCGACATCTGGGCCGCCATGCAAACCACCGCTCACTTTGTGTTCTGGACGATTGCCTTGCAAACCCTGATCGGCTTTACCCTGGCTTTCCTGATTGACCGCAAGTTCCGTGGGCATGGTTTCTGGACCACGCTCATCCTGATCCCCATGATGTTGTCGCCCGCTGTGGTGGGCAACTTCTGGGCTTTTCTGTACCAGCCGCAAACCGGCTTGTTCAACGCTGTCGCGGCTGTCCTGACCGGCGTTTCGCCTGCTTCGTTCTCGATGCTGGGAGAAGTGCCTCTGGCTCCTTGGGCCATTATTCTGGTGGACACCTGGATGTGGACCCCTTATGTGATGCTGATTTGCCTGGCTGGATTGCGCTCGATTCCGGACTACATCTATGAGGCTGCCGAAGTCGACCGTGCCTCCAAGTGGCGCCAGTTCTGGTCCATCACACTGCCAATGGTTCTGCCCTTCATCATGCTGGCCGTGCTGTTTCGCGGTATTGAGAATTTCAAGATGTTTGACATGGTGAATCTGTTGACCTCCGGTGGCCCAGGCTCCACCACCGAGGTGGCATCCATCACGCTCAAACGCGAGGCGTTTGAAAAATGGCGCACCGGTTATTCATCGGCCTTTGCCATCATTTTGTTTGTTGCCGTATTCGGTCTGGCAAATATCTATGTCAAAGCCCTTAACCACATCAAGAACCGGTAACGCACCATGCGCAAAGGCATCAGCACCGCCCACTCGGTCGTAGAACCTTCACCACAAACCCGTTGGCTGGCTGGCGTGCTGGTGGTGTTCTACGCGCTGTTGACGATGATTCCGCTGGCATGGATCATCATGACCGGCTTCAAAACACCGGCTGATGCGATCAGCTACCCGCCCAAAGTGATCTTCAGCCCCTCTGTGGAGGGTTACTGCAATCTGTTCACCACGCGCTCCCGCCAGACCCCGGAGTACATTGCCAGCCTGCCGCCCCCAGTCAGCAACTGCGAAGAGATTGCGCGCAGCCAACAAATGGTGGTGGCTGGGCCTTCTAATTTCGCGCCGCGCTTCACCAACTCGCTGATTATTGCTTTTGGCTCCACCGTGCTCTCGGTCGGCTTGGGTGTGATGGCCGCCTACGCATTCTCACGCTTCAAGGTACCGCTCAAGGACGACTTGTTGTTCTTCATTTTGTCCACCCGCATGATGCCGCCAATTGCAGTGGCCATTCCTATTTATCTGATGTATCGCGAGTTGGGCTTGTCCGACACCCGGCTGGGAATGATCTTGTTGTACAGCGCAGTTAACGTGTCTCTCTCTGTCTGGTTACTCAAGGGCTTTATTGACGAAATTCCACGTGAGTACGAAGAGGCTGCGATGGTCGATGGCTACACCCGCCTGCAAGCGTTCCGCAAAGTGGTGCTGCCGCAGGCCACCACCGGCATCGTGGCAACTGCCATTTTTTGCCTGATCTTTGCCTGGAATGAATACGCCTTTGCGGTGTTGCTGACCTCGGGCGAGGCGCAAACCGCGCCGCCCTTCATTCCCATCATCATCGGCGAGGGTGGCATGGACTGGCCCGCAGTCGCCGCTGGTACCACGTTGTTTCTGGTGCCAATTCTGGTCTTCACCGTACTGTTGCGCAAACACCTCTTGCGAGGCATTACCTTTGGTGCCGTGCGTAAATAAAGCGAAAGCCTCCCCATGTCCCAACCCTCAAGCCCTTGTCACGAAAAAAAGAACAACTGGCCCCGCTGGCTGCGTCGCAACACTCTGGAACTGGTAGCCTGCTTCATCATCGGCCTGGGCATCTTGATGCTGCTGCAGCCTTTTGCGTTGATTCTTTACACCTGGTCTTTTGTCACCATGCTGGCGGGTACCGTCATGTTCATGGTGGTCTCCAAGTTTCCCGAGTAACACGATGGCCGCAATACGAATTCAAAATCTGTGCAAGGCATTTGCCGATTTCACAGCCGTCAAGGATTCCTCCTTTGTGGTGAATGACGGCGAATTCTTTTGCCTGCTGGGTCCTTCCGGCTGCGGTAAGACCACGACCTTGCGAATGATTGCCGGGCTGGAACTGCCGACCTCAGGTCAGATTTTTCTTGGCAATGAGGATGTGACGTTCAAGCGCGCCTCGGCCCGTGACATCGCCTTTGTTTTCCAGATGTTTGCGCTCTATCCGCACATGTCGGTCCGGCAAAACATGGCTTTCCCACTGGTCTCTCAAGGCATGCCACGCGCCGAGATTGAGGAGCGCGTAGCCCAAGCCGCGAATATCCTGCATATCAGCCACCTGCTCAAGAGGTCGGTCTCTGGTCTGACCAGCGGTGACCGACAGCGTGTTGCATTGGGGCGGGCCATTGTGCGTCAGCCTATGGCTTTCATGATGGACGAACCGCTGGGCGCGCTGGATGCTGAATTCCGCGAACTGATGTGCCAGGAATTGCGCGGCCTGCACGATAGGCTGAATGCCACCACCGTCTACGTCACACACGATCAGCGCGAGGCCATGTCCATGGCCGACAAGATCGCCATCATGAATCAGGGCGTGATTGAGCAGCTCGGCACCCCGCAGGAGATTTATGAGCGCCCGGCCAGTGTTTTCGTGGCCGACTTTATGGGCTCGCCCGCCATGAACTTCATTCCCGCCCACACCGCTTTGGCACAGGGTGCCACCAGCATCAACTTGGGTTCGTTCGCGGTCGGCATGCCCGCCGTGCGCGATGAAGTCAGTCATCGTCCGCTGCTTTACGGCGTGCGGCCTGAGCACATTCGCCTATCAGGCGATGCGCCCTTGCGCGCCGAAGTCGTGGGTGTGGAATACCTGGGCAATTGCCAAATCATCACACTCAACACCGCGCTCAATTGCGTCGTGCGTGCCAAGGTCGATGTCAATGTCAAGGCAACTCGTGGCGATCAGGTCGGATTGGAATTCGATTCCACCGAAGTAAGCTTGTTTGATCAGACCAGCGGGCGGGCTATTGGCACTGCACGCGACGACCTGGCGATCAACGCCGTCGGAACCCGAAAGGCTGCGTATGGCTGACCTGAAACTTACAGGCGTCAGCAAAAATTTTGGTTCGCAGACTGCGCTCAGCGACTTGAATATCGACATTGCCAGTGGCGAGTTCGTGGTTCTGCTGGGCCCCAGTGGTGCTGGCAAAACGACCACCTTGCGGCTGGTGGCCGGCCTCGAAAAACCCGACACTGGTGCGGTATGGATCGATGGCCGCGATGTCACGGCACTGGCACCGGCCCTGCGGGACGTGACCTTTGTTTTTCAGCAGTACTCTCTTTACCCGCACCTCAATGTGTACGACAACCTGGCCTTCCCCTTGCGCTCGCCATTGCGCAAAATCAGCGAGGATGAGATCCGCACCAAAGTGCTGGAGGTGGCACGCATGCTGCATATGGAAGACAAGCTGAAAAACCCTGCTACCCAGCTCTCGGGGGGGCAAATGCAGCGGGTGGCAATCGGCCGGGCGCTCGTGCGCAACCCTTCTGTGTATTTGATGGATGAACCGCTGTCATCACTCGATGCCAGGCTGCGCAATGACCTGCGACTGGAGCTCAAGCGCATCCAGCAGGACAGCGGTGCCACCATGCTGTATGTCACTCACGACCAAGTCGAAGCACTCACCCTGGCCAATCGTATCGGTGTGCTCGACCAGGGCCGTATGGTGCAGTTGGGCACGCCGCAGCAGATCTACCAGGACCCCGACTCCGTGGCCGTGGCCAGCCGCCTGGGCTCCCCGCGCATCAACCTGCTGGCGCGTTCTGCCTTGCCGCAATTGTCCTTGCCCGACGCTGTGCAGACTCTGGGCGTGCGCGCCGAGCATCTACAAGTGCATGCGGCCGACTCTGGCGTGACGGATGGCGTGCCGGCCCGGGTGCTGCGCCAGGAGCGCCTTGGTGACCAGCACCTGCTGCACCTGCGTCTGCCGGGCAGTGTTCAAGAGCTTATTGCATCGTGCGGCCCTGGCCACAGCGCCCGGGCCGATCAGGATGTGCTGATACAGATCACGCAGTGCCTCTGGTTTGATGCAGCAGACCGACGGCTCAGGCCATGACCCCTTCAACCAGCAACACACTATGACATTGAACGCCCTCATTGAAAACGCCACACAAATCCTGGTCGACCATCTGGAAGAGTTGACTGCCCTCGATCAAGCCATTGGCGACGGCGACCACGGGCTCAATATGAAGCGCGGGGCGCAGGCGATTCAGGCCAAGTTGCCGGAACTGCAAGCGATGACGCTGAACGAAGCCCTGAAATCCATGGGCAAGACCTGTGTTGCCGTGATAGGTGGTTCCTCCGGTCCGGTTTTTGGCACCTTGTTGATGACGCTTGGCAAAGAACTGCCCGAGGAGGCTTCAGCGGACGGTATGGCCAAGGCGCTGCGACTGGGCATCGAGGCACTGACCCGACTGGGCAAGGCTGAAGTGGGCCAGAAGACCCTGCTGGATGTGCTGGACCCGGTGCAAAAAATGCTGGCAGCCGGTGGCCCGGACTTGCTGGCACGCGTCGGCCAATGCGCACACGACAGCGCTCAGGCTACCGCCGATATGGATGCCACACGTGGGCGCTCCTCGTTTTTGGGTGACCGTGCCAAGGGGCATGTAGACCCGGGCTCGCGTTCCATGGCCCTGATCATCGGCTCGATTTGCGACAGCCTGAACCGGGCCTGAGCAGGTTCTACCAATCAACGCTTAATCAAACTTGGGGTGCCTTATGAAAAATTTGATGAACAACGTGGATACCGTACTGGCTGAATCGCTGGACGGCTTCGCCGCTGCACACGCAGACATCGTGACCCTTGGGGTCGACCGTGAATTTGTACGCCGCAAGCGCACCAAGCCCGGCAAGGTGGTGCTGATTTCGGGTGGTGGCACAGGACATGAACCGCTGCATGCCGGCTTTGTCGGATACGGCATGCTTGATGCAGCCTGCCCGGGTCAGATTTTTACCTCGCCCACGCCAAACCAGATGCTCGATGCCGCGCAGGCTGTTGACGGTGGCGCGGGCGTGCTGTTTATCGTCAAGAATTACTCGGGTGACCGGATGAATTTCCAGATGGCATCGGAGATGCTTGACCAGGAAAATGCGGTAGTCATCGTCAACGATGACGTGGCTGTGGAGGACTCCACCTACACCACCGGTCGGCGCGGTGTGGCCGGTACAGTCATCATAGAAAAAATACTCGGTGCTGCGGCGGAGCGTGGCGACAACCTGGCGCAACTTCTGGCGCTGGGCAATGCTGTCAACAAGGCCACAGCCTCCATGGGCGTGGCCCTGACTTCTTGCACTGTGCCTGCGGCGGGTAAACCTACTTTTCAGATTGGCATGCACGAGATGGAGGTCGGCGTCGGTATTCACGGCGAGCCCGGTCGCCGTCGAGTCCCGCTGGCAAGTGCCGACGATATCGCGCAGGAGCTTACCGGTGCGGTGCTCAAGGACTTGGCCTTGAAAGCGGGACAGGAAGTCATTTTGCTGGTCAATGGTTTTGGCGGCACTCCATTGCTGGAGCTGTATCTGATGGTGAACGCAGCCCGCACCGTATTGGAGAAAAGCGGCGTCAAGGTGGTTCGATTTCTTACCGGCTCGTATGTCACATCACTGGAGATGGCCGGGTGCTCCATCACAGTCACGGCGGCAACACCCGAATTTCTGGCGCTGTGGGATGCACCCGTGCACACCGCTGCGCTGCGCTGGGGGATGTAACAGGCGCGCGGCGTTTCGAGCGGAGTTCGGCGAACGCCGACACCGCTTGGTGCCCGAGCTCCATGGGGACGGCACGTTCGAGCACCTCGGGTAAAAAAACGGTTTGATTCTTTGCTCATGGCTCCCTCTTTTCAAGTTAGGGAAACTCCTCAAAATCCGAAGCGATTCAATGCGCCTGAAGGTAACACCCCTCAAGGCCTTCCGCTTCATCGCCTTCTTCGCTACAAAGCGCAGCAATCAAGGCTTGGTTCACCACCTGGCCAGGCAGCAGCAGCTCTTCATTCGTCCAGCGCTTGACCAAGTGGCCATTGGCCACGCCGCCGGTGTGTGGGGCTTGGTAGGCGCGGCGGTGCTGCAGGGTCACGCCGCTGTTGGCGTTGGCGATGAAGCGGCTTTCGCCCAAGGCCCAGGGTTCAAAGTAGGCATGGGCGGCGGCATCAACCTGGCGGAAGTAGGCGCGAGCCCCTTCGGCGTTGAGCTTTTTGCGCACGGTGCGCGTGATCATTCCTTGCAACTGGTCAAGCGCGGCATCGTCCATCTGGCCGATGGTGGCCAGGCTCATGTCTTGACCCGCCAGCGCAGGCGTGTCGGCCAATTCGGCGGGCAGCACTTGCACCATGGCTTTGACCACATCGTGGTGCGGTGCCACGGCGGTGGCCACACCGCGTGTTTGCGGCTGGATGGGGCAGCGGATTTCCACAAGGCGTGGCTTCACAGGCCCTGTGCAGCCGTCGTGGTGGTAGTACTCGCCTTGGCTGAGGCGCCCCTTGCTGGAGCGACCGCGCACGTCGCGGTAGCTGGGGTGCTGCGTGTGCACATTCAGGCACACCACGAGGCCAGTGGTGTCCACCAATTGGTAAAAAGCCTCGCGCCATTCGGGCAAGAGCAGTTGCTCGTGCAGGTAGTCGCTGGGCTCGGGGTCTTCTTGACCCACTTCACCCTCAATCACCAACACAAAAGGACGTGGCCTGCGCACACGCCATTGGCGGTTGGCAAAGTGCAGTACCGAGGTGATGGGGGCAGGGTGGGTGTGGGTGTTTGAGCTTGGGGCCATTCGGCAATTTTAGAGTGGTGAGTGATGGATTTCAGGCTCGATCAGGGTGCAGGTCGAGCGGTCGGGCATTGAAGTAAGCCAGCCAAGCGCCGCATGCAAGCAGGCAACGCATGTGACTGCCCATGGGTGATTAAAGTTGTAAATTGTGATGGGTGACAGGTTCACCCCAGCATCGGCGCGGTTTTTTTCGTCGCTTTGCCGGTCCACCATCCGCTTCAAATCATGAACTCCCCATCTCCACTGGATGTCCTTTTGCGGGCCGATCGACCGCTGCAAGGTATTGCCTGGATGGTGGCGGGGATGTTCTTGCTGTCGGTGTTGGATGCCTTGTCCAAGCACGCTGTGTCTCAGTTGTCGATTCCCGTGTTGATGGCTGCCCGCTCGGCGATGGTGTTGGTCCTGCTGGTGCCATGGGCGCTGCGCAGCGGGGGCTGGTCGGCCTTGCGCACGCGCCGTCCTTGGGCACAGTTGTTGCGTGGTTTGTTGGTCGTGTGTTCGATGTGGGCGTTTTTTGAGAGCTTGCGCTGGTTGTCGCTGGCGACTGTGATCGCCATCTGTTTTGCCGCGCCGCTGTTCATGACGCTGTTGTCGGTGCCATTGCTGCACGAGCGGGTAGGAGCGCACCGGTGGGGCGCACTTTTGGCGGGATTTGTTGGCGTGGGTCTGATCGTCGGGCCTCAGGCGTTGGACGGCGAGCTGGGCCTGGGGGCTTGGCTGGCTTTGGCGGCCGCGCTGTTTTATGCTGCCTCGATGACTTCTGTGCGCTGGCTTTCGCCGACTGAGAGCGACTTGTCGATGATGGTCTGGCAGAACCTGACGGTCTGCCTGGTCGGCACGGTGGGGCTGTGTTTTGTACCCCTGGAGGTGGGGCCGGGCATGTGGCCGGTCATCGGCTTTATGGCCGTATTGGTGCTGTTGGGGCAGCTTTGTACCTTTCGGGCCTTGCGGATGGCACCGGTGGGCGTGGTGGCACCTTTTCATTACAGCGAGCTGTTGTGGGCAGCCTTGTTCGGTTGGGCGTTTTGGCACGAGTGGCCCGGGGCGCATGTTTGGTGGGGCGCTTTTTTGGTGGTTGGAGCAGGTCTTTACACCTTGTGGCGTGAGCGTGTACGCTCGATGGCCGCAGGTTGATCGGGGTGAGCTTGGAGGGGCGCTTTATGCCTGCGCCTCGGGGGGCGCTTCCAGCCTGTAACCCAGTCCACGCATGGTTTGGATCAAGGGCACAGGACGACCATCGTCAATTTTGCTGCGCAAACGACGGATGTACACATCCACTACATTGGTCAGCGGGTCCTCGTTCAGTCCCCAAACGCTCGACAAAATCCGTTCCCGGCTGAACAAACGGCCCGGTGCGCTCATCAGCAGCTCCAGCAAAGCCAGTTCTCGAGCAGTCAGGTTCAGTGCTTCTGCAGCACGGGTGGCACGCATGGATTCGAGATCGAGGATCAAATCGGCCACATGCAAGTGCTTGGGGCGCACGTTCTGCAGCGCTTGACCTCGGCGCGCCAACGCTTCGAGCCGCGCCAGCAACTCTTCAAATTCAAAAGGTTTGCAAAGGTAATCGTCAGCCCCCATGCGTAAACCCGCCACCCGTTCTTCCAGGGTGCTCAGTGCTGTCAACATCAGCACCGGAATCGTGACCCCTTGGGACCGCAGGGTTTGGCAGATTTCCAAGCCATTCATGCCCGGCAGCATCAGGTCGAGTACCACCACAGTCGATGCCATGTCGGGTTTGTTTTGCCTAACCGTATCGAGCACCAAAGTCAGGCCCTCGGGGCCGGTGGAGGCACGTTGCACTTGCAGCCCCTCCGCCCGCAAACCGCGTTGCAAGAAGTCGGCGATGCGCGGGTCATCTTCAATTAAAAGGATGTTCATGGTCAAACGGGTGAGGGGGTTATCAGAGGGGCAGCACCGGTATTTGGCAGCAGCGGCAATTGCAAAACAACACAAGTACCTGTGCCCAAACGCTCATTAGCAGGGCTTTGAAGGGTCAGGCTGCCGCCATGGGACAGAACCAAGGCTTTGGCAATCGGCAGGCCAAGCCCACTGCCAGAGGCGCGGTGCAAGCGGGCCAGACTGCCTCGGAAGTGCCGATCAAATACCTGGTGCAGTTCTTCCTCCGGAATGCCAATGCCTTGGTCGGTGACCTTCAGCTCCAGCCAGGGCGGGTCTTGCTCCAGGTACTGCCAGCGCACCGTGACGCGCCCATGGGCATGTGAATAGCGCACGGCATTGTCCAGCAACAGCAAAAACAGCTGGCTCAGGCGCTGGGCATCGCCCATTACGCACATCGTGCCCTTGGGCATGGGGGGGCAGTCGATGGTGATGTTTTTCTCTCCACCCAAAGCACTGGCCTGAAAGAGTGCATCGGCCAAAGGCTCTGATAAATCCACGGTTTGTTGCACGATGCTCAGGGTTTCCATGTCACTTCGGGCCATGGCCAGCAAGTCGTCGATGACGCAGCCCAGTTGTCGCGAGATGGCCACAATACGCTGGAGCGCCTCACGGTATTCCGGTGTCGGCCTTTCACCCCCGCGCAAGGTGATTTCTGCCTCACCCCGAATGGCCGTGGTGGGGGTGCGCAACTCATGGCTGATGTCCGCCAGCAATTGACGTCGCCGTTTGTCGGTCAGTTGCAGCGACTTGTTCGCTTCGTGCAGTGCACTGGTGCGTTCACGCACTTCAGACTCCAGGCGGTGGCGCTGCTCGGTTTCTTGTTGGCTGTGTTTTTCCAGGGCTGCGGCCATGGCGTTCATGCTTCGGGCTACATCAGAAAATTCGTCTCGGCCATCGAGGTGAATTCGGTGCGCCAGTCGACCTTGCCGCAGCGTGTGCGCCCCCTTGACCAACTGATCAATCGGGCGACGCAGTGCTCTTGCAAAATACACCGTGGCCCCCAAAGACAGCAAGGCCAATGACAAGGCCATGCCGATCCACAACCAATGGATGCGGTCCAATGTGGCGTCGGCTGCCTGACGCTCTCTTTGCATGGCTGCGCGTTCGCGGATGATGCTTTGCGCAATGAGTTGGCGCAAATCACGCCCTTCGGTCCGATCGAAGACCTCAGTCAAGGTGTCCCAACCCAATCGGGCCGGAATTTCGGCTGGCAAGGTTTTGACCTGTTTGAGGGTATCGCCTAATGTTTTGACGTTTTTCTCCAGAACTCGCAAGGCTTCGATGCGTTCGCTTTGCTCCTCGCCATCGGTGCCTTGCATGCCCAATCTGGCTGCGGTCTGGGCCAGCATGGCCAATTCGGCCAGCGTGGTTTGCATGTTGTCCAGCAAGGCCTCGCGGGCTGCAGGGTTGCCTCCCGCGCCGATCTTGTGCTGGGTGACCCAGGCGCGCAGGTGTTGTTTGGTGGCTGACAATTGCACAAAACCTTGGTGAATGTCACTCGCTATCCGTCCGCGCACCACTTGGCGTTCGGCCTCGCGCAGAGCAAAAACTGCCCCAACACCTTGCAAAATGATGCAAGCCGCCAAAAAAAGAAGAACCCAGCTGAGTTGTTTTCTGAACATGGTTCGATTGTCGCTGTCCCACTGGTGGGCGCCAGGTGGTCAATTGGCAAAACAAGGACGGGCGGATGGGGGCCTTAAAGTCCCAACGCCTGCCAGACCCGGATGGCAGCATACGCGTCGTTGGCTGCATAAACCAGTTGCGCTTCGCTCAGCCGTACATTCGCCCAGTTGCTGGTGGCTGCTTTTTTGGACTTGATGAAGCGCTGGTTGAACAGCACCGCCACCGCGCCTTTGACGCCCATGTCCTTGCGGTAACCGCGCTCACGGAACACCGCGTTCAACTCCAAAACGCCCTGGGGTTCGATGCCCAGTTTGAGCAATATGCGTTTGCGGTCATCGCCCAAGCCAAAACCGGCTTTGGTCACGCCACCCAAGGCCAGCAACTGGCCTGCCACCTGGCGGCACTCGGGCTCGTGCAGTTGAAACACCCAGGCACGCTCCAGTGTGGACAGTTGCAAGATGTGCGGGCCATCGGACTGCTCGCCCACCTTGAAGGTCGGTTTGGAT
The DNA here is from genome assembly GCF_023910625.1 of Limnohabitans sp. Classification (NCBI taxonomy): domain Bacteria; kingdom Pseudomonadati; phylum Pseudomonadota; class Betaproteobacteria; order Burkholderiales; family Comamonadaceae; genus Limnohabitans; species Limnohabitans sp. Next base: position 537,019 of record NZ_JAAVVW010000003.1, read on the forward strand.
TCGGTGTCAAAACCCCATGCCTGTGCTTTGCCGAGTTGCTCTTGCGCTTGACGGGCTTGCGCTGAGGTAGACACCAAGGTGATGCGGTCCAGCCCCAAACGCTCAAATTCGGGCAATAAAGCGATGACCTCTTTGTCGGGGGTCGGTTTGTGGGCTTGCATGGTGTACTCAGACTTTCATGGCTTTGTGGCCTTTTTGCTGCCTGCTTTGCGCGCCGCGCGTTCCGCGTCGGTTTTTTTGCCTTTGGCCACCCAGATGGCAAATTCTTCTGGGGTCTCCAGCGTCAGGCGTCCCAATGCAGCAGACCTGAAGTCGTGGATCACGATTTCGGCGGCTTTGGTGGTGTTGACCCGACCGCCGCTTTGGATCGCACCCCGGTAGCGGGCAATGGCTTCGAGCAGGGTTTCGTCGGTGTGGCTGGCCACGTCTTGCACTTTGTAGCGTTCGGTGATGGCCTGCGGGTAATGCGGAATCAGGTAGTTCAGCAGTTCCAGCGCTACCATTTCTTCGTCAAATGCGTTCACGCCAATTGCGCCACTGGCGGCCAGGTTGTAGCCGCTTTGCTCGACGATGATGCGAGGCCACAGCACGCCGGGCGTGTCATACAGATGAAAGTCGTCGGCCAGCGTGATGCGCTGCTCCAGTTTGGTCACGCCCGCTTCGTCGCCGGTTTTGGCAGCGCGTTTGCCCTTGAGGGTGTTGATCAGGGTGGACTTGCCCACGTTGGGAATGCCGCAAATGAGCACGCGCATGGGTTTGACCATGCCGCCCCGGTTGGGCGCAAGTTGGCGGCAGGCGTCCACCAAGGCCTTGGTGGGCGACACCATGCTGGTGTCCAGGCCCATGGCGCTCACGCCGGGCAGGGCGTTGTAGTGGGCTAGCCACTTCACGGTGCGAGCCGGGTCGGCGAGGTCTTGCTTGTTCAGGATTTTGAGGGCGGGTTTGCCTTCGATCAGGTCGGCCAGCATCGGATTGGCACTCGACCCCGGCAGGCGGGCGTCCAGCATCTCAATGACGACGTCAATGTCTTTGATGCGCTCCCCAATCGCCTTGCGCGTGAGGTGCATGTGTCCGGGGAACCATTGAATCGCCATAAACCGCTGTAGTCCGAAAATGCAAAGGGGTGATTGTCCGGTAGATTGGGGTGAAAATCGTTTTTGTCTCCGGTCAATGCCCCTGACTTGTTTCAGCAAACGTTGACCATGGTTCCAGCGCGAGAGTGGTCGAAGTGTTCAGATGTCAGTCAGTTTTGAGCTTTGCTTTGGATTTGCGGGGTTTGACTGCTGACTCGGCGGTCTCCAGCATCAGGGTAGGGGGGTGGTTGCAGCAGATGGTCTTGGAGTGACTTTAGCGACTTTCAAGTCACCCGCAGAGCGTCCGTATTCCGGCGTTGTGCAAGGTCGAGTTGCACATCCCGCACTGGCAGAGGGTCTGGCCATGGACTGTGCCAAGCTGTCTTGAGTCAGGTTCTTTCAACCAAAATCGGCCCACAATCGACCTTATGCGTGACGACATGAAACCCCCATACGATGCCGACGCTTCACAGCATCGCCCCCTGCAGGCTTGGCAAGTGATGATGGGGGGGATTTGCGGCCTGGTTTTGACCATCGGTCTGGCCCGATTTGCGTACACCCCGCTTTTGCCGGCGTTGCAAGCGCAGACCGGTCTGAACGATGCAGAGGCGGGTGCGCTGGCGGCGGTCAATTACGGCGGCTATATTGCTGGAGCCTTGGCCGCAGCGTGGGTGGACGATGTGCGCTGGCGTCATCGTTTTTACAGCGCTGGCTTATGGCTGGCATTGCTCACCACAGTCGGAATGGCCATGTCCAGTTGGCTGCCTGCCTGGGCCTTGTGGCGATTTTTGGGTGGCTTGTGTGGGGCCACGGGCATGCTTTTGGGCTCGGGTTTGGTGCTGGGTTGGTTGATGCGCCAGGGACGGCGGCCAGAGCTGGGGATTTATTTCATCGGTTTGGGCTTGGGCATTGTGGTTTCGGCTTTAGGGGCTCTGGGCCTTTCTGCTGTCTGGACTTTGTGGTCAGACCAATGGCTGGCTTTTGGCGTCTTGGGCTTGGTGTTTTTGGTGCCGGCCTGGATGTGGCGGCCACCCCTTCCCGCGGGGCCGGTCGCTGTAGCGGTGGCTGCCGCGCCAGCTCAGCTGTCGCGCCGCTGGATGTGGACCATGGCCTTGAGTTACTTTGCAGCGGGTTGGGGCTTTGTGATCAGCGCCACATTCACTGTGGCCATTGTGGAGCGTGAACCCGCCTTGGCGGGGCAGGGTGCCTTCGTTTGGGCTTTGGTGGGCTTGGCAGCCATGCCGGCGGTGTTTTTGTGGGACAGGGTGGCCCGTCGCTTGGGCGATATACGGGCCTTGATGTTGGCCTTTGCCTTGCAAACCCTGGCGATTGTGCTGCCTGCCATGTCGGGGTCTTTGCTGGCGGCTTTGATCGGTGCAATCGGTTATGGCGCCACCTTCATCGGGATTGTGAGTTTGACCCTGGCCATGGTGGGGCGGCGCGCGCCGAACAACCCGGGTAAAGCGATGGCGCGGTTGACCCTGAGCTATGGCGCTGCGCAAATGCTGGCCCCGGTGGTGGCGGGTGCCATGGCTCAGGCGACTGGGGGGTTCAAAGGGGCTTTGTGGTTGACGGCAGCTGTCATGCTGGCAGGCATGGCCCTGTTGGCGACTTTGCCGGATGAAGGCTGATCAAGCCCCCAGGCTTTGGAGTTGCACCAAGCCTTTTGGGGTTTGCAAGCTGGCCACCAGGTTGGCAGGCCCGGTTTGGGTGTCGACGCCCGTCAGGCCAATGGCGTCAAATGCGGTTTGAAGTTTGGCCGCGCTCGGGTGGCACACAGTCAGGCTTTGCAGGCTGACGCCCGAGCGCGGCAAACTGTTGCGCGGGTGCAGACGCAGGGGGTCTGTGGCCTCAGGTTTGCCCCATTGAATGAGTGTGGGCAAGCAGCCGTTGAACAGGCGTTCACCTTCTTCACGCACGGTGATCTGCCAGTGCAGCATGCCTTTGCTGGACTTGCGGCTGGCGTGCACGATTTGTCCGCGTTCGATGCCTTGGGTGCGCAAGGCGTGACGGGCCGCCTTGAGGTCGTCGGTGCTGCTGACAAAGTGCACCAGCCGGGGCTCTTGGGCGATGGTTTTTTGCAGGACGGGGTCGTCCATGTCAAACCATCGCGTGACCTGCAGGCGTTTGGGAATCAGGGCCTCAGGGTTGATGGCAATGATTTCAAAGTAGGCCAAGGGGTACTGCGGTGTGGCGATCTTGAACAGGCGATTGTGGGTGCCATACTTTTCGTGTTCTCCTCCCGCGTCGGGTGTGATGCCCAGGGTGGCTTCACACCACTGCACACCGGCTTCGAGGGTCGAAGCGACGACCACCAAATGGTCAATTTGAGTTTTCATGGTTTGGCTTCGGCGCCGTCCTGGGCTACACGGCGCGCGCCGTTGAAGCGTTTTTTCCAATAAGCACTGCGCATGTCTTCGACCCTGACCGACATGCCGGCGCGGGGTGAGTGGATGAATTTGCCATCTCCCACGTAAATGCCCACATGACTAAAGGCCCGCCGCATGGTGTTGAAAAACACCAGATCGCCAGGTTTGAGTTCTTCTCGATCAATCGCTTGTGTGACTTTGGCTTGTTCTTCTGCGCGACGCGGCAAGAGCCGACCGACTGATTTTTCATACAGGTGACGGACGAAGCCGCTGCAGTCAAAGCCGGAGCTTTCCGTGTTGCCACCTCTGCGGTAAGGCACACCCAACAGGTTCATGGCTTGCAGCACCATGCCCGAAGCTTGTTCGCTGGCTTTGTCTTTGGCCATGTTCAGTTGACCTGTAATTTGCGTCATCAGGCCTTTGTCGGTCGGCAAATTCAGCCCCCCATCGTCTTCTGGGGCAGACCAGGTGGCACTGCTGCAGAGCAGGCCCAGCATTAAAAGCAACTTCCATGGCATAGGTCATGAGCATAACGGATCTTCTACGGCCTTGGCTTGCACAGCGGCAGGGTGACTGAGGGGCTTGTCTGCAAAGCCATGTCGGCAGCGGCGACAATCCAGTCAAAGAACTCACAGGAACTTGTATGTTGATGGATGCAGATGAAAGCCAATTGGTGCTGGTCGATTTTCAGGCTAGCTTGAAGTCGGCCATGTTGGATGCCGATGTCGTGTGGGCCAATGCTGCCCGTCTGGCCACTTTGGCCCAAATTTTGGAGGTGCCCACCTGGGGGACAGAACAAAACCCCTCGCGTTTGGGAGAGATGCCTGCCGAGATCCGAAGCCACTGCCGCAAGGTGCTGGCCAAGATGCAGTTCAGCGCTGTGGAAGAGGGCTTGGGCGAATGGCTGCAACCCGAGGCGCCCCAGGCCCCCAAGGGCAATGCCCGCAGCTTGCCACGCCACCTCCAAAAACCCCAGCCCGGCGCAGAGCCGCGCAAGACCATCGTGTTGGCGGGTTGCGAAGCGCACATTTGCTTGCTGCAAACGGCGCTGGATTTGCTGGAAGACGAGTTCGAAGTGTGGGTGGTGACCGATGCGTGCAGCTCGCGCACAGAGCGCAACCGCGATGCGGCCTACGACCGCCTGGCTGGGGCTGGGGCTGAGTTGGTGACCGCCGAAATGGTGGCATTCGAGTGGCTGCGCACGGCCGAGCACCCCGATTTCAAGCTGCTGCAAAGTTTGTTCAAGTGAACGGGCCGAGCGGGACGTGCGCTGGCCAACCATCGTCGATGACGGTTTTGACCATGGGCTGAGTCAGCTTCTTGCAAGTCCCTTGGCCATAATTATGAATTCAGAAGTGCTGGGTGGTGCAAAGACATTGCCCCCTTCCCCGGTTTCAACGTGATGGGTATTCAGGAGACATTGATGGGCAATTTCGCAGAATTTCACCAGCGCTCGATCAACGACCGCGACGCTTTTTGGGCCGAGCAGGCCAAACTGGTGGATTGGAAAGTCCAGCCCCAGCAAATTTGCGACTACAGCAACCCGCCGTTTGCCAAGTGGTTTATCGGCGGCCAAACCAACCTGTGCCACAACGCGGTGGACCGCCACCTGGTCGGGCGCGCCGACCAGCCCGCCTTGATCTTCGTGTCGACCGAAACCGACACCGAAAAAACTTACACCTACCGTGACCTGCACGCCGAAGTGCAGCGCATGGCCGCCATCTTGCAAGACCTGGGCGTGGTCAAGGGCGACCGCGTGTTGATCTACATGCCCATGGTCGCCGAAGCGGCGTTCGCCATGTTGGCTTGCGTGCGCCTGGGGGCCATCCATTCGGTGGTGTTTGGCGGTTTCGCGTCGCACTCGCTGGCCACCCGCATCGAAGACGCTTCGCCCAAAGTCATCATCAGTGCCGACGCGGGTTCACGCAGCGGCAAGGTGGTGGCCTACAAGCCCCTGCTCGACGAAGCCATCCAGCTGTCGGCCCACAAACCCGCCAAAGTGGTCATGGTGAACCGAAATCTCGCCGCCTTCACACCCGTGGCTGGCCGCGATGTGGACTACGCCACCGAACGCGCCAAGCACATGGATGCGGTCGTGCCTTGTGAATGGGTGGAATCCACCCACCCCAGCTACACGCTCTACACCTCGGGCACCACCGGCAAACCCAAAGGCGTGCAGCGTGACACCGGCGGCTACACCGTGGCCCTGGCGGCGAGCATGCCCCATGTGTTTGAAGGCAAGCCGGGCGGCACGTTCTTCTGCACCAGCGACATCGGCTGGGTGGTGGGACACAGCTACATCATCTACGGCCCACTGATTGGCGGCATGGCCACCATCCTTTACGAAGGTCTGCCGATTCGTCCAGACGGCGGCATCTGGTGGAGCTTGGTCGAAAAGTACAAAGTCAACGTCATGTTCAGCGCGCCCACGGCCATCCGGGTGCTCAAAAAGCAAGACCCTGCGCTGCTCACCCAATACGATTTGTCCAGCCTGCAAGCGCTGTTCCTGGCCGGGGAGCCGCTGGACGAGCCGACCGCCAAGTGGATTTCTGAAGGACTGAACGGCAAGGCCATCATCGACAACTACTGGCAGACAGAGACCGGCTGGCCCATCTTGAGCATTTGCAATGGCGTGGAAAAAGCGCCCAGCAAGTTTGGCTCGCCCGGCAAAGCCATTTATGGCTACAACGTCAAACTGGTCGACGACCAGACCGGTGAAGAACTGAAGGGTGCCAATCAGAAGGGCGTGTTGACCATCGAAGGCCCGCTGCCCCCCGGCAACCTCCAAACCATCTGGGGCGATGACGAGCGCTTCGTCAAGACTTACTGGAAAACCGTGCCGGGCAAACTGGTTTACAACACCTTCGACTGGGCTGTGCGCGACGAAGACGGGTACTTTTTCATCCTGGGCCGCACCGACGACGTGATCAACGTGGCCGGGCACCGCTTGGGCACCCGTGAGATCGAAGAAAGCATTTCCAGCCACCCCAACATCGCCGAAGTGGCGGTGGTCGGTGTGGCCGACCCGCTCAAAGGGCAGGTGGCCATGGCCTTTGCCATTGCCAAGGACACCTCGGGCCTGACCGATGCGGCGGCGCGTTTGAAGCTCGAAGGCGAAGTCATGAAGGTGGTGGACTCGCAACTGGGCGCGGTGGCGCGCCCCTCGCGTGTCTTTTTCGTCTCGGCCTTGCCCAAGACGCGCAGCGGCAAATTGCTGCGCCGGGCCATTCAAGCCGTGGCCGAGGGGCGCGATCCGGGCGATCTGACCACCATGGACGACCCGGCCGCTTTGCAGCAGATCGTGGAACAGGTCAAGGGCTGACACCACGTTTCAAATCAGGACCACGCCTTGGCGGGGTCTTTTTTTCATCGGGGCTTCATGCGTATGTAAGTCAGACATCGGCAAAGCCATGGCACAATACACCCTGTACTCAGGCCCTTCCCATGCCACAGTCGCATCCGCCAACCGGTTCAGCCGTGTCGCGGAAGGTAAATCTCAACCAACTAATGTTTCCCAAAGGGAAACGGAGGTCAGCGAAATATGAGCGAGACCAATTCCGTCTACGCTGCCTATCAAGGCAACACCTACTTGTTCGGCGGCAACGCCCCGTACGTCGAAGAGATGTACGAAAACTACCTGACCAACCCCGGTAGCGTGCCAGATTCCTGGCGCGATTATTTCGACGCCCTCCAGCACGTTCCTGCCGTCGATGGCTCCAGCGCCAAAGATGTGCCGCACCTGCCCGTAATCAATGCTTTCGCAGAGCGTGCCAAAGCTGGCGGCACCAAGGTCGTCATGGCCAGCGAAAACGTCGAGATGGGACGCAAGCGCACCGCCGTGCAGCAGTTGATCGCCGCATACCGCAACGTGGGCCAGCGCTGGGCCGACCTGGACCCGCTCAAGCGCACCGAGCGGCCCAACATTCCAGACCTCGATCCCGCTTTTTACGGCTTTTCCGATGCAGACCAGGAAACCGTTTTCGATACCAGCAACACCTTTTTCGGCAAGAACAACATGTCCTTGCGCGAGCTTTTGAATGCGTTGCGCGAGACTTATTGCGGTACCCTGGGTGCCGAGTACATGTACACCACCGAGCAGGCCGAAAAGCGCTGGTGGCAGCAAAAGCTCGAGAGCATTCGCAGCAAGCCCAACTTCACAGCCGAGAAGAAAAAGCAAATCCTGGACCGCCTGACCGCTGCTGAAGGCCTGGAGCGTTACCTGCACACCAAATACGTTGGCCAAAAGCGTTTCTCCTTGGAAGGTGGCGAGAGCTTCATCGCCGCCATGGACGAGTTGATCCAGTCCGCCGGCGCGCAAGGCGTGCAGGAGGTAGTGATCGGGATGGCACACCGTGGTCGCTTGAATGTGTTGGTCAACACCATGGGCAAGTTGCCAGCGGATCTGTTTGCCGAATTCGACCACACGGCACCCGAAGATCTGCCTGCCGGGGACGTCAAATACCACCAAGGCTTCAGCTCGGATGTGAACACCGTTGGCGGCCCTGTGCACTTGTCCCTGGCATTCAACCCCTCGCATCTGGAAATCGTCAACCCTGTGGTGGAAGGCTCTGTGCGCGCCCGCATGGACCGCCGAGGCGATCCGCTGGGCAAACAAGTGTTGCCTGTTCTGGTGCACGGTGACGCGGCCTTTGGTGGCCAAGGTGTGAATCAGGAAACTTTTGCGCTGGCGCAAACCCGGGGTTATTCCACCGGTGGCACGGTGCACATCATCATCAACAACCAGATCGGCTTTACCACGTCCGACCCTCGCGACATGCGCTCTAGCGTGTTTTGTACCGACATCGTCAAGATGGTCGAGGCTCCGGTATTGCACGTCAACGGCGACGACCCGGAAGCCGTGGTTTTGGCCACGCAGTTGGCGCTCGAATACCGCATGACCTTCCGCAAGGATGTGGTGCTGGACGTGGTCTGCTTCCGTAAACTGGGTCACAACGAGCAGGACACCCCCGCGCTGACACAGCCGCTGATGTACAAAAAAATCGCGGCGCACCCCGGCACACGCAAGCTTTTTGCGGACAAACTGGCAGCTCAAGGTCTCGGCGACACCTTGGGTGACGACATGGCCAAGACTTACCGGGCCGCTTTGGACGCTGGTAAAAACACGACCGAACCTGTCTTGACCAACTTCAAGACCCAGTTCACCGTGGACTGGGCGCCCTTCATGGGCAAGAAATGGACCGATGCGGGCGACACCTCGATCCCATTGGCCGACTGGAAGCGCCTGTCCGAGAAAATCTCGACCATCCCCGATTCGGTCACGCCACATCAATTGGTCAAGAAGGTCTATGACGACCGCGCTGCCATGGGCCGTGGCGAAATCCCTGTGGACTGGGGCATGGGCGAGCACATGGCCTTCGCCTCTTTGGTGGCCAGTGGCTACCCCGTGCGCCTGTCGGGCGAAGATTGCGGCCGTGGCACGTTCACACACCGCCACGCGGTCATTCACGACCAAAAGCGGGAAAAGTGGGACACAGGTACATATGTGGCTCTGCAAAACGTGTCTGACAAGCAGGCACCGTTTGTGGTCATTGACTCGATCCTGTCCGAAGAAGCCGTGCTCGGCTTTGAATACGGCTATGCCTCGAATGACCCCAACACCCTGGTGGTCTGGGAGGCCCAGTTCGGCGACTTTGCCAACGGTGCACAGGTGGTGATCGACCAGTTCATCGCCTCCGGTGAAGTCAAGTGGGGCCGTGTGAATGGCCTGACCTTGATGCTGCCACACGGCTACGAAGGCCAGGGCCCCGAGCACAGCTCAGCCCGTGTGGAGCGCTTCATGCAGTTGGCTGCAGACACCAACATGCAGTTGGTACAGCCGACCACCGCCAGCCAGATTTTCCATGTGCTGCGCCGCCAGATGGTGCGTGACCTGCGCAAGCCGCTGGTGATCTTTACGCCCAAGTCGCTATTGCGCAACAAGGACGCGACATCTCCCGTTTCCGAATTCACCAAAGGCAGCTTCCAGACCGTCATTGGAGAGACCAGGGACATCAAGGCCGAGAAGGTCAAACGTGTGATCGCTTGCTCTGGCAAGGTTTACTACGATCTGGTCAAGAGCCGTGAGGCCAAAGGTGCTGACGAAGTGGTCATCATCCGTTTAGAGCAGCTTTATCCTTTTCCGCACAAGTCGTTTGCTGCAGAGCTCAAAAAGTACCCCAATGCCTCCGATGTGGTGTGGTGCCAAGACGAGCCGCAAAACCAGGGTGCCTGGTTCTTCATCCAGCACAACATCCACGAAAACATGCAAAGTGGTCAGCGCCTGGGATATGCAGGCCGTGCCGCATCCGCATCGCCTGCCGTGGGCTATTCACACCTGCATCAGGATCAGCAAAAAGCGCTGATCGAAGCCGCTTTCTCCAAGCTCAAAGGCTTCGTGCTGACCAAGTGATTCCCCCGAACAACCGCGCGTTACAACTTTAAAGAGAATTCAAAATGGCTATCGTAGAAGTCAAAGTGCCCCAATTGTCCGAGTCAGTTGCCGAGGCCACCATGCTGCAGTGGAAGAAGAAAGTCGGCGACACCGTTGCGGCTGATGAAATCCTGATTGAGATCGAAACCGACAAGGTGGTGCTCGAAGTGCCCGCCCCCTCGGCTGGCGTGTTGTCTGAAGTTCTGGTGGGCGATGGAGGCACCGTTGCAGCGGATCAATTGATCGCACGCATCGACACCGAGGGCAAAGTGGCCGCCGCAGCGCCTGCTCAAGCTGCACCTGCTGCCAGCTCGGCGCCAGCTGCTGCGCCTGCAACCACGAGCACCAGCATGGCCGTTGTGGCCATGCCCGCTGCAGCCAAGCTGATGGCCGACAACAGTCTGGCCGCTGGCTCGGTGCCTGGCACCGGCAAAGACGGACGCGTGACCAAGGGCGATGTGCTGGCTGCAGTGGCCGGTGGCGTCAAAACGACTGCCGCGGTGATCCCCACGGGTGTGCCCACCAAGGCCTTGCCGCAGGTGTCTGGCCCGGCGGTTGATTTGGGCGAGCGCCCCGAGCAGCGCGTGCCCATGACGCGTCTGCGTGCCCGTGTGGCCGAGCGTTTGCTGCAATCGCAATCGACCAACGCCATCCTGACGACGTTCAACGAAATCAACATGGCTCCGGTCATGGACATGCGCAAGCGCATGCAAGAGCGCTTCGAGAAGGAACATGGCTGCAAGCTGGGCTTCATGAGCTTTTTCGTCAAGGCCGCTGTGCACGCCCTCAAGAAGTTCCCCGTGCTCAACGCCTCGGTGGATGGAAACGACATCGTTTACCACGGCTACTTCGACATCGGCATCGCGGTGGGTTCGCCCCGTGGTCTGGTGGTGCCCATCTTGCGCAACGCCGACCAGATGAGCTTTGCCGACATCGAGAAAAAGATCGCTGAATTTGGCCAAAAAGCCAAAGACGGCAAGCTGGGCATGGAAGAGATGACCGGCGGCACCTTCTCGATTTCCAACGGCGGCACCTTCGGCTCGATGATGTCCACCCCCATCATCAACCCACCCCAGTCGGCCATTTTGGGCGTTCACGCGACCAAGGATCGTGCCATGGTGGAAAACGGCCAGGTCGTGGTTCGCCCCATGAACTACTTCGCCATGTCGTACGACCACCGCATCATCGACGGCCGCGAAGCTGTCTTGGGCTTGGTCGCCATGAAAGAAGCGCTGGAAGATCCAGCCCGCTTGCTGTTCGACATCTGAACCCCCCTTGTTTTGAATGCCCCTGCCCAGGGGGCGTTTTCCATCCAGAAGACCCATTCCATGAGCAAACAATTCGACGTCGTCGTCATCGGCGGTGGCCCCGGTGGCTACATTGCGGCCATTCGCGCCGCGCAACTCGGTTTCCAGGTCGCCTGTATCGACGAATGGAAAAACGCAGCCGGTGGCCCAGCGCCCGGCGGCACCTGCACCAACGTGGGCTGCATCCCGTCCAAGGCTTTGTTGCAGTCCAGCGAACACTTTGAGCACGCCAACCACCACTTCGCAGACCACGGCATCACTGCCAAGGACGTGAAGATGGACGTGGCCAAGATGCTGGCGCGCAAAGACACCGTGGTGAAGCAAAACAACGATGGCATTCTTTACCTGCTCAAGAAAAACAAGGTCACCTTTTTCCACGGTCGCGGCAGCTTTGCTGGCCAAGCTGAAGGCGGCTATGCCATCAACGTGGCTGGAAAGACCGAAGAGGCCATCACGGCCAAGCAAGTGATCATCGCCACCGGCTCCAACGCGCGTGCTCTGCCTGGCACGCCGTTTGACGAAGTCAATGTGTTGTCCAACGATGGCGCTTTGCGCGTGGGCGCAGTGCCCAAGAAGCTAGCCCTGATCGGCTCCGGCGTGATCGGTCTGGAAATGGGTTCGGTCTGGCGCCGTCTGGGCGCAGAAGTCACCATCCTCGAAGGTCTGCCGACTTTCCTGGGGGCCGTGGACGAGCAAATCGCCAAGGAAGCCAAGAAGGCTTTCGACAAACAAGGCCTGAAGATCGAGCTGGGCGTGAAAGTTGGCGAGATCGTCAACGGCAAGAAGGGCGTGACTGTCCACTACACCAACGCCAAGGGCGAAGCCGTGGCGCTGGACGCCGACAAGCTGATCATCTCGATCGGCCGCGTGCCCAACACCATCGGTTTGAACACCGAAGCGGTCGGCCTGCAACTGGACGAACGCGGCGCGATCGTGGTGGACTCGGATTGCAAAACCAACCTGCCCGGCGTGTGGGCGGTGGGTGATGTGGTGCGCGGCCCGATGCTGGCGCACAAAGCCGAAGAAGAGGGCGTGGCCGTGGCCGAGCGCATCGCAGGTCAGCACGGTCATGTCAACTTCAACACCATCCCTTGGGTCATTTACACCAGCCCCGAGATCGCTTGGGTGGGTCGCACCGAGCAGCAGCTCAAAGCCGATGGCGTGGCCTACAAGGCGGGTTCGTTCCCGTTCTTGGCCAATGGCCGTGCCCGTGCTTTGGGCGACACGACGGGCATGGTGAAAATGCTGGCCGATGCGACCACCGACGAAATCCTGGGTGTGCACATCGTGGGCCCACAAGCCAGCGAGTTGATCGCCGAGGCTGTGGTGGCCATGGAGTTCCGTGCCAGCGCCGAAGACATCGCCCGCATTTGCCACGCGCACCCGTCCTTGAGCGAGTCGACCAAAGAGGCGGCTTTGGCGGTGGACAAGCGGACCTTGAACTTTTGAGCCCATCCCCCGTGCTGCAGAGCGGTTTGGGATGAGTTGGGGTAAAGTTCCACAGCCCTGCAAACCCGGGCCTGCCCTGGTTTTTGTGATGAGAAATCAAAAGTCCCACCCTCATGTCCGTTCGTGAAGTTTACGACGCTGAATTGCAAAAGCGTGCTTACCAAAGCGATCCTGCTCAGATCAGGGCGATCGAGGCTTTGGAGCGCTGTGCGACAGAGTGGACGGCCTACAAATCCAGCCGCACCGGCTTATTGGGTAAATTTTTTGCCCGTACAGAGATTCCCAAAGGCGTATACATGTTTGGGGGTGTGGGGCGTGGCAAAAGCTTTCTCATGGATTGTTTTTTTGCTGCTGTTCCGATTGAACGGAAAACCAGGTTGCACTTTCATGAATTCATGCGAGAGGTGCATCGCGAGTTGACCGCCATTCAAGGAACGGTCAACCCCTTGGATGAGTTGGGTAAACGCATGGCCAAGCGTTACCAGCTGATTTGCTTTGATGAGTTTCATGTGGCCGACATCACCGATGCCATGATCTTGCACCGTCTTCTGGAAGCGCTTTTTGAGAACGGTGTGGGCTTTGTGACAACGTCCAATTTTGAGCCGGATGGCCTATATCCCGATGGCTTGCACCGCGACCGCATCTTGCCCGCCATTGCCCTGTTGAATGAGCGCATGCAGGTGCTCAATGTGGACAATGGCACTGACTACCGCCGACGCACATTAGAAATGGTCAAGCTTTACCATTCGCCATTGGGTGCACAGGCTGACGCAGAGATGAACGATGCCTTCAACCGTCTGGCTACGGGTCCCGACGAAGGTCCAGTTTTGCACATCGAAGCGCGTGAGATCACCGCCAAACGGCGTGCCGGGGACGTGGTGTGGTTTGACTTCAAGACTATTTGTGGTGGACCGCGTTCGCAAAATGATTACCTCGAAATTGCCACTCTGTACCACACGGTTTTGCTGAGTAACGTGCCGCAAATGCCGATCAGCATGGCGTCTGAAGCGCGTCGCTTTACTTGGTTGGTTGATGTGCTCTACGACAGACGCGTCAAACTCATCATGTCGGCCGCAGTCGAACCCGAGGCGCTGTACGCATCTGGCCCCATGTCACATGAGTTTCCGCGTACGGTTTCACGTTTGCACGAGATGCAGTCCAGTGAATTCCTGGCTTTGGAACACAGAGCCGTGGACACCCGCCTCACATGATGCTGCGTGTTGTGAGCCTGGCCTTTTTGGGGATTGCAACTATGGGTCTGCAGGGTGTGTCTTTCGCACAAACCACGGTTCAATTTGATCCGTCCCCCTTTTCTTTGTCGGCGGTGGATTCACTTGATGGTCTGCAAGTACCGGAGTTCATCGCCCAGCAAAGGCAGTCTTTGGCAATGCAGCGAGATGCGGTTTTGCGGGCTGATACAAAACTGCAAGCCGATTGCTGGCAGAAATTTGCAGTGAATGCTTGTTTGATCGAAGCCCGTCGGGTCCGCAGGCAAGCCCTGGACCCCTTGACGCAGCGCGAATTGGTGCTCAATGAACAAGAGCGCCTGTGGAAAACCGAGCAAAGGGAAAAGCGCTTGCAAGGGAAGCAGTTCGATAATCGGGACAAGCCATGAGTCAGCCCCCAAAGCCTGTGCTGCCTTCGGCCCAAACGCTGGAGTTGAACGCTCTTCAGCAGCGTTTGCTTGAATTCCAAATTCAACATGGAGAACTTGACGCACTGATCGACCAGGCGTCGGCGATCAATGACATCGATGAATTGAGCCTTCGGCGGATGAAAAAGAAACGCTTGGCACTGCGCGATCAGATTGCTTTGCTGCAGTTGCAATCGACACCCAAGGAGCCTGCTTGAACCTTCTGGATAAACGGGTTGCCGAAGCCTTGTCCAACCATGGGGTATTGGCTCATGCGGTGCCAGGTTTTCAGCCCAGACAGGGGCAAAGCGACATGGCCATGGCGGTCAGTCGTACTCTTCAAGCGGGCGGACAGCTGGTGGTAGAGGCTGGTACGGGTACAGGCAAAACCTATGCTTATCTGGTGCCTGTGTTGCTGAGTGGTCAGCGCGCTTTGGTTTCCACCGCCACCAAGGCCTTGCAAGACCAATTGTTTTCGCGTGACATTCCGCGCCTGATAGATGCGTTGGGATTGCCCATTCGGATCGCTTTGCTCAAAGGCCGTTCCAATTACCTTTGCCTTCATCGCATGGCTCAAGCCAGGAACAGCCACGAGCTGGACCATCCTGGTTCACTAACGGCATTGGCCAAGATTGAATCCTGGGCCCAGTCCACTCGCACTGGTGACCTTGCTGAGATGTCCGGGCTGGATGAACGTTCGCCATTGCGGCCATTGGTGACCTCGACCCGCGACAATTGCCTGGGCTCGGCTTGTCCAAGCTATCGTGCTTGCCATGTCAATTTGGCACGCAAAGAAGCCATGGCTGCGGATGTGGTGGTCATTAACCACCATTTGTTCTTTGCCGATTTGTCGGTGCGCGAGTCTGGCGTGGCCGAGTTGTTGCCAACAGTTCGCATCACGGTGTTTGATGAAGCTCACCAGCTCAATGAAATCGGGGTAAATTTTTTAGGGCAGCAATTGTCCACCGTTCAATTGCACGAACTGGTTCGAGATGTGATGGCAACAGGTTTGCAGCTGGCACGGGGTCTCGTCGATTGGCAGACATTGACCGCAAAGTTGGAAAAGTCTGTACGCGATTGGCGTTTGTCAGCAGGAGTGCACCGGGGCGGTGCGCGCTTGCGCTGGATCAGCCAACTGCCAGACGGCGTCAACCCTCAGGAATGGACCTTGAGTTTGCAGATCTTGACCCAGTCCTTGTTGGATTTGCAAAAGGGTTTGGACATGGTCAGCGAGCTGGCGCCTGATTTTCAGCGTCTTTGCGACCGCAACCGAGAATTGCTTGAACGTGTCGCATTGTTCACCACTGCACCCAATCCAGAGGGGGTTCGCTGGGTTGAAGTTGGTGCGCAATTGCGTGTGGTGGAGTCTCCATTGGATATTGCTCAGGCTTTTGAGGCTTTGATGCGCTCAACTGATCCCAAGTTCGCCACGCACGCCTTGTCCCGGCCCATGTCGCAAGAGGTGCATAGGCCAGATGTCCAGGAAAGAGCGCTGGAGGAGGGGGCTCTCGCAATCAAGACTTCACCGGGCTTGGCTCAACGAGCCTGGATTTTCACTTCAGCCACTTTGGGTGACGAGGCGAGTTTGCGCTGGTTTACAGAGCCTTGCGGTCTGGTTTCTGCCGAGGTCATGCAGGTCAGCAGTCCCTTTGATTATGCACAACAAGCTGCTGTGTATGTGCCGTCACATCTGCCACGTCCAGGTGATCCGGACCATGTCCGGCAAGTTGCGAGTCTGGTGCTGGAAAGTCTGGCCATTCTCGGTGGAAGAACCTTGGTGCTGACCACTACCCTGTTTGCGATGCGTAGCATTGGCGAGCAGTTGCAGGCTCAAGCGGATGCAAGGTTCGAAGTGCTGGTGCAGGGTCAAAGTCCCAAGCGCCGTTTGATGGAGCGTTTTCGAGACGGTGGCGGCGTTGGCGATCCGCAGGGACGATCGGGATGTGTCTTGGTGGCATCGGCTTCCTTTTGGGAGGGCTTTGATGTGCCCGGGGATGCTCTGCAGTTGGTTGTGATCGACAAGTTGCCATTCCCCCCCCCAGATGACCCGCTTTTCGAAGCGCGCAGCCAGCGCATGACTCAACAAGGGAAAAGCCCCTTTGCAGACCATGCCTTGCCTGAAGCGGCCGTGTCTCTCAAGCAGGGTGCCGGGCGCTTGATACGGAGTGAACTCGACAGGGGAATTTTGGTGGTGTGTGACACCCGTTTGCGTGCAATGTCTTACGGTCGACGCTTGCTGAGCGCATTGCCGCCTATGCGCCGACTTGAAAAGCACCAAGATTTTTTAGAAGCGCTGAGTCAACTCACCAAGGAAGCCAGCGGTTTTTAGCCTTGGCAGGACTGGTGGACTGGAGATAAATGGATTGCGGGTAGGTTTTGCGCAAGACGCGCTGGGCATCGTCGCGAAGCACCACCATGCCCATTGCATCGTAGGATTTCACCAAAATCGCCAAGGCCTCTTCGATGGCGGGCACACCGTCATAGTCAGAGATGGCTAGTTGCGCCCTATTGATGGCCGCCACATGGGCTCCACGCTTGGCGTAGTAGCGCGCCACATGAACTTCATAGGCCGCCAATGAATTGACCACATGCCTCATCCGTTGGCGCGCATCTGGGCTGTATTTGGAGTCTGGAAACCGTGTAGTCAGCTCCAGAAATGACTCATAGGAGTCCTTGGCTGCTTTCTGGTCCCGCTCGGAAAGGTCTTGCCGTTTAATGAAAGAAAAAAGCCCGAGGTTGTCATTGAAATTCACCAGCCCCTTCAGATAAAGCGCATAGTCAATTGCTGGGCTGGTGGGGTGCAAACGGATGAATCGGTCCAGGGTTGCCGATGCTTGGATTTTATTGCCCGTTTTGTACTGGGCAAAAGCCATGTCGATTTGCGCTTGCTGGGCCAGGACTGTTCCAGCGGCGCGACCTTCGAGTTTTTCATAATAGCTAATCGCTTTGTCCCAAGCTCCAGCACTGACCTCATCACGTGCTTCGCTGTAGATTTTTTCAGGCGTCCATGCCGTGGTCGGGTCTTTGGGATTGTTGGCGCAGCCAGTCAGAAAGAGTCCCGTAGCCAATAAAAGACTGGCCGGAACCATCGATAATCTGAAGCTTTGCATCTGTAACACCTTGGAACTGTTGAACACTTTGATTATATCGACCTACTCCGAAATCGACGATCCGGTTCACGCACTGGACGATTCTGATCGCCTCCTTGAAAACATCCAGGAGGTCAGACAGGTTTGTGTTCCAGCTTCGCTGCATGGGCAACGATTGGATCGGGTTGTCGCACAACTGGTCCCAGAGTTTTCGCGTAGTTTTTTGCAGCAAATGATCGAGCACGGTGATGCTCTGGTGGATGGTCGGGTGACCACCAAGGCTTCTTCCAAAGTGCGTTTGGGCCATCAAATCCGGATCACCCTGAGGGCCACGCCTCAATCCCAAGCGTTTGTTCCTGAAACGATGCACATCGATGTGGTTTACGAGGATGACCATTTACGTATCATCCAAAAACCAGCGGGGCTGGTCGTGCATCCCGCGCCTGGGCACTGGGGGGGGACCTTGCTCAATGGGCTTTTGGCCTGGGACTCCAAAGCCAGCGAGGTGCCTCGGGCTGGCATTGTTCATCGTTTGGACAAGGACACCAGCGGACTGATGGTGGTGGCCCGAACACGACTGGCCATGGATGCCTTGGTGGCTCAAATTGCCGCTCGTCAGGTGCACCGTCAGTATTTGGCGATTGCGCACGAATGTTGGTCGGGTCCTGCTCAAAGATTTGTGGATGCTGCGATTGGCAGAGACCCCGGTAACCGCTTGCGCATGGCGGTTGTGAATTTGCCCCAACAGTCCGGCAAACCTGCTTCAACGACTTTGGATTTATTGGCGCAAGGTCAGCGCTGTTGCTTGGTCCAGTGCACTTTACACACAGGACGTACTCACCAAATCAGGGTCCATATGGCTCATCTGGGGCATCCGCTGGTGGGTGATATTGTTTATGGTGGAAGGGAGATGGCCGGAATGACGCGTCAGGCCCTGCATGCTTGGCGTCTTGCGTTTGTTCACCCGATCACGGGTATCGACATCGACCTCAGAACAGATTGCCCGGCGGACATGGCTGCTGCTTTGGAACCATTGGGCCTCCGCTACAATCCAAGCACTGATTTTTGATCATTGCATCTCCCATGCAGCTACATGCTTGACAGTCAAACTTTTGGCTGAACTTGTTACGCCATGGTGACTGCCTCTCCCCAACCTCGCCGTGAGGCGTTTTTTCCGAAAGATCGGCACCATGATGACGGCGCAAGCCAAGCGTGTCCTGGAAACGGCCTTGCTCACCGCAGGTCAACCTTTGTCCTTGCGCCATTTACGGGTGCTTTTCGACGATGAGCTGGGGGCCGACTCCCTGCGGCTGATGTTGCAAGAGCTCGAATTGGAATGGGCTACCAAGGGCTTGGAGTTGACCCATGTAGCCAGCGGTTGGCGCTTTCAGAGTCGGCCTGAGTTGCGCAGTTATCTTGATCGCCTACATCCCGAAAAACCGCCCAAATACACCCGTGCCGTTCTTGAAACCTTGGCCATCATCGCCTACAGGCAGCCGGTCACCCGAGGCGACATGGAGGACATTCGAGGGGTAACTATCGGTTCTCAGATCATCAAGCAATTGGAAGACCGGGGCTGGGTGGAGGTGATCGGTCATCGTGAAACAGTGGGGCGGCCGAGTTTGTTCGCCACAACACGACAGTTTCTGGATGACCTGGGTTTGGATTCCTTGGATCAGTTACCCCTTTTGTCTGAAGCTGATCCCCAGATCACGGCCCTAGCCAGTGTGCTGGAAGATGAGTCCATACAAGCCAATTTGTCTCTTGAGGATCATCTAGCCGACCACCCTTTGGACCATTCCTTGGTTTCTGATGTGACCGGTTTAACCCACTTTGCCCCGACAGATGGGGACGAAAATCCAAATCAATGAGCGATCGCATTTCCCAAGCCCCCAACCCCAACCCGGGTGTTGATGCCAACCGCAAGTCGCTTGCCGGCTCGCAGCCCCTGACCGTTACATTCAAGCCGATTGTCTTGGCCGATGTGGTTTCGGGAGAGTATGACAAAGAAGAGGGCAGGGATGTTTTGAACGATGAGATGGGCAAACGCGTATTGCCCCCTCAATTGGACTCGCCCAAATTGCACAAGGTGCTGGCCCAGGCGGGCATGGGCTCTCGCTTGGAGATGGAAAAACTCATCGCCGAAGGGCGCATTGCCGTGAACAACGAGATGGCCCATGTTGGCCAGCGTGTTCAATACGGTGACCAGATCAAGGTGGACGGCAAGCCCATCCGTATCCGCATCGACCCGTCGCCAGCACGCGTGATTGCATACCACAAGCCTGCCGGCGAAATCGTCAGCCACGACGATCCACAAAACCGCCCCTCGGTGTTTCGCAAACTGCCCCGCTTGCACAATGGCAAATGGCAGTCGGTGGGGCGCCTGGATCTGAACACCGAAGGTTTGCTCCTGTTCACCAGTTTGGGCGAATTGGCCAACAAACTGATGCACCCGCGTTTTGGGCTGGAGCGCGAATACGCCGTGCGCGTTCTGGGAGCCTTGAGCAAGGAAGAAAAACAAAAATTACTGGACGGCGTGATGCTGGAAGACGGCCTGGCACAGTTCGGCTCGATCGAAGACGGCGGCGGCGAAGGTTCCAATTGCTGGTACCGCGTGACCATTTCTGAAGGCCGTAATCGAGAAGTGCGTCGCATGATGGATGCCGTGGGCCATGCTGTTAGCCGCCTCATCCGCATCCGCTATGGTTCGATGGTTCTGCCCCACGGCTTGCGCCGTGGGGCCTGGTTGGAGCTGGACGAAGCCGACATTCGTTCCCTGATGCGGGCAGCGGGTACCAGGGAACGCTCACAACCTTTCAACGATCAGTCGGCTCGCAACCATCGAAACGACCGCCGCCCCCGTACCGGGGGGCAGGGCAGGGCGGGTTCAGCCGTTCCGCGTGCCAAACCGGTCGCCAGAACCCAGCAAATGCAGGGAGGCGTCGACTTGCACGCCAAGTCCGATGCGCCAAAAGCACAAGCCAAATACATTGGTGCAGACAGCTTTAACCGTCTTAAGAAGGCTAAAGGTGAAGCAGGTCGTGGCGGTCGGGGCAGTTCGGGCCGCAGCCGTTGAAACCCTCTGTCTGCACGGCTGCACGCGGCTGGCCCGATTCCCACGGGTACTGAAGGACTTCACAGGCTTTGATCGGTTCCGCTCAGGTTAGAATGAGTGGCTTTGCCGCTGGGCATAAATGCATTTAAAACTTTATTCTGTCACTGGAAACATCATGGCCATCGAACGTACCCTCTCCATCATCAAACCCGACGCCGTTGCCAAAAACGTGATCGGCCAGATCTACGCCCGCTTCGAAGCTGCTGGCCTGAAAGTGGTTGCCGCCAAAATGGCCCATTTGTCGCGCGGGGAAGCCGAGCAGTTTTATGCTGTGCACAAAGAGCGTCCCTTCTTCAAGGACTTAGTGGACTTCATGGTTTCCGGCCCTGTCATGATCCAAGCCCTGCAAGGCGAAAACGCCATTGCTAAAAATCGCGACCTGATGGGAGCCACCGACCCCAAGAAGGCCGCCACCGGCACCATCCGCGCTGACTTTGCAGACAGCATCGACGCCAACGCCGTGCACGGCTCTGACGCCCCCGAAACCGCTGCCGCTGAAGTTGCCTTCTTCTTCCCCGGCATGAATGTTTACGCACGCTGATCGTGACGCGCCTTCTGCGCTGCCCGGTGCTCCATGACGGCCAACCTTCTTGAATTTGACCTTGAAGGTCTGGCCGTTTTTTGTGACGGTTTGGGGGAAAAGCGCTTTCGGGCTACCCAGTTGTTCCGCGCGATTCACCAGCGCGGCAACTCTGACTTCGATCAAATGAGCGATTTGGCCAAGTCCTTGCGCCATAAGCTCAAATCAAACGCCCACATCGCAGCCATGCCCGTGATTGGTCAGCACGTCTCCACCGACGGCACCATCAAGTGGCTGTTCAATGTGGGCGATGGCAACGCCATTGAAACGGTGTTTATTCCCGAAGACGATCGGGGCACCTTGTGTATTTCTTCCCAAGCTGGTTGCGCGGTGGGGTGCCGCTTTTGCTCCACTGGCCATCAGGGCTTCAGCCGCAACCTGAGTACGGGCGAGATCTTGGCCCAGCTGTGGTTTGCCGAGCACTTTTTGCGCCAACACTTGTCAACCGATGAACGCGTCATCTCCAACGTGGTGATGATGGGCATGGGAGAACCGCTGCAAAACTATTCGGCATTGGTGCCCGCCTTGCGCGCTATGCTTGATGTCCATGGCTATGGCCTGTCGCGTCGCCGAGTTACGGTGTCCACTTCGGGTGTGGTGCCTTTGATTGAGCGCCTTTCGCTTGACTGTCCTGTGGCGCTGGCGGTCTCGCTGCACGCCCCCAACGATAAGCTGCGCGACTACCTGGTGCCGCTCAACCGCAAATACCCACTGGATGAACTGATGCAGGCCTGCATTGGCTACTTGGCCCATGCCCCGCGCGATTTCATCACGTTCGAGTATTGCATGCTTGACGGCGTCAATGACCAGCCCGAGCACGCCAGCCAGTTGATTGACCTGGTGCAAAAACACGCGCGTCATGGTCTGCGCAGCAAGTTCAACCTGATCCCATTCAACCCCTTTCCAGCCTCGGGTTTACTGCGCTCTCCCCAGGCTCGAGTTCAGGTTTTTGCCAAAAATCTTCAAGACGCGGGTTTGGTGACTACCGTGCGCAAAACCCGGGGTGACGACATCGATGCTGCCTGCGGTCAATTGGCGGGTGATGTGAAAGACCGCACTCAGGTGCAATCGCGCATGGCCCGGCAGCGCACTGTCCGCTTGGTTCCATTCTCCACGATGATTCAACAGGAGGCATTTCATGACAAATAGCCCTGAGTTTGAGGTCAAAAATCATTTGACGGCAGGTCAGTTGTTGCGGCAGGCCCGGCTACTGGCTGGCGTGCATCTTGCGGTTTTGTCATCTCATCTGAAAGTACCTGTCCGAGAATTGGAAGCCCTGGAGGCCGATGAGTTGGATCCCGGTAAAGGGCCGTTTTTTTACCGTGGGCTGGCTTCCAGCATGTGCAGGCAGTTGAATACCGATCCACGCCCCATTCTGGATGGTTTGCCTCAGTTGCCGGGGCAACTTTCTGCTCGTAAAACTTCAAAGTTACCCTATGACGCCTTGCTTGAGGGGGCCCGCCGCCGCCCGTCTTTTTGGCAAGTGTTTTCCGCCAAGGTCTTTTGGTTGGGGTTCTTGTTGTTTGCATTGACGGTTTCATTCTTGTGGATGCCTTCACCATCCGAGTGGGCAATCTGGGACAGGTTGAATCTCACTCTATTCAACAAGCCCTCCTCAGATCAAATCACTCAAGAGGACAACTTGCAGACGTCCCCTGTGCCCGCGCCGGCCATTGCCCCCGCGGCTGAGGGCAAAGATTCCTCAGAAGCTCCTGCACCATCAGCGCCCACCTCCAATGCGCTCAATCCTGCAACGGTTATGCCTTTGATGGCAGCCGATTCACCCATGAAAAGCGCAAACACTGGCCCCGCGGCGTCACCGGGCACAGTGCCTTGGGTTTTCAGAGCCAAAGGAGAAAGCTGGCTTGAGCTTCGAAATACGCGAGATGCAGTTATTTGGAGTGGGACCCTGAAAGAAGGAGATGTCATACGCATCGACAGCCCTTTGCCTGTTCGGGTGGTGGTAGGGCGTGCTCAGGTGGTCAGTGCCACCTTGCGTGGTCAGCTTTTTGACCTTGGCCCGCATACCCAACTGACAGTTGCCCGTTTTGAAGTGAAGGATTAACCATGCGCTCATTCGCCCATTCTTCCTCTGAAACAGCCATTGAAATCGCCAAACCTCTCAAAAGAGTGAGTCGTCAGTCCTGTGTGGTTTGGGGCTCCAAGGTGGTGACCGTGGGGGGCGGTGCTCCGGTCCGGGTCCAATCCATGACGAACACCGACACAACTGACGTGATTGGGACTGCCATACAAGTCAAAGAATTGACCATTGCAGGCTCCGAGATGGTGCGCATCACGGTCAATACACCTGAAGCGGCAGAGGCGGTACCACACATTCGCGAACAGCTCGACAAGATGGGCATCGACGTTCCCTTGATCGGCGATTTCCATTACAACGGGCACCGTTTGTTGACCGATTACCCTGCTTGTGCAGAGGCTTTGTCCAAATACCGCATCAATCCTGGCAATGTGGGCAAAGGGGACAAACGTGACCTTCAATTCGGACAAATGATTGAAGCTGCCATGCGATGGAACAAACCTATCCGTATTGGTGTGAATTGGGGCAGCCTCGACCAGGAGCTCTTGGCTCAATTGATGGACGCAAATAGTTTGCGATCAAGTCCCTGGGAGTCCCGCCAAGTCATGTACGAGGCCTTGATTTCGTCGGCCATTTCCTCTGCACAAAGAGCCGAGCAAATGGGCTTGCCAGGCTCACAAATCACGCTGTCCTGCAAAGTGTCAGGGGTGCAGGATTTGATCTCGGTTTACCGCGAGTTGGGCAGGCGCACCGACTATGTTTTGCATTTGGGCTTGACCGAAGCGGGCATGGGCACCAAAGGCACCGTAGCCTCTGCTGCAGCTTTGTCCGTTTTGCTGCAAGAAGGGATTGGCGACACCATTCGTGTCTCGCTCACGCCTCAGCCGGGTGAAGCCCGCACGCAAGAGGTGGTGATCGCGTCTGAGATTTTGCAGTCGCTGGGCTTGCGCATTTTTGTGCCCAGCGTGACGGCTTGCCCAGGCTGCGGTCGCACCACCAGCAGCACTTTCCAGGAGCTGGCCAAGCAGATTGACGACTTTTTACGTGCCCAGATGCCTGTCTGGCGTGTGCGCTACCCTGGAGTCGAAAACCTCAAGGTGGCCGTGATGGGCTGCATCGTGAACGGACCAGGTGAAAGCAAGCATGCCGATATTGGCATCAGCCTGCCGGGCACGGGCGAAGCGCCTGCGGCTCCGGTCTTCATCGACGGCGAAAAACGCCTGACGCTGCGCGGTGAAGGCATTGCGCAAGAGTTTCAGGTGCTGGTTGAAAACTACATTGCGAACCGTTTCGGTTCAGCAACTGCTGAGACAAAATGATCGAGCCGTTGAAAGAAAACGCCCCCAAGGTTGAAAAGGTGGCCAAGGCCCAAAAGCTGGTCGGCGTCAAGGGCATGAACGACATCCTGCCGCCCGACTCGGCGCGTTGGGAATGGCTGGAGCAGCAAGTGCGCGCCTTGATGGCGCGTTATGCCTACCGCAACGTGCGTTTGCCCATTGTTGAGCCCACGGCCTTGTTTGTGCGCGGCCTGGGTGAGGTGACCGACATCGTTGAAAAGGAGATGTACTCCTTTGAAGACCGCCTGAATGGCGAACAACTCACCCTGCGCCCCGAGGGGACAGCAGGACTTGTGCGCGCTGTGGTCGAGCACAACCTGCTTTACGAAGGCGGCAAGCGCCTGTATTACATGGGCCCCATGTTCCGCCATGAGCGCCCGCAGCGCGGTCGCTACCGCCAGTTTCACCAAGTCGGTGCCGAGGTGCTGGGTTTTGGCGGGGCGGAGGTGGATGCCGAACTCATCTTGCTGGCCAATGACCTGTGGAAGGTGTTGGGCCTGAAAGATGTGCGCCTGGAACTCAACAGCTTGGGCCAACCCGCAGAGCGTCAAGCCCACCGCGCAGCCTTGATTGCCCACCTTGAAAAGCACAGCGATGTGCTGGACGAAGAAGCCAAGCGCCGGCTGCACACCAACCCGCTGCGCATCCTGGACACCAAGAACCCGGCCATGCAAAGCGTGGTGGAGGCGGCCCCCCGTTTGCTCGACTTTTTGGGTGAAGCGTCCTTGGCCCATTTCAATGCAGTCAAAGCCATTCTGGATGCCAATGGGGTGGCCTACAGCATCAACCCGCGCCTGGTGCGCGGCATGGACTACTACAACCTCACGGTGTTTGAATTCGTCACCACCCGCCTGGGCTCGCAAGGCACCATCTGCGGCGGTGGCCGTTATGACTACCTGGTTGAGCAAATTGGCGGCAAACCCTCCGCGGCCGTGGGCTGGGCCTTGGGTGTCGAGCGGGTACTTGAACTCATCAAGGAGCAGGGCGAGGACTTGCCCGATCTGGCTCCCGATGTGTACGCTATCATCCCCGAAACCGCCGCTTTGCCGGTGGCCATGCAGGTGCTGCAGAGCTTGCGCGCTTGTGGCGTGTCGGCTCAGATGCATTCTGGCTCGGGTGACGGCATGGGCAGCATGAAGTCCCAGTTCAAAAAAGCCGATGCCTCGGGTGCGCGTTTCGCCCTGGTCTTCGGTGCCGAAGAATTGGCCCAAGGCCTGGTGGCGGTCAAATCGCTGCGTGACGGTGAAGGTGCCCAGCGAACCGAGCCGCTGAACACTGCGGCCGCGTGGGCCCACAGCCTACAATCCGCGCTTTGAAGCGCTCAACCTTTTAATCACACCATGGCCAAAGCCCTCGACCTTGAAGAACAAGAACAACTCGACCAGATCAAACACTTCTGGAAGAAATACGGCAACCTGATTTCCTGGGTGTTGATTGTCGTTTTGGGCGGCTACGCGGCTTGGAATGGTTACCAATACTGGGAACGCAACCAGGCAGCCAAAGCAGCCGTGTTGTTCGATGAGGTCGAGCGCGCAGTTTCTGCCAACGATTTGGCTCGTGTTCAACGGACATTGGCGGACATGAAAGACAAGTTTCCAAAAACCTTGTTTGCTCATCAGGCTGCTCTGATGGCGGCCAAATCACTTCATGCCCATGGCAAAACCGACGAGACTCGTACAACACTTAAATGGGTGATCGATGCTGCCCCTGATTCTGCCTACCGTGACATCGCTCGACTCCGCTTGGCGGGTATTTTGTTGGATGCTGGTGTACAGGACGAGGCGTTGAGCCTCTTGGCTCAGCCGTTGGCCCCTTCGTTGAAGGGCTTGGCTTTTGATCTCCAGGGCGATATCCGGATGAGCAAAAATCAGAAGGATGAAGCCCTGACTGCCTACCGCAATGCGTGGCAGTTTCTGGAGGACATCCCGGACTACCGTCGCCTTGTCGAGGCCAAACTCAATGCCATGGGGGTCGACCCTCAATTTTCGGAACCTGCAGGAAACTCAAAGTGATGTTTTTTCTGAAGTCTGTACTCTCGCGTGTCTCAGCCGCTGCGGCATTGTCAATGTTGATCGCTTGCTCCAGTTCGCCTGAAAAGCCCAAAGCCTCACCCTTGCCGGTGGTCAGTGGCAGCTTCAAAATCCAAAGTGTCTGGAGGAGCCAGATCGGTTCAACTTCAACACACCTGTTGACTTCTGTTCACGGACAGCACATTGCAATGGCATCGACGCAGGGCCAACTGGCCTTGATCGATGCACAAAATGGTCAGGATATTTGGCGCTTGAAACTGAGCGCCCCCATACAAGCGGGTGTGGGTGGGGATGGTCGCCGATTTGCAGTGGTCACTCAAAACAACGAGTTGGTGGTGGTCGAATCCGGCAGGATTCTTTGGCGTCATCAACTGTCAGCACTGTCCTATACGCCGCCACTGGTGGCGGGTGAGCGGGTTTTTGTGTTGACAGGCGACCGCACCGTCACGGCCTTTGATGCCGAGACGGGGCGGCGTCTATGGGGTCAGCAACGCGCCACTGAACCACTTTTGCTTCGCCAGGCAGGTCTTTTGATTCCGATGGAAGACAATTTACTGGTGGGCTTGGGAGGACGTCTGGTTTCATTCAATCCAATGAATGGTGCTGTTCGTTGGGAAACCTTGATTGGGTCCACCCGGGGTACCAACGAAGTGGAGCGGCTGGTGGACCTTGTAGCCGGAGCCAGTCGTCAGGGCCAGACCCTGTGTGTACGGTCCTTCCAGACCTCGGTGGCTTGCCTCAATGGACTCAATGGGCGGCTCAATTGGACACGGCCAGCCCAAGGTCACCAAGGACTCGATGGCAGTGACAATTTTCTGTTGGGGACCGAGTCGGATGGTAAGGTGCTGGCATGGCAACGCAGTAGCGGAACGCCACTGTGGGCGCAGGAAGCCTTGCGTTTCCGTGGACTGAGCATGCCTTCTTCCTGGAAGAGACAGGTGGTGGTGGGCGATCAGGAAGGCTGGATCCATTTTCTGGGCCTAGAGGATGGCCTGCCTGTGCAGCGGGTTGCCACCGACGGTAGCGCCATCATGGGTAAACCCATGATAGTAGGCCAAACTTTGGTGGTGGTGACGCGCGCCGGTTCTGTCTTTGGTTTTCGCTCTGAGTGATAGATCGGATATTTTTTTAAGTGAAACCTGTACTGGCCCTTGTTGGCCGCCCCAATGTGGGCAAATCCACGCTGTTCAACCGTCTGACCCAAACCCGGGACGCCATCGTCGCCGATTTTGCAGGTTTGACCCGTGATCGTCATTACGGCAATGGCAAGCTAGGCCGTCAAGAATTCATTGTGATCGACACCGGGGGCTTTGAGCCCGATGCAAGCAGCGGGATCTACAAAGAGATGGCCAAGCAAACGCAGCAAGCAGTGGCCGAGGCGGATGTGGTTTTTTTTGTGGTTGATGCACGGGGTGGGCTGTCGGCCCAAGACCATGACATTGCTACATACCTGCGCAAGATCGGTAAGCCTTGTTTACTTGTGGCCAACAAGGCAGAAGGCATGCGCGAAGGCATTCAACTGAGTGAGTTCTATGAGCTGGGTTTGGGTGAGGTGATTGCCATCTCGGCCTCCCACGGTCAGGGCACGCGCGGATTGGTGGAGTTGGCTTTCGGGCTGCTTCATTTGCCAGACGAGCCACAAGACGCTGTCGAGGACCCAAGCCTTGTCAGGCTTGCTGTCGCTGGACGCCCTAACGTGGGCAAGTCCACCCTGATCAACACCTGGCTAGGAGAGGAGCGCTTGGTGGCATTTGACATGCCGGGCACCACGCGGGATGCGATCAGCGTTCCTTTTGAGCGGCAAGGTCAGAAATTCGAGCTGATTGACACGGCCGGTTTGCGCCGTAAAGGCAAGGTTTTCGAGGCCATTGAAAAGTTCTCGGTGGTCAAAACCCTGCAAGCGATTGAATCGGCCAACGTGGTCTTGCTGTTGCTGGACGCCGAGCAGGGCGTGACCGATCAGGACGCGCACATAGCGGGCTACGCCCTTGAAAGTGGCCGCGCCATGGTGTTGGCCGTGAACAAATGGGATGCGGTCGATGACTACCAGCGTCAATGGGTGCAGCGATCGATTGAAAACCGCCTGCCATTTTTGGGCTTTGCCAACATGCACTTCATTTCGGCCAAAAAGCGCCAAGGCTTGGGCCCTGTGTGGGCTTCCATTGTGCAGGCCCACAAATCGGCCATGTGCAAGATGAGCACCCCCATCCTGACACGCTTGTTGCTAGAGGCGGTGCAGTTCCAAAGCCCCCAGCGTGGCGGCATGTACCGTCCCAAACTGCGTTACGCCCACCAAGGTGGCATGAATCCACCGGTCATCGTGATCCACGGCAACTCACTGGAACACGTGACCGACACCTACAAGCGTTTCCTGGAAGGGCGTTTTCGAAAGGCTTTCAATTTGTCGGGCACACCCTTGCGAATTGAGATGAAAACGTCCTCAAACCCGTTCGCTGACAAGGAAACCGCCTGAATGATGAGGAAATCTTGCCATTTGCTTAAATGGACGAGAGCCCTGTGGTAAGGTCGACGCTTTCAAACTTCTGAACACGGAGAATATCGTGAGCAACAAAGGCCAACTTTTGCAAGACCCTTTTTTGAATGCCCTGCGCAAAGAACATGTGCCTGTGTCGATTTACTTGGTCAATGGCATCAAACTTCAGGGCCAAATCGAGTCTTTTGATCAATACGTTGTGCTTTTGCGCAATACTGTGACACAGATGGTCTACAAACATGCGATTTCGACCATCGTTCCAGGCCGTTCGGTGACCTTCAGCACCCCTGAAACAGGAGAAATCACGGCTTGATTTTGAATCGCGTATTTTGGCGCTCAGCCGGTCAGCCTATAGTGACTGAGTGTGATTGAATCACCCTTGTCCATGGATGTGCCCACCGTGCTGGTCGGTGTTGACTTTGGTTTGCCTCACTTTGATGCCGACTTGCTGGAGTTGGGCTTGCTTGCCAAAACAGGTGGTCTTCGTCCAGTGGCGCGTTTGACCTGTAAGCGTAAAGCCCCGGATGCAGCGCTTTTTGTGGGCTGCGGCAAAGCCGATGAAATCAAGCAGGTGGCCCTGATGCATGGGGCTATTGAGGTTTTGTTTGACCAAGCCCTGAGCCCGGCACAGCAGCGCAATCTGGAACGCCACATCGGTTTACCTGTTAACGACCGGACTTTGCTGATCCTGGAAATTTTTGCCCAGCGCGCCCGCAGCCACGAGGGCAAGCTGCAAGTCGAGTTGGCCCGACAACAGTACCTGAGCACCCGTCTGGTGCGCCGCTGGTCGCACTTGGAGCGGCAAAGTGGTGGTATTGGCATGCGGGGTGGTCCGGGTGAAACCCAAATCGAGCTGGACCGCCGCATGATCAACGACTCGATCAAGCGAATCAAGGAGCGTTTGCTCAAGGTCAAAAAGCAGCGCAACACCCAGCGGCGACAGCGCGAGCGGCGCGACACCTTCAACATTTCGCTGGTGGGCTACACCAACGCGGGCAAATCCACACTGTTCAATGCCCTGGTCAAGGCCCGCGCCTTTGCCGCCGACCAGTTGTTTGCCACCTTGGACACCACCACGCGCCAGCTCTATTTGGGCGAGGCGGGTCGCTCGGTTTCCTTGTCGGACACGGTGGGTTTCATCCGTGATTTGCCGCACGGTCTGGTCGAAGCCTTCCAGGCCACACTGCAAGAGGCAACCGAAGCCGATCTGCTGCTGCATGTGGTGGACGCCGCCAACCCGGATTTTCCGGAGCAAATGGCCGAGGTGCAAAAAGTGCTGGCAGAGATCGGTGCCGATCAGGTGCCGCAACTGGTGGTCTTCAACAAACTCGATGCCTTGGCCGCTGAGCGTTACCCCTTGCAGATGCAAGACCAGTACGAACTCGATGGCGAGCCCGTGCCGCGTGTTTTTTTGAGCGCGCGAAGTGGTGAGGGTTTGGCCCTTTTGCGCACGGCGCTGGCCGATATCGTCAAGGCGGCCCTGCCGTCCACCGATTCGCCCGAGCCCGATCCCCGTGACTTGAACCGGGAATATCCCGGTGACCTGCCTTAAGTGGCCCTTAAATTCGGCACAATGCTGTTTCGTCCTCCAGACAAAGACAAAGAACCATGAATTTTCAACTGCCAGCCCTGCGATGGTCCTTGCTGCCCGCAAAGATCCGAGGCATGTTCAATTTGAACGACCCACGCTGGGGTCGTGACGATGACAAATCTTCCGGTGACTCGGGCAACAAGCCAACGAGCGACACGCCGCCACCCGGCCCCAAGCCAGATGCTTGGCAACCACCCCCCGGACGCGGCCCACAGCAACAACAAAGCGGCCCGCCCGATTTGGACGAGTTGTGGCGCGATTTCAACCGCAAGCTCGGTCAGATCTTTGGCGGCAAAGGCGGCCCTCAGCGTCCCCAAGGCCCAGGCGGCTCGGGCGGTGGTTCGGGCGGACCGGAAATCCCGGCGTTCATCAAGAACTTGGGCATTGGCGTCATTTTGGGCGGCGCTTTGCTGGTTTGGCTGGCCACCGGCTTTTTCATCGTACAAGAAGGTCAGCAAGCCGTTATCACCCAGTTTGGCAAGTACCACTCCACAGTGACTGCCGGTTTCAACTGGCGCATGCCTTACCCCGTGCAACGCCATGAGCTGGTGTTCGTGACTCAGATCCGATCGGTAGACATTGGGCGAGACAACATTGTCAAGGCCACAGGTCTGCGCGAGTCAGCCATGCTGACCGAAGACGAGAACATCGTTGAAATCAAGTTTGCTGTGCAATACCGCTTGAACGATGCCCGCGCTTATCTGTTCGAAAGCCGCAACCCGACCGAGGCGGTGGTGCAGTCTGCAGAAACCGCTGTGCGCGAGGTGGTGGGCAAAATGAAGATGGATTCGGCCCTGGCCGAAGAGCGAGACCAAATCGCGCCCCGTGTGCGTGAAAAAATGCAAGTCATCCTGGACCGCTACAAAGTCGGCATTGAGGTGGTGGGAATCAACCTGCAGCAAGGGGGCGTGCGTCCGCCAGAGCAGGTACAGGCCGCTTTTGACGATGTGCTCAAAGCCGGACAGGAGCGCGAACGCGCCAAGAACGAAGCGCAAGCCTACGCCAACGACGTGGTGCCCCGCGCCGTGGGTGCGGCCTCGCGCCTGAAGGAGGAGGCCGACGCTTACCGCGAACGCATCGTGGCGCAAGCCGAAGGTGACGCCCAGCGCTTCAAGACCATCTTGCCCGAGTACCAAAAGGCTCCGCAGGTGATGCGTGACCGCATGTACACCGACACCATGCAGCAGATTTACAGCAACGTGACCAAGGTGCTGGTGGACAGCAAGTCAGGCTCTAACCTTCTGTACTTGCCGCTCGACAAAATCATGCAACAGGTCACGCAAGTGGCCCCGCCCGCCATGGATGTGCCCGCAGCCCCTGCTACCGCAGGCAGCAACGGCACGGTGGATACCCGCTCCCGAGACCTCGAGCGTTCGCGTAGCCGCGATCCACGATAAGGAACAAAACAATGAATCGCATCGGATTGTGGATTTCGAGTTTGCTGGTGGTGTTCGCACTGCTCAGCTCTACATTGTTCGTGGTGGACCAGCGTCAATTTGGCGTGGTTTACGCTTTGGGTCAGATCAAGGAAGTGATCACCGAGCCGGGCCTGCACTTCAAACTGCCGCCCCCCCTGCAAAACGTTAATTACATTGACAAGCGTTTGTTGACGCTGGACAGCCCTGAAAATGAGCCCATGCTCACCGCTGAAAAGCAGCGTGTGGTGATCGATTGGTATGTGCGCTGGCGCATCACCGACCCACAGGCCTACATCCGCAACGTGGGTCTGGATGAGAAGGCAGGCACCAACCAACTCAACCGCGTGGTCCGTAACGCTTTCCAAGAAGAAATCAACAAACGCACCGTCAACGAGTTGCTCTCTCTCAAGAGGGAAGAACTGATGGACGACGTCAAATCCGCCGTGCTGACCGTTGTCAAAGGGGCCAAGCCCTGGGGTGTGGACGTGGTGGATGTGCGCATCACCCGCGCCGACTATGTGGACACCATCACCGAATCGGTTTATCGCCGGATGGAAGCCGAGCGCAAGCGGGTGGCCAACGAGCTGCGTTCAACCGGTGGTGCTGAGGGTGAAAAAATCCGCGCCGATGCCGATCGCCAACGCGAGGTGACGATTGCCAACGCTTACCGTGATGCCCAGAAGATCAAGGGGGAGGGTGATGCCCAAGCGGCCCGTCTGTATGCTGAATCTTTTGGCCGCGACCCTCAGTTTGCCCAGTTCTACCGCAGCCTCGAAGCCTACAAATCCAGCTTCAACAGCAAAGGTGACGTGATGGTGCTCGACCCCGGTAGCTCCGAGTTCTTCAAGGGCATGCGCGGCACACCGGGCAGTGCGCCGGCCCGGAAGTAAATCTTGCTCGACACCCTCCTGATGGCCTTGGGCCTGATGCTTATCCTGGAGGGGTTGCTGCCCATGATCTCGCCACGCAGGTGGCGAGGCCTGTTATAGCAAATGCTCCAGCTTCAGGAGGGGCAGATTCGGTTTTTCGGCATGATCATGGTGGTGTTCGGACTGGTGGTGATTTGGCTGCTGGCCTGACACCCTCACGCTGGTGCGGCTGATCCGAACGGGCCCATTCTTCTCACAGAGTCAGGATTTGGACAATTTGCCAATCTCTTTGCCGGAAATGAGCCTGTCAACCCGGTAAAATCTCGTTTTTACCCCTTCCCCCCATCCCCTCATGTCTGCTTGGGTCCTACCGGATCACGTTGCCGATGTCTTGCCTTCCGAGGCTCGCCACATCGAAGAACTCCGCCGCGAACTGCTGGACACCGCCCGTGGCTATGGCTACGAGCTGGTGATGCCGCCGCTGCTGGAGCATTTGGAATCCCTGCTGACCGGCACGGGTGAAGCCTTAGATTTGCAGACCTTCAAACTGGTCGACCAACTCTCGGGCCGCACCTTGGGTTTGCGTGCTGACACAACACCTCAAGTGGCCCGGATCGACGCGCATTTGCTCGGCCGCGCGGGCCTGACGCGTCTGTGCTATTGCGGCCCCGTGCTGCACACGCGTCCTGCGCGTCCACATGCCACCCGCGAACCCTTGCAACTGGGTGCCGAAATTTACGGCCACGCTGGACCTGAGGCCGATCTTGAAGTTTTGCAACTGGCTCTGGATAGCCTGCGTGCCGCACGCGCTGGCGACTTGCAGGTGGACTTGGCGGATGCCCGCATTGTCAGCAGCCTACTGCATGCCGAGGACATTTCGGATGCATTGCGTCACGACATTCACGCAGCCTTGGCTATCAAAGATGGCAGTGCAATTGCCCGTCTGACAACGGGTTTTGCGTCTGCCAACCGCGATGGTTTGCGCGCTTTGGTCAATTTGTATGGTGATGCCAAAGTGCTCGATCAAGCCGCGCAATGCCTGCCTGCAACTCCCGCAATCACCGAAGCACTGAGTCAGTTGCGTTGGCTGGCCACTCAAATTTCGGGGACCACCATCAGTTTCGATTTGGGTGATTCGCGTGGTTACGCCTATTACAGCGGCATCCGCTTTGCCATTTATGCCAGGGGCGCTGCCGATGCGCTGGCGCGTGGGGGGCGCTATGACGGTGTGGGGGCAGTGTTTGGACACCGTATTGATCGTGATCGCCCCGCCGTCGGTTTCAGCCTTGATTTGAAAGAGTTGGTTGCTGCAGTTCAGCCCTTGGCGCTGCGGGCGGCCATTCGTGCCCCCTGGGGGCCTTCGACCGAGTTGCGTGCAGCGATTGCCAGCTTGCGCAGCCGGGGTGAAACCGTGGTGTGCGTGCTTCCCGGGCACGAAAGCGAAGTTGATGAGTTCCATTGCGACCGTGAGTTGGTTGAAGCGGCAGGGCAGTGGTTGGTACAGGCTCTTTGAGAAAGAAGATTTCAAGCATGAACATGAAGCAAGGCCGTAACGTGGTCGTTGTCGGCACTCAATGGGGCGACGAGGGCAAGGGCAAGCTGGTGGACTGGCTGACCGAAAGCGCACAGGGCGTGGTCCGATTTCAGGGCGGTCACAACGCGGGACACACCTTGGTGATCAACGGCGTCAAAACCGCTTTGCACCTGATCCCCAGCGGCATCATGCGTGCCGGTGTTAAATGCTACATCGGTAACGGTGTGGTTGTGTCGGTGCCCAAATTGCTTGAAGAAATTGCCGGTCTTGAGAAAGCTGGTGTCGAGGTGCGGTCACGCCTTCGCGTCAGCGAAGCCTGCCCCTTGATCTTGCCCTACCATGTGGCGCTGGATGTGGGCCGCGAAGCTGCCAAGGAAAAAGCCGGAACGGCCAAAATCGGCACCACAGGCCGCGGCATTGGCCCTGCTTACGAGGACAAAGTAGCGCGCCGTGCCCTGCGCGTGCAAGACCTCAAATACCCTGAGCGTTTTGCCGGCAAGTTGCGCGATAACCTGGCATTGCACAATGAAATCCTGGTCAACATCCTGGGTGCGGCGCCGGTGGACTTTGATTCCGTATACAACGATGCCATGGCCTATTCCAAAGCGCTGCTGCCCATGGTGGCCGATGTGTCGCGCGAACTGAACGACGCCCACAAGGCCGGCGCCAACTTGTTATTTGAAGGCGCGCAAGGCACCCTGCTCGACGTGGACCACGGCACTTACCCCTTTGTGACATCGAGTAACTGCGTGGCGGGCAATGCCGCTGCAGGCTCAGGTGTTGGCCCCGGCATGCTGCACTATATTCTGGGTATCACCAAGGCGTACTGTACCCGCGTAGGTGGCGGTCCATTCCCCACCGAACTCGACTGGGAAACCCCCGGCACCCCCGGCTACCATATGTCCACCGTGGGTGCCGAAAAGGGGGTGACCACCGGTCGTTCGCGCCGCTGTGGCTGGTTTGACGCGGCCTTGCTCAAGCGCAGCGCGCAGGTCAATGGCCTGTCGGGCCTGTGCATCACCAAGCTAGACGTACTAGATGGCCTGAAAGAGTTGATGCTGTGCATTGGCTACGAGCTGGATGGACAAACCATCGACATCCTGCCCATGGGTGCAGACGAAATCGCTCGTTGCAAGCCGATTTACGAAGTCATTCCCGGCTGGACCGAAACCACTGTGGGTGTGACCGAGATGGATCAACTGCCAGCGACCGCGCGCCGGTATATCGAGCGCATTGCCGAAGTCACAGCCGTGCCTGTGCATGTCGTGTCCACCAGCCCTGACCGAGATCACACCATCTTGTTGCACAACCCTTTTGCGACCTGATTGAGCGATCAGCGCCTCCTGTTTATCCACCCACCTTTTTCGACGGAGTTCTTCCCATGTTGACTGAAGACGGCAAGCACCTGTACGTGAGCTACGACGAGTACCACAACCTGATTGAAAAACTCGCCATCAAAATACACCAGTCCGACTGGCAGTTTGACAATATCCTTTGTCTGGCCCGTGGCGGCATGCGCCCTGGCGACATCCTGTCGCGTATTTTTGACAAGCCTCTGGCCATCATGTCCACCAGCTCCTACCGCGCCGAATCCGGCACCTTGCAAGGCCACCTGGACATCGCCCGTTACATCACCACGCCCAAAGGCGAGATCGCTGGCAGAGTGCTGTTGGTCGACGATTTGGCCGATACCGGTCATACCTTGCGTGCGGTGGTGGATCTGCTCAAGAACAACTACAAACCCGTGACTGAATTACGTACTGCTGTCATCTGGACCAAGGGGGTGTCGACCTTCAAGCCTGACTATTCGGTGGACGACTTGCCCACGAACCCCTGGATTCACCAGCCTTTCGAGCCGTATGACAACATGCGTCCCGAAAAATTGCTGGAAAAGTGGAGTGTCTAAGCTCCACTCAAAACGACTGCTTGTGGATCGGATAGGATTCCTTCTAGGCACCCCTTGCTTCAGGATGCTGACATGAGCACAACAAAACGAGACATCACCAATCTTATCCACCACGCCTACACACCGCCTGCCGGCTTTGACGCCCCACAGCAGGGCGTTTTCAAGGCTTCGACGGTGTACTTTCCAACCGTGGCCAACATGCGCCAGCGTGAATGGAAAGACAAATCGTCTTATACCTACGGCTTGCACGGAACACCCACGACCTACACTCTCGAAGAGCGCCTGTGCAGCCTGGAAGGCGGTGCCCAGTGCGTTCTGGTTCCCAGTGGGCTGGCTGCTTTGGCCACCGTGGCTTTGGCGGTGCTGCACAGTGGTGATGAGGTGCTGCTGCCCGCTAATGCCTACGGCCCCAACAAGGCGCTGGCCGAAGGCGAGTTGCGCCATTACGGCATCTCTCACCAACTCTACGACCCGCTGAGTCCGCAAGACCTGGCCAGCAAGATCAATCCGCGCACTCGCTTGGTGTGGATGGAAGCACCCGGGTCGGTCAGCATGGAGTTTCCGGATCTGCCTGAGATGGTGCGCCTGTGCAAGGCTCGAGGCGTTATGTGTGCACTGGACAACACTTGGGGTTCAGGCTTGGCCTTCAAGCCCTTTGATTTGCTGGGCGACGCGCCTGCCGATGGTGAGTCGGGCAGTTTGGCGGTGGACATCAGCGCTCATGCGCTGACCAAATATCCCAGCGGAGGTGGCGACGTGCTGATGGGCAGCGTCATCACGCGGAATCCGGCCCTGCATTTGAAAATCAAGCTGTGCCACATGCGATTGGGCTTGGGTGTGGCAGCCAACGATGCCGAAGCAGTGCTGCGTTCCTTACCCAGCATTGATTTGCGTTATCGGGCACATGACCAGACCGCTCGGGCCTTGGCTGCCTGGTGGCAGGCTCAGCCGCAATGTGTTCAGTTGCTGCACCCTGCATTTGCAGGCTCGCCGGGGCACTCGCATTGGCAAGCACTGTGCGAGCGCACGCCCGGTTCGGGATTGGCAGCGGGTTTGTTCAGCGTGATGATTGATGCGCGTTATAGCCAGGCGCAAGTGGATGCCTTTTGCGATAACTTGAAGTTCTTCAGGATTGGCTACAGCTGGGGGGGGCCGGTAAGTCTGGTCGTGCCGTATGACCTGGCTTCCATGCGGCAAAGTTGGCCTTCTCATTTGAAGCAAGGCACGCTGGTGCGCTTTTCCAGCGGTCTGGAGTCGGCGCACGACTTGATACATGACCTGAATCAATCTGCCCAAGCCCACCTGCCTGTTGCTTGAGCCCGTTTTTTATTCAGTGTGGACTGTCATTCTCGATTGATTTCCCCGTTTGGGTAGTTTCCTGACTGTTCAAAGCTGTAGAGGGAGGGTAATCTGAACTCACCAATGATTTCAGGATTGTCATGCCCTCTGACGTCAAGCCCTTGCCCGCAGTCTCAACCGAAAACGCTGACTTGCCCACCATGGCCTCGCCCTATGTGCCTCCGGCTCCTGAAGGGCCCCAGTTGCTGATTCGGCCATTGGGCTTTGCAGACCCCTTTCGCTGGCTTGCCCGCGGCTGGCAAGATCTTTTGAAGCACCCGGGCATTGCGCTGTTTTATGGCCTGTGCTTTTGGGGCATGGCGCAGGTGCTGACCCTGGTTTTCAAGCACAAGCCCGAATACACCTTGTCACTGGTATCAGGCTGTTTGCTGGTGGGGCCATTCTTGGCCATGGGGCTGTACGAAGTTAGCCGAAAAAGAGAGCGGGGCGAGATGCCAGACTTGGCCACATCGCTCATGTGTTGGGACCAGCACATCCGCAGCATGGCCATGCTGGTGTTGGCGCTGCTGGTGTTGGAGCTGCTGTGGGGCAGAGTTTCTTTGGTGGTGTTTGCGGTATTTTTCAACACCGGAATGCCCTCGACCACGGGCGTGATCGAGGCGGTCTTTAACCCCAACAATATCGAGTTTATAGTGGCCTATCTGGTTGTGGGAGGGGTGTTTGCAAGCCTTGTTTACGGTTTATCGGTGGTGTCAATTCCCATGATCCTGGACCTCGACACCGACGCGATTACGGCGGTGCTGACCAGCATTCGGGTTGTTTTTTCACACCTTGGGGTAATGCTGCTGTGGGGTTTTTTGCTCAGCGTTTTGGTGTTGGCCGCGCTGTGGCCATGGGCCTTGGGCATCATTTTGGTGGGGCCTTGGCTGGGGCACGCCAGCTGGCATGCCTATCGGGCCACTGTCGGGTGGGAGTAAGGCCTCAAAGAAACTGTTACATTGAACAGCCCTCATTAAAGGAGCCATCTTGGCCACACCCAACTACGGATTCGAAAAACGCCAGAAAGAACTGGCCAAGAAACGCAAAAAAGAAGACAAGCTCAAAGCCAAGTCCGACCGCAAATCGGGCCTGTTTTCAGAAGACGGCTCCGAAATCGAGGGCGAAGAGGGCGACGCCAACAATGCAGCGCCCGGTGCTGCTGACTCGTCCACGCCCGGCGCGGTCGACGCTTCCACGCCAGCTGATTGAATCACCGGACATTGATCACCCTTGCACCAGCTCACGCGCCAAAACCAGCATGTCCACCATGCTGTGGCTGGCCGGCGTGACCAGCGGGGCTTGGGCGTAATGCACAAAGTTGTTGCCGGTGGAGGTCTCGTAACCCGGGTCATAGTGGCCTGAAAGCAGTTCGGTCACCACCTCACGCATTTCACCCCGCTCAATTCTTTCTTGCCAGCCTTGCACCACAGCCTTGCCGCGCAGGGCTGTCAGCCGCTCCAACCGGTCGGCAAACAGGGCGCGGTCTTGCGTGAAAAACGCATAGTCTTCCATCAGCAAATTCACCCGACTCTCCAGCGACAGGTCCACCCGCAGGCAGGGGCTGGCCCGCATGGCCACCATCAGCTCGTCGGGCACCGCCAGATTGCCCACCTTTTTGCTTTCGGCTTCCACAAACACCGGACGGTCCGCGCTGAAGCCGCGCAAAGCATTCCAGACCTGCGTGTCAAAGGCTTTTTGCGTCGGCTGCGGCGTGCCCGGAATCAAGCCCAACACCGAACTGCGGTGGCAGGCGATGTCCTCCAGATCGAGCACCTGCGCACCTTCTTGCGCCAAGGCTTGCAGGAAGCGCGTTTTACCCGAACCCGTGGGTCCACAAAGCACCTTGAATTGCAGGCGCTGTGCCTGGCGGGGCGTGTCTTCCATGACCTCTTTGCGAAACGCTTTGTAGCCGCCCTCAATCAGGTGCACCTTGAATCCGATTTGCCCCAAGATCAGCGCCAGCGAATTGCTGCGCTTGCCCCCGCGCCAGCAATACACCAGCGGTTGCCAGTTGCGCGGCTTGTCCATCACCTGGGTTTCGATGTGTCGGGCGATGTTTTTGGCCACCAAGGCCGCCCCCACTTTTTGCGCCTCAAAGGGGTTGACCTGTTTGTACAGGGTACCCACCTTGATGCGCTCTTCGTTGTTGAGTGACGGCCAGCTCAAAGCGCCGGGCAGGTGGTCCTCGGCGTGTTCACCTTCGGAGCGCGCATCCAGAATGGCGTCAAACTGGTTCAGTTTGGCCATGGCTTCAAAGGCCGAGATCAGGTGAAGGCTCATTTTAGTTGTTTACTCAAGGTGGGCCAAACATTGGCCAGCATGCGCGGCTGCGCAGCTTCGTTGGGGTGGATGCGGTCGGCCTGAAACCATTTGAGCGGTTCGGCATCATCGCCCACGCCTTTCAAAAAGAAAGGCACCAGCGCCGCTTTTTGGCTTCTGGCCACTTGGGCGTAGGCAGCTTCAAACTGCCGCGCCATCTCGGGGCCGTAGTTGGGCGGCATTTGCATGCCCAAAAGCAGCACTTGGGCCCCGGTCGCTTGGGCTTGCTTGGTCATGGCCAGCAAGTTGTCTTGCGTCATGGCCATCGGCAGGCCGCGCAGGGCGTCGTTGCCCCCCAGTTCAATGACCACATGGCTGGGTCGGTGGCGTTGCAGCAAGGCGGGCAGGCGTGAGCGCCCGCCCGAGGTGGTGTCGCCGCTGATGCTGGCGTTGATGACCTGAACGCCCGGCTTTTCGGTGGCCAGTTGTTTTTGCAATAAGGCCACCCAACCGGTGCCGCGGGCCAGGCCGTATTCGGCGCTCAGCGAGTCGCCTACCACCAAAATGCGTTGCCCGGAGGCCGCCGTCACTGGCGCGGCAAAGCCCCAGCTGGCAAGGGCCAGCAAGGTCCAGTTAAAGTGGCGTCGTCTCAACAAAGGTTTGTGCATGCCTGAATCCATCATTGCCGTGCGTGGCATTTCCAAAAGTGTGCAGGATGCCAGTGGGCAGCTGGACATTTTGCGCGATATCGATTTCTCTTTGATCGCGGGGGAAACAGCCGCCATTGTCGGTGCTTCCGGCTCGGGCAAAAGCACGCTGCTGGCGATCCTGGCCGGGTTGGACACGCCCAGCACGGGACAGGTGGTGTTGGCAGGGCAATCGCTGTTCGATTTGTCCGAAGACGAGCGCGCGGCCGTTCGGGCCCAACATGTGGGATTTGTGTTCCAGAGCTTTCAGCTCATGCCCAATCTGACAGCGCTGGAAAACGTGATGCTGCCCCTGGAGTTGGCCGATCGGCACGATGCCCGCAGCACCGCCACGGCCATGCTGCAGCGCGTGGGCCTGGGTGAACGCCTGAAGCACCTGCCGAAAGTGCTCAGTGGCGGCGAGCAACAACGCGTGGCGCTGGCCCGTGCCTTTGTGGTGCAACCCGACGTGCTGCTGGCCGACGAGCCCACCGGCAGTCTGGACCACGCCACCGGCGAGGCCATCATGGATTTGATGTTCGCGCTCAACCGCGAGCAGGGCACGACCTTGGTCCTGGTCACGCACGACCGCCTGCTGGCCGCTAGATGCGAGCGCAGCTTGGTGATTCAGGCAGGACGTTTGTCGGAGCCTGCAGCGACCCCGG
The DNA here is from genome assembly GCF_023910625.1 of Limnohabitans sp. Taxonomy (NCBI): domain Bacteria; kingdom Pseudomonadati; phylum Pseudomonadota; class Betaproteobacteria; order Burkholderiales; family Comamonadaceae; genus Limnohabitans; species Limnohabitans sp. Next base: position 578,229 of record NZ_JAAVVW010000003.1, read on the forward strand.
CCTGAACTCGGATCCGTTTGGGCAAGCGGTCAAATCGGCAGGCTGCGACCAACGATAATCCGAGCATGTCATCCCACAAAGTGCTGTTCGGCTTTCATGCCGTGGGCGTTCGCCTCAAGATCGCCCCTCAATCCGTTGTTGAAATCCATTACGAGGTCACGCGCCGCGATGCGCGCATGCGCCAGTTCATCGACAAGGCGCGCGATTCGGGCATGCGCATGATCGAATCGGACGGTGAGCGCTTGGCCAAGCTGGCCGGTGGCCACGGTCACCAGGGTGTGGTGGCCATGGTCTCGCCCATGCCTCAAAACCATTCGCTGGACGACCTGCTCGACACCGTGGAAGGCCCGCCCTTGCTGTTGGTGCTGGACGGCGTGACCGATCCGCACAACCTGGGCGCGTGCCTGCGCGTGGCCGATGGCGCGGGTGCGCACGCGGTCATCGCCCCCAAAGACCACGCGGCGGGCATCAACGCCACCGTGGCCAAGGTGGCCAGCGGCGCGGCCGAAACCATGCCTTATTTCATGGTCACCAACTTGGCGCGCACCTTGGGCGAACTCAAGGAGCGCAGCATCTGGATCGTCGGCACCAGCGACGATGCACCGCGCACGGTTTACCAAGCCGACTTGAAAGTGCCCACTGCCTTGGTGCTGGGCGCTGAGGGCGCTGGCATGCGCCAGTTGACGCGCAAGAACTGCGACGAGCTGGTCAGCATCCCCATGCGCGGCGCGGTGGAAAGCCTGAACGTGTCGGTGGCCAGTGGCGTTTGCCTCTACGAGGCCTTGCGCCAGCGCAGCTGAGATTCTTTCAAATCATCCAACCATTCAAATAGGGCGCACGCCATGTCAAAAAACACCCCCCGAATCGGCTTGATCATCGCCGTTGGTGCGACCTGCCTGCTGGCCGCCTGCACACAAGAGCAACAAAACAAAATCAGCCGCGGCATCCAGAACTGGACCGGGACCAATGGCGTGATGGAGGTGTATGCAGGCGAGAAGCTGGTGCGCCGCTTCATCAAGGTCGACAAAGTCAGCACCGCTTTGGGTACAGACGATGGCAAAGCCCGTGCCTACCGTTATGGCTACGGCGTGCTCGATGAAAACTTCAACTTCGAAGTCGATCCGGGCGAGAAAAAAGTGTATTTCGAGGTCAGCGACTACTCGAACACGGTGTTTTTCGAGAGCCCGCGCTGATGTCAGTGACTGGGTGTGAGCGCTGGAGGCTTAACTGCATCAAATCCAGCCCACAGCTCCCAACAGCCCGCCTGCACCAATGAGCCACAACAGGTGGATGCGGGTCAGCCAGACCAGGAACATCGATGCGCCAGTCAATAGCCACAAGCCCCAGTCTTGAATTGGATTGTCATGACTGGCCGTAAGGATCCAGCCAGTTGAAATCAGCAAGGCAATCACCACGGGAGCCATGCCCAACTTGAAGGCTTTGATGCCTTGCTTGTCACGGTGTCGATGGGCCCATTGGGTGGTGGTATAGGTCAAAACAGAAGAGGGCAGCATGATCCCCAAAAGACTGAGAAAGACACCCAGAGTGGACAAAGCCACACTCAGCCAGCCCCCACCCAAGCCCGCGCCCGCATTCAAGCCCACATTCCACCCCATCAGCGCCACAAACAAGACGTTAGGGCCCGGCGAAGCCTGGGCCAAAGCAATGGACGAGCTGAACTGGTGCTCGGTTAACCACGCATGTTGGTCCACAAGGAAGCGATGCATGTCCGGTGCCGTGATGATGGCCCCGCCGACAGCGAGCAGAGATAAAGATAAGAAGTGGTTGAAAAAAGCCAACCAGTCAATGAAGGTCAATTGCAGACTGAGCATCATGAGCCCGCATCTGATCGTTTCAAGCGTGACAACTGGGCATAGGCCCAAGAACATGACAAAGATCCAATCCCCAGCAAAACCCAAAGCAAGGGCCAGCGCAGCAAGCCCACACCCACAAAGGTCGCCACCATGACCAACCCACAGATGGCCATGCCCATCGGATTGTTTTTCAAAGCACCGATCAGTTTGATGCCCGTGCCAGCGATCAAACCTGCCGCTACAGCGCCCATGGCTCGCAGCGCACCTTGTGCCCAAGCCGCATCAGACACCTCACCAAAAACCGATGCCAGAACCAAAACCACGGCCAATGGAGCCATCAAAATCCCTGCCAGGGACGCCAAGGCCCCTCCTAGACCAAAGTGCCGTCCTCCGATGATCAGACAAAAATTCACCACATTCGGGCCTGGCATGATCTGGGCCACGGCCCAGTCCTCCACAAACTGGCTTTGTGTCATCCACCGTTTTTTTTCAACCAACTCACGCTGAACAACCGCCAGTACCCCACCAAAACCTTGCAGAGCCAACACGGAGAATGAAAAAAACAAATCGGTTTTTGATCTTGGCTTGTTGAGTGGCGGTGATTCGGGCATGGTCAGATTATGCGACTTGAATTTTTTGTAAGCTGTCACATGCAAGCCAGTGGCTCTGACTCAATGGTTGTCAAAGGTCTGCAGGCTCCGCAATCCCGCCGACCACCTGGCTGAAACCACCGTCCACATAGGTGATCTCGGCCGTCACGCCCGCAGCCAAGTCGCTCAGCATGAACGCGGCCACATTGCCCACATCCTCAATCGTCACGTTGCGGCGAATGGGTGAGGCCTCGGCCACCACCGACAAAATCTTGCCAAAACCCTTGATGCCACTGGCGGCCAGCGTCTTGATGGGGCCGGCCGAGATGCCGTTGGCACGCAGGCCACGGTTTTGGCTGCCCAACGATTCGGCCAAGTAGCGGACCGACGCTTCCAGACTGGCTTTGGCCAAGCCCATGGTGTTGTAGTTGGGCACGGTGCGGATCGCGCCGAGGTACGTCAGGGTCAGCACAGCCGACTTGTCGTTCAGGTAGGGCAGGGCTGCTTTGGCCATGGCCGGGAAGCTGTAGGCGCTGATGTCGTGCGCGATCTTGAAACCTTCACGCGACAAGCCGTCGAGGAAGTCGCCCGCAATGGCTTCACGCGGGGCATAGCCGATGGCGTGCACAAAACCGTCAAATTTGGGCCAAGTGGCCGACAGGTCGCTGAAGAGTTTTTCAATTTGTTCGTCGCTGCCAACGTCGCAATCAAAAATCAGCTTGGAGTCGAAATCGGCCGCGAACTCGGTGATGCGGTCCTTGAAGCGCTCACCCACATAACTGAACGCCAGCTCGGCGCCTTGTGCATGGCAGGCCTTGGCAATGCCGTAAGCGATCGAGCGGTTGGACAGCACCCCGGTGATCAGCAACTTTTTGCCTGCCAAAAAACCTGTTTTTATCGTCATCTCTTCAACTCCTGGAAAATGTGTGCAGAATTGTCGCATGCGAAGACCCTTGGCTCGATTCTGGACAAACTGCTTGCTGGCCCTGGGGTTTAGCCTGTCCGGACATGCCTTCGCTGCCCATGCGTATGCCCAGTTTGGCGACATCCGCTACCCTGAAAACTTTGCCCATTTCTCGTACGCCAACCCGGCCGCACCCAAAGGGGGCGAGATCGTGCTGGTGCCGCCGACCCGCCAGTCCAACTTCGACAAGTACAACCCCTTCACCTTGAAGGGCAGCGCACCTCCCGCCATGTTGGGCATGATGTTTGACACCTTATTGGTGGGCAACATGGATGAGCCGACCACGGCTTATGGTTTGTTGGCTTCGGATGTCACGGTGGCCAAAGACCGGATGTCGGTCACCTTCCAGATCCACCCGCAAGCCCGATTTCAAAATGGCGACCCCGTGCTGGCGGCCGATGTTCGCCATTCCTTTGAACGCCTGACCAGCAAGCAGGCAGCGCCCCAATACCGCACGTACTTTGGTGAGGTCAAGGGCGCGACCGTCTTGGCCGAGCGCAGCATCCGATTCGATTTTGTGCGCCCCAACAGCGAGTTGCCTTTGATCGTGGGCAGCTTGCCCGTGTTCAGTGCCAAGTGGGGTTTACATGGCGAGGGGCCTAAGGCAAATCACAAACCGCTGGACCAGATGGTCGTGGACATTCCGATTGCGTCGGGGCCTTACCGCCTCGGACCGGTGCAGTTTGGCAAGGACGTCACCTATGTGCGTGACCCGCAATACTGGGCCAAAGACCTGAACGTGCGCAAGGGGCAGTTCAATTTCGACCGCATCACCTACAAGATTTACAAAGACAGCACCGCGCAACTCGAGGCTTTCAAAGCGGGCGAGTTCGATTACATGCAATCTTTCATTGCGCGGGAGTGGGCCAGAGCTTTCACCGGGCGGGCGTTTGAGCGTGGTGAGCTGATCAAGGCCGAATTGCCTCATGGCAATGCGGGTGACTTTCAGGGCTTTTTGTTCAACACGCGCCGCGACAAATTCAAGGACGTGCGCGTGCGCCAGGCCATCGCGCTGGCCATGGATTTTGAATGGCTGAACCGCCAACTGTTCTACAACGCTTACAGCCGGGTGCGCGGTTATTTTGTGGCCAGCGATTTTGAAGCCAAGGGCCGTCCTGGCCCCGACGAATTGGCTTTGCTCAACCCCATACGGGCCAAGTTGCCCGCCGCCGTGTTTGACCAAGATGTGCCGCAACCGCCCCAGACTTCCCTGGACCCGACTTCGGGACGTACCTTGCGCGACCATTTGCGCCAGGCCCGTGATTTGCTCAAAGACGCCGGATGGACCTACCGCGATGGCGCTTTGCGCAACGCCATGGGCCAAGCCTTGAGCATCGAGTTTTTGGACAGTTCGGGCTCCATGGGGCGCGTGGTCACCCCCTTTGCCAAGAACCTTGAAAAACTGGGCATCAAAGTTCAGTACAAGGTCATCGATTTTGCGCTGCTCCAAAAACGCATGGACGTGTTTGACTTTGACATCATCAGCAACCGCACCGTGGGCAGCGAAGCGCCCGGCACCGAGTTGCTCGAGCGCTATGGCAGCCGATCGGCCGACGTGGAGGGCTCGGGCAATGTGATCGGCCTGAAAGACCCGGCGGTGGACGCGCTGCTGGACAAGGTGGTGAGTGCCACGTCCAGGCCAGAACTGGTGACCAGCCTGCGTGCGTTGGACCGGGTGCTGCGCCATGGCCACTATGTGGTGCCGCACTGGTATGGCGCAGTGCACCGGGTGTCCTGGCGGGCCAAGGCGTTTGCCAGACCCGCCGACTTGCCCCGTTTTTACCAGCCTGAGAAACTGGTCACCACCGTGTGGTGGTCGCCCCATGCCTTAGCCGCACCAGCGGCCCAACCTGCCCCCAAGGCCCCCTGACCGATGCTGGCCTACATTTTCAAACGCTTGCTGCTGATGGTCCCGACCTTGTTTGGGGTGTTGTTGTTGACGTTTGCGGTGATCCAGTTTGTGCCAGGTGGGCCCGTTGAGCAAATGGTGTCCCAGCTGCAAGGTCGGGACACAGGCGGGGAGGGCGCGGCAGCTGCAGGCAGCGGTTACCGGGGCAGGCAGGGCGTGGATGCGGCCCGCATTGCCGAAATCAAAACGCTCTACGGTTTTGACAAGCCACCCACTGAGCGTTTCTGGATGATGCTCAAACAGTTTGCGCAGTTCGATCTGGGCAAGAGCTTTTTCTACCCCAAAGACGTCTGGAGCCTGATCAAGGAAAAGCTGCCCGTGTCCATCAGCTTGGGCTTGTGGACTTTTTTTCTGAGCTACATGGTGTCGGTGCCTTTGGGCATCGCCAAGGCGGTGCGGGCGGGCACGCGCTTTGACACGCTCACCAGTTTGCTGGTGCTGGTGGGTTATGCCATTCCGGGCTTTGTGCTGGGCGTGGCCTTGCTTGTCATTTTTGGCGGGCAACTGCAGTGGTTTCCGCTGCGCGGCCTCACTTCGTCGAATTGGGAACAACTGAGCTGGGGAGCCAAGGTGGTCGATTATTTGTGGCACATCGCCTTGCCCGTCACGGCCAGTGTGTTGGGCTCGTTTGCGGTGATCACCATGCTGACCAAGAACGCATTTTTGGAAGAAATCCGCAAACAGTATGTTTTGACGGCCCGCGCCAAGGGTCTCAGCGAAAACCGGGTTTTGTACCGCCATGTCATGCGCAATGCATTGATCCCGCTGGTGACGGGGTTCCCTGCGGCTTTCATCGGTGCGTTTTTCACCGGGTCTTTGTTGATCGAAACCCTGTTCTCGCTCGATGGGCTGGGCTTGCTGAGTTACGAGGCGGTGATTCGGCGTGACTACCCGGTGGTGTTGGGCACCTTGTATTTGTTCACCCTGATTGGCTTGGTGACCAAGCTGATCAGTGACCTGTGCTACCTGTGGGTGGACCCGCGTGTGAAGTTTGACAAATGACCCCAGCGAACACCACCGCCTTGCCGCATCAGACCTCGCCCTCGGCGCGTGCGTGGCTGCGCTTCAGGCGCAACCGCCTCGGTTTTGGCAGCCTGATCATTTTTGTGTCCCTGTTCATTCTGAGCTTGGGGGCCGAGTTCTTGTCCAACGACAAACCCTTGGTCGTGCGGTTTGAGGGTCAGTGGTATTTCCCGGTGGTGCAGACCTTGCCTGAAAAAGTGTTTGGGGGTGATTTCGAGACGCCTGCTGACTACCTCGACCCGTTCATTCAGCAGCAACTGCACAAGGGCAGCAACTGGGCCTTGCAAGCGCCCAACCCTTACCACCACAGCACGCTCGACTACTTTGCCCCATTGCCCAACCCGGCACCGCCAACAGCGCATAACTGGCTGGGCACCGATGACCGGGGGCGTGATGTGCTGGCGCGTTTGCTGTATGGATTTCGGGTGTCGGTGCTTTTTGCCATGGCGCTGACGCTGTTTGGCGTGTTGCTGGGCGTGTTGACCGGCGCGGTACAAGGGTTTTTTGTGGGCAAGACCGATTTGGTTTTTCAGCGCTTCATCGAAGTCTGGAGCGCCATGCCTGAGCTCTATTTGTTGATCATTTTTTCAGCCGTGTTCGAGCCCAGTGTGGGGCTGCTGCTGGTGCTGCTCAGCTTGTTTGGCTGGATGGGTTTGTCCGATTACGTGCGGGCTGAATTTTTGCGCAACCGGCAACTCGATTACGTCAAATCAGCCCGGGCGCTGGGTTTGGGGCATTGGCAGATCATGTGGCGGCATGTCTTGCCCAACAGCATGACCCCGGTGGTGACCTTCTTGCCGTTTCGCATGAGCGGGGCGATTTTGGCCCTGACCTCTCTGGACTTCCTGGGCCTGGGCGTGCCACCGGGCACGCCGTCTTTGGGTGAATTGCTGGCCCAGGGCAAAAACAACATCGACGCTTGGTGGATATCGATGTCCACCTTTGTGGTGCTGGTGGTGACCTTGCTGCTCTTGACCTTCATGGGCGATGCCTTGCGCGATGCGCTCGATCCGCGAAAGGTGGACGCATGAGCACGCCCCAAGCTTTGTTGGAACTCCAAGACCTGCGCATCGCCTTTGGTGGCCAGGTTGTGGTGCGTGGCGTGAATCTGAGCATCCAGGCGGGTGAGCGCGTGGCCTTGGTGGGGGAGTCGGGCTCGGGCAAGTCGGTCACGGCGCTGTCGGTGCTGCGTTTGCTGGAATCGGCGCAGCTTTCGGGCCAGGTGCTGTGGCAAGGCCGGGACTTGCTGCAGCAAACGCCTGCTGAAATGCAACGCATCCGTGGCGACGAGATCGCCATGATTTTTCAGGAACCCATGACGGCGCTCAACCCCTTGATGACGGTAGGGTCGCAGATCTCGGAAGTGCTGCAGCTCAAAAAGCTCTTGTCCCGGCGCGACGCCGATGAGCGGGCCGTGCATTTGTTGTCCGAAACCGGGATCGATGACCCCAAGCGTCGGTTTGGGGCTTACCCGCACCAGTTGTCGGGCGGCCAACGCCAACGCGCCATGATGGCCATGGCCCTAGCGTCCGAGCCCAAACTTCTTCTGGCCGACGAACCCACCACCGCACTGGATGCCAGTTTGCGATTGCAAATGCTGGAGTTGCTGGCCGATTTGCAGCAAAAAACCGGCATGGCCGTGCTGTTGATCACGCACGATCTGGCCTTGGTGCGCCACTTTGCCCATCGGGTGGCGGTGATGGAAAAAGGGCATCTGGTGGAGCAGGGGACTTTGCAAGCGGTTTTTGAGCAGCCCCAGCACCCTTATACGCAAAGATTGCTCTCCAGTCGCCCCACCCGTGAGGGTCTGGTGGACACGCCCCCCCTGGAGAGGTCACCCATCTTGCAAGCCCGTCAACTGCAGGTGCGCTATCCGAAGGCGGTGCCCGGATTCAAAGCTTGGTTTCAAAAGCACCATTTCACGGCCCTGCACGGCGCGGATTTTTCACTGTCGCCCGGCAGTACTTTGGGCGTGATGGGCGAGTCGGGTTCGGGCAAGTCGAGCCTCGCGCAGGCGGTGCTGGGTTTGATCCCTTTTTCGGGTGAATTGTCGTTTGACGGGCAAACTTGGCTTGGCAGTCCGGCTCGGGACAAGGCCTTGCGCAGGCAGGTGCAGGTGGTGTTTCAGGACCCCTATGGCAGCCTGTCACCGCGCATGACGGTGGGTGAAATCGTCTCTGAGGGCCTGCGCTTGCACCAGCCGCACTGGACACCAGAAGAAACCGAGCAACGCGTTCGCGCGGCTTTGGCCGAGGTGGGCTTGGTAGGCGAAGGGTTTGCCGATGTGCTGAACCGCTACCCGCATGCTTTTTCGGGCGGGCAGCGCCAACGCATCGCCTTGGCCAGAGCCTTGGTGGTCGAACCTGCGCTGTTGGTGCTGGACGAACCCACCAGCGCGCTCGACGTGACCGTTCAAAAGCAAATTCTTGAATTGCTGAAAACGCTGCAAAAAAAACGCGGCATGGCGTATTTGCTCATCACCCACGATGTGGATGTGCTTCGGGCCATGGCCCACCAGGTCATGGTGCTCAAGTCAGGGCAGGTGGTCGAGCAGGGTTTGGCTGAGCAGGTGCTGAGCGATCCACACCACCCCTATACCCGCAGCTTGGTGCTGGCCTTTCCCGAGACAAGCTGAACGGCAAGTCGGTCGTAGACGCATCGTTTTCCTTGAAAATCACGCACTTAGAGCGTTTTTTGAGCTAGAATATTGGCTTCACGACCAAACGGGCGGGTTTTCACCGCCCGTTTTTTTTGGTTGTTTCTTTTTTAACGTTGACATTCAGAAGCTCTGTGGCATTGCAGCAAATTGTTCAAGAAACCGTAACCGGCCTGGGCTACGACCTGGTTGAGATTGACCGCACAGCGGGCGGTTTGTTGCGCATCACCATCGACTGGCCTTGGCAGCCAGGTTCGGAGCTGTTCATCAACGTGGAAGATTGCGAAAAAGTTAATCGTCAGTTGCAATTTGCCCTTGAAGTGGATGGCGTTGCTTACAACCGTCTTGAAGTGTCCTCTCCAGGCATCGACCGCCCTTTGAGCAGTGAACAGGACTTTGTGCGGTTTGTAGGCGAGTTGATTGACATCACGCTCAAAGCGCCCATGGGTGAGAGCGCTGCGGGCTTGGTTAACCCGACTCGCAAAAAATTTCGCGGCACGCTCGAGCGTGCCGCCACCGGTCAAGGCTGGCAAATCGTCTGGAACGATGCGCCTGTGGTCAAGCCCGGTCAAAAGGTCAGTAAAAAACGGATTCCTTTGCCTTCGCATGCATTGGGGTTCACGCTGGATGAGTTGCGCGATGCGCGCCTCGCGCCCGTGGTGGACTTCAAAGGGCGAAAGCCCAAGCAGGAAGCTTGACGGCAGCCCCCATTTTTTGAGCAAACTTTCGGGCCCCACACATGGGGCCTGTGGAACAGGAGAGTCAATTCATGAATCGCGAAATGTTGATGTTGGTCGAAGCCATTTCACGTGAAAAGAACGTTGAGCGCGACGTGGTGTTTGGTGCCGTTGAAGCCGCTTTGGCACAAGCCACCAAAAAGCTTTATCAAGGCGAAGTGGACATCCGTGTTGCGGTTGATCGCGACAACGGCAACTACGAGAGTTTTCGCCGCTGGCATGTGGTGCCCGATGAGGCAGGTTTGCAATTGCCCGAGCAAGAAATCCTGTTGTTTGAAGCCAAAGAGCAAATACCGGACATTGAAGTCGACGAGTACATTGAAGAGTCGATTGAGTCGGTGCCGATCGGACGCATTGGTGCCATGGCTGCCAAGCAGGTCATTCTGCAAAAAATTCGGGATGCCGAGCGCGAAATGCTGCTCAACGACTTCATGTCGCGTGGCGAAAAGATTTTTGTGGGCACTGTCAAGCGCATGGACAAGGGCGACATCATCTGTGAATCTGGCCGCATCGAGGGCCGCTTGAGACGCAGCGAGATGATCCCCAAAGAAAACCTGCGCAGCGGTGACCGCGTTCGCGCCATGATCATGGAAGTCGACCTGACTTTGCGCGGCGCACCGATTTTGTTGTCTCGTTCTGCACCCGAGTTCATGATCGAGTTGTTCCGTCAGGAAGTGCCCGAAATCGAACAAGGCCTGCTCGAGATCAAAACCTGCGCCCGTGACCCTGGGTCGCGCGCCAAGATTGCCGTGCTCTCGCATGACAAACGTGTTGACCCGATTGGCACTTGCGTCGGCGTGCGCGGCACTCGGGTCAATGCCGTCACCAATGAGTTGGCTGGCGAGAGAGTCGACATTGTTTTGTGGAGCGAAGACCCCGCTCAGTTCGTGATCGGCGCTTTGGCCCCGGCGAATGTGCAGTCCATTGTGGTGGATGAAGAAAAGCACGCCATGGACGTGGTGGTGGACGAAGAAAACCTGGCGATTGCCATTGGCCGTGGCGGTCAAAACGTACGCTTGGCTTCTGATCTGACGGGTTGGAAGATCAACATCATGGACGCAGCCGAGTCGGCCCAAAAGCAAGCCGAAGAAACCACCGGCATCCGCCAGTTGTTCATGGAAAAGCTTGATGTGGACCAAGAGATTGCCGACATCCTGATCGGCGAAGGTTTCACCAGCCTCGAAGAAGTAGCTTATGTGCCCATCCAGGAAATGCTGGAAATCGAAAGCTTTGACGAAGACACCATCAACGAGCTGCGCACCCGTGCCAAAGATGCTTTGCTGACCCTGGAAATTGCGCGTGAAGAGAGCGTTGAAGACGTTTCTCAAGACTTGCGTGACCTGCCAGGCTTGACCCCTGAGTTGATTTCCAAGCTGGTTGAGGCGGGTGTTCAAACCCGTGACGACCTGGCTGATCTGGCCACTGACGAGTTGACCGACATCACCGGTCAAAGCGTTGAAGAGGCCACCGCCCTGATCATGAAAGCCCGCGAACATTGGTTCGCAGGCCAGGCCTGAAGTTTGATGGAGGCTTGAACAAAATTATGTCCAGTACCACTGTTGCCGAGTTCGCCAATGAACTCAAAAAATCTGCCGATGTCCTTCTTGATCAATTGAGATCAGCTGGCGTTGCGAAAACATCCGACAGCGATGTTCTGACAGATGCCGATAAACAAAAATTGCTCAGCTATCTGCAAGCCAGTCATGGCACGGTGACGGGTGACCGCAAGAAGATCACCTTGGTCAAAAAATCAACAAGTGAAATCAAGCAAGCAGATGCTTCTGGCAAAGCTCGAACCATCCAAGTTGAGGTCAGGAAAAAGCGCACCCTGATCAAACGAGATGATGAGCCTCAATCACCGACGGATGAGCCTGTTGTGGACCATGCCGATCTTGCTCGCCGAGAAGAACAAGCGCGGCATCTGGCCGAATCGATTAGACTACAAGAAGAAGAGTTGGCCCAAAATCGTCTTGTCCGAGAGGCCCAAGAAGCCCAGCAACGTGCTGATTTGGCTGCTCAAGAAGGTCCTGCAGGTTCTCAAGCCCTGCCCGCCGGTTCATCTGGCGCAACACCAGAAACTTCGCAAAAGCCCACACTTAGTCGAGCAGATCGTGAGCAGTTGGCCCGTGCCGAAGCGGTCAGCATCAATGCAGCCGCTCAGGCAAAATCTGCTCCTGTACTGACTTCGCAAGCGGCCGCAAAAGCAACATCAACGGATGAGTCTCCAGCCGTCAAAGCCAGGGCTGATCAGTCATTGCGCGAGGCCAGCGCTTTGCAAGCTGTTGCTGATTCAAAAGTAAAGGCTGATGAGGAAGCGGCACGTGCACAAGATCTGGACGCCCGTCGTCGCAAGGCTTTGGCCGAAGCTGAAGCGATCCGCAGCATGATGAATGCGCCCAAAAAGGTTTTGGTTGCCAAAAAGGATGAGCCCAAGGTTGAGGCCAAGGCTCCGGTCAAAGGCACCTTGCATAAGCCAGCGGGGACACCTGCACCGGGTACCCGCACTGCAGCAGCTCAAGCCGCGGGACCATCATCCCCTGGCGGCAACAAGGAAGTCAAATCTGCCAAGCTCTCCTCCAGTTGGGCTGGCGATCCGGCCAAGAAAAAAGCCATACCAACCCGTGGTGATACCAGCGGCGGGGTAGGGCGAAACAATTGGAGAACAGGGCCGCGTGGTCGTCGAGGCAACGACAGGGATAGGGAAGATGGTTCTCACCAGCAGGCGCCGGCAGAAGTCCGTGTCTTGGAGGTTCACGTTCCAGAAACCATCACCGTTTCCGAGCTGGCCCACAAAATGGCTATCAAGGCTTCTGAGGTCATCAAGCACCTGATGCAGTTGGGCCAAATGGCGACGATGAACCAGCCACTTGATCAAGATACAGCCATGATCGTGGTCGAGGAAATGGGTCACAAGGCGGTCGTGGCTGCTCTGGATGATCCCGAGGCCTTCACCGACGAAGAAGTCTCCGACCAAAACGCCGAATTGTTGTCGCGTGCACCTGTGGTCACTGTGATGGGTCACGTGGACCACGGTAAAACCTCGCTGCTGGACTACATTCGCCGATCCAAAGTGGCTTCTGGCGAAGCTGGCGGGATCACGCAGCACATTGGTGCTTACCACGTCGAAACGCCGCGCGGCATGATTTCATTCCTTGATACGCCAGGTCACGAGGCTTTTACAGCCATGCGTGCCCGTGGTGCCCAAGCCACTGACATCGTTATTTTGGTGGTGGCCGGTGACGACGGCGTCATGCCTCAGACCAGGGAGGCCATCAAGCACGCCAAAGCAGCAGGTGTGCCTATCGTGGTCGCCATCAACAAGATGGACAAGCCCGACGCCAACATCGAGCGTGTGCGTGCCGAACTGATTTCAGAAGAGGTGGTGCCCGAAGAGTTCGGAGGTGATTCTCCATTCGTCTCGGTGTCGGCCAAAACTGGCCTTGGCATTGATGACTTGCTCGAGGAAGTGCTCTTACAAGCCGAAGTGCTGGAACTTAAGGCACCCGTTCAAGCTGCCGCGAAGGGTTTGGTCATTGAAGCGCGTCTCGATAAAGGCCGAGGTCCTGTAGCCACCATCCTGGTTCAGTCTGGCACCCTGAACACCGGTGATGTGGTTTTGGCAGGACAGACTTTTGGCCGTGTTCGAGCCATGCTGGATGAAAATGGCCAGACCATAAAGTCTGCTGGTCCCTCGATCCCGGTTGAAATTCAGGGCCTGACAGATGTGCCGCAAGCTGGTGACGAGTTCATGGTCATGGGCGACGAGCGCCGTGCCCGCGAGATCGCCACTTACCGTGCCGGCAAGTTCCGTAACACCAAGCTGGCCAAGCAACAAGCGGCAAAACTGGAGAACATGTTCACCGACATGTCGACAGGCGAAGTGAAGATGTTGCCCATCATCATCAAGGCCGATGTGCAGGGTTCTCAAGAAGCCTTGGGCGCTTCTTTGCTCAAGCTGTCCAACGAAGAAGTCAAAGTTCAGTTGGTTTACTCTGGCGTGGGCGGCATCAGCGAGTCGGACATCAACCTCGCGATCGCTTCCAAGGCCATCGTGATCGGTTTCAACGTGCGTGCCGATGCCGGTGCGCGCAAGTTGGCCGAAGGCAATGGCGTTGATCTGCATTACTACAACATCATTTATGACGCTGTGGACGAGCTCAAGGCCGCGATGTCGGGCATGTTGGCACCAGAACAACGCGAAGAAATCATGGGCATGGCCGAAATCCGGACCGTTTTCGTGGCTTCCAAAATTGGCACCGTGGCTGGCTGTATGGTCACCTCAGGTCAAGTCACCCGCAGCGCCAAGTTCCGTTTGTTGCGCGACAACGTGGTCATCTACACGGGTGAACTCGATTCGCTCAAGCGCCTCAAGGACGACGTTCGCGAAGTCAAGGAAGGCTTCGAGTGCGGCATCAAGCTCAAGAACTACAACGACATCAAAGAAGGCGATCAACTCGAATTTTTCGACGTCAAGGAAATCGCGAGAACGCTGTAAATGGTGCGCAGAAAGCCATCGTCCGTTCCCAATCGCGGTTTCCGCGTGGCCGACCAGATCCAGCGTGATCTGGCCGAGCTGATCGCACGCGAGTTGAAAGACCCGCGAGTTGGAATGGTCACGATCAACGCCATCGAGGTCACGCCCGATTACGCCCACGCCAAAGTCTATTTCAGTGTTTTGACAGGCAACCCCACAGAGGCCAGCGAAGGCTTGAATGCAGCGGCCGGTTTTTTGCGCAACGGCTTGTTCAAGCGTCTTCACATCCACACCGTGCCGACATTGCACTTCTTGTTTGACCGCACCACCGAGCGTGCATCGGACATGAACGCCTTGATCGCCAAGGCCGTGTCATCCCGAGCCCAAGAGGACTGAGCATGAACGCGCCACGCACCAGGGTGCAGCGGCGCCCTGTGCACGGGGTGTTGTTGCTCGACAAACCGCTGGGTCTTTCCAGCAACCAGGCTTTGCAAAAAGCCAAGTGGTTGTTGCGGGCTGAAAAAGCGGGGCATACCGGCACCCTGGACCCCTTGGCGACAGGTGTTTTGCCCTTGTGCTTCGGCGCTGCAACCAAATTCAGTCAACAGCATTTGGACGCAGACAAGACCTACGAGACCACCGTGCGCCTGGGGCAGAAGACGAGCACGGCGGATGCCGAAGGCGATGTGATTTCTGTGCGTGAAGTGTCATGTACGGCTGGTAGGGTGGTAGAAATTTTGGACCGTTTCATAGGCCCGATCAGTCAAGTGCCCCCGATGCACAGTGCCTTGAAAAAGGACGGCAAGGCCTTGTACGAATATGCCCGAGAGGGCGAAACCGTTGAACGCGAAGCGCGCAACGTGGTGATTCATGCCCTGGATCTGCTGGACATGCAGTTGCAAGGCGATGCGCCTTTTTTGCGGTTGCGTGTGCGCTGCAGCAAAGGCACCTACATCCGCACGCTGGGCGAAGACATCGCCGAGGCCTTGGGTTGTGGTGGCCACTTGAGTGCATTGCGCAGGGTGGTCACGGGTCCTTTTGTCGCGTCACAGTGCGTGACGCTGCAGGATCTGGAAGCGATGGATGAAGCAAAGCGCCTGGGCGCTTTGCTGCCCGTGGCTGTTTTGTTGCCGGGCTACACCGAGGTGAACCTGGACAGCGACAACACAGGCCGTTTTTTGAACGGGGTGCGCAGACACGGCCCTTGGGTTGATTGTGATCAAGTCGCAGTGTATGGAGAACATCCTCGCGCCTTGCTGGGAACAGCAATGGTGCATGGCGGCGAATTGGTTCCGGGTCGATTGTTGAGCCCGATCGAAATTCAACAGATTTTGGAAAGTTCACCTGCATTTGAGCCGTTGCTGGCCGAGCAGGTTTAAAGGAAGAGAAAGTATGAGCAAGCAAATTCGCAACATCGCCATCATCGCCCACGTTGACCACGGTAAAACCACCATGGTGGACCAACTGCTGCGTCAGTCTGGCACCTTCGCTGACCACGAAAAAATCGTCGACACCGTCATGGACAACAACGCCATCGAACGTGAGCGTGGCATCACCATCCTGGCCAAAAATTGCGCCGTGAGCTGGGAAGGCACGCACATCAACATCGTGGACACCCCTGGACACGCTGACTTCGGCGGCGAAGTCGAGCGTGCTTTGTCCATGGTCGACGGCGTAGTGCTGTTGATTGACGCGCAAGAAGGCCCTATGCCTCAGACACGTTTCGTGACCAAGAAAGCTTTGGCTTTGGGGTTGAAACCCATCGTCGTGGTGAACAAAGTCGACAAGCCCGGCGCTAATCCTGACAAAGTGGTGAACGCCGCCTTTGACTTGTTCGACAAACTCGGTGCCAGCGACGAGCAACTTGACTTTCCGGTGGTCTATGCCTCCGGCATCAACGGCTGGACCTCGATGGAAGAGGGCGCTCCCGGTGAGCAGTGGGGCCCTGACATGTCGGCCTTGTTCAATACCGTGCTCAACCACGTCAAACCCAATACGGGCGATCCGGCAGCCCCCTTGCAATTGCAAATTTCTGCGCTCGACTTTTCGACCTTCGTGGGCCGGATTGGTGTGGGTCGCATCAGCCAAGGCACCATCAAGCCCA
Source organism: Limnohabitans sp. (assembly GCF_023910625.1). NCBI lineage: Bacteria > Pseudomonadati > Pseudomonadota > Betaproteobacteria > Burkholderiales > Comamonadaceae > Limnohabitans > Limnohabitans sp. The sequence continues at coordinate 594,500 of NZ_JAAVVW010000003.1, forward strand.
ACATGGACGTGGTGGTCATGGAGGGCGAAGACGGCTCGATCATCAAAGGCCGTGTCAACCAGGTGCTGACCTTCCAGGGGCTGGATCGGGTACAGGTGAGCGAAGCTGGCCCTGGTGACATTGTGCTGATCAACGGCATTGCCGACCTGAACATTGGCGTCACAGTGACCAACCCGATCAACCCCGCACCATTGCCCATGCTGAAAGTTGACGAGCCCACGCTGACGATGAACTTCTGCGTGAACACCTCGCCTTTGGCTGGCCGAGAAGGCAAGTACGTGACCAGTCGTCAGATCTGGGACCGCCTGCAAAAAGAGCTGCAACACAACGTGGCCCTGCGCGTCAACGAAACCGACGAAGAGGGCATCTTTGAAGTCATGGGTCGTGGTGAATTGCACTTGACCATCTTGCTGGAAAACATGCGCCGAGAAGGTTACGAATTGGCCGTGTCCAAGCCCCGCGTGCTTTTCCGCGATGTGAATGGCGAGCGCCATGAGCCCATCGAGCTGGTCACCGCCGACATCGAAGAAACTCACCAAGGCGGCGTGATGCAAGCTTTGGGTGAGCGCAAAGGCGAGTTGGTGAACATGGAGCCCGATGGGCGTGGCCGTGTTCGTCTCGAATACCGCATTCCTGCCCGTGGTCTGATTGGTTTCTCCAACGAATTCCTGAATCTGACTCGAGGCTCAGGCCTGATCTCCAACATCTTTGACGGCTACGAGCCACACAAAGGTGAAATCGGTGGGCGCAAGAACGGTGTACTGATCTCCATGGACGATGGCGAAATCTTCACCTACGCCCTGGGCAAGCTGGACGACCGTGGCCGCATGTTCGTCAAAGCCAACGATCCGGTGTACGAAGGCATGATCGTGGGTATCCACAGCCGCGACAACGACCTGGTGGTCAACGCGACACGCACCAAGCAGCTGACCAACTTTCGCGTGTCCGGCAAAGAAGATGCCATCAAGATCACGCCTCCGATTGACCTGACCCTGGAATACGGTGTTGAATTCATCGAGGACGACGAGTTGGTCGAAATCACGCCCAAGAGCGTCCGTTTGCGCAAGCGTTTCTTGAAAGAAAGCGACCGTAAGCGCAACAAGTGATCGGACTCAGGCCATGCGCATGACCCACGGCCTGGCCGTCTGGACCATGGTGGGCGTCACCGCCCTGTGGTCGATGGCCGGGGTGGTGACGCGGCACCTTGAAGAGGCCCGCAGCTTTGAAGTCACCTTCTGGCGCAGCTTTTTCACCGTCGTGTCCCTCTTGATCATCCTGCCTTTGTTGCAGGGCAGGGGGGTGTGGTCTCGAATGCCGTGGCGCAACCGGTACTTCTGGCTGTCTGGCGTGTGCTGGAGCGTCATGTTCACCGCCTTCATGGTGGCGCTGACGCTCACGGCGGTGGCCAATGTGTTGATCACCATGGCCGTGGGACCTTTGTTCACTGCCTTGTTCACCCGCGTGTTTTTGCGCCACCCATTGCCTTTGCGCACCTGGGTCGCCATTGTGGTGGCCGGGATTGGAATTGGCTGGATGTATGGCACCCAGTTGAGCTTGGGCGACCCGAATTTTCTGGTGGGCTCCCTGGTGGCCTTGTGTGTGCCCATCGCGGGCGCCGTGCAGTGGACCTTGGCGCAAAAAAGCCAAAGCGATGGCCACAGTCTGGACTTGGTGCCCTCGGTTTTGTTGGGTGCTGTTTTCTCTACTTTGTTCACTTGGCCTTTGGCCATGCCGTTTCAGGCATCGGCCCACGATGTCGGCTTGCTCGCTATTTTGGGCTTGTTCCAATTGGCCATTCCCTGTGTGTTGTCGGTGATTTGCGTGCGGGTGCTCAAAGCCCCGGAGGCGTCATTGTTGTGTCTGCTGGAAATCGTGTTTGGCATTGCCTTGGCTTGGTGGGGCGCTAACGAAGCCCCGCAAATGAGCGTATTGTTAGGCGGTTCCCTGGTCCTTGGGGCGTTGCTCATGAACCAATGGTTAGGCTCGAGAGGCAACAATGACTGAAGTCATCGCTCAAATTGAAGGTCGTATGGGCACCATCACCCTGAACCGACCCAAGGCGTTGAATGCCTTGTCGCTGGGCATGGTGCGTGCTTTGACTCGCGCCTTGCTCGATTGGCAAACCAATCCGCAAGTTTTGGCCGTGGCGGTGCGCGGTACCGGCAAAGAAGGTCCGTTTGGCGCCTTCTGTTCGGGCGGTGACATCCGATTTTTTCACCAAGCCGCACATGCGGGCGACGCGGCATTGGGGGACTTTTTCACTGAAGAGTACCGCCTGAACCACCTGATCCACACCTACAGCAAACCCTACATCGCCTTCATGGACGGCATCGTCATGGGTGGCGGCATGGGCATCAGCCAGGGCGCGAGCGTGCGTGTGGTGACCGAGCGCACCAAAATGGCCATGCCCGAAACCCACATTGGATTGTTTCCGGATGTGGGCGGGGGCTATTTTCTGAGCCGCTGCCCAGGTCGTCTGGGCGAATACCTTGGCTTAACGGGACAGATGCTCAACGGCCCCCAGGCGGTCGCGGCCAAACTGGCCGACATCTCGCTGGCCAGCGGGATGCTGGAGCCCATTTGGCAGACCTTGGTCAGCAGCCCCTTTGAGAACGCCGAATCGGTGGAGCGGTGGGTGCTGGCCCAAGCGGGTGCGATGACGCCCGAAAAACTCACGCCACAGCCCCAAATCGATGCGGTTTTTGGTCTCCCCACCTTGGCTGACATGTTGCTCAAGCTGGAAGCGGCTACCGATGAGTGGAGTCAGAAAACCGCACATGTTTTGCGCCACCGCTCACCATTGATGCTGCATGTGGTGCTGGAACAAATACGACGCGCCCGTCAACTGGGCCTGGCTGATGATCTGCGCATGGAACGCGACATGGTGCACCACTGCTTCCACCTGCGCTCTGTGGCCGACAGCGAATCCGTGGAAGGCATCCGCGCCTTGGCTGTGGACAAAGACCACAAGCCGAACTGGAAGCCTGCAAGGGCGGAAGACGTGGATTTATCGGAAGCCGCTCGTTTCTTTGCGAGCCCCTGGCCTTCAGATCATCACCCGCTGCGCGATTTGGCGTGATTTGTCGGTGGTTCTAGCCCCGAGAATTTTCATGACAAACCGTGTCGGGGCTAAAGCCACCGACCTACAGACTGATCTCTGGGATTGGACACTCAGCGGTCGCGGTGACGGCTCTTCATCACGCGTTCGACTTCGCGCTTGCCTTCGCGGTCTTTGATGGTGTCGCGTTTGTCGTGCTCGGCCTTGCCCTTGGCCAGCGCAATGTCGCATTTGACCTTGCCTGATTTCCAATGCAGGTTGATCGGCACCAGGGTGTAACCCTTTTGCTCGATCTTGCCGATCAGCCGCTTGATCTCTTCTTTGTTCAGCAGCAGTTTGCGGGTGCGCGCCGCTTCAGGATTGATGTGGGTTGAAGCCGTTTTCAGCGGGTTGATGAGGCAGCCAATGATGAACAATTCGCCGTTGCGGATGACCACATAACCATCGGTGAGCTGAACCTTGCCTTCGCGAATGGCCTTGACTTCCCAGCCTTCCAGTACCATGCCCGCCTCATAGCGCTCTTCAAAAAAATAGTCGAAGGCAGCCTTTTTGTTTTCGGCGATCTTAGCAAAAGTGGGAGCGACGGTTGTTTTTTTGGAGGTGGCCATGGGGATCAGATGGGGACGGCCTGGCCGTTCTCAAGAAAGTCCAAGCGGCTGGAAAGCAAAGCACCGGGTTGGAAAACTACAATCGCTGCATTGTATGAAGAATATCCACAAGTCTGTCCTCATCTGGTACTCGCCAGAGGAAATGTTTCGCCTCGTCACCGACGTGGACCGCTACCCTGAGTTTTTGCCGTGGTGCGACGAAGCCCGCGTGCTCGAAACCGATGAGCACGGCATGGTGGCTGAAGTGGGCATCAGCCTGGGAGGTCTTCAACAAACTTTCACCACCCGCAACACACACGAAGAAGGCCGATCGGTTGGCATGAGCTTGGTCAAAGGGCCTTTCTCTAAACTGAGCGGCATGTGGCGCTTCACCCCTGTTGGCGATGGCTCGCAACGTGCATGCAAGGTTGAGTTGGATTTGGAGTACGGCTTTTCCAGCAAAACATTGTCTGCCTTGGTGGGGCCCGTGTTCGACAAGATCGCTGCCAGCTTGGTCGATGCCTTTGTCAAACGCGCCGAAGCGGTTTATGGCTGAGCGAATGATCGAAGTCACGCTGTGCTGGAGTCTGGGGCCGCGTCATGTGCAGGAGCTGATACTGAGGGTGCCAACAGGCAGCACGGTGGAGGCTGCGGTGGATTTTGGCGTCGCCCAGTGGCTTGAGGTCAGTCCATCACCCGATTCTGTTTCCCTGTCATCGCTCAAGTTTCAACAGCCGGGCATCTGGGGCCGCAAAGTGCCCTGGACGCAACTTGTGAATGCGAACGACCGCATTGAGCTGTACCGCCCGCTCAAAGTCGACCCCAAAGTCGCACGGCGTCAACGCTTCAAGCGCCAGGGCAAGGGGCGCACCGGGTTGTTTGCCAATCGCAAGAGCGGCTCGGCTGCAGGGTACTGAAAGTCGCCATGCAAGCCCTTTTGAACGCGATCTCGCAGATCACTCTGAGCGACGACGTCCGGCGTGTTTTTCATGGACGAGGCGGCCTGTATTGCGGCTGTGAACAATGGTCGCTGGACTGGTTCGCACCCGTCTGGGTCTTGACCAGCTTCAAACCGGTGAACGATGCAGAACTGGCCCATTGCCACAGGGCTCTGGAAGCCCGCTGGCAAGCCTTGGCCCCGGGCATGCCGCTCAATTGGGTGTTCCAGAGCCGGGTTTCGGGTGAAGCCGAAACGCGCCTGATGGCGGGCAGCGTTCCCGAGCCGCATGTGGTGACCGAGCAGGGCGCACGTTACATCGTTCATCTGATGCGCGGGCAAAACCACGGCTTGTTTCTCGACATGGCCGTCGGACGCGAGTGGCTGAAAAACCATGCACTGCACGAAAATATTCTCAACCTGTTTGCCTACACCTGCGCGTTCTCGGTGGTGGCCTTGCAAGGCGGGGCCGCGCAAGTCGTGAACCTGGACATGAGCCAGGCCGCACTGGCCGTGGGGCAGCAAAACCACCGCCTGAACGACTTGCCTGCCAAAGCGCGCTTTCTGGGCCATGACATCTTCAAGACCTGGGGCAAGATCAGCAAGATGGGGCCTTATGGCGTGATCGTGATCGATCCGCCCAGTTACCAAAAAGGCAGCTTCATCGCCACCAAGGACTACATCAAGCTGATTCGGCGTTTGTCCGATTTGCTGGAGCCGCAAGGGCATGTGCTGTTGTGCCTGAATGCGCCCGAGTTGGACTCGCAGTTTTTGCACACCCAAGTGGCCGAGGCTGCGCCCAGCCTGAAGTTTGTCGAGCGTTTGGCCAACCCCGCGGCATTTGCCGACATCGATCCGGAAAAGTCGCTCAAGGTGCTGCATTATCAAAACGCCTGATCGGGCAACCAACAGCCCAAATGAGGGGCCAGCGCTTGGTTTGAGCCCTGCGATTTTGACCACCTCTCAGGCCACTGCGCAGGTAAATCCCTCGGCCCGCACGGGTACAATCGATTTTTTGGAGCCTTCGCTTATGCGCTTACTCGGTAAAGCCCTGACTTTTGACGACGTTCTCCTCGTCCCTGCTTACTCGCAAGTCCTGCCCAAGGACACTTCTCTCGCGACGCAATTCACCTCGCAACATCCGCCTGAACCTTCCTTTGGTGTCTGCCGCCATGGACACCGTGACCGAAGCGCGCTTGGCCATTGCCATCGCGCAAGAAGGCGGCATCGGCATCGTGCACAAAAACCTCACCGCGCAAGAGCAAGCCGCTCAAGTGGCCAAGGTCAAGCGCTACGAATCGGGCGTGCTGCGCGACCCGGTGGTCATCACCCCCGACACCACCGTGCGCCAAGTCATGGCCTTGAGCGAAGAGCTGGGCGTGTCCGGTTTCCCTGTTTGCGACGGCCGCCAAGTGGTGGGCATTGTGACCGGCCGTGATCTTCGCTTTGAAACCCGTTACGACCAGAAGGTCAGCGAGATCATGACACCGCGTGAGCGCCTGATCACCGTGCCCGAAGGCACCACGCCCGAGCAAGCCAAGCACCTGCTCAACAAACACAAATTGGAGCGCCTGCTGGTCATCAACGACAACTTTGAACTCAAAGGGCTGATCACCGTCAAGGACATCACCAAACAGTTGAACTTCCCCAACGCAGCCCGAGATGACGCGGGCAAGTTGCGGGTGGGCGCGGCCGTGGGTGTGGGTGAAGGCACCGAAGAAAGAGTCGAAGCTCTGGCCCGTGCCGGAGTAGACGCCATCGTGGTGGACACTGCGCACGGCCACAGCAAAGGCGTGATCGACCGCGTGCGCTGGGTCAAACAAAACTACCCGCACATCGAAGTGATTGGCGGCAACATCGCCACCGGCGCTGCCGCTTTGGCCTTGGTCGAAGCCGGGGCCGATGCGGTCAAGGTGGGCATTGGCCCCGGATCAATCTGCACCACCCGCATCGTGGCGGGTGTGGGCGTGCCGCAAATCATGGCGGTGGACAGTGTGGCCACAGCCCTCAAAGGCACAGGCGTTCCCCTGATCGCCGACGGCGGCATCCGCTACAGCGGTGACATCGCCAAAGCCATTGCCGCTGGCGCAGGCACGGTGATGATGGGCGGCATGTTCGCCGGTACCGAAGAAGCACCCGGCGAGATCGTCTTGTTCCAAGGCCGCAGCTACAAGAGTTATCGGGGCATGGGCTCGATTGGCGCCATGCAGCAAGGCAGTGCCGACCGCTACTTTCAAGAGTCCAGCACCGGCAACCCCAACGCTGACAAACTGGTGCCCGAGGGCATTGAAGGCCGCGTGCCCTACAAAGGCTCGGTCGTGTCCATCATTTACCAAATGGCCGGCGGTTTGCGCGCCAGCATGGGGTATTGCGGCTGCGCGACGATTGAGGCCATGCACAACGACTCGCAGTTTGTGGAGATCACCGCTGCGGGCATCCGCGAAAGCCATGTGCACGACGTGCAGATCACCAAGGAAGCCCCCAACTACCGGGCCGACTAAAATCTGCACTTGATCACCAAGGCGTCTGCACCCCAGACGCCTTTTCATTTCTCAAAGAACGACGCCTGCCATGCAGCATTCCAAGATCCTGATCCTCGACTTCGGCTCGCAAGTCACCCAGCTCATCGCCCGCCGCGTGCGCGAAGGCACATGTGTTTTGCGAAGTGCATCCCTTGTGATGTCAGCAGCGACTGGGTGCGCGAATACGCCAAAGACGGCAACCTTGAAGGGCGTGATCTTGTCGGGCATCACATGCCAGCACTGTACGAAGAGGACGATTTGCGTGCGCCTGATGCGGTGTTTACGAGCTGGGGATTCCCGTGCTTGGGCATTTGCTACGGCATGTCAGACCATGGCCGTCCAGCTAGGTGGTCAAGTGGAGGCATCGACGCATCGCGAATTTGGCTACGCCGAAGTCCGCGCCCACGGGCACACCGAACTGCTCCAAGGCATTGAAGACTTCGCCACAGCCGAAGGCCACGGCATGCTCAAGGTCTGGATGAGCCACGGCGACAAGGTCACGGCCATGCCTGCCGGATTCAAGCTCATGGCCTCGACCCCAGCTTGCCCGATAGCGGGCATGGCCGACGAGGCCCGGCGCTTTTACGCGGTGCAGTTCCACCCCGAAGTCACCCACACCGTGCAAGGCCAGGCGCTGCTCAACCGCTTTGTGCTCGACATCTGCCAGGCCAGCCCTGACTGGATCATGTGCGACTACATCAAAGAGGCTGTGGCCAAAATCCGCGAGCAAGTGGGCGACGAAGAAGTCATCCTCGGTCTGTCCGGTGGCGTGGATTCGTCCGTGGCTGCCGCCCTGATCCACCGCGCCATTGGCGACAAACTGACCTGCGTGTTTGTGGACCATGGCCTGCTGCGCTTGAACGAGGGCGACATGGTCATGGAGATGTTCGTCGGCAAGCTGCATGCGAAAGTCATCCGTGTCGATGCCAGCGATTTGTTCCTGGGCAAACTGGCGGGCGCGAGCGAGCCCGAAGCCAAGCGCAAGATCATCGGCGGTTTGTTTGTGGAAGTGTTCAAGGAACAAGCGGCCAAGTTGAAAGCTGCCGACGGCGGCAAAGATGGGAATGACGGCCGGCCAGCCGTCAAAGGGGCGACCTTCTTGGCCCAAGGCACGATTTACCCCGACGTGATCGAGTCGGGCGGTGCCAAAAGCAAAAAGGCCGTCACCATCAAGAGCCACCACAACGTGGGCGGTTTACCCGAGCAGTTGGGCCTGAAACTGCTGGAGCCGCTGCGCGAACTGTTCAAAGACGAAGTGCGCGAACTGGGCGTGGCGCTGGGCTTGCCCCGCGAGATGGTCTACCGTCACCCCTTCCCAGGTCCGGGCCTGGGCGTGCGCATTTTGGGTGAAGTCAAAAAAGAATACGCCGACCTGCTGCGCCGTGCGGACGCGATCTTCATCGAAGAACTGCGCAACTTCACCGACGAAACGGGCAAGACCTGGTACGACCTGACCAGCCAGGCCTTCACCGTGTTCTTGCCCGTGAAAAGCGTGGGCGTGATGGGCGACGGCCGCACTTATGACTACGTGGTGGCGCTGCGCGCCGTGCAAACCAGCGACTTCATGACGGCCGACTGGGCCGAGCTGCCTTATGCGCTGCTCAAGAAAGTGTCGGGGCGCATCATCAACGAGGTGCGGGGCATCAACCGGGTGACCTACGACGTGAGTTCAAAGCCACCGGCGACGATCGAGTGGGAATGACCAACAAGGCACCTTCGGGTGCCATCGTTTTGGTACATTCACCCCACCATGTACCTCCCCAAGCAGTTCCACAACACCGATCCCGCCATTGCCCAGCGCATCATGCGCGAGCACCCTTTGGCTTCCGTGGTGTCTGTGGGCGAAGACGGTTTTCCGGTCCTCAGCCACATTCCCATGCATTGGCAGGGCGTGTCACTTTGGGGCGAGGATGCGCCTGAGCATGGCGTATTGCTGGGGCACTGCGCGCGCGCGAACCCGCATGCGCAGTTGCTGGCCTATCAGTCGCATGCCCTGGTGAGCTTCATGGGGCCACAAGCTTACATGTCGCCCGGCGTGTATGCCGACAAGCAGCGCGTGCCGACCTGGACATATCTGGCGGTGCAGGCCAAAGTCCAAACGCGCATCGTTGACCCGCACACCGACCGGGACCGCTTGCTCAAATGCCTCATTGCCGACCACGAGCCGTCCTACGCTCAGCAATGGCGCGAGTTGCCCGCCACGTACACCTCGGCCATGCTCAACGGCATCGTCGCTTTCGAGATGGCCATTGTTGAACTGCAATGTGCGGTTAAACTGAACCAGCACCGCCCTGAGGCGCATGCGGCCATGCATGCGGCTTATGCCGCAGGTCCGGCGAATGCACAGGCCTTGGCCCGTTGGATGGAAGATGTCGGGCTGGTGCCCCGTGTTCAGGGATGAAGCGGCGTGTTTGAGCACCATAGCAAACCCCTGATTCCCCGGGCCGCCTACCACCGCCGATTGGTGGGGGCCGCAGGCTTGGCCCTCTTGCTCATCGTGCTCTCTTTGGGGGCGGGCATGGTGGGTTACCACGCGATCGAAGGCCTGCCCTGGGTGGATGCTTTTTTGAGTGCTGCCATGATTTTGTCGGGCATGGGGCCAGTCGGTGAACCCCTGAGCACCGCAGGCAAGTTGTTTGCGGGCACCTACGCGCTGTACAGCGGTTTTGTGGCCTTGATTTGTGTGGGCGTATTGGGTGCGCCCGTGTTGCACCGTTTTTTGCATCGCTTTCACATCGAAGAGGATGTGGACGCATGAAAGATTGGACCGACGAGCAGGGCATGCAGCTGGCATTGGCCCAAGCCCGCGCGGCAGCTGCCGCCGGTGAAGTGCCGGTGGGGGCGGTGGTGGTCCGAGACGGCGAAGTCATCGCCACCGGTCGCAACGCCCCCATTGCCAGCCATGACCCGACAGCACACGCTGAAGTGGTGGCGCTGCGCGAAGCGGCCCGCGTGTTGGGCAATTACAGGCTCGAAGGCTGCACGCTGTACGTGACACTGGAGCCGTGCAGCATGTGCAGCGGCGCCATGCTGCACGCTCGGTTGGACCGCGTAGTGTTTGGCGCGGCCGATCCGCGCACCGGGGCGGCAGGCTCGGTGCTCAATTTGTTTGACCACAGGCAGCTGAACCCCCAAACCCAAGTCATGGGCGGCGTGCTGGCCGAGGAATGCGGCCAGATGCTCAGGGACTTTTTCAAACCCCGGCGCATCAACACCGACCCGGTGCGCGAAGACGCTTTGCGAACGCCCGATACGGCCTTTGCCGGTTTGCCCGACTACCCCTGGCAGCCGCGCTATGTGAACGACCTGCCCAGCATCGCCGGGCTGCGCATGCATTACCTGGATGAGGGCGACGCCAATGCCCCATTGACTTGGTTGTGCCTGCACGGCAACCCGGCCTGGAGCTACCTGTACCGCAAGATGATCCCGGTTTGGCTGGCGGCAGGCCACCGCGTGGTGGCGCCCGACCTGATCGGCTTTGGCAAGAGCGACAAGCCCAAGAAGGACAGTTTTCACCAGTTTGAAACCCATCGCCAGTCCTTGCTGGATTTGATTGAGCGGCTCGACCTGCAGCGCGTGGTGCTGGTGGTGCAGGACTGGGGCGGCATTTTGGGGCTGACCTTGCCCATGGCCGCACCCGAGCGTTACAAGGGTTTGCTGGTCATGAACACGACCTTGGCCACCGGCGAGGCCCCCTTGAGTGCAGGCTTTTTGGCTTGGCGCGATTGGTGCCAAAGCCAGCCGCTGTTCGATGTGGGCAAGCTGTTTGCGCGGGGCAACCGCAGCATGACGCCTGCCGAGACGGCGGCCTACAACGCGCCCTTCCCGGACAAGGGCTACCGAGCCGCGCTGCGCGCCTTTCCGCCCATGGTGCCGGAGTTCGCCGATTCACCCGGTGCGGCCATCTCGCGGCAAGCGCGAGACTTTTGGCGCAACGACAGGCATGGTCAGACTTTCATGGCCATTGGCCAGCAAGACCCGGTGCTGGGCGAGCCGGTCATGCGCCAATTGCAAGGCCAAATCAAAGGCTGCCTCGAGCCCATGTTGCTGCCCGATGCAGGGCATTTTGTGCAGGAGCAGGGCCGGGCGATTGCTGAGGCCGCTGTGCGACACTTCAAGCCCTGAATAAGAACCCCCGCATGGCCCACATCTACATTTTTTCCCCGTCCAGCGCGGTGCGCGACAAAGCCGCTTTCCGTCGCGGCCTCAAGCGCCTGAAAGCCCAAGGCCATGAAGTTGAGGTGGACGAAGCCGCATTGGTCAGCCACATGCGCTTTGCGGGCGACGACACCACGCGCATCGCGGCCATCACCCGCGCTGCCGCCAGCGGGGCCGATGTGGCGCTCATCTCGCGCGGCGGCTATGGCCTCACGCGCATCCTGTCCGCCTTGCCCTACAAACAGATCGCCAAAGCCATCGACGGCGGCACGCAGTTTGTGGGTCTGAGCGATTTCACCGCTTTCAACCAGGCGGTGTTCGCCAAGACCGGACGCATCACTTGGCAGGGCCCGGCTTTGGGCGAAGACTTTGGCCCAAACGAAGAACCCGACGACATCATGCAAGCCTGTTTTGACGACTTGCTGCTGGAGCAAGGGGAGGGCACGGGCTGGCAATTGCCCAAGGCCGAGGCGGAGCGATCCGTGCGGGCCAGCAACGCGCCGCTGTGGGGCGGCAACCTTTCGGTGTTGGTGTCCTTGCTGGGCACGCCGTACTTTCCGCCCATCAAGGGCGGTGTGCTTTTTCTTGAAGATGTGGGTGTGCACCCCTACCAGATTGAGCGCATGTTGACGCAGTTACTGCACGCAGGCGTTCTGTCCCAGCAAAAAGCGGTGCTGATCGGCCAATTCACACGCTACAAGCTGGTGCCCACGCACGACAAAGGTTTCAAGCTGGCCACCGTGGTCGATTGGTTGCGCGGCCAGACCAAGGTCCCGGTGCTCAGTGGTTTGCCTTTTGGCCATGTGGCCACCAAGGTGCTGCTGCCCGTGGGGGCCAAGGTGGACCTCGTCACCGAAGGGCGTGACGCGCTGATAGTTTGGGGCCACATTTAATACCGCATCAAAGCCTGAACAGGCGCCACCAGAGGCGTGTGCAACGCCCACACGGAGACACCCATGAAATGGATCGGACGACTTGTTTTGCTGCTGCTGGCCGCTGTGTTGGTGGCGGGCGGCGCATTGGCCGTGCACTTGCTGCGCAGTCTGCCGCAACTGGACGGACAGCTCAAGTTGGCAGGCTTGAGTAGCGATGTCACCGTCACCCGCGACGCTGCGGATGTGACACACATTGAAGGGGCCTCCGCTTTGGACACCTGGCGCGCACTGGGATTTGTGCACGCGCAAGAACGCGGCTGGCAACTCGAATTCAATCGCCGCCTGATGCGCGGCGAGTTGTCTGAAATTTTGGGTGCGGCCACGCTGGACACCGACAAACTCATGCGCACGCTGGGCATCATCGGCATGGCCCAAAAACAGTTGAAGGGTTTATCGCCCGCAACGCAAGCAGCCCTGCAGGCCTACAGCGACGGCATTCAAAACGCTTGGGCGGGTGGCGCGGTTCGACCATCGCCCGAATTCAAACTGCTTGGCACCGTGGCAGGCGGCCCCAAAGGCCAGGCCTGGTCGCCCGAAGACAGCTTGGGCTGGGCGCTGATGATGGCGCTTGATCTGGGGGGCAACTGGGGGCAGGAATTCGCCCGTTTGTCGGCCTCGCAGGTGCTCAACCATGAGCAACTGTGGCAACTCATGCCGCCTTACCCCGGTGAAAAACCCGCCACCGCAGTGGACCTGCCGGCCTTGTATGCCGAGTTGGGTGTGTACGCCCCCAAGGACAAAGCCGCTTCGGCAATCCATACCGCCCCCAACGCCCTGGCCCAATGGTCAGCCGACTGGGTGCGTGATGTCGGTATTCTGGAAGGCAAGGGCAGCAACAACTGGGTGGTGCCCGGCAGTCGCACCGTCAGTGGCAAGCCCCTGCTGGCCAACGACCCGCATCTGGCTTTGAGCTCACCTGCCATCTGGTATTTCGCGCGCCTCAAAGCGCCTGCAGGGCAGTTGCCCGGTGGGCACAAACACCCCGCGCTGGATGTGATCGGGGCGACATTGCCCGGTTTGCCCTTTGTGGTGCTGGGTCGCACCCAAGGTGTGGCTTGGGGCTTCACCAACACCGGCCCGGACGTTCAAGACCTGTACCTCGAACAGCTGGACGCCACCAAACCTGGCCAGTACCGCACACCCACCGGCTGGGCGGCGTTTGAGGCGCGTGCCGAAACCATCCGAGTCAAAGGGCAGGGCGATGTGACCCTCCAAGTGCGCAACACCCGCCACGGCCCGGTTATCAGCGATGTGCAACCGCAATACCGCCAGCTCATCAACGGCCAGCGCTACGCGGTGAGCCTGCGCTGGTCGGCCTTGACCGAGGACAACAAAACCGTGGAATCGGGCATGCTGACCAACTGGGCGCAAACCGTGCCCGAGTTGCAAAAAGCCTTCACCGACAACCATGCGCCCATGCAAAGCGTGGTCATGGCCGACACGCTGGGCGAGGTGGCGTTTCAGGCCGTGGGCAAACTGCCCCTACGGTCGCCGCAAAATGACATCCGGGGCGTCGCGCCGGCCCCCGGCTGGTTGGCCCGATACGACTGGACCGGCTGGTTACCCGCGAACCAAAACCCCGCTTTGAACCGCGACACCATCGAAGCGAAGGGCTGGCACGCCACTGCCAACCAGAACATCCTGTCGCCCGGTTACGCGCATTTTGTAGGCAGCGATTGGACCACGCCCGAGCGCTTTGACCGGATCGAACAACTGCTCGCTGCCAGACCCCAACACAGCCGAACAAGCCTGCAAGCCATTCAAAACGATGTCATATCGTTGGGTGCCAAGTCGCTGCTGCCGGTGGTGCTGACGGCCAAACCGCAACACCCGCTGGGCGATCAGGCTTTGAAAATGCTCATCACTTTTGATGGGCAAATGACAGCGGACAGCGCCGCTGCGCTGGTCTTCAACGTTTGGGCCGATGAATTGACACGGGGCTTGCTGGTGCCGCATCTGGGTGCCGATCGGTTCAAAGCCCTTTACGGCAAACGCCATTTCCGCGCGGCGGTGGAGGGCATCTTGAAACGCTCGGACCCTTTTTGGTGTGGCGCTGCTGGCTGCCCTGTGCAAGTGTCTGCGGCACTCGATCGGGCGTTGAGCCGCATTGCCGCCAAACAAGGCCAAAACATGAGTGCGTGGCGCTGGGGTGCTTGGCATCCGGCCATCAGCAGCCACAAGCCCTTTGGCAAAGTGCCTTTGCTGAACACCTTGTTTGATGTGCGCACCGAAAGTGCAGGGGACTTGTTTACGGTGAATGTCGGTCAGTACTGGGCCAATGACCCCAAAGAGCCCTTTGCCAACCGCCATGCGGCTTCCATGCGCGCGGTGTATGACTTGGCCGATCCTGAGCAATCGGTCTTCATTTACCAAACGGGTCAATCTGGCCATGTTTTTGATACCCGTAGCCGCTCGATGGCCAGCGCTTGGGCTGCGGGCCATTACCGCCCGCTGCAACAAAACAGCACAGCTGTTCACCGATTGACGCTGACCCCGTGAACCCATCCTCTTTTTATGATTTGATCGCACCGTGCCCTGTGAGGTCTCGAAGTCGATCATCTCTTTTCGTGGTGATCGCAGTAAACTGCGTTGATGGCTATGCCATTGTTACTTTACATAATATACATCGTATGTAACTATTAAAATGGCCAACAGGCCAAATACCAGCGACCTGATCACTTGGGTAAGGATGGGCTGGGCACAGCAGGAATTTGCTGGCCCGCCTTGGGTGTAGCCTGGTTTTGACGAGCCGCATGACGCGCCAATCCGGTTTCAATGAGTTCTTTGGAATTTTGACGCTGGCCGCGCACTGCAAAATCCCAAGCGCTGAGACCCAGTTGGTTTTTATGGCTTAAATCAGCACCTGCCTGAATCAGCACCTTAACGGCTTCAGGGCTGCCGTACATGGCGGCCATCATCAGTGGCGTGGTGCCGTTGGGTGACTCAGCATCAATGTAGGCGCTGTGCTCTAGCAGGTACTCGAGGATGTGCACATGGCCAGCAGACGCTGCGTAATGCAAAGGTGTCCAGCCAGGTTTGTTCACATCGGCATCGTGTTCAACCAGTTTTTGTACCAAACTGAAATGGCCTTTGAGAGCAGCCAACATCAACACACTTTCGTCTTTGTCGTTTCGCAGCTCGGTTTTGGTTTTGGGCCAACTGGCCAGCAACTCAGCCACCTTCAGAGATGGTTCTCGCACCGCCAGCATCAAGGCTGGAACGCCCTCAGGGTTGACCGTGTTGGGATCAAAACCACGTTGAAGCAAGGCTTGAACGGTGCGCACATTGTCAAACTTGACCGCTTGAAAGAAGTCCTCGTAAGCACCTGCATATGAAAGATTTGAAAAAGAAATAAATCCAATGAAAGCAATGACTTTTTTAAGATAATTGAAGTAATGCATAAACTTTAAGCCGTTGTTTTAACAAACAATTTCAGGAAATTCTGGGTCGTCAATTCCCCAATCGCCTCGGAACTGCAGCCACGCAACTCACCCAATAGTTTGGCCACAAAGGGCACATAAGAAGGGTTGTTGAGCTTGCCGCGGTAAGGCACGGGCGCCAAATAAGGGCTATCGGTCTCGATCAACAATCGGTCATCGGGCACAAATTTAGCCACTTCGCGCAAATCCGCAGCGGTCTTGAAGGTCAAAATGCCCGACAAGGAAATGTAAAAACCCAAATCCAGGGCCGCTCGGGCGACCTCTTGGCTTTCGGTGAAGCAGTGAAACACCCCGCCCGCGCACCCTGCTTCGCCGGTTTCGCCCTCTTCCTTCAAGATGGCGATGGTGTCGTCTGACGCCTGACGGGTGTGGATCACCAGCGGCAAACCAGTCTGGCGCGCTGCACGGATGTGGGTGCGAAAACGCTCACGCTGCCATTCCATGTCTGCCACAGTACGGCCGCCTTTGCGCTCGTCCATTTGGTAATAGTCCAGGCCCGTCTCGCCAATGGCCACCACTTTGGGGCGAGCTGCGCCGTCCAGCAGGTCTTGCAAACTGGGCTCGCGCACGCCTTCGTTGTCCGGGTGCACACCCACCGTGGCCCACAGGTTGTCGTTGGTCATGGCCAAGTTGTGCACTTCGTCAAACTTTTCCATCGTGGTGCAAATGACCATGGCGCGGGTCACTTGGGCGGCCACCATGGCCTGCTGGATGCTGTCCAGCTGGCTCATCAGCTCAGGAAAATTCAAATGGCAATGGGAATCGGTGTACACGGCTCAGCCCTTGGACAGCAGGGTTTGTTGGGCATCGGCGGTCAGCGCTTCGAGCATCAAACCGGCATTGAAAGGGTGTTCGGCGGTTCGGGCCGACGTCATCAGCCGTTTGAACCAATCGCTCAGGGTCGGCACCGACGCTTGGGTCGCGGGCAATTGGGTGGCCTCGAAAAAGCGCGGCGCAGCACCCGACTGGCGCAACACCAAATCGTGGCAAAGCTTTTGCAAGGCATCGATGGCTTGAGCAGGGCTCAAATCGGCCAAGTGCCGGGCATCGCCCCCTCGCATGGCCTGGGGCAAAGCGGCCCACCAATCGGGCGTCAAACCGGTTTCGGCTTGGCGCAGCACATCGGTGGGGCGGCCGCCCGCACTGCGCAGCAAAGCCTGCGCCACGGGGGTGGGAACGCCCTGCCCGCTCAGCCAAGTCAAAGCTTCGTCGGCTTCGGGCCACTTCAGGGTGTGGGCCAAGCAGCGGCTGCGGATGGTGGGCAGCAGCATGTGCGCCGCCTCGGTGGCCAGCACAAAGCGCACATCGCCCGGCGGCTCTTCGAGTGTTTTGAGCAAGGCGTTGGCCGTGATGGTGTTCATGCGCTCAGCCGGAAACACCAGCACCGCCTTGCCGCGACCCCGCGCGTTGGTGCGCTGCGAAAACTCCACCGCGTCTCGCATGGCATCCACCCGGATCTCTTTGCTGGGCTTGCGGGTTTTCTTGTCGATCTCGTCCTGGGCTTTTTCAGACAAAGGCCAACCCAGCTCGATCATCACCGTTTCAGGCATCAGCACCGCCAGGTCGGCGTGGGTGTGCACAGAGACAGCATGGCAGCTTGGGCATTCGCCACAAGCACCTTGGGGTGTGGGCTTTTCGCAAAGCCAGGCCGACACCAGGGCCAAGGCCAATTCGTATTGGCCCAAACCTGATGGGCCTTGCAACAACCAAGCGTGACCACGTTGGGCCAGCAAATCAGTGGCCTGGCGCGCAATCCACGGGGCGTTCAAAACAGCGCTCATGCCGCAACCCGTTTCAACCATTTGGTCGCCACACGTCCCACGTCAAATCCCACGGCGTCCAGGCTTTGAGCAGCATCGATGCGAGCAAACCGATCAGGCGTCTCAGCCATGCGCCGGGCGTAGCCTGCACGAACCGAAGCAAAAAAGTCGGCAGGTTGCGATTCAAACTTGTCCGGCACGCGGGCTGAGGCCAAGCGCTGCGCTGCAATTTGGGGGTCCAAATCAAACCAGACGGTCAGCTCGGGTTGGCGCAAAGCGCCATCGGGCAAGGCCTGCACCATGCGCTCCAGCTGCACCAGCACCTGCCAGTCAAACCCACGCCCGCCACCTTGATAGGCAAAAGTGGCGTCAGTGAAGCGGTCGCACAACACCACATCGCCTCGGCGCAGTGCGGGCTCGATCACCTGTACGAGATGCTCACGGCGGGCCGCAAACATCAACAGCGCCTCGGTCAGCGCGTCCATGGGTTCGTGCAGCACCAACTCGCGCAGTTTTTCTGATAACGGGGTGCCCCCAGGCTCGCGTGTGAGGACCACCCCCCTGCCCGCTTGGCGAAACAGTTCAGCCACGCGCGCGATGTGCGTGGATTTACCCGCGCCGTCGATGCCTTCAAAACTGATGAACAAACCGCGTGTCATGGTGTGCGTGAAAGACAAAACCCGATTGTCGCAGGTGTCGCCCCCTGTGGGAGCGGTCTCAGGCCACGATGGAGTGATCTCAACAGCGCTTACTTCTGCCCGCGCTGATAACGGTTCACCGCCCGGTTGTGCTCGTCCAGCGTGGCACTGAAGTGGCTGCTGCCATCGCCTTTGGCCACAAAGTACAGAGCTGGCGTCTTGGCGGGTTGCACCGCCGCCAACAAGGCCGCCTTGCCCGGCATGGCAATCGGCGTGGGCGGCAAGCCACCACGGGTGTAGGTGTTCCAGGGGTTGTCGGTCGTCAGGTGGACACGGCGCAAATCGCCTTCAAAAGCTTCGCCCAGACCATAAATCACCGTCGGGTCGGTTTGCAGCCGCATGCCGATGCGCAGCCGGTTGTTGAATACACCCGAAATCTGAGCTCGGTCTTGGGCCTTGCCGGTTTCCTTTTCGACAATGCTCGCCAAAATCAGGGCCTGCTCGGGCGACTGCAATGCCGCGCCGGGTTGCCGAGCATCCCAGGCGTGCTGTAATTGTTTGTCCATGGCCTTCATGGCCCGCTGCAACACCGCCAAGTCACTCGCGCCCTTGGCATACGAATAGGTATCTGGATAAAAGCGCCCTTCCGGGGCCACGCCGGGGCGTCCCAGCTGGACCATCAAGGCCGCGTCGTCCAGCGCCCGGCTGTCGGATTTCAGGTGCTCAGCCTTGGCCAAGGCCTGGCGCACTTGCCGCCAGCTCCAGCCCTCCACGATCGTCACGGTGCGCAGGCTCTCTTCGCCCCGCACCAGCATGTTCAGCAAACGCTCGGGCGACGTGCCGGGGGCGATTTCATAACTTCCGGCGCGCATTTGACGCGACTGGCCAGACAGGCGAAACCACGCGTAAAGCAAGGTGGGTGATGTGTCCACACCGGCATCGGCCACAGCCTGCGCGATGGCTTTGGCCGATGTGCCCGGCTCGATCGACAAATCGACCGGGGTAGCCGCTGGCGCACGCAGCGGCATGGGGCCTTGCACCCAAAAATAGGCGGCCGCAGCCAGTGCCAAGGCCAGCACGCCCAAACCCACCAAGCCCTTGAACCAACCTTTGATCACCTGCAATCCTTGAAAATGTCCGCACAGAGCCGATTGACTCTGGCGGCTGATCATAATTGAGGCTTTCCAGCCTTTGCTCTGTGGCCCCATTCGGCCCCCTTGGATTCTGTGGCCCTTGCCAGCGGGGCTCACCTCACACCTTTTGCCATGACCACCTCATCCACCGCCCCCCTCGACCACTTCGCTTCACAGCTGCAAGGCATTACCGCCCTGCCCCATCTCGGCGTGATCCAGGCCCAAGGCGAAGACGCGGCCAACTTTTTGCACAACCAACTGAGCAACGATGTGCTGCTCTTGCCCGTAGGCCAGTCCCGTCTGGCTGCTTTTTGCTCGGCCAAGGGCCGGATGCAGGCCAGCTTTGTGGTCATCAAAACCGCGCCCGACACCGTTTTGCTGGTCATGAGCATCGATTTGTTGGCCCAGACGCTTAAGCGCCTGTCCATGTTTGTGCTGCGCGCCAAGGTCAAAATGAGCGATGCAACCAGCCAGTGGCAGCTGCGCGGCTTATTGGGCGACAGCGCCCGCGCCGTTTTGGCTGAAGCCACACCCTGGCAAACCACCAGCAACGACGGGGCCCATGCCGTGGCGCTTTATCCAGCTGTGCTGGGCGACACCCAAGTGCCCCGCGCCCTTTGGCTGGGCGCGCCATCTCAAACACTGCCTGCCGGAGCAGCGCTGTCCACCGAAGTTTGGGCCTGGGCCGAAGTCATGAGCGGCGTGACCTTGGTCAGTCAACCTGTGTTCGAGGCCTTCGTGCCGCAAATGCTCAATTACGAATCGGTCGGTGGCGTCAACTTCAAAAAAGGCTGCTACCCCGGGCAAGAAGTCGTGGCCCGCAGCCAGTTTCGCGGCACGCTCAAGCGCCGCACAGCCCTGGCGCACAGTCCTGCGGCCTTGGCGGCGGGGCAAGACGTTTTCACCCCCACCGACCCTGAACAGCCCTGCGCCACTGTGGTGCTGAGCGCGGCGCGCCCTGATGGACGGGGTTTTGATGCGCTGGTCAGCGGAACGCTGGAGAGCCAGCAGACTGGGTGGCGGGTGGGCAGCGTGCAATGCGAAGCGTTGGAACTGCTACCGCTGCCTTACGAATTGCTGGCCGATATTTAAATCACAGCTCCCGCACCATCTCGATGTGCGCCATCCCCGCATCCTCAAAAACACCCCCATGCGGCTCAAAGCCTGAGCGTTTGTAAAAGCCCTCGGCACTGCATTGGGCGTGCAGGATCACCTGGGTATCGCCCCGGTGCTGCGCGGCGTCCATCAGGGCGTGCAGCACGCGGCGGCCCAGATCGCTGCCGCGCATCTGCTTTTTGACGGCCATGCGTCCGATGCGGGCCACACCTGGCGCGTGTTGGATCAGGCGGCCTGTGGCCAGGCAAAAGCCCATGCGGTTCAGCGCCACGGCGTGCAAGGCGGTCTCGTCCTCGTGGTCCAACTCCATCTCAACGGGCACTTTTTGCTCATCCACAAACACCTCGTGGCGCAGCGGGCTGGCCTGTTTGTGGAAGTCGTGCCAAGAACCCACATGCACCTGCACCATGTCTTCACCGCGCTCAAAGCTTTCGAGCAGGTCGCGCAGCGGGGCCGGGATGGGCTGGCTCTTTTTGGCCACCGGGTCGGCGTACACATAGACCATCTCGCTGGTGATCAGCAATTGATCGCCCCGAAAAATCGCCCCAGAAAACGACATGGACGAGTTGCCCACCCGGTCGCAACGCATGCACACCTCCAGAAAATCGTCCATTTCGGCGCTGGCGTGGTACTCCAAGCTGGCCTTTTTGACAAACAAATCGCCGCCCAACTGGTGCATGGTCTCCGCGTAAGGCATGGCCAGTTGCCGCCAGTATTCGGTGACGGCGGTATCGAAATACATGAGGTAGTGACCGTTGAAGACGATCTTTTGCATGTCCACCTCCACCCAGCGCACGCGCATGCGGTGAGACAAACGGAAGTCTTGGCGTTTCATGGGGTCAACTTTCAAAAGCGTTTTTCAAGGCCCGGCCCGCATCGGCGTGGGCCTGCAGGGCAAGGGGAATAGCGCGGCCCATGGTGATGAAGCCATGCACCACACCTTTGTAAATTTCCAGATCAACCGGCACACCCGCCATGCGCAGAGTATCGGCGTAGCGCACGCCCTCATCCACCAAGGGGTCACATTCGGCCAAGCCGATCCAGGCCGGGGCCAGGCCGCTGTGGTCTGGGGCGTTCATGGGCGCGAAACGCCAGTCTTCCCGATCGGCTTCGTCGATGTAATTGGCAAAAAACCAGTCCACCGTGTCCTTGTCGAGCATGAAGCCTTCCGCAAACGTGAGGTGCGAGGCGGTGTCTTGCCGGGCGATGCAGCCGGGGTAAAACAGCAGCTGCAGGCGCAGGGGCAGTCCAAGATCACGGGCCATCAGGGCGCAAACCGTGGCCAAAGTGCCACCAGCGCTGTCGCCGCCCACGGCCAATCGCGTGGTGTCCAAACCCAGCGATCGGCCATGCTGCTGCAACCAGTTCAGGGCGTCCCAACTGTCATGCACGGCCGTTGGAAAGCGGTGCTCAGGGGCCAGTCGATAGTCCAGCGACACCACAGCGCAATGCCCTTGGCGTGAGAGTTGGCGGCACAGCACGTCATGGGTCGTCAGGCTTCCCACCGAAAAACCGCCGCCGTGGATGTACAGCAGCACGGGCAAGGCCACATCGCTTTGGGGCGCGTACAAGCGGGCGGGCATGGCGTGGCCGTCGCGAGCAGGGATGCTGAAGTTGTGCACCCGGTCCACATGCGGGGCGGGCTGCAGGTCGAGCATCGGCCCACCGGTGTCGTAAAAGGCACGCGCTTGGACAGGCGACATGGCGGCCATCGGGGGCCGGCCTGCGCGTTCAACGCGCTCGATCAAGCTGCGCGCGGCGGCATTCAACAGAGATCGGGGGTTGGTGTGGTGGCTGCTCATGAAGAAAGGGAGAAGGTCCGTTGAAATTCAACACTGTTTGAACATTTTTGCATGCGCAGCAGAGGTCGGGCCTCATTCAGCCAACAAGGGTGACAGCGGTGACAAGCGCTCATCCCCTTCGTGCATCAAAATGGACTTTGATCGTACAACCCCCTGCCCTGCGGGTCTGTCATTTGATCCGCGTTGGGCCACCTCAGTCAGGAGTTTTCGCATGTCTTTCATCCATTACGTCACCCAGATCCAGATCGACTTTGGCGCTGTCCAGCTGCTGCAGGCCGAGTGCGAGCGCGTGGGCATTCGCAAACCCTTGATCGTGACCGACGCGGGCGTGAAAGCCGCGGGCGTGCTGAAGAAAGCCCTCGACGCCTTGCCGGGCCTGCCCGTCACCGTGTTTGACCAGACCCCATCCAACCCGACCGAATCGGCGGTGCGCGCCGCAGCGGCCATGTACCAGCAACACGGTTGCGACGGCCTGATCGCGGTGGGCGGCGGCTCGGCCATCGACTGCGCCAAAGGCGTGGCGATTGCCGTCAGCCACGAGGGCCCGCTCAAAACCTACGCGACCATCGAAGGCGGCTCGCTCAAGATCACCGACCGCGTGGCCCCGCTCATTGCGGTGCCCACCACCAGCGGCACCGGCAGCGAAGTGGCCAGGGGTGCGATTTTGATCCTGGACGATGGTCGAAAAGTGGGCTTTCATTCTTGGTTCCTGGTGCCCAAAGCGGCCATTTGCGACCCTGAACTGACCCTCGGCTTGCCCCCCATCCTGACGGCAGCCACCGGGATGGACGCTGTCGCTCATTGCATGGAAACTTTCATGGCCGCGCCCTTCAATCCACCCGCTGACGGCATCGCACTCGACGGCCTGACCCGGGGCTGGGCCAACATTGAACGCGCCACGGTCAATGGCCAAGACCGTGAAGCCCGTTTGAACATGATGAGCGCCAGCATGCAGGGGGCGATGGCTTTCCAGAAAGGTCTGGGCTGCGTACATTCTCTCAGCCACAGCTTGGGCGGCGTGAACCCGCGCCTGCACCACGGCACCTTGAACGCCATGTTTTTGCCAGCCGTGGTGAAGTTCAACGCCGTGGCCGAATCCGTGCAAAAGGACAACCGCCTGAACCGCATGGCCCAGGCCATGGGCCTGCACAGCGGGTCGGACATCCCCGACGCCATCCGGGACATGTGCGCCCGCTTAGGGCTGCCCAGCGGGCTGGGCGCCATGGGCGTGACCGAAAACCTGTTTGACGCCGTGATCACCGGCGCACTGGCGGATCACTGTCACAAGACCAATCCGCGCATCGCCTCGGCCGACGAATACCGGGACATGCTGCTGACCAGCCTGTGAGTCTGAGTAGGGTCGGTGCGATTTTTCGCTTTGCCCCTAGGTGATGTCGTGTCTGGGCATCTTGGCACCCACATGCAACTCGCCCCGCGCTTCGGCCAGCGCCACTTGGCGCTGGCGCTCGGCCAGTTTTTCTTTTTGCTCGGGTGTGCGCTGGTCATGGCAGTGGGCGCAGCTCACGCCCAACACGTAATGCGGTGATTGCTTGTCTTGCTCGCTCAGGGGCCAGCGGCACGAGCGGCAAAGATCGTGGTGGCCCAGCCCCAAGCCGTGGCCCACGCTCACGCGCTCGTCAAACACAAAGCACTCGCCTTCCCAGGTGCTTTGCTCCGGCGGGATTTCTTCCAAATACTTGAGGATGCCGCCTTCCAGGTGATACACCTCGTCAAAGCCACGCATTTTCATGAGCGCGGTGGACTTTTCGCAGCGGATGCCACCGGTGCAGAACATCGCCACTTTGGTCTTTTTGGCGGCCTCGCCTTGCAGGTTTTCCTGTGCGTCCAGCCAGGCGGGCAGCTGCACAAAGTTCTTGAGGTTCGGGTTGATCGCGCCCTTGAAGGTGCCAATGGCCACTTCGTAATCGTTGCGCGTGTCGATGACCACCACGTCCGGATCGGCCAGCAAGGCGTTCCAGTCGGCAGGCTTGACGTATTGGCCCACCGTCTTGTTCGGGTCCAGCTCGGGCACGCGCAAGGTCACGATTTCTTTTTTGAGCTTGACCTTCATGCGGGTGAACGGCGGCTTGGGGCTCCACGATTCCTTGTGCGGCAAGCTGGCCAAGCGTGGGTCAGCATGCAAAAACGCCAGCACGGCGCGGATACCGGCTTCGGGGCCGGCAATCGTGCCGTTGATGCCTTCGTGCGCCAGCAGCAGCGTGCCTTTGACCTCGTTGGCCTCGCAACAGGCTTGCAACGGCGCTTGCAGGTCGGTGAAGTCGGGCAGATCGACGAATTTGTAGAGGGCGGCAGTGAGGAAAAGGGGTTGGGTCAACATGCTGCGATTATCCTCTTTGCCATCATGGTTATGCCGCGTAAGTGGTCAAAACCACATCTGCCGCCTCTTGGCGCAGAGGGATCAGGGCTTGGTAGGCCGCAGATGCATGCCAAGCCTGCGCATCGGCCAAAGTCGGAAAACGGATGACCACGATGTCAGGGTGCGGATTCACGCCCGAAAACGACTGGACCTGTTCACCCCGAAACACGAGCTCTCCGCCAAAAGGCAGCAAGGTGGCCAAGACCTGCGATCGGTATTGGCCCCATTTTTCGGTGTGTTTCACGGTCATTTGACCGACCACATAGGTTTGTGACATGAGCGATCCTTACAAGGGCTGAACCAAGGAAGGGGCGGGGTTTTGCAACCAGTGGCTGAACTCATCCGCCAATGGCTGGCTGGCACGGGCAGCCGCAGTCCACACCTTCACCCGCCCCGCCAGATTGTGATCGTAGGCCCTGAAATCCTTGCGGTCGGGCAATTTGCCGTTTGGCAGGGTTTTGACCCACTCGGGGTTGGGGGCCAGGACAATGGTGCTGTCCAGAAAAGGCGTAGCGCCATGCCGCCAGTTGAGCGCTTTGTCCAGCCATCCCGGCACCACACTTTTCTGAAAATGCGGGTACAGCACGATGGACCGATCGGTGCCAATTTCAGGCACAGACCATTTCAGATGCAAGTGGTAATCGGTGATGCCGCCATCCCAATACGCACCAGCAGGCGCGCCGGGGATGTCGTGCACGGCTTTGAGCGCGAAAGGGATCGAGCAACTGGCTTGCAGCGCAGGCATGAAATTGCCTTCTGTCAGGCCCACAGCGCGGGTTCGAAAGTCTTGCGCGTCAAACGGTAAGGGTGCGCCCTGCCCTGAAAACACCACCCGTTCCAGCCACCCACCCAGGGCGCGACGGCTCAAGACGTTGCCCAAAAAAGCCCCGGCATAGCCCAGTGGCGTGGCGACCGGGTTTTCGCGGCGCAAGATGTGCCGCCCGTGTGAAGTGACGATGTGCAGTTTGTACCGTGGATGGCTCAGCACCTCGGCGATGCGTCCACCGTAAAAGGCTTGCAAACTGTGGCCAAAGGCCTCGCTCACCTGCTGGGCGCTCACTCGCTTTTGGCCCGGCAGCGGTTCGTAATGCTGGTGGATGTAGTCGTGCTCCAGCCGCTCCAACGCCGCCACCGAATCATTTAGACACGCCGTGGCCATGCGCCAGGCACCAATCGACGCCCCGACCAAGTCCACCGACTGACTGCTCTGGGTCAGCCACTCGCCAAAGATGAAGCGGTCCAATGGGCCAAGGATCAGCCCCTTGGGGCCACCCGCCGCACCCGGTATGACGCCAATGTGCTCGGGCCGCAAGCCGTGTTCACGGATGTGGGCCAGCGCTTTGGGGCCTGCGTGGATGTGGAGGGCTTGCATGGCGTTTTACTTCTTGAGGCCCTGCAGTTTGGCAAAGGCGCTGGCCATGGCCGAGCCCGAGCCAGCGGCTGGCGTCGAGGTGTAACCCCCGACCGATCCCCCGCCACGCTGTCGGCTGTCGCGCCCTGCCCCTTCAAACTTGTTGTCTCTGGGACCATCGCGTCTGTCAGGTGCCGCATCGAGCTTCATGGTCAGGCTGATGCGCTTGCGGGCCACATCGACCTCGAGCACTTTCACTTTGACGATGTCGCCGGTCTTGACCACCTCACGGGCGTCGGTCACGAACTTGTTGGCCAACTGGCTCACATGGACCAGGCCGTCTTGGTGCACGCCCAAGTCGATGAACGCGCCAAATAGGGCCACGTTGCTCACGGTGCCCTCCAGGGTCATGCCTTCTTTCAGGTCCTTGATGTCTTCCACGCCATCGGCCAAGCGGGCCACCTTGAAATCGGGGCGCGGGTCACGGCCGGGTTTTTCCAGCTCGCCCAAGATGTCCTGGATGGTCACCGCGCCGAACTTGTGGTTGGCAAACAGCTCAGGCTTGAGCGTCTTCAAGACATCGCTGCGGCCCATGATCTCCTGAATCGGCTTGGCGGTTTGGACGATGATTTGCTCGATCAACGGGTAGGTTTCGGGGTGCACACCGGTCATGTCCAAGGGGTTGTCGCCGCCACGGATGCGCAAAAAGCCCGCGCTTTGCTCAAAAGTCTTGGCCCCCAGGCCCGTCACTTTCAGCAAGTCCTGACGGGTTTTGAACACGCCGTTGGCATCGCGCCAGCGCACCACGGCCTTGGCCACGCTGCCTGACAAGCCCGACACCCGGGTGAGCAAAGGCACGCTGGCGGTGTTGAGGTCCACGCCCACCGAGTTCACACAGTCTTCCACCACCGCGTCCAGCGTCTTGGCCAGTTCGCTTTGGTTCACGTCGTGCTGGTACTGGCCCACGCCAATCGCTTTGGGGTCGATCTTGACCAACTCTGACAGCGGGTCTTGCAGGCGGCGGGCAATGCTGGCCGCGCCACGCAGGCTCACGTCCACGTCGGGCATCTCTTGCGATGCGAATTCGCTGGCGGAGTACACCGACGCACCCGCTTCACTCACCACCACTTTTTGAATCTCCACACCGTCACGCAAGCGGGCCAGGTGTTGGATCAGGTCACCGGCCAGTTTGTCGGTTTCGCGGCTGGCGGTGCCGTTGCCAATCGCGATCAGGTTGACGTTGTGTTTTTCGCACAGCTTGGCCAGGGTCAAAAGCGAACCCGCCCAGTCCTTGCGCGGCTCGTGTGGATACACCGTGGCGGTGTCGACCAGCTTGCCGGTGGTGTCGACCACGGCCACCTTCACACCGGTGCGGATGCCCGGGTCCAGGCCCATGACCACGCGGGGGCCAGCGGGGGCGGCCAGCAGCAGGTCGCGCAGGTTGTCCGCAAAGACCTTGATGGCGACTTTTTCCGCGTCCTCGCGAAGGCGGGTGAACAGGTCACGCTCGGTCGACAGGCTGAGCTTCACGCGCCAGGTCCAGGCCACGCATTTGCGGATCAGGTCGTCCGAGGGGCGCGCTGCATGGCTCCAGCCCAGGTGCATGGCGATCTTGCCTTCGGCGATGCTGGGCTTGCCCGGCTCGGGCTCAACAGGAAGAATGAGCTTGGCGTCCAGCATGTCCAAAGCGCGACCCCGGAACACGGCCAGCGCCCGGTGGCTGGGCACGCGGCCCATCGGCTCGTCGTAGTCAAAGTAATCGCGGAACTTGGACACATCGGCGTTGTTCTCGTCCTTGCCGTCGGCCAGCTTGCTTTTGAACAGGCCTTCGTTCCATAACCATTCGCGCAGCGCCTGCACGAGTGACGCGTCTTCAGCCCAACGTTCGCTCAGCAAATCGCGCACACCGTCCAACACAGCCGCGGTGGTCGTGAAGTCAGCGCCTTCAATGGCACCCGCAGCCAGCACAAAGGCTTGCGCTTGGGCGTGCGGGTCGAGGGTCGGGTCGGCAAACAGCTTGTCGGCCAGGGGCTCCAGCCCGGCTTCCCGAGCGATCATGCCCTTGGTGCGGCGCTTGGGCTTGAAGGGCAAATAGAGGTCTTCCAGCGCTTGTTTGGTGGGTGCGGCGTCGATGGCGGCCAGCAAGTCGGGCGTCATCTTGTCCTGCTCAGTGATGCTCTTGATCACGGCGGAGCGGCGGTCTTCCAGCTCTCGCAAGTACCCCAAGCGAGACTCCAGCTCACGCAGCTGGATGTCGTCCAGGCCTCCGGTCACTTCTTTGCGGTAACGGGCGATGAAAGGGACGGTGGCACCGCCATCAAGCAATTCCACGGCGGTCTTGACTTGCTCAGTGCGGATACGGATTTCTGCGGCCAGTTGGGCCAGGATTTTTTGCATGTCTCAGGTCGCATTGAGAGGGGGAATGGTCAAGTTTGCCACAAGCTCAGCAGCAAAAAATCAGCCCAAGAGGACACAGCGATGACCATTTCTCAGCCGTTGCGCCAGGCGCTGAGAAGGCCTCGCAGCAACAGGCCTTTTCCACACATGAACAGCCGCAAAGCGGCCGTGAAAATCGGCGCTCGTCGCTGAACAAAGCCCCTTCAGGCCTTTCGCAATGCTTGGCGCAGCTTGTCGCCCAGATCGGGGCGCGCAGCAAACGGGTCAGGCGGGTTGTTGCCTTGCACGAGCGCTTCCATGCGGCTTTGCACATTGCCCAGTGCATGCGGGTGGCTGTAAATATAAAACTGGTCGCTGACCACCGCATCAAACACTTTCTGGGCCACATCGGCCGCTGACACTTTGCCACTGCTGACAGCTTTGTCACTTTGGGCTTGGCCAATCAATTGGCTGGCAGTGGGTTGTTGAGGCGGCAGGTCGCTGGGGCGGTTGCGTTGGCTTTGGCTGATCCCGGTGGGCACAAAATAGGGGCACAACACACTGGCGCTGACTTGGTCTGTCACCAAATGAAGGTCTTGGTAGAGCGTTTCCGTGAGCGAAACCACAGCGTGTTTGCTGACGTTGTAGATGCCCATGTTGGGCGCCGTGAGCAAGCCGGCCATGCTGGCGGTGTTGACGATATGGCCTCGGTAGCCCGGGTCGGCTTTGGCCGCTTCGAGCATCATGGGCGTGAACAGGCGCACGCCGTGCACCACGCCCCAGAGGTTGACGCCCAGCACCCATTCCCAATCGGCCACCGAGTTTTCCCAGACCAGGCCCCCGGCCCCCACGCCCGCGTTGTTGAACACAAAGTTCGGTGCCCCAAAGCTTGCTTGCACGTCGGCGGCCAGTTGCGCCATGGCCTGCGCGTTCGAGACGTCAACCTTGCGGGCCAGCACCTGAACGCCTTGGGCTTTCATTTCGGCCTCGGCTTTGTCCAGGGCGTCTTGCTGTACGTCCACCAGCACCAGCTTCATGCCCAGTCGGGCACCGATACGGGCACATTCCAGTCCAAAGCCTGAACCGGCACCCGTCAGCACCGCAGTTTTGCCTTTGAAGTTTTCGATCATGGGGAAACCTTTTTCAATGTGAAGCCCACACGTGGGAAGTGGACGTGCACCGTGCCCGCCCGATCATCGCTGCGGCGCAGGGTGTAACGGGTGCGGGTGGCTGCGATCAGTTCGCCCTCGGTCGGCTCCAGGCCAAAGTTGTCGGCGGCAATCTCGACCTGACTGCCCAATGCGATGCCGTGCTCATCTTGGAACACCTCACCCTGCAAGGCAACAGGCCTTGAATTGAGAGCCATCTGCAAGGCTTCTTCGGCGCTGCATTTGCCAGGGGAGCCGTGGCCGATGACCTTCATGCGGGCCATCCAGCTTTTGACTTCGGGCGTTGCATCCAAAATGCCCGCCAAGGCTGGCGTGCGTTCTTGCGTGAACCACAAGGGGTGGTAAGCCGCAAAGTCGGCCACGCAAGGCTGTGCGCCGAACAAAAAGTCTTGCTCGCGCAGCATGCTGGCGATGCGGCGCAAGTAGCTTTTGTAAGTGCCAGTAGCGTCTGCGGACGCCATGCGGGCCGCGCCACCACGCATGGCCGTGCGATCGGCCACAAAAGCCTGCACGCCCTCAGCGGGTGCGCCCGCAAAGACTTCGGCCACACCCGCAGGCTGGAAGTTGTAGGCCATGGACGCCGTGAACAAAGCGCTGTCGGCCCACTGCGCGACGATGCGCGCTGCGCCTTTGACGGCATCAGGATAAATCGTGGGCGCGGGGGCCAAGTGCTCCAGTACATCGCCGATCAGTGCGGTGTCGCAGTAAATGTCAGCGCCGATCTGCAGTACCGGCGTTTTGCGGTAGCCCCCGGTGAGCGCCGTCAGATCGGGCTTGGGCATGATCATTGGAATGAGCACGCTCTTCCAGGCCAGTTGCTTGTAGCCCAGAATCAGGCGCACCTTCTCGGCAAATGGCGAGATCGGGTAGTGGTGCAGGACCAGCTCAGACATGCAGGCGGTCTCAGATCAGTTTGACCAACTGCTTTCCGAAGTTCTTGCCCTTGAGCAAACCCAAGAAAGCTCCAGGCGCTGCGGCCAGGCCCAGGGCCACGGTTTCACGTGGGCGCAATTTGCCAGTGCCCACCAAAGAGCCGAGTTCTTGCAGGGCCGCAGGCCAGACTTCCATGTGTTCACTGACGATAAAGCCTTGGATTTTCATTCGGTTGACCAAAATCAGGGCAGGATTGGCCATGGGAAGTGGTGCGCCATCATAGCCCGCAATCATCCCGCACACCGCGATGCGTGCGAACGCGTTGGTGCGCAGCATCACAGCATCCAGCACCATGCCACCGACGTTTTCAAAGTGGCCGTCGATGCCGTTCGGGCAAGCCTCGCGCAGGGCCTTGGATAAGCTGATGTAGTCCTTGTGCTCCTTGTAGTCGATGCAGGCGTCGAAGCCCAATTCATTGACCACGTAATCGCATTTGTCCTTGCCACCGGCAATGCCGACCACGCGGCAGCCGCGTGCTTTGGCCAGAGCGCCATAAGCGCTGCCCACAGCGCCGCTGGCAGCACTCACAGTGACGGTTTCGCCCGCTTTGGGATTGATGATGTTGCACAGGCCATACCAAGCTGTGACGCCAGGCATGCCGACCGCCCCTAAATAATGCGACAGCGCCACATGCGTGGTATCGACCTTGCGCAGTGCACCGATGACGTTGGCATCGACCACGCTGTATTCTTGCCAGCCACCCATGCCAACAACTTGGTCGCCGGCCTTGAATTTGGGGTGGCGACTGTCCACCACCTCGCCTACTGTGCCACCAATCATCACTTCGCCCAAGGGCTGAGGTACTGCGTAGCTTTTGCTTTCGTTCATGCGCCCGCGCATATAAGGGTCCAGGCTCAGGTAGTGGTGGCAGACCAGTACATGCCCGTCTTGCAGATCGGGCAGAGGCAGTTCGACCAATTTGAAGTTGTTGACAGTGGCTTCGCCTTGGGGGCGGTTATCGAGAACGATGCGGTGGTTGATGGGCATGAAAGACTCCGTGTAAAGAATAAAAAGTTGAGAAAAATCAGTCGGTGGCAGGTGCAGAAGATGCGCGCCTGGCCACGTATTTGAAGGTGCCCGTGGCGTGCGCGCAAAGCTGACCAGTGGCGTCAAACACCTTGCCATCGGTAAAAGCCATGCTGCGTGTGCGATGCAGTAACTGCCCCGCAGCACGAAGGGCCAGGCCCGCGGGCACTTTGGCAGGTCGCAAAAAGCTGGTTTTCATCTCGATAGTGACCACACCCATGTCGGGCTCCATGCTGCGGGCTGCAGTGGCCATGACCACATCCAGGAGCGTCATCACCGCACCGCCGTGTGTCACCTCAAACGAGTTCAGGTGTTGGGCCAGCGGCGCGAAGAGCAGCTCGGATTGCCCCCCCTCAAACTTCTCCAGTGTGAAGCCCAGGTGCTCCACAAACGGAATCAAAGCGCCAAAAGGGATGCTCATGGTCCGAGTTTGCTCACGTTCAGCCGCCGATGATCGCGGTGACACCACCGTCTACCGCCATCCACTGGCCGGTGATGTGTTTGCCCGCATCCGATGCATAGAGCAGGGTCAGACCCTTGAGGTCTTCGTCATCGCCCAAGCGTCGCAGTGGTGCAGCTTGAGCCATCTTGTCTGCGCCGAGTTTTTCCAGCAAGCCATAGGTCATTTTGCTGGGAAAAAAGCCCGGACATATGGCGTTGACAGTGATGCCGTGTTCACCCCACTCGCCTGCCAGCGCTCGGGTGAAGTTGAGCACCGCCCCTTTGGAGGTGTTGTAGGCAATGGTCTTCATCTCGGACGGGTTGCCCGCCAGACCGGCAATCGAAGCAATGTTGACGATGCGACCCTTGCCGCGCGGGATCATGCACAACTTGGCCACCTCTTGCGCCAGGATGAAATAACCGCGCACATTCAGGTTCATGACCTTGTCCCATGCGGCCACGGGGTGTTCTTCGGCGGGTGCACCCCATGTGGCACCGGCGTTGTTGACGAGGATGTCGATGGGCCCCATGCGCTCCATGGTTTCAGTGGCCAAACGACGGATGTCCTCTTCTTTGCCGCAGTCGGCAGCGATCCAGCGGGCGTCGATGCCAGCGGCCTGCAATTGGGCAGCGGCTTCTTCCAGGTCGGCCGCCTTGCGAGAGCTGAGCATGATCTTGGCCCCAGCCTCGCCCAGGGCGTGGGCCATTTGCAAGCCCAGGCCGCGCGAGCCGCCGGTGACCAAGGCCACTTGGCCGGTCAGGTCAAAAAGTTGTTGAACAGTGCGTGCCATGTAGGAGCTCCTTTTATTCGACGTTGAAATCCATGCAGCGGCGTTCTTTGACGACCGCTTTCATGAAGGGTTTGATGGCCTGATGATCGGGGTGATTTTGGTAAGCCGCTAGCACCTGCGCGTCATCGAGCAGCATGTGGAGTACCAAATCGTTGGTGCAGTCCATGCCGGGGGTGGCGGTGGCGACTTCGAAAGCACGGATGCCGGGCACCACCTTGGCGCACGACAGCAGCAATGCTTTGGCTTTTTCGAGGTTGGTGGCCTTGTCGGCCCCTTGTGCCTGTTCGTGAAGGCTCCACAGCACGATGTGGCGGATCATCAAAAAGCCTCCTCGGGCAAATCCGCACAAGTCGGGTCCCGGCTGCTGACCACGTTCAGCCAGGCGCCAATTTTGGGTAATTCGTAGCGGAAGAAGTAACGGCAGGCAGCGCGGCGGCCCTGCGCGGCAGGGGTATCGTTGCCCTCCAAGCTGGCCGCCACATCGAGCCAGATCCAGGCGATCACGGTGTGGCCAAAGGCCTGCAGATAAGGCACCGCATTGGCCAGCGCCTGGGCAGGTTCGGCACCGTCCCAAGCTTGCTGGGTGGCTTGGCCGACTTGTTGCAGGGCATCGCGCAAAGCCGCAGCTTCAGGTCCCCAGCTGCCTTCAGCCTTGGCCGTCGTGGCCAACATGCGTTCGGCCAACAGTTGCAGGCCCCGACCGTTTTCCATCAGCACCTTGCGGCCCAGCAAGTCCATGGCCTGGATGCCGTGGGTGCCCTCATGGATCATGTTCAGGCGGTTGTCGCGCCAGTACTGCTCGACTGGAAAGTCGCGGGTGTAGCCGTAGCCGCCGTGAATCTGGATGGCCAAGCTGTTGGCTTCGAGACACCACTCACTGGGGAAACTTTTGACGATGGGCGTGAGCACTTCGAGCAGCAGCCGCGCCACATCGGCGTCTTCGGCTGAGCCGGTGTGCTGCTCATCTACCAAACGGGCGCAGTACAGGGCGAGCGCCAGGGCGCCTTCCGAATAGGATTTTTGGGCCAAAAGCATGCGCTTGATGTCGGCATGTTCAATGATGCGCACCTGCGGGCGGCTGGCATCCTTGCCCCCTGCCCCGCTGGGTCGGCCTTGCGGGCGGTTTTTGGCGTAATCGAGGCTGGCGTAGTAACCCGCCATGCCCAGCATGGTGGCGGCCATGCCCACGCCAATGCGGGCTTCGTTCATCATGTGGAACATGCAGCGCAGGCCTTCGCCGGGCTTGCCGACCAAGTAACCCACAGCGCCGCTGCCTGCGCCGTCCAAGCCTGCACCCGATTCGCCGCGAACGGGGTACTTGCCCTCGCCAAAGTTCAGCAAGGTGTTGGTCGTGCCGCGCCAGCCGCACTTGTGGTTCAGGCCCGCCAACGCCACATCGTTGCGCTCGCCGGTGAGTTGCCCATCGGTGCCAACCATCTTTTTGGGAACGATGAAGAGCGAGATGCCACGCACGCCCGGCACCAACTGGCCCTTGGCATCGGGGATCTTGGCCAGCACCAAATGGAGGATGTTTTCGGAGAGTTCGTGCTCGCCCGAGGAAATCCACATCTTGTTGCCCTTAAGGCGGTAGCGCGCACCCAAAGCATCGGATTCAAAGTCAGCGCCATCGGGTGTGGCACGGGTCGTCACGTCGCTCAGTGACGAGCCAGCTTGCGGTTCGCTCAAGCACATGGTGCCTGAAAAACGCCCATTGAATTCGTTGGCGGCAAACACCTGCTTTTGCAAGTCGGTGCCATGCACCATCAGCAAATTGGCATTGCCGCTGGTGAGCATACCCGAGCCAATACTGACCGAGGCCATGGCAAAAAAGGCGTTGGCAGCCGCCTCCACCGTGTAGGGTAGCTGCATGCCGCCCATCTTGTAGTCTTGCGCGGCGCTCAACATGCCCGATTCGGCATAGGCCTTGTACGCATCGTGTGTGGCCTGCGGCAAGATGACTTTTTCGCCGTCAAAGTGCGGCTCTTGCGTGTCCACCAGGCGGTTGAAGGGGGCGTATTTTTCCCGCGCAATGCGCTCGCAGGTGTCGAGCACGGCATCAAAAGTTTCACGCGAGTGGTCGGTAAAACGTTCGCGGGACTGCAGGCTTTCCACCTTCAGCCAGTCGTGCAGCAAAAAATCAATGGTGGGACGTAAACTCATAAAGCTCATCCAGACTCAACCCATAAAAAAAGGCGGGCAGCGCGAAGCCAACCGCCCTTTGCGTTGATCAGACATCAACGCGTGAATCCATCACAGCACTTCAAAAATGCCGCAAGCCCCCATGCCGCCGCCAATGCACATGGTCACCGCGACACGCTTTGCGCCACGGCGTTTGCCTTCAATCAAGGCGTGACCCGTCAGGCGTTGGCCTGACACGCCGTAAGGGTGACCCACCGCAATCGCGCCGCCGTTGACGTTCAGCCGGTCGGCCGGGATGCCCAGCTTGTCGCGACAATAAAGCACCTGCACGGCAAACGCTTCGTTCAGCTCCCACAGGTCGATGTCGTTGACTGTGAGGCCCAAACGCGCCAGCGCTTTGGGCACGGCGTACACGGGGCCGATGCCCATTTCGTCCGGCTCGCAACCGGCCACGGCAAAACCAAGAAAGCGGCCCAGCGGCTTCAAGCCACGTTGCTCGGCCAGCTTTTCGTCCATCAACACGCAAGCGCCTGCGCCGTCCGAGAACTGGCTGGCATTGCCGGCTGTGACCAAACCACCGGGCAGCGCTGAGCGCAGACCACTGATAGCGTCCACGGTGGTGCCTTCGCGCAACCCTTCGTCGCGGCTGACAGTCACTTGCTTCGTTGTCATGCCCATGACTTTGTCGGCCACGCCTTGGGGCACAGTGATGGCGGCGATTTCGGCATCAAACAGGCCCGCTGCTGCTGCGGCGCAGGCTTTTTGCTGGCTGGCAGCGCCGTACTCGTCCATGCGGTCGCGGGCGATCTTGTAGCGCTTGGCCACTTGTTCTGCGGTTTGCAGCATGTTCCAGTAAATCTCTGGCTTCATCTTGGCCAGCGCCAAGTCTTGCAGCATGTGGGTGTTCATCTCTTGCTGTACACAAGAAATGCTCTCCACGCCTCCGGCCACATACACTTGGCCTTCGCCCGCAATGATGCGTTGCGCAGCCAAAGCAATGGTTTGCAAACCCGAAGAGCAAAAACGGTTGACGGTCATGCCCGATACCGAGATGGGCAAACCAGCTTTGAGGGCGATCTGACGCGCGATGTTGGCACCGGTGGCACCTTCAGGTGTGGCGCAGCCCATGATCACGTCTTCGACTTCGGCGGCATCAATGCCAGCGCGGGCCACAGCGTGTTGCACAGCGTGGCCGCCCAAAGTGGCGCCATGGGTCATGTTGAAAGCGCCCTTCCAGCTCTTGGCCAGAGGGGTGCGGGCGGTCGATACGATAACGGCATTGGTCATTTTGAATCCTTGTTTTGAGCGTTGAGCGATGTGCGTTCAGCGTTAGGCGTTGTGCGTTTTGCGAGCAGCTAATTGGTCTTTGGACGCTCAACGCAGAACGCTGAACACTCAACCTGCAAACTGAACCCTCAACGCCAGACGTGCCTCAATTGAATGTCTTGCCTTCGGCCGCCAAGCGCGCCAACAAAGGTGCGGGTTGCCAGAATTGGGCGTCGTCGTGTGGGTTCTTGGCAAAACGCTTCATGTCTTCAGCCACGTTGAACAAGCCCACAGTGTCGGCATACAACATGGGGCCACCGCGCCAGAACGGGAAACCGTAGCCGGTGATGTAGACCATGTCAATGTCACTGGCCTTGCTGGCTATGCCCTCTTCCAGAATGTGGCAAGCCTCGTTCACCAAGGAATACACCAAGCGCTGCACAATTTCTTCGTCGGAAATCTTGCGCGGTGTTAGCCCCAAAGCAGCGCGGTGTTTTTCGATCATTTCAACCACCACAGCGCTGGGGATCGCGTCGCGTTTGCCAGTCTGGTAGTCGTACCAGCCTGCGCCCGTCTTTTGGCCGTAACGCCCCATCTCGCACAGCAAGTCAGCGGTTTTGCTGTACTTGAGGTTGGGTTTTTCGGTGTAGCGGCGCTTGCGAATGGCCCAGCCAATGTCGTTGCCAGCCAGGTCGCCCATTCGGAAAGGGCCCATGGCAAAGCCGAATTTCTCGACCGCTTTGTCCACCTGTGCGGGAGTGCAGCCTTCCTCGATCAAGAAACCGGCTTGGCGACTGTACTGCTCGATCATGCGGTTGCCGATGAAGCCATCGCACACACCCGAAACCACCGAGGTTTTCTTGATTTTTTTGCCGATGGCCATGACGGTGGCCATGACGTCTTTGGCGGTTTGCGCGCCGCGCACAACTTCCAAGAGCTTCATCACGTTGGCGGGGCTGAAAAAGTGCATGCCGACCACGTCTTGTGGGCGCTTGGTGAAGTTGGCAATCTGGTTCACGTCCAGGGTGGAGGTGTTGGAGGCCAAAATCGCGCCGGGCTTCATGACGGCATCCAGCTTCTTGAAGACAGCTTCTTTCACGCCCATTTCTTCGAACACGGCTTCAATCACCAGATCGGCTTGGCCGATGTCGTCGTAGCTGAGCGTGGTGCTGAGCAAGGCCATGCGCTGCTCGTATTTGTCTTGCTTGAGCTTGCCTTTTTTGACTTGTGCTTCGTAGTTCTTGCGAATGGTGGCCACGCCACGGTCGAGCGCGTCTTGTTTCATTTCGAGCATCTTGACCGGGATGCCCGCGTTCAGGAAGTTCATCGAGATGCCGCCACCCATGGTGCCGGCACCGATGACGGCAATGGACTTGATGTCTCGCATGGGTGTGTCCGCCGGCACGTCCGCAATCTTGGACGCCGCACGGTCGGCCATGAAGATGTGGCGCAGCGAGCGGCTTTCGGGGGTGAACATGAGGTTGGTGAAAATCTCACGCTCCAAAAACATGCCATCTTCGAATTTTTTCTGGGTGGCCGCCTCCACGGCATCCACGCATTTGGCTGGCGCTGGCAGGTTTTTGGCCATGCCTTTGACCATGTTGCGGGCGAACTGAAAGTAAGCGTCGCCTTGGGGGTGCTTGCAAGGCAAATTGCGCACCAAAGGCAATGGCGCACCATCGGCATGGGCTGCAGCCACTTTTTTGGCCATCGCCAAAGCCTCTTCGGCCAGCGACTCTGCAGATTGGGCCATGGCATCGAACAGCTTTTGACCGGGCAACATGGCGAGCATCTCGCTCTTGATGGCTTCGCCGCTGACGATCATGTTGAGGGCTGGCTCGACACCGATCACGCGGGGCAAACGCTGTGTGCCGCCTGCGCCAGGGATCAAGCCCAATTTGACTTCAGGCAAGGCAATGGAGGTGCCGGGTGCTGCAATGCGGTAGTGGCAGCCGAGCGCTAACTCAAGACCGCCACCCATCACCACCGAATGCATGGCGGCGACCACGGGTTTGGATGAATTCTCGCAAGCGCGAATCACGCTGAGCAAATTGGGTTCTTGCAAGGCTTTGGGGGAGCCAAACTCGCGGATGTCTGCGCCGCCCGAAAAAGCTTTGCCAGCACCCGTGATGACGATGGCCTTGACGGCGGGGTCGTTGTTGGCTTTTTCCAGGTTGTCGGTGATGCCCACGCGAGTGGACAGCCCCAAACCGTTGACGGGCGGGTTCATCAGTGTGATGACCGCGACATCACCGTGGACTTTGTATTCAGCTGTCATGCTGGAGTTCCTTAGATAGAAAATGAAAAAAGAACGACCGTTCGTTTATTGGCATTGTAGGCAAAAAAAAGGGCAACCAAAATATTTTTGTCGCCCCTGAGACCCGCCCTCACCTGAGGTGATCACACCTCCAGCCATTCCTTACGGATGTAGCTGTTGGCCCTCAGTTCATCGGGTGTGCCATCAAACACGATGCTGCCATGACCCATGACCAATGCCCTGTCAGAGATGTTCATGGCGATGGTCAGCTTTTGCTCAATCAGCAGCACCGACACACCTCGGGTTTTCAGGCTTTGCAGAAATTGCCCCACCAACTCCACGATCTTGGGCGCCAAACCTTCAGTAGGTTCATCGATGATGATGAGGTCAGGATCGCCCATCAGGGTTCGACACAAGGTGAGCATTTGTTGTTCACCCCCAGACAGAACACCGGCTTCGGTGTGCTCCCGCTCTTTCAGGCGGGGAAACATGTTGAACATGTCCTCGAACGACCACCTTCCATTTTGACCACTGCGCTTTTGTCCCAACTGCAAGTTCTGGTGCACAGTCAATTTGGGAAATATCTCCCGGTTTTCGGGGACATAACCCAGACCCTGGTGGGCAATTTCAAAGGCTTTTTTGCCTTGAATGGACTGCCCTTTCCAGTCGATTCGCCCTTGACATTCGACCAAACCCATGATGGCTTTGGCTGTGGTTGATCGACCTGAACCATTGCGCCCCAGGAGGGCCACGATTTCACCCGGCTTCACATCAAAGTTGACGCCATGCAGAACATGGCTTTTGCCGTAATAGGCATGCAGGTTATCAATCTTCAACATCAATGAACTCCCGCTTGACCGTCAGCCACAGGTGAGCCCAAGTAGGCTTCCTGTACTTTGGGATTGGCCCTGACCGCTTCAGGCGTGTCAAAAGCAATCACTTCGCCATAGACCACCACCGCTATTTTGTCGGCCAATCCAAAAACCACACCCATGTCGTGTTCGACCGTCAACAGTGTTTTGCCTACCGTGACTTCCTTGATGAGTTGGATGAATCGGGATGTTTCACTTTTGCTCATGCCCGCAGTGGGTTCGTCCAGCAAAATCACATCGGCACCACCTGCTATGGTGACACCAATTTCGAGTGCTCTTTGTTCGGCATAAGTCAGGTTCATGGCCAGGACATCACGCTTTTTGTGCAGCCGAATCATGTCCAGCAACTGGTCCGTGCGTTCGTTGGCATCTTTTAGACCAGACAGGAATTTGAAGAAGGTGTATTTGTAGCCGAGGCTCCACAGCAAGGCGCAGCGCAGATTTTCAAAAACACTCAATTTGGGAAAGATATTGGTGATTTGAAAACTGCGTGACAGGCCCATGCGATTGATTTCATAGGGTGTCTTGTTATGAATGCGTTGACCGTTGAGCAAAATGTCACCGGA
Organism: Limnohabitans sp.; assembly: GCF_023910625.1. Classification (NCBI taxonomy): domain Bacteria; kingdom Pseudomonadati; phylum Pseudomonadota; class Betaproteobacteria; order Burkholderiales; family Comamonadaceae; genus Limnohabitans; species Limnohabitans sp. The sequence continues at coordinate 634,150 of NZ_JAAVVW010000003.1, forward strand.
TGTTGGCCCAAAACGTCCGCTGATCAAATTGAACAAGGTCGATTTACCGGCGCCGTTGGGACCGATGACCGCCACGCGCTCTCCTGCATTGACCGCCAAATCCACACCGCGAATGATTTCGGTTTTACCAAAATTCTTGCGTACAGCCTTGAGTTCAAGGGCGTAACTCATACAGCAGTCTCCCTGCGTTTGATTTCTTTTTCAATTTCGGTCTGTATCCGCCCCCAATCCTGCGCAAATTGGCGACGGACAAGCTCGAAGAGGCCCAAGCCGGTGAACATGACAAAGGCAGAACCAAACCAACTGTCCAGTCCTTTGGCATTCAAGCTGATGCCCATGAACTTCACCGTGTCACCCAGCGCTGAATTAAGCTGCAAGTGATAGACCATCTCGATCATTGCCCCGGCTCCCGCCAACATGACCATGGCGGTCAAACCCAAAGCCAGGTAACTGGTCCATATTTGACGAAATTTGCCAAACATGGCGACACGCAAATTCATCATGATCAAACTGGCAATGCCGCCAGGGGCATACATCACCATGAACAAGAAAATCAAGCCCAGGTAAAGCAACCACGCCTTGGTCAGCTCCGACAGCAGCACAAAGGCAATGACCATCAGCATGCCACCGATGATCGGGCCGAAGAAGAATGTTGCCCCGCCCAAAAATGTGAAGAGCAAATAGGCGCCTGAACGGGCCGCTCCGACCACCTCGGCGGTCACGATCTCGAAGTTGAGTGCGCCCAGGCCGCCTGCAATGCCAGCAAAAAACCCGGAAATGATGAATGCCGAATAACGCACACGCTGGGTGTTGTAACCAATGAACTCGACCCGCTCTGGGTTGTCGCGCACCGCATTGAGAATCCGGCCCAATGGGGTCTGGGTAAACGCATACATGAGCGCCACACACACAAAGGTGTAAATCGCGATCAGGTAATAAACCTGAATTTGTTGGGCATAGGTGATGCCAAAGAACGGCTCACCGGTCACACGGTTGCCCGAGACACCCGCCTCCCCGCCAAAAAACTCAGAGAACATGAGCGACATGGCAAACACCAGCTCAGCCACACCTAGGGTGATCATGGCAAAGGGCGTGCCGGATTTGCGCGTGGTGACCCAGCCCAGCAAAATGGCAAAGCCCATGCCGGCCAGTCCGCCCACGATGGGCAGCAAACTGACAGGAATGTGCAGCTTGCCACCGGTCACGGCATTCAAGGCGTGGATGGCCATGTAAGAGCCCAACCCGGTGTAAACCGCATGGCCAAAGCTGAGCATGCCGCCCTGACCTAAGAGCATGTTGTAGGACAGGCAGGCAATGATGGCAATGCCCATTTGCGCCAACATGGTGATCGACAAGTTGCTGGTGAACACCAAAGGCGCGAATACCAACAGCAAGGCGAAAGCGCTCCAGATGACCCAACGACCGACGTTGTATGGTTTGAATTTGTAAACAGCAGCCATGTCTTATCCCTCGCGTGTGCCCAAGAGGCCCTTGGGCCGGAAGATCAGGATCAGAACCAGGAACAAGTAGGGCAAGATCGGTGCGACCTGTGAAATGGTGAGTTTCGCAAAAGAGTTTTCCTGGGTGGCTGCAGACAAGGCCCAGCCCATGTCTTTGGCCAAAGTCAGGAACGAGTAGTCAATGGCGACGGCAAAGGTCTGAATCACGCCAATCAAGACCGAGGCCAAGAAAGCGCCGGACAAAGAGCCCATGCCGCCCACCACCACCACGACAAAAATCACCGAGCCGACAGTGGCTGCCATGGCAGGTTCGGTCACAAAGGTGCTGCCACCAATGACGCCGGCCAAGCCAGCCAAACCAGTGCCTGCACCAAAAACCAGCATGAAAACACGGGGCACGTTGTGGCCCAGGGATTCGACCATCTCGGGGTGTGTCAAAGCTGCCTGAATCACCAGACCGATGCGGGTGCGTGTGAGCAAGAGCCACAAGGACAACAACATCAACACGGCCACCAACATCATGAACCCTCGTGTGGCTGGAAACGGTGAGCAGACCAAGCGCACCGCGGCATCAGCCGTTGTACAAGCCTCTGCCGGAGCCGCGCCCCATACAAAACTGAGGCCATCAACAGAATGGTTGATCAAGGTGAACGCTGAGCTGCGCAAAAATTCTGGTGGCAGAAACTCCACGGCCGTGCGCCCCCAAACCAGTTGCACCAGCTCCAGAAGCACATAAGACAAGCCAAAGGTCACCAACAACTCGGGGACATGGCCAAAAGGATGAACTTTGCGCAATGTCACGCGCTCAAAGACGGCACCAAGTGCACCGACGAGCAAAGGGGCAATCACCAAAGCAGGCCAAAAACCCATCCAACCGGAAAGGGTATAGCCAAAATAGGCGCCCACCATATAAAAACTGGCGTGCGCAAAGTTGAGCACGCCCATCATGCTGAAAATCAGCGTCAGGCCGGAGCTGAGCATGAAGAGCAACAGTCCGTAACTGAGACCGTTGAGCATGGAGATGATGAAAAACTCCATAAAAACTTTCCAGACCTTCAAGGGTCTAACTGCGTTACCGAAAGTGGGCCAGATCAACCGCCCCAATGAAGGGATGCAAAAAACAAAAGACCCGATGAACGTGTGTTGATCGGGTCTGGGCCCACACTGCAAGGCGGTGACTGGACGTCATCCCCCTCGCATCACTGAACGGTGTTGACGTCCCGTGTTTAGCCTGGACGCTTCATCTGGCAGCTGGTAGGCGTGCTGGAGATGAACGATGGGTATTCCTTGACGGGAGCCAAGGTCATGCCAGTGTTTTCTGGGCTGTAGGGGAACTTCTTGTCCGCCTTTTGCCAGACCGTCATCCACAAGGGTTGCTGCAGCTGGTGGTCGGTTTTGCGCATTTGCACTTCACCGTGGTAGCTCTTGAACGTCAAACCCGAGAGGGCCGCTGCCACTTTGACCGGATCGGTCGATTTGGCCTTAGCCATGGCATCACCCAGAGCGCTGTAGATCGAAATTACGGAGCCTGTGTAGAAGTCATCGTTGAACTTTTGCTTGAACTCGGCCATCCATTTGCCCATTTCACCACCCATGTTGTAGTGGTTGTAGGAAATTTGATAGACACGTCCTGCACCCCCTTGGCCCAAGGCGGTTGGAGTGCCGGACACACCGGTGTAGTAGGTGTAGAACTTGCCGTTGTAACCGCCTTCATTGGCCGCCTTGATCAGCAAAGCCAGGTCAGAGCCCCAGTTGCCGGTGATGACGGTGTCAGCGCCCGAAGCCTTGATCTTGGCGATGTAGGGTGCGAAATCACGCACTTGCGCCAAAGGATGCAGGTCTTCACCCACGATTTTCACATCGGGCATCTTGCGTGCAATGTTTTCCTTGGCAAAACGCACCATTTGGTGGCCGTGAGAATAGTTCTGGTTGAGCAGGTAGACATTCTTGATGTCTTTCTGGTCTTTCATGAACGTGGTCATGGCTTCCATCTTCATGGAAGTGTCGGCATCAAAGCGGAAGTGCCAGTAGCTGCACTTGCTGTTGGTGAAATCAGGGTCAACCGCAGAGTGGTTCAAGAAAATGATTTCTTTGCCGGGGTTGCGTTCGTTGTGCTTGTTCACGGCTTCGATCAAGGCGCCTGCCACCGACGAACCGTTGCCTTGGGTGATGTAACGCACACCCTGGTCCATAGCGGCTTTGAGCGCGTTCAAGCTTTCAGCAGGGCTTAATTTGTTGTCAATGCCGATGACTTCAAACTTGACGCCGGCCGGGTTGGTTTTGCTGAACTTTTCAGCAAAAAACTGAAAGCTTTTGAGTTGGTTGCTTCCCACAGGGGCCATCAAACCAGATAAGGGGTCGATCCAGGCAATTTTGACGGTTTCACCCTTTTGGGCATACGCCCCCATGGCTGAGGCTGCCAGTGCAGTTGCCGCGATCAAACGAATGGTGGTTTTCATTTCATGGTCTCCTAGGTTGAGTAACAAACTCGATAAGCGTAACCGCTGATTCGATAAATTCGCTCGGGGTTTGCACCTAAGGCATATCACCCTTGCGACTCTGAATCTGGCTTTTGCATGCAAATCACAAGCCAGGCAAAACATAGTTGGCCAACTGCTCGCGTAACTTGGTCTTGAGCATCTTGCCGGTGCCGCCCAAAGGAATGGTCTCGACAAAGACCACATCGTCCGGAATCTGCCACTTGGCGGTTTTGCCTTCGTAGAAAGCCAGTAGCGCTTCATGCGTGACCTCGGCCCCGGGCTTTTTGACCACGCACACAATCGGCCGCTCGTCCCACTTGGGGTGACGTATGCCGATGCAGGCGGCCATGGCCACGGCCGGGTGCGCCATGGCGATGTTTTCCACATCGATCGAGCTGATCCATTCGCCGCCGGACTTGATCACGTCTTTCCTGCGGTCGGTGATTTGCATGAAGCCATCGGTGTCGATGGTGGCCACATCGCCCGTAGGGAACCAGCCGTCCACCAAAGGGTTGCCGCCTTCTTGTTTGTAGTACGACTCAATGACCCAGGGGCCTTTGACCAGCAGATCACCTGCGGCTTTGCCATCGTGCGGCAGGGTTTGACCCTCGGCGTCCACGATTTTCATGTCAATGCCAAAAATGCAGCGTCCTTGCTTCATGCGCAGCTTCATCTGCTGCTCAGCAGGCAGGCTCAAATGCTTGTTTTTGAGGGTACAGACAGTGCCCAGTGGGCTGAGTTCGGTCATGCCCCAGGCGTGCAGCACGTCCACGTTGTAGTTCTGACGGAAGGCGTCGATCATGGCGGGCGGACAAGCCGAGCCGCCAATCACGGTGCGGCCCAGTGTGCTGAACTTCAAGCCTGCGGGCGCCATGTGGCCCAACAGCATTTGCCACACGGTGGGCACGCCGGCCGCAAAGGTCACGCCCTCGGCTTCGATCAGTTCGTACACCGACTTGCCGTCCAGCGCAGGGCCAGGGAACACAAGTTTGGCCCCCGCCATGGCCGCGCTGTAGGGGATGCCCCAGGCGTTGACGTGGAACATGGGCACGACCGGCAAAATGGCGTCGCGGGCAGAAATGCACATCGAGTCGGGCAAAGCAGCGGCATACGCGTGCAGCACGGTGGAGCGGTGGCTGTACAAAGCGCCCTTGGGGTTGCCCGTGGTGCCGCTGGTGTAGCACAAGCTGCAGGCGGTGTTTTCATCGAGCTGCGGCCAGTCGTAGGTGCTGGGCTGCTGCCCCATCCAGGCTTCGTAACTCACCAAATGGGGGATGCCGGTGTCAGCAGGCAGCTTGTCTGCGTCGCACAGAGCCACATAGTGGGTGATGGTTTTGCAATGGCTGTGCAGCGCCTGTACCAGGGGCAAAAACGTCATGTCAAAACACAGCACCTGGTCTTCGGCGTGGTTGGCGATCCAGGCCATCTGCTCCGGATGAAGGCGCGGGTTGAGGGTGTGCAGCACGCGGCCCGATCCGCTCACGCCAAAGTAAAGCTCCAGGTGGCGGTAACCGTTCCAGGCCAGCGTGGCAATGCGGGTGCCCTGAGGCAGCTTTTGCGCATCCAGTGCGTTGGCCACCTGGCGCGAACGGCGGGCCACCTGGGCCCAATCACTGCGGTGGATGTCACCTTCGACCCGACGCGAAACAACCGCGCTGTCGCCATGGTGTTGTTCGGCAAATTCAATCAACGCAGAAATCAAAAGCGATTGCTGTTGCATCAGTCCCAGCATGGTGTGTCTCCTGTCAGTTGGGGTTTTTCAATCGGGTCATTGTGCACCCGAGTTCAACGCCAACCCGACCTAAAACCCGCTAAACCGCGGGTGCTTGTCAAGGGCGTGACAATCACACCCCATGTCATCTCCCTCTTTGGTCTCCCCCGTCAGCCACCCCCACGACTTGCCTGTGCTGGACTGGACGCACCGCCTGACCCAACTGGGTTCCCGATTTTTCACCCCTCTGCAGCCCACGCCGGTGGCCGCGCCGCGCTGGGCCGCCCGCAATGAAGCCTTGCGCGTCGAGTTGGGCTGGCCGAACGCGCTGTTTGACGACGAACACCTGCAAGCCTTCGCGGGCAATGCGCTGATGGTCGGCTCTCAACCGTTGGCCACGGTCTACAGCGGGCACCAGTTTGGCCAATGGGCGGGCCAGCTGGGCGATGGCCGCGCCATCTGGCTGGGCGAAGCCGCATCGGCCCAGGGTCCACAAGAAATTCAGCTCAAAGGCGCAGGCCGCACGCCCTATTCGCGCGGCGGCGATGGCAGGGCTGTGCTGCGCTCGAGCATCCGCGAATATTTGTGCAGCGAAGCCATGCACGGTTTGGGTATCCCGACCACCCGGGCGCTGTGCCTGGTGGCTTCGCCAGAGCCCGTGCGGCGTGAAACCATGGAAAGCGCTGCCGTGGTGGCCCGCGTGGCCCCCAGCTTCCTGCGTTTTGGGCACTTCGAGCATTTTTCGGCGCAAGGCGACACCGACAGCCTGCGCGCCCTGGCCGACCATGCCATAGCCCACCACTTGCCCGAGTGCCGCGAGCGCGCAGCGTTGTGGCAGGGCAATGTGTATGCGGCCTTGCTGGACGAGGTGCAAGAACGCACCGCCAAACTGCTGGCGAAGTGGCAAGCGGTGGGCTTTTGCCACGGTGTCATGAACACCGACAACATGAGCCTCTTGGGCCTGACGATCGACTACGGCCCTTTCCAGTTCTTGGACGCTTTTGACCCGGGTCACATCTGCAACCATTCGGACCACCAGGGACGTTATGCCTATGGCCGCCAGCCGAATGTGGCGTACTGGAACCTTTACTGCCTGGCCCAGGCCCTGGCATCGTTGATCGACGACCAGGAGATGACCCTGCTGGTGCTGGAGGGCTACAAAACCCTGTTCCCCCGCTACTTGGGCGATGCCATGCGCGCCAAGTTGGGCCTGATCGGCGACTTGGCCCCCGAGTCCGAGCGCGAAGCCGACTGGACGCTGGTGGAAGATTTGATGCAACTCATGGCGGCCGAAAAAGTGGATTTCACGGTGTTCTGGCGCCGACTGAGCCAAGCCGTGGTGATGCAATCGACTGCTGCTGCTTTGACCGATGCGGGCTGGAGCGCCGTGACCGACTTGGTATTGGACCGCCCTCGCCTGCTGGAATGGCTGGCGCGTTACACCGTACGCTCAGGCCAAAACAGCTTCTCAGCCATGGGCCAACAGATGCTGCGCAGCAACCCCAAATTCGTGCTGCGCAACCACTTGGCCGAAATCGCCATCCGCCAAGCCCAGGCGGGTGACTTCTCGGAAATCGACACCCTGTACAACTTGCTACAGTCACCCTTCGACGAGCATCCGGGCTTTGAAGCCTATGCTGACTTGCCGCCCGACTGGGCGGGCCAACTGGAAATCAGCTGTTCCTCATGAGAAAAATCAACAAATCCGACCAAGAATGGCGTGACCTGCTGGCCGGAAAAGACGCAGAACCGGTGGCCTTTGCGGTCACCCGCCAAGCCGCCACAGAGCGCCCCTTCACGGGCAAGTACGAGGGCCACTGGTCCAAGGGCACTTACCGCTGCATCTGCTGCGACGCGCCCTTGTTCAGCTCGGACACCAAATTCGACGCCGGTTGCGGCTGGCCCAGCTTTTCGCTAGCGGCCAGCGACAACGCCATCGAAGAGCGTGTAGACGTCAGCCACGGCATGCGCCGGGTCGAAACCGTCTGCGCCCAATGCGGCGCGCACCTGGGCCATGTGTTCGAGGACGGTCCCGCCCCCACGGGCTTGCGCTACTGCATGAACTCCGCTTCGTTAGACTTCGAGCCTTCCTGACCGAACCCGGCCGCGCCCTGTTGACGCGGCAACTGACCCCCAACATGAAACTCATCCTCGACTTTTTCCCCATCCTGCTGTTCTTTGGCGCGTACAAGCTGGCCGACATCTACACCGCCACCGCGGTGCTGATGGGTGCGACCGTGCTGCAAACAGCCATCATCTACAAGATGGACGGCAAGCTGCAGACCATGCACAAGATCACGCTCGTGCTGGTGCTGGGCTTTGGTGCCTTGACGCTGGGCTTGCACGACGAGCGCTTCATCAAGTGGAAGCCCACTATGTTGTACTCGGGCCTGGCCATTGCCCTGGCCGTGGCGCACTGGTTGTTAAAGAAGAACTTTTTGCACATGCTGCTGGGCACGCAATTGCAACTGCCCCACGCCGTGTGGAACCGCCTGAATCTGTCGTGGATGCTTTATTGCCTGTTCATGGCCGCCATCAACGCGTATGTGGCGCACTACTTCAGCACCGAAGACTGGGTGAACTTCAAGCTCTGGGGTTATGCCTTCCCCTTGGTCTTTATCTTGGGTCAGGGCCTTTACATTGCGCGCTATTTACCCAAAGACGAGGACAAACAGCCATGATCCAGGCCACTTTGCCCCTGAGCGAACAAATCCACGTCCGTCTGAGCGAACGCCTGCAACCCACCGAGCTGCGCGTGATCGACGAAAGCGCCCAACACGCGGGCCACATGGGGGCCAACGACAGCGGCGTGGGCACCCACATGCGGGTGTGCATTGCTTCCCCTTTGTTTGTCGGCATCAGCCGCGTGCAGCGCCATCGCCTTGTGTATGATGCGTTGCAAGATTTCATTGACCAGGGTTTGCACGCTCTGGCCATCGAGCTGATCTGACACCGGGCCGTCACCCTTTGGTGACAGCCCCTTTTTTTGAACCCTTGACCCACATCTGACACCTCCGTCTCTTAGGAAAACACGATGAAAAAGCAACTGCTCAGCGCCGCTTTGGTGGCCTTGCTGGCTTCCCCCGTTCTGGCGCAAAACTTGGCCGTGGTCAACGGCAAGCCTGTGCCCTCTTCCCGCGTCAAGGCTCTGCAGCAGCAGATTGAGGCCTCCGGACGCGCTGTGACGCCCGAAATCATGGCTCAAATTAAGGAAGAACTGATTGCCCGCGAAGTCTTCATGCAGGAAGCCAAAAAACGTGGCCTGGATGGCAGTGATGATTATAAAAACCAACTTGAGTTGGCCCGACAGACCTTGCTGATCCGTCAATTGTTCACCGAATTCCAGAAGAAAAACCCGATTACAGATGCCGACATCAAGGCCGAGTACGACAAATACGTCGCAGCCAACGCTGGCAAAGAATACCGTGCCCGCCACATCCTGGTGGAAAAGGAAGACGAGGCGAAAGCATTGATCGCCGACATCAAGAAGGGGGCCAAATTTGAAGACTTGGCCAAAAAATTGTCGAAAGACCCGGGCTCCGGTGCCAATGGCGGTGATCTTGATTGGGCGGCAGCGGGCAGCTATGTGGCTGAGTTCTCGGCAGCCATGGTCAAACTGGACAAGGGTCAGATGACCGACACGCCCGTGAAGACCCAGTTTGGCTTTCACATCATCCGCGTCGACGATGTGCGTGACGCCCAATTGCCCAAGCTCGAAGAAGTCAGACCCCAGATTGCCCAGCAGCTGCAACAGCAAAAGCTGAGCGCTTACCAAGAAGGTCTGCGCAGCAAAGCCAAGATCCAGTGATCTGGTCTTTGCTTACTGAAAAACGCGACTTCGGTCGCGTTTTTTGTTTTGTGGTGGCCGGACGGGGTTGGCCTAGACAGGGATCACATGGGTGGCAGGGCAAAAGGCATGGGCGCGGGCTGGGGTTCAGAGGCGCTTCGCTTTGCCACATCACCCCATCCCGCGCCCATGCTTTTTTGGGGCGTCTCTGGAGCACGCATCCCAAACTGTCGGAGCCTTCAGCCCTGCCATGTCTTGGCTAAGCACTAGCCGAAGGCAGCACCAAATTTCACACCTGCACCAGACCCAGAACCACGAACGCCCACACCCTGAAGCGGTGGGCACTGGGCGGGGCGATGTGGCAAAGCGAAGCGCCTCTGAGCCCCGCCCAGTGCCCACCGCTTCAGGGCTCCCCCAGGCACTAAGGGCTCCCCCAGAACCAAGGGGTCCCCAAGAGTGACAGGGCTCCGGCATGCCTAAAAGGCACAAACTGGGATAATCCTGCGCCATGCAGCCTCACCACCTCGAACTCCTCGCCCCCGCCCGCACCTTCGACATTGGCATCGAAGCCATCAACCATGGCGCCGATGCGGTCTATATTGGCGGCCCGTCTTTTGGAGCGCGCTCCACGGCGGACAACTCGGTGCAGGACATTGCCAAACTGGTGCAATACGCCCACCGCTTTCACAGCCGCATCTTTGTCACACTCAACACCATCTTGCGCGACGATGAAATCGAAGGGGCGCGCAAGCTGGCCTGGCAGCTTTACGACGCGGGGGTGGACGCGCTGATCGTGCAAGACATGGGACTGCTTGAGATCGACATGCCGCCGATCCAACTGCACGCCAGCACGCAAACCGACATCCGCACCCCCGAAAAAGCCAAGTTCTTGCAAGACGCGGGTTTGAGCCAGATCGTGCTGGCGCGTGAGCTGACGCTGCCGCAAATTGCCGCCATCCGTGACGTGATCGACACCGAGCGCACCGTGATTGAATTTTTTGTGCACGGTGCTTTGTGCGTGGCCTACAGCGGCCAGTGCTTCATCAGCCATGCCCATACCGGGCGCAGCGCCAACCGGGGTGACTGCTCCCAAGCCTGCCGCCTGCCCTATGAGGTCAAAGACGCACAAGGCCGCATCGTGGCGCACGACAAGCATGTGCTTAGCATGAAGGACAACAACCAGAGCGAGAACTTGCGCGATTTGGTGGATGCAGGCATTCGCAGCTTCAAGATCGAAGGCCGCTACAAGGACATGGCCTATGTGAAAAACATCACGGCCCATTACCGCAAGTTGTTTGACGAAGTGCTCAACGAACGTCCTGAGCTGGCTGCTGCCTCGCACGGCCGCAGCACCTTCAGCTTCGAGCCCGACCCGAACCAGAACTTCAACCGCGAGTTCACCGACTACTTTGTGCAGGGCCGCAAGGAAGACATTGGCGCGTTTGACACCCCCAAAAACCCCGGCCAGCCGATTGGCTGGGTCAGCCAGGTCACGCCCGCGCACGTCGAGATCACCACCGACGACCCGGCCACCGAACTGCAAAACGGCGATGGCCTGTGTTACTACGACCTGCAAAAAGAATTAGTGGGCTTGCAGATCAACCGCGCCGAGGCCGCCAAAGCCAAGGGGGTGTGGAAGCTTTTCCCCAAAGACCCCATGGGCGGCTTCAAGGACCTGCGCCAAGGCGTGCAGGTCAACCGCAACCGCGACATGAGCTGGGTGCGCAAGCTGGACAAAAAGTCTGCGCAACGGCGCATGGGCGTTTGGATGCAGTTGGCTGAAACCGCCGGCGGTCTGCAACTGACCCTGACCGACGAAGTGGGCCACACCGGCACGGCCGATCTGGCCATGGCCTGGCAAGCACCCAAAGACCCAACGCAGGCCGTGGACAAACTCAAAACCGCTTTGGGCAAACTGGGCGACACCCTGTTCGAGCCGCTGGATGTGCAAGTCGCCCTGCCCCGCCCCTGGTTTGTGCCGCCTTCACTGCTCAATGCTTTTCGCCGAGATGCCGTGCAGGCGCTCGAAAACGCTCGCAACCAAGGCCTGCATCGCCTGCCGCGTGCGGTGCCGGTGGAGCCGCCTGTCGCTTACCCTGAAGACACGCTGACCTATCTGGCCAATGTGTTCAACCAAAAAGCGCGCGATTTTTACGCGAAACACGGCGTGAAAGTGATTGATGCGGCCTATGAAAGCCAAGAAGAATTGGGCGAAGTCAGCCTGATGATCACCAAGCACTGCGTGCGTTTCAGCTTGAGCCTGTGCCCCAAACAAGCCAAAGGCGTGACCGGTGTGCAAGGCACAGTGAAAGCCGAGCCCATGCAGCTGATCAACGGCAAGGAAAAACTGACCCTGCGCTTTGACTGCAAGCCCTGCGAAATGCATGTGGTGGGCAAGATCAAAAAATCGGTGTTGAACGCCGTTCCCGAAAGCCCGGTGCAGTTTTACAAGACGCGGCCGGTGGTGGGCTTGCACTGATCAGACTGCCGCATTCCAAAAGTCGGCAAGCAGGCCTATCATCGGTCCTGCAAGGCCCATTATGTGATTGCGTAATGACCATTGAGCTGGCGCCCGCCTCTTGAACATCAGGCGTGAAAGGATCGACCCGCGACCTGGAAGCTGCCATCGACACATCGCTGGCCTGCAGCACAGCCGATGACGCAGCAGGAGGAGATGCAGGTGGTGCGGCAAGATTGCAGGACGTCGTGAACACGCTGGGCAAGACAAGGCCACACCGCGCACGCAGATTCACAAGCATGAGGTACGCCTCACCCCAAGGGCTTGAGAAGCTCGCTCACGTCAGACTCACCAAACAGCGGCTCTTTGCGCTTAACGGCCCCTTCGTACATGTCGGTGGCCAGCTGGGCTTTGCGCTCTTGCAAGGCCAGCATGCGTTCTTCGATGGTGCCCTGGGCCACCAGCTTGACCACCCAGACGTTTTGGGTTTGGCCAATGCGGTGGGCACGGTCGGTGGCCTGGTTTTCCACCGCCGGGTTCCACCACGGGTCGTAATGGATCACGGTGTCGGCCTGCGGCAAGTTCAGGCCCACGCCCCCCGCTTTCAGACTGATCAGGAACAGCGGCACTTGCCCATTGGTGAATTGGTCAATGATCTTGTCGCGGTTTTTGCTTTGTCCTGTGAGCTTGACCCAGGGGATGCCCAAAGCGGGCAAAGCCTCTTCGATCAGGCCCAGCATCTGCGTGAACTGCGAAAACAATAAAATCTTGCGCCCCTCGGCCACCATCTCAGGCAGCATGTCCAACAGTTGTTCCAGTTTGGCCGATGCGCGCACCTGACTGGCGGCGCTCAATTTCAGCAAGCGCGGGTCGCAGCAAACCTGGCGCAGCTTCAGCAGAGCGTCCAGGATGGTGATTTGCGACTTGGCCAGACCTTGCGTATTGAGCGCATCGCGGACGGTTTTTTCCATGCCCAAACGGATGGTTTCGTACAGGTCGGCCTGTTTGCCGTCCAGGGGCACGCGCATCAACGTATCGATTTTGGGTGGCAGCTCGTTGGCCACCAGGTCTTTGGTACGGCGCAGCATGAAAGGCGTCACACGGGCGCGCAGTTGTGCCATTTTTTCCACGCTGCCTTGGCGCTCGATCGGGTTGCGAAACAACTCGGTGAAGCGCCGCTGGCTTCCTAAAAAGCCGGGCATCAAAAAGTGGAACTGGCTCCACAACTCGCCCAGGTGATTTTCAATGGGAGTACCCGACAGGCACAGCCGGTGCAAAGCCGGAATTTCAGAGACCACTTGGGCGGCATTGGTATTGGCATTTTTGATGTTCTGCGCTTCGTCAAGCACCAGCAGGTGCCAAGGCACATGCATCCACATCTCGCGATCACGCGAGAGCAGTGAATAAGCAGTGATGACGACATCAAAGCGGCAGAGTTCTTGCTCGGTTTCGTGGCGCGACAGGCCGTGGTGGATATGGGTGCTCAAATCTGGGCAAAAGCGTGCCGCTTCGCGCTGCCAATTGCCCAGCAGGCTGACCGGGGCCACGATGAGCGCCGGTTGAGTCAATCGCCCCGCTTGCTTTTCGGTCAGGATGTGGGCCAGCGTTTGCAGGGTTTTGCCCAAGCCCATGTCATCGGCCAAAATACCCGCCAAACGGTGCTCGCGCAAGAACTGCAGCCAGTTCAGGCCCTGCTGCTGGTAAGGTCCGCAGCGTGGCTTGCAGGCCTTCGGGCTTGGGCACTTCGGCCAGGGCGGTCTGGCCACGGATCTTCTGCACCAGTTGCCGCAGTTGGTTCGCACCCTGCCACACTGCACCCTCGCCCAATGAGGCAACGGTGCGCAGCGCGTCAAGTCGCGACAGTCGCAGCGAGTCGCCGTCCCAGTCGTGACCGCGCTCGCCATGAAGCTCCACCAGCATGGCGAGCCAGGGTTTGATCTTGGCCGTGGGCAACTTCACGTAACCGGGCCCACGCAGTTCTGGCAGGTACAAATGGTCAGGCACGCGGTCGGGCGGTTCACCGTTCGTTGCCATCACTGACACGCCCGAACGTGCCAGGGCTTTCAGGATCTCGGGAACCCAGGGCAGAATGTTAACCCGCTGGCCGTCGATGTCCATGCCCAAAGACAGGTCAAACCAGGGCGAGGTTTCTTCGGTACTTCCCTCAGCCCCCTCGCTGGTCATGCGTACATGCACGTCCTCGGCCAGGCGCAGCCAGTGATTCAGCCCTTCGGTGGGGCGCACCTCAAAACCAGCTTCACGCAAGGGAGCAAAGTCGGTTTCCAGCCATTCCAGCCATTGGGCCTGCCCATAAGGGTCCGGCATGCCCAGCAAGTTCCCATCCCATAGCAGTAAGCCCAGGTCTTCGAGTTGTTCCCAAAAGACCAACTCTTGCTCCAGATCGCGCACCAGCAGGCGCGACTGAGCGCCGTGGCCCACCACCACACGGCCTTGGTGGTCTGGCCAATAGCCCATACAGTCAGCGTATTGGAACTTCAGTTCGGCCTGAAACAGGCCTTTTTCACCGCGCAGATGCGCGGGCACCTCCACGATCCGCAGGACGGCCACAGGGGCCACATCACGGACTTCAGCCATTTTTTCGACCACGGGCGGCAGCGGCAATTCGCCCATCACGTCCATCAGCTGTTGATGCAATTTAAGCGCCACTTTTTCGGGCACCACTGGGGACTGCGTCAGCAGCAAGACCTGTTCGGTGCTCATGCCCTGCGTGTCAAGCAAACCGCAGGTGCCGTGCGGCAAATCGACATACAACGGTGGATGGTTCAGGCCGTGCAACACGCCTGCCTGGGCCGCTTGCATGTGCAGTTTCCAGCCAGCAGGGTGGTGTCCCTGCGCAGGCATGGCTTGCCAGCTGCCACCAAACACCACGGCTTGCTCAGACCACTGCAAAGGCTGCAGGATTTTGCCTTCTTCCCACATCAATCGGCCGGTGCGGCTGCACAGGCGCAGCAGCAAATGCGCGGCCACGCCTTGTAACTTCACAGCGCTTTGAAAGCCGTATAAGCTGAAGCTGTTGGTGGCCGGACAGGCCTTCATCAGGTCAAAAATGTCAGCTTCTCCGGGATCACAACTGCGCCAAATCGGGTCACTGGGATAAGGCTGGTGAGAGATCTTTTTAGGCTTGCCCCAGTCGCCGTTTTGCTTGAGCATGGCTTGTTTGATGGTCAGGTGGAACACCGGGCGGTGACCTGAAGAGGCCGCCGTCAGGCAGTACAAAAATCGCTCATTGGCTTGACCCGGCACTCTGAAACCAGAGGGCACATCGGTCGCTTGCAAGCGACCCAGCCACTCGCGTACCTGGTATTCAGATTGCTGCAGCGCTTTTTCTTCACGCCAGCGGAATTGTTGCTCTGTGTCGTCCGGTGCATCAGCGCTGTCTTGTGGGTCGCGCATGGCCAAGCCTTGCATGGCCGCTTGGATGCCCAGCGCTGCGCCGTGTTTACACAAGCGCCCCACCGGGCAGGTACAAGTGGAACGCCAGCCCTGCAAATTACCCCCATCCGAGACCCGCAGGTGCGCCGTGACGCGGTAAGGCTCAAACGAGGTGCCTTGCACCTGAGCGTCAATGCGCCAGTCCTCGCCTTCGGACGTCATGCGCGCCGACAGGACTTCGTTTTTGAGATACAGCGAAGTGCCTTTGGCCCAGGAATTGGAGTCAAAGTAATACGCCAACTGAGATGGCGGAAACCATTGTTCAGACATCCTGGCCTTCAATTGCTGAAAACATCGGGAGTAACCGCATCAACCCACCCACTTGCGGGCGTTTTGCCACACGCGCAACCAAGGGCTGGTGGCGGCGATGTCACCACTCGTCCAGCTCATTTGCACATTGCGGAACACGCGCTCGGGGTGCGGCATCATGGCCGTGAAGCGCCCGTCGGCCGTGGTCACGGCCGTGAGACCGCCCGCGCTGCCGTTGGGGTTGAACGGGTACTGCTCGGTGGCTTGACCGTGGTTGTCCACAAAGCGCATCGCGCCAATGGCCTGCGCCGCATTGCCCCGGTGCTTGAAGTTGGCAAAGCCTTCGCCGTGCGCCACCGCAATCGGCAAGCGGCTGCCCGCCATGCCTTGCAAAAACAGGCTGGGCGACTCCAGCACTTCGACCATCGACAGACGCGCTTCAAAGCGCTCGCTCTGGTTGGTCGTGAAGCGCGGCCAATCTTGTGCACCGGGGATGATGTCGGCAAGTTCGGCAAACATCTGGCAGCCGTTGCACACGCCCAGACCCAAGGTGTCGGCGCGGCCAAAGAAGCCCTTGAACTGATCAGCCAGCGCTGGGTTGAAGGTGATGCTGCGCGCCCAGCCAATGCCCGCGCCGAGCGTGTCGCCGTAGCTGAAACCGCCGCAAGCCACCAGGCCCTGGAAGTCGGCCAAGTTGGCACGGCCCGATTGCAGGTCTGTCATGTGCACATCGTGCGACTCGAAGCCCGCTTTGTGGAAGGCGTAAGCCATTTCCACATGCGAGTTGACGCCCTGCTCGCGCAAGATCGCCACCTTGGGGCGCGACAGGTTCAGGAACGGCGCGGCCACGTTCTCAGCCGGGTCAAAGCTCAGCGACACATGCATGCCGGGGTCGCTGGCCTGGCCTGCGGCGGCGTGTTCGGCATCAGCACAGGCAGGATTGTCGCGCTGCTGGCAAATCTTCCAGCTCACACTGTCCCAAACCTGGTGCAGGTCTTCGAGCTTGGCCACAAACACCTCTTTGGTGTCGCGCCAGATGCTCAGTTCGCCCACGCCTTTTTGGATGGTCGATTGCACGGGTCGGGTCTTGCCGATCACATGCGTGTGCTTGGACAAGCCGTGTTCGCGCAAGGTTTGCAGCACCGCGTTGCGCTCAGCCGTGCGCACTTGCAGCACCACGCCCAGCTCTTCGTTGAAGAGCGCTTTGAGGGTGAGTTCTTCGCGGCGGGCGCTGACCTGACCGGCCCAATTCTTGGCGTCGCCGTGGTCGGCGCGGCTGTCGGTGATGCCGTCGCCCTCCGTCACCAGCATGTCCACATTGAGCGCCACGCCCACATGGCCCGCAAAAGCCATCTCGGCCACAGCAGCCAGCACGCCGCCGTCGCTGCGGTCGTGGTAGGCCAGGATCTGTCCCTTGGCGCGCAAAGCGTTCACGGCATGGACCAAGCTGACCAAGGTTTGAGGATCATGCAGCTCAGGCACGCTGTCGCCAAACTGGCCCAACACCTGGCCCAGCACGCTGCCGCCCATGCGGTTTTGGCCTTGGCCCAAGTCGATCAGCACCAGGCTGGTGTCGCCCTCTTGCGCATCGAGCTGCGGCGTGAGCGTGCCACGCACATCGGGCAAGCTGGCAAAGGCGGTGATGATCAGACTGACGGGCGAAGTGACCTTGCGGGTCTCTCCGTTGTCGGTCCACTGCGTGCGCATCGACAAGCTGTCTTTGCCCACGGGGATCGAGATGTCGAGCGCCGGGCACAGTTCCATGCCCACGGCCTTCACCGTTTCATAAAGGGCGGCGTCTTCGCCCGGTTCGCCGCAAGCGGCCATCCAGTTGGCGGACATCTTGACGCGAGGCAGCTCGATGGGCGCGGCCAGCAAATTGGTGATGGCCTCGGCCACGGCCATGCGGCCCGAGGCGGCGGCATTGAGCGAGGCCAGAGGGGTGCGCTCGCCCATGCTCATGGCTTCACCGGCAAAGCCTGCGTAGTCGGCCAGGGTCACGGCCACATCGGCCACAGGCACTTGCCAGGGGCCAACCATCTGGTCGCGGTGCGTGAGCCCCCCCACGGCACGGTCACCGATGGTGATCAAAAATCGCTTGGACGCCACCGTGGGGTGGCTCAGCACGTCGATCACGGCTTGTTGCAAACTCACGCCGTTCAAGTCCATGGCGGGCGACTGACGCGCTACGGTGCGCACATCGCGGTGCATTTTGGGCGGCTTGCCCAGCAGCACGTCCATGGGCATGTCGACTGGGCGTAGAGCGTCGGGCGTTGAGCGTTGAGCGTCTTGGTCTTCACGCTCAACACTGAACGCTGAACGCTGAACGCTATCTTCAAGTACCAATTGGCGCTCATCGGTCGCCACGCCGATCACCGCAAAGGGGCAGCGCTCGCGTTCGCAAAAGGCGGTGAACTGCGCCAAAGAGTCTGGCGCGATCGCCAGCACATAGCGTTCCTGGCTCTCGTTGGACCAGATTTCTTTGGGCGACAGGCCCGATTCTTCGAGCTTCACGGCACGCAGGTCAAAGCGTGCACCGCGACCGGCATCGTTGGTCAGCTCGGGAAAGGCGTTGGACAAACCACCCGCGCCCACATCGTGAAGGGCAAGGATGGGGTTGTTGGCACCCTGCGCCCAGCAATGGTTGATGACCTCTTGCGCCCGGCGCTCGATCTCGGGGTTGCCGCGCTGCACCGAATCAAAATCCAGCTCGGCGGCGTTGGTGCCGGTGGCCATGGAGCTGGCCGCGCTGCCGCCCATGCCAATGCGCATGCCAGGGCCGCCCAGCTGGATCAGCAAGCTGCCCGCAGGAAATTTGATTTTTTGGGTTTGCTCGGCGTCGATCTGGCCCAGACCACCCGCAATCATGATGGGCTTGTGGTAGCCGCGCACCACACCATCCACGGTCTGTTCGTATTCGCGGAAATAGCCCAGCAAGTTGGGGCGGCCAAACTCGTTGTTGAACGCCGCGCCGCCCAGTGGGCCTTCGGTCATGATTTGCAAGGGGCTTGCGATGTGCGCGGGCTTGCCGCCCGCTTGGTCCGACATGCCGCCCCAAAGTTTGGACACAGTGAAACCGCTCAAACCCGCCTTGGGCTTGGAGCCGCGCCCGGTCGCGCCCTCGTCGCGGATCTCGCCACCGGCGCCCGTGGATGCGCCTGGGAAAGGTGAAATCGCCGTCGGGTGGTTGTGGGTTTCCACCTTCATCAGCACATGGTGCAGGGCTTGTTCAGACTGGTAAGCCGCGCCCTGCTCACCGGTTCGGGCTACAAAACGCTCCACCGTGTGGCCTTCCATCACCGAAGCGTTGTCCGAATACGCCACCACCGTGTGCTGGGGGCTGAGCTGGTGCGTGTGGCGGATCATGCCGAACAGGCTCTTGGGCTGGGCCACGCCGTCGATGGTGAACTCGGCGTTGAATATCTTGTGGCGGCAGTGCTCGCTGTTGGCCTGCGCGAACATCATCAACTCCACATCGGTGGGGTTGCGTTTGAGACCCGTGAAAGCGGTGACCAAATAATCTATTTCGTCTTCGGCCAGGGCCAGGCCCCAGGCTTTGTTGGCATCCGCCAAAGCCTTCCTTCCCATTTCAGGGCCACCGCCCAACACATTGACATGCGACATGGGCACCGGTTCCAGCGCCGTGAACAAGGCCGCCGCCTCATCGCGGCTGGGCATGGCGGATTCGGTCATGCGGTCGTGCAACACGGCCGCTACCTGGCCCAGTTGCTCGGGCGACAGCTTGGAATTGCTGAGCAAGCCAGATTTCATGGTCAAACGGTATTCCGTCAGGCGCTCCACACGGCGCAGCTCAAAACCGCAGTTGTGGGCGATGTCGGTGGCCTTGGACGCCCAAGGCGACACGGTGCCAATGCGGGGGCTGACCACGATCACCAGACCCTCCACCGGTCCAGCATAGGGCTCGCCGTAAGTCAGAAGTGCGGAAAGTGTCTGTTTTTGGGCCTCAGCCAAAGGCGTGGTCGTGGCGACCATGTGGACAAAACGGGATGAAATACCCTGTATTTGCGGCGAAATGGCGGCCAATCTTGGCAAAAGCTGGGCCATGCGAAAGTCGCTGAGGGCGCTGGCGCCTTCAAAAGTCGTGAGGTGCAGGGACACGGGGTGGCCTTGTAAAGAGACAGAAAACCGTCATTCCGGGGCCGCTGTCTGGGGCTGACCGGCAAAGGCGGTATTTTAACGGGGGAAACCCTGACAACACCCCCATGACAACAGCACTTCAAGATGTTTTGCATCCGCCCTGAACGGGCTCAAAAGAGCACAGGTCCATTAAATTGACCTTGCTTTGGTCCGAATTTGGGTATAAATTCAGACCCATACTAAATGGAGCCCACATGCAAGCCACGCAACACATCAAGTCCATTTCTTACTTGAAGAGCCATGCAGCCCAAATTGCAGAATCCCTTGACATGAATGGCACGCCTTTCATCATCACCCAAAACGGCGAAGCCAGCATGGTGGTTGAAGGCATCCAGCAATACCAGGACAAAGAAAACCTCATTGCCATGCTTAAGGTGGTGGCCATGGGCGAAAAGGACAGGTTGGACGGACAAGGTCAAAGTGTGGAAGAAGTTCGCGCTTTGTTGGCACAAAAGCGCACAGAGCACAAACCGTGAGCATTGTCATCCTGCCCGATGCGCGAGAAGACTTGTTGTCGGTGCAAAGCTACATGCTCGATCGTTGGAGCGAACCACTTTGGCTCAAAGCCGAAGATGAAATTTTTCAAAAACTCTCTGAACTGGACAGTGGTTTTTTGTCCGGCACTGTCGTCCAAGCATTTGCTGACGTGGGCATTTTTGACTACAAAACAAGTGTGACATCGCACCATCGGATCTTGCACCGAAAAATCGACGACACGCTTTATGTCTACGCCATCGCAGGGCATCAACAGGATTTTCAAACCCTGTTGATGAGACGTCTGTTGAGCCACCGATAGCGGTCTCTCCAGAATCTCAAGCCCAGCAAATCAAGCTCACCCCAGCACCGAAGTCGCCTCCATCTCGCGCCGGATTTTGTAAGCATGGGTGCTGGTGTCCATCGCCACGTCGTCCCAAGTGAGGCTTTGGCCTTTGGCCACGGGGCGCAGCACTTTCACGCCGTGCGCCAAGCCCAGGGGCACGCCGCCCATGCGTTTGGAGGTGGCCGCTGGCAGCAGCTTGCCCCAGACGGTGTAACCGCCCTCGCCGTCCAGCATGTCGCCGGGCTTCAAGTCGCGCTTGGCGGTGGCCACCACGTCGGCGTTCCAGCCGATGGCCACGCCGGTGGGTTCGTTGCGCAGGGCCACGCTGGCCACGCTGACGCCCACTTCCAGGCCAATCAGGTGCCAGCGTTTGTACAGTGTGAAGTAACGGCCCGAGGGGTCGGTGTGGGCGTTGTACTCTTCAAAACAGTTTTTGATGTAGTCGGTCTCGGCCTCCACCGTGACCCACACCCCCATGCGGATGTCGTAGGGAATTTTTCGGCCATCTGTTTCCAAGCTGGAGATGACTTCCACCATGCCCTTGCGCTCGAGCACGCCGCCTTCCGAGATCGGGCGGGTGACGTAGGGGATGTCTTCCACACTGGCCGGGGGGTAGAGCAAACCATTGCTGGGCACGCCCAAGCCCGTGGCGTTGGACACGGCGGTGCTCTCAATCGAGGGCTTGGAGCCGTCCAGAAAGCTGTTGAACATTTTGGGGTTGAGGCCCCCGCGCTCGGCCTGCTCGGGCGTGAGGCCGTAATAGCCCCACACAGTTTCTGGCGTGGATTCGCAAAAGTGCGGCAGCCATTTGTGGCCCCGGCCCGCCGCCACGACCGGAAAGCCGCAGGTGCGGGCCCAGTCCACCAGATCGCAAATGAGCGCGGGCTGGTCGCCAAAGGCCAATGAATAGACCACGCCTGCTGTTTGCGCACGGGTAGCAAGCAAGGGACCGCAAAAGGCGTCGGCTTCCACCGTAACGTTGACCACATGCTTGCGGTTCGCGAAGGCTTCCAGAATATGGTCCACCGCGTGAAGGGGCGAACCAGTGCACTCGACAACCACGTCCACCGCCGGGTGGCGCACCAGGCTTTGCCAGTCGTCGCCCACGTAGGTGGTGCCGTTTTTCACGGCCTCATCCAGGCTGATGGCGGTCAGGCGCTCAGGGTTCCAGCCCACGCGGGCCAGGTTGGCGCGGGCGCCGTCGGGTGACAGGTCGGCAATGCCCACCAAATGCACACCGGGGGTGCGTGGGATTTGCGCCAGGTACATGGAGCCGAATTTGCCCGCACCAATCAAGCCGATGCGGATGGGGCGGTTTTCGGCCGCGCGTTGCAGGAGTTTGGCGTGCAGGTTCATGCGGCTTCCTTCAACTTTTCGAGGGAAGTCTGCAAGGCGCTGTCGGGCGCGCCGTTTTTAGATGATTGGCTTGAAGTGTCATGTTGGTTTACAGAATAAGCAAATGCCTCAATTCGCAACAAGGGTGTTTACCCGCGACTGCCGCGTCACAACCAAAGTCAAAGGGACTGATTTCATGGCCGAGGGGGTCTTGTCCAGGGAAGGAGATTCAGACACGCAGCGAATGGGATAATCGCAATATGAGTATCACCATCAAAAGCGCCGACGACATCGTCGGCATGCGCGTCGCAGGACGTCTAGCATCTGAAGTTCTGGACTTCATCACCCCTTATGTCAAACCGGGTGTCACCACCAACGAACTGGATCGGCTTTGCCACGACTACATCGTGAATGTGCAAAAAGCCATTCCGGCGCCACTCAATTACGCGCCTGGCGGATACAAGCCCTACCCCAAATCCATCTGCACTTCGGTCAACCACCAAGTTTGCCATGGCATACCCAACGAAAAACCCTTGAAAAAGGGGGATTCGGTCAACATCGACATCACCGTCATCAAAGACGGATGGCATGGTGACACCAGTCGCATGTTCATGGTTGGTGATGGCTCCATCGCTGCAAAGCGCCTGGCCGCCCTCACCTACGAGGCCATGTGGAAAGGCATCGAACAGGTCAGGCACGGCGCTCATTTGGGCGACATCGGTCATGCCATCCAAAAATTTGCCGAAGGACATGGCTTCTCGGTGGTACGGGAGTTTTGCGGGCATGGCATTGGTCGCGTGTTCCACGAAGAACCCCAGGTTCTCCACTATGGCAAACCCGGCACCTTGACACAGTTGATCGCGGGCATGGTCTTCACCATTGAGCCCATGATCAATGCCGGCAAGCGCGACATCAAGGAAATGGGGGATGGCTGGACCATTGTCACCAAAGATCATTCGCTGTCAGCCCAATGGGAACACACGGTTCTGGTCACCGAAACCGGCTACGAGGTACTGACAGTCTCGGCGGGTTCTCCCGCAGTGCCCACTTTTGTGACCGATCAAGCCAGCGCCTGACATGCCAGCCTCACCCTTGCGGGCCGACCTGGCCTCGCTGCGCCAGACCTACCAACAGGACAAAGCCAAGGTGATGTCCTCATTGGCAGACAGTGCATATGCTGCACGAGGCTTGAAACAGAGCTTGCGCCAATTGTCCATTTTGGCCGATGGTTTGCTGATTGAGCTTTGGCAAGATGCCGGTATGTCTTCGGCTCTCAGCTTGGTGGCTGTAGGAGGCTTTGGCCGCGCCGAATTGTTTCCCTGCTCTGATGTGGATGTGCTTGTGCTGCTGCCAGATGGCCAGGCTCCCGAAGAAACACCAGAGCTGCAAGCACAAATTGAATGTTTCATTGGCAGCTGCTGGGACGCTGGCTTGGACCTTGGCTCCAGTGTACGCACGCTGAGCGACTGTCTCGCCGAAGCCAGCAAAGACATCACGATTCAAACTTCTTTGCTGGAGTCACGACGCGTCACCGGAAACACCCGCTTGTTTCTGGACTTTCAAACATTGTTTCAGCAAGCGATGGACCCCCAGGCTTTTTGGGTAGCCAAAACGCTGGAGATGCGCCAGCGCCATACCAAGTTTGAAAACACACCCTATGCCCTGGAACCCAACTGCAAAGAATCCCCTGGTGGTTTGCGTGACCTCCAAGTCATTTTATGGGTCGCACGAGCTGCCGGACAGGGCCAGAGTTGGGATGACCTGGCCCGCAAAGGTCTGGCCACCCCTTTGGAAGCGAGGCAAATCAAACGCAACGAAGCCTTGCTGGGGTTGATCCGTGCCCGCTTGCACTTGAAGGCCAAACGGCGCGAAGACCGATTGGTGTTTGACTTGCAAACCAGTGTGGCTGAGGCCTTTGGGTTCAACTCGGATGTCAGCCCGCAGGGGCGTTTGGCGCTGCGTGCCAGTGAAAAGCTGATGCAACAGTACTATTGGGCGGCCAAGGCAGTGACGCAGCTCAACCAGATCTTGCTGCTCAACATCGAAGACCGGCTCAAGACCGAACGCGGAGAAAGCATTGACCAGTTACGCCCCTTGAACAGAAGCTTTTTTGAAAAAGCAGGTTTGATCGAAGTGGCCAGTGACGACCTTTACCAAAAGCATCCTCACACCATTTTGGAAACCTTTTTGTTGTACCAGACGACCCCTGGACTCAAAGGACTCTCGGCGCGGACTCTGCGCGCACTGTACAACGTGCGCTCAGTCATGAACGCCCGGTTCAGGGCTGACCCGGTGAATCGGCAAACATTCCTCAAAATTTTGCAGCAACCCCAAGGCATCACACACGCTTTGCGCTTGATGAACGAAACTTCTGTATTGGGCCGTTACCTCTGGGTTTTCCGTCGCATTGTTGGACAAATGCAGCACGACCTCTTTCACGCTTACACGGTGGATCAGCATATCCTGATGGTGCTGCGCAATGTGCGCCGGTTTTTCATGGCCGAACATACCCATGAATACCCTTTGTGCTCACAGTTAGCCAGTGGCTGGGACAAGCCCTGGATTTTGTATTTGGCAGCCTTGTTCCATGACATCGCCAAGGGTCGTGGCGGTGATCACTCACAGCTAGGCTGCACTGAAGTTCGCACCTTTTGCAGACAACACAATGTCCCCAAAGATGACGCCAAATTGGCCGAATTTTTGGTCAGCGAACACTTGACCATGAGCCATGTGGCGCAAAAAGAAGACCTGGGAAATCCTGAAGTCATCGCAAGATTTGCGCTGAGGGTGCGCGACGAACGTCACCTGACAGCCCTGTATTTGCTCACAGTCGCCGACATTCGTGGCACCAGCCCCAAAGTCTGGAATGCCTGGAAGGGCAAGTTGCTGGAAGACCTGTACAAAGCCACGCTGCGCGTTCTGGGCGGCAGCGCCCCTGATGCCAACACGGAGGTCCAGGCACGCAAAAGGGAAGCCCTGATTGAATTGGCACGTCAGGCACAACCCCATGAGGGCCACAAGGCTCTTTGGGATACGCTGGATGTGAGTTACTTCATGCGCCATGATGCCTCGGACATCGCTTGGCACGCCCGCCAACTCTCGCGCCATGTCGCTGCGCCCGACTCGTCGCAAGGCTGCACCATTGTGCGGGCACGCCCCTCACCTGTGGGTGAAGGTTTACAGATTTTGGTCTTCACCCCGGACCAACCCGACTTGTTTGCGCGCATCTGTGGTCACTTTGACCAATCGGGCTTCAGCATTCTGGACGCCCGGATTCACACCACCCTCAACGGCTGGGCTTTGGATACCTTTCAGATCGTTACCCCGATGTTGCCAGAGCATTACCGCGAACTGATGACCATGGTGGAGTCAGGCTTGACCCAAGTTCTGGAAAAAAAAGGCCCATTGCTTCCCCCTTCTCGTGGCCGACTGTCCAGACGGGTCAAAAGTTTTCCGATCACCCCTCGTGTCAGTCTCAGTCCGGATGACACGGCTCAAAAATGGCTGCTGAGTATTTCTGCCAGCGACCGCATTGGTTTGCTTTACAGCATTGCCATGGTGCTGGCCAAACACAGGGTGCACCTTCACTTGGCCAAAATCAGCACGCTCGGCGAGCGGGTTGAAGACAATTTCCTCATCAGCGGGCCAGCACTTCAGCACAACCGGGCACAAATCGAAATTGAAACCGAGATATTGCAAGCCCTGCAGCCCTCCTGAATGACCTTCACCGTTCATGAATCCGTCAATCCCCAAGTCTTCTCATCTTTTGACCACTGATCCTTTTGCAGCCGACCGCGATAGCCCGCCAGGACATCCGGAAAACACGGGCGATTACAAAAAAGCCTTGGCTTGTTTTGGTACCGGGGTCACTGTGATCACGACCCATCATGGCTGGCAGGACGTGGGCATGACCTGCAACTCGTTCAGCTCGGTCTCTCTCAATCCGCCTCTTGTGTTGTGGAGCATTCGCAAAGCGGCCAGCAGCCTGATTGCTTTCACCGAATCCCATGGATTCATGGTCAATGTACTGGCACACGACCAACAAGCGTTGGCAGTCCAATTTGCCAGCGGCAACATGACTGACCGTTTTATGGGCGTACCAGCCGAGCGGCACCACAGCGATCGGCTTCGGCTGACAGGCACTGTGGCCTGGTTTGACTGCGATTTACACCAGTTGGTTGACGCAGGCGATCATTTGATCGTGCTGGGCAAGGTTCGCGATTATGACTGGAACAACACGCCTGCTCTGATGTACAGGGCCAGTCAATTTGGCCAATTCAGTCCTTTCCAGTCCCTTGAATGATGCTAGGCCAGTGCTACCCTGAGTCATAACGGGTCAATCAAACAGGTGTGGCTGCATCAACTCTTGCGACGAGGTGGCAAACCGGTGTGTTGGGTGAGCAATTGGCCCTTTCGGGGCTGACCCAGGCGCTTGGGAGCGGTGGACAGTGCCACCGATGATTTTTCGCCAGCACCTGTACTGTTTTTGCGCCGGGCACTTTGGTAGCCGTCTTCGGCCAACGGCTGCCAGTTCGGAATCAAATGGTGTTTGCCGTTGCCAATCAAATCCGACCGGCCCATGGCCTTGAGCGCTTCGCGCAGCAGGGGCCAGTTGTTGGCGTCGTGGTAGCGCAAAAACGCTTTGTGCAGGCGGCGGCGCTTGTCGCCTTTGACCACGTCCACCTTTTCGCTGTCGCGGGTGATTTTGCGCAGCGGGTTGCGGGTGGAGTGGTACATGGCCGTGGCGGTGGCCATGGGGCTGGGATAAAAGGTTTGCACCTGGTCGGCCCGAAAGCCGTTCTTTTTGAGCCAGATGGCCAGGTTCATCATGTCTTCGTCGCTGGTGCCCGGATGGGCGGCGATGAAGTACGGGATGAGGAACTGCTTTTTGCCCACTTCTTCGCTGTACTTGTCGAACATCGACTTGAAGCGGTCGTAGCTGCCGATGCCCGGCTTCATCATCTTGGACAGCGGGCCGCCCTCGGTGTGCTCGGGCGCAATTTTCAGGTAGCCGCCCACATGGTGCTGCACCAGCTCTTTCACGTATTCGGGCGACTGCACGGCCAGGTCGTAGCGCAGGCCAGAGCCGATCAAAATCTTTTTGATGCCCTTCAAGTTGCGCGCCCGGCGGTACATGTTGATCAGCGGGCCGTGGTCGGTGGTCAGGTTCTGGCAGATACCTGGGAATACACAGCTGGGTTTGCGGCAGGCCGATTCGATCTCGGGGCTCTTGCAGCCCAGGCGGTACATGTTGGCGGTGGGGCCGCCCAGGTCAGAGATGACGCCAGTGAAGCCTTTGACCTTGTCGCGGATGTCTTCGACCTCGCGGATGACGGATTCTTCGGAGCGGCTTTGGATAATGCGGCCTTCGTGCTCGGTGATGGAGCAAAAGGTGCAGCCGCCAAAGCAGCCGCGCATGATGTTCACGCTGAAGCGGATCATCTCCCACGCTGGGATCTTGGTCGCGTGGTCGTGGCTGCCGTTTTCGTCGGCATAGCGCGGGTGCGGGCTGCGGGCATAGGGCAGGTCAAACACATGGTCCATCTCTGCGGTGGTGAGCGGGATGGGCGGCGGCGTGATCCACACGTCGCGTGCCAATCGTTTGGAATTGACATCGCCATCAAGGCCTTCGCCATGCGCTTGCACCAGGCAGCGGGCGTTGCCGGGGTTGGTTTCCAGGTGCAGCACGCGGTTGGCGTGGGCGTAGAGCACGGCATCTTGCTTGACCTGCTCGTAGCTCGGCAGACGGATCACGCTTTTGTCGCGGGGCGGGACTTTGTGGGTGCCTTTGCCGCGCAGTGCTGGGTTGGGCACAAAAGTCAGCGGCTGAGTGATGGGCTGAATAGCGGCTTGCACGGTGCGGGCCTGGGCCACGGCGGCGGACAAATCGGCTTCAACACTTTGGACGTTTTGCGCGTTGTGGCCCTCGGCCACTTCTTTGGCTTCTTCTTCGCGGGCGCAAGTGGCACCCTGCTCCCGCGCTTGGTCCGAAATCATCAGATAGGGGTTGATGTGCGCTTCCACATGGCCGGGGGCGTCCACGCTGGTGGAGTCGATTTCAAACCAGCCTTCTGGGGTCTCGCGGCGCACAAAGGCTGTGCCGCGCACGTCGGTGATCTGGGCTACCGGCTCACGGGCTGCCAGGCGGTGGGCGATTTCGACAATCGCCCGCTCAGCGTTGCCGTACAAGAGCAAATCGCATTTGCTGTCCACCACCACCGAGCGGCGGACTTTGTCAGACCAATAGTCGTAGTGCGCGATGCGGCGCAGGCTGCCTTCGATGCCGCCCAGCACGATGGGCACTTCGGGGAAGGCTTCGCGGCAGCGCTGGCTGTAGACGATGGCGGCGCGGTCAGGCCGTTTGCCGCCCAAATCACCCGCGGTGTATGCGTCGTCGGTGCGGATTTTGCGGTCCGCCGTGTAGCGGTTGATCATGGAGTCCATGTTGCCGCTGGTCACGCCCCAAAACAGGTTGGGTTGGCCCAGTTCTTTGAAGGCGTCGGCGCTGGTCCAGTCGGGCTGGGCGATGATGCCGACCCGAAAACCTTGGTTTTCCAACATGCGACCAATCACCGACATGCCAAAGCTGGGGTGGTCCACATAGGCGTCGCCCGTGACGATGATGATGTCGCAGCTGTCCCAGCCCAGTTGGGTCATTTCGGCGCGGCTCATCGGCAAAAACGGGGCCGTGCCAAAGCGCTGCGCCCAGTACTTGCGGTAACTGGTCAGGGGTTTGGCGTCACGCGGGAAGAAAGAGACGTCGGTGAAAGCGTTCATGTACAGGGCACGGGGGAGTGCCCACCAGTGTAAGGTTTTGGTGGTAAGCCTGCGGTCTGGATGGGAATCAGGTCATGACGCAATCGGCAAAGTAGCGCTTCTTGCCGTCATCGTCCTTGATCTCCACCAAGCCATGGATGTCCGTTTCGAATCCGGGACACTTTTCATTGAACTCGCGGGCAAATTTCAAGTAATCCACGATCTTCTTGTTGAAGACTTCGCCCGGAATCAAAAGGGGAATACCAGGGGGATAAGGGGTGACCAAGCCAACGGTGATGCGCCCCTCCAGATGGTCGATTTCTACCCGCTCTGTTTTGCGCTGCGCTATGTGCGCATAAGCATCGGAAGGACGCATCGCCGGAGCAAGGTCAGACAAGTACATATCGGTCGTCAAGCGAGCAATGTCGTACCTAGCGTACATCTCGTGCACATGCTGACACAAATCGCGCAGCCCCATGCGCTCATAACGCGGGTATTTCTGGCAAAACTCAGGCATGATTTTCCACATCGGCTGGTTCTTGGCGTACTCGTCCTTGAACTGCTGCAAAGCAGTCAGCAACGTGTTCCAGCGGCCCTTGGTGATGCCGATGGTGAACATGATGAAGAAGCTGTAAAGGCCCGTCTTCTCGACCACCACACCGTGTTCGGTCAAAAACTTGCTGACGATGGACGCTGGAATGCCGGTTTTGTCGAACTTGCCATCCAGGTCCAGTCCGGGGGTGACGATGGTGGACTTGATCGGGTCGAGCATGTTGAAGCCGTCGGCCAATTGCTGGCCAAAGCCGTGCCACTTGCTGGCTTTTTTGCGAGGGTCATTGCGCAAAATCCATTCGTCAGCACGGCCTATGCCTTCATCAGCCAGCTTTTCCGGCCCCCAAACCTTGAACCACCAGTCGTTGCCATATTCGGCATCCACCTTGCGCATGGCCCGCCGGAAGTCCAGGGCCTCTGCAATGCTTTCTTCGACCAATGCGGTACCACCCGGCGGCTCCATCATGGCGGCAGCCACATCGCAGCTGGCGATGATGCTGTACTGTGGAGACGTGGAGGTATGCATGAGATAGGCCTCGTTGAAAAGAGGCCTGTCAAGTTTGACGTTCTGGGCATCCTGGACCAGCACATGGCTGGCCTGGCTGATCCCGGCCAGCAGTTTGTGGATGGATTGGGTGGCATAGACCATCGATTCCTTGGGTCGCGCGCGCTTTTTGCCCATGGCATGGTAAGGCCCATAAAACGGATGAAAAGCTGCATGGGGCAACCAAGCCTCATCAAAATGCAGGTTTTCGACATACCCATCCAGCATGCTTTTGATGGTTTCGGTGTTGTAGAGGACGCCGTCGTAGGTGGACTGCGTGAGCGTCATCACGCGGGGTTTGACCTTTTTAGGATCCACGCCCTTGAGCAATGGGTTGGCCTTGATCTTGGCCATGATCTCTGCAGGCTCAAACTCACTTTTTGGAATCGGGCCAATGATGCCGAAATGGTTGCGGGTTGGTTTCATGAAGACCGGTACTGCTCCAGTCATGATGATCGCGTGCAGGATCGATTTATGACAATTGCGGTCTACCACCACCACATCGCCAGGCGCTACTGCATGGTGCCAAACAATCTTGTTGGATGTGCTCGTGCCATTGGTTACAAAAAAACAATGGTCGGCATTGAAGATGCGCGCGGCATTACGCTCGCTTTCGCCAATGGCGCCGTTGTGGTCCAACAGTTGCCCCAACTCTTCCACCGCATTGCAAACGTCGGCGCGCAACATGTTCTCGCCATAGAACTGGTGGTACATCTGGCCCACAGGGCTCTTGAGGAAAGCCACTCCTCCAGAGTGTCCGGGACAGTGCCATGAATACGAACCGTCTTCGGCATAGTCAAGCAAGGCTTTGAAGAAAGGTGGTTGTACGCCCTCCAGATAACTCTTGGCTTCACGGATGATGTGACGCGCCACAAATTCCGGGGTGTCCTCGAACATGTGGATGAAACCATGCAACTCCCGCAGGATGTCGTTGGGCAAATGCCGCGATGTTTTGGTTTCGCCATAAATGTAGATAGGCACATCGGCGTTCTTGCGACGAACTTCGTCAATGAAGGCGCGCAAATTGATGACTGCGGGGTCCAAGTCCGGCCCGGGCGAGAACTCTTCATCGTCTATCGAGAGAATGAACGCGCTGGCTCGGCTTTGTTGTTGCGCAAACTGAGACAGATCGCCATAACTGGTCACCCCCAACACTTCAAACCCCTCGGCAATGATCGCATCTGCCAGTGCACGAATGCCCAAGCCCGAAGTGTTCTCGGAGCGGTAATCTTCGTCAATGATGACGATGGGAAAGCGGAATTTCATGGGCAGATCGGGCGTTGAGCCAACAAGAGGAGACAAAGGAATTCGAACAGAGGCGAAGTTTAAGGAAAAAAAAAGCCGTTGAGTGCCACAAATCACAAAATGCTGAAAGAAACCCGATGGCGTCCAGCGGCCTAAGGCGACTCAAGAAATGCGAACACTCTCCCGAGTAGGCATTTTCCACTGCTACAATGCGTGGCTTCGGAGCGGTGGATGAGTGGTTTAAGTCGCACGCCTGGAAAGCGTGTGTGGGTTAATAGCCCACCGCGGGTTCGAATCCCGCCTGCTCCGCCAAACAAAAAAAGCCTGCACACCTGCAGGCTTTTTTTCGTCTGTCATTTCGTGCCCGGTATCACGGGACATGAAACCGCCCCCATGTCCGGGAGCGATGGACCATCAACGTACCACAGCGATTTGTGAACGCTCGCCTCCTTTGTAGGTGTACAAGGTCAAAGCACCATTTTTGATGTCGCCTTTTTCGTCGAACGCGATGTCACCCGTCACGCCCTTGTAGGTGATGCTCTTGAGTGCTGGCAAGTACTTGGCAGGGTCGGCAGAGCCTGCATTGACCATTGCAGTGGCCATGACCTTGACCGCGTCATAGACATAAGGCGCGTAGACCTGGACATCGGCATTGAATTTGGCTTTGAAATCGGCGCGGAACTTGTCCATGCCGACCTTTTGCTCACCTTCCACACCGCCAGCTTCGGCGCACACAACGCTTTCATCACGCATCGCGTCACCCGCCAACTTGGCCAACTCCGAGGAGCAAATGCCATCTCCACCCATGAACTTGGCCTGGATGCCCAAGGACTTCATCTGACGCAACATGGGGCCGGCTACGGCGTCCATACCGCCAAAGAAAACGATGTCAGGCTTTTTGGCCTTGAGTGTGGTCAAAATCGCATTGAAATCAGAGGCCTTGTCGGTGGTGAACTCATGCCCCGCAATGGCACCACCAGCAGCAGTAACGGCCTTCTTGAACTCTTCGGCTACACCCTGACCGTAAGCTGTACGGTCATCAATCACCGCAATGCTTTTCCCTTTGAGGGTTTCGACAGCGTACTTGCCCAAAGTACCCCCGAGGTGCACATCGTCAGCCACCACGCGGAAAGCACCGGCATAACCTTGGCGGGTGTACTTGGGATTGGTCGCCGATGGCGAAATTTGGGGGATGCCCGCGGTGTTGTAAATCTGTGAAGCGGGAATGGTGGTACCTGAGTTGAGGTGACCGATGACACCGTTGACCTTGGCATCAACCAGTTTTTGTGCAGCGGCAGTGCCCTGCTTCGGATCTGCTGCGTCGTCTTCGGCCAGCAACTCGAATTTGAGGGTTTTGTCACCGATCTTCAGGCCCGCAGCATTGAGCTCTTCAATGGCCATGCGGGCGCCATTCTCATTGTCTTTGCCCAAGTGGGCAATCGCACCACTGACCGGCCCCACATGGCCAATCTTCACAACAAGCTCGCTAGAAACCACTTCCTTCTTGCCGCATGCAGCCAAAACAACTGCAGCAACCGCAACAGACACCAAAGTCAAAGAACGTGCACCAGAAAAAGTCATAGAAACTCCGAAAAAAGATTGCTTCAATTAAGCAAGCCTTAACGATACTTCAAAATCCAGCACTTTTGGCCTAGGGTAAACCAAAATCAGAGAAATTCAGGGGGAAATTGGTTTTTTGAAGACTGATTGACCTTGTGTTGCCAAGCTGTTTCAAGTGTTCGGTGCACAAGCGCAGCCGCCAAGCGGTCAAACTCAGGTCGCAACTGTTGCAACAATTCAACGGACAATGCCAAAAAGGCTTGTTTTTCTGCTGCGCGGGCATCGAGTGCGCAAGCAACAGAAGGTGGCACATCCTCGATCGCATCGCTCAAGGTGGGCATCGCGTCTGGCAAAGGACTGTGGTCGGAAGAAGGCTTGGAGATGGTGTTCATGGCTCGGAAGTCCTGGACATATCGTGTTGCTCTGGTTCATACCCCAGACTTTTGTAATGCCTCCACCGCAGACGGGCTTGCGCTTTTCCGTGGTCATCACTAGAGACAATTTCAATGAAACGCTTGAATCGGTCAAACCCTTGCGGAACCTGATCGCCCAAATTCACCAACACATCTTCCACACCCCAAACTTGGGGATGAGCACCCAAGCAGATGGGCGATGCGCTTTGTACCTGTAGAGGCGATTCCGACGTGCAATGGGCCAAAAAAGAAACATCATGAAAGCGCCACAACTCGAAATCCAGTTGTTGCAAAGTGACTGGCGCACCCACCACAGCCACACGCAATGCCTGGGCCCGAACTTTGCGCAACAGACGACAGGTGTGCAGCAACCGCTCGGCAATATTGAAGTGAAATTCGATCCGGGTCATCAAGGCAAAATGGCTCAGGCAGGTCGGCCCTTGCGTGCTGCAGTAGGCATGGCCTTGACCAAGCTTTTGCGAACACGCTTCGCGGTTTTGTTTGTTTTGGTGATTTTTTCTTGACCCGCGCCCGACACCTCGGTTCGGGATGCCAAAGTTATCAAGTATTGCAACAACAGCCCCACAGGGCGGCCAGTGGCGCCTTTGGCTGCGCCACTGCGCCAAGCCGTGCCAGCAATGTCCAAATGAGCCCAGGCGAAGCTCTTTGAGAATCGCTGCAGGAACTTGGCCGCTGTGACCGCGCCAGCTGCACGACCTGCGACGTTGGCCACGTCGGCGAAACGAGACTTCAGGCCCTCGGCATAGTCGTCATCCAGGGGCATGCGCCAGCAAGGATCCCCCGAGAAATCACCGGCCTGCTCAAGGGCACGGGCCAATGCGTCATGGCTAGAAAACAAGCCACTGCGAACAGATCCCAAGGCGATGACACAAGCGCCGGTGAGGGTGGCGATGTCAATCACCGCCTGAGGCTTGAAGCGTTCGGCATAAGTGAGCGCATCGCACAGCACCAGACG
Source organism: Limnohabitans sp. (assembly GCF_023910625.1). NCBI lineage: Bacteria > Pseudomonadati > Pseudomonadota > Betaproteobacteria > Burkholderiales > Comamonadaceae > Limnohabitans > Limnohabitans sp. The sequence continues at coordinate 668,107 of NZ_JAAVVW010000003.1, forward strand.
GCCTTCGGCATCGGTGTTCAAGATTTCAATGGTCTGGCCACTCATGCTGGTCACGACATCCCCGGGCTTGACTGCCAAACCATCGGGCATGTTTTCAGTTGCAGGTATCAAGCCCACCACATTGATTTTGGGCTTTAAGTAGCCCAAGGCCTTGAACACACCCAACACACTGGCAGCGCCCCCCATGTCGTACTTCATTTCGTCCATTTCGGGTGCTGGCTTGATGGAAATCCCCCCCGTGTCAAATGTGATGCCTTTGCCCACCAGGACCACAGGGGCTTGAGAAGCCGATGCGCCGCTATAACGCATGACAATGAAACGCAAGGGTTCGGCCGCGCCCTGAGCCACGGCCATGAAGGCACCCATGCCCAACTTGGCCACTTCTTTGGGGCCCAGCACCTCGCACTTGAATGCACGGCCAGTAGCAACGTCCTGGGCAGCGCGGGCCAAATGGGAAGGCGTGGCATGGTTGGCCGGACGATTGGCCCACTCCTTGGCCAACTCCACACCTGCTACCAGGGCTTGTGCATGCCGCACAGCCGACTCGAGGGCTGCAGTGACATTGGCCGAACTGAACCTTACCTGTTTGAGAGCGCGCGTTTTGGGCTGGCTCAAGGTGGTGGTGTAGCAGTAACTGGCCTCTGCCAAACCGGAAAAGGCCGATTGAAGACCTTGGGGCGTGGCATTGCCCACCACATGCAAGCCTAAATGTTTGATCTTGGCCAACTTCAACGCCCCCCAGGCCAATTGAACAGCAGCACGAATTTGAGGGGGCTGGTTGTCAGCGGTGCAAACCACCACCAGGTGGCGCGGCAAAATGCCTGGTTGGCAATACAGCGAAATGACCGCTCCTGCCTTGAGCTCAAAGTCGCCCTGCTCAATGGCTTTGGCCACCCATCGGGTCACAGGGTCATGGGCCAAGGCGTGAGGGGTCACTTGGCTCGGCCATAAAACGATCAAAGCGTCCAATTGGCCCTGTATGGCTTCAGACAGAGAAAGTTTTTGGATTTGGAAGTTCATAATTCGGGTTTTCCTGTTTTGCCAATGTTATTCCATTCCGCTTTACGCAAAGACCTGGCCCGCAACTTTGGTGCGACGCTGCTGATTTTGGTGACCATCGTCATGACGATCATCCTGATTCGCACTTTGGGCCAAGCCAGCAGAGGCAGCGTCAACCCCTCCGAGGTGATGCTGGTGATGGGCTTGAGCGTGCTGGGACAGATGACCACCATCATTACTTTGAGCTTGTTCATCGCTTGCGTCGCCACCTTGTCACGAATGTATGGAGAAAGTGAAATGGTCATCTGGTTCTCCAGTGGCCAAGGTTTGGCTCAATTCGTTCGACCACTTTTCCGCTTTTCCTGGCCGATTTTCTTGGTGATTGCCTTGCTGGCCTTGTTGGTATGGCCCTGGAGTCACCAACAAATTCAGGATTTGCGCCAGCGTTTTGAAAAAAGAAACGATGTAGAACGGATCGCACCGGGACAGTTTCAGGAGTCGGCTGGTGGTAACCGGGTGTTTTTCATCGACAAAGACAGCCCAGGTCAAAACTGGGGGAATAATGTCTTCGTTTCGAGCCGGGATGGTCGCCTTGAAAGTGTCACTACCGCATCGCAGGGCCGTATTGAATTCGTAGGACAGGACCGTTTTTTATTTCTTGAGAACGGCCAACAATGGTTAACCAACCTGGACACTGGGGTGACCCGCCTAACCCAATTTGAGCGTTACCAGTTGTTGATCGATGCCGACACGGCCCCACTCAGTGACGTGCGCAGCAGCCGCCAAAGCACCACCTTGCAACTGATTCAACAACCCACCTTGAGCAACCAGGCTGAATTGTGTTGGCGCATTGGCTTGGTGCTCACCGCCATGAACATGGTTTTGCTGGCTTTGGTGCTTTCGGCTGTGAACCCCCGCGTGGGTCGCAGTTATCACCTGGGATTGGCTTTGTTTGTGTTTGTGGCTTATTACAACCTGCTGACTGTTGGACAAAGTTGGATCAGTGCCGGGCGGGTCAGTGCGCTGTCCTTTGTCATGGCCTTGCATGGGGGCATTTTGGCCTTGTCTCTGTTATGGCTGGGCTGGCGTCACATGAATTGGAATTGGCGCAACCTGTGGACCGGGACACCGCGCCCCCAAGGAGCGCCATCATGAAAACCGTGCGCAGAATTTTGTATGGAGAAATCATCCGCGCCGTGGCATTTGTGGCTGTGGGCTTTTTGGCACTTTTTTTATTTTTTGACCTGGTCGACGAGCTTCAGGCCCTCTCGCGTTTAGCAGGCCAAGGCTACCAATTGCAGCACGCAGTGCTGTTCATTGGACTGAAAACACCCTCACACCTTTACGAGTTGTTGCCCATATCGGTCTTGATTGGCAGCATTTTTGTGATGGCGCGTTTGGCGCAAAGCTCGGAGTTCACCATTTTGCGCACGGGGGGGTTGGAGCCATGGATGGCCCTGAGTTCACTCTTCAAATTGGGGCTGGTTTTTGTTTTCATGACCTTCTTCCTCGGGGATTACGCCAGCCCTTGGGCCGATCGCCAAGCGCAGCACATCAAGGCCCCTTTTCAGGGCCAGTTGACTGTGGGTCAAACCGGTGCCTGGTTGCGTGAAAAAAATGGCGACGTCCTATATGCAGTGAATTTGCGCCGTTTTGACGGCATTGATCAGATGCTGGACGTTCGCATCCATGCATTCAACCAGCGCGGCCAATTGTTGGCCATTACCAGCGCAGGGCAGGCACAAATTCAGCCTGGGCAATGGCAGCTCAGTCAGGTCGACCACAAATCCATCCTGGACGCCACGCCCAGTGACTCGCCCCGGCTCAGTGCCATCAGGCTGGACAGCCAAACATGGCCCACCGGGATCAGCGCGGACATGGTGGCTGCCGCCTTGTTGAGCCCGGAGCGGATGAGCACGTGGGAGTTGTTTGGCTACATGCGCCATCTCACGGTCAACCAACAAAATGCCCAACGGTATGAGATTGAATTCTGGCGCAAAGTTTTCTACCCCTTGAGCTGCCTGGTGATGCTGGTGCTGGCGCTGCCTTTTGCCTACCTGCATTTCCGATCTGGACAAATTGCAGGTCACGTCTTTGGCGGTGTTTTGGCAGGCATCAGCTTTGCCCTGCTGAACAACGTTTTCAGCTTCATTGGTAACTTGCAAAACTGGCAACCGCTGCTCACGTCGGCGGCACCAGCACTCTTGTACAGCGCCATCTCTCTGGCCGCTTTCTGGTGGATGGTGCTGCGCCGATGACTTCCTGCCTCCATGTAAACACCGGTGTTGTGTTGTTTGCCCACGGCTCACGGGACCCGCTTTGGCGGCTGCCGATCGACGCCGTGGCCCAACGCATGGCTCAGCAGTGGCCCCAGATCCCTGTGGCGGTCGCTTTTTTGGAGTTGACTCAACCGGACTTGCCCACCGCAGTCGAAGAAATGATGAAGCAGGGTTTGTCTCATCTGCGCATCGTGCCGATGTTTTTGGGCGTTGGTCGACATGCCCGCGAAGACCTGCCCGAGATGGTCAAGCACTTGACCCTGGCCCATCCCCAAGTGGCTTTCGAGTTGCTCCCCGCCATTGGTGAGCACCCTGCAATGACCGATCTCCTGGCCCGCATTGCTGCGGGCCAGGCGGCTCAATACATAGATGATTAAAGCATAATGCAGGCTTTTAATATAACCAATCATATATGAATCTGCATCAATTCCGCTTTATCCAGGAAGCTGCGCGCCGAAACCTCAACCTGACTGAAACCGCCAAGGCGCTGCACACCTCGCAGCCCGGCGTATCCAAAGCGATCATTGAGCTGGAAGAGGAACTGGGGATCGAGATTTTCGCGCGACACGGCAAACGCCTCAAACGCATCACTGAACCAGGCCAACACGTGTTGCACAGCATCGAAATGATCATGCGCGAAGTGAACAACCTGAAAAAAATCGGTGAACAATTCAGCGCACAGGACAGCGGCACCTTGTCGATTGCCACCACCCACACTCAGGCCCGCTATGTTTTACCCTTGCCAGTGGCCAAACTGCGAGAGAAGTACCCCAAAGTCAACATCTGCCTGCACCAAGGTTCACCCGATCAGGTGGTCCAGATGCTGTTGGCCGACACGGCCGAAATCGGCATTGCCACCGAATCCCTGTCGGCCTACGAGGACCTGGTCACTTTGCCCTGCTATGAATGGCAACATGTGCTGGTCCTTCCCCTGCATCACCCCCTCGCCGGCAAACCCCACTTGTCACTGGAGGACATTGCCAGTGAACCCTTGATCACCTACCACCCCTCCTTCACTGGACGCAGCAGGATCGACCAAGCCTTTACCGCCAAGAAGCTCAGTCCCCGAATCGCCCTTGAAGCGATTGACTCGGATGTCATCAAAACCTATGTGCGAATGGGAATGGGGATCGGCATCGTGGCCGAAATGGCCGTCAAAGATGACCCAGTCAAAGACTTGGCGGTGCGGCCCCTGGGCACCTTGTTGGGCATGAATCTGGCACGGGTGGCGTTCAAACGAGGGGCTTACCTGCGGCAGTTTGTTTACCATTTTGCAGAAATGCTGAGTGATCGCCTCACAGCCCCTCTGGTCGCTCGCGCCATGAATGGTCAGGTCAACGATTACGAACTTTGAGCCTTGCGCTTTGAACACCATGAACGCACGCACCCCCGACCTCACATCCAAAGCGCCCCACATGGGCACCACCATTTTTACGGTCATGTCGGCGCTGGCCGCCGAAAAGAAAGCGGTCAACCTGGGTCAGGGTTTTCCAGACTTTCCGTGCGCCCCCCTGCTGCTCGACCTGGTGAACGACGCCATGCGCGAGGGCCTCAACCAATACCCGCCCATGACTGGTGTGGCCCCTCTGCGCGAAGCTGTGGCCAAAAAAATCGAAACCCTGTACGGCCGACATTACAACCCAACCAGCGAGATCACCGTGACCGCAGGGGCTACGCAGGCCATCCTCACCATCATCCTGGCCATCGTGCACCCGGGCGACGAGGTCATCGTGCTGGAGCCGTGCTATGACAGTTATGTGCCCAACATCGAATTGGCCGGTGGCTTGGTCGTGCGTGTACCCCTCAGGCCGGGCACCTTCCGACCGGATTTCGACAAAATCCGCGCCGCCTTCACGCCCCAAACACGGGCTATCTTGATCAACTCGCCCCACAACCCCAGCGGCATGATCTGGTCCAGACAGGACATGCTCACGCTGCAAGAGATTTTGGCCCCCACCAACGTCGTGCTGATCAGCGACGAGGTCTACGAGCACATAGCCTATGCACCCAACCAACACTGGAGCGCAGCCCACTTCGACGGCCTGGCATCACGCGCCTTCATTGTGTCCAGTTTTGGCAAAACTTACCATGTGACCGGCTGGAAAATCGGCACCGTGGCAGCACCTGCGGCCTACACCGCAGAGTTTCGCAAAGTGCACCAATTCAACGTGTTCACTGTGAACACACCCATGCAGCACGCCTTGGCCCGCTTCATGGCCGATTCCGCGCCGTATCTGGATTTACCCGCGTTTTACCAGCGCAAACGCGACCTGTTTCGGCAAGGCCTGGCTCAAACCCATTTCAGGCTGCTGCCTAGCGAGGGCACTTATTTTCAGTGTGTGGACATATCAGGACTTCAAGTGCCCGAGAAAAACCTCAGCGAAGCCGACTTCTGCAAATGGCTCACCACCGACATCGGGGTGGCTGCCATCCCCTTGTCCGCGTTCTACGGCGACGGCTTTGACCAAGGAGTCATCCGTTTTTGCTTTGCCAAAAAAGACGAAACGCTGCTGGTCGCTCTGGAAAAACTCAAGTGCCTGTAAAGCCTTGCTGTGCTGCAACCCCTGCTTGCACAGTGTGGACAGCGCCTGCACCGATGTCCGACCACAGGTCTGCTGCCACCGCATATGGCCTTGGCTTGTTCAGTCGTCCTCAGCAGCGCTGATCTGAGGGAACAACACCTGTGTAAAACCAAAGCGGCTGAAGTCGCGCACCCGCATCGGGTAGAGTTTGCCGATCAGGTGGTCACATTCGTGCTGCACCAGGCGGGCATGAAAACCCTCCACCGTTCGATCAATGGTCTGCCCCCATTCATCAAAACCCGTATAACGAATGCGCGACCAGCGCGGCACCGCTCCGCGCAAACCCGGCACAGACAGGCAGCCCTCCCAATCTTCCTCTTCGTCTGAGCCCAGAGGCGTGATCACAGGGTTGACGAGCACAGTGGGTGGGACCAGTGGGCGTCCTGGATAGCGAGGGTTGTGCGCCGTGCTGCCAAAAATCACCAACTGCAGGTTGACCCCGATTTGCGGCGCAGCCAACCCCGCACCGTTGACCGCCGCCATGGTGTCGCGCATATCGGCGATCAGCACATGCAGTTCAGGGGTATCAAAAGCCTGCACAGGTTCAGCCACGCGCAGCAGGCGGGCATCGCCCATTTTGAGAATGTCATGCACGCTCATGGTTTGTTGCCTGTCAACAACAACGCCAAACCCGTGTCGTCCAGCACGGGCACCCCCAGCGTTTGGGCTTTGTCGAGCTTGCTGCCCGATTCGGCCCCAGCAACAACGTAGTGGGTTTTTTTGCTCACCGAACCGGCCACTTTGGCACCCAGGGCTTCGAGTTTTTCCTTGGCTTCGTCGCGGCCCATACTTTGCAGCGTGCCGGTGAGCACCACGGTGATGCCCGCCAAAGGCATTTCTGTTGGGGCCAAGGCCTCACCTTCGGGCCAGGAGACCCCCGCATCGCGCAGGGCTTGCACCACTTCGCGGTTGTGTGGCTGATCAAAAAAGGTGCGAATGCTGTGGGCCACCACAGGGCCCACATCGGCCACTTGCAAAAGTGCGTCTTCGCTGGCGGCCATGATGGCATCGAGTTGACCGAAGTGGCGGGCCAGTTCTTTGGCTGTGGCCTCGCCCACATGGCGAATGCCCAGGCTGAACAAAAAGCGCCCGAGGGTGGTGGTTTTGGACTTTTCCAAAGCCTCGAGCAAGTTGACGGCAGATTTTTCGGCCATGCGGTCCATGTTGGCCAATTTGTCCAGTTTCAGGTGGTACAAGTCGGCCAGGCTGTTGACCTGTCCGGCGTCAACCAACTGATCCACCAGCTTGTCGCCTAGGCCATCGACATCCATGGCCCGGCGATGGGCAAAGTGCCAGATCGCCTGTTTGCGCTGGGCACTGCAAAACAGCCCACCCGTGCAGCGGTGGTCGACCTCACCCTCTTCCCGCTCAGCGAGACTTCCGCACACCGGGCAGTGGCTCAGCATGGTGAACACGGTGGCATCGGGCGGACGGCGATCCAGCACCACCGACACCACTTCAGGGATCACATCACCTGCTCGGCGCACGATCACGGTGTCACCCACTCGCACATCCTTGCGACGCGCTTCGAGCTCGTTGTGCAAGGTGGCGTTGGTCACCGTGACACCTCCCACAAACACCGGGGCCAATTTGGCCACGGGCGTGAGTTTGCCGGTGCGGCCCACTTGCACATCGATGGCCAACACCGTGGTCATTTCCTCTTGCGCGGGGTACTTGTGCGCCACGGCCCAGCGTGGCTCGCGGGTCACGAAGCCCAGACGTTCCTGCTGTGCCAAATCGTTGACCTTGTAGACCACGCCGTCGATGTCGTAAGACAGGGCATCGCGTTCGGCTGCGATGCGTTGGTGAAACGCCACCAGCCCGCTTGCGCCCTGTGCGCAAGACGTTTGCGCGGCCACCGGAAAGCCCCAAGCCTTGAGTTGCTGCAGCATCTCAAAGTGAGTGTGCCAGTGCGGACCACCCGCGGTCGTGGGCGTGATGTCTCCCAGGCCATAGGCAAAAAAGCTCAAAGGGCGCTCAGCAGCGATGCCCGAATCAAGCTGGCGCACCGCACCGGCCGCTGCGTTTCGCGGGTTGACGAAGGTTTTTTCGCCCTTTCTGCCAGCGGCGATGCGCTGGCGTTGGCGCTCGTTGAGCGCTTCAAAGTCGTCCCGTCGCATGTAAACCTCGCCGCGCACTTCCAGCACGGCGGGGGCGTTGTCTGGCAGCCGCAGCGGTATTTGCCCAATGGTGCGGATGTTTGCGGTGACCTCTTCCCCGGTTTCGCCATCGCCCCGGGTGGCGGCCTGGACCAGTACGCCGTTTTCATAGCGCAGGCTCATAGCCAGGCCATCGAATTTGAGCTCAGCCACGTAATTCACAGCCGGGTCGGCTTCGCTCAAGCCCAGCTCTTTGCGAATGCGGGCGTCAAAGGCCTCGGCTCCGCTGGCTTCGGTGTCGGTTTCGGTGCGAATGCTGAGCATGGGCACACGGTGCGAGACCGGCGCAAAGGCCTCCAGCACCTGGCCGCCTACGCGCTGAGTGGGCGAATCGGGCGTCAGCAGTTCGGGGTGGGCCGACTCCAGCGCTTGCAGTTCACGAAAAAGGCGGTCGTATTCGGCATCCGGGACCTCGGGCGCATCCAGCGTGTGGTATGCGTGGGCATGGTGGTGTAGCTGTCGGGAAATTGCCTGCACTCGAAGGGCGGGTGAGTGGGCTGAAGTCGGCGTTGGCGTAACTGGGGAAACTGCTCTGGACAAGCCATCGTCAAATAGATTTGCCACCTGGGGGTTCAAGGCGGGACCTCACTCAAGAAAACAGGCGTCGCGCCTGCGGCGAACCTGCGGACAATTCCCTGGCATCCAATGCGTTGTAAAGCTGCTGCAGATCGAGCCCGATCTGATCGAGCACTGACTCGCTGAGAATTCGCCCTTCACCGTCGGTGATCGTACCGTCCATGGCCTCGGCCAGCACAACAGCGGCTTCACGCAAGCGGGCAAAGGGCTCATCTTGGCGGGGGGTTTGAGGCACATCCAGGATCAAAGCAAACGAACGAATGGCGGACAATGCCGGATCTTCGGCCAAGGCTGCATGGGTATCGAAGGTGATGGACAAGACCGGTGGCATGCCATGTAGGGCCGATGGCAAAACCATGCGTCCAGGCATGACACCCGGCACAAAGCCCAAACGCGCTGCATGTTGCTGGATGTATCCAAGACTCCAGGCTGCACTGCGAGCGCAAAGGGTAAAGCTCAACTGGGCATCGTGGCTACTGGCAAATTGATCAAGTTCGCGGGCCCGTGCAACCTCTTCCAGCATATCGCTAAAGCTGACCGTGCCGCCAATGGCATCGGCAAACGCTTGCGTCTTGACAACAAATTCAGAAAATTCGATGTTGTTCAAGGCCCCCACCCGGTTGGCCAACTGAACTCCGGCCTGAAATGCCGTGTATCGGCGAGAAGGAGCCAAACCGTCCCACAAACCTGAGTCTTGAGACAAACCTTCTACGGTGAACAATTTGCTACCCACGCGACGGGTGGCAGGTAAAGCATTCAAGGCAGCATCGCCTGACACCACTTGCTCCACTTCAATCAGGGCCATCACATCGATCAGGGCATCCAGATGGATTTTTCGCTCCGGCAAGGGAAAATTGACAAAGCCGTCATCCAGTACGGGGGCAAGCAGCACTGATGGGGTCATGCCCAATTCGGTGTTCAAGACTGGCTCGACATCAGGCGGTGCAGGTTCGCGCAAGGGCTCAGCTTGACGGGGCTCGTTTTTGCGGGCGGTCCAATGGTTATAGATCAATACCGCGCCTACCGTCAGGCCACCTAAGGCCGCCAGGCCCAGTTGCAAAGAGCTCATCGATTCCAACATAACTTCCTCAGGCCACGTCGGCCAATGACACTGCGGACTCCATGTCCACAGCCACGATGCGTGAAACGCCCTGCTCCTGCATGGTCACGCCGATCAACTGCTCGGCCATTTCCATGGCGATCTTGTTGTGGCTGATGAACAGGAACTGGGTCTCTTTGCCCATGCCCTTGACCAGCTTGGCATAGCGTTCGGTGTTGGCGTCGTCCAGCGGCGCGTCCACCTCGTCGAGCAAGCAAAATGGTGCGGGGTTGAGCTGAAAAATTGCAAACACCAATGCGATGGCCGTGAGGGCTTTTTCGCCACCCGACAGCAAGTGGATGGTCTGATTTTTCTTGCCCGGCGGCTGGGCCAGCACCTGCACACCGGCGTCCAAAATTTCGTCACCGGTCATGACCAAACGCGCATTGCCGCCACCAAACAACTCAGGGAACATGCGGCTGAAGTGCTCGTTGACGATCTTGAAGGTGCCACCCAGCAATTCGCGGGTTTCAGCGTCGATCTTGCGGATCGCATCTTCCAGCGTGTTCATGGCGTCGGTCAGGTCGGTGCACTGGGCATCCAGAAAGGTCTTGCGCTCACGCGATGTGGTGAGCTCTTCAAGCGCGGCCAAATTGACCGGGCCCAAAGCGGTGATTTCGCGGTGGATGCGGTCGATCTCACCTTGCAGCCCAGTCACGCGCACCTGGCCTGCCTCGATCGAAGCGGCCACGGCCTCCAGGTCGGCTTGCGCATCGGCCAGCAGCTGGGTGTATTGCTCCAGCCCCAAGCGTGCGGCTTGTTCCTTGAGCTGCAAATCGGTGATGCGTTGACGCAGCGGTTCGAGTTCGCGCTCAAAGCTCACACGGCGCTCGTCGCTGGCGCGCAGTTTGGCGGTCAGCTCGTCGTAGGCGCTGCGCCGTGCGCCCAATGTTTGCTCGCGCTCCAGTTTGACGGCCAGCAAATTTTGCAAACCAGCTTGTGCAGCAGCATCGGTCAGGCGGCTGAGTTCGTCTCGGGCGCGCTGCATTTCGGCGTCGATGCTGGCCACTTGCTGCTGCGCGGTCTCGATGATGCGCTGCAGCTCGGCCCGGCGGGCATCCAGGCTGCGCTGTGAAAATTGGGCTTCTTGGGCGCGGCGCTCCAGGCTGCGCTGTTGTTCGCGGCATTCGGACAGCTTGCGCTCGGCCTCGATCACGCGTTCGTCCAGCTGGGCGTGGCGCTCTTGCGTGTCGGCCAGCTGCATGTCCAGCTCTTCAAAGCGGGCTTCGGCGGTAACGCGGCGCTCTTGCAGCTCGTCCAGCAAAGCCTCGACTTCGGCCAAGTCGTTGTTGATCTGCTCGCTGCGGGCGCGGGTTTGCGCCACCAGCTGAGACAGGCGCAGGGTCTCAACCTGCAGCTCGTGGGTGCGCGACTGGCTTTCGCTGGCTTCGCGGCGAACGGTGATCAGGCGCTGCGAGGCGTCGGCATAGGCCGCTTCCGCCCGCACCAGGGCGCTGCGGCTTTCTTCAGAAATCAGGGTCTGGGCGCGCAGCTGCTTTTCCAGGTTCTCGATCTCCTGGGCACGGCCCAGCAAACCGGCTTGTTCGGAGTCCTGCGCGTAAAACACCACGCTGTTGAGTTGAACCGCATGGCCAGCCTGCACCAACAGGGTTTCACCCGCTTGCAATTGACTGCGCCAAGCCAGCGCGTCTTCCAGATTGGGGGCGGTGTAGCAGCCTTGGAGCCAATCGGCCAACAAGGCCGACAAGCCGGCATCGTGCACACGCAACAAGTCGGCCAAGGGCTTGCAGCCTGCGGGCATGCCACTGCGAGGCGCGGCTTTGGCAGCCAAGGGCGGGCTGAAAAAGCTCAGCTTGGCAGGCGGCGCGTCATTGGCAAACGCGCGCACCATGTCGAGGCGAGAGACTTCCAGGGCCGACAGGCGCTCGCGCAGGGCCGATTCAAGGGCGTTTTCCCAGCCGGGTTCAATGTGGATGCGGCTCCACAGGCCTTCCAGCCCGTCCATGCCGTGCTTGGCCAGCCAGGGCTTGAGTTTGCCGTCGGTGCGGACCTTCTCTTGCAGCGCCTTCAGCGCCTCGATCCGGGCGCTCAGGTCGGCCAGGCGGGCCGATTCATCGTTGACCGCCTTTTGCCGACTGCGGCGGTCTTCGTCCAGCGCGGGCACCTGTTCTTGCAGGTCTTGCAAGCGGGCTTCGGATTCGGCCGACAGGGCTTCGGCCTCGGCCAGTTGTTCTTGCAAGTGGCTCAACCGAGCCTCGTCGGGCGCGGCCAGTGCGTTGCGGTCGGTCAGCAGGCGTTCGCGGCGGGTGTCGAGCTGGCGCGATTGTTCTTCAACGTTGCGCTGGTCTGCGGCGAGCACGCCAATTTGCTGCTGCACCTGCACCACTGTGGCACGCTGGGCCGTGGCGTCGTTTTGGGCTTTGCGCAGGGCTTCTTCCAGGTCGGGCAGCGCCATGGCCTGGTCTTCCACCTGGGCGGCCAGGGTCATGCTCTGGTCTTCGGCCATGGCCGCTTGCTCGGACAGGGTTTCCAGCTCGGCTTGGGCGTCTTGGCTGCGGGTGCCCCATTGGGCGGTTTGCTCGATCAGCTGCTGCAAACGCTGCTCAGCTCGTTGACGGCCTTCCACCACAAAGCGGATTTCAGCTTCCAGGCGCCCCACCTCGGCGCTGGCTTCGTACAAAGCGCCTTGCGCCTGGTTGACCTGGTCGCCTGCGGCGTAGTGCGCCTGGCGGATGGTCTCCAGATCGGCCTCTACATGCCGCAGATCGGCCATGCGCGATTCAAGCGCATTCACCGCTTGGTCCACATCGGACTTCATGCGGCCCTGATCGGTCTCGGCATCACGGCGCTTCAAAAACCACAGCTGGTGCTGTTTGAGCGTGCTGTCGGCTTGCAGGGCGTTGTAACGACGGGCCACTTCGGCCTGTTTTTCGAGCTTTTCGAGGTTGGCATTCAGCTCGCGCAGGATGTCGTCCACCCGGGTCAGGTTCTCGCGGGTATCAGACAGGCGGTTTTCGGTCTCGCGGCGGCGCTCTTTGTATTTAGAGACGCCAGCGGCTTCCTCCAGAAACAATCGCAGCTCTTCGGGGCGCGACTCGATGATGCGGCTGATCGTCCCTTGGCCGATGATGGCGTAGGCACGTGGACCCAGGCCCGTGCCCAAAAACACGTCCTGCACGTCGCGCCGGCGCACCGGCTGGTTGTTGATGTAATAACTGCTGTTGCCATCGCGGGTCAGCACGCGCTTGACGGCGATCTCGGCAAACTGGCCCCACTGGCCACCGGCGCGGTGGTCTTCGTTGCTGAACACCAGCTCCACGCTGGCACGGCTGGCCGGTTTGCGGGTGGTGGTGCCGTTGAAAATCACGTCCTGCATGGACTCGCCACGCAACTCCGACGCCTTGGACTCGCCCAACACCCAACGCACCGCGTCCATGATGTTGGATTTGCCGCAACCGTTGGGGCCGACCACGCCCACCAGCTGCCCAGGCAGCATGAAGTTGGTGGGTTCGGCAAACGATTTGAAGCCCGAAAGCTTGATGGAATTGAGGCGCACGGCAGTTTTGTTCGAGGTCGGATCGGTTCGAGATCAGAGGATGGGGCCAGCCCCAATGGCCAACACCGTTAAAAGCGCCAATGTTACCCGACAGACATGGCGAAAAACCTGCTGTCAAGCACAAGGCCCAGCTGCCGCCCTTCATCCCGGATAATCGCGACATGAACCCCCTTCTCGCCAAGCTGCAACCCTACCCTTTTGAACGGCTCAAACAGCTATTCGCCAGCGTCACGCCCAACCCCACCCTCAAACCCATCAGTTTGGGGATTGGCGAGCCCAAACACGCCACACCGGCATTCATTCAGGAAGCACTCAAGGCGGCGGTGTCGACCGGTTTGTCGGCCTACCCCGCCACCGCAGGCGAGCCCGCCTTGCTAAAAGCCTGTGCAGCCTGGCTCAAGACACGGTATGACCTGAAGCTGGATGCGGCTACCCAGGTGTTGCCGGTCAACGGCTCGCGCGAAGCCCTGTTTGCCCTGACGCAAACCGTGATCGACCCGACCCGACCGGGCGCGACGGTGGTCAGCCCCAACCCCTTCTATCAAATCTACGAAGGCGCGGCCTTGCTCTCGGGTGCTGAGCTCTATTACGTGCCCAGCGACCCGGCGCGCAACTTTGCCAGCGACTGGGACAGCGTACCCGCCGAGGTCTGGTCTCGCACGCAGCTTTTGTTTGTATGTTCCCCCGGCAACCCCACGGGCGCGGTCATGCCCCTGCCGGAATGGCAAAAGCTGTTTGCCCTGTCGGACCAGCACGGTTTCGTCATTGCGTCGGACGAGTGCTACAGCGAGATTTATTTCCGCGAAGAAGCACCTTTGGGGGGTCTTGAAGCCGCCCACCAGTTGGGCCGCACCGATTTCAAACGCCTGATCGCCTTCACCAGCTTGAGCAAGCGCAGCAACGTGCCGGGCCTGCGCAGCGGTTTTGTGGCGGGCGACGCGGCCATCATCCAACAGTTTTTGCTCTACCGCACTTACCACGGCAGCGCCATGAGCCCGGTGGTACAAGCGGCCAGCGTGGCCGCCTGGGGCGACGAGGCCCATGTGGTGGACAACCGCAACCAGTACCGCACCAAGTTCGCCCAAATCACGCCGGAATTGGCCAAAGTGCTGGACGTGAAACTGCCCGACGCCAGCTTTTACCTGTGGGCCGGTGTGCCTGCGGGTTGGCAAGGCGACGACGCCGCGTTTGCCAGGGCGCTTTACCAGGCCGAGAGCGTCACGGTGCTGCCCGGCAGCTACCTGGCGCGTGACTTCAAAGGCAGCAATCCGGGCCAGGGCCGCATCCGCATGGCGTTGGTGGCCGAGACGGCCGAATGCCTGGAAGCAGCCGAGCGCATCGCGCGCTTCGTGCGCGCCCACCCCAAAAAGGCTTGAACATGACCACCTGTCACGACACCCTGCGCTTGGCCGAACAGCTGATTTCCAAGCCCTCGGTCACCCCGGATGACGCCGGTTGCCTGGACCTGATCGCCGACGCCCTGAAGCCGCTGGGCTTTGTCTGCGAATTCATGGACTCCGGCCCCGACACCTTCCGAGTGCGCAACCTGTGGGCCAAGCGGGCGGGCAGCTCGGGCCAGACCCTGGCCTTTGCGGGCCACACCGACGTGGTGCCCACTGGGCCACTCACGCACTGGAACAGCGACCCCTTCACCCCCACGCACCGCGACGGCAAGCTGTTTGGCCGAGGGGCAAGCGACATGAAAACTTCGCTGGCGGCCATGGTGGTGGCGGTGCAGGAGTTCCTGGCAAGCAATCCCGAGCCGAAGCTTGGCCTCGCCTTTTTGCTGACCAGCGACGAAGAAGGTCCGGCGCTGGACGGCACCGTGGTGGTCTGCAAAGCCTTGGTGGCAAGGGATGATGCGCCACAGTTTTGCATCGTGGGCGAACCCACCTCAGTGCAGCAAACAGGCGACATGATCAAAAACGGCCGACGCGGCACCTTAAGCGGCAAACTCACCGTCAAAGGAGTGCAAGGCCATATCGCCTACCCGCACCTGGCCGACAACCCGATCCACCGCTTGGCCCCGGCACTGGCCGAGTTGGTGACCATTCGGTGGGACGAAGGCAATGCCTTCTTCCAACCCACCAGTTGGCAGGTCAGCAACATCCATGCGGGCACGGGCGCGAGCAATGTGATCCCCGGCGACTGCGTGGTGGACTTCAACTTCCGTTTTTGCACCGAATCCACACCCGAGAGCCTGCAGCAGCGCTTGACGGCCGTGCTGGACCAACACGGCTTGCAGTACCAACTGAAATGGACCCTCGGCGGCCTGCCGTTTTTGACCACACCGGGCAGCTTGGTCAAAGCCATTCAACAAGCCATCACCGACGAAACCGGCCTGACCACCGAGCTGTCCACCACAGGCGGCACCAGCGACGGCCGCTTCATCGCGCAGATTTGCCCACAAGTCATCGAGTTCGGTCCGCCCAACGCGACCATCCACAAGGTCAACGAGCATGTAGCGCTGACAGACATCGCGCCGCTCAAAGCCATCTACCGCCGCACGCTGGAACACCTCGACGCGGGCCTGTCCGCATGAGCGCCTTGACCCTGTCGGGGTTGATCGCGGCATCTTCCGAGCGGCTCGCACACGCGGGAGTGGCTTTTGGCCACGGCACCCAGAGCGCCTTTGACGAAGCGGTCTGGCTGGTGCTTTGGCGTCTGGGCCTGCCGCTGGACATCGATCTGGACGAAGTGAAAGAACAGGCCGTGACGCCCGAACAGCAGGCGGCTTGCGCTGCGCTGATCGAAGAACGCGTTGTCACCCGCAAACCCGCCGCCTACCTCACACAAGAAGCCTGGTTGCAGGGCGTGTCGTTTTACATCGACGAGCGCGCCATCGTGCCGCGCAGCCTGATCGCCGAGGTGCTGGCCGATGGCACGATCGACGCCTGGCTGAGCGAGCAAACCACCCGCGTGCTGGACCTGTGCACCGGTAACGGCAGCCTGGCCGTGCTGGCGGCACTGGCTTGGCCCGAGGTGCAAGTCACCGGGGCGGACATTTCCGATGATGCGCTGGCCGTGGCCGCCATCAATGTGGCGCGTCACGACTTGCAAGCGCGCGTCCAACTGATCCACAGCGACGGTCTGAGTGCATTGCCGGGCCCGTTTGACCTCATCTTGTGCAACCCACCCTATGTGTGCCAAGCCAGCATGGACGCCCTGCCCGCCGAATACCGCGCTGAGCCCGAACTGGCGTTGGCTGGCGGCACCGACGGCATGGACTTTGTGCGGCAACTGTTCAAGGATGCGCCATCACGTATGAGCGAGCAAGCCTTGTTGGTGCTGGAAATCGGAAACGAAGTCGACCATTTCATCGCAGCATTTCCCGAACTCGAAGTCGCCTGGCTGGACACCAGCGCGGGCGACGATCAGGTGCTGTTGATCTCCCGCGAAGCCTTGCTCAGCTTTTGAATGCCCGGCCTGCAGGCCTGGGAAACGACCTAATTTTCAACACGCCATCTCACCGACACACACATCGGCGAAAATGGCGGGTTGTGCTTTTAGAGGTCAGTCCCTCCAGACTGACCCTGCTCCCCATACCGGCATCTGTTCCGGACACTGCTTTTCATGATCAATCTTAAAAACGTCACCCTCCGCCGAGGCACCAAGGTGCTGCTGGACAAAGCTTCTGTCACCCTCAACCCCGGCGAAAAAGTCGGTCTGGTGGGGCGCAACGGGGCGGGCAAATCCACCTTGTTTGCGTTGTTCAACGGCAGCTTGACCGAGGACGGCGGCGACTTTGAAATGCCGCGCCAGTGGCGCATGGGTCAAGTTGCACAAAACATGCCCGAGACCGACCAAGCCGCCGCTGACTTTGTGCTGGAAGGAGACACCCGATTGGCCGAATTGCGCCAACGTTTGGTGGTGGCCGAAGCCAGTGGCGACGGCATGGAAATGGCCCACGTTTACACCGACTTGGCCGATGCCGGGGACCACGACGCCATGCCGCGCGCAGAAGCCCTGATTTTGGGCCTGGGCTTTCGGGTGGACGAGCTCAACAACCCGGTCAACAGCTTTTCGGGCGGCTGGCGCATGCGCTTGCAGCTGGCCCGCGCACTGATGTGCCCGTCAGACATCCTGATATTGGACGAGCCCACCAACCACTTGGACTTGGATGCGCTGGTCTGGCTGGAAGCTTGGTTGCAGCGCTACGCGGGCACGATGATCGTGATCAGCCATGACCGCGAGTTTCTGGATGCCGTGACCGATGTCACCTTGCACATCGACCACGCCAAACTCACCCGTTACGGCAGCAACTACAGTGGCTTTGAAATCCTGCGTGCCCAACAGATGGAGCTGCAACAAGCTTCGTTCTCCAAGCAGCAAGACAAGATCGCCCACCTGCAAAAGTTCATCACCCGCTTCAAAGCCCAGGCCAGCAAAGCCAAGCAGGCTCAAAGCCGGGTCAAGGCACTCGAGCGCATGGAGAAAGTGGCCCCGCTGCTGGCCGATGCCGAGTTCACCTTCGGCTTCAAGGAACCCAACAACCTGCCCAACCCGATGCTGGCCATCAGCGACGCGAGTTTTGGCTATGTGGTGGACGACGAGCCCAAAGCCATCTTGCAAGGCGTGAGCAAATCGGTGTTGGCGGGCCAGCGCATTGGTATTTTGGGGGCCAACGGTCAAGGCAAATCGACCCTGGTCAAAACGATTGCCCGCACCATGCCACTACTGGCCGGCACGCTGACCGAGGGCAAGGGCCTGAACATCGGCTACTTTGCGCAGCAAGAACTCGATGTGCTGCACCCGAATGACAATCCGCTGGAGCACATGATTCGCCTGTCCAAAGAGCTGGGCAGCAACGAGCCCAGCCGCGAACAGGACCTGCGCAACTACCTGGGCACCTTCAACTTCAGTGGCGACATGGTCAAGCAGTCCGTGGGCTCCATGAGCGGCGGCGAAAAAGCCCGACTGGTGCTGGCCATGATCGTGTGGCAACGGCCCAACCTGCTGCTGCTGGACGAGCCCACCAACCACCTTGACTTGGCGACCCGAGAGGCCCTGTCGATGGCGCTCAACGAGTTCGAAGGCACCGTCATGCTGGTCAGCCACGACCGCGCCTTGCTGCGCGCCGTGTGCGACGAGTTCTGGATGGTGGGCCGGGGCAAGGTCGAGCCCTTTGACGGCGATCTGGACGATTACCAGAAATACCTGTTGGAAGAGTCCAAACGCCTGCGCGAGGAAGCTCAAAAACTCGCCTGCAATGCCAACCTGTCGGTATCGCCCACCGCAGTTCAGGCGCCAGTGCCTGTTGCCTCATCAGTGGCCGCGCCCTTGGCCAGCGTTAGCGCACCCGTCATCAGCGGCGCCGAACAGCGCAAACTCGATGCCCAAAAGCGACAGCAACTGGCCGAGAAAACTCGTCCCTTGAAGCGCGAACTGGAGCAAAATGAGCAACGCCTCGCGAGCATCGAGGTTGAGAAAGCATTGCTTGAACAGCAAATGACTTCCATTTTTCCCCCAGCAAAGATCGCCGAAACCGGCCGTCGTCTCAAAGCCCTGACTGAGGAAGCGAGCGACCTGGAAGAGCGTTGGCTCGAGCTGACGTCATTGCTGGAAGAAGTCACTTCGATTTGAAACACCGAGTTCCATCTCATGCGGTGACTCTTTGAGAGTGCATTGCCCAAACGGCAATCCCCAAGCTAAGAACCCCGGCAAGCTGGGGAGGTGTGGACCCGACAGTGACTTAACCAATGAAAAAGCACTTTGAACTGCCGTACAAAGTGCCTTCGAATTTGGTGGGACCAGCGGGGGTCGAACCCACGACAAACGGATTAAAAGTCCGCTGCTCTACCAACTGAGCTATGGTCCCTGTGCTGCGATGCGTTGCACTGCGGCAAGACTCAAATTATAGCCTTAATTTAAGATCTCATCAGGAGGCTTAGCCAAAAAATTCAAAATTTCGGAGGCCGCACACATGCCAAAGGTAGCAGTGACGCTGACGACCGAACCATAGCCGTGACAATTGAGTGAACCATCACCATCGACAGCGCAAGAGGCATCGGGAGGAGCTACCGGCTCACGGCTGAACACCCCGGAAACACCCATTCGCTGATTACCACGAGCAGCATGGTGATGTTTGCGAAGTCGATACCGCAGCTGAGCCAACAAAGGGTCGTTTGTGATGCGGGACAAATCTTCGACATCCACTTTGTGTGCCAGACGTTTGCCGCCCGCAGCGCCCACCGTGATGAACCCCACTTTCGAAATCATGGCCCAATGCGCCATGGCCACCTTGGCCTTGACTTGGTCACAGGCATCAATCAAGGCATCCGGGATTTGCAACATCAACCCAGGCCAATTTTCTGGGCTGACAAACTCATCCACCATATCGACTTGGCAATCCGGGTTGATCAAAGCGATGCGTTGCTGCATCGCCAGCACTTTCGACTGCCCGGTGGTCACATCAAGGGCATGAATTTGCCGATTGATATTGGATTCGGCAATGTGGTCCATGTCGATCAAGGTCAGGCGACGCACCCCGGAGCGCGCCAGAGCTTCAGCAGACCAGGATCCCACCCCCCCTAAACCGACCACCGCCACATGGGCCTGTCGAATACGTTGGGCTCCCGGAACACCATAAAGACGCTGCAGCGCGCCAAAACGGCGTTCGCTCGAAGCCTCAGGACTGAGTGATTGTGGTGAGGATGTTTCAGGCATGGCCATGGTGAGATGCTGGAAACGGATGGTTCATGTAATACACTTGCCTCAATCTTGCCGCAGTTGCCAAAGCAATGCAGTGCAGGCCCCAAAGAAAATGCCCATGACAGACAAGAGGCTGCCCAAACTGAGGGTAGACAAACCCGTCAAACCTTGACCAAAAGTGCAGCCCATGGCCAATACCCCGCCCACGCCCATCAAAATACCACCTACCAAGTGACGCACAAAATCTGCACGGTCTGTGAAGCTTTCCCAGCGGAAAGAGCCCTGCAACAGGGCACTGACGCAAGACCCACTGAGTACCCCGAGGACCGTGACCATGCCCAAGGTCAAGCGCTTGCTTCCATCGCTGTAATAAAGCAAGGCATCCAGCCAATAGGCCACGGGCGCAGTGAAGCTGAGCGCCTCCATCCGTCCACTGTGTGTGGTTAGGAAAACCGGCTCCAGGGTCTGCGGGTGTTCTGGAACAAAGCCCCATACACCGCTGAGCCACCAAAACGACACGACCAGAAGCCCCACACCTGCCCCCGTCGCCCAATTGCTCAGGGTATTGAAACTGCGATCATGAACCACCCAAATCAAAAGAATCAGAGTCGCCACGGCGGCCGACAAGCCAAGGGCATCAGGCAAGGCAAGCCCGCTGTATGAAGACACCCACTGCCCCACAAAAGGGCCATCAGGCCAAATGACTGCTACGGGGTCGATGTAACGAACGCGCCAAACTGCGGTTAAACCCCGCATCGTAGCCAAGCCGGCAACGGCCATTGCCAGTAATACGACCAAGGACTTCAAATTGCCCGCCCCCAATCGAACCAGCGATTTGCTACTGCAACCGGAGGCCAAGACCATACCTATACCGAACAAGGTGCCACCAGAAAGCCCGGACAACCAGCTCAGTTGATGGTTGGCATAGATCGTGTTCAGTGGGCTGATCCACCCCGCCCCAGCCATAGCTCCAAAACCCGAAATGGCCACAGCCAGAGCCAGGGCCCACTGGCGAAGGCGAGTGGCATCGCGCATCACCACCCAGTCACTGATGGCTCCCATGGTGCAAAAATGACCACGGTGCACCCAAACGCCCGTTAAAAAGGACAAAGCAAAACTGAAGATCCAAATCTGGACCCTCAAGTTCTGAAGTTCATCGACTGAAATGACAGCCATGCGGCTTCAGCGCAAACGGCTCAATCGCTCGCGAGCCGTGGCTGCTGCTTCAGAAGCGGGGTGTGTTTTGATCAGGTGCTCCAATGTTTTTCGGGCACCTTTGAGGTCTTTGAGTTCAAGCTGCACATTGGAAATGGCAAGCATCGCTTCCGACGCGCGCGGATGCGAAGGGGAGTCGGTCAACAAACGCTGAAAGTTCAACATCGCCTCTCGGTAAGCCTTGTTGGCATACTGGGCATTGCCCAACCAAAAAAGAGCAGAGGGAAAAAAAGCACTTTGGGGGTAACGGACCATGAAAGCCCCCAAGGCCGATTGCGCTGCAGCAAAGTCGGCTTGACGAAAGAACGCCAAGGCTTTGTCGAAATCAGCCTTTTCAGACGGATCCACCATGGCCTCGCGACCGTCAATGCTGACACGCACAGGCTCAAAACGTCGCAAGCGATCATCAACGCTGGAGAAGGCATCTTTTTGCCGAAGCTGCAGTTCCGACAAATCCCGAGCAAGGCGCTCCTGTGCCCCCAAACTTTGAGCCAGATCCGAGCGCAGTTTGTCAATTTGAGCTTGCAAATCGAGCAAGGCTGAGCGCAACGAAGTCACGCGCTCGTCAATCAGTTGGTTTTGCTTTCGCGCAGCTTGTTCAACCAGGGCTTGATTGGCAATTTGAGCTTGTTCAAGGCGTTGGCGCAGGTCCAGAATGGCCCGGCGCGCTTCATCGTCACCAAAAAGAGCCGCCTGCGCACTTCCGCCCAGCGCACCCAAGGCCACCAACAGGGCCAGGCCGGACTTTTTCCACTCACACGCTCGAAGCATATTGAACCTCAATAACGAATTTCGACGCGGCGATTTTTTGCTTGCTCCAGATCGGAGCCACCTTCTGATAGCAGCTTTTCCTTACCGAAACTCACCGCCTCGAGTTGAGACTCGGGCACACCCAGCAAACTCAAGGCCTGACGAACTGCATCGGCTCGTTTTTGCCCCAGTGCCAGGTTGTATTCACGGCCCCCACGGTCATCGGTATGGCCTTCCAGGCTGGCTTTTCGTTGTTTGTTGGCTTGCAAAAACTGGGCGTGCGAAGCAATAACAGGACGCGCCTCAGAACGAATGACATAGCTGTCATAGTCGAAAAAGACCACGTGCACCACGCCCGCTGGGCCTTGGCCTGGGGCCTTCGCCTCCACAGAAACAGTCGGTATGCCTGTTTGGGCACCGCCTTGAGCGGCACCCAAGCCCTGCACCGCTACCCTCGAGCCCGGACCGGTCGAAGTGGCCGCCTTGTCCTCAACCGGGACATCATCGAGCTTGACGCCCGAGCCACAGCCCACCAACAAGGCACCGAGCAAAAAAACCGTCACGACTTGCTTTTTCATAATCAACCTCATGGATAAAAACCTAAAAAATTGTCTCAAGGCCTGGAGGGCCCCCAATGGGGCTCCCGGAGATCGCCAACTTGTCCAGCCAGACGGGCTTTGACCCGACCATCGAGTGTAGTGGTCATGAGCGCCTCTGTGCCTTGCTGGGTGGCATAGACCAACAAGCGGCTATTGGGCGCAAAGCTGGGTCGTTCATCGGCGTTTGAATCGGTTAATGCGCTGGTTTGTCCGGAGACCAGGTCCATCAAGTGCAGTTTGAATGCGCCTCCAATGCGAGAAACATAGGCCATCCATCTGCCGTCCGGGCTCAGGGCGGGGGAAATGTTGTACGAGCCAGTGAAGGTGATACGCTCGGCCGCGCCACCAGATGCTGGCATTTTATAAATTTGCGGATTGCCGCCTCGGTCACTGACAAAGTAAAGAGTCTGTCCGTCTGGCGAAAAGGCAGGCTCTGTGTTGATGCTACCGCTGGTCAAACGTTGGGGCTCACCACCTTGCAAAGCCACCCGCCAAAGTTGGGAGCCGCCATCCCGGCTCAAAGTGGCGACGATGGAACGTCCGTCAGGCGCCCAAACCGGGGCGCTGTTGGACCCTTTGAAGTTGGCCACCTCCCGCCGTTGACCACTTGCCAATTCATGAACGTAAACCACAGGTTTACGATTTTCAAATGAGACATAGGCCAAGTGAGTACCGTTCGGTGACCAAGATGGCGAGATGATGGGCTCCGGGCTAATGATGGCTGAACGCGCACCTTCTCCATCGGAGTCTGCCACCCACAAGGTGTAGCGGCCAACCGTACTTGGTCACATAAGTGATGCGCGAGGTGAATACACCCGGAGAACCCGTCAGTTGCTGGTAAACCCAGTCGGAGATTCGGTGTGCAGACAAGCGCAAGTCTGCCGCAGCAACGGTATCCCTGAAGTCGGATTTTTCTTGACCTTTGACCACATCCCAAAGGCGGGCGCGCACATCGAAACGACCATCCGCCAAACGGGTCACAGAGCCGACAAGCAGGGCCTCTGCTGACGTGGCGCGCAAAGTCGACCAATCAGGACGACTCATTTCATCGAGAACCAAATTGCCTGCGGGCAAAGGCCTGAACTGACCTGTACGCGATAGATTGGCTTGGACTATGGAAGATAGTTTCTGAGGTGACTGACCCTCCGCCTTGAAAGTGGTGACCAGAACTGGCAACTGGGTCAAGCCCACGCCGGTAACTTCCACCCTGAATTGGGCCCAGACGGATGAGCTCAAAACTGACAAGAAGGCAAAACTCAACAGCAAACCCTGGCAACGCGCAGGAAAATTAAACAGGTTCATGTGCATCCATGATCAGAGGGACCGTTGAAATCAGTGATCGTACATCCTCAGATGGTCAATTCTAACGGTGCCACTGTCGCCCTCCTGTGAAGCATCGCACCTGCCTGAGGCCTCCTCCCAGGCACCCGCAAGACGAGCCCTTTTAACCATTGGCAAGGACTGCCTGATCGCCCTCTGCTTACAATCCTATCCGTCATGCCGCCACACACCCCTCCTAGTTCTGAGCATTCTGCCCAACCGAGCATTCGTCTGCGCCTGCTGCGATTGAGGCCTTACTTCCTGCGGCAGAAATGGGTCTGGATTCTGGCGTTGGGGGCTACCTTGGTAGCAGCGCTAACGGAGCCATTGATCCCAGCCTTGTTTCAGCCTTTGCTGGACAACGGCTTTGCCGGCAATCAGTTGCCGCTGTGGGCGATTCCGCTGGCAGTCATTGGCCTGTTCACTTTAAGAGGTATGGCACATTTCGTGGCGCAATACGCTTTGGCAAGAGTGACCAACAATGGCATGGAACAACTTCGTAGCGACCTGTTTGCTAAGCTGGTCAAAGCCGATTTGTCCTTGTTCCAACGTCAATCGGCCAGCACCTTGTCCAATACCGTGGTGTACGAGGTGCAAGTCGGCGCCACACAGCTGGTCTCAGCCCTGATTGGTCTGACCCGCGATGGATTGACCCTGTTGGCCTTGGTGGGCTATCTGATGTGGCTCAACTGGCAACTCACCTTGGTGGTCTTCACGGTTGCCCCGGGGCTGAGCTGGATCATGAAAGTTCTGTCGCGGCGCCTGTATGGCTTGACCAAAGAAAGCCAAAAGGCCACAGACGATTTGGCGTATGTTGTGGAGGAAAATGTGCTGGCCCATCGCATGGTTCGGTTGCATGGCGCCCATGAGCAACAAATTGGTCGGTTCAATGGGCTGGGGCAACGGTTGCGACGTTTGGCCCTGAAGTCCACCACCGCGTCAGCGGCCATCACGCCACTGACTCAGATCATGGCGGCCATTGCCCTGTCCTTGGTGTTGGTGATTGCCCTGATTCAAAGCCGAGAACCGGGATCCGGGGCCACAGTAGGAAGTTTTGTGGCTTTTATCACGGCCATGCTGATGCTGATCGCGCCCATCAAACGGCTGGCAGACGTGGCCAACCCCATCACGCGCGGTCTGGCAGCGCTTGAGCGCGGTCTTGCTTTGTTGCACGACGCCCCCGAGGAAAGCCAGGGCCAGCACCAGGTCGAACGTGCCCGCGGTGCCATTGCATGGCACGACGTGAGTGTGCAATTCAACCCCGGGGAACCCCCTGCCCTGTCACACATTGACCTGACCGTGCTGCCAGGGGAGACGGTGGCACTGGTCGGAACATCCGGAGCCGGAAAAACCACTTTGGTCCAGCTCTTGCCCCGGTTTTTAAACCCAACAAACGGTGTGGTCATGCTCGATGGCATCCCACTTGGGCAATGGCATTTGGGTAGCCTGCGCAGCCAATTGGCCATGGTCAGTCAGGATGTGGTGATGCTCAACGACAGTCTGGCGGCCAACGTGAGCTTGGGTCAGCAGCCAGACCGGGGCAAAGTTCAGCATTGCCTCGAAGCGGCAAATTTGTGGCGCCATGTGCAGACCCTGCCCCAAGGCTTGGACACCGATCTGGGACACAACGCCAACCAGTTTTCAGGTGGCCAGCGCCAACGACTGGCCATCGCTAGGGCCTTGTACAAAGATGCACCCATTCTGATTTTGGACGAGGCCACTTCTGCTCTCGACAATGAGTCTGAGCGGCTGGTGCAGGAAGCCTTGCAAGGGCTGATGAAAGGTCGCACCACCCTGATCGTGGCGCACCGCTTGTCCACCATTGAACACGCCGATCGGGTGATCGTGATGGAACATGGCCGCATTGTTGAGCAAGGTGCGCCAGCACAGTTGCTGGCAAGCGGCGGTGCTTATGCGCGACTGCAACACCGTGGGGAGTGGGCCGGTGATGTAGCCGGCCCAGACTCTGTTCACCGGTCTTGATGCAATTCAGATCAGGACAATGTCGTACTGTTCGGGTCCCATGCCAGATTCCACCTGCAGCGAAATCGGCTTGGCAATGAAGCCTGACAGCCCTGCCAAATGCTGGCTTTCCTCGTCTTGCAGCATGTCAATCACTGACGGGCCTGCCACCACCCTGAACTCTCGCGGATTGAATTGACGTGCTTCCCGCAAAATTTCACGCAGGATGTCATAGGCTACCGAGCGCGGTGTTTTGACAATGCCCTTGCCCTGACAGCTTGGGCACGGTTCGCACAACATGTGGGCTAAAGAATCACGGGTACGTTTACGTGTCATCTCCAGCAGGCCCAAGGGCGAAAAACCACCCGAGGATGTTTTGACGCGGTCCCGCGCCAATTGCTTGCGTAACTCGAACAACACCGCCTCCTGGTGGTCGCCCCGGGCCATGTCGATGAAGTCGGCAATGATGATGCCTCCCAGATTGCGCAATCGAAGCTGCCGCGCAATGGCCTGGGCCGCCTCCAGATTGGTCTTGAAAATCGTGTCTTCAAAATTGCGTGCGCCGACATAACCGCCCGTGTTCACGTCCACCGTGGTCAGCGCCTCGGTCTGATCGATGATCAGGTAACCGCCCGATTTCAAGTCCACCCGGCGACCTAACGCCTTGGCAATTTCCTCGTCGATGGCATACAGGTCAAAGATGGGCCTCTCGCCCTTGTAAAACTGCAAACGCTCAGCGGCTTTGGGCATGAACTCGCGCCCAAAAGCCTCCAGCCTGGCAAATTGCTCTTGCGAGTCGATGCGAATGCTTTGAGTGGCCTCGCCCACCAAGTCGCGCAGCACACGCTGCAGCAGCGTCAGGTCCTGGTGCAGCAAGGAGGCCGGCGGCAAGCGCATCGAAACATCCTTGATGCGCGCCCAGATCTTGCGTAAGTAGGCGATGTCGTCTTGCAACTCTTCGTCGCTGGAGTCTTCCGCGTTGGTGCGCAAAATGAAGCCCCCCCCGGATGGCCCCGCCAAAGCCTGCAGCCTTTGGCGCAACGCATCGCGCTGATCAGACGGAATTTTTTGCGACACACCAATGTGCTCGTCTTGCGGCAAGAAAACCAGATGCCGTCCCGCGATGCTGATTTGCGTGGACAAGCGGGCACCCTTGGTACCCATGGGGTCCTTGATGACCTGCACCATGATGGCGCGACCTTCGAACACCTGTTTTTCAATCGGCACCAGCGGCTGACCTGTGCGCGCTGAAGCCGTCTCGCCTTCAACGTGTTTTTGCCAGAGATCGGCCACGTGCAAAAAAGCCGCCTTATCCAGCCCGATGTCGATGAAGGCCGATTGCATGCCAGGCAAAACACGGGCCACTTTTCCCAAGTACACATTGCCCACGAGACCGCGCTCAAGGGTACGCTCCAAGTGCAGTTCTTGCACGGCGCCCAACTCGACCACAGCGACCCGTGTTTCCTGGGGCGACCAATTGACCAAAATATCTTGTTGCATGGCAGTCATTCAATGAAAAGAAAGTTGGATACGCCAAATCGAGCCGATATCGTCATGGGACTGTCGCGCACCTCCAAGCAGGCCCTGGCACATGCATTCAACAGCGAACACCCAACGAGCGCAGCAAAGCGGCAGTCTCGAACAGCGGCAAACCCATGATGCCTGAATAACTGCCCCGGATCTGTTCAATATGGGCAGCCGCCCTGCCCTGTACCCCGTAAGCACCGGCTTTGCCCATGGGCTCGCCTGTGGCCACGTAGGCCTTGATCTGAGCGGGTGTCATGGGCGCAAAGCGCACCCACGATTGAGACACCGTCGCCACCCGTTTGTGCCCTTTTTGTGCGGCAACGGCTGTCAATACGCGGTGGGTTTGGCCAGACAGCCGTTTCACAATGCGCACGGCATCGGCCTCATCAGTCGGTTTACCCAAAATATCCCGGCCCAGGCACACGGTGGTGTCAGCGCACAGCACGGGCGCGGCAGGCAGGCCCTGAAGATTCAACCGTTGCATCGCCGCATCGAGTTTCAAAGCTGTAACCCGCGCCACATAGCGTGCAGGCGCTTCCGCACCCCGCACATCTTCCAAAGACTCGGCGTCCTCTTCAGGCGAGGCCAGCAGCAGCCTGTGGGCCACGCCCATCTGGTCAAGGAGCTGGCTGCGCCGAGGGCTTTGAGAGGCAAGGTAAATGAAGTCGCTCATTCCCGGTGGTAGGGGTGGTTGGCGTTGATGGACCAGGCGCGGTAGAGCTGCTCGATCAACAGCACGCGGGCCATGGCGTGGGGCAAGGTCAGATCGGACAAGCGGATGCGCTCGTGCGCTGCCTGGCGAAACTCGGGCTCCAGCCCGTCGGGGCCACCAATGACCAAGGCCAAGTCGTCTCCCCCCAACTGCCAGCTGGTTAGGCGGATGGCCAGGGCCTGCGTGGTCAGGTGGGTGCCGCGCTCGTCGAGCGCCACGATGCGGGCGCCACGGGGAATGGCCGCTTCGATGCGCTGGCGCTCGGCCGCGTACAGGTTGGGCAAGGTTTTAGAGCCCCGAGGCTCGGTTTTCACGACTTTTAGCTCGACCTTGAGCTCAGGCGGAAAGCGTTTGGCGTAGTCGTCCCAAGCGGTCTGCGCCCAATCCGGCACACGCAGGCCGACCGCAACGATCAGCAGCTTCATTCAGGATCAATCGGCTTTTCGGCGGGTGGCCGCTTGCACAGGGCTTGCGGGCTGGGGGTTTTTTGGCTGCCGGTTGGGCAGCTGATTTGGCCGTGGGCTTGCCCACTGTCTTCAACGGGTGCTTGCTGGTGGGGCTGTTGGCTTTCGGAGTCGAATTGGCTGCTGTTCCAGTAGCGGGTTTAGCGGTGGTTTTAGCGGGTGCCTTGCCCGCTGGCTTGGCCGATTTGGCCGGTGCTTTCAATGCGGGTTTGGCTGCCGACTTCTTGGCTGCGGGTGGTTTGGCCTCGGCAGATTTGGCGGCAGCTTTGCCCGTGGCTTTTTTCGCCACCGAGTTCTTGATGTGGCCCTTGACCTCTGCTGTTACGGCAGGCTTGGGCGCACCAAACTTCAGGCGCACGGGCGTGCCGCCCCAGATTTCTTCCAGGTTGTAATAGGAACGAATAGTGGGCTGCATGATGTGTACCACAGCTGAGCCGCAGTCGACAATGATCCACTCACCATTGTCTTCGCCCTCGATGCGCGGCTTGCCAAAGCCTGCCAAGCGAACTTTGTCGCGCACGCTGGCGGACAAAGCCTTTGTCTGACGGTTCGAGCTGCCTGAGGCAATGATGACCCTTTCAAACAGGGAGGACAGATGTTCGGTGTCAAACACCTGGATCTCTTGGGCCTTGACGTCTTCAAGTGCGTCCACAACAGCACGCTGGAGTTTTTGAATGTCTTTTTTGGCGGCGTTTTCGGTCATCAATGTGGCCTGTAAAGGTGGTGATCGTGAATATAGCGCTCTACAGCGGGGGATACCAGACCTTTCAGGGTCTGTTCTGTGGCCGATATCGCACGGATGTCCGTGGCATTGTGAGGCATCAGCGGCATGTCCAAAGTGCGAATGCGCGCTTGCAGCTTGTCAGGAATGGTCGAGCTGGTCTGTGCAGCGACGGATACTTCGTTCCATGCACTCACGGACTTATCACGGCTTGCGGCGCAGATTATAGCGATGCGATCAATTTCTTCGATTTGATGCCAAGCGGTCAAGGAACGGCGCTGGTCATCGCCGAGCAACAAATACAGCTGCGCGGCAGGAAATTCGGACTGCAATTCGTGCAGCGTGTCCACTGTGTAGCTCGGGCCATCACGACACGTTTCACGCGGGTCCACCACCACCTCTGGCAGGTGCCGGAAAGCAAGCTGGCTCATGGTCAAACGGTGAATGGCTTCACTCAATAGTCGAGGCTTGTGCCAAGCCTGGCCGGTAGGCACGATGCGCACCTGGTCCAGAGACAGCTGAGCTATGGCTGCCTCCACCAAGGCCACATGCGCCAGGTGCGGAGGATCGAAAGCACCGCCAAAAACCCCCAAGCGCAACACACCGGGCGCAGCGGCGACGGCGGGCTTGTTTAGTGGCTGGCTCAAACCCAGTCCTTGGGCACCAGGAAGTGGCTCAGCAGACGGGCCTCTGGCGTATCCGGCGGATCCTGTCGCTGATATGTCCAGCGCACCTCGGGCGGCATGGACAACAAGATCGACTCGGTGCGTCCCCCAGATTGCAAGCCAAAGTGCGTTCCCCGGTCCCAAACCAGGTTGAATTCAACATAACGGCCCCGGCGGTAGAGCTGAAAGTCGCGCTCGCGCTCGCCGTAGGGTGTGTCTTTGCGGCGCTGCACGATCGGCATATATGCGGGCAACAGGGCATCCCCCACACTTTGCAGCATGGCGAAGCTCTGATCCATGCCCAACTCGGAAAAGTCGTCAAAGAAGATACCGCCCACACCGCGCTGCTCATGGCGGTGTTTGTTGCAGAAATAGTCGTCGCACCATGACTTGAAACGGGGATGCAGGCCCTCGCCAAACGGGGCCAAGGTCTCTTTGCAGGTTTGGTGAAAATGCACAGCATCCTCGTCAAAGCCGTAGTAAGGTGTCAGGTCCATCCCACCGCCAAACCAGGCTATGGGGTCATTGCCTGCGGGCTTTGCGGCGATCATGCGCACGTTCATGTGTACCGTGGGCACATAGGGATTGCGCGGGTGAAAGACCAACGAAACGCCCATGGCCTCAAAGGCCGAACCGGCCAGCTCCGGGCGATGCTGCGTGGCTGACGGCGGTAACTGAGGCCCCGTTACATGTGAAAAACCGCAACCGGCCCGCTCGAACACCGGGCCCCCCTCCAGTATCTGTGTGATGCCATTGCCCTGGAGTTTTTCACCTGGGTCCTTTTGCCACGCATCGGTCAGAAAAGGGGTGCCGTCAATATCAGTCAAGGCCCCGGTGATGCGGGCTTGCAAGCCCAGCAGATGTGTTTTGACGACGCTGAGTTCGAAGCTGTTGCTCATGGGTGGAAAGGAAGGTGGAGAGGTTTCAAAAGCAGGTGGCGCTTGGGGTCGCTGTTGCAAGAGCCGACTGCGCTGGACCCCAGAGGATCATGGGGTGCATCTGGTACACATGCAAACCCTGAACGTCTGCATGGACCAGGAGCCGATGGAGGAAATCCCGTTGGTCCGGTCAGGACGCAAAGCCAACCCGGTGTGCGGCTGCGCGTACCCTCAGGCACGAGGCCCAGACAGAGCAAATTCAAAAAAAATTGGTCTAGACAGGGGTCGATGACCGTCTCGCAATGACTGCTTAAGGTGAGCATGTAGGCTATAAGGGATTTTCAGTTTTTGATGGCGCGATAACCAATGTCTTGGCGCATCTGCATGCCTTCAAAGGCAATTGGGATCGCCTCCTGGTAAGCCTTTTGCTGCGCTTGCTTGACCGAGTCAGCCAGCACCGTGACGCACAGCACACGCCCCCCAGAGGTCAGGATTTGACCGTCTTTTTCGGTGGTGCCCGCATGGAACACCATGGCATCGTTCAAGTCTTTGGGCAGACCTGTCACGGCATCGCCCTTGCGTGGGTCCAGCGGATAACCCGCGGCGGCCATGACCACCCCCAGCGCCACGCGCCGGTCCCATTCCATCTCCAATTGATTCAGGCCCTCGCCGGTCGCCGCCATCAGCACTTCAAACAGATCGGACTTCAGGCGCATCAAGATGGGCTGGGTCTCGGGGTCGCCCATGCGGCAGTTGAATTCCAGGGTCTTGATGCGGCCTTGCGGGTCGATCATCAAGCCTGCATACAAGAAGCCGGTGTAGGGGATGCCGTCTTTTTCCATGCCCCGAATGGTGGGCAAGATGACCTCACGCATGGCGCGGGCGTGCACCTCGGCCGTGACCACGGGGGCAGGAGAATAAGCCCCCATACCGCCCGTGTTGGGGCCTTCGTCGCCGTCCAGCAAGCGTTTATGGTCCTGGCTGGTGGCCAGGGCCGCCACGTTTTTGCCGTCACACAGCACCATGAAACTGGCTTCTTCGCCTTGCAAGAACTCTTCGATCACCACGCGTGCACCGCCTGCGTTGTGCGCCACACCGAGCGTGTTATCGAGCAACATGAAATCAATCGCCTCATGCGCCTGGGACAACGTCATGGCCACCACCACCCCTTTGCCTGCGGCCAAGCCGTCAGCCTTGACCACAATGGGTGCGCCTTGGCGGTCCACGTAGGCGTGGGCCAGAGCCGGGTCAGTGAAGGTCTCAAATTCGGCGGTGGGGATGCCATGGCGCTGCATGAAGGCCTTGGAAAAAGCCTTGGAGCTTTCCATCTGAGCGGCGGCCTGGGTGGGGCCGAATATCCGCAAGCCATGGGCGCGAAAATCGTCCACAATGCCCGCCGCCAAGGGAGCTTCGGGGCCCACCAAGGTCAGACCGATGCCGTTATCCAAAGCCCACTGGCGCAGCAGCGCCAAGTCAGTAATCGGCACATTGACCAGGTTTTTGTCTTTGGCCGTGCCGCCATTACCGGGTGCCACATAAACCAGCTGCACTTTGGGCGACTGCGCGAGTTTCCAAGCCATGGCGTGCTCACGGCCACCGCTGCCAACGACCAATACTTTCATCCAACTTCCTTAATCTTCAAATTCGGCGTTGTGGAAAACGTTTTGCACATCGTCCAAGTCTTCCAATATATCCAATAATTTTTGCATTTTGGCCGCTTCATCACCGGACAAAGACACAGAATTTTCGGCTCGCCAGGTGACTTCGGCCATCTCGGCCACCAGTCCGGCCGCCTCCAGCGCGTTTTTCACGGCCTCAAAATCAGCGGGTGTGGTCAAGACCTCGATCGCGCCCTCCTCGTCGGTGAGGACGTCTTCGGCACCGGCTTCAAGAGCCACCTCCATGACCCGGTCCTCCGACGTGCCAGGAGCAAAAATCAGTTGACCACAGTGCTTGAACTGAAACGCTACCGAGCCCTCGGTGCCCAGGTTACCGCCGTGCTTGCTCAGGGCGTGGCGCATTTCGGCCACGGTGCGCACCCGGTTGTCGGTCATGGTGTCCACAATGATGGCTGCGCCACCGATGCCGTAACCCTCATAACGAATTTCTTCGTAGCTCACGCCCTCCAGATTGCCAGTGGCCTTGTCCACGTTGCGTTTGATGGTGTCGGCCGGCATGTTGGCCGCTTTGGCCTTTTCAATGGCCAGGCGCAAACGTGGGTTGGCGCTGGCATCACCACCTCCGGTGCGGGCAGCCACCATGATTTCGCGCACCACGCGGGTCCAGATCCGTTGGCGCTTTTCGTCTTGCCGCCCCTTGCGGTGCTGAATATTTGCCCATTTACTGTGGCCAGCCATCGGAAATTCCTTGAATGTTGATTTAACCTAGAGGCAGGATTTTACTTTTCACGCCGAGGAGGAGATTTTCGATGGCTGATCCGATGTTGATTGCTCAAAATACCCTGGCGCAGTGTCACCTGCTGCCGGGTCTGGCCAACCGCCACGGCCTGATCACCGGGGCCACCGGCACCGGCAAAACCGTGACTCTGCAAACCCTGGCCGAAAACTTTTCGCGCCTGGGCGTGCCTGTCTTTATGGCCGACGTCAAAGGCGATCTGACCGGGGTCAGTCAAGAGGGCAAGATCGGGGACAAACTGGCCACCGTGCTGCAAAGCAGAGGACTGGCTTTGCCCGAGCCCCTGGCCTGTCCCACCACTTTGTGGGACGTGTTTGGCGAGCAAGGCCATCCGGTGCGCGCCACCATCTCGGACATGGGGCCCTTGCTGCTGACGCGCATGCTGGGCCTGAACGACACCCAAGCGGGCGTGCTGAACCTGGTGTTCAAGATCGCCGACGACAACGGCTTGCTGCTGCTGGACATGAAAGACCTGCGGGCCATGCTGCAGTACGTGGGCGACAACGCCAAGCAGTTCACCACCGAGTACGGCAACATCAGCGCCGCCAGCATCGGGGCCATCCAACGCGGCTTGGTGCAAATCGAGACCCAGGGCGGTGACCAGTTCTTTGGCGAGCCCATGCTCAACATCGAAGACTTCATGCAGACCGACGCACAAGGCCAGGGGGTGGTGAACATCCTGGCGGCCGACAAGCTGATGAATTCACCCCGCCTGTACGCCACCTTCTTGCTGTGGATGCTGTCGGAGTTGTTCGAGGTGCTGCCCGAGATCGGCGACCCGGAAAAACCCAAGCTGATTTTCTTTTTTGACGAGGCGCACTTGCTCTTCAAGGACGCGCCAGAGGTCCTGGTCGAGCGGATCGAGCTGGTGGTGCGCCTGGTGCGCTCCAAGGGCGTAGGAGTGTACTTCGTCACGCAAAACCCGCTGGACATCCCCGACAGCGTGCTGGGCCAGCTGGGCAACCGGGTGCAGCACGCCCTGCGCGCCTACACACCTCGCGACCAAAAAGCCGTGAAATCCACCGCGCAAACCATGCGCCCCAAGGCAGGACTGGACATTGAGGCGGCCATCACCGAGCTGGCCGTGGGCGAGGCGTTGGTGAGCTTTCTGGACGCCAAGGGCCGTCCCTGCGAGACCGAACGCGTGTTTGTCTTGCCACCGGGCAGCCAACTCGGCCCCATCACACCTGACCAGCGCCAGTCGCTGATTCAAGGCTCTTTGGTGGCCGGGGTGTACGAACCAGCCCAGGACCGGGAGTCGGCTTACGAAAAAATCAAGGGTCAGGCCACTGCATCCGGCCAAGCCAACACCATCCGTCCCTTGCCTGGGCAAACCGCAACTGCGGCCGAGCCGGCCGGCGGTGGCCTGATGGGTGGGCTGTCAGACCTGCTGTTTGGCCGCTCAGGCCCGCGGGGTGGGCAACGCGACGGGGTGGCCCAGTTGGTGGTCAAAAGTGCCGTGCGCACGGTGGGCTCGGCCATTGGCAGGGAAATCGTGCGCGGCGTACTGGGCAACTTACTGGGAAGCGGCCGCCGCAGGTAAGGACAAGCCAACAGCCGACAAGCAACTGCTTTTGACCTGCAAAAAAGGCCCCGAAGCGCCTTTGTGGTGAACCCGCCCCCGAAAAAGGGGCCAGGACGCTGACACGGATCTTAATCCGCGGTCGCTTCTTCTGGCTCGGTAGGCTCCGACCGCGACGCGCGACTTTCCTTTTTCGGATTGGGCGTGATGTCCAGCAAGACCTCGTCCTTGTCGTCGATGTCCACCGTCAGGCGACCCCCCTCGGTCAGGCGCCCGAACAACAATTCGTCGGCCAAGGCCTTGCGAATCGTGTCCTGGATCAGGCGCTGCATCGGACGCGCACCCATGAGCGGGTCAAAGCCCTTTTTGCCCAAGAACTTGCGCAAGGCGTCGGTGAAGGTGACTTCCACCTTTTTCTCGCCCAACTGCGTTTCCAGTTGCAGCAAGAATTTATCCACGACGCGCAGGATGATCTGTGAGTCTAGGGGCTTGAAGCTGACCATCGCATCCAAGCGGTTGCGGAACTCGGGGGTGAACAAGCGTTTGATATCGCCCATTTCGTCCCCGGCTGCACGCGGGTTGGTGAAACCGATGGTGGCCTTGTTCATGGTCTCGGCCCCCGCGTTGGTGGTCATGATGATGATCACGTTGCGGAAGTCGGCCTTGCGCCCGTTGTTGTCGGTCAAGGTGCCGTGGTCCATGACCTGCAGCAGCACGTTGAAGATGTCCGGGTGGGCCTTCTCGATTTCGTCGAGCAAGAGCACGCAATGCGGCTTCTTGGTCACGGCTTCGGTCAGCAGGCCACCTTGGTCAAAACCCACATAGCCCGGAGGCGCGCCGATCAGGCGGCTCACCGCATGGCGCTCCATGTACTCGGACATGTCAAAGCGAATGAGCTCAATGCCCATGATGTAAGCCAGTTGCTTGGCCGCCTCGGTCTTGCCCACGCCGGTGGGGCCCGAGAACAGGAAGGAGCCAATCGGCTTGTCGGTCTTGCCCAGGCCCGAGCGGGCCATCTTGACGGCCGAGGCCAACACTTCAAGGGCCTTGTCCTGACCAAACACCACCGATTTGAGGTCACGCTCGATGGTCTGCAACTTGCTGCGGTCGTCGTTGGACACGTTAGCGGGCGGTATGCGGGCGATCTTGGCCACGATGTCCTCGATCTCGGCTTTGCCAATCGTCTTTTTGCGTTTGGATGCGACCTGGATGCGTTGGGCAGCACCGGCTTCGTCGATCACGTCAATCGCCTTGTCGGGCAGCTGGCGGTCGTTGATGAACTTGGCCGACAACTCGGCGGCAGCCTGCAAGGCGGCAATGGTGTACTTGACGCTGTGGTGGTCTTCAAAACGACTTTTCAGGCCCTTGAGGATGTCCACCGTCTCCGACACCGTGGGCTCAACCACGTCCACTTTCTGAAAGCGACGCGACAAAGCAGCGTCCTTTTCAAAGATGCCTCGGTATTCGGTGAAAGTGGTCGCGCCGATGCACTTGAGCTGACCACTGGACAGGGCCGGCTTGAGCAAGTTGGAGGCGTCCAAGGTGCCGCCCGAGGCCGCACCCGCACCGATCAGGGTGTGGATTTCGTCGATGAAAAGGATACCGTTGGGTTTTTCCTTGAGCGACTTGAGCACCCCTTTTAGGCGCTGTTCAAAGTCACCGCGGTACTTGGTACCTGCCAGCAGTGCGCCCATGTCGAGCGAATACACCGTGGCTTCCGCCAGGATGTCGGGCACAGTGCCCTGCGTGATGCGCCAAGCCAGACCTTCAGCAATCGCTGTTTTACCCACACCGGCTTCGCCCACCAGCAGCGGGTTGTTCTTGCGACGGCGGCACAGGATCTGGATCGTACGCTCGACTTCGTATTCACGGCCAATCAGCGGATCGATCTTGCCGTCTTTGGCAGCTTGGTTCAGGTTGTTGGTGTATTGCTCCAGGGGTGAGGCTTTTTCGTTGCGCTCACCACCGCTGGCCTCTTCGGTTTCGGAGCTCGCGGGCGCGTCGGATTTGGTCGCCTCGGGCGGATCGGTCTTGCGGATGCCGTGGGCAATGAAATTGACCACATCCAAACGCGTGATGCCCTGCTGGTGCAGGTAATACACGGCGTGTGAGTCTTTTTCACCAAAAATAGCCACCAGCACGTTGGCGCCCGTGACCTCTTTTTTGCCGTTACCAGTGGACTGCACATGCATGATGGCGCGCTGGATCACGCGCTGAAACCCCAGCGTGGGCTGGGTGTCCACCTCTTCGGTGCCGGCCACTTGGGGCGTGTTGTCCTTGATGAAATTGCTCAAGGCCTTGCGCAGATCGTCGATGTTGGCGGCGCACGCACGCAGCACTTCGGCAGCGCTGGGGTTGTCCAGCAGGGCCAGCAACAAGTGCTCGACGGTGATGAATTCATGGCGCTGCTGACGGGCTTCAACAAAGGCCATGTGCAAGCTGACTTCCAATTCTTGGGCAATCATGTGATTTCCTTATGCCTTGCTGAGTAAAAGAGACGAATATGAAGTGGGGGGCATACCGACTTATTCAATGGGTTCACTGACACATTGCAGCGGGTGACCCGCTTGTTTGGCTGCATCCAGCACCTGATCGACCTTGGTGGCGGCCACGTCGCGTGAGTAAACACCACACACGCCTTTGCCGTCCAAGTGGATTTTGAGCATGATTTGGGTGGCCGCTTCGCGGTCTTTGCTGAAAAACTCCTGGATCACCATCACCACGAATTCCATCGGGGTGAAGTCGTCATTGAGCATCGCCACCTGGTACATCAGGGGCGGTTCTATTTTCTGAGCACGTCTTTCGAGGACCACCGAATCGCCGCCATCGGGCGCACGGGGGGTCACGGTCGGCAGCGTGGGATTGGAAGGTTTTTTCGTTGCCATGATTTCATTCTATCGATGCTTTCAAGCCCTTTGAGCCCGGGGTCTGAAAAGTCTTAATGGTCTGGTGGCCAAAATCTCACCCCGGGAAAACCTCACATTGACAAATTCGCCATGAATTACTCAAACTGAGCCATCTAAAAAAATACGGAGACATCGTATGCCCAGTGGTACGGTCAAATGGTTCAACGATGCCAAAGGTTTTGGTTTCATTCAACCCGACGGCGGCGGCGCGGACGCCTTTGCCCATTTTTCGGCCATCCAGATGGAGGGCTTCAAAACCTTGAAAGAGGGTCAGCGGGTTCAATTTGAACTCACTCAAGGTGCCAAAGGCTTATTGGCTCAGAACATTCAAGCTCTTGACACTGCAACTGATGCAATCCCCGCCAGCAAGCAGGCTCCGCCAAACTGACCAAGCACAGCTGATTATTCCAAGAAAAATTCTCTGCCACTCACAATAGACGCTGCGAACAGATCATTTATGATCAAAAAATGAGTATGCGTATTGTTCTCTCCACCTTCATGAAACTTCAATGTCTTGAGAGGGCCTTTTTTGGGGGTCATCGGCGCTTCCGCCAGTATGGAGTGCTCCTTTGCAGCGCCCTGCTTATTTGGGGTCAAGCCCGTGCTGAAGGTGGCCCTCAGCTGAATTTGGAGCGAACAGTCTTGACGGCAGGCATGAACCGTTTGGATGTTCAGCTGGCCCAAACACCACCACAACACCAAATTGGCCTGATGTGGCGCAAGGACATGCCCCAGAATGAGGGTATGTTGTTCGTCTTTGCACATGCGTCAACCCAGTGTTTCTGGATGCGCAACACCTTGATTCCTTTGACCGCTGCTTTTTTGGAAGATGACGGCACGATCGTCAACATGGCCGACATGAAACCCCAAAGCGATGATTCTCACTGTTCAACAAAACCCGTGCGCTACGTTCTGGAGATGAACCAAGGCTGGTTTGCCAAACGTCAAATCAGGCCAGGGTTCAAGCTGGGTGGGGCCTTTTTCAGCAAACGCCCAAGATGACTGACGGCTTCAAGACCCGTTGCTCGGCGTCTACACGCCCCACACCACATCACAAATCTCTGACTGACAGCGCTTGAGCAGCTTCAGCATGGGCGCTGCGCGTTGCGACAAACGCACCGAATCCAGGGTCTCAGCATCATCCTCTTGCCCATCTGGTGACATGGCTTGCATCGACTGGGCGCGATCCGAGCGCTGCTGCCGGGCCAACTCATCTTGGACCACCGCTCTTTCGAGCCGGGCGATCACAGCAGACAATTGAGCCACCTCGATGATGCCACGTTCGGGTTCATCGCCAACCATGATATTCAAAAGTCTGCGCGCATCGGGCGCCATCATGATGAGGTCGGGTGCGGCCTGGGATTTGAATTTGAACAACATGCTGAACTCCTGTAGTGGGTGATTCAGCGTCCAACCAACTCCACGCCATCGTCTTCGAAGGGATCGCCCTGAATCAAGGCCTTGAGTTTATGGCTGGCATGGAAGGTCGCGACACGACGTGCATCAATCGGGATCAATTCTCCGGTGCGCGGGTTGCGCCCGGGACGTGCTGCCTTGGTTCGGATCTGGAAATTGCCGAAGCCGGAAATCTTCACATCGTCACCCGCAATCAGGCTGTCCACCATCAGGTCAAAGAACGCATCGACCATGTCCTTGGACTCGCGCTTGTTCAAGCCGATCTGCTCAAACAGCAAATCGGCCAGGTGCGCCTTGGTCAGGGCCGGGGTTTCCAGGGATTCAAAACTGATTTGCATGGCACGCTCTCAGGTACGCAAACGCGCAAAAATTCGCTCAGACAGGCTGGCCATGACAGCACCCATTGCGGCTTCGATCTGGGCATCGGTCAAGGTGGCTTCATCGCTGTGCAAGCTCAAACGCACCGCCAGACTCTTCTCACCCACAGCCAAGCCGCCAGCGGCATCCATCTTGGGGCGATAGACATCGAACAGCACCGCATGGCGCAGCAAACCGCGGGTCGGGGCGCTGTGGATGGCCTGCATCAACTGGGCATGGGTGACCTGCTCGCGCACGATCACGGCAATGTCGCGCTCCACCGCTTGCAACTTGGCCACGGACTGGGCCACGGGCACGCTGCGCTGAGTGACCGCATCCAGATCCAACTCGAACACGACAGGCGCATGCGGCAAGTCCCAGGCCTGACGCCAGCGCGGGTGCAATTCACCCACATGTCCGATCACAACACCATTCAGCAGCACTTGGGCCGAACGGCCAGGGTGCAAAGCGGGGTGCTCGGCGGCCACGAATTGGGCTTTGGCCGGGGCCAGCAGGCGTTCGACATCGGCTTTGACGTCGAAAAAATCCACCAGCCGCGACTTGCCGGTCCAGTTCAGCGGCTCCAGCGGACCCCAGGCCATGCCTGAAACTTTCATGGGCTGGTCGAAGCCTTCCACTGTGGTGTCGTTGCTTTGAACCGCGGCATTGCGCAAAAACACCCGCCCCAACTCGAATACGCGAACGCGATCGGCCTTGCGGTCGGCATTGAACTTCACGACTTGCAGCAGCGAGCCGATCAGGCTAGATCGCATCACGCTCATCTGGCTGGCGATCGGGTTGAGCAGGCGGATCGGGTTGGCATTGCCTGCCAGATCGCGCTCCCAGTTGTCTTCGACAAAGCTGTAATTGATGGTTTCCTGGTAACCCAAAGCGGCAATGGCGCGGCGCACGGCGGACGGGCTGCGCTCGGTTTCTGGGCGCACCTTGGCGGTAATAGGGGCCACAGGCGGGTTGGTCGGCAGGTTGTTGTAGCCCACCATGCGAGCCACTTCTTCGATCAGGTCTTCTTCAATTTGCAGGTCAAAGCGGAAGCTGGGCGGCGTCACGGTGACGGTGCCCTGCCCTTCAGTCACTTGCAAGCCTAGGCCGCGCAGCGCATCGGCGCACTGCTGCTGTGTGAGCGGCATGCCAATCACCTTGACAGCACGGGCCACGCGCAGCGTGACGGGCGTGATCGCTGGCAGGTTCAGAATCTGGTCATCGACAGGGCCGACTTGGGTCTCGGGCGTGCCGCAGATGTCCAGCACCAACTGGGTGATGCGCTCGATGTGTTCCACCGTCAGTTGCGGATCCACGCCACGCTCGAAACGGTGACCGGCATCGGTTGAGAAGTTGTAGCGGCGCGAACGGCCGGCAATCGAAGTGGGCCACCAGAAAGCCGCTTCGATGTAGATGTTTTGGGTGATGTCGGACACGGCGGTGGCGTTGCCACCCATGATGCCCGCGAGGGATTCGACCTGGCTGTCATCGGCGATCACGCCAACTTGTCCATCTACGGTCACGGTGTTGCCGTTGAGCAGTTTGAGCGTTTCGCCGGGCTGGCCCCAACGCACGTGCAAGCCACCGTGAATTTTGTCGAGGTCAAAAATGTGCGAAGGACGGCCGAACTCAAACATCACATAGTTGGAGATGTCCACCAGCGGGCTCACGCTGCGCTGGCCGCAACGCGCCAGGCGCTCGACCATCCACTGCGGGGTTTGGGCTTGGGTGTTCACACCCTTGACCACGCGGCCACTGAAACGGCCGCACAACTCATTTGCGTGCACTTCCACAGCCAGCTTGTCGCTGACCTGTGTGGCCACCGCAGGGAAAGTTGGGGCCTTCAAAGGCGCGCCGGTCAGGGCTGACACTTCGCGGGCGATGCCATAAACACTCAAACAGTGCGCCAGATTGGGCGTGAGCTTGAGCGTCATCAGTGTGTCGTCCAAGTTCAAGTACTGGCGAATGTCTTGACCCACAGGGGCGTCAGCGGGCAACTCCAGCAGTCCGTCATGGTCGTCTGCAACTTGCAATTCTTTGGCGGAGCACAGCATGCCCTGGCTTTCGACGCCGCGCAGTTTGCCGACTTTGATCAGGAAAGGTTTGCCATCGGCTCCGGGCGGCAACTCGGCACCGACCATGGCACACGGCACACGGATGCCCACGCGGGCATTGGGCGCGCCACAAACGATGTTCAGCAGGTTGCCCTGCCCCACGTCCACCTGACACACCCGCAGACGGTCGGCATTGGGGTGTTGCACGGCCTCCTTGATTTCACCGACCACGATGTGGGTGAACGGCGGGGCCACAGGCTCAATCTCTTCCACTTCAAGACCGGCCATGGTCAGGGTTTCGGCCAGTTGCTGGGTCGTCAGGGGCGGGTTGCAGAACTCGCGCAACCAGGATTCGGGAAATTGCATGGCTCGTGTCTCGTGTGTCGGACTTGGGAGGGAATTACTGGAACTGGCTCAGGAAGCGCACATCGCCGTCAAAAAACAGGCGCAAGTCGTTCACGCCGTAGCGCAACATGGTGAAGCGGTCCATGCCCATGCCGAAGGCAAAACCAATGAACTGCTCGGGGTCCAAACCCATGTTGCGCACCACGTTTGGATGCACTTGGCCAGAGCCGCCCACTTCGAGCCAGCGACCGGCCAGAGGGCCTGCTTGGAACTGAATGTCAATCTCGGCACTGGGTTCGGTGAAGGGGAAAAAGCTGGGACGAAAGCGCAGCACCAGATCGTCGCTTTCGAAAAAGGTACGGCAGAAATCGGTGACCACGACCTTCAGGTCCTTGAAGCTCACGTTCTCTCCGATCCACAGGCCTTCGCACTGGTGGAACATGGGCGAATGGGTGGCATCACTGTCCACACGGTAGGTGCGGCCTGGCGCGATGACGCGGACTTCGGGCATCCCTTGGCCAGCGTCGAGTTGGTTCTTGTAGCGTTTGACGTGCTGCACCGCATGGCGGATTTGCATCGGGCTCGTGTGCGTGCGCAACAGATGGCCGCCTTCGACATAGAAGGTGTCATGCATGGAGCGGGCTGGATGGTCTTCGGGCGTGTTGAGCGCGGTGAAGTTGAACCAGTCGGTTTCGATCTCGGGGCCCTGAGCGACTTCAAAGCCCATCGAGCCAAAAATGTTTTCGACCCGCTCGAGCGTGAGCGAGACCGGGTGAAGACCACCCACATTGCTGCTGCGCCCTGGTAACGTCACATCCAGTGCTTCGGCCTTGAGCTGGGCTTGCAACTCGGCATCGACCAGCGCCTGACGTCGGTCGTTCAAAGCCGCCTCGATCGCCTGCTTGGCGAGGTTGATGGCTGCACCACGGGTTTTTTTGTCATCCACGCTCAGCGCAGCCATGCCCTTCATCAACTCAGTGATGCGACCGGTTTTGCCCAGAAACTGGGCTTTGGCATTTTCGAGGTCAGCAGGTGTCAGTGCCTGCGCAAAACTCTGACGGGCGGATTCAACCAGGGCGTCCAACTCGTTCATGATGGGAATTTCGTAGATGACAAAATAAAAAAGGGATTGAAGCTTTTGTGAGCCTCAATCCCTTTGATCGAGTGCGCGGCATGAACCCGAAGGCCCACGCCACTCATGGACTCAAGCTGCAGCCAGTTTGGCTTTGACTTGGTTCACGATGCCAGCAAAAGCGGCCTTGTCGTGCACGGCGATGTCCGCCAGCATTTTACGGTCGATTTCGATGGCAGCCTTCTTCAGGCCGTTGGCGAACTGGCTGTAGGTCAGACCGCATTCGCGCGCAGCGGCGTTGATACGGGCAATCCACAACTGACGGAACACACGCTTTTTGGTGCGGCGGTCACGGTAGGCGTATTGGCCAGCCTTCATCACCGCCTGTTTGGCGATGCGGAAGACATTGCCGCGGCGACCGCGGAAACCTTTTGCAAGGGCCAAAACTTTCTTGTGACGGGCGCGTGCCGTTACACCACGTTTAACGCGAGGCATAGTTATTCTCCTTGTTCGTCAGTGATTACAGGCCAGCCATGGGCAGCATCTGAGCGATGTGACCCATATTGGTCTCATGCACAGCCACTGCACCGCGAAGGTGGCGCTTGTT
Source organism: Limnohabitans sp. (assembly GCF_023910625.1). Classification (NCBI taxonomy): domain Bacteria; kingdom Pseudomonadati; phylum Pseudomonadota; class Betaproteobacteria; order Burkholderiales; family Comamonadaceae; genus Limnohabitans; species Limnohabitans sp. The sequence continues at coordinate 711,476 of NZ_JAAVVW010000003.1, forward strand.
TTTGGTGGTCTTCTTGGTCAGGATGTGACGTTTGAAGGCTTGGCCGCGTTTAACGGTTCCACCGGGACGAACACGGAAGCGCTTTTTGGCGCTGCTTTTGGTCTTCATCTTGGGCATATTCATGCTCCTTTGATTGTGCTCGTGAGGCGTCTGCAAAAAATTTGCAGCCTTGTTGGCCCCGAGCCACTTTTAACAAAAGCCGCCCTAAGGCGGCTCTTGATTCAACCAGCCCGAAAGCCGGTCAAATTCTTTTCAAGCCGATTCTGCAGGTGCAGAAACATCTGCAGTCTTACCACCCACAGCAGGCTTTTTACGGCCAGGCGCGATCATCATGATCATCTGGCGGCCTTCCAGTTTAGGAAACTGCTCCACAATGATCGAATCGGCCAAATCGTCGCGAATTCGGTTGAGCAGCGCCAAACCCAACTCTTGGTGGGTGATTTCACGACCACGAAAGCGCAAAGTGATTTTGCACTTGTCACCATCGGTCAAAAACCGGCGAATGTTGCGCATCTTGATGTTGTAGTCACCGTCGTCCGTACCCGGGCGGAACTTGACTTCCTTGATGTCAATGACCGTTTGCTTGGCTTTGGCTTCTGCCGCACGCTTTTGCTCTTGGTACTTGAACTTGCCGTAGTCCATCAGACGGCACACAGGCGGGCTGGCGGTGGCGGCAATTTCAACCAAGTCCACATCCATTTCACCAGCAAGACGCAAGGCCTCTGCAAGTGACAGGATGCCCATGGGTTCATTTTCAGGGCCGGAAACACGGACTTCTGGGGCCATGATTTCACGGTTCAAACGGTGTTTACGTTCTTCGCGTTGGCGACGATCACGAAATTCGGTAGCGATGACTCAATCCTTTACGGAAAAAACTGCAAAAAGCAGCCCAACCGTCTTTGTGCCCACGGGCCAAAGCTTGTGGCGAAACTCACCTTCAGGCTTTAGAAGCGATGTCGGCAGCAATGAGTTCAATGAACGCATCGATCGACATCACACCGAGGTCTTGGTTACCCCGGGCGCGCACAGCGACGGTACCTGCTGCCTTTTCCTTGTCGCCAGCGACAAGAATATAAGGCAGCTTTTGCAACGAATGCTCTCGTATTTTATACGTGATTTTTTCGTTTCGCAGGTCCACTTGAACCCTAAGGCCTTGATTTGACACCGATTTTTGCAGTTTTGCAGCGATTTCACGACAGTAATCGGACTGTGCATCGGTGATGTTGAGCACAGAAACTTGGAGGGGGGCCAGCCAAGTGGGCAAAGCCCCGGCGTGCTGCTCGACCAAAATACCAATAAAACGCTCCATGCTGCCCACGATGGCGCGGTGAAGAATCACCGGCCTCTGGCGCGTGCCATCTTCGGCCACGTACTCTGCATCAAGGCGTTCAGACAAGTTGAAATCCACCTGGATGGTGCCGCACTGCCACTCACGGCCAATTGCGTCTTTCAGGGTGTATTCAATCTTCGGCCCGTAAAAAGCACCGTCACCTTCGGAGATCACGAACTCGCATTCCGAGTGACGCAAACTGTCCATCAAAGCTTTTTCGGCTTTGTCCCACAACTCATCCGAGCCAATTCGCGCAGCCGGTCGTGTAGAAACTTTGTACAAGATGTTGTTGAAACCGAAATCGGCATAAACTCTTTTGAGCACTTTGGTGAAGTCGTCGCACTCGGGCAAGATTTGGTTTTCGGTGCAAAAAATGTGACCGTCGTCTTGGGTGAAACCGCGCACGCGCATGATGCCGTGCAAACCGCCAGAAGGCTCGTTGCGGTGGCACTGGCCAAATTCGCCATACCGCAATGGCAAGTCACGGTAGCTCTTCATGCCTTGCTTGAAGATCAGGATGTGCCCCGGACAGTTCATCGGCTTCAGCGCGTAATCGCGCTTTTCCGACTCGGTGGTGAACATGTTGTCACGGTACTTGTCCCAGTGACCGGTTTTTTCCCAGAGCGTTTTGTCCAACAGCTGGGGACCTTTGACCTCTTGGTAGCCACTGTCGCGGTAGACCTGCCGCATGTACTGCTCAACGGTTTGCCAAACGGTCCAGCCTTTGGGATGCCAAAACACCAAGCCTGGCGCGTGTTCATCGATGTGGAATAAGTCCAGCTCTCGGCCCAATTTGCGATGGTCTCGCTTTTCGGCTTCTTCAAGACGAGTCAAATACAGTTGCAAATCTTCTTTGCTGGCCCAAGCCGTACCATAAACACGCTGCAGCATCTCGTTTTTGCTGTCACCGCGCCAATAAGCACCGGCCACCTTCATCAGCTTGAAGTGTTTGAGCTTGCCCGTGCTGGGCACATGAGGCCCACGGCACAAGTCTTCGAATTCACCCTCACGGTAGAGACTGACCTGCTCACCCGCCGGAATGGCATCAATGATCTCCGCTTTGTAATGTTCGCCAAGACCCTTGAAATAGGCCACAGCTTCGTCACGCGGCAAAACACGGCGCACCAAAGGTTCATCTTTGGCGGCCAAGTCCGCCATTTTCTTTTCAATGGCGACCAAATCTTCCGGGGTGAAGGGTCGCGAGTAAGAAAAATCGTAATAAAAGCCGTTGTCAATCACAGGTCCGATCGTGACCTGAGCATCCGGAAACAGGCTTTTGACCGCATAAGCCAACAAGTGCGCTGAAGAGTGGCGAATCAACTCCAAACCTTCAGGATCTTTTGCCGTGATGATGGAAAGCTTGGCGTTGTCAGACATGGAAAAACTGGAATCAACCAGCTGGCCATCGACTTTGCCACCCAAAGCTGCCTTGGCCAAACCTGCTCCGATGGAGGCCGCAACCTCAGCAACCGTGACCGGACCTGGAAACTCTCGCAATGAGCCATCGGGAAGCGTAATTTGAACCATGGGTATAAAACAAAAGCGCGGCCAATGGCAACGCAAAATGAAATGAACAACATCCTTCAATTTTCACACATTTAGAAGCCAGATCAAAAGAACAGACTTGCGCACAATTGCTGATCAAAATACTCAGGCTCAAGACCTGAAATCGGTGATGTCGTCAGCCGATTGTCGGGATGCTTGGTTTAAGATAGTGGTCTTCTTTTTCATCTTGTAAAAAAGCACCACGATGACTACGCCTACCGCACGACCCAAAATCATTTACACACTGACCGACGAAGCGCCATTGCTGGCTACGGCGGCTTTTCTTCCTGTCATTCGATCTTTCACCAAGCCTGCTGGCATTGATGTCCAAACCAGCGACATCTCTGTGGCTGCGCGAATCCTTGGGGAGTTTTCAGACATGCTGCCTACAGAGCAGCGTGCACCCAACAACTTGGCAGAATTGGGCAAGCTGACACTCAAGCCAGATGCCAACATCATCAAACTGCCCAACATCAGTGCTTCTGTGGGCCAGTTGACCGCGGCCATCAAAGAGTTGCAAGACAAGGGATACGCCCTGCCTAACTACCCAGATGCGCCTAAAACCGACGAAGAAAAAACCATCAAAGCACGTTACTCCAAGTGCATTGGTTCCGCCGTCAACCCCGTTTTGCGCGAAGGTAACTCGGACCGCCGCGCGCCCAAAGCCGTCAAAGAATTCGCACGAAAAAACCCCCACAGCATGGCCGAGTGGAGCCAAGCCTCTCGATCACACGTCTCGCACATGCACGCGGGCGACTTTTACCATGGCGAAAAGTCCATGACCTTGGACCGCCCCCGCGATGTGAAGATGGAACTCATCACCAAGAGTGGCAAGACCATCGTGCTCAAACCCAAGGTGGCTTTGCTCGACCGCGAAGTCATAGACAGCATGTTCATGAGCAAGAAAGCCTTGCTCGAGTTCTATGAAAAAGAAATCGAAGACGCCCATAACACCGGTGTGATGTTCTCACTGCACGTGAAGGCCACCATGATGAAGGTCTCGCACCCCATCGTGTTCGGTCACTGCGTCAAGATTTTTTACAAAGATGCGTTCGCCAAACACGGCGCTTTGTTTAAAGAGTTGGGCGTCAACGTCAACAACGGCATGGCCGATCTTTACGCCAAGATCGCCACCCTGCCCCAGTCCAAGCAAGATGAAATCAAGCGCGACTTGCACGCTTGCCACGAAGGCCGCCCCGAGCTGGCCATGGTGGATTCGGCCAAGGGCATCACCAACTTCCACTCGCCCAACGACGTGATCGTGGACGCCTCCATGCCCGCCATGATCCGCAACGGCGGCAAGATGTGGGGTGCTGACGGCCGCTTGAAAGACGTCAAGGCCGTGATGCCCGAATCGACCTTCGCCCGCATCTACCAGGAGATGATCAACTTCTGCAAATGGCACGGTGCGTTCGATCCCAAGACCATGGGCACCGTGCCCAACGTCGGCCTGATGGCCCAGCAAGCCGAAGAATACGGCTCGCACGACAAGACCTTTGAAATCCAAGAAGATGGCGTGGCCAACATCACCGACATCAACACGGGCGAAGTGCTCCTGTCTGAAAACGTGGAAGAAGGCGACATCTGGCGGATGTGCCAGACCAAAGACGCGGCGATCCGTGACTGGGTCAAGTTGGCCGTCACGCGTGCACGCAATTCCGGCATGCCCGTGGTGTTCTGGCTCGACCAGTACCGCCCACACGAAGCCCAGCTGATCACCAAGGTCAAGATGTACCTGCACGAGCACAACACGGCTGGTTTGGAAATCCAGATCATGAGCCAGGTGCGCGCCATGCGTTACACACTGGAGCGTGTGGTGCGCGGCTTCGACACCATCAGTGCCACCGGCAACATCTTGCGCGACTACCTGACCGACCTGTTCCCGATCATGGAGTTGGGCACCTCGGCCAAGATGCTCTCCATCGTTCCCTTGATGGCCGGTGGCGGCATGTACGAAACCGGCGCGGGCGGCTCGGCGCCCAAGCACGTGCAGCAACTGGTTGAAGAAAACCATCTGCGCTGGGATTCGCTGGGCGAGTTTTTGGCGCTGGCCGTGTCGCTGGAAGACTTGGGCCTGAAGACCGGCAACAAAAAGGCTGGCATTTTGGCAAAAACCTTGGATGCAGCCACAGGCAAGCTCTTGGACAACAACAAGAACCCCTCGCCCAAAACGGGTCAGCTCGACAACCGCGGCAGTCAGTTTTATTTGGCCTATGTACTGGGCCCAAGAACTCGCCGCGCAAACCGAAGACGCCGAATTGGCCAAGCAGTTTGAGCCTCTGGCCAAGACCCTCACCGCACAAGAAAAAGCCATCGTGGCCGAATTCGCTGCGGTGCAAGGCAAGCCAGTGGACATCGGTGGTTACTACTTCCCCTCACCCGAGAAGTTGCAAGCCATCATGTGCCCGAGCAAAACCTTCAACGAAGCCCTCAAGGCCATTTGACGTCACGCAAGGCGCTCAAGTTCGCTTGAGCGCCAGACGCAAAAAGCCACCGCAAGGTGGCTTTTTTGTGGGGCGGATTCAAGTACGAACTGCAACACGGTTTAACGTGGCGTGAAACACCTCGTGGGGTGTCTTGAATCCGAGCCGCTTTCTGGGCCGGTGATTCAATCTGTTTTCGATCATAGTCAACTCCTCATCAGTGACAGTCTCCATGCGCCGCTTCTTGGGAATGTATTGCCGCAGCAAACCATTGAAGTTCTCGTTGCTGCCGCGCTGCCAGCTGCAATACGGATCGGCAAAGTAGGTCTGGATGCCAAGGGTCTGATCGATGGCCTGGTGATCCGCAAACTCTTTGCCGTTGTCCACCGTCAAAGTTTTCACCCGTGAGTTCCAAGGCTTGAGTTTGGCTTCAATGGCCCGGCCCACCAAATCAGCTGACTTGTTGGGCACTTTGGCCAACAATGCAAAGCCGCTTTCGCGCTCGACCAGTGTCACGATGGCTTGTTTGTGAGCCGCGCCAATGACAGTGTCACCCTCCCAGTGGCCCACTTGCTTGCGATCTTCAATGTGACTTGGTCTCTCGCTGATCGGGCGGCGGTTCGGGATTTGCCCGCGCCTGTCACGCCCGCACAGGTGGCGCTTGCGCCGAGGCTTTTGACTCCGCAGGTGGGCGTGTAAACCACCGCCAGCGGCTTTGTTCGCATACACATGCAAGTAAACGCTCTCGTGGCTGACCGCCACCTTGCCTGCAATCTGCTCGGGGCTCCATTGAATGCCAAGGTAGAAGTCCACATCGGCCCAGACCTTGGGATCTAAACGGCGGGCATTACGGCTGCACTGGGCCCTCTCAGACGCCTTGGCGCAAGCTTGCTCGGCGCGATAGCCACGCTGACCACGGCCACGGCTGAGTTCGCGGCTGATGGTGCTGCGGCTCCTGCCCAGTGATCGGGCGATCTGGCTGATGGTCTGTTTGGCTTTCAAGAGGCTGTGAATTTGGTATCGTTCTTCTCGGCTGAGGTGCTTGTACATCTGGCAACTTGGACTTGGTGGTTTGAGTGGCCATGATGCCTTGACATCCTCAGCCACCCGTTACCGGGTTTATCTTTGTTGCACCTCGTACTTGAATCCGCCTGGGTAAAAAACCTGCCCGAAGGCAGGCCATCAGCAGATCAGTGGAACTGCTCTTCTTCGGTAGAACCGGTCAAAGCCTTCACCGAGGACGAGCCGCCTTGGATCACGGTGGTCACGTCGTCGAAGTAGCCTGCGCCGACTTCTTGCTGGTGCGACACGAAGGTGTAACCCTTGTCGCGTGCTGCAAATTCTGGCTCTTGAACCATGTTGACGTAGTGCTTCATGCCTTCGCCGTTGGCGTATGCATTGGCGAACTGGAAAGTGTTGTACCAGTTGATGTGGATACCCGCCAATGTGATGAACTGGTACTTGTAACCCAGCGCCGACAGGTCTTCTTGAAAAGAAGCGATCTGGCTGTCGTTGAGGTTTTTCTTCCAGTTGAATGATGGCGAGCAGTTGTACGACAGCAGCTTGCCGGGGCAGGCTGCGTGCACGGCTTGCGCGAATTCGCGGGCGAAGCCGATGTCTGGCACACCCGTTTCGCACCACACCAAATCAGCGTAAGGAGCATACGCAACGCCACGACTGATGGCTTGCTCCAAACCGTTTTTGACACGGTAAAAACCCTCTTGGGTGCGCTCCCCAGTCAAAAATGGCTTGTCGTTGGCGTCGTGGTCAGAAGTGATCAAGTTTGCAGCTTCAGCGTCGGTACGGGCCAACACGATGGTCGATACGCCCATGACGTCGGCAGCAAAACGGGCAGAGATCAATTTTTCGCAGGCTTCTTGGGTCGGCACCAAGACTTTACCGCCCATGTGACCGCATTTTTTCACAGCAGCCAACTGGTCTTCAAAGTGTACGCCGGCAGCGCCTGATGCAATCATGTTCTTCATCAATTCGAACGCATTCAACACACCACCGAAACCAGCTTCAGCATCGGCCACGATGGGCAGGAAGTAGTCGATGAAGTCTTTGGAACCTGGCTCGATGCCACGGCCCCATTGGATTTCATCAGCGCGCTTGAAGGTGTTGTTGATGCGGCGAACCATGGTGGGCACCGAGTCGTATGCGTACAGCGACTGGTCAGGGTACATGGTTTCGGAGGTGTTGCCGTCGGCGGCCACTTGCCATCCCGACAGGTAAACAGCTTCCAGACCGGCTTTGGCTTGCTGCATGGCTTGACCAGCACTGATGGCGCCGAAGGCATTGACATACCCTTTTTTGGCCCCACCGTTGACTTTCTCCCAGAGCTTTTCTGCACCACGCTTGGCCAAGGTGTGCTCGATGGGCATGCTGCCGCGCAGACGCACAACGTCAGCGGCGGTGTAACCGCGCTTGACACCCCTCCAACGGGGGTTGGTCGCCCAATCTTTTTCAAGTGCTGCAATTTGTTGTTCGCGGCTCATTTGTTGAGTGATATCTGCTGGCATGGAGAACTCCTTTGGTCGAGTGGATATTTGGCGACATGACTTCAATACCTGATGTCGTTGAGTCGATCTTAACTCTTATATAAGACAATAAACACATCCTATGTCTTATACAAGACATAAATTTTATTCATTGAAATCAAAGAGTTGCACAACATTTTTTGCATTAATGAATATTTTTTCATAATAATGAATAAAAGTTCAATACAGAGTCCTCTATATTTCACATTGGAAAAAGAAAAAGCGGGGCATGAAACATTCAGGAGGGAGCAGAACACTCAGAGCGTGCACACCACGACAAGAGGTCACCCAGGTAAGGCCCCAAGAGAACTCGACATCCACGAGGAAACATTGAGCCGCATAAAGACAAGATGAAAAGCAGGGAAAAAACACAAAAAGACGGGTAAATCAGCAACAACACCTAGATAAAAATGACTTTTTTACTTGAGAACAGAGCCTTTCTCAATTAGCATCACAGAGGCTGTAAACACATCGTTTCTCAGCGGCGAACCCACTTCCGAACTAAGGAATTTCATCATGGCAACTGCGAAAAAATCCCCGGCCAAAAAAGCTGCTGCTCCAGCTAAAAAAGCAGCTTCGGCTTCCAAGGCTGCTCCAGCCAAAAAAGCTGCTGCTCCAGCTAAAAAGGTGGCTGCCAAAAAAGCTGCCCCTGCGAAAAAACGTACCCCTAATCCTGCCTTCATGAAGGCTCTGACCCCCAGCTCCGCATTGGCCGCAGTGGTCGGTGCCACCCCGCTGCCACGCACCGAGGTGGTCAGCAAGATGTGGGTTTACATCAAAAAGCACAAGTTGCAAGACGCAACCAACCGTCGTGCGATCAACGCCGACGACAAACTCAAGGCTGTGTTCGGCAAGGCCCAGGTCACCATGTTCGAAATGGCCGGCCTGATCGGCAAGCATTTGAAGTGATTCGGATGCTGGATCGGCATAGGGGGGGCTGCGATTTTCGCAGTCGCCCCTGACACACCACCCGGCATGCGGGTCCGCACCGGGCGGTTCGAGAGCTTGAGGTCATGACAGCCTTGGCACTCCCAACCCATCAAAGTACGCAATCGTCAGCACCGTCTTGAGCATTCGGTCACTGTTTCGCCACCAGCGACGGCTGTTCACAGCCACTTGCCGCGCCACGTTTTCCTTTGCCCCCAGCGCCTTCAGTTCTCGGTAGATCGCCAGGGCCTCTTCCTATGCTTGAGCTGGATCGACCTCAACCGATGAGGCTGCCACTCGTCTAGCTCTCGTTGTTTGTCAACAAAGTTGTCCGCTTTTCTAAACGGCTACCGCCACGCTTTCTGGCGACCTCAGATGCTCCCGCGGCGGGTTGAGCCACGGGGGTGTACAGAGTTTTGTGTAAACGGGGCTGCGATCAGTCCTTGGGCATCCTGCCTGCAAACCGGTGGACAGTGCCAAGAAGCTCTCGCCGGAGTCAATGACCGTGACGCCGACCAAAGTAATTGTCGTCAAACATATCGTCAAACAGCTCGGTCACCCTCACGCAGTTGCCCTTCTCTTTGCTCACTGTGACCAGCTCGCAGCAGGACTTGCACCCGCAGGTATGCGCCCATGCTGGGCTCACCATGAAAAAAAGCCACCGCAAGGTGGTTTTTTTTCATGGCTCTAGTGGGCGATGCGCCTGACATCGTTTGAACAGCTCATGCGGTACCCAAACGATTCAAGGCCGATTGTGTAATGTCGCTCAAAGTGCCCCGGGTGGTGATAACCTCCGGATCAAGCATGATTTCAATCAGGCTGCCATGAGGCTTGGCCAACGCTGTCAGCAAGGCGGGTTCGAATTCAATGGTTCGAGTAATACGTACACCAGCATAACCGTAAGCCCGGGCCAAAGCTACGAAGTTAGGGTTTTTCAATTGCGAACCTGTCACATGATGTGGGTATTCGCGCTCTTGGTGCATGCGGATGGTGCCATACATGCCATTGTTGAGCAGCACGATAATGCTCTTGCCGCCGTGCTGAACCGCTGTGGCCAACTCCTGACCGTTCATCATGAAATCACCGTCACCGGCGATGGTGAAGACCACTCGACCCGTCAGCAAATTGGCCGCAATGCCCGCTGGCACGCCATATCCCATGGCGCCCACAGTGGGAGCTAGCTGAGTTTTGTATCCCTTAACCAAGCCATGGTGCCGGTAAAAGCGGTGCATCCAACTGGCAAAGTTGCCCGCACCATTAGTCAGCACGGCGTCTTTGGGCAAATGTTTTTGCAAGACGGCCACGATGGCGGGCATGTCCACTGTGCCGGGCAGGGTTTGCGGCTGGAGGTTGGCAATGTAATCGGCATGCACTGCCTGACTCCAGGCGATCCAAGGCAGCTCGTTGGGCGCAGTCAGCACCTCCAGACTGCGCGCAGCGGCATTCATGGTGGCTTGAATAGCCAGATCGGCTTGATAGACGCGGTTGAGCTCTTCAGCGCTGGCATGGATATGCACCAGCTTTTGGCGAGTTTTAGGAGCTTGGAGCAAGGTGTAGCCGCCTGTGGTCATTTCCCCAAGACGAGGTCCGATGGCCAGGATCAGATCGGCGTCGCGCACGCGAGCAGCCAAAGCAGGACCAATGCCGATGCCGACATCCCCTGCGTACAAGGGATGGTGGTTGTCAAAGGTGTCCTGAAACCGGAAAGCATTGGTTACCGGCAGTTGCCAATTTTCGGCAAAACGTTGCAAGGCCTGTGCGGACTGGGTTGTCCAGCCACCACCCCCAGCGATCACCAAGGGTTGCCTAGACACCAAAAGCATGTCGCGCAAAATGCGCAACGCACCCGGGTCGCTCCAGGCCTGCACCGGCTCTACGCGCCCCAGGGCCTGGGCCTTGACGGGGCGGGTCAGCATGTCTTCCGGCAGCACCAAGACCACCGGTCCGGGGCGTCCGTTCATGGCGGTGGCAAAGGCACGTGCCACATACTCCGGCAATCGCTCGGGGTCGTCGACCCGTTCTACGCGCTTGGCCATGCCTTTGGTGGAGGGGCCAAAAAAATGGGTGTAATCCATTTCTTGGAAGGCCTCGCGGTCGCGGGCGTCGCTGGCCACATCACCGATAAACAAAATCATCGGCGTGGAGTCTTGAAATGCGGTGTGCACCCCAATTGAGGCGTTCGTAGCCCCAGGACCGCGCGTGACGAAACAGATGCCAGGACGGCCACTCAGCTTGCCTTGAGCCTCGGCCATGAAGGCCGCCCCACCCTCCTGTCGGCAAGTGACAAAAGTGAGTTGATTGCGGTACAGGTGAAAGCCATCGAGCACACTCAGATAACTCTCCCCCGGTACTCCAAACGCATGGGTGACGCCTTGAGCCAGAAGGCATTCAACAAGCAAATGGCCAGCAATTTTTTCAGTCATGGCTGCATTGTGCCCAAGCCACTTCCCCACCTGTGTCACCACCGTACAGATCGCGGCTCAAGCAGCAGTGACCCGCTCGGCGCTGGCACTCAAGCCTGTTATTGATACGGCCCATTGAAGTCGTTAACCCTGTTCATGGAACAGCTTATTTTGCAGGAGCCCACCCCTGTAGGCTCCTGCAAAGACAAAGATACCCGCATGGCCAACAACAACATGGGCCATCCAAACTTCATCGGGCCTGATCAATAGCTTACCTGGAAATCGAACACACCGGGCCGTTGCACCGGGTCCACGCTGACCTGCACCGTGCTCTTGTGCGGGAAACGACCTTCCAGCAAGAGCTTGGACAATGGGTTTTCCAAGCGCTGCTGAATGGCGCGCTTAAGCGGGCGTGCGCCAAACACCGGGTCAAACCCCACCTTAGCCAACTCTGATAAAGCTGCCGGGCTGACTTCCAGCGTCAGATCCATGCGAGCCAAGCGGGCTTGCAACACCTGCAACTGGATTTGCGCGATGGACGCTATTTGCTGGGCATCCAGGCCATGGAAGACCACTGTCTCGTCGATTCGGTTCAAGAACTCGGGTCGGAAATGGGTCTTGAGTTCATCCCACACCGCATCCTTGATGTCTTCAGAGGGTTGGCCCACCATGGACTGGATGAGGTGAGAGCCCAAATTGGATGTCATCACAATCACGGTATTCTTGAAGTCCACGGTACGGCCCTGACCATCGGTCAGGCGTCCGTCATCCAGCACCTGCAGCAAGATATTGAACACATCGGGGTGGGCTTTTTCCACCTCATCGAGCAGCAAGACGCTGTAGGGTTTTCGCCGTACGGCCTCCGTCAGGTAGCCACCCTCCTCGTAACCCACATAACCAGGAGGCGCGCCGACCATGCGAGCTACCGAGTGCTTTTCCATGAACTCGCTCATGTCCAAGCGGATCAGGTGATCCTCGCTGTCAAACAAAAAACCTGCCAGCGCCTTGCACAGCTCGGTTTTGCCCACGCCTGTGGGGCCCAAAAAGAGGAACGAGCCCGTTGGTCGGTTCGGGTCGGACAGACCCGATCGCGAGCGGCGAATGGCGTTGGCCACGGCCGCAATGGCCTCGTCCTGGCCAACCACGCGTTGGTGCAGTTTGTCTTCCATTTGTAGTAATTTTTCGCGCTCACCTTGCATCATTTTTGATACCGGGATGCCTGTGGCGCGAGACACGACCTCGGCAATCTCTTCGGCACCCACCTGCGTGCGCAACAGACGATGCACCGGTTTTTCGCCGGGCGCTGCTTCCTTGGCCTGGACCTCCTTGAGGGTTTTTTCCAGCGCAGGCAGCTTGCCGTACTGCAACTCGGCTACCTTGTTGAAATCTCCCTTGCGGGTCAGCTCCTCGATTTGTTGCTTGAGCTGGTCGATTTGCTCGCGCACCTGCTGACCGCCTTGGGCTTGCGATTTTTCGGCCCGCCAGATTTCCTCCAGATCGGCCGCTTCTTTTTTCAGTTTTTCGATCTCTTCTTCGATCAAGGCAAAGCGTTTTTGTGAAGCCTCATCGCTCTCTTTACGCACCGCTTCGCGCTCAATTTGCAGCTGGATCAGACGGCGGTCGAGCTTGTCCATGACTTCGGGCTTGGAGTCGATCTCAATCTTGATCTTGGCTGCGGCCTCGTCGATCAAGTCAATGGCTTTGTCTGGCAGAAAACGGTCGGTGATGTAGCGGTGGCTCAGCTCGGCTGCTGCCACGATGGCCGGATCGGTGATGTCGACACCGTGGTGGATTTCGTACTTCTCTTGCAAACCACGCAAGATGGCAATGGTAGCTTCCACCGTAGGTTCGTTGACGAGAATTTTCTGGAACCGTCGCTCCAAGGCCGCGTCTTTTTCGATGTGTTTCCGGTACTCATCCAAAGTGGTCGCGCCCACACAATGCAACTCACCCCTGGCCAGAGCGGGCTTGAGCATATTACCCGCGTCCATGGCCCCTTCGGCCTTGCCTGCGCCCACCATGGTGTGCAATTCGTCGATGAAAACAATGGTCTGACCTTCGTCCTTGGCCAGCTCACTGAGTACGGTTTTCAGGCGCTCTTCGAACTCGCCTCGAAACTTGGCTCCAGCCAGTAATGCAGCCATGTCCAAGGACAAAACGCGCTTGCCTTTGAGCGAGTCGGGCACCTCACCGGCCACAATCCTCTGCGCCAAACCTTCAACAATCGCGGTCTTACCCACACCCGGCTCGCCTATCAACACAGGATTGTTTTTTGTACGCCGCTGTAAGACCTGGATAGCACGGCGGATCTCGTCATCGCGCCCAATCACCGGGTCGAGTTTGCCGATTCGGGCGCGTTCTGTCAGGTCAATGCAGTATTTACTAAGCGCTTCACGTTGGCCCTCGGCGTCTGCCCTGTCCACGTTTTGTCCGCCACGCACGCCGTCGATGGCACTTTCCAGACTTTTGCGATCCAAGCCATGTTCTTTGGCCAAGCGTCCAGTTTCGCTTTTGCTCTCAGTCAAAGCCAACAAGAACAACTCTGCGGCGATGAAAGCGTCACCGCGTTTGATGGACTCTTTTTCGGCTGCCTGCATGAGTTTGACGAGGTCCGGGCCGACTTGCACCTGCTCTTGCCCCGACACTTGAGGCAAGCGCGATACAGCCCCTTCGACCGCCTGCAACAAGGCGGACACATGGACACCTGCGCGCTGCAAGAGGGCTTTGGGGCCATCGTCTTGTTTGAGCATGGTGACCAGCACATGCGCCGGCTCAATGTAGGCATGGTCGCGACCCAGCGCCAAGGACTGGGCATCGGCCAGGGCTTGCTGAAATTTGGTGGTGAGTTTGTCAATTCGCATCTAAGGATCTCCAATGACCTTCAATTTGTGCTGAAAGCATCATTTTCAAGATCCGCAAAGGACGACTGTTTGCCTAGAATCAAAAGGATGAATATCCACCAACTTTCTGTTCATCACGATGAGAGGCAAGACCGCTTGATGCTTCGCCTGAACACCCGGGACAGTCAGGAATACAGGTTTTGGCTAACCCGTCGGATGGCGCAACGCTTTTTGCCTGCCCTGACGCAATCGGCCGAACGACTTGAGGCGGCGCAACCGGGTGTGGCCGCCACCGACCCGGTCAGTCGACAAATCCTGAATGATCTGCGGCGCGATGATTTTCTGGAAAAGGCCGACTTTTCCACCCCTTTTGAAAACCGAGCGACCCAGCTAACTCTGGGCCCAGTACCTATGCTGGTGACAGATGCCCATATGGATTTACAAGCTCAGGGCGGTCTGGACCTGACCCTTGAAGACAAGACTGATCCGATAAAATCCAAAGCTTGTGTGATGCACTTGCAGATCAGCTTGGTGCACGGGTTGATTCACCTGATGGCGCTAGCTGCTGAAAAAGCGCAATGGTTCTTGAGCGCATCACCCGACCCTTCTCAAGAAAATCCGGAATCCCCAGCTAGCGAGCCTCCGCGCTATACCCACTAAATGGGGGCATCTCAAGCCAGGGTAGGAACTGGGAATGCCGGAATTTCAGATGTTGCGCGCCTCTATACCCCAACGCGCCAAGGCGACATCGTCCGCAACCCTCGCATCCACCCAGTTCGCACCTGCGGGTGTTTGCTCTTTTTTCCAGAATGGGGCCTGCGTTTTGAGGTAGTCCATCAGGAACTCGCAGGCCTTAAAACTCTCACCTCGATGCGCCGAGGTCACGGCCACCAGGACAATCTGATCGGCTGGTAACAAGCGGCCAACCCGGTGAACCACCCGAGCGTCATAAAAGTCAAAGCGGCGATGCGCCTCCTCGATCATGGCCTCGATCGATTTTTCGGTCATTCCGGGGTAATGTTCCAACTCCATGACCTGCACTTGGTCACGCGCCTGCCCGGTCAGCGTCTGGGTGTCGCGCACGGTGCCCACAAAACTGCAAACAGCTCCCACCCGAAGGTCCTGTGCACGCAAAGTGGCCAGCTCGTGGCTAACATTGAAGTCCTCGGTCTGAATGCTGACGCGCTGATGCATAGCCTTAACCTCCCGTTACTGGTGGGAAAAAGCCGACTTCGCAACCCTCGGATAATGCTGCGTTGTCATGAACCATGACCTGGTTCAAGGCCATGCGTACCGGCCGGTCCAGCGCCAGGGCTTGCTGGTAAACCGAACCACGAGACAACAACTCGAGACGCAAGCCAGTCAGGTCAGACGCCCGCGTGTCCCAGCTTTCCTGGGACTGACCCAAGAGCTCACGCAGCGAGGCGAAATAACGCAATTGGACTTTCATGCCAACCATTCCGAAAAAGGCCAAAAATCAACCATTTGCCCCTGTGAAATGGTTTGGCCTGCGGGTTTATCCACCACGCCATCGGCCCAAACCACAGAGGTCAAAACACCCGAACCCTGGTTCCCAAAAAGATCGAGCCCACCTCGTTCATTGCGTTTAACGCGCAGAAATTCACGACGCTTGTCTGCTTGGGGCCAATCAAAATGTGCCGCGACTCGCAGACAGGGCGGATCGCTCTTTACCACGCCTTGAAGTTTCAGAAGCATCGGCCTGACCAGCAATAAAAAAGTCATGTAACTGGACACCGGGTTGCCCGGCAGACCGATAAAGTGCGTCACCCCCGCTTCGGTTTGACGATGCACTTGGCCATACGCGAAGGGTTTTCCTGGCTTCATGGCGATTTGCCACAGTTGCAACTGCCCAAGCGATTGCACCGCCGGTTTGATATGGTCCTCCTCGCCCACTGACACTCCGCCACTGGTCAAAATCAGGTCGTGATGATCGGCGGCGGTTTTAAGGGCTGCCACGGTGGCTTCACGCCGGTCGGGCACGATACCCAGATCACTTACCTCACAGCCAAATCGGTGCAACAAACTGCGCAGAAAAAACCGGTTCGAGTTGTAGATTGCACCCGGCGACATGTCTTGCGGTGCCACATCGCCTGGCATGACCAACTCGTCACCCGTAGAAAACAGCGCCACTTTGGGCCTGCGCATCACCGAAACATGGGCCAAACCCAAGCTGGCGGCCAATCCCAGCTCGGCCGGCCCCAGTTTTTGACCCCGTTGCAAAGCAATGTCGCCCCGGTGAATATCTTCGCCGCTGCGGCGAATCCATTGCCCGGGTTCGGGCGTGGTCAAAAAGCGGACGTGCGGGACCGGGCTGTCAGGCGTTCCAGTACCAAACGCACTGACCTCCGTCAAATTTTCGGTTTGCTCTTGCATGACAATCGCATCAGATCCCAGCGGCACGGGCGCTCCAGTGAAAATGCGAGCGGCCTGCCCCGCCTGCAGAGCATGACCAGTCTGACCCGCCGCAATGCGCTGGGTCACAGCCAGCACTTTACCTGGCTCGCACAAGTCGGCGCAGCGTACCGCGTAACCGTCCATCGACGAGTTGTCAAAGGCAGGCACTTGCAGCGCCGAAACCAGATCTTCGGCCAGTACCCGGCCATCGGCGTCGAAGGTGGCCACCGACTCGGAGCCATCAAGAGGTTCGATCTGCGTCAATAAATTGTGCAACGCATCGGCCAAGGGCATCAGAGGAGTATGGGGAGTGACCGTCATGACAAATCATTCGCAATGCTGGCGGATATAGGCCTTGATCATCGCCACATCTGCGGCCATCAGTTGCACCCTTTTGGGCAACAACTCGATGCCTTCAAACTGCACAGGGCGCTCGGGTTCTCGACCCAAGGCCTCCACAATCGTGGCAGCAAACTTGATGGGCAAGGCAGTCTCCAGAACGATCATGGGCACATTCCGATCCAGATGCTCTTGAGCCACTTTCACGCCGTCAGCAGTGTGGGTATCGATCACCACACCGTAGCGGGCATACACCTGCTGGATGGTCTTGATGCGGTCGGCGTGGGTACTTCGACCGCTCTCAAAGCCGAACACCGTTGCCGCCTTGACAAAACGTGCATCACCCGACAAATCAAAAAATCCTTGACGGCTGAGACCTTCGCCGAAGATTGCTTTGGTACGAACGTCATCGCGCTCGAGCAGGTCG
Organism: Limnohabitans sp.; assembly: GCF_023910625.1. Taxonomy (NCBI): domain Bacteria; kingdom Pseudomonadati; phylum Pseudomonadota; class Betaproteobacteria; order Burkholderiales; family Comamonadaceae; genus Limnohabitans; species Limnohabitans sp. The sequence goes on from NZ_JAAVVW010000003.1 coordinate 728,664, forward strand.
AATACAAAGCGCTCGAAGTTACTGGCCTTGGAGATGTCCATCGACGGGCTGGAGGTCTCATGGGTATCGGTCGTACCGCGCACACGGTAGATTCCAGTGCGGAAAAACTCGTCGAGCACATCGTTTTCGTTGGTCGCCACCACCAAGCGGTCAATCGGCAGACCCATCATTCGGGCCACATGACCAGCGCACACATTGCCAAAATTGCCGCTGGGTACCGTGAAGCTGACCTTTTGATCATTGCTGGTTGCAGCCTGAAAGTAACCCGCGAAATAGTACACCACCTGGGCCAGCAAACGTGCCCAATTGATGGAGTTGACGGTGCCGATCTTGTATCGACGCTTGAAATCCAGATCATTGGACACCGCCTTGACCATGTCCTGGCAATCGTCAAACACACCCTTCACAGCAATGTTATGAATATTCTCGTCCAGCAGGCTGAACATCTGGGCCTGCTGGAAAGGGCTCATCCGACCATGAGGGCTGGTCATGAACACACGTACACCTTTTTTTCCACGCATGGCATATTCGGCTGCGCTTCCGGTATCACCTGAAGTGGCACCCAAAATATTGAGCGTCTCGCCACGCCGAGTCAATTCATACTCGAACAAATTACCCAATAATTGCATGGCCATGTCCTTGAACGCTAGGGTCGGACCGTTGGACAAGGCTTCCAGGTAAAGATCGGGCTTGCCCACGCCAGCACTCTGCAGTGGCTTGAGCGGCACGATTTGCTGCGTGCCAAACACTTGTTCGGTGTAGGTTCTGGCGCACAGGACCTGCAAATCTGCTGCGGGGATGTCGTCGATGTACAGGGACAAGACCTCAAAAGCCAAAGCCGCATAACCCGCGTTTTGCCAGATATTACGCAAACGCGCCAAGGCCACACTGTCAAGTTGTGGGTAGCTTTCGGGCAGATACAAGCCGCCATCGGGGGCCAGTCCTTCGAGTAGGATTTCACAAAACTGTTTGCGGTCAGTATGACCACGGGTGGAGCGGTAGCGCATCAGTTCAACTCTTCCTTGCGAATGCGCACGATGGGCGCCATCACGGTGGACAGGGCCTGCATCCGAGCCAACACCTCGTTCAAGGTGCCTTCGCGGGTGTCGTGGGTCAGGATGATCACGTCTGTCTGGTTTTCATCGGCCTGGCTGACCTGGTCGGCTTCGCGCTGCAACACGGCATCTATACTGATATCCGCCTCGGCCAGCAAACCGGTCAGCTTGGCCAACACACCTGTCTGATCGGCCACGCGCAACCGAAGGTAATAACTGGTGGACACCTCGGACATGGGCAAGACTTGCAGTTGGCTCAAGGCGCCAGGCTGGAAGGCCAGATGCGGCACTCGGTTAAGCGGATCGGCCGTGTGCAAACGGGTGATGTCCACCAGATCGGCGATCACCGCACTGGCGGTGGGTTCGGATCCCGCGCCTTTGCCGTAATACAGAGTGGTGCCCACGGCGTCACCTTGCACCATCACAGCATTCATGGCACCTTCCACATTGGCAATCAACCGCTGAGTGGGCACTAGGCTGGGGTGAACACGAAGCTCAATCCCCTGCGGGGTTCGCTTGGTAATCCCCAAAAGCTTGATGCGGTAACCCAGTTGCTCAGCATATTTGATATCGGCCGCACCGAGTTTTGTGATGCCCTCGACGTAAGCCTTGTCAAACTGCACCGGAATGCCGAAAGCGATCGCACTCATTAACGAGACCTTATGCGCAGCATCCACTCCTTCAATATCGAAAGTCGGATCGGCTTCGGCATAGCCTAGACGCTGGGCCTCCTTGAGCACCACGTCAAAGTCCAGGCCCTTGTCACGCATCTCTGACAGGATGAAGTTAGTCGTGCCATTGATGATGCCCGCCACCCATTGAATGCTGTTGGCCGTCAGGCCTTCGCGCAAGGCCTTGATGATCGGGATGCCACCGGCCACAGCAGCCTCAAAGGCCACCATCACGCCTTTGGCCTGTGCAGCTGCAAATATTTCGGTACCATGCACAGCCAGTAAGGCCTTGTTGGCTGTCACTACATGTTTGCCTGCGGCAATGGCTTCAAGAACCAAAGCCTTAGCAATGCCATAGCCACCGATCAATTCAATGACAATATCGATCTCGGGGTTGGCGATCACCGCGCGGGCATCGGCCACAACCTGTACACCCTCCCCCACCAAGCGCTGGGCCCGAGCCACATCCAGATCGGCCACCATGGAGATTTCAATACCGCGACCGGCCCGGCGCTGAATTTCTTCCTGGTTGCGGCGCAACACATTAAAAGTGCCGCCCCCCACAGTGCCAATGCCCAACAGCCCTACTTTGATCGGTTTCATTTCTTGCTCACTCAGATTGCGCCCGCCATGTGCAGGCAATTCTTGAAAAAATCAGGCCACCAGTTTGTCGGTACCAAATCGCTTGCGCGCTCCTTCCAAAAAACGGGCAACGCGTGCAATCGCTTCGCGCAAATCGTCTTCATGGGGCAAAAACACGATGCGAAAATGGTCCGGTTCTGGCCAATTGAAGCCTGTACCTTGAACCAGCATAACTTTGGTTTCTTCGAGCAATTGCAGGAAAAAAACCTGATCGTCCTTGACCGGGTAAATCTTGGGATCAAGACGAGGAAACATGTACAAAGCCGCACGCGGCTTGACGCAACTGACCCCGGGAATGGTGCTGATCAGGGCTTGGGCCAGGTCGCGCTGCTTACGCAAACGCCCGCCCTCGCCCACCAGCTCATTGATGCTCTGGTGTCCACCCAGGGCCGTCTGTATGGCCCACTGACCGGGCACATTTGCGCACAAGCGCATGTTGGAAAGCATGTTCAGGCCTTCGATGTAGTCACGGGCCGTTTTCTTATCCCCCGAAATCACCATCCAGCCCGCTCGATATCCACAAGAGCGGTAGCTTTTGGACAGCGAATTGAAAGTTAAGGTCAAGACGTCTTGGGACAAGGAGGCCAAAGGCGTGTGCTTGACACCGTCATACAAAACTTTGTCGTACACCTCATCGGCAAAAATCACCAGGCCATGCTCGCGCGCGATGTCCACGATACCGCTTAGCAACTCATCCGAATAAAGAGCGCCTGTAGGGTTGTTGGGATTGATGACCACAATACCTTTGGTGCGGAGCGTAACCTTGGCACGTATGTCTGCCAGGTCTGGCATCCAGCCGTTGGCCTCGTCGCAGCGGTAGTGGACCGGAGTGCCGCCCGACAAACTGGCTGCAGCGGTCCACAGAGGGTAATCAGGGGATGGCAGCAACAACTCATCTCCATCGTCGAGCAAGCCATTGGTGGCCATCACGATCAATTCACTGGCTCCATTGCCCAAGTAGATATCATCCAGAGTCACCCCAAAAATGCCTTGTTTCTGGGTTTCATGCATGACGGCCTTGCGTGCAGCAAATATGCCTTTGCTGTCGGAGTAACCAGCCGAATTGGGCAAGTTGCGGATCATGTCCTGCTGGATTTCCTCGGGAGCATCAAAACCGAAAACAGCCAAATTTCCAATGTTCAGCTTGATGATCTTTTGGCCGTCCTCTTCCATCTGGCGCGCCCGGTCCATGATGGGGCCTCGAATGTCATAACAAACGTTGGCAAGCTTGGCAGATTTCCGAATGGTTTTCAAATTGCCTCCAAAGGCGGTTTCAATATGGAAAAACCTATAATTTGACCACAATTCATGCTTCGATTTGCCCACCATATCAACACATTGCCGCAGATGTTGAATTTGAGACACCAGCGCCCACTCCATGAAACTACAACCCGACAAATCAAGCTCTACCATCATCAACGCTCACGGCCTCGGCTGGATTCAGATCAATGGCACTCGTTTTCAGTCATCGTTGGTCGTCAGCAGCATACCGGGCAGCCCCCCCTCCCCATGGGGCCCATGTCTATTTGAGAACCTGAAAGCCAGTGACTTTGACGCTTTGGTAGGCCTTGGTGCCGAATTGATCATCTTTGGCAGTGGCCATCAACTTCGTTTTGCAAAGCCACAATGGATACAAACCTTGATAGGGCATGGCATTGGGGTTGAAACCATGGACTCGGCTGCTGCATGCCGCACTTACAATATTTTGGCAAGTGAAGGACGGAAAGTGATTGCCGCTATTTTGATCGAATCCTAAAGACTGCACTTTTACCCGAGCCACACCCACTTTGCCAACTCGACGATTTTGAAGCCCCCACAGGCGACCCTCGTTCCGAGTAAAATAGCGGGTTGCTAAGGCTCATGGCCTTCAGTGCTGTCTTGTTCTTTGAATCAGGCTGCGCTCAACCAGTCAAGCGAGATCAAAGTTTTATGGCGATCGTTCTGAACAAACCCCTCCCTGAATTTGAAGCCAACGCCACCAGCGGTCTTAAAGTTTCGAACCACTCTCACATCGGTCAAACCGTTGTTTTGTTTTTTTATCCCAAAGACAACACACCAGGGTGCACCACCGAGGCTATGCAGTTTCGTGACAAATACAAAGACTTCGTCAAAGCTGGAGCCCTGGTGCTGGGCGTCTCCCGCGACAATATGAAGTCGCACGACGACTTCAAGGCAAAACTTGAACTGCCTTTTGAATTGATTGCTGATACCGAAGAAAAAATGTGCCACATGTTCGGTGTGGTCAAAAACAAGATCATGTATGGCAAAAAAGTCAAAGGGATTGAGCGGAGCACCTTCCTGATTGGACCCGATGGCACCTTGAAACAAGAATGGCGGGGCCTTAAGGTGCCAGGACACGTTGAAGATGTCCTGCAGGCTGTCAAACAACTGAAAAAAGCGATACCTGCCTGAAGTGCATCGGCGCTATGCCGTGTCATAGGGATCATGCATAATGTTTTCATGCTGTTGGACTCCAGTTCACCTCTTTGCTAAAAAAGCCACCTCGGCCTCCAGGTGGCTTTTTCTTTTTTGGCTTCCGCCAACACGATCATTAAATTAAATGAGACCCTTTCATGCCATTGCCCCCCGCACCCACTCAACGCGCCAGCCGCCTGACACACAAAGCTTACGAATCCAGCATCGACGGCAGCGAAGCACCACCTGAGCGTGAGGCAGTCCGCCTTGCAACGAAGGTTAGCGCCGCACGATCCGAACTGACCTCCTCCCCAATCCAGACCGCCCAGCGACAGCTACGGCCGCCCCGCGCGAGCAAGTCCGACCCTCCAAAGACAAAGGCCATCCACGATGCATCGTCGGTCGAGCCACCCAAAGCACAAACCCCGGGCCGCCGAGCATCTTCCCTCAAACAAAGAACTCGTCGCACCAACGGACCCAGCAAACTCTTCGTGCTGGACACCAATGTGCTGATGCATGACCCGATGAGCCTCTTTCGCTTTGAGGAGCACGATGTTTTTTTGCCCATGATCGTGCTGGAAGAACTTGACAGCCACAAAAAAGGCATGAGTGAAGTGGCCCGCAACGCCCGGCAAGCCAGTCGCTCACTCGATGCACTCGCCTCAGCTCAAGCCGATGACCTGGGCAAGGGATCGCCCCTGAACGCAACAGGTTATTCAGATGCTTTGGGCCAATTGTTTTTCCAGACCCAGCCACTCGATCTGAGCCTGCCTCTGGCCTTGCCACAAGGCAAAGCAGACAACCAGATCCTTGGCGTGGTCAAGGCTCTGGGGATCCAATACAGTCCACGAGAAGTGGTTTTGGTGTCGAAAGATATCAATATGCGAGTCAAAGCACGTGCGCTGGGCTTGCAGGCCGAGGACTACCAAAACGACAAGACTCTGGAGGATGGCGATCTGCTGTATCCAGGCTCACTGGCTTTGCCCTCCAATTTTTGGATCCAGAACGGCAAAAGTGTGGAGAGTTGGCAGCAAGGTACGCATACGTTTTATCGTATCAGTGGACCCATTGTGCCCAGCCTGTTCTTGAACCAGTTTGTCTATTTCGAAGCTCCGGGCGAGCCCAGTTTGTACGCCCGCGTGACCGAAATCCGGGGTAAAACTGCTGTGCTTCGCACGCTGAAGGACTTCACGCACCACAAAAATGAAGTTTGGGGTGTAAACACACGTAACCGTGAGCAGAACTTCGCCATGAACCTGCTGACCGACCCGGATATCGATTTTGTGACCCTGACGGGTACCGCTGGCACTGGTAAAACCCTTCTGGCCTTGGCCGCAGGCTTGACGCAAGTGCTGGATGACCGTCGCTTTACCGAAATCATCATGACCCGGGCCACCGTGAGCGTGGGTGAAGACATTGGCTTTTTGCCTGGCACTGAAGAAGAAAAAATGGGTCCATGGATGGGCGCACTTGACGACAACCTGGAATTCCTTGCAAAAGGAGACGGTGGCAACGCTGGTGAATGGGGGCGCGCGGCCACCAACGAACTTATCAAGAGCAGGATCAAGATCAAAAGCATGAACTTCATGCGAGGTCGCACTTTCATGAACAAATACGTGATCATTGACGAAGCCCAGAATTTGACTCCCAAGCAAATGAAAACACTCATCACACGGGCAGGTCCGGGCACCAAGATGATCTGCATGGGCAACCTCGCCCAGATCGACACGCCCTACCTGACCGAAGGCTCATCAGGGCTGACTTACGCCGTCGACCGTTTCAAAGGTTGGGCGCACGGTGGTCACATCACACTGGCACGCGGTGAGCGCTCCCGACTGGCGGACTTTGCCAGCGAAGCACTGTAACGATCAAGCTGCCGTCGGGTTTCAATAATCATCGCTCAGACCCGACGCGAGGCTCTCAAAACGAGTCAGGTTCTTCAGGAAAGTGAGGCGGACCGTGCCAGTCGGACCATTACGCTGCTTGCCGATGATGATTTCAGCCACCCCGGGATCTTTGGAATCCTTGTTGTAGTAGTCGTCGCGGTAAATGAACATGATGATGTCAGCGTCCTGCTCGATGGCACCAGACTCACGCAAGTCGCTCATCATGGGGCGTTTGTCTGTCCGTTGCTCGACACTGCGGTTCAATTGCGACAAGGCAATCACCGGGCACTGCAGCTCTTTGGCCAGCATTTTCAGACCCCGCGAAATCTCACCCAATTCGGTCGCGCGGTTGTCACCGACCGAGTTCCCAGAGCCACTCATGAGCTGCAAATAATCCACCACAATCAAACCCAGCTTGCCACACTGGCGAGCCAGTCGCCTGGCATTTGCGCGCAACTCGGACGGTGTTAGTCCAGGTGTTTCGTCGATGTGCAAAGACACCGTACGCAGTTTTTCAATGGCTTCGGTCAACCGTGGCCACTCGTCATCGCTGAGTTTGCCTGTACGCAAATGACCCTGGTCGATGCGGCCAATCGAGCCGACCACACGCACGGCCAACTGGGATGCGCCCATTTCCATGGAAAAAACCGCCACCGGCAGTCCTTCGTTTAAGGCCACATGCTCGGCAATGTTGATCGCAAAAGCCGTTTTCCCCATCGAAGGACGTGCAGCCAAAACGACCATGTCTCCCGGCTGGAGACCGGAAGTCATCCGATCCAGGTCATAAAAGCCGGTGGGCACACCCGTGATGTCATTGGGGTTGTCAGCCATCTCCTGCACGCGGTCAAGCAGCTCGACCACCAGCGTGTCCATCGACTGAAAGCCCTGCTTCATGCGCGAGCCCTCTTCACCAATGTTGAAGATTTTTTGCTCGGCTTCATCCAGGATGCGGTCAATGGCCTTGCCCTGAGGGTTGAACGCGTTGGTAGCAATTTCGTCGCTGGCCGAGACCAGCTTGCGCAAGATAGCGCGCTCCCGAACAATCTCGGCATAGCGGCGTATGTTGCTGGCGCTGGGCACGTATTGGGCCAAAGAATTCAGATACGCTAACCCCCCCATTTGCTCCGCCTTGCCCTGGTTTTGCAATTGCTCGCTGACAGTGATCACGTCAGCAGGTTTTGAGGCATTCACCAGCGCACCGATTGCCGCGTAAATCAACTGGTGTTCATGACGGTAAAAGTCTGTGTAGACCAGCAAATCCCCCACCCTGTCCCATGCCCCGTTGTCCAACAACAACCCTCCTAGAACGCTGGATTCGGCCTCAATGGAATGTGGTGGCACGCGCAGATTGGCCACTTGGCTGTCGCGAGACAGATCAGCAGAAAAAGGAATCAAAGCAGAATCAATTGCAGCGGACATGGGCAAACCAACTTAAAAGGCAATGTTAGTCGCGAAAGGTCGGTCGTTGCTGGACAAACCTGTGGATAAGCTTTGTAAATCCGGTGAGAAACACGTTACAACTGGACCATTGGCTTAACTGACCATCGGCATAGGGGGCCTCCATTGTAGGAGGCACCCCTGCCACACCACCCGGCATGCGGGTCCGCACCGGGCGGTTCGAGAGCTTGAGGTCAGGACAGCCCTGGCACCCCCAGCCGGTCAAAGTACGCAATGGTCAGTACGCGCTTAATGGCTCCGTCACTGTTGCGCCACCACCGATGGCAGTTACCCGCCACTTGGTTGGCCACATCTTTCGATGCCCCCAGCGCCTTGAGTTCCCGGTAGATCGCCTTCGGCCTCTTCCAATGCTTGAGCTGAATGGCCCTCAGCCGATGGCGCAGCCACTCGTCCAGCTCTCGCCAGACCCTGGGCGTTTGCGCCATCCCGAAGTACGCCTTCCAGCCCAGCAGGTAGGGCCGCAGTTTCTCCACCACCTGCGCCATGCTGCACCCGCCCGAGCGGCACGTGAGTTGCCGGATGCGAGCCTTGAAGTTGTCCAGTGCCTTGTAGGCCACCGCACATTTGACTTCTTTGCCCTTGGCCATCCACAACGCATACCCCAGGAACTTGCGCCCAAGGGCGCTGGCCACTGCACTCTTGGCTTCGTTGATCTGAAGCTTCAAGCCCGTGTACAGCTTCCTGAGGTAGCCCATCACCCTCTCGCCCGCCTGCTTGCTGCCCACGTAGACGTTGCAATCGTCGGCGTAGCGCGCGAAGCAGTAGCTGCGCGCCTCCAACGCCTTGCCCACTTCGTCTAGCAGCACGTTGGCCAACAGCGGACTGAGCGGTCCGCCTTGCGGCGTGCCCAGATGGCGATCGACCACCACCCCGCCATCCATGATCCCGGCGTTCAAGTAAGCCCGAATCAGCCGGATGACTCCAGCGTCGTCGATGCGCCTTTTGAGCCTGTCGATCAGGATGTCGTGGTTGACCCGGTCAAAGAACTTGGCCAGGTCCACGTCCACCACCACGCGTTTGCCCGATTGGACGTACGCCCGTGCGGCCTTGACCGCATCGTGTGCACGCCTGCCCGGTCGAAACCCGTGGCTGTGGTCGCTGAAGGTGGGGTCGATCAGCGGTTGCAGCACCTGTAAAAGGGCCTGCAGGTTCTGTCTCGTCAGCGCCGCCTCCAGCAGACCACCTGTGCCTGCCAGCTGCTTTGCCGACCCTGTATCCGGGTGTTCATGCAACGTACCTCGGGTTTCGTCGCTGGCAGTGTCTGGCCCGGCTTCACCGTGCCGCCTTCCTGCCCGCCCGGATCGCTCCGGCATCTGACGCATGACCTTGTGGCTTTGCATGTCCTCGGTTACTCACTCTCGTTCGGTCCTTCGCTCTTGCCTTGTGGCCTCAGCGGCCCCGGCTCCAACTACTACGACCTCTGCTGACTTCTCGCTCCGGCAGTGCCGTCTTCCTTTCGGAAACAAGGCGAGATCTCCCCGGGTAAGAACGCACTCCTTCGCTGCACAACCGCTGCATCTACGCCACTTCGCCTTGATCACGAGAGCTTCGCGGTAAACGGTCCGCTCGCCCTGCTTGGCAGCGCCTTCTATGCAGTTCTTGTTCATCGGCTCGCAGTTTCGCTCCACGCTTCCTTCCCACACTCGGTCACCCTCATGCAGTTGCGCTTCGCTTCGTTCGCTGTGATCAACTTACGGGAGGACTTGCACCTCCAGGAGTGCGCCCGTGCCGGGCGCACCATAAAAAAGCCGCCAGGCTCAACGCCGGGCGGCTTTTCAGTGGGACGGCAGGATAATGATCAGGCAGACTCACCGTAAACAGACACGGTCACGTCAACCACCACATCGGTATGCAAGGCGACTGAGACAGTTGAATCGCTAACAACCTTGATCGGACCATTGGGCATGCGAATCTGAGATTTAAGGAGCTTGAAGCCTTGCTTGTTCAACTCTTCAGAGATGTCGTGGTTGGTCACCGAGCCGAACAAACGACCATCGACCCCGGCTTTTTGCGACAACTTGACAACCAGACCATTGAGCTTCTCGCCCTGAGCTTGCGCATCGGCCAACTTTGCTGCAGCGACCTTTTCGAGTTCAACGCGGCGAGCTTCGAATTCAGCCTTGTTAGCTTCAGTAGCGCGACGTGCACGACCTTGAGGGATCAGGAAATTGCGCGCATAACCGTCTTTGACTTTGACGATATCGCCCAGATTACCCAGGTTCACAACCTTTTCGAGCAGAATGATTTGCATGGTTGGACTCCTTAGACTTTGTGCTGGTCGGTGTAGGGCAACATGGCCAAGAAGCGCGCGCGCTTGATGGCGGTGTTGAGCTGGCGCTGGAAAATGGCACGGGTGCCAGTCAGGCGCGCAGGGATGATTTTGCCGTTTTCGGCGATGAAGTCACGCAAGGTGTCCACATCTTTGTAGTCGATTTCTTCGACGCCAGTGACCGTGAAGCGGCAAAAACGCTTGCGCTTGAACAGCAGTGACTGGGTGTTGCGCTTAGGGCGCTTGTCTTTGTTGAATTTTTTGAACGTGGCCATGGGGCCTCCTGAAATTAATCTTGCTGAAACTCTTGAATGTGCAACACGACACTTTTTCCTTGTCGAGGGGTGGCCAAAAAGCCCTGAAACGTCCAGACACTGCCTACCGCTTGCAGGGCCAATCTTTCGGCCAATGACCCAATGGCCAAGGCACGAAGTTTCAACTGGACTTTGCGCATTTGCCCGGCCTCTTGTACTTCAGAGGCGTGCTCCAGAATCAAATCAAGAGCAGGCAAACCAGCGGGGGTGTATCGCAAAGCGGCGTGCTCGGCAATACAGGCTTTCAGTTCGGTACGGTTCACTCCTCAACAGTTCAGTATCAAGCGGCGAATTCGGCTTGTTGTGACTTGCGGGCTTCTTCGCGCTCGACCGTCTTCATCATGGAAGAAGGACCGGCGTCGGCTTTTTTCTTCAGCACCGTCAGGTGGCGCAGCACGGCATCATTGAACTTGAAGGCGTGCTCGAGTTCGGCCATCACGGCTTGGTCGGCTTCAATGTTCACGCACAGATAGTGCGCTTTGCCCAGTTTATTGATCTGATAGGCCAACTGACGGCGGCCCCAGTCTTCCACACGGTGAATGCTGCCGCCGCCGGCAGTGATCATGCCTTTGTAGCGCTCCAGCATGGCCGGCACTTGTTCGGACTGATCGGGATGGATCAGCAAAATGATTTCGTAATGACGCATTGAGACTCCTTGAGGTTAACCCAAATGGTTGGAATAGCTGCCCCCAGCGTCTGTCGGGGTGCAGCAAGGCGAAGCCCATTATTATAGCCTGAACATCACAGTCCCGGATAGTTGTTGGGCGGCTCGGCTTGGGGAGCCTGTGAACGCAGGTTTGGGCTTATCAGGCTCTGCGGGATCAGCCAGGTGGCCAGCACCATGACCACAAAACCAACTGGGACCCCAAAAACGCCTGCGGATAAGGGCTGAATGCCCCACCACAAGCCGCCATGAGAGTCCAACTCCCAAAAATGGCGGAAACCAGGGGCATTGACCACCATGTAAAAAATCGTCACCCCCAAACCCGACAGCATACCCAGTACCACCGCCGCACGATGCACCCGTTGCCAGGCCATCCCCAACACCATGCCTGGAAAAAAGGCAGATGCAGCTAGCGAAAAAGAGGCGGATACCAAAGCCAAGATCTCAGCAGGCTTGAATGCAGCTACGACCGCAGCCACCATGGCCACTGCCAACAAAGCGAACTTGGAAAGGATGACTCGCCCCTCTGAGGATTTGGGGGCTTTGGCACCGCTGGGTCGCATATCGCGCACCAAGGCATTGCTGATGGTCAAAAGCAGGCCATCGGCAGTAGACAACGCCGCCGCCAAACCACCTGCAGCTACCAGACCAGAGACCACAAATGGCATACCGCCCAACTCGGGTGTGGCCAACATGATCATGTCCGCACCCAACTTGAGTTCGCCCAGTTGCAAAAAACCATCGCCATTGACATCCGAAAAAGACAACAAATTGGAATCCAATCTGGCCCATTGCGCCATCCAGCTGGGAAGCGCATCAAACCGGGTGCCCACCAAATTGCTGAGCACCTCAAATTTCACCAGAACAGCCAGGGCGGGCACGCTCAAATAAATCAACCCAATAAAAAACAAGGTCCAAGCGACAGAACTGCGTGTCTCAGCTACAGTCGGAACGGTGTAGAACCTTGTCAACAAATGAGGCAATCCTGCGGTACCGATCATGAGACAAAAAACCAGGGCCAAGAAATTCAATCTGGACTCATTGAAAAGCCGGGCCTGAACAGCACCTCCAGCGGGATCTCCAGTAAAGGACTGCGTGTGTGCCGGCATACCGCCCAAAGGCTTGGATCGCTCTAGGTTTTCAATCTTGGCACGTGTCCATTCTTCTCGCGCTTTTGCGGGATCTTGGGGTACAGCCAAGAGTTCACGGCGGACCTGAGCAATGGTCGAAAAATCAGCTCCTTGGGCTTTCAGCAACTGAATTTTGCTCTCTAGCTGTTGACGCAGTTCAACGATTGAGTTTTCCACATTCTGGAGTCGTGAAGCATACAGTTGGGCGCGTTGGGCAAATTCACGGCGCACTTCCAGTTCGCCAGGATCTTCCATCAGTCGTCTTTCAATCTCTGAAATAGCTAACAACTGAGAACCATAAACAAGAGGTGCCAAAGGATTCCCCAATTGTTTGTAGGCCAGCCAGGATACGGGAATCATGAAGGCCAGCAATAGCATGATGTACTGGGCAACTTGTGTCCATGTGATAGCCCTCATGCCACCTAAAAAGGAACACAATAAAACGCCGCCCAACCCGAGCAAAATGCCTATCTCAAATTGGACACCGGTCAATCGGGAGGCAATCAGTCCAATGCCATAGATCTGAGCCACAATGTAGGTGAACGAGCACAAAACCGAGGCCACGGCTGCAATAACTCGGGGCCAACGCCCTCCATAGCGATGTTCAAAAAAATCAGGCAAGGTGTACAAGCGCATTGCACGCAACTGCGGAGCAATCAGCAAAGCCACCAAACAAAATCCCCCCGTCCACCCCAACACATAAGCCAGACCGCCCGGTTCATCGCCATTGCCAGAGAAGCCCTGAAGGTAAAGTGCACCAGCCAAGCTGATGAATGAAGCCGCGCTCATCCAGTCTGCAGCAGTGGCCATGCCGTTGTACACGGCAGGAATACGCCGACCCGCAACGTAGTACTCGTCTTCATCTGTGGTTCTGCCAGCAATACCAATCAAGGCATAAATCATCACTGTGCTGAACAGAAAAATGGGGCCAATCAAATTTCTTGACAAACCCATTCTTTCGGCCCAGGCCATGACGCCGATCAAAGCCAGCAAGACGAAAATATAGATCAGCACATTTCGATGCAGTCGCCACCGATAAACAGAGGACATGGCAAGACCCCTAGAAGCGTTCATCGCCATGCTCTGTTGCGCGTCAACGACCCAAATGGGTCCAAGTTTCAATCACGGTATCAGGATTGAGTGAAATGGAGCTTATGCCCTGATTCATCAGCCAATGCGCAAAATCCGGGTGATCCGAAGGTCCTTGCCCACAAATACCGATGTATTTACCCTTCGACAAGCAGGCCCCGATAGCTTGAGATATCAAGGCCGTGACCGCCGGATCGCGTTCATCAAAATCTGCGGCCAGCAGCTCCATGCCCGAGTCTCGATCCAGACCCAAGGTCAACTGGGTCAGGTCGTTCGAACCGATTGAGAAGCCGTCAAAAAACTCGAGGAACTGCTCGGCAAGGATGGCGTTGCTGGGCACTTCACACATCATGATGAGCTTGAGTGCGTCATCGCCCCTGCGCAAACCCTGACTGGCCAGCAGGTGGGTGACCTTCTTGGCCTGCCCCAATGTACGCACAAAGGGCACCATGATCTGCACATTGGTCAACCCCATTTCGCCACGCACACGCTTGAGGGCTTCGCACTCCATCGCAAAGGCCTCACCAAAGTCCTCGCTGAGATAACGCGCTGCGCCCCGGAAGCCCAGCATCGGATTTTCTTCTTCCGGCTCATAGCGGCTGCCACCAATCAGCTTGCGATATTCGTTGCTCTTGAAGTCTGACAAACGCACAATGACCGGCTTGGGCCAGAATGCAGCCGCAATGCTGGCCACGCCTTCGGCGACCTTATCTACGTAAAAAGCGCGAGGGGATGCGTGACCTCGGGCCACCGATTCGACGGCCTTTTTGAGGTCGGCATCGATCGCGGGGTAGTCGAGTATGGCTTTAGGGTGCACGCCAATGTTGTTGTTGATGATGAATTCCAGACGCGCCAGTCCGACACCGGCATTAGGCAGCTGGGCAAAATCAAAGGCCAGTTGAGGGTTGCCCACGTTCATCATGATCTTGGTCTTGATCTCGGGCAGGACACCACGCTGGATCTCGCTGACCTCGGTTTCAAGCAAACCGTCGTAGATGTAACCGGTATCGCCCTCGGCACAACTGACGGTCACCAAGGCGCCTTCCCCCAGTTGTTCGGTCGCATTACCGCAACCCACCACCGCTGGGATGCCCAACTCACGGGCGATGATGGCGGCGTGACAGGTGCGCCCGCCGCGGTTGGTCACGATGGCGCTGGCGCGCTTCATGACCGGCTCCCAGTTTGGGTCAGTCATGTCGGTCACCAGCACATCGCCGGGTCGAACCTTGTCCATATCGCTGATATGGTGCACAAGACGCACTGGACCCGTGCCGATTTTCTGACCAATCGCCCGGCCCTCAGCCAAGATGTTGCTTTTGCCCTTTAGTTTGTAACGCACCTCTGGTGAGCCCTTGGCCTGACTTTTGACGGTTTCCGGGCGAGCTTGCAAGATGTAAATCTGGCCATCGGTGCCGTCCTTGCCCCACTCGATGTCCATCGGGCGACCGTAATGCTGCTCGATCACCACCGCATAGCGGGCCAGTTGCTCGACCTCGTCGTCGGACAGGCTAAAGCGGTTGCGCAATTCGGCGGGCACATCGGTGGTTTTGACCAACTTTCCGGAAATGCGCTTCTCCTGTGGGCTGGCAAACACCATTTCGACCAACTTCGAGCCCAGGTTGCGACGGATCACGCTGCGCTTGCCAGCGACCAGCATGGGCTTGTGGACATAGAACTCGTCTGGGTTCACTGCGCCTTGAACCACCGTCTCCCCTAGGCCGTAGCTGGAGGTAATGAACACAACGTCTTCAAAACCCGACTCCGTGTCGATAGTGAACATGACACCCGCCGCGCCCAAGTCGGAACGCACCATTCGCTGAACGCCTGCCGACAAGGCAACGTCGGCGTGGGCAAAGCCTTTGTGCACACGGTAACTGATGGCACGGTCGTTATAGAGCGAGGCAAACACCTCTTTCATTTTGTGCAGCACGTCGTCGATGCCGACCACGTTCAGAAAAGTTTCTTGCTGCCCTGCAAACGACGCATCAGGCAAGTCTTCGGCTGTAGCTGAGGAACGCACAGCAAAAGAAGCTTCGGAGTTGCTCCCTTGCAAGCGGAGAAATTCATCGCGAATGGCTTTTTCGAGGTCAGCTGGAAAGGGTTGGGCTTCGACCATCGCACGGATTTCAGCCCCAGCAGCGGCTAAAGCGCGCACATCTTCGGTATCCAAGGCATCCAGCCGGGCGTTGATGCGCTCTGTCAGGCCGTCAAAAGCCAGAAACTGGCGGAATGCGTGGGCTGTTGTGGCAAATCCACTGGGCACTAGCACGCCAGATGGAAGCTGGGAAATCATCTCTCCCAAGCTGGCGTTTTTGCCGCCAACCGACTCCACATCGGTCATGCGCAGATGCTCAAAGGGAACGACCAAGGCGGTCTCACTGAAAAGATCAGACATACAAACTCCAAAGTTAAAACCGGGTGCCATGAAATGGGTCTGGGGCAGTGTTGTTCTTAATGTGCAAGCGCCGACCGGGGCCATGGATAATCAAACCATTTTAGGGGGCTTGGTGTTCCCGATCTTTGAAATTTTTTGCAAGCATGTCCAAACGCACTGTTTTTTTCGTATCTGACGGCACCGGCATCACAGCCGAAACTTTCGGCAACGCCATCCTGGCGCAGTTCGACATGAAAACCCGGCATGTTCGACTGCCATTTACCGACACCATCGACAAGGCGCACCAGGCGGTTCGGCAGATCAACCACACGGCCGACACCGAGGGCACCAAACCGATTGTGTTTACCACTTTGGTGAACATGGATGTACTCAAGGTATTGCAAGAGCACTGCCAAGGCATGCTGCTGGACATGTTTGGAACCTTTGTAAACCCACTCGAAAACGAACTGGGCATCAAGTCGCACCACAGAATCGGGCGCTTTTCAGACGTCAGCAAAAGCAAGGAATACCATGACCGCATTGAGGCGATTAATTTTTCATTGGCTCATGACGATGGACAATCGAACCGCGACTTAGATTCGTCCGATGTCATTTTGGTAGGCGTCAGTCGCAGCGGCAAAACCCCCACCAGCCTCTACCTAGCCATGCAGCATGGCCTGAAGGCAGCCAACTACCCCCTGATTCCTGAAGACTTTGAGCGCAAGCAGTTGCCGCCCGCTTTGACGCCTCATCGACAAAAAATCTTCGGCCTGAGCATACAGCCCGAGCGTCTGTCTGAAATCCGATCTGAACGCCGCCCCAACTCCCGCTATGCCAGTTTGGACAACTGTCGCATGGAAGTGTCC
Organism: Limnohabitans sp.; assembly: GCF_023910625.1. Classification (NCBI taxonomy): domain Bacteria; kingdom Pseudomonadati; phylum Pseudomonadota; class Betaproteobacteria; order Burkholderiales; family Comamonadaceae; genus Limnohabitans; species Limnohabitans sp. The sequence goes on from NZ_JAAVVW010000003.1 coordinate 745,497, forward strand.
GAAGCCGAAGCCATGATGCGCCGCTCAGGCATCCGCTGGCTGTCGACCACCACCAAGTCCATCGAAGAAATTGCCACAACGATCTTGCAAGAGATCAAGCCGGACAGGCTGATTTACTGAGTTATACAATGGCCTGTCACCCGTGCAAGCAGGCCATACCGGATTGTCATCGTCGATGCTCGCTGATGACGGGAACAGCCCGGAGCATCACGTCAAGCTGGCAGCAATCCGTTCAGCCCACCGATGTGCTTGCACGGCCTCACGTGCTTCCACCATGACGCGAATCAAGGGTTCGGTGCCGCTGGCCCTGATCAAGACACGTCCGGCCTCACCCAACTCGACCTCGGCCGCCCGGGTGGCCGCCCACAAAGGAGCATGGCCTTGCCAGTCAAAACCAGGCTTCAGACGCACATTGATCAAGGTTTGCGGGAACAGGCTTAAGCCTTGCAGAAGTTGCGCCATGGTTTGACCACTGCCCACACAGGCTTGCAGCACCTGCAAAGCGCTGACTAGACCATCTCCCGTGGTGTGCTTGTCCAGCGCCAGCAAATGGCCCGAGCCCTCCCCGCCAAGCAACCAGCCTTTGTCATGCAACACTTCCAGCACATAGCGGTCGCCCACCTTGGCGCGCACAAACTGAACCCCACGCTGCTTGAGTGCCATCTCTACCGCCAGATTGGTCATCAAGGTGCCCACAGCACCAGGCACCGCTTCGTCCCTGGCCAGCCGATCGGCAACGATCAGATAAAGCAACTCGTCGCCGTTGAACAAACGCCCGGAAGCATCCACCAATTGCAAGCGGTCTGCATCACCATCGAGTGCTATGCCATAGTCGGCTCCATGGTCCTTGACGGCCTGCACCAAGGCCTGAGGGTGCGTGGCCCCTACGCCCTGGTTGATGTTCAGGCCATCGGGTGAACATCCGATGGCGATCACCTCGGCCCCCAGCTCATGGAAAACCTTGGGGGCAATATGGTACGCCGCCCCGTGGGCAGCATCCACCACGATTTTCAGGCCCTTAAGAGTAAGCTCATTGGGAAAGGTGCTTTTGCAAAACTCGATGTATCGTCCGGCCGCATCATCAAGTCGCCGGGTTTTGCCTAAAGACGCGGAATCGACCCAGACAGGGTTCTCTATTAATGTGGCCTCGACCTGCTCTTCCCAAGCGTCTGGGAGTTTATTGCCTTGCGCGTTGAAAAACTTGATGCCATTGTCAGAAAAAGGGTTGTGGCTGGCGCTGATCACCACACCCAAAGATGCCCTTTGAGCCCGAGTCAGGTAAGCCACAGCAGGCGTTGGCACCGGGCCCAGCAGCATGACATCGACACCGGCAGAATTGAATCCAGACTCCAGGGCACTTTCCAGCATATAACCTGAAATGCGGGTGTCCTTACCGATCAACACCACTGGGTGAGACTCTTGAACCTTCAGCACACGACCCACGGCATGGGCCAGTCGCAAAATGAAATCGGGCGTGATCGGGCTTTGCCCTACGGCGCCCCGAATGCCGTCTGTGCCGAAATATTGACGCGCCATGAAATACCTTTTAATTTTTGTCGCAATCCAAATTTTAACGGTGTCAAGGCAAAGACCAACGGATTGGGATACCCCAAGCGTGCGTCATGGCACACGGCCATCCGCCTGCACCGCCGCCCAAACCCTCAGGGCATCCACCGTGGGTTTGACATCGTGCACCCGAACAATGCTCGCCCCCTGCTGCACCGCCAGTAACGCCGCCGCCACACTGGCCGCCTGACGCTCCAGTGGAGGGGGCACCCCCCCCTGCTGGGCTAACACAGCACCCAAGGAAGATTTACGTGACCAACCTGCCAATACGGGCCGCGCCATCTGCAGCAATTCGGCCTGTCTGGCCAGCAACCGGAAGTTTTGCGCCACCGTTTTACCAAATCCAATGCCAGGATCCAGCACCAGTCGATCAGCCGCCACCCCCTGAGCAGCCAAGGCCCGCAGGCGTTGCGACAAGAAGTCCAGCACCGTCGGCAGCAGATCACCAGTCATGGTGTCCGTTTGCATGGTTTGGGGGTCACGGTGCATGTGCATCAGGCACACACCACAGCGCGGGTGCGCAGCCACCACACTCTCAGCACCTGGCTGCCGCAAAGCCCAGATGTCGTTAACAATGTCCACACCCAGATCCAGCACCGCCTGCATCACCTTGGGCTTGTAAGTGTCAACTGAAATCGGCACCTGCCAGCGCAGCGCTTCGCGCAAAAAAGGCATCAGACGGGCCAACTCTTCTTGCAGTGGCACCCCAGCCGCACCCGGTCGGGTAGATTCAGCCCCCACATCCAGGATGCCTGCACCCTCACGCAGTAACCGCTCGGCATGACGCAAAGCCTGAGAGGTCTCCCCGTTCTGACCGTCGCCTGAAAAAGAGTCGGGAGTGAGGTTGACAATGCCCATCACACAAGGGTGTGACAAATCCAGATGAAAACGTGTCATCTGCCAGTAGAGCCCAGTCCTCGCTTGTGGTGACAAATTCATGTAGTTTGCTCCAAACAAAACGGGACCCGAGGGCCCCGTTTTACTCACTGCGATACTGAAAATCAGGCAGGCGTTGTTACCGGATCGGTTTGGACCTCGGGAGTTCCGCCGCCACCGGTCCCTCCCGAGGGAGGTGTGCGAGGCGACCAGTCCTTGGGCGGCAAAGGATCGCGGCCAGCCATGATGTCATCGATTTGGTCCTTGTCGATGGTTTCCCACTCCAGCAAGGCCTTGGCCATGGCATGCATCTGGGCACTGTGCTGTTCGATCAAACGACGGGCCAAGGTGTATTGCTCGTCGATGATGCGACGAACCTCCTGATCCACTTTTTGCATGGTGGATTCGCTCATGTTGGTGGTCTTGGTAACCGATCGACCCAGAAAAACTTCACCCTCGTTTTCGGCATACACCATTGGCCCCAAGGCATCGGTCATGCCGTAACGCATGACCATGTCACGGGCAATCGAAGTGGCTCGCTCAAAGTCGTTACTGGCACCGGTGGTCATCTGATGCATGAACACTTCTTCGGCAATCCGGCCACCAAACAACATGCTGATCTGATTCAACATGAATTCCTTGTCGTAACTGTAGCGGTCTTTTTCGGGCAGGCTCATTGTCACTCCCAAAGCTCGGCCACGGGGAATGATGGTGACCTTGTGCACCGGGTCGCACTTGGGCAAAAGCTTACCAATCAAGGCATGTCCCGCTTCGTGGTAAGCCGTATTGCGGCGCTCTTCTTCAGGCATGACCATACTCTTGCGCTCAGGGCCCATCAGAATCTTGTCTTTGGCCTTCTCAAAATCCTGCATTTCCACCACACGGGCATTGCGCCGCGCCGCCATCAAGGCAGCTTCATTACACAGGTTGGCCAGGTCAGCCCCACTCATGCCGGGTGTACCTCGGGCGATCACCGAGGGACTCACATCCTGGCTGACAGGAATCTTGCGCATATGCACATTCAGGATCTGCTCACGGCCACGGATATCGGGCAAGGTCACATAGACCTGACGGTCAAAGCGACCGGGGCGCAGCAAAGCAGCATCCAGGATGTCTGGACGGTTGGTTGCAGCCACCACGATCACACCAAGGTTTGTTTCAAAACCATCCATCTCGACCAGCATCTGATTGAGGGTTTGCTCACGTTCGTCATTACCACCGCCAAGACCAGCGCCGCGCTGACGACCAACAGCATCAATCTCATCAATGAAGATGATGCAAGGGGCGTTCTTTTTGGCGTTTTCAAACATATCGCGCACACGGGAAGCCCCCACGCCCACGAACATTTCGACGAAATCGGATCCCGAAATGCTGAAGAAAGGCACTTTGGCCTCGCCAGCAATCGATTTGGCCAACAAAGTTTTACCGGTCCCGGGAGGACCTACCAGCAGCAAACCACGGGGAATGCGTCCGCCCAACTTTTGAAAGCGCTGCGGATCTTTAAGAAAATCGACAACCTCTTTGACTTCCTCTTTGGCCTCGTCACAGCCGGCCACGTCGGCAAAAGTGACTTGGTTGCTGTTTTCGTCGAGCAAACGGGCTTTGGATTTGCCAAAACTAAAGGCGCCACCTTTGCCTCCGCCTTGCATCTGGCGCATGAAATAAACCCAGACACCAATCAGCAGCAACATGGGGCCCCAGCTGACCAGCAAGGTCATGAGCAGAGAACCCTCTTCGCGTGGCTTGACATCAAACTTCACACCGCTGTTGATCAAATCGCCCACCAGCCCCCTGTCCAGGTAAGTGGCCGTTGTCTTGATGCGCCGCTCGTCCAGCGTGATGGCCATGATTTCAGTGCCGCCAGGGCTTTCGGAAATCGTGGCACTCTTGATGCGGTTGCTGCGGACCTCTTCGAGAAAATCAGAATAGCCAATAGCGCTCGCACCAGCGACGCCACGGTTATCAAATTGCTTGAACAAGGTGAACAGCACCATGGCAATCACCATCCAGACGGCAATTTTGGAAAACCAAGGGTTATTCAAGAGACGCTCCAATCGAAAAAAAGATTTTTATCATTCTAGGCCCGTGAACTGACGCCAAAGCAGAAAGAAAGGGTTTTGGCCCTTGAAAAGGGAGGAATTACAGCGTCAAACCGACATTTTCAACCTCATGCCCACCAAAAAAGTCTCAGATGACTTGTCCCGGGATGATTTTGGCTTGATGGTTTTGACCACCTGGAATGTCTCATTGAACAATTTCACGATCTGGCTGTAGCCGCTGCCGTGGAAGACCTTGACTACCAAAGCGCCTTGCGACTTCATGTGACTTTGGGCGAACTCCACCGCCAGCTCGATCAAATGCAAAACCCGCGCCGCGTCCGACGACTCGATGCCCGACAAATTGGGGGCCATGTCGGACACCACCACATCGGCCTGCCGCCCTTGCAAGGCCGCTTCCAGCAGGGCGGACACCTCATTTTCGCGAAAATCCCCCTGAATGAACTGCACCCCCTCCACTGGGTCCATGGGCAGAATGTCCAGCGCGATGATGCCGCCATGGAGCGCACCCGCAGCCGCGCCATCGGGCGACAAACGGCGGCGAAGATATTGGCTCCAGGCCCCTGGGGCAGAGCCCAAGTCAACCACCAGATCACCAGGACGAATCAGGCCCAGAGTTTCGTCGATCTCCTTGAGTTTGTAAGCCGCCCGCGCTCGATAACCCTCTTTGAGGGCCAACTTCACATAAGTGTCGTTGACATGGTCGTTCAACCACGCTTTATTGACCTTTTTACTTTTTGTTTTGACTTTCATTCTTTCTCGTCCTTGCTGGGATAATACGAACATGTCCCAAATACAACTCACACCCGCCGAGCGCAAAATTTTTCGCGCCGAAGCCCACCACCTTGATCCAGTCGTCATGATCGGCGGAGACGGCCTTACATCTGCCGTCATCAAGGAAACTGAAGCGGCGCTGAATGCCCATGGTCTGATCAAAATTCGCGTGCTCGGTGATGATCGAGCCGTCCGCGAAGCCATGTTCGCCGAACTCAGCGATCAACTCAATGCTGCGCCCATCCAGCACATCGGCAAACTGCTCATTCTCTGGCGCCCTCAACCCAAAAAGATCAAGGAAGTGGATGATGACCGCAGAGCCGGTCCCCGTGACTTCAAGATCCTGAAATACAGCGCACGCGGCGGCCAGCGCCCTGAAGTCAAGACCATCCGTGTGTTAGGTAACCAACGCCTGGCCGCAGGCGGTCAAATCAAGCGGGCCAAGCCAAAACAAAAATCCGTCAAAAAAGGCCGATTTGACTGAAAAACTCAAAAGCCCAATGGTGCAATGATCCGCGCAAAAAGATCCACGCTCAACAGCTTTTTCTTGGTAACCAGAGACAAAGAGCAGCGGAATCGGCTGCCGCGTCAGATGTACGAAACACCCACGATTTCGTAGCGGCGAACACCACCGGGCGCCTGGACTTCAGCCACATCGCCCTCCTCCTTGCCAATCAGGGCACGTGCAATAGGGCTGCTGATGTTGATCAGTCCCAGCTTCAAATTGGCCTCATCCTCGCCCACGATTTGATAGGTTACAGCTTCGCCTGAGCTCTCATCCGCCAGCTTGACTGTGGTGCCAAACACCACGCGACCACCTGCATCTAGCTTCGCCGGATCGATGATCTGTGCAGCCGATAATTTGCCTTCGATTTCCTGAATCCTACCCTCGATGAAGCCCTGGCGGTCTTTTGCGGCATCGTATTCGGCGTTCTCGCTCAGGTCACCCTGGGCACGCGCTTCAGCAATGGCCTGAATCACGCCGGGTCGGTCCACCGTTTTGAGGCGGTGGAGCTCATCCTTGAGTTTTTCAACGCCACGTTTGGTGATCGGGATGGTTGACATGTTGGGTTCTCCAAAAGCAAACCGCCGAGCGTTGAGACTCGGCGGTCAATATTTGCATTATGCCTTGCAGCCACACCCCAAAGCCAGGGCCTTGGGTCGGGTCATCAAGCACTCAGCTGAGCCAGCATTTTCTGAATGGATATGACCTCCAACTGGTCCAGGTACTTCATACCCTCTACTGCCGCTTCTGCGCCTGCGATGGTTGTGAAGGTCGTGACACGGTTGAGCAAGGCCGAGGTGCGAATGTTGCGCGAATCAGCGATCGCATTGCGGCGCTCTTCCACGGTGTTGATGACCAGCACCACTTCGTTGTTCTTGATCATGTCCACAATGTGGGGGCGACCTTCGGTCACTTTGTTCACCGTGGCGCAGGACACGCCAGCGGCCTGAATGGAGGCAGCCGTGCCCTTGGTGGCCACCAGCTCAAAGCCCTGGGCCACCAACTGACGCGCCACTTCGATGGCACGCGACTTGTCATTGTTTTTAACCGAAATAAAGACTTTTCCCGATGGCGTGCCATCAGCTTTCGTGGGACGCGGCAGCTTGGTGCCCGCACCCAACTGGCTCTTCACAAAAGCTTCACCAAAGGTCTTGCCTACGCCCATCACTTCACCTGTGGACTTCATTTCGGGGCCAAGAATCGTGTCCACGCCAGGAAACTTCACAAACGGGAACACCGCTTCTTTCACGCTGAAATACGGTGGCGTGACTTCTTTGGTGATGCCTTGCGAGGCGAGTGTTTGACCCACCATGCAACGCGCAGCCACCTTGGCCAGCTGAATGCCCGTGGCTTTGGAGACATAAGGCACGGTGCGCGAAGCACGGGGGTTGACTTCCAGCACGTAGATCACGTCTTGGCCGTCCACATGCTGGATGGCGAACTGCACGTTCATCAAGCCGACCACATTCAAAGCAGCCGCCATCGCAGCCGATTGGCGCTTGAGCTCGTCCACCGTGGCAGGCGACAGCGAATAAGGCGGCAAGGAGCAAGCCGAGTCACCGCTGTGCACGCCCGCTTGTTCGATGTGCTCCATCACGCCACCGATGAAGGTCTTGCCCTCGGGGTCGCGCAGGCAATCCACATCGCATTCGATCGCATCATTCAAGAAGCGGTCCAGCAGCACGGGCGAATCGTGCGACACCTTGACCGCTTCACGCATGTAGCGCTCGAGGTCACGCTGCTCGTGCACGATTTCCATGGCGCGGCCACCCAACACATAGCTGGGGCGCACCACCAAGGGGTAACCCAAGGCTGCGGCTTTTTCCAGCGCTTCAGGCTCGGTGCGCGCTGTGGCGTTAGGGGGCTGGCGCAGACCGAGTTCTTGCAGCAATTTTTGAAAACGCTCACGGTCTTCGGCCGCGTCGATCATGTCGGGGCTGGTGCCGATGATGGGCACGCCGGCGGCTTCCAAATCAAGTGCCAGCTTCAAAGGCGTTTGACCGCCATATTGCACGATCACGCCAGTGGGCTTTTCTTTGTCGACGATTTCGAGAACGTCTTCCAAAGTGACGGGTTCGAAGTACAAGCGGTCCGAGGTGTCGTAATCGGTCGACACGGTCTCTGGGTTGCAGTTGACCATGATGGTTTCGTAACCGTCTTCGCGCATGGCGAGTGCAGCATGCACGCAGCAGTAGTCAAACTCAATGCCCTGGCCAATGCGGTTGGGGCCGCCACCCAGCACCATGATCTTCTTGTTGGTCGTGGGTTCGGCTTCGCACTCGCCATCTCCATTGCCTTCGTAGCAAGAGTACATGTAGGCGGTGTCGGTGGAGAACTCTGCAGCGCAGGTGTCCACGCGTTTGTAAACGGGACGAATGTTCAAGGCATGGCGACGCTCGCGCACCACATGCTCTGTGGTCTTGAGCAACTTGGCCAAGCGGCGGTCGGAGAAGCCCTTTTTCTTGAGCGCACGCAGTTCGTCGGCGGTGATCGCTTCCAGCGTGGTGGTTTCAAGCTCCAGTTCGATCTTGACGATCTCTTCAATCTGCACCAAGAACCAAGGGTCGATCTTGGTCAAGGCAAACACCTGGTCCACGCTCAGGCCCATGGCAAACGCATCGCCCACGTACCAGATGCGCTCAGGACCAGGCTCGCCCAGTTCTTTTTCGAGCACTTCGCGGTCTTGGGTTTTTTCGTTCATGCCATCCACCCCCACTTCCAGACCACGCAGGGCTTTCTGGAAGGACTCCTGGAAGGTGCGGCCCATGGCCATCACCTCGCCCACCGATTTCATCTGAGTGGTCAAACGGCTGTCGGCGGTGGGGAATTTCTCAAAGGCAAAACGCGGGATCTTGGTGACCACATAGTCGATCGAGGGCTCGAACGATGCAGGCGTGGCGCCGCCCGTGATGTCGTTGCGCAACTCGTCGAGCGTGTAGCCCACAGCCAATTTGGCCGCCACTTTGGCGATCGGGAAACCCGTGGCTTTGGAAGCCAAAGCTGATGAACGCGACACACGGGGGTTCATCTCGATGACAACCATACGGCCGTCTTGGGGGTTGATCGAAAACTGAACGTTCGAGCCACCGGTGTCCACACCGATCTCGCGCAGCACAGCCAAAGAGGCGTTGCGCAAGATTTGGTATTCCTTGTCGGTCAAGGTTTGTGCAGGGGCAACGGTGATCGAGTCCCCTGTGTGCACGCCCATGGGGTCCAGGTTTTCGATCGAGCAAACAATGATGCAGTTGTCCGCCTTGTCGCGCACCACTTCCATTTCGTACTCTTTCCAGCCGAGCAAAGACTCTTCAATCAACAACTCGGTGGTGGGCGAAGCCTCCAGACCGCGTTTGCAAATGGTTTCGAACTCTTCGGGGTTATAGGCAATACCGCCGCCCGTGCCGCCCAGCGTGAAACTGGGGCGAATGACGGTTGGGAAGCCCAAAGTCTTTTGCACGTCCCACGCCTCTTCCATGCTGTGGGCGATGCCCGAGCGCGCGGAACCCAGACCGATTTTGGTCATGGCGTCTTTGAACTTCAGGCGGTCTTCGGCTTTGTCAATGGCTTCGGGTGTCGCGCCGATCAACTCGACCTTGTACTTTTCAAGCACGCCGTTGTGCCACAAGTCCAAAGCGCAGTTCAGCGCGGTCTGGCCACCCATGGTGGGCAAGATGGCATCAGGGCGCTCTTTGGCGATGATCTTCTCAACGGTTTGCCAGGTGATGGGCTCGATGTAGGTCACGTCGGCCGTGGCCGGGTCGGTCATGATCGTCGCGGGGTTGCTGTTGATCAGGATGACTTTGTAACCCTCTTCGCGCAAGGCTTTGCAGGCCTGCACGCCGGAGTAGTCGAACTCACAAGCCTGACCAATGATGATCGGGCCCGCGCCAATGATGAGGATACTTTTTAGGTCGGTGCGCTTAGGCATTATTTTGTCTCCATCAGATTGATGAAGCGGTCAAAGAGGTAAGCAATGTCGTGAGGGCCGGGCGATGCTTCAGGGTGCCCCTGAAAACAGAACGCGGGCTTGTCAGTGCGGGCCAAGCCCTGCAAGGTGCCGTCAAACAGCGACACATGGGTGGCGCGCAAATTGGCGGGCAAGGTTTTTTCATCCACCGCAAAACCATGGTTCTGGCTGGTGATGGACACGCGGCCTGAGTCGAGGTCTTTCACGGGGTGATTGGCACCGTGGTGGCCAAACTTCATCTTGAACGTCTTGGCACCACTGGCCAAAGCCATGATTTGGTGACCCAGGCAAATGCCGAATGTGGGGATGCCGGTTTCGATCAACTCGGCAGTCGCTGCAATCGCGTAATCGCAAGGCTGAGGATCGCCTGGGCCGTTGGACAAGAAGATGCCATCGGGCTTGTGCTTGAGGACTTCTGCGGCAGGGGTCTTGGCAGGCAGCACGGTGACTTTGCAGCCGCGCTCAGCCAGCATGCGCAAGATGTTTTTCTTCACGCCAAAGTCGTACGCCACCACATGAAACTTGGGCGCAGTCAAGTCGCCGTAGCCTTCACCCAAAGTCCACTCAGTTTGCTTCCATTCGTATGAATTGGACACAGTGACTTTTTGTGCCAGATCGAGGCCGGCCATGTTGGGCGCCCCTTTAGCTGCTGCCACGGCGTGGTCGATCACAGCCTGTGTGACTTCCTGTCCTTTGGCTAAACCTACGATGGCACCGTTTTGGGCACCCTTGGTGCGCAAGATGCGGGTCAGCTGGCGGGTGTCGATGTTGGCAATCGCCACGGTGCCTGCATCGGCCAAATAGGACGACAAGGTTTGGCTGGAGCGAAAGTTGCTCGCGATCAAAGGCAAGTCTTTGATGATCAAGCCAGCGGCATGGACTTGGTCGGCTTCGATGTCTTCCACGTTGACGCCGTAATTGCCGATGTGCGGGTACGTCAAAGTGACGATCTGCTGGCAATAGCTGGGGTCGGTGAGGATTTCCTGGTAGCCGGTGAGCGAGGTGTTGAACACCACTTCGCCGACGGTGGAGCCGGTGGCTCCGATCGAGTTGCCGATAAAGACCGTGCCGTCTGCGAGCGCCAAGATGGCGGGCGGGAAAGTTCCCTGAAGAGACAAAAGCACTGGGTTCTCCGGAATAGTTCGGGTACGCCTCAGCACTCACCAGAGATGGGATCTCTTTTTGGCTGCTTGTTCGAGGATTGGGCCTGGGATGGACTGTGGCGTACAGGTTGAAGCGGGAAAGCCTCTCATTATAGCTGAGGACTAGTTGAAAACCCTGACAAATCACGCGCCCTGACTCTGCGGCTCAACCAAAAATAGGCTCAGGGACCTGCTGTAGCGCTGGCGTGCAGGCAAATGGCCGCCGCCGTGGCCACATTGAGCGATTCTTCACCGCCCGGCTGGGCAATGCGCACCTGGTGCCGGGCCATGGCCATCAGGCTGGCGCTGACGCCCTGCCCTTCATGCCCAAAGACCCAGGCACACTTTTGGGGCAAGTCACCCGCTTGCAGCAAGGCGTGCAAAAACGGCCCCTCGTGCGAGCTGGTTGTCAACAAAGGCAACCGCAAAATCGCCACATCGGACTCGCTGAGCGCTTCGACCAGATGCAGGCCAAAATGCGCCCCCATGCCCGAGCGCAGCACCTTGGGCGACCACAAGGCCGCCGCACCCTTGATGGCCAGCACCTGGCGGTAACCGAAAGCCGAGGCACAGCGCAAGATGGCCCCCACATTGCCCGCATCCTGCAATCGGTCGAGCACCACCGTGGGTGCATCTGGCAGCACCTCATGGGCGGCTTGCCATGCCACCACAAAACCCATGCGGCCAGGTGACTCCAGGCCACTGAGACCGGCAAACAAGGCATCGGGCACCACAGACACCTGATCGGCCAGCCCCAGCCATTGTTCGCCTTGCTCGGCTTGAAACGACTCGGTCAGAACCACCTGCATCGGCCGCACGCCGCGCTCCAGCGCAGCGCGGCACAGGTGATCGCCTTCTAGCCAGAACTGCCCCGCCTTGCGGTAAGCCGTGCTGTCTTGGGCCAAACGCCGCCAGGCTTTGAGCTGCGGGTTGTCCCGCGAGCTGATCGGTTTCATCGCACACTCCTGGCCACCGGGGCAAATGTCATGCGGTGACAGTCCGCCGGACCATGCGCTTGCAAAGCGGCCAGATGCTGCGCTGTGCCATAGCCCTTGTGTTGATCAAACCCATACAAGGGGTACTGCTGGTGCATGGTTTGACACAAACGGTCACGGTGCACCTTGGCCAAAATGGAAGCCGCAGAGATGGCCGGCACAAACGCATCGCCTTTGACAATGGCTTCGGCCTGCATGGGCAGCAAGGGCAAACGGTTGCCATCCACCAGCACCAGTTTGGGCATCAGTCGCAAGCGCTCCACGGCCCGCTTCATGGCCAGTAAGGTGGCTTGAAGGATGTTGAGTTGGTCAATTTCTTGCACCGACGCCTCGGCAATGGCGCAGCACAAGGCACGCGCCCGTATCTCGTCAAATAAGGCCTCGCGGCGCTTGGCCGTGAGTTTTTTGGAGTCGTTCAGACCGCGAATCGGGTTCAAATCGTCGAGGATCACAGCGGCGGCGACCACCGGGCCCGCCAGTGGTCCGCGTCCAGCCTCGTCTACACCCGCCATCAAGCCAGAGACGTGGAAAAGCAAGGCAGTTTGCTCAGCGCGAGAGGACTTTTTCGAGGGCATGGGTCGAGATCTGGGCTGTGTCACGCTGCAAAGCCAGGTGCAATTGTTGAAAACGGGACTGCAAGGCGTCCACCCGGTCAGGGGCGGACAACCAGGACAGACAAGCCTGGGCCAAGGCCTCGGGCGTGCAGCGGTCCTGCAAAAACTCGGGCACTACAAAGTCCTCGCTCAGGATATTGGGCAAACCCACCCAGGGCTGAAGCTGCTGGCGCTTCATGATCTGCCAGCTGAGCCAGTTCATGTGGTAACCAATGACCATGGGGCGCTTGAACAAGGCCGCCTCCAGCGTGGCCGTGCCACTGGCGATCAAGGTCACATCACACGCGGCCAGCGCGGCATGCGACTGGCCGTGGAGCACCTGCAAACCAGGCACACCGCCTTGCCCATCGACCAGCGCCTGAATGCGCGGCTGCAAGCTGGGAATGGCTGGCAAAATAAATTGGAAGGACGAGTTTTGTCGCTGCATGATTTGTGCGGCTTGTACAAAGCGGGGTGTCAGGTGCTCGATTTCGGATTGCCTGCTGCCCGGCAAAACCGCCACCACGGGCCTTTGCGCATCCAGGCCCAGGGATTGACGGGCCGACAAGCGATCCGGGTGCATGGGAATGGTTTGCGCCAAGGGGTGACCGACGTAAGTGGCCTGCACCCCGGCCTGGGCCAAAAGCGCAGGCTCAAAGGGGAAAATGCACAGCATGTGGTCCACGCTGAACCGGATCTTCTCGATGCGCTCAGGCCGCCAGGCCCAAATCGATGGACACACAAAATGCATCGTGGGAACACCTGCAGCCTTGAGCTTGGATTCGAGGTCCAGATTGAAGTCAGGGGCGTCCACACCAATGAACACATCAGGCGGCTGGGCCAATAAACGCTGGCGCAACTGATCTCGAATGGCCACGATGCTCCGGTAATGGCGCAACACCTCGACATAACCGCGCACCGCCAGTTTGTCGTGCGGCCACCATGCTTCAAAACCTTGGGCCTGCATCCGTGGCCCGCCAATGCCCATACCACGCGCCTGCGGCCAGCGCCCGTGCAAGCCCTGAATCAGCAAGCCCGCCAGCAAATCACCCGAGGCCTCTCCAGCCACCATGGCAAAGGACAAAGCCCCCGCAGGGGCTTTGGGCATGAGAGTGTGCGCGGGCTGTGTCAACGCACGATTCCACGCTGGGGTGAAGCGGTTTGTAAAAAGCCCAGCATCATGTCTACATCAGGCAGGGTCTCGGGCTTGTCCAGAGCCAAAGCAGCAATGCGGGCCATGGCATCACTAAGCGACAAGCCGTCACGGTAAAGCGCTTTGTGCATGGCCTTGACGGCGCTGATGCGTTCGGCCGAGAACCCGCGCCGACGCAAGCCTTCAAAGTTCATCGATCGAGCTTGGGCTGGCTGGCCTTGTGCCATCACGAAAGGCGGCAGGTCGGCAAACAGCAAAGAGTTCATGGCCGTGAAACTGTGTGCCCCAATGCGGCAAAACTGGTGCACCACGGTAAAGCCGCCCAGAATCACCCAATCCTCGACCACCACATGGCCGGCCAGTTGTGTGTTGTTGGCAAAGATCGTGTTGCTGCCCACTTGGCAATCGTGCGCCAAATGCACATAAGCCATGATCCAGTTGTCGTGGCCCACCGAGGTCACGGCCCGGTCGCCAGGCGAGCCAATGTTGAAGGTACAAAACTCACGGATCGTGTTGCGGTCACCAATGTGCAATTCGCAAGGCTCGTTGTTGTACTTCTTGTCCTGGGGCACAGCACCCAAGGAGTTGAACTGAAAGATTCGATTGTCGCGGCCGATCGTGGTGTGACCTTCGATCACGCAGTGGCTGGCCACCGTGGTGCCCGCGCCGATGGACACATGGGGCCCAATCACGGTGTAGGGCCCGACGGACACCGAACTGTCAAGTTCGGCCCTCGGGCTGATGATGGCCGTTGGGTGGATCTTGCTCATGGCGCTCAAGCCTGCGGAATTTTCCGCATGGTACACATCAACTCGGCCTCAGCCGCGATCTCGTCGCCCACCTTCGCACGGGCCTTGAACTTGAAAATACCAGCCTTCATGCGGTCAAGCTCCACATCCAGAATCAACTGGTCGCCTGGCTCCACCGGGCGCTTGAATCGCGCACCATCAATGCCTGCAAAGTAATAGACTGTTTGTTCATCGGGCGTCTCACCCAGGGTGTCGAAAGCCAACAAGGCAGCGGCCTGGGCCAATGCCTCAAGCATTAATACACCCGGCATCACTGGACGATGCGGAAAGTGCCCCTGAAAATGGGGCTCATTGATGGACACGTTTTTCAGCGCCTTGATGCGCACGCCTTTTTCCAGTTCCAGCACGCGGTCGACCAACAAGATGGGATAGCGGTGCGGCAACTGCTTGAGAATTTTGTGGATGTCCATCATGGTCATGTTTCCTTGTTATTTTGAATCTCGCTCTCCAGCGCCTTGATGCGTTCACGCAAGCGGGAAAGTTGTTTGAGGCTGGCGGCGTTCTTTTCCCAGTTGGCATTGCTATCAAGAGGGAACATGCCGGTGTATTGCCCCGGCTGCAATATGGATCGGGTCACCACAGAGGCTGCAGAAATATGCACATGGTCGACCAAGGTCAAATGCCCCAGCACCACCGCCCCGCCCCCCACGGTGCAATGCGCGCCGATGCGCGCACTGCCCGCCACCCCCACACAGCCCGCCATGGCCGTGTGGGCACCGATGTGCACGTTGTGGCCAATCTGGATCAGGTTGTCGAGCTTGACCCCATTTTCAATCACAGTGTCGTCCAGAGCGCCCCGGTCGATGCAGGTGTTGGCCCCGATTTCCACATCGTCGCCAATGCGAACTGACCCCAGTTGTTCAATTTTTTCCCAAGCCCCCTGATGCAATGCGAAGCCAAAACCATCGGCCCCCACCACGACACCCGAATGCAAAATGCACCGGGCCCCGACGGAGCACCCTTCCGAAAGGGTGACACGCGATTTGAGGACTGTGCCCGGCCCAATAAGTGCCCCCCGCTCGACCACACACAAGGGACCGATCACCGCATCGTCAGCCACTTGGGCTTGCGGGTCAATGACAGCCGAGGGATGTATGCGAAGAACTTGGTCGGTTTCCCGGGTCTGTTTCCACAAGCGGGTCAATCGGGCGAAATAAAGATAGGGATCATCGGTGACGATGATTGCGCACCCCTGACGAGCAGAATGCTCAAATGCCGGAGAAACGACAACACATCCTGCACCACTGCTGGACAGCTGACTCTGGTATTTGGGATGGCTAAGAAAACTGATGTGATCTGGGCCTGCAGAATGCAATGGGGCCAAACCAGCGATTTCCATTTCAGGCGCTCCCAAAAGTCGCCCACCCAAGTGCTCAACAATGGTCGAAAGGGTCAAACCCACGACAAAAAGCCAGAGAAAAAGCGTTATTTGCCGACCGAGGCGTTGAGCGCCCTGATGACCTTGTCAGTGATGTCATGCTTGGGATGGATATAGACCGCTTCCTGGAAAATCACATCGTATTTTTCAGACTCTGCCACCTGCTTGACCGCACGGTTGGCACGTTCCACCACGATTTGCTGCTCTTCGTTTTTTCTCGCATTCAGGTCTTCTTGGAACTCTCGGCGCTTTCGCTGAAACTCACGATCCTGTTCAATGAGTTGCTTTTGGCGTGCCGTTCGCTGCGACTCTGCCAAGGTAGGCCCTTCACGCTCAAACCGTTCCGAAGCCAGCTTGAGGGCATTGCCATTTTCAACGATCTCTTTTTCACGGCGAGAAAACTCCTGCTCTAGTTTGGCCTGCGCTTGCTTGGCGGTAGTAGCCTCACGGAAAATACGCTCGGTATTGACAAAACCCAATTTGATTTCCTGGGCCTGTACCTGCAGAGTGAACAAAGATGCAGCCATGAGGCTGCCCAAAGCGAGTTTTCGTTGGATCATATTCATTAGAAGGAAGTTCCGATTTGGAATTGAAGTGGCTGAATTCTATCGCCAGTCTGTTTCACGATGGGCGTTGCATACGAGAATCGCAAAGGCCCCATGGGAGAGATCCAACTCAGGCCTATGCCAGCAGAGACCCGCAATTGATCCAGGGACACGGATTCATTGGCCCCAAAGGCCCGGCCAGCATCGGTAAAGCCGAACAAACGCAAGGTTTTGTCGTTGCCTGCGCCAGGAAAGGGTGTGATGAACTCTGCATTGAAAACCAGTTTCTTTGGCCCTCCTGGGAAAAAGGCAGCGGAGTTTCCAGATTGAGACGGAGGAGGACCCAATGTGTTTCTTTCAAAGCCGCGAACGCTGCCCAATCCCCCGACATAGAAGTTCTTTAAGAGCGGGTACTCCCGGCCTTTCAGACCTTCACCCCAACCCACATCCCCATTAAAAGCAAGCGTGTATTTTTTAGTCAATGGGATGTATTGTTGAAACTGGTAAGTGGCTCTGGCGTAATGCGAGTCACCCGCGATGCTGAGATCAGAATTAAAGCGTTGAAGAACGCCGCGGGTGGGAACCAAAGCACTGTCACGGCGATCCCTGGCCCACCCAACCGTTAAAGGCAAAGCCGTTTGCTTGTCTATGTAGGGACGCAACAAGTTCGGCATTTGGATACCAACACCCTCTTTGACTTGCGTTTGTTCAAAGTTAACACCCAGAAAAACGGTATCCGTCTCAGTCACCGGCACACCAAAGCGCGTACCGACCCCCGTGTTGATGATGCGATAAGAGTTGAGGTTGCCAAAAAATGGGCGCGTCGTACGATGGAAAATGTCCAGTGTCCTGGATATGCCATTTTGTGTGTAATAAGGATTGGTCGTGCTGATCACCAGATTTTGGTTAAAACGACTGGTATTCACTTCCACAGCAAGAAAGTTACCTGAACCAAAAGCATTGTCCTGACGGATACCAAAGTTTAAGGCGATTTTTTCAATCGATGAAAAGCCCGCCCCCAAAGAAATACTGCCTGTGGGCTTTTCAGTCACCGTGAACAGCAAGTCAACCTGGTCTGGCGCACCCGGCACTTCCAAAGTTTCAATGTTCACGCTGGTGAAATACCCCAAACGATCGACACGGTCACGAGACAAGCGAATTTTGTCACCGTCATACCAGGCGGCCTCCAATTGGCGAAATTCACGCCTTATGACTTCATCACGCGTTCGGTCGTTACCTGCCACCTGAATTCGACGCACATACGCCCTACGCGAGGGTTCAGCCAACAAAACCAATTGAACCCGGTTGTTTTGTCGATCAATCTCGGGCTTGGCCTCTACCCTTGCAAAAGCAAAGCCGAATTTGCCAAAGTACTCTGTGAATGCCTTGGTGGTCTCAGCCACCGTTTCGGCGTTATAAGGCTTGCCTACTGCAATCTTTATCAAAGCCTTGAACTCGTTGTCTCGTTCAAGGTAATTGCCCTCAAGACGCACGCCAGAAGTCACAAACCGCTCTCCCTCGGTGATGTTGATGGTGATCGCCATCTCTTGTTTGTTGGGCGCCATGGCCACCTGGGTCGAATCGATGCGGAACTCCAAAAAACCCCGCGACAAGTAAAAAGAACGCAAGGCTTCCAGGTCAGCATTGAGTTTGGTGCGGGAATAACGGTCAGATTTGGTGTACCAACTCATCCAGCCACCGGTATCCAAATTGAACTGGTCACGCAAGGTTTGGTCAGGAAATGACCGATTACCCACGATGTCAATCAGGCTGATTTTGGCTGGCCCCCCTTCTGTGATGGTGAATGTCAAATTGACACGGTTACGATCCACAGGAGTGGTGGTCGAGACCACTTCTGCACCATACAAACTGCGACTGATGTATTGGCGCTTGAGCTCTTGTTCGGCTTTATCAGCAAGCGCCTTGTCGTAGGGACGCCCCTCCGACAGGCCGATGTCTCTCAAGGACTTGCTCAATACATCTTTATCAAACTCCTTGAGACCAACAAACTCGACCAAAGCGATGGAGGGTCTCTCTTCCACCACCACCACCAACACATCACCTTGGGTTTCCAGGCGCACATCCTTGAAAAGGCCAAGAGCAAAAAGGGCACGGATGGCGTTCGTGCCCAAATCAACGGTGTAGCGGTCGCCAACTCTCAAGGGCAAAGATGCAAAAACTGTTCCTGGCTCTATCCGTTGCAGGCCTTCAACGCGAATGTCACGCACAGTAAATGGCTCAATCGCCAATGCGGGCAAGCTCAACATGGCGCATGCGAGGGCCCGAAATCCGATAGACAAGGCGGGAAATCGGTTATCCATAAAAATCATGTTGCAAACGTTCCAAAACGAAGGTGAAATCCGACAAACTAGAACCTGCCCACCTTGGGGTACAAGTCTAAAAAAGCCCTGAATCATGCCTTGATTCAAAGGCTTGTCCCAACTGAGCCAGAAAAGCTGAAAACTGCTGAAGATAATACATCAGGCACGCTGGGTTTCATGAAAGATGGCAAGGGCTTCATCCATGCAATCTCAGAATGCTTTGACGAGCCTCTGCTCGACTGTTTGCATCCAGAGCCAGTAAACCATCGAGACTAACCGGCTCAGCGAAGCAGGTGCGGTCCAAAGTAGACCGATTGACGTCATGAATTTGATCAAACCGGATGCGCCTGTTCAGGAAGGCGTCCACCGCAACCTCATTGGCCGCATTCAAAACAGCACAACTTCCAGGTGTGCCGCGCAAGGTCTCCCACGCCAACTGAATTCCGGGAAAACGCCTCAAGTGGCCTGGGTCATCCATGGCCTCAAAAGTCATGGCCGACAAGGCTTGGAAGTCGAGCGCCGCAGCCCCGGACTCGATACGTTCTGGCCAACTCAGACCATAAGCAATCGGCACACGCATATCTGGGGTGCCCAACTGAGCCACCACAGAATGGTCACGGTACTGCACCATGGAATGGATCACGCTTTGCGGGTGAATCACCACATCGAGTTGATCGGGTGACATACCAAACAAATAATGAGCCTCTATCACTTCCAAGGCCTTGTTCATCATGGTGGCCGAATCGACCGAAATTTTGCGTCCCATAACCCAGTTCGGGTGTAAGCAGGCTTGTTCAGGCGTCACCTGTTTCAGGGTCATGGGGTCGCGAGTTCGAAAAGGTCCTCCTGATGCCGTCAAAATGATTTTTTGCACCCGTCTCTGCCAGGAGGTGGGATCATCGGGCAGCGATTGAAAAATCGCAGAATGCTCGCTGTCAATGGGCAAGAGGGTGCCCCCCCCCTCTCGGACTGCAGACATGAATACATCGCCACCGACCACCAAGGCCTCTTTGTTGGCAAGCAGCAAACGCTTGCCCGCACGGGCAGCAGCAATGCATGGCGACAATCCAGCGGCACCTACAATTGCTGCCATCACGGCATCCACATCTGGCGCGCAGGCCACCTCGTCCAGCGCAGCGACTCCCCATCGTACTTGCACAGACAAACCCTCGGCTCGCACGCGTTCGGCCAACAAACGACCCGCCGTCTCTTGCGCCATTACCGCCACCTCTGGCATAAAACGGGCGCACTGGGCAAGCATCAACTCGACCTGGCTAGATGCTGTCAGTGCATGCAGCCGGAACCGTTCCGGATGACGACTCATCACATCCAGCGTGCTGGTACCGATCGAACCGGTCGATCCCAAAATTGTGATGCATTGGATGGGGGTCATGCGGGGAGGCTCCTCTTCAAATCCAGGCCACCAACATCATGGCCAATGGCAAAGTCGGCAGTAATGCATCCACTCGGTCGAGCACACCACCGTGTCCGGGCAACAAGCCAGAGCTGTCTTTCACGCCCGCGCTGCGCTTGACCAAGGACTCGACCAAATCACCGACCACGCTCATGATCGTCATGAACATCGCTGCGGGCACGGCCACATACCAGCCCTGGGACCAAATCAGACCGAAAAAGCTGAGTGAAGTGATCGCCTGATGGCGGTCAAACTCCACCCAGGCCACAGACACCAGCAACACCCCAAAGGCACCTCCAATGGCACCCTCCCAGGTTTTCCCCGGGCTGATTGAGGGAGCGAGTTTCAACCGAAACCAATGGCCACCCAGACTTCGGCCAAAAAAATAAGCAAAAATATCAGCAGCCCAGACCAGAACCAAAACAGACAAAAGGAAATTCACACCGCGCTGATGTGCTTGGGCCAAAGCCAGCCAGGCCAACACCAGCAAGCCCAAGCCCCCCAACCAACGCAACACACGCGGCCACAAAATCCAACCAGCAACGCCGCGTTGCAACATCCAGGATCCCAGCAATACCCAGATACTGCCGGCCAAAAGCCAAAACTGAGCGGAGGTTTGCGCTACCCAACCCGCTTGCACCAAGTGCAGGCAGGTTGTCACACAGCACACTCCACCCAAGCATGAAATCGCAGCACTGCAGCCGTTGAGGCGACCCCACTCCCAAGCCCCAGCTCCGATCAACACCATCGTCAGCAACATGAATGGCCAAGCATTGGCAGCGAACAAAGCCGGCAACAACATGGCCAGCAAGACGACTGCCGTGATGACTCTTTGCTTGAGCATTCAGACTCCAAAAAAAAGGCCGCCAAGTGGGCGACCCTTCAGACCGTGGGGAATGCCACGGCGCAGACAGGTCTCAAACCGCCATGATCTCTTGTTCTTTTGCGGTCACCAACTGGTCAATTTCCAGCATCCGTTTGTCGGTTGATTTTTGCACATCGGTTTCGGCGCGCTTTTGCTCGTCTTCCGAGGCCAGCTTTTCCTTCACCAGTTTTTTTACCGATTCGTTGGCATCACGACGCAGATTGCGCACGGCAATCTTGGCGTTCTCTCCTTCTGTGCGAGCCAATTTGGTCATTTCCCTGCGACGATCTTCGCTCATGGGGGGCATGGGTACACGAATCAACTCCCCCATGGACGCTGGATTCAAGCCCAATTCACTCTCGCGAATGGCTTTTTCAATTTTGGCACCCATGCCTTTTTCCCAAGGCTGAACACTGATGGTTCGTGAATCGAGCAGGGAGACATTGGCCACCTGCGACAAAGGCACCATGGAGCCGTAATAGTCCACTTGGATAGTGTCCAGCAAAGCAGGATTGGCTCTGCCGGTACGGATTTTGGTCAGATTGTTCTTAAAAGCCGCGATGGATTGGTCCATTTTGGCTTCAACTGTTTTTTTGATGTCAGCAATCGTCATGAAGTTCTCCTCAAAAAATCAGGCCTCAAACATGCACGAGTGTGCCCTCGTCTTCTCCCAACACCACGCGTTTCAAGGCACCGTTCTTGATGATCGAGAATACCTTGATCGGCAGCTCCTGGTCTCGGCAAAGAGCAAAGGCGGTGGCATCCATGATGCCCAAGTTGCGTGAAATCGCTTCGTCAAAAGTGATTTCGCTGTAGCGTGTTGCGGACGGATCTTTTTTGGGATCGGCCGAATAAACACCATCGACCTTGGTTGCCTTGAGCACCAGTTCGGCCCCAATCTCGGCACCGCGCAAAGCCGCAGCCGTGTCGGTAGTGAAGAAAGGATTGCCAGTGCCCGCAGCAAACACCACCACCTTACCCTCTTCAAGATATTGCAAGGCCTTGGGGCGCACATAGGGCTCTACAACCTGGTCAATACCAATGGCCGACATGACGCGTGCCGTCAAGCCTGCTTTGTCCAGCGCATCGGCCAGAGCCAAGGAGTTCATGACGGTGGCCAGCATGCCCATGTAATCGGCTGTGGCGCGGTCCATACCCACGGCTCCCCCCGCCACTCCCCGGAAAATGTTGCCGCCGCCAATGACCACCGCCACCTGAACGCCCAGACGGTTGATCTCGGCGATCTCTTCGGCCATGCGCACGATCGTGGCACGGTTGATGCCAAAAGCATCAGCGCCCATCAAGGCCTCACCGGACAGCTTGAGCAAAATGCGCTTGTAGGCCGGCTTGGTAGAGGACATGAGGAACTCCTTCTGTATCTGTGTGGACGATAGGTTGGCCGGTCAAGGCGCCCGTGAAATCAGGCTGCGCCTTGAGCAGCAGCCACTTGGGCAGCCACTTCGGCTGCGAAGTCGTCAACCTTCTTCTCGATGCCCTCACCCACCACGAACAAGGTGAATGCCTTGACTGTGGTGCCTGAGGCCTTGAGCATTTGCTCAACCGTCTGCTTGTCGTTCTTCACGAAAGACTGGTTGAACAAAGACACTTCCTTCAGGTACTTCTGGACAGAGCCTTCAACCATTTTGGTAGCGATGTCGGCTGGCTTGCCGGACTCAGCGGCCTTGGCCGCAGCCACCGAACGCTCTTTTTCGATCAAATCGGCAGGCACTTCGGCGCTGGTCAACGAAACAGGCTTCATGGCGGCCACATGCATGGCAACGTCTTTGGCGGCGGTTTCGTCACCTTCGTACTCCACCAACACGCCGATGCGGGTGCCGTGCAGGTAATTGGCGATCTTGGCACCACCGGCGGCGCGCTTGAAGCGACGGAAGCTCATATTCTCTCCGATCTTGCCGATCAGACCTTTGCGAACTTCTTCCAAGGTGGGGCCGAAACTGTCCTGGCTGTAAGGCAATGCGCCCAAGGCGGCAAGGTCAACAGGGTTGTGCTCGGCCACCAATTTGGCAGCGGCATTGGCCAAAGCCAAGAAGCTGTCGTTTTTAGTCACGAAGTCAGTTTCGCAGTTGACTTCGATCATGGCACCTGTGGAGCCACTCACGAAACTGGTCACCACGCCTTCGGCAGTGACGCGCGAGGCGGCCTTGCCAGCCTTGGTGCCCAATTTGACGCGCAACAACTCTTCGGCTTTTGCCATGTCGCCTTCGGCTTCAGTCAATGCTTTTTTGCACTCCATCATGGGGGCATCGGTTTTTGCGCGCAGTTCGGCAACCATGCTTGCGGTAATTACAGCCATTTGATTTCTCCGTATTCAGTCTTCAAGTCAAATTAAAAAAAGGGGCCACGAAGCCCCTTTCATCGAGTCGCAGGAACTCAGGCCGAAGCGTTGGCTTCTTCGACGAATTCGTCATTGCCTTCGGTGACGGCCTTGACCACGTCGTTGACCGCATTGGCGCGGCCTTCGATGATGGCGTCAGCGATGCCGCGGGCGTACAAAGCCACAGCCTTGGCCGAGTCGTCGTTGCCGGGGATGATGTAGTCGATGCCTTCTGGCGAGTGGTTGGAGTCCACCACACCGATCAATGGGATGCCCAATTTTTTGGCTTCCGAGATGGCGATTTTGTGGTAACCGACGTCGATCACGAAAATCGCATCAGGCAAAGCAGCCATGTCCTGGATGCCACCGATGTCTTTTTCGAGCTTTTCCATCTCGCGTTTGAACATCAACTGCTCTTTTTTGCTCAAGCTGTCGAGGCCGACTTCTTGCTGAGCCTTCATGTCTTTAAGACGCTTGATCGAGGTCTTGACGGTTTTGAAGTTGGTCAACATGCCGCCCAACCAGCGCTGGTCAACGAATGGAACGCCTGCGCGCTGGGCTTCAGCCGACACCAGATCACGTGCCTGGCGCTTGGTTCCCACCATCAAAATGGTGCCACGGTTGGCCGACAGTTGCTTGGCGAACTTGATCGCGTCCTGGAACATCGGCAGCGATTTTTCCAGGTTGATGATGTGAATTTTGTTGCGGTGACCGAAGATGAAAGGGGCCATCTTGGGGTTCCAGAAACGGGTTTGGTGACCAAAGTGGACACCGGCTTCCAGCATTTCGCGCATGGTAACGGACATAAAAATACTCCAAAGGTTGGGTCTAAAATCCAGTCCACTCATCGCGTACAGCCAAAAAAACTGCGCGCAACACCTTGTTGGGACGGATTCGCGGATGTGCTTTGCTTGTGCGTGAAATCACTGATTTGGCTTCATGTTGGCCATGACGCTCAAAAGACAGCTGCCGCGCTCTGCAAAGCCTTAGGATTATAGCATCCTGACTCTGCCAAAGCGCCCCTAACCCCATGAAAGCTGACCTGATCGCCACCCGGCAAGCCATCCAGACTGGATCCACAACCGTCCAAGCAGCCGCCCAAGCCTGCCTGGCCGTGGCGCAAAGCTCAACCTGCAACCATGCCTTCATGCAACTGACGCCCGAGGCGTTGCAGCGCATAGCCAGCCATCCGCAAGTGGGTCAAAGCCCGCTCGCGGGCCTCGCGGTGTCCATCAAGGACCTGTTTGACGTCCAAGGGCAGATCACCCAAGCAGGCTCCATCGTCCTGAAAAATCAACCCCCGGCTGTTACGGACGGCCTGGCCGTGGCGCGTTTGCGGGCCGCAGGTGCGGGTCTGATCGGGCGCACGAACATGGTTGAATTCGCCTTTTCGGGCGTGGGCATAAACCCGCATCACGGCACCCCTGCCGCTTGGGACGGACTGTACGACCAAGCCGTCGGCACCACCGGGCAGCCCCATGCGCCCGGCGGCTCCAGCTCGGGCGCGGCCGTGTCGGTGGCCACGGGTGCAGCCTTCATCGGTCTGGGCTCGGACACGGGCGGCTCCATCCGGGTGCCCGCCGCCTTGAATGGCATCGTTGGATTCAAGAACACCGCCCGCCTGGTGCCCACCCAAGGTGCCCTGCCCCTGTCCACAACGCTTGACACCGTGTGCGCCATGACGCGCTCCGTGCGAGACGCGATTTTGGCCCACGAAGTGCTTTCTGCCAGACACGTTCCCAGGGGGCAACGGCCCCTATCCGGCTACCGCTTGGCGGTGGCCAAGAGCTTGATGCAAGACGGCATGGACGCGACCGTGTCGCGTGCTTTCGAGCACAGCCTGAACACGCTGCGCGCTGCGGGGGCGCGCATCGATGAGATCGCCTTTAACGAGTTGAACGAGTTGGCCCCCATGATGGGCACCGGCGGCTTCAGTCCGGCCGAGGGCTATGCCTGGCACCGCGAATGGCTCGACCGGGACAGTGCCCGCTACGACCCCCGCGTCCTGCAGCGCCTGATGCGCGGCTCCGGCATGAAAGCCCACGAGTACATGGATTTGGTGCAGGCACGTCGGCAATGGATTCGCCGCGTGGAAGCTGCTCTGGTGGGTTACGACGCCGTGCTCTCACCCACCACCCCCATCACCGGTCCCAAAATCAGCGATGTGGCGCCGGGCGCTGAACGCGATGCCGAGTTCTTCCGCATCAACGGCCTGCTGCTGCGCAACACCAGCGCGGTCAACACCCTGGATGGTTGCGGCATTTCCCTGCCCTGCCATGCGCCTGGCACTTTGCCGGTGGGCCTGATGGCTTGGCATGCTGCCATGCACGACGACACCATCTTGCAACTGGCCTTGTTGCTCGAACCCTTGTTGCAAAAGCACTGAACCATGCAAAAGCTGTGCAGCTCGTCCTTGTGGCCAATGTATGGGCCAGATGCGCTGCGTCAGCTTGAAACCCGTTTGCAGTCCGGTAGCCCTCAACCTTTGATGCAACTGGCGGGCCTGGCCGCTGCGCAACTGGCCATGGCCATCGCCCCTCATGCCCGGCGCATCTGGGTCGCCGCTGGTCCCGGCAACAACGGGGGTGATGGCCTGGAAGCCGCCTTGCACTTACACCAATGGGGCAAGCCGGTTCTCGTCAGTTGGATGGGCTCAACGGCACATACGCCGCCCGATGCCCTCATGGCCTGGCAACGGGCCAGCGCTGCAGGTGTCGCCCTCCAATCTGCCGCACCTCAGGCTTGGCCAAAGAACATGGATGACCATGATTTGTGCATTGACGCACTGCTGGGCCTGGGGGCCAACCGGGCACTCAGCCCTGAAATGCAAGCCTGCGTGCAGGCCATCCAAAAGTTTCCCGGCCCGGTGCTGTCGCTCGACGGCCCCACAGGTCTGAACCTGGAAAACGGGCAATGGCTGGGCAGCTCCGATGCCCAAACGGTGGCGGTGCGCGCCGACCACACGCTGACCTTCATTGCCGCCAAGCCCGGTCTGTTCATGGGCCATGGTCGCGACGCTTGCGGCCAGATCTGGCTGGACGACTTGGGCCACCGGGCAAATGTCAGCGATGTGCCGCCACAAGCCTGGCTGAATGCGGCTGACGCACCCCCCCTCAAAAGCCACGCCAGCCACAAAGGCAGTCATGGCGATGTGGCGGTGATCGGCGGTGAGCCCATGGCCTTGAGGGGTATGGGCATGACCGGGGCCGCCGTGTTGGCCGCCACCGCCGCACTGTATGCCGGCGCGGGTCGCGTGATTTTGAGCTTGCTCTCAGGACAAGCCACAGAGCATGCGCCGCCCGACCTGATGCAACGGGACTGGCAGCGGCTGGAGCTGGCGCAGCTGCATGTGGTCTGCGGTTGCGGGGGCGGCGAAGCCATCCGTGCACACATGCCCGAGGTGCTCAAGCACAGCGCGCAATTGGTGCTGGACGCCGATGGTTTGAACGCGGTGGCAGACGATCCCACACTTCAAAATTTGCTGCGCCAAAGGGCAAAATTGAAACCCACCGTCATCACCCCTCACCCGCTGGAGGCGGCACGGCTTTTGAGAACCAGCACTGCTCAGGTGCAAAGCAACCGACTTCAAGCCGCGCAAAATTTGGCCGCTTTGTTTCACTGCACCGTGGTGCTCAAGGGTTCAGGCACAGTGATCGCGGCACCCGGACAGACCAGCCGCATCAACACCTCGGGCAATGGCAGGCTGGCCACTGGCGGCACAGGCGATGTGCTGGCGGGCTTGGTCGGCGCCCGCATGGCACAAGGCTTGGGGCCATTCGAAGCCGCCTGCTGCGCGGTGGCGCAGCACGGTCAGCTGGCCAATGACTGGCCAGATGAATTGCCACTGACCGCCAGCGCCTTGGCGCAGCACCTGCGCTGAATAAAAGCCGCGCCTCAGCGGCGCGGCTTGGTGCTGCGGGGCCCTTTTTTCTTGGCGGCAGCTTTTTTCACCGAGGCTTTGAGGGCCTGAATTGGAGACCTGTTGCGCTCAGCATCGGCGAGACGGCGATCTTGAGCGCCACGCTTTTTGTCGCGCCCGCCTTCAGCCGGTGCAGTCAAGCCCTTATCGCGCATGGCCCGCGGCACCAGATCGTCACCGGGATGCACCAAGCGGAAGTCAATTTTCCGGCCATCCAAATCCACCCGGCTGACCTGCACCTGCACCCTGCTGCCAATGGCATATCGAATGCCGGTGCGCTCACCGCGCAACTCCTGGCGCAACTCGTCAAAGCGGTAGTACTCGCCCCCCAGCTCGGTGATGTGCACCAGGCCTTCCACATACAAAGTGTCCAAAGTCACGAAGATGCCGAAGCTGGTGGCCGCCGACACCACGCCGCTGTATTCCTCGCCCAAGTGCTCGCGCATGTATTTGCACTTGAGCCAAGCTTCGACATCGCGGCTGGCTTCATCGGCGCGGCGTTCGTTGGCGCTGCAATGCAGGCCCGCAGCCTCCCAAGCCCGTTGATCGGCGGCCGACATGCGCACCCGTGGCGCAGACGACTCGGACGCATCGCCCTTGGCCGCGCGGCTTTTCTCCAGCCGTTTGCTCAGCTTGGCATGCGCCTCACCTGGCACAGGCAAGCTGGGCAGCGTGTATTTGCGGCCCAGCAAAATCGCCTTGATGACCCGGTGCACCAGCAAATCCGGGTAACGCCGGATCGGGCTGGTGAAGTGGGTGTAAGCCTCGTAGGCCAGGCCAAAGTGCCCGCTGTTGACGGGCGTATAAATGGCCTGCTGCATGGAGCGCAGCAGCATGGTGTGGATCTGCTGCGCATCCGGACGGTCCTTGGTCGCTTGCGCAATCTTCTGGAACTCGCTGGTGTGCGGGTCGTCGCTGATGCTCATGCCCAAGCCCAAGGCCTTCAGGTAATTGCGCAGGATGTCTTTTTTCTCGGCTGTGGGGCCTTCATGCACGCGAAACAAGCCCGGGTGCTTTCCCTGCTGTATGAAGTCGGCGCTGCACACGTTGGCTGCCAGCATAGCCTCTTCGATCAGGCGGTGCGCTTCGTTGCGCACACGTGGCACAATTTTCTCAATGCGACCGCTCTCGTCGCACACGATTTGTGTTTCGGTGGTCTCAAAGTCCACGGCACCGCGCACCGCACGCGAAGCCAACAAGGCTTTGTACACGTCCTGCAGGTTCATCAGGTCGGTGACGCGCTCCTTGCGCTTGGCCGCTTCTGGCCCGCGCGTGTTGCCCAAAATGGCGGCCACTTCGGTGTAAGTGAAACGCGCATGGCTGTGCATCACGGCCGGGTAAAACTGGTAGGCGTTCACATCGCCCTTGGCGGTGACCAGCATGTCACACACCATGCACAAACGGTCCACATCGGGGTTCAACGAGCACAAGCCGTTCGACAATTTCTCGGGCAGCATCGGAATCACACGGCGCGGAAAATACACGCTGGTGGCGCGGTCATAAGCGTCGATGTCGATGGCGCTGCCGGTTTGAACGTAGTGACTCACATCGGCAATTGCCACCAGCAAACGCCAGCCCTTGCCGCGGCCGACTTTGGCCGGTTCGCAATACACCGCATCGTCAAAGTCACGCGCGTCTTCGCCATCGATCGTGACCAAAGGCACATCACGCAAATCCACCCGGTCCTTGCGGTCCTTGGCCAGCACCTTGTCGGGCAATCCCTTGGCTTGGTCAACGCACAGGGCAGAAAATTCGTGCGGCACGCTGTATTTGCGCACAGCGATTTCGATCTCCATACCCGGATCGTCGATTTCGCCCAACACCTCTTTCACGCGGCCCACGGGCTGCCCAAACAAGGCGGGCGGCTCGGTCAACTCCACCACCACCACCTGGCCCGGCTTGGCTGTGCCTGTGGCACCTTTGGGGATCATCACGTCCTGGCCGTAACGCTTGTCTTCAGGCGCCACCAACCACAAACCGCCTTCGTGCAGCAAACGACCAATGATCGGTTGCTCAGGGCGTTCGACAATCTCGACCACACGCCCTTCCGGGCGACCTTTGCGGTCCTGACGCACGATGCATACCTTGACGCGGTCGCGGTGCAAGACCGCACGCATTTCGTTGGACGACAGGTAAATGTCCGACTCACCATCATCACGGATCAAAAATCCATGACCATCACGGTGGCCTTGAACACTGCCAACAATTTCTTCCAGCATCGCACTGGGTTGAGCTACTTTTTTGATATACAATCCTTTGATTCCTGAGGCGCCCAGATGGCGGAATTGGTAGACGCACTAGTTTCAGGTACTAGCGAGTAACATCGTGGAGGTTCGAGTCCTCTTCTGGGCACCAATCTTATCCAACACGATAAGTTACACACACAGCAAGCCGTTGATTTTTGATCAACGGCTTTTTTGTTGCCCGCTGCAAAACCACTCACAGCGCGGTGCACGCCGACAGCCAAAAGAATGCACTGCATGCCGCCGAGCCACATCAAACGGGAACCCCCACCAAATCGTGGCCTTCCACGCCCACGATGCGGGCCCGAGTGAACTCACCCACTTTGAGGGTCTTGCTCAGCTTTTCAGGCGGCAGCAAGCGCACGACGCCATCGATCTCGGGCGCATCACCAAAACTTCGGCCCACGCCACCACGACGGCCCATGGCCGGCGCATTGTCCACCAAGACCTGCATGGTGGAACCCACGCGCTGGTGCAAGCGTGTAATCGACACCTCTTCGGCCACCGCCATGAAGCGGGCTCGGCGTTCTTCACGCAACGCTTCGGGCAACATGCCCGGCAAATCATTGGCCGTGGCCCCTTTCACGGGGCTGTAGGCAAAGCAACCAGCGCGATCGATTTGCGCTTCACGCAAAAAGCCCAACAGGTGCTCGAATTCTTCTTCGGTCTCACCCGGGAAGCCCGCGATGAAGGTGCTGCGAATCACCAGCTCGGGGCACAGTTCGCGCCAGCGCTGGATGCGCTCCAGGTTCTTCTCACCGCTAGCCGGGCGCTTCATGCGCTTGAGCACATCGGGGTGACTGTGTTGAAAAGGCACGTCCAGATAAGGCAACACCAGGCCCTGCGCCATCAAGGGAATGATGTCGTCCACGCTCGGGTACGGGTAAACATAGTGCAAACGCACCCAAGCATCGTGCTCGCGGGCCATCTCGCCCAATGCCTGCACCAACTCGAGCATGCGGGTTTTGACCGGCTTACCGTCCCAAAAACCCGTGCGGTATTTCACATCCACCCCATAGGCCGAGGTGTCTTGGCTGATGACCAACAGCTCTTTCACACCGCCTGCAAACAAGGCTTTGGCTTCTTTCAGCACATCACCAATCGGGCGCGACACCAAATCGCCACGCATGGAGGGAATGATGCAAAACGTGCAGCGGTGGTTGCAGCCTTCGCTGATTTTCAGGTACGCATAGTGTCGAGGTGTGAGCTTGAGGCCCGCCTCGCCAAAACCACCCGGCACCAAATCGAGAAACGGGTCGTGGGGCTTGGGCAAATGCGTGTGCACCGCATCCATCACCTCTTGCGTGGCATGCGGCCCGGTCACCGCCAGCACGCTGGGGTGCATTTCCAGTACCAAGTTGCCGCCGCCTTCGCCCGTTTTAGCCCCCAGGCAACCGGTCACGATGACCTTGCCGTTTTCGCTCAGGGCCTCTGCAATGGTGTCTAGGCTTTCCTTGATGGCTTCGTCAATGAACCCACAGGTGTTGACGATGACGAGGTCAGCGCCTTCAAAGGTTTTGGAGGTTTGGTAACCCTCGGCGCTCAGTTGCGTCAGGATCAGCTCGGAATCGGTCAGCGCTTTGGGGCAACCCAGGCTGACAAAACCCACTTTAGGGGTCGGGAGGGGGGCAGTTGCGGTCATTTCACTCATCCCCCCATTGTCCCCGCAAAAACGACCAGGCTGTGACAAAACGGCATATTGCCCTTCTTATGTCTTCAAACCCATCGCGCCCAAAAACTGATCGGCATTTTTCTGAATCTGTTTTTGCACCTGCTCTTGCATTTGCGCCATGACGGTTTGGGAGGGATCGGCAAGTCCTGAAAACATGTTGTGCAGCAGCGGCGTCTGCCACGCCATGAACTGCGTCCAAACCTCCGGGCTGAGGGTCGGGCTGGATTGGCCCAATTTGCTTTGCCAGTCCATGAAGGACTGGACATGGTTTTCCAGATAGGAACCCATGTGTACCTGCATGGCATGGCCATAGAAACGGATGATGTTGGACAACACCGCTTCGCTGAACATCGGCACACCCGCAGACTCCTCCTCCAAAATGATTTGCAACAAAATGGAACGCGTCAGGTCTTCGCCGGTTTTGGCATCGACCACCAACAAGGGCTCTGAGGCCATGACCAGTTTTTTAAGCTCGGACAAGGTCACGTAACTGGACGTCTGCGTGTCGTACAGGCGGCGGTTCGGGTATTTTTTGATGGTGCGAGCCACCGAGGGTGGCGGTTCGGGCCTGCTGGCCGTCTTCTCAGACCGGGCGGTCTTCGTGAGTTGGGACGATTGAACGGGAGATTTGGCGGGCAAAGAAAACTCCTGGTGACAGGCAGCCCATGAAAAATCTGCTGCAATGCACCATTTTAGGCGCACACTTTGGAGCTTGTCGCCTTGGTTAACCCTGAGCTTTTCGGGGGTGGAGCCAACGCCAAACACACAAGACTGCGTGCATTTTTGTTGCGTCGCCAGCCGATTTACCCTCTTTACCTGCGAAAATAGTCAACTATGTTCACCGGAATCATCACCGGCGTGGGGCGAATCGTCGCCATCCACGACCTGGGTCGCTCTTTACACCACGGCAAGCGCCTCATCATCGAGGCGCCTGCCGGGTACCTTGACGATGTGGGCTTGGGCGACAGCATCGCCCTCAACGGCGCTTGCATGACCGTCACCACTTACAGCCCCGAACATCGCCAGTTCACCATCGACATCTCGGCGGAATCGCTCGACAAAACCAGCGGCTTGGACCAGCAAGGCACCGTCAACCTCGAAAAAGCACTGCGCGCCAACGACCGTCTGGGCGGACACATCGTGTCGGGCCACGTCGACGGCGTGGGCCACATCAGCCACTTCGAGCAAATCGGCGAAAGCTGGGAGTTGCGCGTCTTGGCACCGCACATGCTGGCCAAATACCTGGCTTACAAAGGCTCGATCACCGTCAACGGTGTGAGCCTCACGGTCAACCGAGTGGCCGATCTGGCCGATGGCTGCGAAATCAGCATCAACCTGATCCCCCACACCGTGGACAACACCGCCCTTGGCAGCCTCAAAGCGGGCAGCCGGGTCAACCTCGAAATCGACACAGTGGCCCGCTACGTAGAGCGCATGCTCAGCGCAGGCCTGACCCAGAAAGACACCGCATGAACGCCCCCGAGAAACTGACCCCCGTGGCGATCTCGCCCGTCGAAGAGATCGTGGCCGAGATGAAAGCCGGTCGCATCGTGATCCTGGTTGACGAAGAAGACCGTGAAAACGAAGGCGATCTGGTCTTGGCATCTGACCATGTCACGCCCGAAGCCATCAACTTCATGGCCCGTTTTGGCCGTGGCCTGATTTGCCTCACGCTCACCCGCGAGCGCTGCGAATTTTTGAAGTTGCCGCCCATGGCGGCGCGCAACGGCACCGTCTACAGCACGGCCTTCACCGTGTCCATCGAAGCCGCGGAAGGTGTGACCACCGGCATCTCGGCCGCTGACCGCGCCAAGACGGTGCAAGTGGCAGTG
Source organism: Limnohabitans sp. (assembly GCF_023910625.1). Lineage (NCBI taxonomy): Bacteria > Pseudomonadati > Pseudomonadota > Betaproteobacteria > Burkholderiales > Comamonadaceae > Limnohabitans > Limnohabitans sp. The sequence goes on from NZ_JAAVVW010000003.1 coordinate 778,455, forward strand.
GCCAAGGCCAGCCATCCCACCGACCTGGTGCAACCCGGTCACATCTTCCCGCTGCAAGCCGTTGACGGCGGCGTGCTCATGCGTGCAGGCCACACCGAAGCCGGTTGCGACCTGGCCGACATGGCCGGTTGCAGCGCATCGTCCGTGATCTGCGAGATCATGAAGGACGACGGCACTATGGCCCGCCTGCCCGATTTGCAAATTTTCGCAGCCGAACATGGCTTGAAGATAGGCACCATCGCTGACCTGATTCAATACCGCAGCCGCAACGAGTCGCTGGTCGAGCGGATTGGCAGCCGCACGCTGCAAACGGCCCATGGCGAATTCACCGCCCACGCTTTTCGCGACCAACCCAGCCAAACCGTGCACCTCGCCTTGGTCAAAGGCCAATGGTTGCCCGAATCGGAAGTGGCTGTGCGCGTGCACGAGCCGCTGTCGGTGCTTGACGCCCTTGAAGTCAACCGGGCCATGCATTCCTGGAGCCTGGACGCAAGCTTGAAATACATCAACGCCCAAGGCTGCGGTGTTGCCGTGCTGCTCAACTGCGGCGAATCACCAGACCAACTGCTGGCCCAGTTTGAAGGCCGTGCCCGTTCGGCCCAAGCCCCTGAGCGCGGCAAGATGGACTTGCGCACCTACGGCGTGGGCGCGCAAATCCTGCGCGAATGCGGCGTGTACAAAATGCGCCTCATGGGCAACCCGCGCCGCATGCCCAGCATGACCGGCTACGGCCTCGAAATCACTGCTTACATCTCCAAGGAATGAACATGCAAGACGCCAACAAAGGCCAAGCCGAAGAACTTGACGGCCAGTTTCTGCACATCGGCATCGTCCAAGCCCGCTTCAACGAAGACATCACCAATGCCTTGGCCAAGGCTTGTATTGCCGAGCTTGAAGCGCTGGGTGTGAGCAGCATTGACCACGTCATGGTGCCCGGAGCCTTGGAATTGCCTGTCGCTTTGCAAGCCATGGCCGAGCGGGCCGAATACGACGCCTTGATTGCGCTGGGTTGCATCATCCGTGGCGAGACTTACCACTTTGAATTGGTGGCGAACGAGTCCGGCGCCGGTGTCAGCCGCGTGTCCCTCGACTACAACCTGCCCATTGCCAACGCCATCTTAACCACCGAGAACCTCGACCAAGCCATCGCCCGCCAGACCGAAAAAGGCCGAGACGCAGCCCGCGTGGCGGTTGAAATGGCCTGCATCATGGACGACCTGGCCGCCGACATGGCCGATTTGGCAGACGACACCGACGAAGAAAAACAAGCCTGATGACCGACTCGACCAGCATGCCCGAAACCGCCAACGAAGGCTCACCACCTGCCGCTGCCGGCACGCGCAAATCCTCAGCGAAACCTGCACGCAGCCGCTCGCGTGAGTTTGCACTGCAAGCGCTTTACCAGTTCATCGTGGGCCGAAACGAAGCGTCCGACATCGACGTGTTCACCCGCGATCTGTCGGGTTTCCACAAAGCCGACTCGGCCCATTACGACGCCCTGCTTTACGGCTGCATCGAACAAGCTGCGGCTTTGGATGCCCTGATTTCGCCCAAACTCGATCGCAAATTTGCCGAAATCTCGCCCATCGAGCACGCCATCATGTGGATCGGCGTTTATGAAATGCAGCACTGCCTCGATGTACCCTGGCGCGTGGTGCTCAATGAATGCATTGAACTGGCCAAAGACTTTGGTGGCACCGACGGCCACAAGTACGTGAACGCCGTGCTGGGTGGCTTGGCCCCCGAATTGCGCAGTGCCGAAGTACAAGCCGACCGCCAATCTGGCCGCGCCAAATAAAACCCATACACCAGACACCATGCGCATCTCTGAGCGAGCCGAGCGAATCGAACCTTTTTGGGTGATGGAAGTGGCCAAAGCCGCCTCGCAAAAAGCCCGCGAGGTCGCGCACACCGACCGTCCCGTGGTGTTCCTGAACATTGGCGAACCCGACTTCACCGCCCCAACCCGCGTGCAAAAAGCCGCGTTGGCGGTGATCGAATCAGGCCAAACTCAGTACACACCCGCGCTGGGCCTGGACGCCTTGCGCCAAGCCATCAGCGGCTGGTACGCGCAGCGCTTTGGCGTGCAGGTGCCCGCCAGCCGGATCGTGGTCACGGCGGGCGCTTCGGCGGCGCTGCAACTGGCGTGTCTGGCCCTGATTGACCGGGGTGACGAAATCCTCATGCCCGACCCCAGCTACCCCTGCAACCGACACTTTGTGAGCGCAGCCGAAGGCACGGCCGTGCTGGTACCCACCACCGCAGAAGAACGCTTTCAATTGAGTGCTGCCAAAGTGACCGCCGCTTGGAGGCCGCAAACCCGTGGCGTTTTGTTGGCCTCGCCCTCCAACCCCACGGGCACCTCCATCGACCCGGCCGAGCTGGCCCGCATTGTCGATGTTGTGCGCAGCCATGGCGGCATCACCCTGATCGACGAGATCTACCTGGGCTTGAGCCACGACGCGCAGTTTGGCCAAAGCGCGTTGGCCTTGGGCGACGATGTCATCAGCATCAACAGCTTCAGCAAATACTTCAACATGACCGGCTGGCGCCTGGGCTGGCTGGTGGTGCCAGAGCAGCTCACGCCCGTGCTCGAGCGCCTGGCGCAAAACCTGTTCATCTGTGCCAGCACCGTGTCGCAACAAGCGGCTCTGGCCTGCTTTGAGCCCGAGAGCCTGGCCGAATACGAGCGCCGCCGCGCCGAATTCAAAGCCCGTCGCGATTACTTCATCCCGGCACTGAACGAACTGGGCCTGACCGTTCCCGTCGCCCCCGATGGCGCGTTTTACGCCTGGGCCGACTGCACCGCCGCCTGCCAAAAGCTGGGCCTCAAAGACAGCTGGGACTTTGCCTTTGCCGCGTTGGAACACACCCATGTGGCCATCACGCCCGGGCGCGACTTTGGCACCGACCAGACCGCCCGCTTTGTGCGCTTTTCCACCGCCAACTCCATGGCTGAGCTGCAAACCGCCATCGCTCGCCTGAAAGCCTGGTTGCAACCATGAGCACATCTAGCCTTGCCTCTTCAGCGTTTGAGCACCCCATCCGCATTTATTGGGAAGACACCGACGCGGGCGGTATTGTGTTTTATGCCAACTACCTCAAGTTCTTTGAACGCGCCCGCACCGAATGGCTGCGCGCCTTAGGCTTTGGCCAGCAGGCATTGCGCGACACCTCGGGCGGCATGTTTGTCGTGAGCGAAACCGCCGTCAAATACCACTCGCCTGCTCGCTTGGACGACACCCTGGTTGTGACCGCTGAGTTGCAAACCGGCGGCAAAGCCAGCCTGAGCATTGCCCAGCGCGCTTACTTGCGCACGCCCAACCAAAACGACCGACTGTTGGCCGAAGGCACCATCCGCCTGGGCTGGGTCGACAGCACCACCTTGAAACCCGGCCGCATCCCGGCCCCTGTTCTGGAAGCCCTGAAATGAACCAAGACATGTCCATCGTCTCGCTGTTGCTGGAAGCCAGTTTTGTGGTGCAGCTGGTGGTGCTGATTTTGCTCGGCATCTCGGTGTCCAGCTGGGCTGCCATTGTGCGCAAAATCACCGCCATCAAACGCATCAAAAGCCTGAACGAAGAGTTTGAGCGCGTCTTCTGGTCCGGAACCAGTTTGAACGAGCTGTTCAACGCCGCCAGTCAGAACGCCAAACTCTCCGGCCCCATGGAGCGCATTTTTGCCAGCGGCATGCGCGAATACCAAAAACTGCGCGAACGCCGCATCAGTGACGCTGGCACTTTGCTCGACGGCGCACGCCGCGCCATGCGGGCGAGCTTTCAGCGCGAAATGGACGTGGCCGAATCGCAACTCGCCTTCCTCGCGTCGGTCGGCTCCATCTCGCCTTACGTGGGTTTGTTTGGCACGGTGTGGGGCATCATGCACGCCTTCACCGGCTTGGCCAGCTTGCAGCAAGTCACGCTGGCGGTGGTGGCTCCCGGCATTGCCGAAGCCCTGGTGGCCACCGCCATCGGTTTGTTTGCCGCCATCCCCGCCGTGCTGGCCTACAACCGGTTTTCTCACGATGTTGATCGCATCGCCATCAAGCTTGAAACCTTCATCGAAGAGTTCTCCAACATCCTGCAGCGCAGCCTGGGCTCGACCGGCGGCAGCGGCTCGGCCTCTGGCCATTGATCGGAGTGCGCCATGCCATCCCCCTCTTCCCGAAGCCGCGGTCGCCGCACCATCTCCGAGATCAACATGGTGCCCTTCATCGATGTGATGCTGGTGCTGCTGATCATCTTCATGGTCACCGCCCCCATGATCACCCCCAGCATGGTCGATTTGCCCAGTGTGGGCAAAGCCGCCAAGCAGCCCGACAAAGTGGTCCAGGTGGTGATCCAAAAAGACGAGCGACTGGAACTGGTCAGCGACGGCAAGACCGACAGCGCCACTTTGGGCAACGCCGCCGCCAGTGTCAAACGCTTGGTGGGCGACGACACCAACACCGCTGTGGTCATCAGCGCGGACCGCAGCGTCAAGTATGAAGTCGTGGTCAAAGTCATGGACAGCCTGCAGCGTGCGGGCATTGCTCGCGTCGGCTTGTCGGTTCAACTGGCACCTTGAAAAGGACTCGGGTTTGACCGCCAAGGCCACGCCTCACCTCGAATTTGCGCCCCCTGAGCCGCCGGGCATGGGCCGAGCATGGCTGGTCGCCATTGTTGCACATTCTTTATTGTTCTTGGCTTTGGGCTTGGCCACAACTTGGAAAACCCAACCTCAAACCCTGCAATCCGAAGCCGAGTTGTGGTCTGCCGTGCCGCAAGCAGCCGCCCCTCGCTTGCAAGAGCCGCTGCCCCAGCCGGAGCCCTTGCCAGTGCAGGAACCCCAACCCACGCCGCCCGCCATACCCACACCGCCCCCACCTCCCGCACCTGATCCTACATTGGCCTTAAAAGACGCGCAAATTGCTCTGGAAAAAAAGAAATTGGACGAAAAGAAAAAGGAAGCTGAAAAACTGAAGGCCAACAAGGAAAAAGCCGAGAAAGAGAAGGCCATCAAAGAAAAAGCGGCCAAAGAAAAGTTGGAAAAAGCCAAGGCCGAAAAAGCCAAACTCGAAAAAGAGAAACTCGAAAAAGAGAAACTCGCCAAAGAAAAAAAGGCCCAAGAAGACAAAGAGCGGAACAAAAAGAAAGCCGCTGATCAAGACAAGGCTGAAAAAGCCGCGAAAGCCGAAGCTTCCAGGGCAGACGCCCTACGCCAAGAAAACCTCAAGCGCTTGCAAGGCCTGGCGGGTGCCTCGGGCGGTGAAAATGCCACCGGGACAGCACTCAAATCGTCGGGCCCTTCGGCCACTTATGCTGGCCGCTTGGTGGGTCGCATCAAACCCAACATCACCTATCCAGGCGATGTGGTGGGCAACCCACGGGCCGAAGTCGAGGTTCGCGTGGCACCCGATGGCACCATCCAAAGCCACAGAATTGTCCAATCCAGTGGCAACAAAGCCTGGGATGAAGCAGTCCTCAGGGCGATCGACAAAACCGGAATCCTGCCCAAAGACACAGACGGGCGTGTGCCGCCATTGATCGTATTGGGCTTCAGGCCACTTGATTGAATACTTTCAATCTAAATAAGTCTCCAAACAGCGTCGAGAAATCTCAACAACACGGGTTTCGTGTCGAATCCAAAGAATCTGAGTTGAAATCAGGCTGGGTCCACTCGCCTCACAATGTAGGCCGTCACTGCTCCATGAAAATGAAAACCTTCGCTACCTGGCTGATCAGCGCTCTTTTACTGGGGACATCGCCCTCTGTCTGGGCCAAAAACCCAGTCGTCAAAACCTGTTTTGTCGCCCAATTCAAATCACTTGCACTGAGAACACACGGCCCGCAATTGCGTGCCCAATTGGCCAGGGACTGGCTCGAGCGCCATGCCGCCAGCTGCACCGATGTGCAATTGTCGACCCTGTTGGCCAACAGCCCCAATTGGCTGGGCAGTGCCTTGACACTGGAGATTTCATCCATCCTGGAAGGCGCTATTGAGGCCAAGATTGCGGGCAACCCAGAATTGATGGCAAAACTCTATGAATCTTTGGGCAAAGAAGGACAAGCGCCAACGATGACCACCTACAACACGCCAACGCCCAGAACGCCTGTGGTCAGACCCATGGTCAACACAGGGGTGATGGCAGGCAGCCCCAACTTCGGCTCAATCACCGGCAACAACACCGTCAATCAAAACAACAATGCATTGAGCAATACCGGCAACAGCAATGCCGCCAACACGAATCAAAACGCCTCGCCCGAAGCTCGATAGACCACAAGCCAGGCACCTGAACCAGGTCAACAAAAAGTACCCCCATCTGAGTTACCCAGGCTCAAAAGGCAATTCTCAGTCGTACACAATGCGGGCCTGCCCCTGGTCGGCTTGCGCCATCCAGCAGGCCAATGCGGCATCGCTGGGGAAAAATTTAGCGGCTTCGCCCAGCACCAGCTCGGCTCGGGCAGCCAAGTCGTCATGACGCCGCTCCAGCACCAAGCGCACTGTCAAGCCTCTGACCAAGTCACCTTGCTCGGTTTGTTCGCGCTGCGCGGGGAATTCTCTGACCAAGCGGGCGATGTCGGGCGCGCGGCCATTGACCGCCACGCGCAGGTATTTGCCATATCGGCAACGGGCAGCACCCAAGTCCATGATCTGCTCGACCTTGAGGCGAAAGCCTCCCGAAAACCGGTCGGTCTGCATTTTGGCCTTAACGATGATGAGTTCGTCATCTTTGAGCAGGTGCTTGGCAGAATGAATCAAGGACTCGTCGGCTGTAGCTTCCATCACACCAGATTTATCATCCAGTTTGAAAATCGCCACCTTGCCGCGCTGACTATTGATGATGCGCAAATCGCTCACGATGCCCGCCAACACCATGGAATCGCGGCTGTCGATCAAATCGTCGATCTTGCTGCGCGCAAACTGGCGCACCTCGCGCTCGACCGCGTCAAACAAATGGCCGGACAGAAAGAAGCCCACGGCTGTTTTTTCGAGCAGCAGGCGCTCCTTGATGCCCCAGGGCATGACATCGACCAAGTCGGGCTCTTGCGTGCTGGAGCCATGCGAGTCGTCGCCCAGCATGTCAAACAATCCACCTTGGTTGGCATTGGCCGTGGTGGCGTTGGAAAACTCAAATGCCCGATCAATGCTGGCCGACAAGGCCGCCCGGTTCATGTGCAAGGAATCAAAAGCACCGGCCTTGATCAGCGCGTCCACCGTGCGCTTGTTGATGCGGGTGCGGTCGACACGCACAGAAAAGTCAAACAAGCTGGTGAATGGCCCACCCTCTTGCCGTGCGGCCACGATGGCCTCGATGGCCTGTTGCCCCGTGCCCTTGATCGCGCCCAGGCCGTAACGGATCACTTTGTCAGTGACTGGCTCGAAACGGTAATGACCACGGTTCACATCGGGAGGGTCAAAGGTCATGCCGAACTTCAAGGCATCTTCGTAAAGCACCTTGAGTTTGTCGGTATCGTCCATTTCCACGGTCATGTTGGCGCAGAAGAACTCGGCCGTGTAGTGCACCTTGAGCCAGCCTGTGTGGTAGGCCAACAAAGAATAAGCCGCAGCGTGCGACTTGTTGAAACCGTAGCCGGCAAACTTTTCCATCAGGTCAAAGACCTCGTCGGCTTTGTCCTGAGGAATTTTGTGTGTGGCCAAAGCTCCCGCACGGAACTTCTCGCGGTGCTCGGCCATTTCTTCGGCTTTTTTCTTGCCCATGGCGCGGCGAAGTAAGTCCGCGCCACCGAGCGAGTAACCACCCAGGATCTGAGCGGTCTGCATCACCTGCTCCTGGTAGACCATGATGCCGTAGGTCTCGCTCAACATCTCGGCCACTGCCGGATGCGGGTACTCCACCTCTTCGCGCCCGTGCTTGCGCGCCACAAAACTGGGGATCAGGTCCATGGGGCCCGGCCTGTAGAGCGCATTCAGTGCGATCAAATCTTCGAGGCGACTCGGACGCGCGTCGCGCAGCATGCCCTGCATGCCCCGGCTTTCAAACTGGAACACAGCCTCGGTCTTGCCGTCCGAAAACAATTTGTAGGTTTGCACATCGTCGAGCGCAATGTTTTCAAAGGCGAAGTTTTCCTGACCCTTGTGCCGCTTCATGATGAACTCGCGGGCGATCTCCAAAATCGTCAGCGTGGCCAAGCCCAAGAAGTCAAATTTGACAAGGCCCGCCGACTCCACATCGTCCTTGTCGTACTGGCTGACTGCAGACTCACTGCCTGGTTGTTGGTATAGCGGGCAAAAATCGGTCAGTTTGCCCGGAGCGATCAACACCCCCCCGGCATGCATGCCCACGTTGCGGGTCATGCCTTCGAGCTTTTGCGCCAACTCGATCAGTGTCTTGACATCTTCTTCGCGTTCGATGCGCTCAGCCAGGATCGGCTCCATGGCGATTGCGTAGTTGTTCTTGTCGCCTTCTTTGGTTGTGGCGGGCGGGTATTGCAGTGTGACCGACACGCCCGGTTTGTTGGGAATGAGCTTGCTGATGCCATCACAAAAGGTGTAACTCATGTCCAGCACACGGCCCACGTCACGAATGACTGCACGCGCCGCCATGGTGCCGAAGGTGGCAATTTGCGAGACCGCATTGCGTCCGTATTTATCCTTCACATAGTCGATCACCCGGTCGCGGTTACTTTGGCAAAAGTCAATGTCAAAGTCGGGCATGGACACCCGCTCAGGGTTCAAAAAGCGCTCAAAAAGCAGACTGTATTGCAGTGGGTCCAGGTCAGTGATCTTGAGCGCATAGGCCACCAGAGACCCCGCACCCGAACCCCGACCAGGGCCCACCGGGCAGCCGTTGGCCTTGGCCCACTGAATGAAGTCACCCACGATCAGGAAGTAGCCCGGAAAACCCATCTTCAGAATGGTGCCCAGCTCGAAATCCAGTCGGTCTAAATAACGGGGGCGCTCGGACTCGCGTTTGGCTTCGTCAGGATACAAGTGGATCAGGCGTTCCTTCAGGCCCTCGTGCGAGACGTGGCGGAAATAATCATCCACCGACATGACCACGCCATTGACAGGCGGTATCGGAAAGTTGGGCAGCTGGGGTTTTCCCAGCACCAGCGTCAGGTTGCAGCGCTTGGCGATTTCCAGCGTGTTGGTCACCGCGCTAGGCACATCGGCAAACAGCGCGCACATCTGCTCGGCCGACTTGAAATACTGCTCGCGGGTGAAGCGACGCACCCGGCGCGGATTAGCCAGAATTTCACCCTCGGAAATGCACACCCGCGCTTCATGTGCTTCGTAATCTTCTTTGGTGAGAAACTGCACCGGCTGAGTGGCCACAACCGGTAGCCCCAAGCGTGCGGCCAGCACCACTGCACCGGCCACCTGCAGCTCATCTTCAGGGCGGCCGGCGCGTTGCAGCTCCAAATAAAAACGGTGGGGAAAAATCAAGCCCAACTGCAACGCCAAATCGGCTGCCTTGTCAGCGTCGCCCTGCACGATGGCCTGCCCCACTGGACCGGCTTGCGCACCCGACAACAGAATCAGACCCTCGGCCAGATCCTTGAGCCAACTCAGCTTGACCACGGCCACGCCCTTGCCCGTGTTTTGCGTCCAGGCACGAGCCAGCAGTTCGCAAATGTTCAGATAGCCCTGGTGGCTCTGCACCAAAAGCACTACCCGGCTCAACGCGCCGGGGTCACCGCCCAAGCCCTCCAGGTTGACTTCTGCACCCAAAATAGGCTTGACGCCCTTGGCCCTACCTTCCTTGTAGAACTTGACGCCTCCAAACAGGTTATTCAGATCGGTGATGGCCAGGGCTGGCTGACCATCCATTGCGGCCGACTTGACCACCTCGTCGATGCGACAGGTCGAATCAACGACAGAAAATTCAGAGTGAAGGCGCAGGTGAACAAACATAGTCTGTCATTGTAGAAGGTCAACCCCTGCGGCCCTGAACAACTTCAGCCCCAATAAGCTTCAATTCCTCAATACCTGCAACACCTCAGAGCGGAACTCACGTCCATACAAAATCAGTACCACCAGCGCAGTGGCCACAACCAACGCCAGCGGTGAAAAAAACCAGGCCATGGCGGCAAAGGAAAAGTAATAGGCCCGCAAACCATCATTGAACGTCTCGGCAGCGGCGCTGACCAGATTACCCGCCCGCAGAGCGTAGTGCTGCCTGTCCTGCTCTGCTCTGGTGAAAGATTCTGGCGAGGGCATGGCACCTATGACCAAGGCCACAAAAGTGTACTGCCGCATCGACCAGGAAAAACGGAAAAAAGCATAGACAAAAATACCCACCAAAACGAGAATTTTGAGCTCAAACACCAACAAGGGCGTGGGCTGGGCAAATGGAATTTCACCCACCAACTCTGCCGCCTTGTTTGTCGTACCCAAAAGCGCAAACAAACCACCTATGATGATGATGCTGGTGGACGAGAAAAACGCAGGGGTTTGTGAAAGATTCTGGGTAATCAAGCCGTCCAGCATGCGCGGATCGCGCGCAGTGGCTTGCAGCATCCAGCTTTGCCGGTAGGTGTTGGTCGTGGCAATCAGGCTTCGATCCCGCTTACCCCTGATGCGTGCAAACCAGGCGTAACCCACCCATAAACCAAAAAATGTGAGCAGCGCCAGCCAATCGGCCCAGGGCAACATGGTGATGATTTTCATGACCTCATCGTATCAAGTGCTGGGGCGAAGTGTGTGGCTGAAAATTCTGACGACCTACAAAAAGCCGAAAGCCCCCCAATCAAGCTGGTTGCCTAATGGGTGGTCTCCGCGGTTCAGCCGCGCAACCTGGCAGCCACAGCAGCCACACGCTCGCCATACGCTTTGGCCGTATCCAGGTCGCCCTGAGGGACGTCCTGCGCCGGGCTGGTCGGCCCCACTTGAGCCATCACGCCGGAGTTGGAGCCGATGCGGTTGATGGTGCCGTTATTCATGGCAGACTGGCCTGCCCAAAGCATGCCGTGCTGCATGGCCAGGGTGATGAAGTACTGGATGGTGGACAGCTTGTCGCCACTGGGGTTGGCGGAAATGGTGAAGCCGCCTGCGACCTTGTCTTTCCAGGCGCTGCTGAACCAACGCTTGGAAGTGGCGTCGGCAAACTTTTTGAACTGCCAAGAGGCCATGCCCATGTAAGTGGGCGAGCCGAAAATGATCGCGTCGGCGGCATCCAATGCGGTCCACTCGGCGTCGGTGAGGTTGCCGTCGGCGTCGATGGCGATCACTTGCGCGTTCGCGCCTTGCGCCACAAATTGCGCTACGCGCTGGGTATGGCCGTAGCCGGAATGGTAGACAACAACTGTTTTAGCCATGAGAAAACACCTTCTATAAAGAAAGAGGGTCAAAAATTCAGGCAGCCAGATCAAACACCAGGACTTCGGCGTCCCGCCCTTCGCGCAAGGCCAAAGAAGACTCGGCTTGCAGCATGGCCGCGTCGCCCGCCATCAGGGCATGGCCATTGACATTCAGCGCACCGCGCACCAAAAAAATATAGGCTTTACGGGACGGATGCAGAGGCAAGACGACATTTTCCGGGCCATTCAACAGGGCTGAGTACATGCGGGCGTCGGCGTGGATTTCAACCGTGTGCGCGGCAGCTTGGGCGTCCGATCCAGGCGCAGCCACCAAAGCCAGTTGCCCGCGTTTGGCGCTTTCGGGCACTGACTTTTGCTCGTAACCGGGGTCGATGCCCTTCACATTGGGCTCGATCCAGATTTGTAAAAAATGGGTCTGCTCGCCTTTGGCGTGGTTGAACTCACTGTGTTGCACGCCGCTGCCGGCGCTCATGCGCTGCACATCACCGGGCGGGATGCCCTTGACATTGCCCATGCTGTCCTGGTGGGCCAGATTGCCCGAGAGCACGTAGCTGATGATTTCCATGTCGCGGTGGCCGTGGGTACCAAAACCAGTACCGGGGTCGATGCGATCTTCATTGATGACGCGAAGATTGCCAAACCCCATGTGCGCCGGGTCAAAGTAGTTGGCAAAAGAAAAGCTGTGAAAAGACTTCAGCCAGCCGTGGTCGGCGTAGCCGCGTTCGGAGGATTTGCGAATGTTCAGCATCGGAGTGCCCTTGTTGAGTCTTGAAGGTTCGTGCTTAGACATGTCTCGTACTTTAGCCCCGCAGGCCTGCTTGAAAGTTGCCATGATTTGCTGGCATCATTCAAACCAATTGAACGATCAAACAATAACCATGCAAACACCCCGTGACTGGCTGACGCCAGAAGCCCTGCTCATGCTCCAGACCATTGAGCAACGGGGCAGCTTTGCCGCCGCTGCCCGCGCCCTGAACCTGGTGCCCAGCGCCCTGACTTACCGGGTTCGTCAACTCGAAGATGCGCTCGATGTGTTGCTGTTTGACCGCAGCGCTCGTCAAGCCGTGCCCACCGCCGCAGGTCACGAACTGTTGCGCGAAGCCTCCCGACTGCTCGACGAATTGGACGCCATCGCCAACCGCGTGCGGCGCGTGGCCTCCGGTTGGGAGTCCGTGCTCACGGTGGCGGTCGACAGCATCATTGCGCGCAACGTGGTGATGGACCTGTGCGCCAGCTTTTTTGCACTGGCATCGCCCACCCGACTTCGTCTGCGTTACGAAACCTTGTCGGGCACGCTGGCTGCGTTGACCTCGGGTCAGGCCGATCTGGTTTTGGGTGCAGTCACCATGACGGGGCAACCCAAAGATATCCACCACCTTGAGCTAGGTCGGGTGACCTTTGTTTTTGCTGTAGACCCGCACCACCCCTTGGCAACCGCTCCAGAGCCTCTGACCGATGCCCTGGTGGCTCAACACCGCGCTGTGGCCGTGGCCGACTCGGTCAGCCGGGGGGTAGGCCTGACCATTGGCTTGCAAGGGGGGCAAGACGTGTTCACCGTGCCCGACATGCAAAGCAAGCTGCAAGCACAGTTGCGGGGTATGGGCGGAGGGTTTTTGCCCGAATCGCTCGCCCGTCCCTACATCAACAGCGGTCAGTTGGTGATCAAACAAGTCCTCACAACACGCAACAACACCTGCCATTACGCCTGGCGCGACAGCCCCCAAGCGCCCGCCGGCCAAGCCCTGCGTTGGTGGTTGGCACAACTGGAGCAACCCGCCACGCGCCAGGCCCTGCTACAACCAGTGCACTGTGTCCAGGGGCATCCCCTCCAAAACAGTCATCAGGAATAACCCACCCATGCTGCCCATGGACGTATTTCTCGGATAAAGTGATCCCATGACCACACTACATATCGCCATCATTGGTGCCGGCATGGCCGGCGTTACCTGTGCACGCACACTGCGACAAGCTGGGCACAAGGTCACAATTTTCGAAAAAAGCCGTGGCCTGGGCGGACGCATGGCCACCCGCTCCAGCGCGTTTGGCAGCTTTGACCACGGCGCACAGTATTTCACCGTGCGCGACCAGCGTTTTGAGCTGGCCATTGGCACTGCCTCGGGTGTGTGCAAGCCCTGGAGCGCCAACGCAGTGCGGGTGCTCGACCCAAACGGTCGCGTGATCGAAGCGGGCTTGCCCGGTGGCGAGCGCCACTGGGTGGCCACACCAAGGATGAATGACCTGGTCAAATTCTGGGGTAAGCCGCTGGTCTTGGACGGGAATGTGTTGCTGCAAACCCGCGTGATGCAGCTCATGCCCGACCGACTGAAAATTGGCGGCTGGCAACTGCAAGCCGAAACAGAGGGCGGGGGCCAACAGGTTTTTGCCGGCTTTGACCAGGTTATCCTGGCCATTCCTCCAGCACAGGCGAGCATCCTGCTCAAGGCATCGGGCCTGGGTGAGCTGGCCCAGCCGCTGACCAATGTGCGGATGGACCCCTGCTGGACACTGATGCTGGCTTATCCACAGGCAGTGCAGCCCGGACTCATCACCCTGGGTCCTCAGTGGAACGCAGCTCGCAGCACCCACCACCGAATCGCCTGGATGGCGCGTGAATCCTCCAAACCCGGGCGCGAGCGCATCGAGCGATGGACCGTGCAGGCCAGCGCTCCTTGGTCGGCCGAGCACGTCAACGACACACCCGAGCGGATCACCGGGAAGCTGCTCAAGGCCTTTGCCGAAATCACCGGCATCCGTGCCACCCCCTCGCACGTGGACGTGCACCGCTGGCTCTTCGCCAAAACCGCGCAGCCACTGGGTCCAAGCTACTTATGGTCAAAGGAGCAAGGCATTGGCCTGTGCGGCGACTGGTGCCTAGGCCACCGGGTCGAAGACGCTTTCATCTCCGGCTTGGAGCTGGCTTTGGCGGTGCTGCAAAAACGCTGAATTCCATGACCATGGCTTACTCAGGCCGGTTTGCGCCTTCGCCAACCGGTCTTTTGCATGCTGGCTCTCTGGTGGCGGCCCTGGCCGCCTGGCTCGATGCCCGCGCTCACGGCGGACACTGGCGTGTTCGCATCGAAGACATAGACACGCCTCGCTGTGTGCCGGGGGCCGACCAGTCCATCTTGCTGCAGCTGCGTGTCTGCGGCCTGGTTCCCGATGGGCCGGTGCTTTGGCAAAGCCAACGCACACAGGCGTATCAATATGCCTTGCAATCGCTCGCGGACAAAGGCTGGGTCTACCCTTGTGGGTGCTCCCGCAAGGACATCGAAAACGCCTTTGAAGCGGCCCAAGCTCAATCGGTAGGTCGCCATCAGACGGCGGTCTACCCCGGCACTTGCCGCACAGGTCTGAACGGCAAACCCGCTCGGGCATGGCGCCTGAATGTGCAGGCCGTGCAAGCAACGCTGGGGCTTCCCACCCTCACCCACTGGCCAGACCGGCGCTTGGGGCTACAACAACAAAATGTGAGCCAATCAGTCGGCGACTTCGTGTTGCGCCGCGCCGACGGTCTGTGGGCATACCAACTGGCGGTGGTGGTGGACGACGCCGCGCAAGGCATCACCCATGTCGTGCGAGGCGAAGACCTGGCCGACAACACGGCCCGGCAAATCGTCCTGCAACAAGCCTTGGGCCTGCCTGCGCCGCACTACCTGCACACGCCTTTGGTCCTGGGCGACAACGGCGAAAAACTCAGCAAACAAAACGGGGCCATGGCGCTGGATTTGCGAGACCCTCTGCGCGCGCTGAATGCGGCGGCGAAAGTACTGGGGTTGCCTGCTATGGCCGAACAAACGCCGATCGGGCAGGCTTTGGTCCATTGGACGGCACTGTACGGCCAGACATTGGGAAAAGCGGTTTCCACAAGTTGGCACCCAAAGCACAATTCACACACAATACGTGTGAATTCAATGCCTTAAAGGTGGTCAAACCATGAACATTACCTTGTCAATAGACAAGCGAATCGCAGAATCAGCGCGCGAAACAGCACGCAAAATGGGCAAAAGCCTCAACCAGGCCGTGCGCGACTATCTGGAACAGTTGGCAGGACAAGAGCGTCAAGCCCTCGAATGGCACGCCTGGCAGCAACGCCGCCTGAACGGTGGAGTCGCCTGAACGACTGAAAATTTGACCGGGATGCCCTGCTGGTGTTCAGTTGGTCAAACCGTTCGAGGTCAACTGAGCCTTCACGTTCGAGTCCTCACCCTTCACAGCACCCGCGATAATGGCAGCCTTGCGAGGCGCACCGCCTCGCACGCTTACCCGCCCTCACCCGCCATGACGACCCCTGACAAAGCCCCGCAGCTGCCTGCCTCCAAATCAGTCACCGAGCTGGCTGCACCTGACGCCCCCTTCATGCGTCAAATCAAAACCTATGTGCTGCGTGCCGGGCGCATGGGCTCAGGGCAAATGCGGGCATTTGAGCAGTTCGGTCCGAAGTTTCTGGTCCCCTACAGTGCTGAGCGCCTCGATGTGCAGGCCGCCTTTGGCCGCGCTGCGCCACTGATTCTGGAAATCGGTTTTGGCATGGGCGACGCCACGGCCAAGATCGCCCATGTGCGCCCCAGCGACAACTTTTTGTGCTGCGAGGTGCATGAGCCGGGCGTGGGCGCCTTACTCAAGCGCTGCGGCGAGGAAAGCATTGGCAACATCCGCATCGTGCAGCACGACGCCATCGAGGTCATGGACCACATGCTGGGCACGGACAGCCTGGACGGTGTGCACATCTTTTTTCCAGACCCGTGGCACAAGAGCCGCCACCACAAGCGCCGCCTGATTCAAAGCCCCTTCATCCAGCGCCTGGCCCAGCACATCAAACCCGGCGGCTACCTGCATTTGGCCACCGACTGGCAGCCGTATTCTGAGCAGATGATGGGTGTGCTGCGTGCCGAGCCCTTGCTGGTCAATACCAGCGATGCCCCAGATGGATTTGCCGCCAAGCCTGACTACCGGCCTTTGACCAAGTTTGAGAACCGGGGCCTCAAACTCGGCCACGGCGTTTGGGATCTGGTGTTCCGCCGGGTCTGACATGACCCGCTCGGGACGCGTTGCCCACATGCCCGTGCGCGAAGGCGTGAGCGCCAGCGTGGTGGCTGTCCCGGCAGGCCATTGGCCAAACTTGCTCGATTTTTTGGCCCATCGCATGCCCGGCATCCCCCGCGAGGAATGGGCGCAGCGTCTGGCGCAAGGGCTGGTACTGCAAGAAAGCGGGCAAAGCGCGCAAGCTGACCAAGCCTGTCAAGTTGGGCAGCGCTTCTTTTATTACCGCAACGTGGCCGACGAACCACGCCTGCCCATGCAAGCGGCGGTCTTGTTCGAGGACGACCACCTGCTGGTGGCCGACAAGCCCCATTTCATGCCCGTGACCCCGGCTGGTCCCTATGTACAGCAATGCCTGCTGGTCCAGCTCAAACGCCTGACGGGCCATGCCGACCTGGTGCCCCTGCACCGAATTGACCGCGAAACTGCAGGCTTGGTGCTCTTTGGCAAACGCCTGCACGAACGCGATGCCTACCACGCCCTGTTTCGTGACCACCACATTCACAAGACTTACCACGCCGTGGCCGCGCACCGCCCTGAGCTGGCACTGCCGCGGGTGCACACCAGCCGCCTGGCCGAAGACCCCGCGCATTTTTTCAAAATGCAAGAAATACCAGGCGAGCCCAACAGCGAAACCCGGATGACCCGGTTGGGCATTCAGGGTGAGAAAGCGCTCTACCAACTGGAGCCCGTGACGGGCAAACGCCACCAGCTGCGTGTGCACATGATGGCTATGGGAATGCCCATAGTGGGCGATCAGTTCTACCCCACAGTCTTGCGCGGACCCAATGCATCCGAAGACTTCAGCCAACCCTTGGAGCTGCTGGCCCAATCGGTGCTGTTCACGGACCCGCACACGGGGCAAGACCGTTCGTTTGAAAGTCAGCTTAGGCTGCGATTTTGAAGACAAGCCGGAGCCAATCCCTCGGCCCTGAGCCCAGGGCTGACGGGCGAGCAGTCACCGCAAACCAGCCTGCATCAAACCCTCTCAGCCACCCAGGCCCGCACACTGGCCAACGCTGCGGGCAAGGCCGCAGGGTTGGTGCCACCGGCCATGGCCATGTCGGGTTTGCCACCGCCTTTGCCACCCACTTGGCCTGCCACAAAACTGGCCAACTCACCGGCTTTGACTTTGCCCACGGTGTCGGCAGTCACGCCTGCGGCGATCTGCACTTTGTCGCCATCCACAGCCGTGAGCAAGACCACAGCGGTCTTGAGCTTGTCCTTGAGTTTGTCCACGGTGTCGCGCAAGGTCTTGGCGTCAGCGCCCTCCAGCTGAGCCACCAAGAGCTTGACGCCCTTGATGTCAATCGCTTGCGTCATCAGTTCGTCGCCCTGGGCCGAAGCCAGCTTGCCTTTTGCAGCGGCCAGTTCCTTCTCCAGCACTTTGACCTGGTCCAGCACCTGTGCAATGCGGGCGTTCAGCTCGGCTGGCTGGGCCTTGAGCGTGCCTGCGGCTTGCGTCACGGTATCTTCCAGCGACTGCAAATAAACCAAAGCATTGGCACCGGTCACGGCTTCGATGCGGCGCACGCCTGCGGCCACGCCGCCCTCGCTCACGATCTTGAACAGGCCAATGTCGCCCGTGGCTTTGACGTGGGTGCCGCCGCACAGCTCGCGGCTGGAGCCAATGTCGAGCACGCGCACGGTCTCGCCGTACTTCTCACCAAACAGCATCATCGCGCCGGTCTTTTGGGCGCTCTCGATGTCCATCACACGCGCTTGCGCGGCGGCGTTGGCCAAAATTTCGGCGTTGACTTGGGCTTCGATCAGGCGGATTTCGGCGTCGGTCACAGGCGCGTTGTGCGCAAAGTCAAAACGGGTGCGCTCGGCATTGACCAAGCTGCCCTTTTGCTGCACATGGCTGCCCAGCACTTCGCGCAGGGCTTTGTGCATCAGGTGGGTGGCGCTGTGGTTGCGCACGGTGGCAGCGCGCACAGCCAGGTCCACATGCGCTTGCACCGCATCGCCCACCTTCAGGCTGCCGGATTTCACTTCGCCGTGGTGGCCAAACACGTCGGCCTTGATCTTGAGGGTGTCGGCCACGTTGAACTGGCCGCCAGCGTTGTGGATCATGCCCTGGTCGCCCACCTGACCGCCGGACTCGGCGTAAAACGGGGTCGTGTCCAACACCACCACGCCTGCTTGACCAGATTTGAGCTCGCTCACTGCGTTGCCGTCGGCATACAAAGCCAATACTTTGGCGTTGGCCGTCAGATCTTCATAGCCCACAAAGTCGTTGCCCTCGCCCGAATAGTCGAGCGCCTTGTCCATCTTGAACTTGCCAGCGGCGCGGGCTTGGGCCTTTTGCTTGTCCATGGCGGTGGCAAAACCGGCTTCGTCCACAGTCCAACCGCGTTCACGACAGACATCTGCTGTTAAGTCGAGTGGAAATCCATAGGTGTCGTGCAGTTTGAACGCCTGCTCCCCAGGCAATACGCGATCACATTTTTCATATGCACGTCCTTTAATTGAAACGCCGTTTCGGGATGAAATTCCCCCAAATTCATCCTGAGAAATTGGTAAATTATTTCCCCAAAAAACAGCAATTGCGTCGCGAACATCAGGCGTCCGAGCTACGTCATTCGCAAAGCGTTCGATGTCCGTTACAGAAACACTTGCTGCATCAAAGAAGCGGACTAAGACATCCCCCTCAAGGTTTATGCGTCCGTCGAAGTGAAGTGATTCAGTAGAACCCACATCCACGAGGACATCAGTATGGATCGCATTGGTGGGTGACGATGACTCTAGGTCGTGTAGCACCGGGCGACGCTCATCCGTAGCTCGATCCAAAATTTTCATACCATTTTCGAGAGTCTCGAAGAAGCGCTCTTCCTCCACACGCAAAACGTCGGCAATGCGATCGGCCTGATCGGCCATGTTGGGATATGCCGCGCCCATGAGCTTGACCAAATCGGGCACCAGCTTGTGGAAGAACGGGGTCTTTTGGCCGAGCAGATAACCATGGCGAATGGCGCGGCGCACGATGCGGCGCTGCACGTAGCCACGGCCCTCGTTGCTCGGCACCACGCCGTCGCTCACCAAAAATGCGGTGGCACGGATGTGGTCGGCGATCACGCGCAGCGACTTGTTGTTCAGGTCGGTGCAACCTGTTTCACGCGATGCGGCCTTGATCAGCGCGTCAAAAATGTCGATCTCGTAATTGCTGTGAACGTGCTGCAAGATGGCGGCCAGTCGCTCCAGGCCCATTCCGGTGTCCACACAAGGCGCGGGCAGCGGCGTGACGGCACCGGTTTCGTCCATGTTGAACTGCATGAACACGTTGTTCCAGATTTCGATGAAACGGTCACCGTCTTCGTCGGGGCTGCCGGGTGGGCCGCCAGGAATGTGGGCGCCGTGGTCGTAAAAAATCTCGGAGCAAGGACCGCAAGGGCCCGTGTCGGCCATCATCCAGAAGTTGTCACTCTTGTATCGGCCATTTTTGTCACCGATGCGGATGATGCGGTTCTCGGCCTGGATGCGCTCAGGCGTCCAACCGGCTTTGACAAAAATGCCTTCCCAAATGCCATGGGCCTCATCGTCTTCCATGTAGACGGTGGCGTAGAGCTTGTCGGCAGGCAGCTTGTAGACTTGGGTCAACAGCTCCCAAGCCCATTCCAGCGACTCGCGCTTGAAGTAGTCACCAAACGACCAGTTGCCCAGCATCTCGAAGAAGGTGTGGTGGCGGGCGGTGTAACCCACGTTTTCCAGGTCGTTGTGCTTGCCACCGGCGCGCAGGCAGGCTTGCACCGAGGCAGCGCGGACATAAGAGCGCTTGTCCGAACCCAAAAACACGTCCTTGAACTGGACCATGCCCGAGTTGGTGAACATCAGGGTCGGGTCGTTGCCCGGCACCAAGGGGCTGGACGCCACCACGGTGTGGCCCTTGGACTCAAAAAAGTCCAAAAAGGTCTTGCGGATGTCGGAGACGGAAATGGAGGCTTGGCTCATGGTGGTTCAGGCTTTCAATGCAACCGGCCATTATAGATTTGAGGCAGGGCCAGTTTCTGGCTCGCACATGGCCAGCCGCCCTCTGGACATCGGGGTTTTGAGACTTTTGTGACAGACGGTGAAACGCACAAACGCTAAGCTTGCCCGTCAAACACAAAAAAGCACCTGCACTTGCAGCTTCTGGAGACCCCCATGGACATGAAGACATCCCCCCTCGCCCAACTCAACGACCCGAGCTTGCTCAAAACCGACGCCCTCATCAACGGCCAATGGGTCAAAGGCAGCGGCCGTTTTGCCGTGACCGACCCCGCCACCGGGGCCCATCTGGCGGATGTGGCCAATCTGGGCCCAGCGGAGGCCGAGCAAGCCATTGCCGCAGCCAACGCAGCATGGCCCGCCTGGAAAGCCAAAACCGCCAAAGAGCGCAGCATCATCTTGCGCAAGTGGTACGACCTGCTGATGGCCAACCAAGACGATTTGGGCCGCATCATGACCGCCGAGCAAGGCAAACCCCTGCCCGAGGCCAAAGGCGAAGTCGCTTACGGCGCGAGCTTTGTGGAGTGGTTCGCCGAAGAGGCCAAACGCGTCAACGGCGAGACCCTGCCCCAGTTCGACAACAACCGCCGCCTGCTGGTCTTGAAGCAGCCCATTGGTGTGTGCGCGGCCATCACGCCCTGGAACTTTCCACTGGCCATGATCACGCGCAAAGTCGCACCGGCCTTGGCCGCGGGCTGTCCCGTGATCATCAAACCGGCCGAGCTCACCCCACTGACGGCCCTTGCCGCAGCCGAGCTGGCCATCCGCGCGGGCATTCCCGCGGGCGTTCTGAACATGATCACAGCCGATGCCGACAACTCGATTGCCGTGGGCAAGGTGCTGTGCGCGAGCGACGTGGTGCGCCACATCAGCTTCACCGGCTCCACCGAAGTGGGCCGCATCTTGATGGCGCAGTCGGCCCCCACCGTCAAGAAGATGTCTCTGGAGTTGGGTGGCAACGCGCCCTTCATCGTGTTTGAAGACGCCGACATCGACAGCGCCGTTGAAGGCGCCTTCGCCAGCAAATACCGCAACGCCGGCCAGACCTGTGTTTGCTCCAACCGCATCTATGTGCAAGAGGCTGTCTACGAAGCGTTCGCCACCAAGTTCGCCGCCAAAGTCAAAACCGCCAAGGTGGGCAACGGCTTTGAAGACGGCGTGAACCAAGGCCCACTGATCGAGCCCGCCGCACTGGACAAGGTCGAGCGCCACGTGCAAGACGCCATCGCCAAAGGTGGCCGCGTGCTCACCGGTGGCAAGCGCTTGGGCGGCCAGTTTTTTGAGCCCACGGTGATCGCCGATGCCACGGCTGACATGGTCTGCGCCAAAGAAGAGACCTTCGGCCCCTTTGCGCCCATCTTCAAGTTCAAGACCGAGCAAGAAGCCATTGATGCGGCCAACAACACCGAGTTTGGCTTGGCCAGCTACTTTTACAGCCGCGATGTGGGCCGCATTTTCCGTGTGGCCGAAGCGCTGGAATACGGTATGGTGGGCATCAACGTGGGCATTTTGGCCACCGAGCATGTACCCTTTGGTGGCGTCAAGCAGTCAGGCTTGGGGCGTGAAGGCTCCCGCCATGGCATGGAAGACTATGTGGAAATCAAGTACCTCTGTGTGGGCGATATCTTGAAGTAAGCCACCCGAGGGGCATGCAGGCCAGGCCATTGCCCCTGGGCGCCTCGTCGCCTGGGAGTCAGGGCAAAGTGTCAGTCTTGAAAAAGGCACGAAATGGCACTTTGAACTCAAAGTCTTGCAGCAAGACACTATGGACCCAAGCCACGGAGTCCGCCCAAGCGGGCTCTGCTCGCACACTCCACTCCACAAATGGAGCCAAATAGGGTTTGTCAGCCCACAGCGCTGGACTGGCCACGAGCTGGTAGGCGGGAGAATTCGTCCAGACGTTGCCTGGCCACCAGCTCAGCCCCATGCATAAGGCAATCATGGACGGCAACAACCAAAATTTGCAACGCTGCAGCAGGGCGTCCAAGCGGGCCAAGCTCAAAACCAAAGCGATAAATCCTGCAAAAAACTGGCACAGGTTGAGCAAACCAAACAACAAAGAAGCACCGAGCACCACCGGTGTCATGACCGTCTTTCGGTAAGCGGCCGACAGTTGTTCGGGGGGGATTTGGGGTGCAAAAAAACCGCTGATCAATTGCGCTGCACCCGAATTCGAATCCAAATCATCCGGAGACAAACCCGCCACCGAAGATGCCCAAAGGGCACTCATGACCGGCCTGATGTCGGCTGGCGCAGGGCTTCCCAGCAAGATCTCTCCACGAAGCAAAATTCGGCCATTCAGCGCCTCTTGCGTACTCAGTTGGGAACGCCAACTCATCATCAGGTCTTGCTGATCCGCACGAGCGACGATGGCATCGACCAAGGCTTTTTGAAGGTGCCACATCGTAGTCAAACCCACCGTACAGCACAGCAGCAGCAAAACGATTCTGGACTTCACGAACCGATCGAGCCAGCGCATGAGCAACAAGGCCAGACCCAAACCCGAGACAAAACGCCCCCAAAGCTCAATGTCGTGCAGTTGGTCTGGGGTGGTGGTCTGCAGCAAGTCACCCGCCAACTCCAACAAGCGGTGGTTGAAAGACAACTCCAGCACCGCGTAGCAAGCCAGCACGGTCAAAAACCAAACTTGCAAATTGAGGGCTTGGTTTTGGACAACAGGTGAACGCATGGGCAGATTTTAACTTTGGTTCTTCATCAATTGCACTGTGATTTTCCCCTTGCTGCAGGACAATCCAGCGATTCACTATTTCCGACTTGAACATGAAAGATAACGCACTGTATGAGCATCTTCTCGGACTGAAGGCCCCATGGTCGGTCAAGAAGGTGGACCTGTCCTTGGCCGACCAGCGCGTGGTGGTTGAAGTGGTCTTGAAGAAAGGCTAGGTCTGGGGCGACCCCACCGATGCCACCAAGAGAGCGCACATCAATGGCTGGACCGAGCGCCAGTGGCGTCACCTGGACACCTGCCAGTTCGAGACCATCATTAAGGCGCGTATTCCCCAACTTAAGTTCAGTGACGGTACGGTCGAAGAACTGACGGTGCCATGGGCACAGCGCTACAGCCGTGTGACCACCTTGATGGCAGCCTTCGTTATCAAGCTGCTTGAGGCCTGTCCCACTACGCAAGCAGTCTGTACGCTGACCCGGTTGTCCTGGAGTACGGTCAATGCCATCATGGTCAGCGCCGTGGAGCGCGGCATGTTGCGACGTACGGAGCAAGAGATTACGTACCTTGGCATAGATGAGAAGAGCTCTGAGAAGGGCCACACCTACGCCAGCATCCTGACCGACATTGACCGCTCGCGCGTACTGGACTTGGTGCCTGAGAGGAAACTGGTGGCGGCCGTGAGCCTGTTGGAGACACTTACTCCAGCGCAACGCGCGTCGGTCAAGGCGGTGGCCATGGACATGTGGCCAGCGTACATGAGTGCAACCAGGCAATGCATGCCGCAGGCAGACATCGTGCATGACAAGTTCCACGTCTCCAAGTACCTCGGTGAGGCGGTGGATGCGGTCAGAAAGCAAGAGCACCGCAAGCTGTCCCAGACAGGTGACTCGCCTTTGAAGGGCAGCAAGTGGGCCTGGTTGAGGAAATACCCAGATGGTCGAAGTGCTGAGGCTGTTTCGTTTCGGGTCTTGAACCAGCTTAACTTGAAGACGAGCAGGGCCTGGCGCATCAAGGAGAACTTCGGCCAGTTCTGGAGCTACAGCTACAAGGGCGCTGCCAAAAGATTCTTCAAAGCCTGGTCGAGCAACGCGATGAGAAGCCGTCTGGCGCCTGTGAAGAAGGTCGTCAAGATGCTGCGCCGCCACGAGGAAGGACTGCTCAACTACAGTCAGCATGGAATTAGCAACGCCTGTGCAGAAGGCTTCAACAGTGCCATCCAACTGATCAAGGCCAATGCCCGAGGGTTTCGTAACTTCACCAATTACCGGGCGAGGATTTTGTTTCATTGTGGCAAGCTGAACTTGGCTATGGCTTGAATAATCACAGTGAATTCAACGAAGCTCCTTAACTTTTAGAACCCTTGAAGACGCGGGGGTGGTGGATGCTCAGCGATTAGAATCAAACCAATGCGGGTGTCGTTCAATGGTAGGACTCTTGCTTCCCAAGCAAATAACGAGGGTTCGATTCCCTTCACCCGCTCCAAACCTATATGTCAAGCAAAAGGCCCCTCTCGGGGCCTTTTGTCATATGCGGGCCTGATGGCTCAAAAGTGCAATTTCACACCCGTCTTGCTTTGCAGCAACTCAGGCGTCACGCCTGGGGCCAACTCAACCACTTTGAGACCCGCTTCGGTCACATCCATCACGGCAAGGTCCGTGATGATGCGGTCCACCACGCCCACGCCCGTCAAAGGCAAGGTGCAGTTGGGCAAAATCTTCATGTCTTCGGTGCCGTCTTTTTTCTTGGCCACGTGTTCCATCAAGATGATCACGCGCTTGACGCCTGCCACCAAGTCCATCGCGCCACCCATGCCTTTGACCATCTTGCCGGGGATCATCCAGTTGGCCAGATCGCCCTTTTCGCTCACCTGCATCGCGCCGAGGATCGACAGGTTGATCTTACCGCCACGGATCATGGCAAACGACAGCTCGCTGCCAAAGATCGACGAGCCTTTGATGGTGGTCACCGTCTGTTTGCCCGCGTTGATCAGGTCGGCATCGACTTCGTCTTCGATCGGGAAAGGGCCAATACCCAACATGCCGTTTTCGCTTTGCAGCCAGACTTCCTTGTCAGCCGGCACAAAGTTGGCCACCAGCGTGGGGATGCCAATGCCCAGGTTCACATAGAAACCGTCTTCCAGTTCATGGGCCGCACGGGCGGCCATTTGGTCTTGACTCCAGCTCATATCAGACTCCTGTTTTTTCTGTCACGGCGGGCTTCATACGCCCGCCTTTTCTGTAATGGTGCGTTTCTCAATGCGCTTTTCCGGTGTCGCGTTCAACACGATACGGTGCACATAAATGCCTGGCAGGTGAACGCTGTCGGGGTGCATCTCACCGGTCTCGACGATCTCTTCAACTTCGACCACGCAGATCTTGCCTGCCATGGCCACGGCAGGGTTGAAGTTGCGAGAGGTGTAGCGGAACTGCAGGTTACCGGACTTGTCGGCGCGGTGCGCCTTGACCAGAGACAGGTCGGGCACCAAAGAGCGCTCCATCACATAAGTCTCGCCGTCAAACTCGCGCAGCTCTTTGCCTTCGGCCACCAAGGTGCCCACACCGGTCTTGGTGAAGAAAGCGGGAATGCCCGCACCACCTGCACGCAGCTTCTCGGCCAGCGTGCCTTGGGGCGTGAACTCCAAAGCCAGCTCGCCTGCCAGGTACTGGCGCTCGAACTCCTTGTTTTCGCCCACGTAAGAAGAAATCATCTTCTTGATCTGACGGGTCTGAAGTAGCAGGCCCAGGCCAAAGTCGTCCACGCCCGCGTTGTTCGAAATCGCGGTCAAGTTCTGCACGCCACTGTCGCGCAGACCCGCAATGAGGGCTTCCGGGATGCCACACAGACCAAAACCGCCCACGCCAATGAGTTGCCCATCAGCCACGATGCCCTTCAAAGCCTCGGCTGCGGAAGGAAAAATCTTGTTCACACGAGTCTCCAATAGAGGTTGAAGTTGCTACGATACTACGTATTCAACTACGTAGTTTTTCGTAATGGTGAGCCCCGATGCCTCAACCCGCCAACGACGTCGATTACCGACTTGCCTTTGACTTGGCACCTATTGGCATGGTGCTTTCACGTAACCGATCCATGGTTGATTGCAATCAACGACTGTGCGAAATGTTTGGCACCACCCGAGAACAACTGATTGGGCAGAGTTTTAAGTTGCTTTACCCCAGTGCGGACGAGTACGAGCGCACGGGCCTGCGAATCGCCCCTATCCTGAACGCCAATGGGGTTTATGCGGACGACCGGGTGATGAAACGGGTGGATGGCCGATTCAAAGGGGAAACATTTTGGTGTCACGTCACTGGCCGTGCCCTGAATCGACAAGCCCCGCACGAGGCTGGCATCTGGACGTTCGAAGACCTGTCAGCGCGAAAACCTGTCAAAGCCGAACTCACGGCCCGCGAACGCGAAGTCGCAGCCCATCTGAGTAACGGATTGAGCAGTAAGGAAATCGGCAAAGCCCTGGGCATCAGCCACCGAACAGTGGAAATTCATCGGGTCAATTTGATGCGCAAATACCAGGCAACCGGAACCGCTGACCTGATCCAGAAGCTCATACGTGGCTAAGGCTCACCCAACAAAAATCCAGCCAGAAGCGGGACTTTTTTGGAGCGAAGAGATTTGGAGGCGCGACCCAGAGTCGAACTGGGCTCGACGGATTTGCAATCCGTTGCATAACCGCTTTGCTATCGCGCCGAAAAAAAAGGAAGGTGAAACTTCCTTTTAAAAAGAAACCCCACAAAAAGTGGAGCGGGAAACGAGGCTCGAACTCGCGACCTCAACCTTGGCAAGGTTGCGCTCTACCAACTGAGCTATTCCCGCCTTTCAGTGAACTTGGCGTTATCGACTTTATCCTCTGAATAGCTGCAAATTGTAACCCAATAATCGGGGCATTTCGCAGAGCGCCCGTTTTTTGCATCAATGTTTGATCGCCTCTGACTTGGTTGTTGGAGCGACAGATGGCAAAGCAGCGGCAGCAACTTCTTCTTCGCTCAGAGGGGTAGGCTTGGCTACCAGGGCGACATCGAGTACCTGGTCGATCCACTTGACGGGCACGATTTCCAGACCATTTTTGACATTCTCAGGAATGTCCTGCAAGTCCTTGACGTTGTCTTCGGGGATCAGCACGGTCTTGATGCCACCGCGCAATGCCGCCAGCAATTTTTCTTTAAGACCACCAATGGCCGTGACTTCACCGCGCAGCGTGATTTCACCAGTCATGGCGACATCGGCACGCACCGGAATGCCCGTCATGGCCGAAACCATGGCCGTGGTCATGGCAGCGCCTGCACTCGGGCCATCCTTGGGCGTGGCACCATCGGGCACGTGGATGTGAAGGTCTTTCTTCTCAAAGACCTCGTCCTTGATGCCCAAGAGGCGCGAGCGGCTGCGCACCACGGTACGTGCCGCCTCCACAGACTCTTTCATCACATCGCCCAGCGAACCGGTGCGGGTGATCACGCCTTTGCCGGGCATCAAGGCCGCTTCGATGGTCAGCAGATCTCCACCGACCTCCGTCCAGGCCAAGCCAACCACTTGGCCGATCTGGTTCTTTTGCTCAGCGCGTCCATAGGTGTATTTGCGGACACCCAAGAATTCACTCAGCTTATCCGCATTCACCACCACCTGAGGCTTCATTTGCTTGAGCAGCAAACCCTTGACCACTTTGCGACAAATTTTGCCCAATTCGCGTTCAAGAGATCGAACACCAGCCTCACGGGTGTAGTAACGCACCACATCTCGAACGGCTTCTTCGGTCACCTGCAACTCGGTATCTTTCACCCCGTTGTTGGTCATTTGCTTGGGCAGCAAATATTTCATGGCGATGCTGGTTTTTTCGTCTTCGGTGTAGCCGGACAAACGGATCACCTCCATCCGGTCCAGCAGGGCCGAGGGAATGTTCATCGAATTGGAGGTGGCCACGAACATCACATCGCTCAGGTCAAAGTCGACCTCGACGTAATGGTCACCGAAGGTGTGATTTTGCTCAGGATCCAGCACCTCCAGCAAAGCACTGGACGGGTCACCCCGAAAATCCGTGCCCAGCTTGTCGATCTCATCCAGCAAGAACAGCGGGTTCTTGGTGCCCACCTTGTTCAGGTTTTGCAGCACCTTGCCGGGCAAGGCGCCTATGTAGGTGCGGCGGTGACCACGAATTTCGGCCTCGTCACGCATGCCACCCAAAGCCATGCGCACGTATTTCCGCCCCGTGGCCTTGGCAATGGATTGGCCCAGCGAAGTCTTGCCCACGCCAGGTGGCCCCACCAGGCACAGAATGGGGGCCTTGACCTTGTCCACGCGTTGCTGCACAGCAAGGTATTCCAAGATACGGTCTTTGACCTTGTCCAGGCCGAAGTGGTCCTGATTAAGCACCTCTTCGGCGTTAGCCAGATCGTGCTTGAGCTTGGTTTTTTTGCCCCAGGGCAAGCCAATGAGCACGTCCAGGTAGTTGCGCACCACCGAGGCTTCGGCCGACATGGGCGACATGAGTTTGAGCTTTTTGAGCTCGCCTTCGGCTTTTTTGCGGGCCTCGACCGACATTTTGGCGGCCTTGATCTTCTTTTCGATTTCCTCGATGTCCGCACCCTCTTCGCCATCACCCAGCTCTTTCTGGATGGCCTTGACCTGCTCGTTCAGGTAGAAGTCGCGCTGGTTTTTTTCCATTTGGCGCTTGACGCGGCCACGGATGCGCTTGTCCACATTCAGAATGTCAACCTCATGCTCCAACTGAGCAAACAGGTTTTCCAAACGCGACTTGATGTTGGCCAAGTCCAGCACCTGTTGCTTGTTTTCCAACTTGAGCGGCAAGTGAGCTGCGATCGTGTCGGCCAGGCGTCCAGGATCATCGATGCTAGAAATCGAGGTCAGGATTTCCGGTGGGATTTTCTTGTTGAGTTTGACGTACTGATCAAACTGTTGCATGACCGCCCGTCGCAAGGCTTCAATTTCACTGCTGTCATCGGACTGCTCAGAAACAGGGTCAACAGGCGTAACCGAGGCAACAAAATGGGCTTCAGTGTCCACAATGGTCTTGACCATGGCACGTTGCTGACCTTCAACCAACACCTTCACTGTGCCATCAGGCAACTTCAGCATTTGCAAAATGGTCGAGACGCAACCCACATCAAACATGTCATCGACCGCAGGCTCATCCTTGGCTGCCGTTTTTTGGGCCACCAGCATGATCCGTCGCTCATCGGCCATGGCCGACTCCAGCGCCTTGATGCTCTTTGGGCGGCCCACAAACAGCGGAATCACCATGTGAGGGAAGACCACCACATCGCGCAACGGCAACATGGGCAGGTCGATCGGGGCGGAAGGCAAAGGTGTGTGTCCAGACATGGTGTTTCCCTCAGGTCAATTCAACTGCACATGGATGCTGCACCCGCGATTACAACCCATCGAGCAAAAGGGGTACTCATCAGGGGGGTGAATCTGTGCTCAGGCCTGCTTGGCCGACTCGCGGTAAACCAGCAGCGGCGGCTTGTTGTCGTCGATGACCGACTCGTCCACCACCACTTTATCAACGTTCGCCTGGTTGGGCAATTCAAACATGGTGTCAATCAGCGCCTGCTCCATGATAGACCGCAGGCCGCGGGCACCGGTTTTTCGGGCCAGAGCCTTGCGGGCCATGGCCGTGAGAGCGTTAGGGCGCACTTCCAGTTCGACGCCCTCCATGGCCAAAAGTTTGGTGAACTGCTTGACCACCGCATTTTTGGGCTCGGTCAGGATTTGAACCAGCGCTTCTTCACTCAACTCGGCCAAAGTGGCCACCACTGGCAAACGCCCAACCAATTCAGGAATCAGTCCAAATTTGATCAAATCTTCCGGCTCGACCTCGTTGAACACGTCGGTGAGCGAGCGCTGCTTTTTGCTCTTGACGGTTGCGCCAAAGCCGATGCCGCCAGATTCGGTGCGGTTTTCAATGACTTTTTCCAGGCCCGCAAACGCACCGCCGCAAATGAACAGGATGTTGGTCGTGTCGATCTGCAAGAAGTCTTGATTGGGGTGCTTGCGTCCGCCTTGCGGGGGCACGCTGGCCATGGTGCCTTCGACCAGCTTGAGCAGGGCCTGCTGCACGCCCTCACCCGATACGTCGCGGGTGATGGACGGGTTGTCTGACTTGCGGGTGATCTTGTCGATCTCGTCAATGTAGACAATGCCGCGTTGGGCACGCTCAACATCGTAATTGCAGGTCTGCAGCAACTTGGCGACGATGTTTTCGACGTCCTCGCCCACATAGCCGGCTTCGGTCAGGGTGGTGGCGTCGGCCATGACAAAGGGCACGTCGAGCATACGGGCCATGGTCTGCGCCAGTAAAGTCTTGCCCGACCCCGTGGGACCAATCAACAAAATGTTGCTCTTGGCCAGTTCGACATCGTCTTTTTTTGCGCCCTCTTTATGCTTGAGACGTTTGTAGTGGTTGTAAACCGCCACCGCCAAACTGCGTTTGGCCTTCTCCTGGCCAATCACATAATTGTCCAAGTTGGTCTTGATGTCCAGAGGTGTGGGCAAGCCCGCTTTCTCTGCATCAGCCACAGCAGTTGCGCCCAACTCGTCACGTACGATGTCATTGCACAAATCAATGCACTCATCACAAATGAACACGGACGGCCCTGCAATCAGCTTTTTAACCTCATGCTGGCTTTTACCGCAAAAGGAGCAAAACAGGTTTTTTTCAGAAGTGGAGCCTTTTTTGTCGGCCATAGATGTCGCCTCGGAAACCGGAATTCGTCAATGATAACGAAAGAAAAACGGCGTTTACCCTTGGGAGGTCAACGCCGCTGGCTAGGTGCCCTACGAACTGGCCACGTTCAAGAGCGTTTGGAGATGACTTCGTCGATCAAACCGTAGTCTTTGGACTCGGTGGCCGACAGGTAATAGTCGCGTTCAGTATCGAACTCAATTTTCTCCAGCGGCTGACCGGTGTTCTCGGACAGGATGCGGTTGAGCTGAGCTCGGGTTTTGACGATCTCGCGGGCTGCAATTTCGATTTCGGTGGCCTGACCGCGTGCACCGCCTAATGGCTGGTGGATCATGACCTTGGAGTTGGGCAGCGAAAACCTCTTGCCCTTGGCACCCGAAGACAGCAAGAACGCGCCCATGCTGGCGGCCATGCCGTTGCACAGGGTGGAGACATCGGGCTTGATGAAGTTCATGGTATCGTAAATCGCCATGCCGGCACTGACCGAACCGCCGGGCGAGTTGATGTACAGAGAGATGTCCTTTTCAGGGTTTTCACTCTCCAAAAACAGCAACTGGGCCACGATCAGGTTGGCCATGTGGTCATTGACCTCCCCCACCAAAAAGATCACGCGCTCCTTGAGCAAACGCGAATAGATGTCGTAAGCGCGTTCGCCACGGCCCGACTGCTCGATGACCATGGGGACCATGCCCAAGCTTGTGATGTCCAGTGTGCTCATCATTTCTCCAAAAATATGAATAGGACTTTAACCTGAGTGATCAAGTCCCCAATGAGATGGGGCTTGTCAGCCGAACCACAAGTTCGGCACAAGCCCCATTTTTCGAGGGAATCAAAACCGATCAGGCTTGCTGACCCATCAGTTCTTCAAACGAGATGGCTTTTTCAACCACTTTGGCCTGGCCCAACACAAATTCGGACACATTGCTCTCGATCACCACAGCCTCGACTTCGGCCATGCGCTGGTTGTCGCTGTTGTACCAACGCACCACGTCGTCTGGGCGCTCGTAGCTGGAGGCCAGCTCCTGAATGTGGGCCTGGATCTGCTCGGGCTTGGCGTGCAAGGTATTGCCACGCACGACTTCAGCCACCACGAGCCCCAAGCGCACGCGCTGCTCGGCTTGGGGACGGAAGATGTCGTCAGGGATGGGGGCTTTGTCGGCGTCCTTGATGCCGCGTTGCTTCAGGTCGGCACGGGCACCGTCTTTCAGGCGTTCGATCTCGTTTTGCACGATGGCCTGGGGCAGGTCCAGCTCGGCCTTGGACACCAAAGCGTCCATGGCCGCTTGCTTGTTGCGGGCCAGCAAGCGGAACTTCACTTCGCGTTCGAGGTTTTTACGGATGTCCGTGCGCAGGCCATCCACCGAGGCGTCGGCAATGCCCAAGGACTTGGCCAAGGCTTCGTTGATTTCCGGCAAATTGGCGGCTTCGATTTTCTTGACAGTGACCATGAAGTCGGCGGTTTTGCCCGCCACATCTTGGCCGTGGTAGTCGGCGGGGAACGCCAACGGGAAAGTCTTGCTTTCGCCGGACTTCATGCCGCGCACGGCCTCTTCAAATTCCTTGAGCATCTGCCCGTCGCCCAGGATGAACTGGAAGTCTTCGGCTTTACCGCCAGAAAACACTTCGCCGTCGATCTTGCCTTCGAAATCGATGGTGGCGCGGTCGCCGTCTTGGGCAGCCGTGTCTTGAGAGCGCTGGGCGAAGGTACGGCGCTGCTTGCGCAGGATGTCCACGGTCTTGTCGATGGCGGCATCAGACACTTCGGCGGTCAATTTTTCGACTTCGGAGTCGGCCAGGTTGCCGAGCTTGACTTCGGGGTACACCTCGAAAATGGCTTCAAAGTGAAGCTCGCCTTCAGGCGCGCCTTCTTTTTCGGAAATGCGGGGTTGACCTGCGACGCGCACTTGCGCTTCGTTGGCAGCCACCGAAAAGGCCTCACCCACTTTGTCGTTCATCACTTCGTATTGAACCGAGTAACCATAGCGCTGGGCGACCACATTCATGGGCACTTTGCCGGGACGGAAACCGTCCATCTTGACCGTGCGGGCCATTTTCTTCAGGCGTGCATCCACTTCGGACTGAATGGCCGTCACGGGCACAGTCAGGGTGATCTTGCGTTCCAGCTTTTCAAGGGTTTCAACAGTCACAGTCATCGTCGTTCTCGGTTAATTGAATGTCTCTCAGGCCGCAGGTAACCCATAGGCCAGAAGTCGGTTGGTGCGCGGGGCGGGACTCGAACCCGCACAGTGTTGCCACCGTCAGGACCTAAACCTGGTGCGTCTACCAATTTCGCCACCCGCGCAGTCCAAACAAAAAGGGCGGCAGGTCCATCTCACGGCCCTAAAGCCACCTGACGCACCTGACCGCCCAGTTGAAATCGGTCAACGTTCTATTTTAGCCGCTTCAGTGGGTCAGATTCAGGCACGGGTTTGATTGGGGCGCTCAATTTTGAACCAGGCCGCGTACATGGCTGGCAGCGCCAGCAGCGTCAAAGCCGTGGCCACGATCAAGCCGCCCATGATGGCCACCGCCATCGGCCCCCAGAAAATGCTACGCGACAAGGGAATCATGGCCAGCACCGCTGCTGCAGCGGTCAACACAATCGGGCGCAAACGACGCACAGCCGACTCCACAATCGCTTGCCAAGGGGCCATGCCCGTAGCCCGATCTTGCTCAATTTGGTCAATCAAGATGACCGAGTTGCGCTGAATCATGCCCATGAGCGCGATCACGCCCAGCAAGGCCACAAAGCCAAACGGTCGGTCCAGCACCAACAAAGCACTGGCCACACCCGCCATGCCCAAGGGCCCGGTCAAAAACACCAGCATCGCGCGGCTGAAGCTTTGCAACTGCAGCATGAGCAAAGTAAAAGTGATGAACAGCATGACCGGCACACCCGCCGCGATGGACACCGAGCCTTTGGCGCTTTCTTCCACTGCGCCCGCCACCTCAATGCGGTAGCCACTCAAACCCTGCCCTTGCCAGGTGGCCTCGGTCATTTTCAGCTCGGGCAGCAACTGCGCCGTCACCGTGGCGCCCTGCAAGCCCTCGGCGATGTCTGACTGCACGGTGATCGCAAACTGACGCCCTTCGCGCCACATCACACCTGGCTCCCAAGCCAACACCGGCGTGGCAATGTGCAGCAAAGGGATGAACCGGCCTGAGGCCGTGGGCACATAAGCCTGACCCAGGTCGGACAAAGCATCGCGCTCGGCCAATGGCTGACGCAGCACGATCTCGATCAGCTTGTCACCGTCGCGGTACTGCCCCACCGCGCTGCCCGTCAGCAAGGTGCGCGTCGCTTGCGCGATGGACTGGCTGCTCACGCCCAATGCACGCGCCTTGGCTTGGTCAACCACCAAGCGCACCGACTTGACCGACTCGTTCCAGTTGTCATTCACGTCGCGCGTGTTGGGGTTTTGGCGCATCTGGGTCTTGATCTCGTCGGCCTTCAGGCGCAAGACCTTGGGGTCCGGCCCCACCACCCGGAACTGCACCGGGTATGGCACGGGCGGGCCGCTGGGCAGCAGTTGCACACGCCCGCGCACTTCGGGAAACTCTTGCGCCAGCAAGGTGGGCAATTTGGCGCGCAGCACTTCGCGGGTTTTCAAGTCGGTGGGCTGCACGATCAGCTGCGACACGTTGGTCTGCGGAAAGACTTGATTCAGCGGCAGGTAAAAACGCGGCACGCCCGAGCCGACCCAGGCTGTGACCGACTTCACACCTTCTTCTTGCGCCAGGCGCTGCTCCACGCGCCGCGTGATGTCTTCACTGGCCTTGACCGGCGAGCCTTCGGGCAACCACAAGTCCATCATGATTTCCGGGCGTGAAGAATCGGGGAAGAACTGCTGCTGCACCTTGCCCATGCCCACCATGCCCAGCGCAAACAAAGCGATGGTGATGCCAATCGTCTTCCAGCGGTGGGTGACGCACCACGTCACCCAGGCGCGAAAGTGCCGGTAAAACGGCGTGTCGTACATCTGTGGGGAGTCCAATTGCTCGGCCGCCACCGGATGCGCCGGGGGTTTGAGCAGCAAAGTGCCCAGATAAGGCACAAAGTAAACCGAAGCCACCCAACTGACCAAAAGCGCCACCACCGTGACCGCAAAAATCGCGAACGTGTACTCGCCCGTTGTGGACTTGGCCATGCCAATCGGCAAGAAACCCGCCGCCGTGATCAAGGTGCCCGTGAGCATGGGCATGGCTGTGAGCTCGTAAGTGAAGGTGGCCGCTCGTACCTTGTCGTAGCCCTCCTCCATTTTGCGCACCATCATCTCCACCGCGATGATGGCGTCGTCCACCAGCAAGCCCAAAGCAATGATGAGCGAGCCCAGCGAAATTTTGTGCAGGCCGACGCCCATGTAATACATCGCCAAAAACGTCACCGCCAGCACCAGAGGAATCGTGATGCCCACCACCAAACCGGGGCGAATGTCCAAAGTCCAGCGCCGCCACAGGGGGTTGTTGCCAGGCCGCTTGTGCAGTCCCAGCGCCAAAAAGCTCACCGCCAACACAATGACCACGGCCTCGATCAGCACTTTGATGAATTCGTTGACCGAACTGGCCACCGCGCTGGGCTGGTCCTGCACCTGGGTCAGGCTCATGCCCGCTGGCAAGCTGGCCTGTGTGGACGCGATCGCCAAGCGCAAGGACTTGCCCAGTGCGATGATGTCGCCGCCTTTGGCCATGGACACGCCCAGCGCAATGACCTCTTGCCCCTCATGGCGCACCTTCACACTGGCCGGATCGGCATAGCCGCGGCGCACCGTGGCGATGTCAGACAGGCGAATTTGCGCCCCCGAAGCGCCGCGAATCGGCAAGGACTTCAAATCGTCCAAACTCTGGAACTGGCCACCCACCCGCACCTGCACCACATCAACTGGCGACTGGATGCTGCCGGCCGATTCCACCGCGTTTTGCTGGTTCAACTGTGCCACCACAGCACCCATGTCCAAACCCATCTGCGACAGTTTCTTTTGCGAAACCTCCACAAACACCTTCTCGGCCTGCACGCCAAACAGCTCAACCTTGGCCACATCGGGCACGCGCAGCAGCAGCTGGCGCAAGCTGTCGGCCTGGGCCTTGATTTCGGCGGGCGTGAAACCCTCGCCGCCCAAGGCGTAAATCACGCCGAACACATCGCCAAACTCGTCGTTGAAAAACGGCCCGATCACACCCGGCGGCAAGCTGCCGCGCATGTCACCGATCTTTTTGCGCACGGTGTACCAAATGTGCGGCACCGCCCCGGGGTCCGAGTTGTCCTTGATCTGAAAAATGATCTGCGCCTCGCCCGGCTTTGAATAGCTGCGGATCTTGTCGGCAAAAGGCACCTCTTGCAATGTGCGCTCGATCTTGTCGGTCACCTGCTCAGCCACTTGCTCGGCCGTAGCGCCGGGCCAATAAGCCTGCACCACCATGGCGCGGAAGGTAAAAGGCGGGTCTTCGTCCTGCCCCAGCTGGAAATAAGACGCCATGCCCAGCACCATCAGCACCACCATCAGGTAGCGCGTCAGGGCCGGGTGCTCCAGCGCCCAGCGCGAGAGGTTGAATCGGGTGTTGTCTGGGCTGCTCATGCGATCACCTCGGGCTGGCTGCAGCAGGGACCGATGCAGCAGCCGAGGCAGCAGGCACGGACGCTGGTGCCGACACAGGCGCAGCGCCGTACACCGTCACCTTCTCACCGGGTGACAAGACATGCGCCCCGGCACTGACCACCCTTTGACCGGGCTGGAGTCCCGAGCTGACCACCACCTCGTTGCCGTCGACCGGGCCCAGCTGAACCGCCTGGCTGTTGACCGTCATGGTCGCCTCATCCAATACCCAGACTGCCGTGCCCTGACCCTCCTGACGCAAAGCGCTGGTGGGCAGTTTGATGGCCGAGACCGCTGCACCGGACAGCCCGGGTGCGCGCACATTCAAAGTGGCCCCCAAAGGCAAACGCTCCCCGGCCTGCAGCGCCAGCTTGACGGTGTAGGTGCGCGTCACCGGATCGGCGCTGGCGCCCAATTCCCGAATTTTTCCTTTCAAAGGCTGACCCGTGCTGAGCAATGTGGCCGTCATGCTTTGACCGATTTTCAAGCCCAAAGCCAATTGCTCAGACACGGCAAACACGGCGTCACGCGGGCCATCGTGGGCCAGACGCACGATGGGTTGCCCAGCTGAGACCACCTGCCCCGCTTCGGCTTCGATGGCGGTGATCACGCCGGCATGGCTGGCGGTCAAACGCGCATAACCAGCCTGATTGCCTTGCGCCTGCGCTTGGGCTTTGGCCTGGTTCAAAGCCGCCTCGGCCGACTTCAGGCCGGCTTCGCGCCGCTCCAACTCGGCGCCGCTGATGAAGTTTTGCACCTTCAGGGCCTCAAAGCGCTTGAATTCTGCCGCAGCCAAATCGCGCTGACTTTGCGCAGCACTCACCTGCGCCTGGGCGGCCTGAGCGGCCAATTGAAAGTCTTGTGCGTCAATCAAGGCCAACAACTGCCCAACGGCCACCCGTTGCCCCACCTCGACAGGGCGCTGCACCAATTTGCCGCCCACCCGAAAACCCAGCCGAGACTCCACGCGCGCCCGCACTTCGGCCGAAAACTCACCGCCCACAACCAGATCGGTGCCGGACACCGTGATCAACTTGACCGCGCGCAAAGGCGCTGGTGGCGCTTCAGATTTGGAGCAGGCCAACAATGTGGTCAAAAGCGCCGCAAGTGCGCACCAATGGACAACTCGTCGCGTGGCGGGTAATAAAAAAGAGGACATGAAATTCTCAAGGAATGGTAATGAATGACTGGTCAGTAATTTATTCAAAGCAGGTCCAGCTGTCAAGCGACAATACGGATTGACCATGCTCAAGCCCCCCTCATTCCAGCCGCCACAGCTCGGCGCGTCAGGCCACCCGCGCCGGAGCCTGAGCGCCTCCCAGCACCAATTGCTGCACCACGTTTCGCGCTCGTTCGACCTGTCCATCCGCCTTTTGCCGGGCGCACTGCAAGCCCCGGTGGCCATCGGCTACCTGCTGGCCCGCGCTACCGACACGGTGGCCGACACCACCGCCCTGCCCTTGACGGAGCGCCAGGTCTTGCTGGACCTCATGGCGCAAACGATTGCCGCCCAGGCCACTTCGGCTGAAGAAAGCTGCGAGCTGTCCCGCCTGACCCAGGCCTTTGCCGCACAACAAACTGACCCGCATGAGCGCGCCCTGATGCTGGACTTGCCCCAATGTCTGCGGCTTTTGCACACTTTGTCAGAGGCCGACCAAACCAGCGTGCGCCAAGTGCTGCGCCACATCACCCAGGGCCAACAGCTGGACATGAACCGCTTTGGCCCAGGTCTTCAGGCATTGCAAACCGAAGCCGAACTGAGCGAATACACCTGGCTGGTGGCCGGTTGCGTGGGCGAGTTCTGGACCGAGCTGTGCGGACGCCACCTGCCCGGCTACAGCCTGCTGCCCCAGGCCGAGATGCTGCGCATCGGGCGCGAATACGGCATGGGACTGCAGCGCCTGAACATCGTTCGAGATGCCGGAGCGGACCTGGTTGCTGGGCGCTGCTACTGGCCGGAGGAGACGCTCAGGCAGGCGGGCCTGAGCCCTGAACTTTTGGCTCAAGCCGCTGTCAACCCTGATGCTGACACCCTGCAAGCCCTGACCCCGCTCTACACCCAGTGGCTGGACCACACCCAAGCGCAACTGGCCGACGGCATGCGCTACGCCCTGGCGCTCAAGCCACTGCGCCTGCGCCTGGCCAGCGCCCTGCCAGCCCTGATTGGTGCACGCACCTTGGCACTGCTGCGCCAGGCCGGACCAGCGGCCCTGAACCAGCGCATCAAAATGCCGCGCCACGAAGTGCGTGCCCTGCTCTGGCGCATCGCACTGAGATGGGGCTCATGGGCTGTACTGAACCAGCAATTCCAAAAAATGTGTGGCGTGCCCCGCTCTTGAATCCCCCCTTTGGGTGCGAGAATCCCAGCCCATGAGCCCGCAAGACTACGTCCAGCAAAAAGCCACCTCCTCGGGCAGCAGCTTTTATTACGCTTTCCTGTTCCTCCCTCCCGAGCGCCGCGCGGCCATCACCGCCTTTTATGCCTTCTGCCGTGAAGTGGACGACGTGGTCGATGAAATCAAAGACCCCAGCGTGGCGGCTGCCAAGCTCGGCTGGTGGCAAACAGAAGTGCTACAAGCCTATGCTGGCCAGCCCAGCCACCCCGTCATGCACGCTCTGGTGCCCCTGGCCCCCACCTTCGGCATCGAAAGCCGCCACCTGATGGCCGTGATCGATGGCTGCCAGATGGACCTGAACCAAACCCGGTATCTGGACTTTGCTGGCCTCACAAAATATTGCCACTTGGTGGCGGGTGTGGTGGGCGAAATCGCCGCCCGCATCTTTGGCCAGACTGACGAGGCGACCACGGCCTATGCGCACAAACTGGGCCTGGCCTTTCAGATGACCAACATCATCCGCGACGTGGGCGAAGACGCCATGCGCGGGCGCATCTACCTGCCGCTCGATGAGCAGCAACGTTTTGGCGTCAAAGCCAACGAACTGATGCAGCGCGACTACTCAGACCGCTTCACCGCGCTGATGAAGTTCCAGACCGAACGCGCCCACGCTCTGTACGACGAAGCTCTGGCCCTGCTGCCTGCGGCCGACCGCCGCGCCCAAAAACCCGGCCTCATGATGGCCAGCATCTACCGCACCTTGCTGCGCGAGATCGAGGCATCGGGCTATCAGGTGCTGCACCAGCGCATAGCGCTGACGCCGCTGCGCAAGCTGTGGCTGGCGTGGAAGATGCAGGCGCTGGGGCGGTTTTGAGCCGCCGCACATCCTTCACATCAATCGGGTGAAACATTCGCATCGGTCATCGGCGCACTGAGCCTTTGAACCGTCAAAGCACAGCGCTGCTCAATCAGCACCACGATGCGCTCCACCACGGCATTCCCCAAATATCGGCTGCCACTGGCTTGCTGGAGTGCGCAGGCGGCACCGGGCAGTGCCTTGGCCAATTCCAAGATGCGTTTTCTGGCTGGGGATCTGGCCAAACCTGCGCTTTGCGCAAACTGCTCCCAATGCCGTGCCTGAACTTCGCTGAACTTGTATTTGCTGCCAATTTTCATGGCCATCTTGGGCGTCAGCGCCGGATACACCGCCGTTGAGAGCAGGTCATAAAACGGTGCCAAAAAAGGCGTCTGGCCCGCGTACAACAGAGAGAAATTCTTGGCATGCGCATCGTGGTTGCCGACCAAGACATTGAAGATCACACCATCGAACAAACGCAAAACGTGTGGAGCACTGGGGCGTGTGACACGGCGAACCAGATCGAAACACTGCGCCAGACCCGGTCCGCCTTCGTTCTGGTATTTCATTTCAGGCACTACGCCCAGCGACTGGCAAAAGTCTTCCTGATGCAGGCGCAACCTGCGGCCTTGTGTCTCCATGATTCGGTCATAGCGCTCGACCAGCAAGAACGGGCGATTCAGCACAACATGAATTTGTGACTTCGCAGGCTTGAGTTGCATGGCCTCGGCCAGCGCCATGCAAAAACCCTCGTTGGTCACGCTGTCCTCCACGGCATGAATCGGCGGCTTCAAGATGTGAGAGCTGGGTGTGCCGTTGCGCGGCAAGCCAATACGATGGCCATCAAAAACCACCGGCAGTTTGTCCTGAGCACCGGCCAAAGACAGCCGCAACCCATCCTGACCCGCCAGCATGGGGCGACGCGGCAACTCATCCAGAATAACAACGACTTCTTCATCGCTCAGCCAGCGCACATCTTTAGTGCCGGCGGCTGCAGGCAAAGTCTGCCCTCGTGCCAAAAAGGTCACGGCTCCTGCGCATTCGCCGCCGATGTGGTCCAGCAGCGCGAAATCGTTCTGCCCTGAGATTTGCAAATGGCGTGCAAGCAGACGGCGCAATTGCCCTTCGGGCAACAGTCCTGCAAAAAAGGGACGCGTCATGTGATCGTCGAAAGGCTCGGCCTGAAGAGGCAAAGACAGGGACAACGCCACCGCATTCGGCTGCGCCAGCCAGCCAGGGGCATAGCCAAAACTCAGCCGCCCCTGCGCCAAGCTCAAGGTGCCCACACGGTCGGTAAACAGCCAGACATCCAGTTCATGCGCCATCGTCATGTCCTTCGCGTTTCGGCTCGGCAGCCAAAGCGGCTGCAGGCAAACCATTCAAGCTGAATTCACCACCCAATGCCTCAATGACCCGCAGCACCTGCGCCAGCCGCACCGTGGGCTTACCCGCCTCCAGCTCCACCACAAAGCGCACCCCCACCCCTGCGGCCAAGGCCAACTGCGGCTGCGTGAGTGCAAGCTGCTTGCGGGCGGTGCGGATGGCATCGCCCAATTGCTGAGATGAACGAATACTGGTCATGGTTTGCTAAATTTCCCGCTCAGGAAATTTTGCAACAAACCTCGATTCTTAGCAAGACATAATTCCCGAACGGGAAATTTTCTCTACTACAGGCACATACATCTACATTATTTCCCGTTCAGGAAATTTTTTAATCATTCGGCAACGTCTTACACGCGTTCGCGACGCTGCGCAAGCTGAGGTTGGCGTGGAAGGTTCAGGGGGTGAGGAGTCGATGCTGTTTAACAGCATCTTGAATGCACTATCTCGATAAAAATTTAATGTTAAACAATAAATTTTTATTGCTTTAATTCCATTTTTGAATTTCAATACCTTCTTTCACAAGGAGGCATGGCATGAACACATCCACATCAATCACCTCGGCACACCACACCCAACTGCGGCGCAAAGTCGCCACGGTCATCTGGACTCTGAGAGTCTTGGGCAGCATCTACACATTCTGGGTGCTGCTTCACATTCTTCACCCCTTGCAAGACCCCTCGGAATTTCTGCACAAGGTCGGCAGTTATTGGCAACGCGATCTAAACGCTGGTGCGAGTTGGCAACTCGGCAGCGCCGTTGGCCTTAATCTGACCCTGTGGTTCCTGTTGTTGGCCGCTGTAATTTGTCTGTGGCAAGCCACCCAACATTTATTGCGCGACATGGGCTTGAGCACCATCAGCAGCAACTGGCTGCAACGCGGTGCCTGGGCGGGCTTGGGCTGCGCCGTGCTGGGCATTGCGACCCGCCCACTCTGGAGTTATCTGGTCACCTTGCACCTGCCACCGCAATCTCAGCTCTGGAATTGGGAAATGCACCCCAGCGACTTGTTGGGCCTGTTGATTTGCGGCGTCTTGCTCATGCTGTCTTACCTGATGGCCTGGATGTCGGAAATCGCCGAAGAAAACAAGGCGTTTGTCTGATGACCATCATCGTTCAACTCGACCTGATGCTGGCCCGCCGCAAGATGCGCTCCCGCGATCTGGCCGCCGCTGTCGGCATCACCGAAGTCAACATTTCCCTGCTCAAGTCCGGCAAGGTCAAAGGCGTGCGCTTTGACACGCTGGAGCGCATCTGCGAAGTCTTGCAATGCCAACCGGGGGATTTGTTGGTTTATGAACCCCAGCCCCCGGAGTCCACATGATCCGACTGCGCACCCTCGCACTCCTTTTGTCCTTGGTCCTCTTGAGTGGCTGCGGCATGCTGCACAGCGTGGCGCAAAGCGGCAAATTGCTGGCCCCTGAAAGTTTTGGCCTGATCCCGATCGCGCCCCATCTGTAGGCTGAAGTTGGGACCGATGAAGCCACGGGGGATCGACTGCGCGCAGACATGGCCCGGGCCGAAGCGGCCGTCCGCATGGCCTACGGCAGCGTTAGCGCAAGCCCCACCGTGCACGCCTGCATCACCGAAAAATGCTACGCCGCCTTGGGCGGGCGAGGCGAAATGGGCAAGGTTTTCGGCCAACGCATCCTGCTGTCGCCGCGTGGGTTGAACTGGCACTTTCTGGCACACGAATGGTCACACGCAGAAATGAGCACACGCTTGACCCTGTTTGCGTGGAAACGCATGCCCCAGTGGTTTGACGAAGGTCTGGCCGTGGTCATCAGCGAAGCACCCGAGCATTCAGAAAACCACTGGCAATTTCTGATCAGCACCCGCATCCCCCGGCCCTCACGCGACGAGCTGCTGACCTACCAATCCTTGCAGCAATGGCTGGCTGGCGTTCACCGTTTTGGCGACGACAAAAACTTTGAACGCGTGGCCCAAGGCCAGCCCACCCTCAGCCCCGTCTATTCGGACGCCGGGCGCGAAGTGCGCCCCTGGCTGGCCCAAGTGGGCAGCCACGGCTTGTTGCACGTCATTCAGCAGATGAACGAGGGCGCGGACTTTGAAGCCGCATACACCCCACAAACGCTAAGCCCATCAACACCAACTCCATAAAACCGTATCCCAATTGATACAATGAGCCGTGAAGACGATTTACACCACCGAAGTCTTTGATCTGTGGTTTGAGTCCTTGAAGGACAGACAAACTGCCAGACGCATTCAGACCAGCATCGATCGTGCCGAAGAAGGCAACTTCGGGGATCACAAGGCTGTGGGTGAGGGCGTATCCGAAATGCGAATTCACCATGGCCCTGGCTTTCGCGTGTATTTCACACAGCGCGGTATGGAAATCGTGATTCTTCTGGCCGGGGGCGACAAATCCAGTCAAACCCAAGACATTGCAACGGCGCACGAACTCGCTCGCCAATTGAAGGAGTAAGGAGATGAGCACACTCAAGCTGCGCAAATGGGACAGCGCCGAACACCTCAAAACCGAGGAAGACATGGCACTTTATCTGGAAGCTTGCCTGCAAGAAGCTGGAGACGATGCCGCCTTCATTGCCAAGGCGCTGGGCCACATCGCCCGCGCCAAAGGCATGTCTCAACTGTCACGCGACACGGGGCTGGGCCGGGAAAGTCTCTACAAAGCGCTTTCTGGAGAGGGCAACCCAAGTTTTGCGACGATCTTGAAAGTTACCTCGGCCTTGGGTATTCGGCTGCACGCGCTGCCGGCACAAACCACCTAAGACATAAGCCTGACGAATGCTCGCGTCACGGCCACATCCTTCAAGGCAACG
Organism: Limnohabitans sp.; assembly: GCF_023910625.1. Classification (NCBI taxonomy): domain Bacteria; kingdom Pseudomonadati; phylum Pseudomonadota; class Betaproteobacteria; order Burkholderiales; family Comamonadaceae; genus Limnohabitans; species Limnohabitans sp. Next base: position 822,113 of record NZ_JAAVVW010000003.1, read on the forward strand.
CCCGAACGCGCTTTTGCGCCTCGCGCTCCATACAAGCGTGCAGCCAGCCTGACACCGCCGGGTATTGCGCCAGCAAGCCCGGGGCCGGGCGAATCCAGTTGGCCACGCTGGCCACACACACATCGGCCACGGTGAAACGATTGGCCGCCAAATGCGCCTGGCCTTGAGCGTGTTGGGCTTGCAAATGCGCCTCCAGCACGGCCAGCGGCACCTTCAAGCGGTTTTCGGCTTGCTCGGCCAACTCCGGTTTGCGCTGGTCGGCGGGCATGGCCATGCGGTGCATCAGCACGGTGAGCGCGTCTTTTTCCAGCTCGGTCACCGTCCAGAAACTCCAGCGCAGGACTTCGGCTTCTTCGCGGGGTGTGGCGGGGGTGATCGACTGGCCATTGGGCTGGCCATGCACGCGGACGATGTAGAGGGCGCAGGCCATGCTTTCCCACACGGTGACGGTGCCTTCGGGGCGTTCGTCACACACCACAGGAATGTGGCCATTGGGGTTGAGCGCCAAAAATTCGGGTGTGCGTGTCGCGCCCGCTTTGTAGGTCATGGCGATGTGCTCAAAGGGCACGCCCAACTCCAATGCAGCCCACAAAGGCCGTGCAGCGCGGGATGCGCTGATGCCATAAATTTTCAAAGTCATCTCTGTCTCCTGATATTCGAATAGCTCAGGCCTCATGTCGGGGCTGAAGCCGCCGACCTAAGCGACGTAATCAGGCCAGCTGGCGCACAGCGCGTGCAAGTCTCGCACTTCCAGGTGCGGCCGGGTGTCGCCGTGGGTCCAGTCGTGGCCTTCGCGGTTGAGCCAGGCCACCTGCATGCCTGCGGCCAATGCGCCCACGCAGTCGGCGTGCGCATCGTCGCCAATGTGCAGCACCTCGTGGGTCTGCACGCCCGCTGCCGCCGCGCCAGCCACAAAAATGCGCAAGTCCGGCTTGGCCACCCCCAAAGACTGGGCGCTCACGCTGGCGTGAAAGTGCTGGCCAATGCCCACGCGGTGGACATCGGCATTGCCATTGGACAGCGCAACGATCGGGTACTTGGCGCTCCAAAAAACCAGCGCAGGCAAGGCGTCGTCAAACAGGTCCACCTGCTGGCGCTCGGCAAAAAACACCTCAAAAGCGGCCTCCGCCAAGTGCACCGGGTCACCGGCTTGCTGCAACAAGGCGCGTATCGACTGCAGTCGCAAAAACGACAAGTCGTGCGCCCGATCGGCATGGCGGGCATTGACCTCGGCGCGAACCGCCTGCTTCAACGCCAAGTCGGCCGACAAGGCCGCCGTCCCCGGCGCATGGTCAGACAGCCAAGCCTGCAAAACAGCCTCGGCACGGCCAATCGTGGGCCAAACGGGCCACAAGGTGTCGTCCAAATCAAGAGAAATGGCTTTGATTTTTGAAATGTCAATCATGGTGGTGGGAGAATACCGCATGGCATTCCAAAAAGAACCCTCCTTTCAGCATGGTCAAGCCGCCCGCACAGCGGTGCTGTATTGCAACTTGGGCACACCCAGCGCGCCCACGGCGCCAGCGCTTCGCAAGTATTTGGCTGAATTTTTGGGCGACAGTCGCGTGGTTGAAATCCCCAAACCTATCTGGTGGCTGATCCTGCACGGCATCATCTTGCGCGTGCGCCCCGCCAAATCGGCCGCCAAATACGCCAGCATCTGGACCGAGGGTGGTTCGCCACTCAAAGTTTTCACTGAAAAGCAAGCCCAGTCGCTGGGCACGGCACTGCAAGAGCGCGGCCACAACGTCAGCGTGCGTTACGCCATGCGCTACGGCCAGCCCTCCATTCCGGAACAACTGAGCGCCTTCAAGGCCGAAGGCGTTCAGCGCGTGCTGATCGTGCCCGCTTACCCTCAATACAGCGGCACCACCACCGCCAGTGTGTTCGATGCCGTTTACCACTGGGGCTTGAAAACCCGGCTCATTCCCGAGATGCGCTTCGTCAACCACTACCACGACGACCCGCGCTACATCGCCGCATTGGCGCAAACCGTGCGCGACCACTGGGCCACCCACGGGCAGGCAGAGCAACTGGTGATGAGTTTCCATGGCGTGCCCGAACGCACCTTGCAATTGGGCGACCCCTACCACTGCGAATGCATCAAGACCGGCCGGCTGCTGGCCGAAGCACTGGGCCTCTCTAAAGACCAATACAAGCTGACTTTTCAGTCACGTTTTGGCAAAGCCAAATGGCTGGAACCCTACACCGAGCACACGCTGGTGGCCATGGCGCAGCAAGGCGTGAAAAAAGTCGACGTGATCTGCCCTGGCTTTACCAGTGACTGTCTGGAGACGCTTGAAGAGATTCAACAAGAGGCGCAAGAAGCCTTCTTGCACGCTGGGGGCGAAAGCTTCAGCTACATCCCCTGCCTGAACAACCACGCGCAGTGGATCGAGGCCCTGGCCGACATCAGCCTGAGCCATATGCAGGCCTGGGACTTGTCTGCCCCAGACGAAAACACCTTGGCCACAATTCAGGCAAGGGCATTGGCGCATGGCGCCAATGCGTGAAAAAAGGCACCAAATACCCGAAAGCGGCAAGCGCGGCCTTCAGACAACAACATCAAGCGACTGACCGGTCCAATCACATCCCTGTTTTTACGCAAAACTCGTATAAACCTCGCGTGAGAAATTTTTGGGGGTGGATGGACATAGGTGCAGAGGATCCCATAATGAAGATATCCACGGATTGATGGGTTCTGAATGCCTAGTAGTTCGTTCCATCAATACAGTTACTAAATAGATGATAATCGCTATGTGTCGCATCCCGGATGATCGTAAGGCCGTTTTATAAACAAATGAGGATGAGAAGCGTACCAGTCTTTCATGGCCCTCATCGGTGTTTTGCTTTTGAGCGCTGACTGGGGTAACTGATGGTTGTACAGAGCCACGTAACGCATGAGCGTTTGCTCCAAATCTTCACCGCTGGTGAATCGGTGTGTCTTGAGCACGTCAGCGATACGCCCGTTGAAGCGCTCGACCATGCCATTGGTGCGCGGCGTGCGTGGTTTGGTCAGGCGGTGTTCAATGTTCAAGGCTTGGCACAGTTGATCAAACTCATGGTTGCCCGTGGCCTGGCGCTCACGGCTGGCAAACAACCTGTCAGTGAACTCCTTGCCGTTGTCGGTCAGAATTTTCTGCATCTTGATCGGGCACGCCTTGTGCAGGGCATTGAGAAACGCTCGGGCTGCCGCTGCCGTCTTGTGGCTCTTGATCTGCACAAACACCCAGCGTGTGGCGCGGTCGATGGCCACAAACAGATAGCGCCTGCTGGTCTCGTCGGGCATCTGGGGCAGGTATTTGACATCGATGTGGATGAACCCCGGCTCATAGCTTTTGAAGGCTTTATGAGGCTCAGTGGGCTCTTTGGGCCTGAGCGCGTTGAGGTTGCCAACGCCGTGGCGACGCAAGCAACGGTCCAGACCCGAGCGTGTGGCCTGGGGGCAAAGAAACTCACGGCTGACGGCCAACAAATCATCCAGGGGCAACAGCAGCGTCTTTCTGAGTTCGACCACGATCTGTTCTTGCGCCGGTGTGAGCGTGGTTTGAAGCTTGTGCGGGGTGTGGGACGCGTCATGAAAGCTGTCTCGACCCTTCCACTTGTAAACAGTGCCTTCACTCACGCCGAAGCGCAACGCCAAAGTGGCAGCAGTCTCCGTGCTGGCCGCCATCTCCGCACGGGTGGCGGGCGTAGTACGTGCGTTTTTGTGCAAGGCAATCATCATGACAAGGCTTCCGGGTGGACTGCTGAGGTGACGCAAAGATTGTCTATCAACTGCCGCATGACCTCTCTGGCCATGAACAGCGGATACCGTTTTGAGTCAATGCAATCATCCGGGATGCGACAGGTACCGACACAGACAATCTTGCCAACAAACACACCGTCTTTTCGTCCATAAACGCTATCGCCGAGTCCAGCCCGTCGACGCTGTCGGCGAACCTGACCAGCATCTACCACCGGGATGCCAATTTGCTTCGCATCCCTGGAGCGAGTTGCGGGGCGTGAAAGCCATCTAGAGGGTGGTCTGGGGCCCTTATTGCATGCATTCCCTGACTTGGAGCGCCGGCACGCGAGCGTGATGGGTGGCGAACGCGAGGGGCGCGCCCATGTGGGCTTGGTCGGTCACCAGGCGGCAAATTTCCGGCGCGACAGGCACGGCATTCCGGCCACTGACCAGGCGATCTACACTAGTTATGGGAATTCCACCAGATGGTGGACGGCTAGATCGTGCAGACCACGATGCTGCTTGATGTTCACGACGTGATCCAGCAGGCGTTTTCTGCCACCGGCGGCTGGCCAAGCCGTCACATGCTGCACCAGGGCGGTGCTTGGCTTGGTCTGGGCGCCACTGACCGGGCGGTCACCATGCGGGTGATGGATTTTTACAACGCAGATGCCGGACTGATCCGCGAGAACTGGGTGCCTATCGATATTCTCAACGTTCTTCTGCAGATTGACGTGGACGTGCTGGCGCGTGTACGCAGCCAGTTTGGGCGACGCCCGGCCCATTAATACTCGGGAAAATACCTATTTGAAATAGATTTCCCGGATGCAAAATTGCATACGTATGCAATTCATTGACAATTGAATCCCAAGCACCCCCCCCCATTAACTCAGCAAAGGTTCAACCAAAGATGATCAGATACCTCAAACGCGGAAAAGATGCCCAAGGCCGTGCCGATGACGATGTGCAAGTGCGCGCCACGGTGGAGCGCATCTTGAAAGATGTTGAGCAGCGCGGTGACGAGGCCGTGCGCGAGTACAGCCGCAAGTTCGACAACTGGGACCCGTCCAGCTTCACGCTTGCACAGGGCGACATAGAAGCAGCCGTCAAGAAGCTGTCCCCCCGCGAATTGGAAGACATTCAGTTTGCCCAAAAGCAAATCCGCAACTTCGCGCAGATCCAGCGCGACAGCATGAAAGACGTTGAAGTTGAAACCATGCCCGGCGTAGTGCTTGGCCACCGCCACATCCCGGTAAACGCAGCAGGCTGCTATGTGCCCGGCGGCAAGTACCCGCTCATTGCTTCGGCCCACATGAGTGTGCTCACGGCCAAAGTGGCTGGCGTCAAGCGCGTGGTATCCACCGCCCCCCCGTTTGAGGGCGCGCCCCACCCTGCCATTGTGGCGGCCATGCATTTCGCTGGCGCAGACCAAATTCTGGTTCTTGGCGGCGTGCAGGCCGTGGCAGCGATGGCCATTGGCACGCAGTCGGTCGAGGCAGTCGACATGCTGGTCGGTCCGGGCAACATGTTTGTGGCCGAAGCCAAGCGCCAGTTGTATGGTCGCGTAGGCATTGACTTGTTCGCAGGACCCACAGAGACGCTTGTGATTGCCGATGAAACAGTAGATGGGGAAATGTGCGCTGTGGACCTGCTGGGGCAGGCCGAGCACGGCCCCACCTCCCCATCTGTACTGCTGACCAACTCGGAGAAGCTGGCCCACGATACCATGGCCGAAATTGAGCGCCAGCTCAAGATACTACCCACCGCAGCCATCGCGGCGAAGGCGTGGGACATCTATGGTGAAGTCATCGTCTGCGACAGCTATGAAGAGATGTTGGCCAAGGCCGATGAGATCGCCTCTGAACACGTGCAGGTGATGACCCGCGACCCAGACTACTTCTTGACCAACATGACCAACTACGGCGCGTTGTTTCTGGGGCCGCGTACCAATGTGAGTTTTGGTGACAAATGCATCGGCACCAACCACACGCTGCCAACCAACAAGAACGCACGCTACACCGGCGGCTTGTGGGTTGGAAAATTCCTCAAGACTTGTACGTACCAAACGGTGTTGACCAACGAAGCATCTGCCATGGTGGGTGAATACTGCTCGCGCCTGTGCCACATGGAGAACTTCGCCGGGCACGGCGAGCAGGCCAACCTGCGGGTGCGGCGTTACGGCACGCGCGCCGAGGTGCCCTGGTACCAACCGGTGCCAGCACTGCCATGAATGCCGCCACCCACCGCACCCCACACCTGCGCACACCGTCATTCCGTCTTGACGGACGAACCGCGCTGGTCACCGGAGCCGGTCGTGGCATTGGCTCGGCCGCATCTCATGCGCTGGCCCAGGCCGGTGCGCATGTGTTTCTGGTGGCGCGCTCAGCGGGCGAGGTCGAGGCAGCCTGCTTGGACATCCGGGCTAATGGCGGGAAGGCGACGCCGGGCCAACTCGATGTGTCCGATGCCGCCGCTGTAAAGGCTTACATCGAGCAAAACGGGCCATTCGACATTCTGGTCAACAACGCTGGCACCAACCGCCCGTCACTGATCACCGACATGCATGACACTGACTATGACAGTGTCATGGGGCTGAATGTTCGCGCCACCATGTTCGTCACCCGCGAGGTGGCACGCGGCATGATTGCTGAGGATCGCGGCGGCACCATCATTACGGTGTCTAGCCAGATGGGTCATGTGGGTGGTCCCAAGCGCAGTCTGTATTGCGCCAGCAAGCACGCGCTGGAGGGCATGACGAAAGCTTTGGCTTGGGAACTGGGGGCTCATCGAATTCGGGTCAATACCGTGTGCCCGACGTTCATCGAAACTCCCATGACCGCGCCCATGCTCGCCGACCCCCAATTCCGCGCCTTTGCCGAGTCCGGCACGGCCTTTGGCCGGGTAGGACAACTGGAAGAAATCATGGGGGCCTTGGTGTTTCTGGCCTCGGATGCCAGCACGCTGGTGACGGGGTCTGCGCTGATGGTTGATGGTGGCTGGACGGCACGGTAAAGGTTCATCATGGTCGCAGTCACCTCTCTTGACGTTGCCCGCCTGGCCCAGGTGTCTCAGTCTGCCGTGAGCCGGACCTACACGCCTGGCGCCAGCGTGTCCGAAGTGACACGAGCCAAAGTGGAGGACGCTGCCCGCAAACTAGGCTACCGGCCCAATGCCATCGCGCGCAGCCTTATCACGCGGCGCAGCCACATGATTGCCGTGGTCATGTCTTATTTGGACAACCATTTCTACCCGGTGGTTCTCGAAAAGATCTCGCAAAGACTCCAGCGTGATGGGTACCACGTGTTGCTCTTTATTGCCGATACCCGCGATGTCGATACGGTTTTGTCCGACATTCTTCAATATCAGGTGGACGGCCTAGTGCTGGCATCAATATCGCTTTCCAGTGCCCTTGCCTTGCGGTGTTCCGAGGCCGGAATTCCGGTGGTGTTGTTCAACCGCACGGCGCGCGAAAGCCAGAACTGCAGCTCGGTCACAAGCGATAACTACGAAGGTGGTCGGCTTATCGCACGTCACCTCGTGGAGACTGGGCATGAACGCATCGCGTTCATCGCGGGAACCGAGGACACCTCCACCAATCTGGACCGCGAACGTGGCTTTCTGGACTGTCTGGCAGAGCATGGGCGCCGCTGTTTCGCCCGGGCAGTGGGCAACTATGATTTTGAACAAGCCAAGACTGCTGCCAGGCACTTGTTCGCAGGCTCATCATTAAACCGCCCGGATGCCCTTTTTGTCGCCAATGACCACATGGCGATTGCCGTGATGGACACCTTGCGCATCGAGCTTGGGCTTCGTATTCCTCTTGACTTGAGTGTGGTCGGCTTTGATAACGTTCGGCAGGCGGCCTGGGGCTCTTACCAGTTGACCTCGGTTGAGCAAGATGCCGACGCCATGATTGAGGCCACCACGCAGCTCCTGTTGAACCAAATTGATGGTGAAGTAAAAAGCAGTTCTGTGGTGCTGCCAGCGCGTCTGGTGGTGCGCGGCTCGACGCTGCGAAGAAACTCCCTGAAAGGGAAAAGATGAATCCGCTTGTCACTCCTGCAGCCATTGAGTCTCGGACGTTTTGGCAGTCTGGAGCCATGCGCGGGTTTCAAACGGAGTTCAAGAATCTGGACCACTACATCCGGGTCATCACGGATCGGATCTGGGAAAAAAGGCGCATTGACGATATCAGGCTCTACTACAGTGATCCGTGCATCGTCGAAACCACCCTGAGTGTTTCTACCTCCATAGACGATGTGATCGCAGGGACACTCGCCACGCTGGCCATGTTTCCGGACCGCCGCCTGTTGGCCGAAGATGTCATCCAGTCAGGGGATGCCCAGGGTGGGTACTTGAGTTCGCACCGGATCATCTCCCCCATGACCCACTTCAGCGACGGAAGTTTTGGCAAGGCCACGGGTCGCAAAGTACACGCGCGCACGATTGCCGATTGCGTTTGCAAAGACAACCGCATCATTCACGAATGGCTGGTGCGAGACCATGCCGCCATTGCCCTGCAAATCGGCACCACACCGCGAGCCTTGGCTGAAAGTTGGCTGAAGCAGCGCGGCGGATGGCACAAGCCATCAGCCGGTCTGCCACCAGCCGGCTACGTACCGCACGTTGAAAATAACGAGCATGCGCAACAGTTTGCGTTAAGTGTGCAAGGTTTTGTGATGGGTGGAACCCAGGTCGAAACCACCTATGACGATGCGGCCCAAAGCATTGGTCCAGGCGAGCAAACCGCCTATGGCCACACCGAAATCAGCGAGTTCTGGCACAGTGTGTTTGGTGGCTTTACCATTAATAGTTACGCCCTCGAACACTTGGCATGGCAAAGTGATGCCGCCCAAAGTGGCAAGCCCGACCGGGTGGCGATGCGATTCAGGGCCATTGGCAACTATTTGCAATCAAAGAATGCTCATAGCCATCGTGACTACTCAGTTGCTCGCTATGGAAAAGATAGCGCACAGGAAATTGAACTGCTCGGAATTGTGCATGCCGAATTCCGAGATGGACGCGTGATTCGGCAATGGGTTCTGTTGGATGATGTAGCGATCTGGATGCAGATCCTAAATGCCGCAGCGCCGCCTGCCAACTGACTTCATCGCTAGCCTATTCACGCCTCAAGACTTCACCGTGGCACGCATTGAACTCAAGAAAATCGTCAAACAATGGGGTGACGCGGTTGGCGTCAAACGCATGTCACTGGATATTGCTGATGGTGAGTTTCTTATGCTACTGGGCCCGTCGGGCTCCGGCAAGACGACAACCATGCGGATGGAGGCGAGACTGGAAAACTCCACCTCGGGCGACGAATCGATGGGCATTGCACCAGCGAGTCAGAAGCTCACAATGCGCAGCTTGGATTTCTGGCGTTGCGAAAGCAGCCTGATTCGTGAGAACTGGTTTCTGGTCGACTGGTTGAACGTCTACAAGCAGATTGGAGTGGGTGTACTGGCCCGCATGCGCGAGTTCAACAAGGCACGATTTTTTCAAAATTTCCAAGGCTCCGCATGAAACCAACGCTTCTTTTGCTGCCAGGCACTCTTTGCGATGGGAGGATTTTCAATGCTTTGAAGTGGCGGCTGAAGAAGGTCGTAAATGTGCAGGTTGCAGACTTGCAAAACTATAGCGATACGGATGCGCTGTGCAATAAATTGCTTGGGCAGCTACCGGAACACTTTTCGATGGCAGGGTTTTCGCTGGGTGGGCTTTTGGCGCTTGAGCTGCTGCGACGCGCACCTGTGCGTGTTGAACGCATCGCCCTGATTGCAAGCAATGCCCGAGCGGGTAGCAAAGTTGGCCACCGCAAAAGTAAAACCTTGAAGAACCTCTGGTTCAGCGCAGGTCCAGTCAAAGTCTCTAGCCTTGTTTTGCCCAACTATTTTCACCACGAAATTTCGCGCCAGCGCCACGCGAACTTGGTGCAAGACATGGCCTTACGTACACCTCGCAGCGCGGCGTTTGCCCAGTTTGATTGGGCGGCGCATCGCCCCGATGGGCACGCCGTGTTAGCCGCTTTTGCGGGCCCGGTGTTGGTGGTGAGCGGTGCCAAGGACCGGCTTTGCCCACCACCCTGGCAGAGAGAATTGGTTGAAGCGCAGCCCCGGGCGCACTGGATCGAATTGCCTCGCGTCGGCCATTTCGTTCCGCTGGAAGCGCCAACATCTTTGGGTAAGGCTTTGCAAGGCTGGCTGCACACCCAAGGCGCAGCCAACTAAAGCACTTGCGCCTGCGGCAACAACTGGGCTGAACCGCGCTCTATCAAGGTACCAGGCATGAGTAATTGGGGATGTGCCACATTCATTTCATCCACACTCTGACGAAACATCAGGCATGCAGCGCTTGCCATGTCTTCAGTGGGTTGGCGCACGGTAGAGAGCAAATAGGCAGGTCGGCGGCCAGCCGGGATGTCGTCAAACCCAACCACAGAAACATCTGTGGGCACGCGCATCATCAGCCCAAATCGAGCAGCATCCAGCACTCCTAAGGCCATAGCGTCGTTGGCGCAAAAAATGACCTCGGGCCGCTTGCTGTCCGGATTCGCCTTGGACGGGCCAAGCAACTTAATGCCTGCCGCATGACCTGATTCGTAGTGGTAGTCCCCCTCAAATTTCTGGACCTTTTTGACCCCCAATTCCGCCAGTCGAGCAAGGAAATTGTTGACGCGCTCGGACGACACCGGCGCCTCGACAGGGCCAGTGACTACGGCAAATCGACGGTGGCCCGCTGCAAACAGGCGTGAGGCCAGCAAACGGGCAGCGCTCGCGTGGTCACAGACCACACTCAGCGTCTTGGGGTCCGGGCTGTGCCGGTTGAAAAAGACGACCGGGCGCTGGCGTAAATGCGCTCGTGCGAGAGCAGCAACCGGCAAGCCTACACAGGACAAAATTCCGTCAACGCCAAACGCCAGGGCTTTGTCTAAAGCAGCGCTGCCCTCCAGTTCATGGGTGCACGGGAAAAGCAAAGGATGAAAGCCCTGCTGCAGCAAGGATTGGTCGAGCAAGATCAACACCTCAGGCGTATCCCGCTGCGTCGCCTCTGTCAGCAACACGCCTGCCAGCCCGGAGCGCTTCGTAATCAGGCTGCGGGCCACTGCATTGGGTTGGTAGCCCAGCTCAGTTGCAGAAGCTAGAACCCGTGCCCGCGCAACTGCCGAAATCGGCGAGTCAGCCTGAAAGGCGCGCGATACCACCGCCTGCGATACCCCCGCGTGGCGCGCCACGTCGTAGGAGGTTGGAGAATTAAACTTTCTCCTCATTTTGAAATCGAATTCATATCAGGGTATTCCCGAAAAGTTATTGATGTAAATCAGCTTCTAAAGTGTAATTTGAAAATAAATTTTATCAAGTTTGTGAATTCGAATTCAACCCTAAGGAGAAAATCATGAAACGTCGCGGAATTCTTCAAGCCACCGCAGCTGGTATTGGTGGTGCCATGGCTCCTTGGGCGCTGGCCCAGGGCACGGGCGCTCTGAAACCGGGCAAGCCCTACGCAGGAACTGAAGTCAATTTGTTGACGGTTGTTGCGCCCCAGTTCAAAGCCCACGAGGCCAGGTTGGCAGAGTTTGAAGCGCTTACGGGAATCAAGGTCAAGTACCAATATGTGCCGTTCGCCAACACCCGCGAGAAGCTCACCGCCGAGCTGGTAGGACAAAGCTCCCAATACGACGTGCTCAGCACCATGGATGTCTGGGGACCGTCGCTCTACAACCTGTTTGAACCCCTCAACGGCATGCTCGCTGAGAAGAAGATTGATATCGAGTCGCGCTACCCCTATGCCCACGTAAGAGCCTCTCGCGACGGCAACGGCAATGGTAAAAACATTCTTGGCTTCCCTATCCGTGGGCATGTCCAGTTGATGTTCTACCGCAAGGACATTTTTGACAAGCTGGGCTTGAAGGCACCCAACACATGGGATGAGATGGTTGAGCAGGGCAAGCTGATTTCCTCGAAAACAGACCTGTCCGGCGTGGCCATGTACTACGGCAAGACAGCAGGCCAAAACCTGATGATCTGGTTCAACTACCTGTGGGGTGGCGGCGGCGATCTGCTGGATGCTAAAGGCCAGCCCGCCTTCAACAGCCCGGCCGGTATTGCCGCTACGCAAGCCTACATCGACGTCATGCTCAAGCACAAGGCAGCGCCAGCGGCGTCTGCGTCATTCAACGAAACGGACGCGGTGAACTCTATGGCCCAGGGCAAAAGCGCCATGGTGCCGGTTTGGTGGTGGCGCTATGCCAGTCTGGTTGACCCCAAGGTATCGACCCTCAAACCCGAGCAGGTTGCATTTGCGCCCTTACCAAGCATGCCCGGTAAGCCAAACACCACGTACACCAACACCTGGTTTTACGGCATCAATAAGCACTCCAAGAAAAAGGCAGCCGCCATGGAGTACCTGACCTGGCTTTCCAACCCTGAAATTGAACGGGGTGTCTTGCTGGACAAGAGCATGAACGAAGTTGTGGCGATGCAGACCAAAAACCTGCTCGATGCGGATGTGAATGTGCGCTACAAAGGCATGCATGTCTTTGCGGCACAGGCACTCAAGGGTGCCAAGGGCACACCGCTGTTTTCGCAATGGCCTCAGGTCAGCGACATTCTGGAGGCCAGCATCAGTGAGCTGGCCTCAGGCAAAGCACAGGTCAAGCCAACGCTGGATGGTGCAGCGGCCCGTGTACGCAAAGCCATGCGTGCGTGATGAGCCGAATGCGCGTTCCTGTTCACTGGGTGCTGCTGGCACCCGCACTGCTGTTCGTGGGTGCCATGGCCTTTTTCCCGCTCGGATACTCGCTGATCCTGAGTTTCCGGGAGTGGAAACTGGCCAAGAGCAACACAGCAGGTGACTTTGTCGGCATTTCGAATTACACCAACCTGCTCACCGATGACCCGGACTTTTTTGAAGCCATCCAGGTCACGGGCATTTTCATCGCGGCTGATGTGTTGATCACCGTGGCTGTGGCCCTTGCAGGTGCGTTGTTATTGCACCGAGCCGGTCGGCTCAATTCTTTGGCTCGCACATTGTTGATCCTGCCATTTGTCATGAGCCCGGCCTTGATCGGCATTTCATTCCGGTTCTTCCTGAATGCCGAGTACGGTGTTTTGGCGTATGCAGTTGGCTGGCTGGTGCCGGCCATGAAAGACACGGTTTGGCTGGCCGACTCCACATTGTCGATGGCGGCTCTTGTGGTGTCTGATGTGTGGCACTGGGCACCCTACATGATGCTGGTCATGCTGGGCGGCCTCGCATCCATTCCTGGCGAAACCCAAGAGGCCGCCCGCATTGACGGAGCCTCCAGTTGGGCTGTTTTTCGCGACATCACTTGGCCGCAGCTTTTGCCCGTCGTTAGCGTGATCCTGGTTCTCAAAACCGTGTTTGCCCTCAAGGCGTTCGACACCATTTACACACTGACCAATGGTGGCCCGGGCAACTCCACCAAGACGCTGGCGTATTTTGTTTACGAACAAGGCTTCAACTATTACGACATGGGGTACGCCGCAGCTTCAGCCTATTTGCTTACCGCGGTGTTGCTGGTCATGGCGGGTTTTTACCTGCGGCTGATTTTTTCGAAAACCCGATAAGACATGATGACTGCATCAACTATTCAATCCCCGTCCCTCATCACCGGCTATCGATCTCCTGCAGATGAGGTGGTTCGCCACTGGCTAAGGCAACTGCTGGTGTTCATTGGCATTTGCGCCATCCTGCTGCCGATTGCCTGGATCACCCTTACGGCGTTCAAATTGCCGCGAGATGTTTACACGTTGGACACGGCTTTCATCTTCACGCCGACCCTCGAGAACTTTTACACAGTGTTCCAACACCCCTGGAACCTGGGCTCCAAGATCATCAACAGCTTCGCTGTTGCGGGGGGCACCGTGTTGCTGGCGATACCCATGGCCACCATGGCTGCGTATGCTTTTTCCCGGTTTGATTTTCGTTTCAAGCGGACTATTTTTTTGATCGTTATTGCATCGCAATTCATTCCCGCCGCAGTCATCGTGTTGCCCTACTTCCTGATGTTCAAACAGTTCGGTTTGTTGGATACCCGCACCGCCCTGGTGCTGGTCAACATGTCCATCGTGTTGCCTTATGCGGTTTGGATGATGAAGGGTTTCATCGACGCGGTACCGCTTGAAATTGAAGAATCGGCCATGGTGGACGGTGCGCACCGCGCACGTGTGATTTGGGAGATCGTCGTGCCGGCAGCACTGCCCGGCATCATCACCGCGGCCGTTTTCAGTTTCACACTCACGTGGAACGAGTTCCTCTTCGCCCTCATCATCAGCAAGCAGGATGCGCTCACCCTGCCCATTGGCCTGATCGGTTTCAGAACCGAGCGCGGCGACCTTTGGGAGCTGATGGCGGCCGGGGGCATTCTCATCACGGCACCCATGTTCATCATCTCCCTGCTTGTACAAAAGCAATTCATTCAGAGCCTGACCGCTGGCTCAGTGCGGTAAGTTCCAGTCGGAAATCCCCATGACACAAATTTCACTTCGCGGTCTGCACAAAACCTTTGGTACCACTCATGTGGTGCGTGACCTCAACCTGGACATCGACGACCAGGAATTCCTTGTTTTGTTGGGTCCTTCAGGCTGCGGCAAAACCACCACCATGCGCATGGTGGCCGGGCTTGAGCAGGCCAGCCATGGCGAGATTGCCTTTGACGGCAAACGTATTAACGAGATACCAACCCAGCAGCGCGACGTGGCTATGGTGTTCCAGAACTATGGCCTTTACCCCCACATGACCGTGGCTGAGAACATTGCCTACCCGCTGAAGCTGCGTGGCGTCAGTACCGCTGACCGTGAGGCCGCAGTGCGTAAGGCAGCGGGCCGGGTTGAATTGGACCCGTATCTGCACCGCCGCCCACGCGAGTTGTCTGGTGGACAACGTCAACGGGTGGCATTGGCACGCAGCATTGTGCGTACCCCAAAAGTGTTCCTGATGGATGAGCCCTTGAGCAACCTGGATGCCAAACTGCGCGTTGCCATGCGGGCTGAAATCAAGCACCTGGCCTACGAGTTGCAAGTCACCACCATCTATGTGACGCACGACCAAGTGGAGGCCATGACGCTGGCGAACCGGGTGGCGATCATGAAGGACGGGGTCATCATGCAACTTGCCTCGCCGGAAGAAATCTACAACGATCCAGTCAACCTTTATGTTGCTGGTTTCATTGGAAGCCCTGCCATGAATTTGTTGGCTGTCAATGCGCAAGGCGGCGCAGTCACGGCTGAAAACGGTGTCCCAATCAAGGTTACTGCACCGAGGCAGGGCGCACTCACCATGGGCATTCGCGCTGAAGACATGCAGATGGTCTCCAACGAGGAGGCTAACTTTTCAGCAGAGATTTATGCCTTTGAGTTGATGGGTGACTCGACCATGATCACCTTCAAGTTTGGGCAAGCCGGGGTGGCAGTCAAGGGCGACAAGAACCTCAGGCTCAAGTTCGGCGACCGTGTGGGTGTGCGCATTGACACTTCACGGCTTTACTGGTTTGACAATGAATCCGGGGAAAGAATCCGATCAACACTTGGCCGTTGAATTCGCAGACTGTGCACCAACTCTCAAAGAAACTCATGCAGACTCCTTCACAATTAAAAAATCGGTTCATACCTTTCTCAAGCCTTGAATACTCCACAGAGGCTTTCATCGATTACTGTATTCCTGAATGCTCACCTAAGAAAAATTACGCTCTGATAGGGCCCGGTGTTTCTCAAAATCCTAACCAACCGGTCAGTCTGCGTGAAAAGCACGGATTTCAAGTAGGGGGTGTTTCAATGCCACCGGGGAAAATCAACCCACCTCACATGCATTTCACCGCAGAAGTATTCATGTGTACCAAGGGCCAATGGGATCTTCAATGGGGCTTTAATCCAGAGCCCTTGAAGGCGCGCCTTGGTCCCGGTGACATTGCGAGTGTCCCAACCTGGATTTATCGAGGATTTCAAAATGTGGGGGAGGATGAGGGTTTCATGTTCACGGCCTTGGGCCAAGATGACACAGGCGGTATTTTGTGGGGACCGCAAACATTGCAGGCAGCTCGCGCTCATGGTGTCCACCTGACGGAGGATTACAGGATCATTGATGAGAATTCAGGGCAAATCTGGAATTCGAGCTCCATGAAGCGACTGCAACCGATGACCAATACGGAAATCAGTCAACTGAAGCATTGGCCGATTGAGGCAATGAAACAGCGAGTGGTGCGCCATTCCGAATTGGACTGGCAGTCGGACGCGCTTTTGGATGCTGTTGCTGATGCTGGTGGCGCTCAAATGGCCCCTGTGATTGGCTTGGGAATGAGTCAATCAAGATCTCACTGCGCGCCGATTCACAATGCTCATGGATTTTCCATCGAATGGTTACGAATACCTCCAGGGGGGCATGTAGCAGCCCATACTCTTTCAGAAAAGCAGGTGCTGTCCATCTATCAGGGGTCGCTGGCAATTCATGTCTCCTCTGATGTTCAAACCACAGCTCAAATGATTGCAACTGATCCCTTGTGCATTGCTCACGGACATTCTGATGCTTGGGACAGTTTTGCAATGCCAGGCGAAGTATGGCGATGTCTCCGTAATGTCGGTGATGTTCCTGTTGCGGTGCTGGTGATGACGCCAGGTGATTCGCGCAAAATAATCCAATGGGTACCTGAAGTGGTGGATGCCGCAGGTCGAGCAGGCTATTCAATCGATGCCAATGGATATGTCGCCATGAAAAGATTTACTGATAGGTCACAACGATGAATAATACCAATCGCATATTGACAACCCTGGTGGGCAGTCTGCCCAGGCCTGAAGCAGTTGTGGAGCAACTCTTCGCCCAAGACAGCGGTCTGAATTACAACGAGCAGCAGTTCGACAAACTCATGAAAGCTGAGGTGCTCAACGTAGTGACAAAGCAGAAGGACTCAGGTGTCGACGTCGTGAGCGACGGCGAGATGAGCAAAATCAGTTACGCGACCTATATCCGGCATAGGCTGACAGGTTTTGAAATTGGCGAAATGCCCCGCGCAACCCCTAAAGACCTCGATGATTTTCCTGACTTTAAAGAGCGACTCGCCAAATTAGGCGCTACGCCCAAATACCACAGACCTATTTGTACTGGCCCAATTGCCGTCAAAGACTTAAGTGGCCTGCATAAGGACATCGACAACCTCAAAGCAGCATGTCAAGCGTCAGGCGTTGAACGAGGCTTCATGAACAGCGCCTCACCCGGTGTGATCGCCGTTTTTCAACCGAATCAATACTACGCCAATCACGAAAAGTATCTGAGCGCATTGGCTGATGCCATGGCAGCAGAATATGAAGCTATTGTGGCTTCCGGTTTGGAGTTGCAAATCGATGCCCCTGACTTGGCGATGGGCCGGCACATCCGGTTTCGTGACGCAAGTGATACTGAGTTCATGACCGCTGCTGAGCAGCAGGTTGAGGCCCTTAATCATGCTTTGCGCAACGTGCCCGCAGAGCGTGTGCGAATGCATATTTGCTGGGGCAACTACGAGGGGCCTCATCATCATGACATCGAACTCAAACGTATCATTGGCTTGGTTTGCAAAGCTAAACCTGCAACCATTTTGTTTGAAGGCGCTAATCCGCGCCATGCCCATGAATGGGAAGTCTGGGCGGATGCTCAGAAAAAAGGGCAATTGCCAGACAATAAAATTTTATGCCCTGGTGTACTGGACTCCGTCAACAACTTCATTGAGCATCCGCGCTTAATTGCGCAAAGACTGTTGACATATGCCAACATTGTTGGGCGCGAAAGAATCATGGCCGGAACAGATTGTGGTTTTGGCACGTTTGCTGGTTATGGCGCAATTCACCCCTCTATTGGTTTCGCGAAACTCAAGTCCATGGCCGAAGGTGCAGCCATGGCATCTCAGGATCTCTGGTCATGACAACACATGGAATTCATCCACTCGACACCCGTTTGAAAGAGGCCCTGCACAGCGGCAAAACTTTGCGAGGTGTTTTCAATGGACTTGCCTCACCTGCGATTGTCGAAATGTGCGCTTACGCAGGATTTGACTTCGTGGTTTTGGACAATGAACACGGAATCGCAGATCTTGAGGTGACAGAAAACATGCTGCGTGCAGGTCGTGCCAGCGGTATTCCCATGGCTGTGCGCTGCTTAGAGCATGACATTCCTCGCATCCTAGATGCTGGGGCAGGTGGATTGAAGATTCCGATGGTCAATACCCCAGAACATGCTGCGGCTTTAGTGCAACGCGTGAAATACACTTTGCCACCCCATAGCTCAGGCATTCGTGGTGCGAGAGGCAGTGCTTTTAGCAGTCGCGCTGCAGGATACGGCGCGTTTGGCGGGCCCAGCCATACACAACGTAGTAACGATGGCATTGCTTTGATCGTGATGATCGAGACACCGCAAGCCGTGGCCAATGCCGCTGCGATTGCCGCTGTGCCAGGCGTTGACAGTGTGTTCGTCGGCCCCAATGACCTGGCGCACAGCATGGGATGTGAGAACCGCTGGAGCGAACCAGCTGTTCAAGCGGCTATTGAAAGCACGCTGAAAGCAGTCGCCGCAGCTGGCAAATGTCCTGGCATTTTGGCTTTGACACCCGAAGAAGAAGACCGTTATGCATCTTGGGGAGCACGCTATTTTGCGAGTACGACTACTGGGCTCATCACCAAAGCTTTTCGCGAAGCGGTACAAGGCAACAAGAAAAATTTGGAATATTGATTTGTAAGCTCAGATGGTTCGCCTGTGCATTGAGCTTGAATCGCTTGGTAGTGTTTAGCCTCGGTAAGCATCTTTTTTATCAAAGTACCCAGCTAAAGACCCGCTGGATTCAAGCTCAGTGAGAACTTTAGAACGCGCCTAACCGCCACTGGCATTCTTGAGACCATTTTTCGGGCTCATACTGGTGTGCAGCATCGCATAAAACCGCGTGCTATCGGTACGGTTCAAATTCAGTTTTTGGCATAACCAACTTGATGGGGCGATTTCCCTCAATGCTAGCTCGCTGAGAAAAAAAACCTAGCCAACCGGTATGAACCTATATGAAACCACTGCATATAGGCATCAAGGAGCAAGCCATGGCTACTAACCAAACCACGCCTTCGAACCCACGGGCTGAAAAAATAGGCGACGTGCTGGACGCCCTGTCCAGTGGCATCGCCAAAACCGCTGCCTTCGAACCCAAGTTCGAGCCCCAACTCCTGGTTCCAGAGGTCCCAGCCGAACCTGCCCGCCAACTCCTGACCGAAATAATGCTCGCCGATCGTTGGGTGTGTTCAGTCGCACGCCTTCAGCGCTGGCGCACCGTCGGCGAGGGCCCGCAGTACTTGAAGATCGTGGGGAAGGTCTTGTACCGGCTCAAAGACATTGAGGCCTATGAAGAAGCCTGTCTGATCCGGAAAGTGATCTAGGAGCGCACCCAAGGAGGCCCCGAACGGGTTGTAAATTGTTCGAACGACTTGGAATCAGTTCGAAATAGTCTTGGCGGAAACGGAGGGATTCGAACCCTCGATGAGGCTCTACACCCCATACTCCCTTAGCAGGGGAGCACCTTCGGCCACTCGGTCACGTTTCCAGTGTATCAAATTATAACTTAGGCTTGGTCCAGGTCGAAGGCTTTGTGCAGGGCGCGTACAGCCAATTCCATGTATTTCTCGTCGATCACCACCGATGTCTTGATTTCGGAAGTCGAGATCATCTGAATGTTGATGCCCTCTTCGCTCAAGCTGCGGAACATCTTGCTGGCCACGCCCACATGGCTACGCATGCCGATGCCCACAATGGAGACCTTGCAAATCTTGGCGTCGCCCATGACTTCAGCTGCGCCCAATGAAGGCAGTACTTTTTCCTTGAGCAAGTCGATGGTCTTGGCGTAGTCGTTGCGGTGCACGGTGAAGCTGAAGTCGGTTTTACCGTCTTTGCTCAGGTTCTGGATGATCACATCCACTTCGATGTTGGCATCGGCCACGGCGCCCAGAATTTGGTACGCAATACCCGGCTTGTCGGGCACGCCCACCACGGAGATTTTGGCTTCGTCGCGGTTGAATGCGATGCCTGAAACGACGGCTTGTTCCATTTGTTCGTCTTCCTCAAAAGTGATCAGGGTGCCGGATGCGGCTTCTTCGTGGATGTCGATGTCCCAAGGCGTGAAGCTGGACAGCACGCGCATGGGCACTTTGTACTTGCCTGCAAATTCGACCGAGCGGATTTGCAAGACCTTGGAGCCGAGCGACGCCATCTCGAGCATTTCTTCAAAGCTCACAGTCTTCAGGCGGCGCGCTTCGGGCACCACACGAGGGTCGGTGGTGTAGACACCGTCCACGTCGGTGAAGATCAGGCATTCATCGGCTTTCATCGCGGCAGCCACGGCCACGGCCGAAGTGTCCGAACCGCCGCGACCCAGCGTGGTGATGTTGCCCTCGTTGTCGACGCCCTGAAAGCCCGTGATGATGACCACTTTGCCCGCCTTCAGGTCGCCGCGCACGCGCTCGTCGTCGATCGATTCGATGCGCGCCTTGGTGAAAGCGCTGTTGGTTTTGATGGCCACTTGCCAACCTGCATAGCTGACCGAGGGCTGGCCTTCGGATTGCAGGGCAATGGCCAGCAGGGCCGACGAAGCTTGCTCGCCGGTCGATGCCAGCATATCGAGTTCGCGGCTGTAATCATTGCCGGGTTTGGCGGGGGCCAGTTCTTTGGCCAAGCCGAGCAAACGGTTGGTTTCGCCGCTCATGGCGCTGGGGACCACCACGATCTGGTGGCCAGCGCGCGCCCATTTGGCCACGCGCTTGGCGACATTGCGGATGCGCTCGGTCGAGCCCATCGAGGTGCCGCCGTATTTGTGAACGATCAAAGCCATGTGAGAGTTCTGTGAATGAAAAACAGCGCTGAAATGACTTTCAGCAAAGCCCATAATTGTAACAAGGGCTTCATGACCCACGACCACAAGAGACAGGACTGTCTGGGCTGCGCATGCCATGCAGGCAGGTGTTTTCAGGTCGCAGACCAGACCAAGAACGCGCCTTGGCGCCGAACAGTGCCCAACCCTGACTTGAGGTGTAGATGGTGGCCACGGGTGGTGCAGTTTGCAATTTGCTGGAGCAATTCGTTGAGTTGGGCAGTGCTCGGCGTGGTGTGGTGGTGCACGCGCAGCCAGTGGCGCAAAACCAGTGCCTGGCGTGCCGAGCTCAGTTGCTGCACGGCCTGAATGCGCGGGGGCACACCGATCTGTGTCAGATCTTGAGCCGCGACTTCATTGAGCACCTCTTGCGCCTGAGCGGCATGGGCTGCGCTGCGCGCAAAAGTGTCCCGAAAACCAGGCAAGGCCTGCGCCAAAGCGGGCATTACGCGGGACCGGATGCGGTTGCGGGTGAATTGTTCACAGGCGTTGGAGGGGTCTTCGATCCAGCAGGGTGTGAAGTCAGTCTCTGGTGCTTGATCCAACAACCACTGGCGCACAGCTGCGCCGTGCACAGTCAGCCATGGTCTGTGCCAGCGCAGCCCCAGCCGCTGCCAATGCGCAGGCATGCTGGCCAAGCCCGGCAAACCGGCACCTCGGGACAAGGCAATCAGCAGCGTCTCGACCTGGTCATCGGAGTGCTGCGCCAGGGCGATGTCCTGCACCTCGGGCCATTCGGTTTGCACGGCCTGCGCCAAGGCACTGTAGCGGGCCTGTCGGGCCGCATCCTCAGGGCTTTGGCCTGGCGCGTGCGCCGCGTGGACGTGGCGCACAACCAGCGGAACCTGTAACAAGGCACAGAAGGTACGGGCGTGAGACTCGAAGACATCGGCCGCGTCTTGCAGGCCATGATGAATGTGAATTGCCCTCACCTGCCCTGGCCAACGCCGAGCACAGGCCAGCAACAAGGCGGTGGAATCAGCCCCGGCGCTGTAGGCCACTGCAAAAGGAAGGCCCGGGCTGAAAGCAGCCAGGGCCTGTTGGGGGTCAAGCGCCATTGGTAAAGCTTTGGCGGATCAGCCGTGCGGTTTACTTGCTGACTTTGGTGTCGGTGAATTGGCCGTAGCTGTTAAGGCGCTCATAACGGCGCTCGATCAGCTCTTTGGGCTTGAGGTCACCGACTTGGCGCCACGCGTCACCCAGTGCGCGCTTGAGAAAGGCCACCATTTGTTCGGTATCCCGATGGGCACCGCCCACGGGCTCGGTCACGATTTTGTCCACCAAGCCGAGGGCTTTCAATCGGTGTGCCGTGATGCCCAAGGCATCGGCCGCGACTTCGGCCTTTTCGCTGCTCTTCCACAAGATGGAGGCACAACCCTCGGGGCTGATGACCGAGTAAACGGAATACTGCAACATCAAGACCTGGTCAGCCACCGAAATGGCCAAGGCGCCGCCGGAGCCGCCCTCGCCAATGATGGTGGTGATGATGGGCACCTCAAGCTGGGCCATCTCAAAAATATTGCGACCAATGGCTTCGGATTGGCCGCGTTCTTCGGCATCGATGCCTGGGTAAGCGCCAGGCGTGTCCACAAATGTGAAAACAGGCAACTTGAATTTTTCGGCGGTTTTCATCAGGCGCAGGGCTTTGCGGTAGCCCTCGGGCTTGCTCATGCCGAAGTTGCGCAGGGTGCGCTCTTTGGTGTCACGGCCTTTTTGCTGGCCAATGACCATACAAGCCTGGCCATTGAAGCGGGCCAAGCCACCCACAATCGACAAATCATCAGCAAAGTGGCGATCACCGTGCATCTCCACAAAGTCGGTGAAGATGCCGTGGATGTAATCCAGCGTATAAGGCCGCTCTGGGTGACGCGAGATTTTGGTGACCTGCCAGGGGGTCAGGTCGCTGTAAATGTCTTTGGTCAGTTGCTGGCTTTTTTTGCTCAACTGGTCGATTTCGAGGGTGATGTCCACCGCCGATTCAGACTGCACATAGCGCAGCTCTTCGATCTTGGCTTCGAGTTCGGCAACAGGTTGCTCAAAGTCGAGAAATGATTTTTTGGCCAAGTTTGACTCCTCTGTTCATCAGCGGGTGGACGGCTTGTCCACCTCTCAATACGCCACCGGCACAGGGTCCAGCGAGCGCCAAATATACCAAGTTGCCACGGTGGCGTAGGGACTCCAAGCTTGTGCAACCTCTCGGGCATCGCTGCGGCTGACGGGTTCGCCCGAAAAATAGTTGCGGCTGATGCCGTTGATCAGGCCCACATCATCGAGCGGCAGCACATTGGGCCGCATCAGGTGAAAGATCAAAAACATCTCGGCCGTCCAGCGGCCAATGCCCCGGATGCCCACCAACTGATCAATGATGGCCTCGTCGTCCATCTCTTGCCAGGCCTGCACGTGAACCGCGCCCGAGCTGAAGTGCACCGCCAAGTCAACCAGATATTCCACCTTGCGGGAGGACAAACCCGCCGAGCGCATGTCGTCAACTTTAAGCTTGAGGACGGCTGCTGGCGTCATGCGCTTGGGCAAGCCTGCAAAACGGTCCCACACCGACTGGGCGGCCTTGACCGAAATTTGCTGACCCACGATGGAACGTGCCAAGGTCACAAAGGCATCACCCCGGGTTTGAAGGGTGGCATCGCCAAACTGGGCAATCAACTTTTTCATGACCCGGTCTTTTTTGGCCAGGTGCGCGCAGGCCAGTGCCCAATAAGTGGGCGTCACGGGCGATACAGTGGGCGTCGTTGCACTCACGCAGCAACCTCCCAGGTCGTGCCGTCGGCCGAGTCCTTGAGCACAATGCCCTGGGCCAGTAAATCATCGCGTATACGGTCAGCCTCGGCAAAATTCTTGGCCTTTTTGGCATCTGCCCGGGCCTGGATCTGGGTCTGAATGGCGGCATCGTCCAAACCTGCACCCGCTTGCAAGTAAACCGTGGGGTCGGTTTGCAGCAAACCCAGCAAGCCCCCCAAAGCCTTGAGCAAACCCGCACGCTCGGCGGAGCCATTGCGGTTGACTTCGCTTGCCAATTCGAACAACACGGCCACCGCTTCGGGCGTGCCAAAGTCTTCGTCCATGGCGGCCTTAAATCGCGCGGCCATGGGTTCAGCCCAATCCAGCTCCACGTCAGCGGCCGGCACAGTTTGCAGTGCGGTGTACAGGCGCTTCAGGGCCCCTTTGGCGTCGTTCAGGTGCACATCGCTGTAATTGAGCGAGCTGCGGTAGTGGCTGCGCACGATGAAAAAGCGCACGGTCTCAGCGTCAAACTCTTTGAGCACATCTCGGATGGTGAAGAAGTTGCCCAAGCTCTTGGACATCTTCTCGTTGTCCACATTGATGAAGCCGTTGTGCATCCAAAAGCGCGCCAGAGGCTGCTCGTTGGCACCTTCGCTCTGGGCAATTTCGTTTTCGTGGTGCGGAAACTGCAAATCGGCCCCGCCGCCATGGATGTCAAAAGTCTGGCCCAGCAGCGCACATGCCATGGCCGAGCACTCGATGTGCCAACCAGGGCGGCCCGTGCCAAAGGGGCTGGCCCATTTGACGTCTTCGGGCTCGGTGGGTTTGGCGCTCTTCCAAAGCACAAAATCGAGCGGGTCTTGCTTGTCGGTTTCCACGGCCACGCGCTCACCGGCGTTCAATTCGTCCAGCGACTTGCCCGACAACTTGCCGTAGCCCGAAAACTTGCGCACCGAATAGTTCACGTCGCCATTGCCCGCGCGGTAAGCCAGGCCTTTTTGCTCCAGCGTGCCGATCATGCTCAGCATTTGGGGCACGTAGTCAGTCGCCCGAGGCTCGTGCTGGGGGCGCTCAATGCCCAGGGCGTCGGCGTCTTGGTGCAAGGCATCGATCATGCGGTCGGTCAAACCGCGGATGGTTTCTCCGTTGTCCAGAGCGCGTTTGATGATTTTGTCATCGATGTCGGTCACATTGCGCACATAAGTGACCTGGTAGCCACTGGCCTTGAGCCAACGCTGCACCACGTCAAAGGCAATCATCGAGCGGGCATGGCCCAGATGGCACAGGTCATAGACCGTCATGCCACAGACGTACATGCGCACATGGCCGGGCTCGGCGGGTGAAAACTCGGAAACAGCACGACTGAGCGTGTTGAAAATGCGCAAACTCATGAATGAAAAAAATCAAATGGCGGACATGAAAGCCGCAAGGGCTCGCGAAGTGTGCATTTCTAAAGCATCCAATGTTGCATCTTCAAGGGTCCCGGAAAATCCTGCCCATTCAACGTTGGCTATGAATTTATGCCCCCGAATGAAACACGTGCTCCGCTACAATGACCGATCAGTATATCCCCGCGCCTAGGCGGCGGAAGCACTTTCGAATCAGTTTTTCGAACTCGAACGACGGTGAACTCTACAACCACACTTTTTTCGGGATTGCATGCGAACCTGGCTGACTTTGATGGCTTTTTGCACCCTCTGGGCCTTGAGCTCGGGCGCGAAAGCAGACATCTACACTGAAGTCAATGCCCTGGTGCAGGCAGGTCAGTGGAAGGCGGCACAACTGTTGGCTGACGAGCGTCTGAAAACCGCCCCCACAGACCCGCAAATGCGATTGCTCAAAAGTCACATCCAGACCGGTATGGGCCAATTCAGTGATGCCGCAGACACTTTGAGGGCCTTGACTTTGTCATTTCCTGAGCTGCCCGAACCTCATAACAATCTGGCAGCCTTGCTTGCACGAGAAAACCGTCATGAAGAAGCATTGGCCGCCTTGAACGCCGCCATCCGAGCCCGCCCCGATTACGCTTTGGCATTGGAGAACATGGGCGATTTGTATCTGGCATTGGCGGCAAAGGCCTATGGTCAAGCGCTGCGTGTCAGCCCCGACCTCAAACGCTTGCAAAACAAACACAACATCACCCAAAACAGCCTGAAAGCACCCTGAGATCGCTTCTCCAATGCCCCGCAAGAACATGACAACCCTGCTCAAACCCCAGCATATTCAACGTCGAACGGCAGCTCTCCTTCTATGGATGGGTCTTTTGGCTCCGCTGTCTGCCTTGGCTCAGACTCCACCAGATAAGTCAAGCAAGGTGCGCATCAGCACATCTTTAGGCGACTTTGAAGCCGAGCTTTATGCCGACAAGGCCCCTAAAACCGTCGCCAATTTTTTGCAATATGTCAACGACAAGCACTACGACGGCACGATTTTCCATCGGGTCATTGCAGGCTTTATGGTGCAAGGCGGTGGTTATGACGCCCAGTACCGGGAACGCAAAACCCGTGCCCCGGTGCAGCACGAGGGCCGTCAAGCCCTGGCTGCTGGCCTGAAAAACGCCACCGGCACATTGGCCATGGCGCGCACCAATGACCCACAATCTGCCACTTCACAGTTTTTTATCAACGTGGTGGACAACGCATTCTTGGACCCCAGTTTTCAAGGCTTCGGCTACACCGTTTTTGGCAAAGTCACGTCCGGCATGGACGTGGTCCAAAAAATCAGAACCACCCCCACAGGTGCGGGCGGCCCTTTCCCCTCGGATGTCCCACGGACGCCGGTCATCATTCAATCCATCACCTTGTTGAAGTAACACCATGAGCAACCCACAAGTCGAACTGCACATCACCGGATACGGCGTCATCACCCTCGAGCTGGACGCTGAAAAAGCCCCCAAGTCAACCGAAAACTTTCTGACCTATGTGAACAAGGGCCATTACAACAACACGATTTTTCACCGCGTCATCCCCGGCTTCATGATTCAGGGCGGCGGCTTTGAGCCCGGCATGAGCCAAAAGCCCACCGATGCCACCATCGAAAACGAAGCCAACAACGGCCTGAAAAACGACGAGTACACCGTGGCCATGGCCCGCACCTCGGCACCCCACTCGGCCTCGTCGCAGTTTTTCATCAACGTTGCCAAAAACGACTTCTTGAACCACACCGCGCCCTCCATGCAAGGCTGGGGCTACGCCGTGTTTGGCAAGGTGGTCAAGGGCAGCGAAGTGGTCGATCAGATCAAAGGCGTGAAGACCGGAAACCGTGGTGGCCACGGTGACGTGCCCAAAGAAGATGTCGTGATTGAAAAGGCCGTCGCGCTTTGAGTCCAAGGCCGTTAAGTTCCATCTGAAGACCACCTGCCATGCCCGACGCGCCGCTTTCAGACATGCCCCCGATGGGCAGCCTGCAAGCTCCAGTGGCTTGGCAACACGTGGATTTGATTTCGGACCTGCACCTCCAAGCCAGCGAATCGGCGACCTTTGAGGCATGGCGGCATTACATGGCCACCACGTCGGCGCAGGCGGTGCTCATTTTGGGCGACTTGTTTGAGGTCTGGGTGGGGGACGATGCCTTGGCGCATGACCCGTTCTTGCAGCGTTGCGCCGACGTGCTGCTGCAAACCGGGCTGCGCCTCACCGTCACCTTCATGCCAGGTAACCGAGACTTCTTGGTAGGACCCGATTTCCTGTCGGCCTGTGGTGTGCAAGCCCTTGCCGATCCCACGGTGCTGCAATTGGGAGACCAACGCGTCGTGCTCAGCCATGGCGACGCGCTGTGCCTGGACGACAGGGACTACCAAATCTTTCGCCAGCAGGTGCGCAGCGTTGCCTGGCAACGCGAATTTCTGGCCAAACCCCTGAGCGAACGCATAGCACTGGCCCGTGCCATGCGACAGCAAAGCGAAAACCAAAAACAAAGCGGCTCGGTGTATGCCGATGCGGATCCCTCTTTGTGCTCGCAATGGCTGCTTGCGGGCCAGGCTACGCGCTTGGTGCACGGCCACACCCACCGACCCGCCGACCATGCCACACCCCCTGGCGGCTTGGCGCTGCGCCAAGTGCTCAGCGATTGGTCACTTGACCACGCACCGGAGCGGGCACAGGTGCTGCGACTGGGGCGCGATGGGAGCGCTCAGCGCATGGATCTGATCACCCGCGTTTGAGCCAACAAAATGGCCGCTTCAAAGTAGCCATTTTGTTGTGAGTTAAAAAAGCACTCAGCTGCGCAGCAGACTCTTCAAGACATTTTGCAGGCGGCGTGCCATGGCTTCTTCGTGCGGGCCCGACAAAACTTGCGCCACATCCTGCCCCCAGGTTTCTCTCGGTCCGGGTTGATTGCGCTGGGTCAGCAGTTGCAATTGCAGCATCCGGCGCTCGCTCAGCCTGTCAGCAGGTGTGGGCACTTCGGCCGCCATTTCTAGGCGCAGCAAAGCGGTAGAAGCCGGTGATTTTGCCTCTTGGCTGACGGCTTGCGCCCATGCCTGTCGTGTGGCGGCGTTGATGGCACGACCCAACTCTTGTGCGCTGGGCAGGGCATCGGCCTGACGGTCTTGCCAAGCGGTCATCAGGCGTGTGAGGGTTTCACCATGGGCTTGCGCGGCCAATTTGCGCAGTGACATTTCGGCACGCTCCATGGCCTCGCGCTGCGCGCGAAAAGCCGCATCGCCCAAACGCGGACCGCGGTCTTCTCGGAAATCGCGGCCTTCACGCCCGTTGCCTCGGGCACTGCGATCGCCAAAACGGTCAACGCCACGCTCACCCGTTGGACGCGCACCTCGCTCGCCTATGCGACCATCTCGGCGACCATCGCGCGCGATGACAGGCTCGGCTTTCTTTTGACCTGGTCGGTCATCGCCACGCACGGCAATGACCGGCTTGGCGGGTTTCGATACCACCAACGGGGCTGCAGGTACGGCCTCTTCAGCGGGGGTATCGGCTGCGCTGACAGCGGCAGGCACATCGGCCTCGGCTTGATCAGCCACGGCTTCGGACGTTGTAGCGTCGCTGCCGTTGGCTGCGCTGGCATCTGGAGCGGAAGCAGCTGGGGCAACCGTCGGGGCTGGGGCCGCTTGACGGACTTGTTGGGCCTGGCCACGCAAGGCGGCGTCCAGGGCAGCCATGGCGGCACGGATTTGGGCCGCATCGCCACCCGCATTGGCTTCGTCCAGGGTTTTCGAGGCGTCGATCACGGCTCGGTCGTGCACAGTAAGCGCAGCCACCGAGGTCTGTCGTTCGGTACCTTTGCGCTGAAAAGCTTCGTCCAGTGGGGCGCGGAAGACTTCCCACAATTTTTGCTCGGTCTTGCGGTCAAGGGGAACCGACTGAGCTTCGACTTGCCAGCGTTGTTGCAGGGCTTTGACCGCATCAACACGCAAGGGCGCAGCAGCAAGTGCTTTGGCTTCGTCAATCAGGGCTTCACGACGTCCGATGCTGGCTTTTTGAGCCGCCTCCAGGCGGGCCGCTGCGGCTTTGAAAACGCTTTTCCACTGCGTTTGCATTTCAGTGAAGGCTTTTTCACTCAGATGTCCCGCATTTCGCCAGCGGTCGGCAAACTGATGCAAGGCACGCAACTGAGCACGCCAGTCCTGGCCATGGGCTTGTTCTGCTGTCCAGGCCTTGACTTCCTCGATGAGCGCAAGGCGCTGGGAGCGCTGGTCTGCAGCGTCTTTTTTCATCTGCTCCAGCCAAGCCAGCACGGTTTTGTAAGCCTCGTTGCAAGCGGCATCAAAACGCTTCCAAAGACCGTGGTTGGGCATACCGCCCTGGTCCATTTGCTTCCAGCTGTCGCGAAGTTGGCGCAGCTTGTCTTGCATCTTGCGCCCGCCGACGGTCGGGGCCTTATTGGCGTCCAGCAAACCTTCAGCCTGGGTCACCAAATCCAGTCGCACCTGGTCGGCCACCCAGCGAGGCCAACCTTGGGGGTCACCGGCAGCCTTCAAGGCTTTGTGCAGCCGCTCGTCCAAACTGGTGTCGAGCTGTTTGCCGTGAGTCTTGAGGATGGCGTGCAAGGCGGCGCACGCGTCTGTGACGGGCGCGCCCGAGTTCTCGGAGATCAGCTTTTCAAGGGCGTCGAGGACCGGCGTGACGGTTTGCAAGGCCAGCTCGCGCAATGCTTGCCGTTGGGCAGGGTCGACTTTGGCTTTGGCTGGTTTGTCGGTTTTTTCGGAGGCAGGCACGCTGGCTGGTGAGGCTGAAGTGGGCGAGATCTGCACAGTTTCGCCACGCTGGCGGCGAATCTCATCGGCCCAGACCGGCACGGGAGGCAGCGCGGCCTGGGCATCGGACCAGGCGACCTTGGCCGACACCAGTGCCGCAGAAAAGGCATCCCAAACGGCTTGCAACTGGAGGCCCGCAGCTTCCAGCTGAACGGGGAACTTGAGGTCGATGCTGTGCCAAGACCTGTTGCTCATCAAGGCTTGTGCCTGTATTTGCCACTGGCTGACATCGTTTTGCAGACCTGCATGGCCTTGCTGTGCCTCGGCCATGGGTTTTGTCGACAACACTTCAATACGTTGCGCAAGCAAAACGGCAGACTCCCTCTGCACCATCACCTGATGCTGCAGGTCTTCAACGCCTTTGACCCATTCAACCAAGCGCATTTTGAGACTGGCCAGGGGATCGCGGGACAGGGGTGCGCCAGCTTTGGCGGCATCCCGCTGCCAAGCCAGGGCATCGGCCATGTTCAGGCGGGGGGCAGACAAAATCAGCTCGGCTTTCTGAGCCCAATCATTGGCCAGGGCTTCCTGACCCTGGCTGCGTTTGATCTCGTCGATTCTTTCCTTGAGTAGCTTGGCAACGCCCTTGTCCTTGGCAGACAGATCGCGGTAGACCTCATGAAGTCGGGCTTCGCTGGGTTCGGTCTTTAGCCACTCCCGCAAGCGAGAGCTGCGCTCCCCGGATGTGGCTGCAAGAAAAATCCCGGTGGTCAATGGGTCCAAGTTGGCAAGATCGATGGGTTTGGAGGAGGTGGTCACGGTATGAGCTTTGAAACACTGGGTATGCTGGCGAGGCATCAAGTGCGGTCTGCGCAGAGGGTACAACCCCAAGAAACGCAGCCACGCACAAAAGGGATATTTTCGCCGTTATTTGGTGCAAGCTGAAAACGGCCACTCAATCGCTTGCAAAGTCTGATGTTTATCCCTCACAAACCCCATTAATATGCCAAATTATTAATAAGGATTGATTTTGATATTCTTCATCATGCAGTTGAATTCCCTAAAATCACTCCCATCCTAAAACCATGGATAGCCCTAGAGGGTCGCCCAACCGGCGACACGGGTCCAAGTGAGCAGCACTTGAGACCACTGAATCATCCAACCCTTTGCGCTGGCTTTGCCACAAGTGTCGCCACCGCTTGGCATGAGAGGAACGTTGTGACTGCACCACCGAAAAATTGGTCCTTTGGGAAAGGCTCTAAGCTGGGCCTTCTGAAAATCACCCGCCACAGCCTGGCCTTTTTCGGCGTAGCTTGCTTGGCTTTGATGGTGATGTTGGTCAGCCAACCCGATTTGAAAGTCAGCGCCACAGAGCGTTTGCTGGGCTGGCTGGATTCGCGACAAGACCCATTGTCGGAAAACGAAACTCCAGACGTCAACGCCCAATTGGTGTCTGCCCTGCCCAGCATGTTTGCGCTGGCGCTCAGCGATGAACAGGCGGCTGTGACCCGTTGGCTGAGCCGACGCTACAAAGTATCCCCCGAACCCATGGGCGCTTTGGTTCACGAGGCATGGACCGTAGGTGACCGGATCCAAGTCTCCCCCACTTTGCTTTTGGCCGTCATCGCCATCGAATCCCGATTCAATCCCTTCGCCTCTGGGCCCCAAGGTGGCATGGGCCTGATGCAAATCCAAGCCGAAGCCCAACACCGCGCCCTGCTGTCATATGGCGGCCCTTTGGCAGCGTTTGACCCCCTGACCAATTTGCGCGTCGGAGCCCGACATTTGCAAACACTGATCGAACAAAGCCCCTCGGTCGATGCAGCCTTGCAACTGTACGCCTTGGCCACCGGACAAAGCAACGGTAAGGATTACGTCAGCCGTGTGTTGGCCGAACAAAAACAACTGGAAACCATGACCCGTCCGGCCAAAAGCTTGGACGGGCTTCATAACCCCCGCCTCTAACAGCCTTTACCGACCAAAGCAGACTTTGACTGGGCTACACTCGCTGGGTGCGCGACTGGCGATAGGAGCCTGTTTTGAAATCAAAACAGACCACTCTGACGTGGAGCGTGGCGATTGGGAAGTCGCCCCAGAACCACTGGGAAGCGCACAGCTTGCCTGAAATTATTGTCAGGCCAGGCTCACAGCCGTTCGCCTGGGCAGCCCTTGTCATTCATGCCAAGGTTCCATCATTAGAAGGACTGCCATGTACCACCGCAACCACCTGATTGAACAAACCGACCCCGAAATTTTCGCCGCCATCCAGGCCGAAAACGCACGCCAAGAGCACCATATCGAGCTGATCGCCAGCGAAAACTACGCTTCGCCCGCCGTCATGGCCGCCCAAGGCAGCCAGCTCACCAACAAATACGCCGAAGGCTACCCCGGCAAGCGCTACTACGGAGGCTGCGAGCACGTGGACGTGGCCGAGCAATTGGCCATCGACCGCATCAAACAGATCTTTGGCGCAGAAGCCGCCAACGTGCAGCCGCATTGCGGCGCATCGGCCAACGAAGCTGTCTTCCTGGCCTTCCTGAAACCTGGCGACACCATCATGGGCATGAGCCTGGCCGAGGGCGGCCACCTGACCCATGGCATGCCGCTCAACATGTCGGGCAAATGGTTTAACGTTGTCTCCTATGGTCTGGATGCCAAAGAAGCCATCGACTACGAGGCCATGGAAGCCAAGGCCCGTGAGACCCAACCCAAGCTGATCATCGCGGGGGCTTCGGCCTACAGCCTGCACATCGACTGGGCGCGTTTTGCCAAAGTGGCCAAGGAAGTTGGCGCAATTTTCATGGTCGACATGGCCCACTACGCCGGCTTGATTGCCGCTGGCGTCTACCCCAACCCGGTGCCCCACGCCGACGTGGTGACGTCGACCACACACAAGAGCTTGCGCGGCCCGCGCGGCGGCATCATCTTGATGAAGGCTGAGCACGAAAAAGCCATCAACAGCGCCATCTTCCCCGGCCTGCAAGGCGGCCCACTGATGCACGTGATCGCGGCCAAGGCCGTGGCCTTCAAGGAAGCCATGGCACCGGAGTTCAAGGCCTACCAAGCCCAGGTGATCAAGAACGCGCAAATCATCGCCCACACCTTGACCCAACGCGGTCTGCGCATCGTCAGCGGCGGCACCCAAAGCCACGTCATGCTGGTGGACCTGCGCGAAAGTTCATCATGGAAACACGGCATCACCGGCAAAGTGGCCGAAGCCGCTTTGGGTAACGCGCACATGACCATCAACAAGAACGCCATCCCGAACGACCCTGAAAAGCCGTTCGTGACCAGCGGCGTGCGCATCGGCACCCCGGCCATGACCACCCGCGGCTTCAAGGACGAAGAAGCCCGCGCCACGGCCCACCTGATCGCCGACGTGCTGGAGAACCCCCACGATGAAGCCAACATCATGGCTGTGCGGGACAAAGTGAATGCTCTGACCAGCCGCTTCCCGGTCTACTGCTGATCGGCCAGCGCGATGAAATGCCCCTTTTGCAGCCACCTTGAAACCCAAGTGGTGGAGACCCGTCTGGCCGAAGATGGAGATTTCATCCGCCGCCGTCGCCAGTGTGGGGCGTGTGAAAAACGCTTCACGACCTACGAAAAGCCGGAGGTCAACTTTCCGGCCATCGTCAAAAAAGATGGCAGGCGCATCGATTACCAACGCGACAAACTGCTGGCCAGCCTGAACCTGGCTTTGCGCAAGCGGCCCGTGAGCACCGAGCAGGTGGACAGCGCGATTGAGCGCATCGAAGAAAAACTCCTGAATTTGGGCGAACGCGAAGTCGGCTCTCATCGCATCGGTGCGCTGGTCATGCGTGAGTTGAAAAAACTCGACAAAGTGGCCTATGTGCGCTTTGCCAGCGTTTACCGCAATTTTGAAGACATTGACGCCTTCAAGACACTGGTCGACGAGGTGCAAAGCTGACCTCGGCCAGGCTGCACGCTGCCTTCAGGTGCATTTCGTCGCGGGGTATTCTTCGATTCGAGGCTTGCCCAGCGCATTGGCCACCACCTGCCAGCCTTGCGGCGATGTGGCGACGCAAAACCGCCATGTGCCCGCCATGAACGCGCCGTTGGCGCTGGCACTGCGCCCCTCGCTGACGTAGGAATAATAATGCTTGATGGTGCTGGTGACGTTCACCTTCACCACTGTCGGCACAGCTTCTCGCGCCTGCACCAGAACTTCCCCCGCCTCACGCAAACCGTTGTTATTGGCGTCTACAAACAACAACCAACCTTGATCCCAGCGTCCAATGGGATCGCAGCCATCTGCAGCGCCCCGCGCACACAAAGTGACCCGCTGCTGGCGCCGCAGGGCTTCCGAGCGAGCCAGCACCAAGCTGCCCAAAAAAGCTTCAGCCTGACTTTGCAACTGATGGCGCGCCCGCATACCTGTCATGGCGGGGGCAACCAGGCTCAGAAAAATACCCAGCACGGCCATGACCACCATGGCTTCCAACAAAGTCAAGCCTTTAATCTTGCACCTTGCAGCGCACGGGCGAGGACGGTTTGAGGGTGGGTTCATATGGGTATGGCCTGCGATGCACTGTACAAGATGAATACATAGGGACACAATAAAACAAGCAAAAGGAGACCGCTGATGTCACAGCCATCCATCCCGCCCGATCTACCTGCCCCTGATGCCACCCACCTGCAGACTGACAGGGTTGTGCACCAGGGTTGGACCTTGACAGAGATGCTGATCTGTCTGGCACTCTTAGCGGTGTTGGCCGCACTGGCCCTGCCCAGTTACCAGGAACAACAACGCAAGGCACGTCGCCAAGACGGTCAAGCGGCCTTGCTTCAACTGCAAACCGACCAAGAACGCTGGCGCAGCAGCAATGACAGCCACGCAGACAGCCTCAGCAAATTGGGCTGGCGCAGCGATCTTTCCCCCGGAGGTCATTACCGCATCCAATTGCTTGAATCCTCTGCTCAAGCCTACACCGCGCAAGCCATTGCCCTGGGAGCGCAAGCATCTGACCGTGAATGCACCCCATTGCTCTTGCGCTCTCTGGGGGGGGCTCATGTCTGGCTAGGCTCGGGCCAATCACCCGACAGCGATCCGGCCCGGTGCTGGCGAAAATAAAACCCATGAGATCGCCTCACGACAAAGGAGAAACCTTGATGGGCCTCATGGTGGGCTTGTCTGTAGGCTTGGTGGTGCTGGCTGCTGGCAGTGCCATGCTGGCCAACCAGTTGCGCGGGCACCGCTCGGCCTTGCAAGACAGCCACCTACACCATGAACTTCGTCAAGCGGTAGA
The DNA here is from genome assembly GCF_023910625.1 of Limnohabitans sp. Taxonomy (NCBI): domain Bacteria; kingdom Pseudomonadati; phylum Pseudomonadota; class Betaproteobacteria; order Burkholderiales; family Comamonadaceae; genus Limnohabitans; species Limnohabitans sp. The sequence continues at coordinate 856,888 of NZ_JAAVVW010000003.1, forward strand.
CTGGATGAGCCGCGAACTGCGCAAAGCCCAGTACTCGGCACAAGCCTGGGAAACACGCTCAGCGACGAACTGCGACGACACTTTTTGTGATGGTTTTGAGGACTTCAGCATTGAGGACAACTGGATTGACTTCAGTCACGACCGCAACCACAACGGCCTGCAAGACCAGGATGAATGCATGGGCTTCAGGTTGTCAGGCACCGCACTGCAAACGAAAAGGTCATGCAACCCCAGTGGTGACTGGCTATCGATCACCGACAGCAAGCTTTTGCAAATCACCGAACTGCGTTGGCAGTTACGCTGCGAGTCCCACCAAAACTGGCTGCGTCGCAGCGTTTTTATGACCCTCAAGGCTCAATGGCCCGGCGACGCATCGCGCCAAGTCAGCCTGTCCAACACCATTCATTTGCACAACAATCTGCCGAGCAGCCTGCAAGCGCTGTATTGCCCATGAGTCAACACACGGACCTTGCACACCAGCATGGCGCGGTCACCCTGATGGTCGCTGTGAGCATGGTGATCTTGGCCAGCTTGACCAGCCTCTACAGTGCTCGCAGTGTGCATTTTGACCAACTGGCCAGCTACAACCACGGGCGCGCCAGTCAGGCCAGGCTGGCAGCAACAGCAGCTCTGGCCCATGCACAATCCACTCTCGCAAACACCCCTTTCACTCAGCTGTTTTCGGCTCCGACTGCTTGTCCTGCGGGTGTCTCAGGCAAACAATGGGAATGCAGCGCCATAGACGTTGTGCAGCCCCCCGCCATGCAGCATTGGCAATTGTCCGCCGTCGCTGTACGTGATCTGTTGATGTCACCCCATGTCGTCACTTTGCACGCCAAGGCCAGCCATACGGCTCAAACCAGTCAAGCCCATGTGCGTGAAAGTGTGTTCATTCCGGCCTTGCCGCCAGCTCCAGGCTTGGCCGCACCTGCGGCATTGGTGATGAATGGGTGCATCAGCGAAGCTGCTGGAGCCTCATTGCGGGTCTGCCCCTTGGTCAGCAAAGGTGAACTTTGCAGCGGCACCGCCAAAGCCCCTGTTGTACACACGCATTTTGTGGTGGATACCAACAACAATGGGGCCATTTCCAGCGCTGAAAGACAGGCATGCATGGCCCTCAGTCCCGCCAACATGCCTGGCGGAGGAACCCGCATTGGACCTGCCACAGCCGTTACCCGCAGCCCCTGCAAACGCGCTGCAAGACAAAGCGTCCTGGGCTCGATTGACGACACCCAGCTTCAGGCCTGGTCCAGCGCTCAAGAGCGTCACGGCCTGAGCGCACACACCAACCCGCCGCGCTCGATCTATTGGGTTGACAGCGCCGCAGATTGGCATCTCAGCGTGGGCACGCCCGAGGTTCCCGTCTTGCTGGTTTTTTCGGCCAAAGCTTGCGATCTCCGCTGCCCTCACATTGCTCCAGGTGTGCGCATCATGGGTAGCGTATTGATCGATTCGGGCTGCAACGACGAAAAAATGCGCGGCTGGCAAGGTGGCCGAATCGAAGGCCAACTGGTGGTGGAGTCCGGTCTGCCCGAGTGGCGATCAGGCACAGTTTTGGCTACTCCGCAAGGCCGCGACGCCTACATCCTGAACTGGCCATCGGGCATCGATGCATCCCGCGTTCAGCGCGTCAACGGCAGTTGGAGTGAGGGTTCGCCGTGACACCCCCTCTTCCCAAGCAAGCAGGTTTGGCCTTGATCGAAGCGCTGATGGCCTCGGCGGTGCTGGGTATTGGCTTGGTTGGGGCCACTCAACTGTCACTCAAGAGCCTTCAAACAGTCCGTGAAAATCGCCAATTCACCGTGGCACAGCACTGGGCACAAGAAGCGATGGATTGCATGCATGCTCAGCCGCTGAACCACGCCACTGCGTGCCCATCGCCGCAAACCAGGGTGGTGCAGGGCGTGCCCTATAAACTTCAAATTTACAGCGCCAGCGCAGGGACTGGTTCTACCACCACCCTGTCCGTGCGAGTGTCTTGGCCTCGCACTGGACATCGTGCCAGCAATTCAACCCCTGTCGGCAGCCACTCGGGTGCCTCTTCTTCTGACGAAAACCAGATCGAATGGCACAGCAGCGTCTCAGCCCTGCCCTCCTGGGTTGGCGTATCCTTGCCATAGTTCATTTGTGCGCCGATTCGCTCCTCACGCCCTCCGGATTCAAACCACCGTGCCCTCTTTGCCCGATCAACCGTCTCCTCTGCACCATGCGCTGCAATTGGCTCAACAAGGCCTGTGGCTGACCTCGCCCAACCCGCGTGTGGGTTGTGTGATCACCGCCGCCGACGGCACGGTGCTGGGCCAAGGCCACACCCAGCGTGCAGGTGGCCCTCATGCCGAAATCATGGCCTTGCGGGACGCGGCCGAGCGTGGGCACCATGTGCACGGTGCCACCGCTTGGGTGACGCTGGAGCCCTGCGCCCACCACGGGCGCACAGGACCTTGCTGCGACGTGCTGGCGGCGGCGGGCATCGCCCGCGTGGTGGCGGCCCTGACCGATCCCAACCCCCAAGTGGCGGGCCAAGGCATGGCGCGGCTGGCGGCTGCGGGGGTGCAGACCCACATCTTGGATGCGCAGGATGACACCGCCGTTGAGGCCCGTGAATTGAACATCGGCTTTTTCAGCCGCATGGAACGGGGCCTGCCCTGGGTGCGGATGAAGGTGGCCGCCTCTTTGGACGGACAAACCGCCCTGCAAAACGGCCAAAGCCAGTGGATCACCGGCCCCGAAGCCCGCACCGACGGCCATGCCTGGCGCGCCAGAGCCTGCGCCATCCTGACCGGCATCGGCACTGTGCTCGAAGACGACCCTTTGCTCAATGTGCGCGGCATGGACACCCCGCGCCAACCGCACTTGGTGGTGGTGGACAGCCGCCTGGACATGCCCCTGAATGCCCAACTGCTGGACACGCAAGGCACGGGCGATCAGGCCCGGCAAATCTGGGTTTACACAGCCACCACAGAACACTTGGACAAACGCGCCGCGCTGACGGCACGCGGCGTGACCGTGATCAACTGCCCCGGCCCCGGCGGCAAGGTCGATCTGGCGGCCATGCTGCGCGACCTGGCCCGGCGTGAGATCAATGAGCTGCATGTGGAAGCCGGGCACAAGCTCAACGGCTCCTTCATACGCGAAGGGTTGGTGGACGAATTTCTGGTTTACCTGGCTCCGCAACTGCTAGGGCCAGGCCAAGGCCTGGCCAATTTGCCTGCGCTCACCGAGTTGCGTGGCGCTGTGCAGCTGGCCTTTCATGCGGTGGACCGCATCGGACCCGATTTGCGCCTGTTGCTGCGCCGGGCTTGAGGCTGTAAAACCTCGCGTCAGAACGCCAGCGTCTTCACGCCTTGAGCAGTACCCAGCAGGCACACCTGCGCTTTTTGCAGCGCAAACACACCGACCGTGACCACGCCAGGCCATTGGCTGACTTCGGTCTCGAACGCCACCGGGTCGGTGATCGTCAAACCCTTCACATCCACAATATGCTGCCCGTTGTCGGTCACGAGCGGCTGGCCGTCTTTCAAGCGAACCACCGCGCTGCCGCCCATGGCTAAAAACTGGCGCATCACGCGGGCCGTGGCCATGGGGATCACTTCCACGGGCAATGGAAACGCACCCAAAGCACCGACCAATTTGCTCTCGTCGGCGATGCAGACAAACTTTTTACTCTGGGCCGCCACGATTTTTTCTCGGGTGAGCGCCGCACCACCACCCTTGACCATGTGGCCTTGGGGGTCGATTTCATCCGCGCCGTCGATGTAGACCGACAAGCTCTCGACCTCGTTGCTGTCAAACACCGGAATGCCCAGGGCTTTGAGGCGCACGGTGGAGGCTTCGGAACTGGACACCGCGCCTTTGATCTGGTCCTTCATGGTGGCCAGGGCGTCAATGAATTTGTTCACCGTGGAGCCGGTGCCCACGCCAACGATCTCCCCGGGAACAACGTATTTCAGGGCGGCTTGGCCCACCAGGGCTTTGAGTTCGTCTTGGGTCATGAAAGGGGCTCGGTTGATCAGGCAAAAAGGCGGGCCGAGGTTTGCGACAATCGGAGCAACCGATACCCACGACCCTGCACCAGCCCGGAATTATCCAATGTCCCTGATCCCCTACGCCTTCGCCCGCCCCTTTTTGTTCAAAATGGACCCCGAGGCGGCCCACGACCTGACCATCGAAGGCTTGGCCCGCACCCAAAACACCCCGCTCGACTGCGCTTACCGCCAGCCCTTTGTGGCGCAACCCACCATGCTGGCAGGTCTGCACTTTCCCAACCGTGTCGGCATGGCTGCGGGTTTGGACAAAAACGCCCGCTGCATCGACGGTCTGGGTGCCATGGGCTTTGGCTTTGTCGAAGTCGGCACCGTCACGCCCAAAGCGCAACCCGGCAACCCCAAACCCCGCATGTTCCGCCTGCCCGAGGCCAACGCGCTGATCAACCGCTTGGGTTTCAACAACGACGGGCTCGATGCCTTCATCGCCAACGTCAAGCGCTCCAAGTTCCGCCAGCAAGGTCGCCTGCTGGGCCTGAACATTGGCAAGAACGCCGCCACACCGATTGAGAACGCGACCCACGACTATTTGATCGCCTTGGCAGGTGTGTACCCGCATGCCGACTACGTGACGGTGAACATCTCCAGCCCCAACACCAAGAACCTGCGCGCCCTGCAAAGCGACGAAGCGCTGGACGGCCTGCTGGGCGAACTGGTGGCGCGGCGCGAAGAACTGGCCACCGAACATGGCCGCCGCGTGCCCATGTTCCTCAAAATCGCCCCCGATCTGGACGAGACCCAAGTGGGCGTGATCGCCGCCACCCTTCAAAAGCACGGCATGGACGGCGTGATCGCCACCAACACCACCTTGGCGCGTGACGCCGTGAGCGGCTTGCCCCATGCCGAAGAAATGGGCGGACTGTCAGGTTCGCCCGTGCTGCAAGGCAGCAACCGCGTGATTCGGCACTTGCGCGCCGCTTTGGGCAAAGACTTTCCCATCATCGGCGTGGGCGGTATCCTGAGCGGGCACGACGCGATTTCAAAAATAGAAGCTGGGGCCGACGTGGTGCAGATTTACACCGGCCTCATTTACAAAGGCCCGGTGCTGGTGACCGAAGTGGCGAGCGCGTTGCAGCAGATGAAGCGGTGAACGCTCAGTCCTTGAAGTACACCAACTGGTGCGTGCTCGCCAGCAACTGAGCTTCGGGGCTCCACAGCTCGCCGGTCTGGTCAAAGTAGCCGTGGCGGTAGTTGAGCGCCTTGGCCACGCCCAGAACATGGCGTGTGCCCACCTGCGCCAGCAAAGCACTGTCGGCGTGGAAATAGGTGGTCATTGACACCGTGCCAATGAGGGCACGGCGGCGGCGGCGGATGTAGATGCGCGGGAAAAAGCTGTCGCTGATGGCCGCCAAAGAAACAAAGTCCAGCGCCCGCTCGGGCTCGTCGCGCACCCACAGGATGGAGCGCGAATGGGCTTGCTCTTGCTCGTCAAAGACTGCGGGGAATGCGCCTTCGACAAAGCGCATGTCGTAGCGCTGTGGCCAGGCGGGCATGCCTTTGACGGGCATGCGCGGCACAGCTTCGGGTACGGGCACATTGGCAGGCATCACGGCTTCAACGTCTGACCAGGTTTCGCGCCGCACGGCAAATACCGCCGTGGCAGTGGCCACCACGCCTTCTGTGTCATTTTGGGCCTGATGCGCGTCGATGATCCAGTGCTGGGTCGATCGGTTGGTGCGCACGGGCCGCGCCACAAAGCGGATCTCACCATCGGCCACCGGGGCGGCAAAGTTGACTGTCAGGGCCACGGGTTCGCCCAAGCGCTCGGGGTGCAGCATGACCGACTGCAGCAACTGCGCCGCCGTGGTGCCGCCAAAGGGCCCGACCATGTTGGCGTAAGCCGGATGGGTTGCGCCCATGAATTGGTGGCGCGTGTCCCCAAGCGCTGAGGCGCGCAGGGCAATGGCTTCGTCAAGTTGGTGCATTCGGTCGCTGGATGTCAAGTGAGTGTCCCCTATCATAAAATCGCGACCCATCCACGACTGTCCCGTATGAACGTCTCCACAATCCCCACAGCCCGTGCCCAAAGCTGTGGAAAAGTGCAGGGACAAGCCGCCAAAGGCCCGACCAGCATGGGCTGACGGGGCGTGCTTAAAAAAGCATCACTCCACCCGCGTCACCCGATTCGGCTTGAAGCCCAGATCCGCCACTTTGCCCTTCTTGGCCCGCGCCACTTTGGCATTGTTCAGGCTGCGGATTTCCAGCGTTTCTTCTCGCGCTTTGCCACCGCGCCCAATGCCTTCGATCTTGATGCTGCGGGTATAGGCCGCAGCACCGGCCAAGCTGTCTTTGGCCTCCAGGTCGATCAGCATCAGGCCCCGGCCGCCTTTTTCCATGGTCTTGAGTTCGTTGATCTCAAAGGTCAAGACACGGCCGCCCGTACTGGCACAGCACACGCTGGTCGCTGCAGGCATGGGCAGCTTGTCGGCAGGCACGGTGGCGCTGGAGCCGCTCACATGGCTGGGGGCGCAGACGGTTTCGCCGTCGCCCAGGCTGATGAAAGCCTTGCCCGCTTTGTTGCGCGAGATCATGTTCTCGACCGAAGCCAAGAAGCCGTAGCCGCCCGAGCCACTCAACAGCAGCATGGCGTTGGCGGGGCCTGCAAAGTAGTGGGCAATTTGCGTGGTGGGCTCCAGCTCGATCAGCGTGGTCACAGGCTGCCCGTCGCCTCTTGCGCCGGGCAAGGTGGCCACAGGCACGCTGTAGACGCGGCCGTTGCTGCCCATGATGATGAGCGTGTCCACCGTGCGGCACTCAAAGGTGCCGTACAGGCCGTCGCCCGCCTTGAAGGCAAAGCTCGTGGCGTCGTGGCCGTGGCCAGTGCGGGCACGCACCCAGCCTTTTTCCGACACGACCACCGTCACCGGCTCGTCCACCACCTTGACTTCGGCGATGGCTTTTTTCTCTTCCTGGATCAAGGTGCGTCGCGGGTCGGCAAAAGTCTTGGCGTCGGCTTCGATCTCCTTGACCATCAGGCGGCGCAGCGCGGCGGGGCTGCCCAAAATTTCTTCCAGCTTTCCTTGTTCACCGCGCAGTTCACTCAGCTCTTGCTCGATCTTGATGGCCTCAAGTCGCGCCAGTTGGCGCAGGCGGATTTCGAGGATGTCTTCGGCCTGGCGATCGCTCAAGCGGAAGGCCTCGATCAGCGCCGGCTTGGGCTCGTCGCTGTGGCGGATGATGCGGATCACCTCGTCAATGTTGAGCAAGACCAGCTGACGGCCTTCTAGAATGTGGATGCGGTCCAGCACTTTGTTCAAGCGGTGCTGGCTGCGGCGGGTGATGGTGGTCTGGCGAAAGCTGATCCACTCCACCAACATCTGGCGCAGCGACTTTTGAATCGGCTTGCCGTCGATGCCCACAGACGTCATGTTGATCGGTGCCGAGGTTTCCAGGCTGGTGTGCGCCAGCAAGGCGGTGATGAGTTCTTGCTGCAGGGTGCGGCTGGTCTTGGGCTCGAACACCAGGCGCACGGCGGCGTCTTTGCTCGATTCGTCACGCACCACATCGAGCACGGCCAACATGCTGGCTTTGAGCTGCAACTGGTCGGTGCTGAGCGCTTTTTTACCGGCTTTGACTTTGGGGTTGGTGAGTTCTTCGATCTCTTCGAGCACGCGCTGCGAGCTGACACCTTGCGGCAATTCGGTCACCACCAGTTGCCACTGGCCCCGGGCGAGTTCTTCGATCTTCCAGCGGGCACGCACTTTGAGGCTGCCGCGCCCGGTGCGGTAGGCGTCGGCAATGTCGCTGGCCGGGCTGATGATCTGACCGCCACCGGGGTAGTCGGGGCCGGGAAGGATGGCCATCAACTCGCTGTCGCTCAGCTTGTCGTTCTTGATCAGCGCCACGCAGGCGTCGGCCACTTCGCGCAGGTTGTGGCTGGGGATTTCGGTGGCCAGGCCCACCGCGATGCCGCTGGCGCCGTTGAGAAGGCTGAAGGGCAAGCGGGCGGGCAGCTGGCGCGGCTCTTCGGTGGAGCCGTCGTAGTTGGGGATGAAGTCCACCGTACCCATGTCGATCTCATCCAGCAACAAGCTGGTGATGCGCGACAAACGCGCTTCGGTGTAACGCATGGCGGCTGCGCCGTCGCCGTCGCGCGAGCCAAAGTTGCCCTGGCCGTCGATGAGCGGGTAGCGCTGCGAAAAGTCTTGCGCCATGCGCACCAGCGCGTCATAGGCGGCGGTGTCGCCGTGCGGGTGGTAGCGGCCCAGCACATCGCCCACCACGCGGGCGCTTTTGACGGGCTTGGCGGCGGTGTTGTTGTTCGGGCCGCTGTACGACAAACCCATGCGGTCCATCGAATACAAAATGCGGCGCTGCACCGGCTTTTGGCCGTCGCACACATCGGGCAAGGCGCGGCCTTTGACGACGGACAGCGCGTATTCGAGGTAGGCACGCTGGGCGTAGGCGCCCAGGTGGTCGCCTTCGGGGGCGGCGGGTTGAAGTGAAGCTTCGGGGGTCAGCAGGTCAGTCATTGGGGTTCAGGTTTTGTAATGTAAAAATAGGGCTGAGGCCAACAAGTGCATCATCAGACAAATCAAGGAGTAATCTCTGCCAGCGTCTGCCGAGCTACTTGAACATGGGGTTGGCAAACGGTCTCATGGTTTTTGTACAGCCACACTTCAATGGTGTCGCTTTCAGATTGGTAAATGGTGATGTGGCTCATACGGTCTTGCTCCTAACTTGCAGCAGCAAAACGAACTTCAGGAAACGGATCGCTTTTGGCAGATTCGATGAGCATCTCTAGCTCACGCGTTACGTGGCTCTGTACAACCATCAGTTACCCCAGTCAGCGCTTAAAAGCAAAACACCGATGAGGGCCATGAAAGACTGGTACGCTTCTCATCCTCATTTGTTTATAAAACGGCCTTACGATCATCCGGGATGCGCCATCTAGCTCAATGTGCTGGGGCTTGTAGCCTTTTTCAAGCAGCCGATGGACACATTCCAACACCACCGCGTTTTCAGACGACGAGAAGTTGCAGGTGTCAGCACGGTTGACCTTGAAGCCGTGTATTTTCGGGTAATCGATGCTTTGCTTGCTGAAATCAATGCGGATGGCCTCACCGTTCTCGCCATAGGTTTTGTGCAAAACATCGCTGACTTCTTGGCTGTCTGCCGAAAACCCCAAATGCAAGGCAAAGGCAAAGGCACGGAAATGGTGTTCGTCGATCATGTGGTTTTCCGTGTTGACGGTGCGTTTATTTGAGATTGAACACCAAAGAATACAACCAGATCGACCAACACATCCCGGTAAATAGAGGGTTTGAAATCGAGCAGTTCAATGCGCAGTTGGTAGGCCAAAGTCATGGGCGATGGAAGCTCAGGGTTTATGGAACGAGCACCTTAGGCACCCAACCTTTTGCAGTGGCCCGATTGGCAAAGCCTTTGGAATCGAAGGTGACCAGCACATCGCAATGGCGGCTGCTGGCGTGGTGCAAGGCATCGGCAAAGTCGAAACCTTGGCTCAAGGCATCGCAGGCACTTTGCAAGGCTTGGCGGTCTTGCATTTGCACCTGGGGCATGCTGAGCAAGTGGTTGAACACCTTGGCCACCGTGCGTGCCTCCAGTTTGTAGAACCCACGCAGAACCCACTCCAACTCCAAGGCCACGGTGGTGGCCACGAAGAGGGGTTTGCCACTCTCCAGCAAGGCACGGGCATGTTCACACTGGAGCGCCGTGGCGGCATCGGTTTGCTCGGCCTGCACGTAATAACGCGCCAACACATTGGTGTCCAACGCCGTCAGCTGCGAGGTGCGTTGCTTCATGGCTTGAGCGCTTGAGCCGCATCCCAATCGGCAGCTACGTGCGCCCCCTTGACTTTGACCATGCCAAAACCCGGTTGGGGCGACTTTTTGGCAGGGACTGCGGGGCGCAAGGTAATACAAGTGGCGTCGGCACTGAGGTCAAACGTCACCGCTTGCCCTGGCATCAAGCCCAGTTGCTGGCGCAAGGCTTGAGGAATGGTGACTTGGCCTTTGCTGGTCAGTGTGGAAAGCATGGTTGACCTCCGGGTTGATCTGGGTGCGGGTGAAAGCACCATTGAATTGTATTACCAAGTAAGAATTGACACCGATTTACACATCGATCTCAATCGAGTCGCCGTGCAGTTCCATCAGCTCGCGGCGGGCGGCGGCTTCGCCTTTGCCCATGAGCTGGGTCATGAGGTTTTCGGTGCCCGCGTTGTCCAGCGGGCCCAACTCGATCGGCAGCAAGCGGCGCGTGTCGGGGTTGAGGGTGGTGTCCCACAGCTGCTCGGCGCTCATCTCGCCCAGACCCTTGAAGCGGCTGATGCTCCAGCCACCTTCTTTCAAGCCATCTTTGCGCAGCTTGTCGATGATGGCCATGAGCTCACCCTCGTCCAGCGCATAGGCTTTGGACGCGGGCTTTTTGCCGCGTGCCGGCGCATCGACCCGGAACAGCGGGGGCCGCGCCACATAGAGGTGCCCAGCTTCGATCAGCTTGGGAAAATGCCGGAAGAACAAGGTCAGCAGCAGCACCTGGATGTGCGAGCCGTCCACGTCCGCGTCGGACAAGATGCAGACCTTGCCGTAGCGCAGGTTGCTCATGTCAGGGTTGTCGTTGGGCCCGTGCGGGTCCACGCCGATGGCCACCGAGATATCGTGGATTTCGTTGTTGGCAAACAGGCGGTCGCGGTCCACTTCCCAGGTGTTGAGCACCTTGCCGCGCAGGGGCAAGATGGCCTGGCACTCTTTGTTGCGGCCCATCTTGGCGCTGCCACCGGCCGAGTCGCCCTCGACCAAAAACACCTCGTTGTGCAGGATGTCTTTGCTCTCGCAATCGGTCAGTTTGCCCGGCAGCACGGCCACGCCGGAGCTCTTGCGCTTTTCGACCTTCTGGCCCGCTTTTTGGCGGGTTTGCGCGGCCTTGATGGCCAGCTCGGCCAGCTTTTTGCCGTGGTCCACATGCTCGTTGAGCCACAATTCCAAAGCCGGGCGCACAAAGCTGGAGACCAGGCGCACCGCGTCGCGCGAGTTCAGGCGCTCCTTGATCTGGCCCTGAAACTGCGGGTCGAGCACTTTGGCGCTCAGCACATAGCTGGCACGCGCAAACACGTCCTCGGGCATGAGCTTGACGCCTTTGGGCAGCAAGCCGTGCAACTCGATGAAACTCTTGACAGCGGTGAACAGGCCGTCGCGCAAGCCGCTGTCGTGTGTGCCGCCCGCGCTGGTGGGAATCAGGTTGACGTAGCTCTCTCGCACCGGCGCACCGTCTTCGGTGAAAGCCACCGCCCACGAAGCGCCCTCGCCTTCGGCAAAGCTGTCGTGGTTGGCGTCGGCAAAGCCCTCGCCCTCAAACAAAGGGATCACCGGGTCACCGTTGAGCGTTTGCGTCAGGTAGTCGCGCAGACCGGCTTTGTATTGCCACTGCTGGTTTTCCTTGGTTTTCTCGTTCACCAAAGTCACCGTCACGCCCGGCATGAGCACGGCTTTGCTGCGCAGCAGGTGGGTCAGCTCGTTCATGGGCAGGGCGCTGGATTCAAAGAATTTGGCGTCGGGCCAGGCGCGCACGGTGGTGCCCTGTTTGCGGTCACCCTCGCCTGTGGGCCGCTTGACCAAAGACTCGGTCACGTCGCCGCCCGAGAAAACCAGCGTCGCCACTTGGCCTTCACGGTAACTGGTCGCCTCCAAGCGCTTGGACAGCGCATTGGTCACCGACACGCCCACGCCGTGCAAACCGCCCGAGAAGCTGTAAGCCCCGCCCTTGCCCTTGTCGAACTTGCCACCCGCGTGCAAACGGGTGAACACCAACTCGATCACCGGGGCGTTTTCTTCGGGGTGCAGGCCAAAGGGAATGCCCCGGCCATCGTCTTCGATGCTGACCGAGCCATCCAAATGCAGGATGACTTTGATCTTTTTGCCGTAACCCGCCAGAGCCTCGTCGGCGGCGTTGTCCAGCACTTCTTGGATGATGTGCAGGGGGTTGTCGGTGCGGGTGTACATGCCCGGGCGTTGCTTGACGGGCTCGAGGCCCTTCAGGACGCGGATCGAGCCTTCGGAGTACTCACTGGAGGTTTTGACAGTTGATTGGGTGGCCATGGTGGCGGATTGTAGAGGGATTTCAGGCGCATCACTGGATATAAACACAGCCCATTACACCTGAACCGTTCAAAGGCTTGCGCCGTGGGCACTGGTGGGTCGCAGTCGCCACGCCCATTGGGAACCCCAGCCCACCACAGACCCCACCACCCAGAACACCGGCGCCACACCAGCCACCGCCCCAGCGGCCCCAAAAAGCATGGGCATGAGCACGCTGGAGGCGTTGATGCTCATCAGCCGCAAACCCAGCGCCTCACCATGGCGGTTCGGCGGGGTGATCTGGTGCAAGGTGCTCATGATCATCGGCTGGGCCGTGCCCAAGACCAGCCCCAGCAACACCGAACACAAACCCATGGCCCAAGCCGTGGGCATGAGGGGATAAAGCCCAAACAGCAGCGCGGTGCAAGCCATGGAGCCCGTGATGATCTGGTGCTCCTTGACGTGGCGCGAGATGAAAGGCAAACACAACCGAATGAAGGTGGCCGCAAGGGCAAAAGCGCCCAAAATCATGCCCACTACCGACGCGCTGTAACCACGCTCATGGCCCAACACCGGGACCACGAAAGTGTGCACATCCCAGCACGAGGACAGCACCCAGTTGACCGCCAGCAAACGGCGCATCATGGGCTCGGCCAGCAAATCCTTGGCACGCCGGATCGCCTGCTTGTTCTGCGTGTGGGGAGCGTGTAATTCGGTCACAGACCGCACCCAGAACCAGGTGCTCAATGGCAGGGCTGCCAGCATCCAGAATGCCCATTGAAAGCCCGTGATGTGGGCGGGTTGCGGACCGGCAAAGTCAATCAGCAAACCTGCCAGTACCGGCCCCAAAAAGTTAGAAATCGCCGGGCCAATCGACAACCAACTGAACGCCACGCGCAGCTCAGCGGCATTTTGGGCCATGCGACCCACATGTCGCTGCAACGCAATCACCGCCATGCCGGTGGCACCCCCCGTGGCCAGTGCACTCAAACACAAGACTGGAAAAAATGGCCAGATGGCAGAAAGACTGGCCCCCACAGAAGAGATGACCACACTGATGAGCAGCGGTTTTTTGAGGCCAGCACGGTCGATGTAGCGACCCGCAGGCAGGGCCAAAAACACCTGGGTCAGGGCAAACAGCGCCAACAAGGCCCCCACGGCAAGAGGGCTGTACCCCAACTTGAGGGCCAACAGCGGCGTCGCCATGCGCATGCCTGCCATACAGGCGTGCAGGAAAATTTGGCCCCCAATCAGCCGAGGCAGGGTCTTCACCTCATCTCACCTGCTGCTGGCGAATCGCCGCTCATGGCTCATGACTCGCTGCCCGGCAGCAGGGTCTGGGCCTGGACTTCGGGCAAAGCATCGACCTGGCGCAAGGCTCGGTTCATCACGTTGCTGCGGGTTTGGGCCTGGTCGAGCGTGTTCAGCACGGTTTGCGTCTGGTTGCGCACCTTGTCCAGCACATCGCCAAACTTGCCAAACTCGGTCTTGACGGCGCCGAGCACCTGCCAGACTTCGCTGGAGCGCTTTTCCAGGGCCAGCGTTCTGAAGCCCATTTGCAAAGCGTTGAGCATGGCCATCAAATTGGTTGGGCCTGCCAGCGTTACGCGGTGGTCGCGCTGCAGGGTTTCCATGAGGCCGGGGCGGCGCAAGACCTCGGCATACAGGCCTTCGGTGGGCAAGAACATCACCGCAAAGTCGGTAGTGTGCGGTGGCTCCAGGTATTTTTCGGCAATCGATTTGGCTTCGAGCCGGATGCGCGCTTCGAGGGCCTTGGCGCACAGCTCGGATTGCACCAGGTCGGCGCGGCTTTGCGCTTCGAGCAAGCGCTCATAGTCCTCGTTGGGAAACTTGGCATCGATGGGCAGCCACACCGGCTGGCCACTGTCGGATCGACCCGGCAAGCGGATGGCGAAGTCCACCCGGTTTTTGTCACCGGGACGCGTGGCCACTTGCACCGCATATTGTTCGGGCGTGAGCACCTGCTCCAGCAATGAAGCCAATTGCGCCTCGCCAAACATGCCGCGCGTCTTCACGTTGGTCAGCAGGTGTTTGAGATCGCCCACGCCCTGCGCCAGGCTGTGCATCTCGCCCAGACCCTTGTGAACCTGCTCCAGGCGGTCGGCCACTTGCTTAAAGCTCTCACCCAGTCGGGCTTGCAGCGTGGCCTGGAGTTTTTCGTCCACGGTCTGGCGCATTTCATCGAGCTTGGCTGCGTTGCTTTGCTGCAGCTGGGCCAGCTGGGTTTCCATGGTGCCGCGCATCTCTGTCAGGCGCCGAGCATTCGACTCGGAGAGCGCATTGACCTGTTGAGCCAAGCTGTCGGTCAGGCTTTTTTGCAGCAGGGCCAGTTGCTGGGCCAGTACGTCGATTTGCTGGTTTTGGGTGCGGGCAGCCTCGGCGCTTTGTTGCAGCAGAGACTGCTGGAACAGCGTGAGTGTCTGCATCACCTCTTGCCGCCCCTGCACACCGGACTGGCTGATTTCGTTGCGTAGTTCTCGCTCCAGACGCTCGGTTCTGGCCTGCACCGCATCAAACTGCTGCTGTTGCCAGCCCATTTGCGATGAGGCCTGTTCAGCAGCTTTAGCCGCTGCGGTATCGGGCAAGGTCTTGAAGCTGTGCAGCAAGACCAACAGCAACAAGAGGTTCAGGCCACCCAGGCCCCATAAGATCCATTCACTCATGCCGTTCTGCCTGGCAAGCTGTTCAAAGGCGTAAGAGCCTGGCCCCGTGTCAGGTAGGCCACCAGGTTGTCGGCTGCGAGCTGGGCCATGGCCTTGCGGGTCTGCAGGGTCGCGCTGGCGATGTGGGGCGTGAGCACCACGTTGGGCACCTTGAGCAAGTCGGGGTGCACCGAGGGCTCGCCCTCGAACACATCGATGCCCGCCGCAGCGATTTGGCGCACCGCCAGGGCTTTGGCCAGGGCCGCATCGTCCACGATTCCGCCACGCGCAATGTTGACCAGTGTGGCCGTGGTCTTCATTTGCGCCAGCTCGGCCGCGCCAATGGTGTGGTGCGACTCCGCGCTGTAGGGCACGACCAGCATCACATGGTCAGCGGTTTTGAGCAGCTCTTCTTTACCCACATAACGGGCCTTGCACTGCACTTCCAGCTCGCCGCTCAAGCGCGAGCGGTTGTGATAAATCACATTCATGCCAAAGCCATGCGCGGCGCGGCGGGCAATTCCTTGACCGATGCGACCCATGCCGATGATGCCGATGGTCGAGCCATGGACCTCGACCCCGGCAAACATGTCGTAGCTCCACTTGGTCCACAAACCGGCACGCAAATAGTGCTCACTCTCGGACACGCGGCGGGCCGTGGCCATCAAAAGTGCAAAACCAAAATCTGCGGTGGTTTCGGTCAGCACGTCGGGGGTGTTGCTGGCAATCACGCCCGCAGCGGTCATGGCGGGCACATCAAAGTTGTTGAAGCCCACGGCCATGTTGGCCACGATGCGCAGCTGGGGATTGGCCTGCAAGAACGCCGCGTCTATGCGCTCGCTGCCGGTGGTCAAAGCGCCCACTTTGCCTTGCATGCGGCGGGTCAGCTCTGCGGCAGACCAAACCTCATCGGCTTGGTTGCTCTCGACTTCGAACACCTGCGCCAAAGACTGCAGTACCTCGGGGAAGATGGCGCGCGCCACCAGAATAGAAGGTTTGGACATGATTGGAAGCCGTTTTGAAAAAGAAAAGCTTGGGTTCAAGGACTTGGACCCCAGCACTCTGCCCAATGGATAAGCGATGTTAACGACAGAAACCGACCTTCAGTTGCCAGGGGTAACTTCAAAAACTTGGCGCAGGTAGGCCAAGTATTTTTCGTCTTCACACATGCCTTTGCCGGGAGAATCTGACAATTTAGCCACAGGCTGACCGTTGCACCGGGTCATCTTGATGACAATTTGCAGCGGTTCGTAACCCAGGTCGTTGGTCAGATTGGTCCCCACGCCAAAAGCCAACTGGCAGCGTCCCCTGAACTGCTCAAACAGCTCAATGGTGCGCGGAATCGTCAGGCCATCACTGAATATCAGTGTCTTGGTCTTGGGGTCAACCCGGTTGTTTTGGTAATGCGCAATCATGCGCTCGCCCCAGGAGAAAGGGTCACCACTGTCGTGCCTTGCGCCATCGAACAGCTTGCAGAAATACAGGTCGAAGTCGCGCAGAAAAGCGTTGAAGCCGTACACATCACTCAGGGCAATGCCCAAATCGCCTCGGTACTCCTTGGCCCAAGACTCGAAAGCGAAAACCTGGCTGTCACGAAGACGCGGCCCCAGCGCTTGAGCCGCCTGCAAATACTCATGCGCCATGGTGCCCAGCGGAGTCAACCCCAGCAAATAGGCGTAATACACATTGCTGGTGCCCGCCAACTGGCCACTAGGGCCGGTGCCTAAACGGGCTGACAGCACGCGCAGCACCTCTTCATGCCAGGCACGTGAAAAACGTCGGCGTGTGCCGTAGTCCGCAATCTTGAGGGTTTCAAGGCCAGTGGCCTGCAGCTGGGCGATTTTGGTGTCCAGTCGGCGGCGGCCCTCCATCAAATCGGGCACTTTCTGGGTGTTGCGGAAGAACACCTCGTTGACGATGGCCAGCACCGGGATCTCGAAAAGAATCGTGTGCAGCCATGGCCCCTGGATGGTGATGTCTATCTCACCTGATGGCAAAGGCGTGACTTCAATGTACTTTTCATTGAGCTTGAACAAGCCCAAAAAATCAACGAAGTCGCTCTTGATGAAGCGCAGTGATCGCAGGTAATGCAGTTCAGCGTCCTTGAAATTCAAACTGCACAGGGAACGGATTTGCTGACGGATTTCATCGACAAAGGGTGCCAGCTGCACGCCAGGGTTACGGCACTTGAACTTGTACTGCACCTGCGCACCAGGAAACTGGTGCAGCACGACCTGCATCATGGTGAATTTGTACAGGTCGGTGTCGAGCAGGCTGGTGATGATCATGGTGTGTTGTCTCTGGCGGCTGGGGCCACTCGTGCTTGACGGTCAGTGTAAGGGATGCCTTACCACCGCGTTGTCGGATTCAGGCCACCGTTTGCATGCGCCCACTGGTCAGCACCAGCACCCGCTGCGCATGCCGGGCCAGGATGTTGTTTTGCTCGGCCACCAGCATGGACACACCTTCGCGGACCAGTTGCAACAAGGCATCACGCATGGCCGCCACCAGCACCGGGGCGATGCCCTCGCAAGGCTCATCCAGCAGCAACAGGCGCGGGCCGGTCATGAGGGTGCGGGCCAGCGCCAGCATTTGCTGCTCACCACCACTCATCTGGCTGGCCGGGCGGTGCAGCATGGTTTGCAGTTGGGGAAACAAAGCCATCACGCGGTCAAAGCGCTGCGCGGGCGTGACCGGAGCGCTCAGGGGCGTCCCCGATGGCGCTGCGATCCACAGGTTTTCTTTCACCGACAAGCCGGTGAACAAGCGCCGGTCTTCGGCCACAAACCCCAAGCCTGCACGGGCGCGACGATGCGCGGGCCAGTCCTGAATGGGCAGACCTTGCCATTCGATTCGGCCTCGGGATCGGGGGCCGATGCCAATCAAGCTTTGCAGCAAGGTGGATTTGCCCGCGCCGTTCAAGCCTTGAATCACGATCAACTCGCCCTCGCCCACCGACAAGTTGACATCAAATAAGGCCTGGGCTTGGCCATACCACGCGTTCAGACCTTCAACGTTGAGCACTGAACAAGCCTTTCATGTCGAAATCCATTCCCAGGTAGCGTTCGCGCACCTGCAGGTCTTGCGCCACCGCCTCGGGCGCACCATCGGCCACCAAGCGGCCTTGCATCAGCACCAGCACCCGGTCGGCCACGCCAAACACGGCGTCCATGTTGTGCTCGGTATAGAGCACCGTCACGCCTTGCGATGCCACTGGGCGCACCAGCGCCATCATGTCGGCCCGCTCGGCCATGGCCAGACCGGCGGCGGGTTCGTCCAGCAGCAGCAAGGTCGGCCCGCGCTCAGCACCTGGCTCGGGCAAACCCGCTAACGCCATCGCCAACTCAAGGCGCTTTTTGGCACCGTAAGGCAAGTCGGCCACGGTCGCGTGCGCCTGATTCTGCAAGCCGGCTTGCGCGACCAACTGCAAAGCGCGCTCGGGTTGGCGTCGGTCCAGCCGGTCCCACCAAGCCAGTGGCACCGGCCAGCGCAACACCAGTTGGACGTTTTGCAGCACCGTGAGCGCTTCAAAAGTTTGCGCCACCTGAAAAGTGCGGGTCACCCCCAAACGCTGGCGCTCTGCGGGGGGCTTGCCCAAGAGCGATTGCCCTTGCCACAACACCTCACCCGCCGTGGGCACCTGCTGGCCCGCCAAGCAGGCAAAGCAGGTCGATTTGCCCGCACCATTGGGCCCGATCAGGGCCACACACTGGCCCTCAGGCACATCAAAAGACACGCCATCGAGCGCTTGGACGCCGCCAAAATGCTTGGTTAAAGCTTGCACTTGCAAAGCTGCGCTGCTCATGCCGGTCCCTCAGTGGCTGTTGTGCTCGCAGATTTGGGCGCGGTGCGGCGCGCCAGTAGATGCTGCAGCGAACCCAACACCCCGCTGGGAGCCAACACCATAACCGCCATGATGACCAGGCCCAACACACCGCGCCAATAGTCCAGGCCCTGCCCCAGCTCGGCCCCGCCCCACACCAAAAGCGCACTACCCACGGCCGAGCCCCACAACTGGTGCACACCACCCAGCAAAATCACCAGCAAGGCATCCACCGACATGGCGACCGACGCCACAGACGGGAACAGCGCGCCTTTGA
The DNA here is from genome assembly GCF_023910625.1 of Limnohabitans sp. Lineage (NCBI taxonomy): Bacteria > Pseudomonadati > Pseudomonadota > Betaproteobacteria > Burkholderiales > Comamonadaceae > Limnohabitans > Limnohabitans sp. The sequence goes on from NZ_JAAVVW010000003.1 coordinate 875,730, forward strand.
AGGCAGCCCAAAGCCCGCCAGCCAACCCCGCCAAAGTGGCGCTGCCCACAAACACCTGGTAGCGCAAAACCTGCACCGGCAAACCACTGGCCGCGGCCCGCAGCGGCGCGTCGCGCAGCGCCTGCAAAGCCGCGCCCCGGCTGGAGCGAACCACGCGGGCCATGCCCACGATGGCCAACAGCATGAAGGCGCACAGCACCGCATCCGCCAAAGCACGGGATTCGGGTGCAATCAAGCGCACGCCAATCAAACCGTTGTCACCGCCCGTCAGGCCCACCCACTGCGTGGCCCCGGCCCAAATCATTTGCGCCAGCGCAAGCGACAGCATAGCCAGGTACACGCCACTGCTGCGCACCACCAAAGCGCCAAAAGCCAAGGCCACAGCCAGCGCCAGCGCCATGCCTGCGGCCAAAGCGGCCAACAAACCCGCCCCCCAATGCAGGTGCGACAACGCCGCTCCATAAGCGCCCAGCGCAAAAAATGCCGCATGGCCAAAACTGACCAAACCACCCAAAGCCATCATCCACTGCAGGCTCAGGCCAAACAGCATCATCACCATCACGTCCTCGGCCAGACTTCGGCCGTAGTCGCCCTGCCCCCAGGCCAGCAGCGTCAAACCGACAAAGGCCAGAACAAACACCGCCTGGCCCCAGTGCGCCACCGGCCACAGCGCAAACACCGGCACGCTTTCGCGTTGCTCGGCATGCACGGCCGACCCGGCCAAACCCTGCGGCCGCCAGACCAACACCACCGCCATGGTCAAAAACACCAACACCAAGGTCGCTTGCGGGAAAAAACTCAGTCCCAAAGCGTGGATCACGCCGATCAGCACCGCCGCCGCAAAAGCCCCGCCAATGCTACCCAAGCCACCTGTCACCACGACCACAAAGGTCTCCACCACCACGTTCACATCCATTTGCAAGTGCGCCGGTTCGCGCGGCAATTGCAGCGCCCCGGCCAGACCCGCCAGACCGCAGCCCAGCATGACCACGCCCAGCATCAACGGCGCAGGATTCACACCCAGCGCGGCCAGCATCTCGCGGTCTTGCGTGGCGGCTTTCACGCGCTGGCCCCACAGCGTGCGCGTGAGCAAAAGGTGCAGGCCCAGCCAAACCAAGGGGCCCAGCGCCAAGGTGAACAGTTGCCAGGTCGGAAAAAACGACTCACCCAGTTGGATCGCACCCTTGAGGCCTGGAAAGCGCGGCGCAAAGACTTCTTCAGGCCCAAAATACCAGCGCATCGCGTCGTGCAGCGCCAGCGTCAGACCAAAAGTGGCCACCAGTTGGTACAGCTGCGGCGCATGGCGCATGCGCTTCAAAAGCAGCACTTCGGTCACCGCCCCGAGCAAGGCGGCCACACACGCCCCCATCAAAATCACCGCACCATAGCCCCAAGCGCTGCCCGCCATGTCGGGCCACCAGTTCGTCACCGCGTGCGCCGACCACAAAGCGCCCAACATGAAAAAACTGCCATGCGCGAAGTTGACGATCCGGGTCACGCCAAAAATCAGCGTCAGCCCGGAGGCCATCAAGAACAAGGTGGTGGCGTGGCTCAGGCCGTTGAGCAGCTGCAGCGCCAGTGCTTCGAATCCCAATTCAGTCCCTTGTCTTTAAGTAAAGCGTCAATCCACCCAATGGGTGAAGTCTTGCGAAGGCACCCGTGTGGTTTGGAAGGTGTTGACCAGCGCTGCTTCGTCGGCATAGCCCAGCGACATGCCGCAAACCACCATTTCGTTCTCACCCGCACCCACCAGCGGCAAGATGATTTTGGAAAAACCATTCCAAGCCGCTTGCGGGCAGGTGTGCAGGCCACGCGAACGTGCCGCTACCATGATGCTTTGCAAGAACATGCCGTAGTCGAGCAAGCTGCCCCGGCCCATGACTTTGTCGATGGTGAATATCAAGCCCACGGGGGCGTCGAAAAAGCGGAAGTTTTTCTGGTGCTGCGCGTGCATCAAAGCCTTGTCGCCCTTGCCGATGCCCAGCACGCCATACAGGCCAAAACCGCATTCGCGGCGGCGGTCAATGTAGGGGCTGACCCATTTTTCGGGGTAATAGTCGTAAGACTCGGCGTAGTCTGCGGCCAACGCTGGGTTGGCGCTGATGGCATCGTGCGCAGCGCAGGTTTTGGTCACCAGCTCGTCGCGCTTGGCGCCTTGCAGCACATACACCTTCCAGGGCTGGGTGTTGGTGCCGCTGGGCGAGCGGGCGGCAATGCTCAGCACCTCTTGCAACACGCTGCGGTCCACCGCTTGAGGCAAATAGGCGCGGGCCGAAAAACGGCTCAAGATGGCAGCGTCCACGCTGGCCGGATCGCTCACGCGGGTGCTGACCTGGGGTCCGATGTTCAAAATACTCACGTCAATGTCTCCAAAAATGCTTTGAGTGGGCCCGGCAAGGGCACGGGGCGGCGGGTTTCGCGGTCCACATACACATGCACAAAGTGGCCCCGGGCGGCAGTCAATTCTGCGCCTTGCGCGAACAGCCCCACCTCGTAGCGTACGCTGGACGTGCCCAGCTTGGCCACACGGATGCCCGCGTCAACCGTTTGCGGGAACGCCAGTGGCGCAAAGTAAAAACACTGGGTTTCCACCGCCAGGCCAATGGTGCTGCCCCCGTGGATGTCGAGCACGCCCTGCTCTATCAGCGTGGCATTCACGGCGGTGTCGAACCAGCTGTAGTACACCACGTTGTTCACATGGCCATACACATCGTTGTCCATCCAGCGGGTGCTGATGGGGCGAAACGCCTTGTAGCTGCTGCGGGCGTCGGCTTGGGGTTTGGCTGCGGGCGAATCGGGGGTGTTCATCGCCCGAGATTGTGCCAGCGTTGCCACAACTGCCAGTAGGCCAAAGCCACTCCCCAAGTCTGCACTTGCACCTGCACCGTGGTCTCGATGTCGTGCCCATACCCCCCTCCCATGCACAGCACCACCGGCAGCCTGCGCTGCCAGGCCCAGTCCATCACCAACCGGTCCCGTGCCTGCATGCCATCGACCGTCAATTTGAGCCGCCCCAGCCGATCGCCCTCATGCGGATCGGCCCCGGCCAGGTAAATCACCAGTTGGGGGTCAAAGCGGTCTTGCAGGCTTTGCAAGGCCTGGTGCAAGGCGGCCAGATAAGGCTCGTCGGTGCAACCGTCGGGCAGGCCCACATCCAGGTCGCTGGGTTCCTTGCGAAAGGGGAAGTTCTTTTCGCCATGCACAGACAACGTGAACACGCTCGGGTCGCCTGCAAAAATATGCGCCGTGCCATTGCCTTGGTGCACGTCCAGGTCGATCACCGCGACGTTCAAGGGCCGCCGGTGATGCCGCCAGGCCTCGGCCTGCATCAGGCGGGCCGTCACCGCAATGTCGTTGAACACACAAAAGCCGCCGCCTTTGTGGGCATAGGCGTGGTGCGTGCCCCCAGCCAGGTTGCCCGCTAACCCGAGTTCCAAAGCAGCGCGGGCAGCAGCCACGGTGCCCCCCACTGAACGGCGCGCCCGCTCGGCCATGGCTGCGCTCCAAGGGAAACCGATCTCGCGCTGCAAAGCCGCATCCAGGCTGCCGTTGACGATGCCCTGGATGTAAGCCGGGGAGTGCACCAGCGCCAACTCGCCATCGCTGGCGGCCGGGGCCTCATGCATTTGTACGGCGGGCAACTCTTGTGTGAGGCGGTCACGCAAGCGGCTGTACTTGCGCATGGGAAAGCGGTGGCCTTCGGGCAAGGGCAAAACAAAATGGTCAGCGTAGTAAGCGTGCATGGGAGTGCGTGTTGGGGCCTTCGATTCTAGAAAACCCTCTCTAAACTGAGCCGCAAACAGGTCCATCCCCTTGCAATACCCCGTGAAAACCCTATACTTCAATCCATGCTGCACTGCAACAAAGTTGTACGGCCCCGGCCAGTTACAGAGCAGTCCTCTTGAAACCCAACCTTTTTTGATCTGGAGATCCTCATGATGACCGCTGAACAAATCGTCGCCTCACACAAAGCCAACGTGGAAACCCTGTTTGGCTTGACCGCCAAAGCCTTCGAAGGCGTTGAAAAACTGGTCGAGTTGAACCTGAGCGCTGCCAAAGCCGCCTTGGATGAGTCCGCCAACAGCACCCAGGCCACCTTGAGCGTGAAAGACGCGCAAGAGTTGCTGGCCATGCAAGCCAACTTGTTCCAGCCCTTGGCCGAAAAGACAGCCGCTTACAGCCGTCACCTGTACGACATCGCTTCGGGTACAGGCAGCGAGTTCACCAAAGCCTTCGAAGCCCAAAGCGCCCTTGCGCAAAAGCAGCTCGCGTCTTTGGTGGAAAACGCCACACAAAACGCTCCCGCTGGCTCCGAGCAAGCCGTGGCCATGATGAAGGGTGCAGTGAGCGCGGCCAACTCCGCCTACGAGTCGGTGCAAAAAGCGGTCAAGCAAGCCACCGATATGGCCGAGTCCAACATCGCCGCAGTGACCCAGTCTGTCACCGCTGCCCCCAAAACCGCCAAGAAGAAGTAATTCAAGGGCCGCTCAAGTCGGCCTGTCTTGACCCGTTTTTTGCAAGTTGTCTCCTCGGATCCTTTTGAATTTCGTCAGGGAAACAGGGATCCCTTCCAGGGCTGATCGCCAGATCAGCCCTTTTTTTGTGCTGACAAGACCCTCTTCAGCGCCCTGCCTCAAAGGTGGCCAAGCGCGCTTTCAGGCCTGGCAGCGCCTCGCGCATAGCAGCCCTGCCCGCCTCGATGGACCGCTGCCTGGCACCGAAATCGGCGCTCCTGACGCCTGACAATGCAGGACGCACCACCCAATCGGCTTCTTTCAGCGCAAGTTGGTTGATGCTCTTGCCCATGATGGCAAAGGTCTGCATCAGGATCTGGAAGGTGTCTGCCGAGGGGTTGCCCTCTGGATCGCTGGAAATGTCGACCGCGATGACGAAATTCGCCCCCATATCGCGGGCTTGCCGAACCGGAACCGGCGCTACCAAACCCCCATCGACATACTCGCGTTCCGCCACACGCACCGGCTGAAAAACCCCCGGCACCGCGCTCGAAGCGCGCACCGCAGCACCCGTGTTACCGCGCCTGAATGTGATGGCTTCGCCATTGCCCAAGTCGGTGGCCACAATGCCCAGCGGAATTCTCATTTGCTCCAGACTGCGCCCCCCCACCTGGGTGTTCACATATTTGGCCAATGCCTCTCCACGCAAAGCCCCCCGGTTCAAAATGGGCAGCATCCAATCGGTGATGTCGGCCTCTTGCATGGTTTCGGCCGCCCGCACCAACTCAGCCGGTGTCTTGCCACTGGCATACAAAGCTGCGACCAAACTCCCGGCAGAGGTGCCCACCACAAAGCCTGGCCGCAGGCCCGCTTCTTCCAGCACCTGTATCACCCCCACATGCGCGAATCCTCGGGCCGCCCCCCCGCCCAAAGCCAAACCCAGCCGCACTTCCTTTCGCTCCACACTGGGCGGCACGGAGCCCGAACCTGTGGGCGCTCTGCTCGGGACGCTGCTGCAAGCGGCCAGTGCCATTACCAAAGACAGCAGGCTCCAACGCCCATGCCCCCTCAGAGCAGCCACGCCAGAGCCCAAGCGGTATCGGTTTTTTCCATTGTTTGTTTTCACTGAAAACATTTTTACCTCAAATCTTATTGATAACGATTCGTATTTGATTTATACTGTGATCTTTCTCAACCAACCGAAGACTTCAACCATGAACTTCTCACGCACACTTTTGAGTTTGGCCTGCCTCATGACCGCCACAGCGTCCATAGCACAAGACAAGGTGTTGAACATCTATTCTGCCCGCCACTACCCCAGCGATGAGGTGATGTACAACGAATTCACCAAAGCCACGGGCATCAAGATCAACCGGGTGGATGCCGACGATGCCGGTATTCTCGCCCGCCTCAAGGCCGAAGGAGCCGCCTCCCCTGCCGATGTGATCTTGCTGGTCGATGCGGCGCGTTTGTGGCGCGCCGAAGTCGATGGCCTGTTCCAACCCATCAAATCCAAGGTTCTGGAAGACGCCATCCCCGCCAACTTGCGCGCCAAACCGGCTGACAACGGCGGCACGGCTTGGTTTGGCCTGTCCACCCGCGCCCGTGTGATGGTCTATGACAAGGTCAAATTCAACAAATCCGATGTGGACACCTATGAAAAACTGGCCGATCCCAAATTCAAAGGCAGCTTGTGCATCCGCAGCGGCTCACACCCTTACAACCTGAGTCTTTTTGGGGCTTTGACAGAGCACCTGGGCCCGCAAAAAACCGAAGCCTGGGCCAAAAGCTTGGTCGACAACATGGCCCGCAGCCCCAAGGGTGGCGACACCGATCAGATCCGCGCCGTGGCAGCGGGTGAATGCGGTGTGGCCGTCACCAACTCTTATTACTTGGCGCGCCTGATGCGTTCGAGCAAGCCCGAGGACCGTGCGGTAGCCGAAAAAGTTGGCGTGGTCTTTCCCAACCAAAGCAGCTGGGGCACCCACATGAACGTGGCCGGAGGCGCTGTGGCACGCCACGCCAAAAACAGCGCCAACGCGGTGCAGTTTTTGGAGTACTTGGCCAGCCCAGCCGCCCAAAACCACTTTGCCAATGGCAACAACGAGTGGCCTGCGGCCAAAGGGGTCAACTTTGACAACCCGGCCCTCAAATCCATGATCGGCAGTGGTTTCAAAAGCGAATTGATCCCGATCAGCGCCGTGGGCATGAACCAGATCAAGGTTCAGCAGATGCTGGACCGGGTGGGATTCAAGTAAAGCCTAAATGGGGCAGCCCCTGGGGTTGTCCCTGTGAAAATTCATGACACTTGGGCGAATGCCTTCTCTTAAGGAATGCGGATAAACCGCTGCTACCCAAGTTCGAAATGACTGTGCCCGTGTTTGGTGTACTTCCACTGCTGACGGCACTGGATCAATTCAAGCTTGTCACCAACACATGCGGGTCTGTGCGCTGCCTTAACGCACCAACGGCATAAAGCTGGGTCGACCCTTGTTTTTTGAAGTTTGGCCTCTTGTTAGAGCCTTTGACTTTGTCCTTCAAGCATCGCATGCAAGCCCTTGATTTCCATTCAAGCTTTTTCAGCCTCTTCAGCATAAGCGGGGCGCGGATTTGGCGCATCACTGGCGCGGTGATGCTCGCTCATGCTGGGATGGCCTGGTTGATCACGAGCGGGGATAGAGGGTTTAAGGCTCAGGCACATCGCCGCGTCTCCTCAGTGGTCTGCGCATCGCAATCTTGTCCAGTTCGGGCGCACTGACCATCGTCCTGCAGCCAATGGTGTGCATGTCCAACGCATCCGGTCTGGCAAATTATTTTTTGAGCAGCTTGCCAAGCTTTCTCAGTGAGGGATGGTTTGGCTTTTCTGAACGAAACCGCCATGGTCGGTAATGGCAAGGAATTGGCAGGCCTGCTCCCATCGACCAGACCCCAGAACCGCTGGGTCTGATCCAGTAGACGCTGAGCTCGCATGCGCATCAGCTGTGTTTGCAGTTGCTCAATTTGCAACTGTTGCTGGCGAACCAACGCACTCACCTGCACTTGAACGCCGCCCATGTGACGCAACACGATAGCCAGCTCTAAAGAGGACTCAGACAATGCTTGCATATCACGCCTTGCTGAATTTTTTTTGCCACATTGTCCAACGGCGTTCTTCGTTGTCCACATAAGACAGCTCGTCAACACCCCAGGGTTGTCGCTGAACATCTGCTACGGATATACCTTGGCTTCTCAAGGATCGGGTCCAAGGTGCTGACCAGATGGCGATGTTTTCTACTTCTATCCGGACGGAAAAAGCGCCATAACTGCAGGACTCGACTTTTTCAAAGCGCCCAGGTATTGCTCGAGTTCCAAGAAGCATCCAACTTGCACCGGGATGTACAACCAGCGCCACACAGCCCGGCACTTGCTCTTTGACGATCAAGCCCTGCGTTCGGGCATGGAAATCAAGAGATTCACGCCAATTGCGAACAAAAACCACGGTCTTACACAAAAGCTGACGTGGATTGAGCTGAAGGGCCAGATCGCGAAAATCTGGCGAGGTTCCGATGGTTTGGGATTGGGCACGAGTTTGCATGACTGCGACTTACTGAATGACTGTGACAGCAGGAAGGAACTTGGCCGAATCAAGCTTCGACTCTGCTCCCAAATCCGGAGCCGCTGACTGCTGTGCCCATGGGACGACCAAGCGCTTCAGGGCCTTTCTAAATCCCTCTGAGAGGCCAGGATGACTTGCAAGCACTTCAAGATTCGCACCAATTTTGCGGGCCATCCATTGCAAATGTTGCTCATTTTTGTTCTGAGCATGTCCAGTCATCAAAGCCATGGTGGCCATCAGAACCGCCTCCGCACAAGGCATCACATACTCTTGATTCGATTCGTCCCATGCAGCGTCTGTTTTCATGTTCCATCCTTTCAGTTGAAGTGATCTGATCGGCTTGATTGTAAATGCGAATTGTTCGTATTTATAGAAAATCAAAATAAAACCCACACGCACAGAAAGTCATTCGAGACTTTCCTCGTGTGGGTTAGACCTCAGGCATGAACCAGATCAAGGTTCAGCAAATGCCGGACCGGGTGGGTTTCAAGTAAGCCCAAGCGGCCAAAAGGCCCAGATTACAAAAACTTGACGCGCCCCTGCAAGGCCAGCAGAGTCACTTGTGGGGCGGATGCCCCAGCCCCCACCACGACGCCGAGCTCAGGGGTTGAAAAACCGTAGGCTTAAACGGCTACTACATTCTCTGGTGTTGGGGTGTCACTCAGCGGCAAAGCAGGCAAACGGATCAGGTGGTCAAAGGCGCTCAAGGCGGCTTTGGCACCTTCCCCCGCAGCGATGACGATCTGCTTGTAAGGCACTGTGGTGCAATCGCCCGCTGCAAACACGCCGGGCACGTTGGTGTGGCCTTTGGCGTCCACCACGATCTCGCCGAATTTGCTCAGCTCAACCGTGCCCTTGAGGAACTCGGTGTTGGGCACCAGGCCAATTTGCACAAACACGCCTTCCAACTCGACCCAATGGTCATCGCCGGTCGTGCGGTCTTTGTAGCGGATGCCGTTGACTTTGCCGCCATCGCCCGTGATTTCGGTGGTCTGGGCGTTGGTGTGGATGCTCACGTTGGGCAAGCTCTTGAGCTTGCTCACCAGCACCGCATCGGCCTTGAGTTGGTCGGCAAATTCAAACACTGTGACGTGCTTGACGATGCCCGCCAAGTCAATGGCCGCCTCAATACCGGAATTGCCGCCACCGATCACGGCGGTGCGCTTGCCCTTGAAAAGAGGACCGTCGCAATGCGGGCAATAGGCCACACCCTTGTTTTTGTACACGGCTTCGCCGGGCACGTTCACATTGCGCCACCGGGCCCCGGTGGAGAGGATGACCGAACGGGCTTTCAAAGAGCCTCCATTGGCCATTTGCACATCAATCAGGCCGCCTGACTCGGTCGCCGGGATGATTTTTTCGGCGCGTTGCAAGTTCATGATGTCCACCTCGTAGTGGCGCACTTGGGCTTCCAGAGCTGCCGCAAACTTGGGGCCGTCGGTCTCCAGCACAGAGATGTAGTTCTCAATCGCCATGGTGTCGTTGGTCTGGCCGCCAAAACGCTCGGCGGCCACTCCCACACGGATGCCTTTGCGCGCAGCGTAGACAGCCGCAGCCGCGCCGGCAGGACCACCGCCCACGATCAACACATCAAAGGGGTCTTTGGCGGTCAGCTTGGCCGCGTCGCGTTCACCGGCTTTGGTGTCCAGTTTGGCCACGATTTCTTCCACCGACATGCGGCCAGAGCCGAACACTTGGCCGTTGAGGAACACCATGGGCACCGCCATGATCTGGCGCTCTTGCACCTCTTTCTGGAAAGCACCGCCTTCGATCACCACGGTTTTGACCTGCGGATTGACGATGGCCATGAGCGACAAAGCCTGCACCACGTCGGGGCAGTTGTGGCAGCTCAGCGACATGTAGACCTCAAAGTTGAAGTTGCCTTCAAGGGCCTTGATGCTGTCGATGACGTCAGACTCGACCTTGGGGGGATGACCGCCCGTCCACAGCAGGGCCAACACCAACGAGTTGAACTCGTGGCCCAGAGGCAGGCCCGCAAAACGCACGCCTTGCGTTTGATCCTCACGCGCCACCACAAACGACGGCTTGCGTGCGTCGTCACCCGAGGTCTCCAAGCTGACCTTGTCAGACAAACCGACGATGGTCTCCAGCAGGCTCTTCATGTCGGTGCCGGTCTCGCTGTCGTCCAACGAGGCGATCAGGCGGATCGGCTGGCGCAGCAAGGCCAGGTATTGCTGCAATTGGGCTTTGAGGGTGTCGTCGAGCATGGTGATCTCCGGTTTTTCGGGGGGCAGTGAACTTGGACCCGCGCTTGTGGCGCAGGCCAGGGAACAGGGGGAATTGGGGTGAATTTGGGCGAATTGAGGGGGAATGCGTTGAGCGCAAGGCACGCAGGCTTGTGGCCCGCATGCGTTGAACTCAGCGCCCTGACCAGCAGGGCACCCGAGATTCAGATCTTGCCGACCAGGTCGATGGAAGGAGCCAAAGTCTTGGCGCCTTCTTTCCACTTGGCGGGGCACACTTGGCCGGGGTTGGCGGCGGTGTACTGAGCGGCTTTGAGCTTGCGCAGGGTCTCGGACACGTCGCGGGCGATCTCGTTGGAGTGCACTTCGGCGGTCTTGATCATGCCTTCGGGGTTGATGATGAAGGTGCCGCGCAATGCCAGGCCTTCTTCTTCAATGTGCACGCCAAAAGCGCGTGTCAGGGTGTGTGTCGGGTCGCCAACCAATGGGAACCTGGCCTTGCCCACAGCAGGCGATGTCTCGTGCCACACTTTGTGCGAAAAGTGGGTGTCGGTGGTCACGATGTAAACCTCGGCACCAGCTTTCTGGAACTCGGCGTAGTTGTCGGCCGCGTCTTCGATTTCTGTGGGGCAGTTGAAGGTGAAGGCGGCGGGCATGAAAATCAGCACCGACCACTCACCCTTGAGGGTTTCGTTGGACACTTGCACAAACTTGCCGTTGTGGAAAGCCTGGGTTTTGAAAGGCTGGACTGGGGTATTGATCAAAGAGGACATGGTCATTTCCTTGGAGTGATTAATAAAAACTATCAAATGAGAAAACTCATTGGTCACAATCATAATGCAACCTAGGGTTTTTACTCATGAGTAGTTTCTATGGGGCCGATTGGCAAAAGCTTTGCGCCCAAACACCACCAAGGTCAAACAGTCCGAGATTCATACCCCGTCGACCCCAACCCCAGCACAAAGAAATAGCACTGATTGGACCAGGTGACGATGCACCAGCACTGATGCGAGTCTGTCACCAGGCCAACCCAAGGGACACCATGGAACATTGGCCCCGGCCGCAAGTCACATCAGCGGCCTGCGATAACCCCCGGCCTGCCCGCCCGGGGCCAGTACCACTTGCCAGAGCTGGTTGTCACGGGCTCGGAATGTGCCAGCGCAACACAAGAGGTAGTAACGCCACATGCGGTAAAAGCGTTCTCCATAGCGGTCTTTCAGAGACGGCCAGGCCGCTTCAAAGCGCGCATGCCAGGCCATCAGCGTTTTGTCATAGTCCTCGCCAAAGTTGTGCCAGTCCTCCATGACAAATTGGTCTTCGCTGTAAAAAGCGATGTCCGATGCCGAGGGCAGCGCGCCATTGGGGAAGATGTATTTTTCGATCCACGGATCGATCCCGGCACCCGCGCGATTTTTGCCAATGGTGTGCAGCAAAAATAAACCGTCGTCCCTCAGGCTGCGCCGGGCCATATCGAAGTAGGCGCGGTAGTTTTTGTGGCCCACATGCTCAAACATGCCGATCGAAGCCACACGGTCAAAGCGCTGCTCGCCATGCGGGTTGAACTGCCGGTAATCGACCAGCTCAAAGCGCACCGGCAAGTCACGCGCCTTTTGCGCGCCCAGTCGGGCTTGCTCTTTGGAGATGGTCAGCCCCACACACTGCACCCGGTAATGCCGGGCCGCAAACAGCATCAGGCTGCCCCAGCCGCAACCAATGTCCAGCAGCGTCATGCCAGCTTGCAATTGAAGTTTTTGGCAAATCAGGTCCAGCTTGGCCTCTTGCGCCTGTGCCAAGCTTTGCGCCACAGGCCAATAACCGCAGCTGTAGGCCATGGACGGGTCGAGCATCGCTTCGTACAAATCGTTGCCCAAGTCGTAATGCATTTCACCCACCAGCCAAGCCCGTTGCGGTGATTGCAAATTCGTCAGTCGGGCCTTGAGCGATGCCCACAACCACCCGGCCCTGCCCACCTGCTCGTCCAGCCGCGCCCGCAAAATCCGCGCGATCAACTCGTCCACCTGGTCGCAATCCCACCAGCCATCCATGTAACTCTCCCCCAGACCCAAACTGCCGCTGGTCAGGATGCGGTCAAACATGGCGGGGTGGTGCACCCGCATGTCCCAGGATCTTCCGCCGCCGACCCGGATGTCGGCCGTGGCCAGCAATTCGCAGGCGCGCCGCCAGTTGTCGTCGGTACTCACCAAAACGGTTTCGTTCTTGTCCCAAATGAGCTCTGAAGCCATGCGGTTCTCCTGTTCACCCACCTACCCGGTCCGGTCGACCGTGAATGTGATCATGTTAGGGACCCCTCTGGGCCAGTGTCCATTCAGCAAATCCGGTAGCCCAATACCGGGTTCTCAGTACAGAAAACCAGACACAAGCGCGGGAATTGCGCCCATTTTTACAGGCCATGCGGGCATAATTGACGTTGACGTAACGTCAATCATATTCAGGAGCAACACATGGACATTCAAGGCAAAGTTTTCATCGTCACCGGCGGCGCATCGGGCTTGGGCGAAGGCACAGCGCGCATGCTGACGGCCCATGGCGGCAAGGTGGTGATTGCCGACATGCAGGCTGAAAAAGGTGAAGCGATTGCCAAAGAACTGGGCGGGGCCTTCGTCAAGTGCGATGTGAGCAATGAAGCCGACGGCCAGGCCGTGGTCGCCAAAGCCGTGTCCATGGGCAAGCTGGTGGGTTTGGTCAACTGCGCGGGCATCGCCCCGGCCGAAAAAACCGTGGGCAAAAACGGCGCGCACAACCTGGCCATTTACATCAAGACCATCATGGTCAACCTGGTCGGCACCTTCAACATGATCCGCTTGGCCTCTGAAGCCATGTGCAAAAACGAGCCCGAAGCCACCGGTGAGCGCGGCGTGCTGATCAGCACCGCCAGCGTGGCCGCTTACGACGGCCAAATCGGCCAGGCCGCCTATGCCGCATCCAAAGGTGGTGTGGTCGGCATGACCTTGCCCATCGCCCGCGACCTGGCGCGCAACGGCATCCGCAACATGACGATTGCCCCCGGCATCTTCGGCACCCCCATGCTGTTTGGCATGCCGCAAGAGGTGCAAGATGCGCTGGCCGCAGGCGTGCCCTTCCCCAGCCGCTTGGGCACCCCGCAGGACTACGCCAAACTGGCCAAACACATCATTGAAAACGACATGCTCAACGGCGAAGTCATCCGGCTGGACGGCGCGATTCGTCTGGCTCCGAAGTGATCTGAGCTTTTCCTTGCCCAAAACACAGCGCTCACCCGAACATCACAAGCCACTTGAGTCTGATCGCTTTGGTCTGACTGAGCGCACGCAAAACCCTTTGCGCCACGGCCGCTCCAACCTGCAAGACCTGCGCAACGAGCAGCCCAAAGCGCAGAATAATCCGTGCCTGGATCGGCTCCAACAGAACTGCCCCCACAAGTTCTGGACGAGCCATCAAAAACGGCAGCCAAAGCTGCCGTTATTTCAACCGACACCAAAATCAGTAAGCCTGCCCCAGTTGCCCCAGGATGGCGGGGTTCTCAAGTGTCGAGATGTCCTGCGTGATCTCCTCGCCCTTGGCCAGCGAACGCAGCAGGCGGCGCATGATCTTGCCCGAACGGGTCTTGGGCAGGTTCTCACCAAAGCGGATGTCTTTGGGCTTGGCAATTGGACCGATTTCCTTGGCGATGTGGTCGCGCAATTGCTTGGCAATCGCCTTGCCTTCGTCGGTGTTGGGCAGCGAGCGCTTGAGCACCACAAAGGCGCAAATCGCCTCACCCGTGGTGTCATCGGGGCGGCCCACCACTGCGGCTTCGGCCACCAGCTCGGTGCAGCTGACCAAGGCCGATTCGATTTCCATGGTGCCCATGCGGTGACCGGAGACGTTCAGCACGTCGTCGATGCGGCCGGTGATGGTGAAGTAACCGGTTTTCTCGTCACGGATCGCACCGTCGCCCGCCAAGTAGTACTTGCCTTTGAAGTCATCGGGGTAGTAGCTCTTTTTGAAACGCTCGGGGTCACCCCAAATGTTGCGGATCATGGAAGGCCATGGGCGCTTGACCACCAAAATGCCGCCTTGGCCATCGGGCATGTCTTTGCCGGTCTCGTCCACGATGGCGGCTTGGATGCCGGGGAAGGCCAGCGTGCAAGAGCCGGGGACCATGGGCGTGGCACCAGGCAAAGGCGTGATCATGTGGCCACCGGTTTCGGTCTGCCAGAAGGTGTCGACGATGGGGCAATGGCCGCCGCCCACATGCTTGTGGTACCACTCCCAAGCGGCGGGGTTGATCGGCTCACCGACCGAACCCAACAAGCGCAGGCTCGACAAGTTGTAGCTCTTGGGGTGCACAGCATCGTTGGCTTCAGCGGCCTTGATGAGTGAGCGAATGGCGGTGGGCGCGGTGTAAAAGATCGAGACCTTGTGGTCCTGGATCATCTTCCAGAAACGGCCCGCATCGGGGTAAGTGGGCACGCCCTCGAACACGATTTCGGTGCCGCCCAAAGCCAAGGGGCCATAGGTGATGTACGTGTGGCCCGTGACCCAGCCGATGTCGGCGGTGCACCAGAACACATCGTCAGCCTTCAGGTCAAAGGTCCACTTGGTGGTGAGCGCTGCGTGCAGCAGGTAGCCGCCTGTGCTGTGTTGCACGCCTTTGGGTTTGCCGGTCGAGCCCGAGGTATAGAGCAAGAACAAGGGGTGCTCGGCACCCACCCACTCGGGCTCGCAGGTGGTGGCTTGCTGGTCAGCCAGCTCGGCCATCCACACGTCGCGGCCAGCGGTCATGGCGATGTCGGCGCCCGAGCGCTTGACGACCAAGACATTCTTGATGGAGCCGCAACCGCCCAGGTTGATGGCATCGTCCACGATGGATTTGAGGGGCAGCAACTTGCCGCCGCGCACCTGGTTGTCGGCGGTGATCAAGGCCACCGCACCGGTGTCTTCGATGCGGTCGCGCAACGACTGGGCTGAGAAACCCCCGAACACCACCGAGTGGGTCGCTCCAATGCGGGCGCAGGCTTGCATGGCGGCCACCCCGTCGATCGACATCGAGATGTAGATGACCACGCGGTCACCCTTTTTGATGCCCAAGCTTTTGAGCGCGTTGGCGAATTGGCAGGTCTTGGCCAACAATTGGCTGTAAGTGACCTTGCTCACTTCGCCGCCGTCAGCTTCAAAAATGATGGCGGTCTTGTTGCCCAGGCCTTTTTCGACGTTGCGGTCCAGGCAGTTGTAAGAGGCGTTCAACGTGCCGTCTTCGAACCACTTGAAAAAGGGCGCGTTGGATTCGTCAAGCACCTTGGTGAAAGGGGTCTTCCAGCTGATCAGCTCTCTGGCCAGACGGGCCCAATAGCCTTCGTAATCGGCTTGTGCTTCTTGGCAAAGGGCTTGGTACGCAGGCATACCGGAGACATGGGCGTTTTTGACAAAGTCTGCACTGGGTTGGTAAATCGTGGGGCTCATCTGATTTGTCTCCTGTTTGACGTGGCGTTTTGAAAACTGGCGTAAATGTCGGCGTTCGCTCTTACAAAGCACTGACGAAGGGTGCCCAAGGCCATTTTCTACCGAAACCGCTGATCCAAGCCCTAAAATTCGGGTTTGCCCGAAGTACCCGGCTCTCAACCCATGAAAATCATGCCCAAAACCACGCCTCCCCATCAAAGCGCTCTGAATCCACTCAACAAGTTCATTTTCGCCAGCCGTTGGCTGCAATTGCCTCTTTACTTGGGGCTGATCGCCGCACAAGCAGTCTATGTGTTCCATTTTTGGGTGGAGTTGGTGCACCTGCTCGAAGCGGCATTTGGCAGCCAAACCGCACTGCAGGCGCTGGTCAACAGCATCGGCTACAAAGCCGATGCGCCCATCACCTCACTCAACGAAACCGTGATCATGCTGGTGGTGCTGGCCCTGATCGATGTGGTCATGATCTCCAACTTGTTGATCATGGTCATCGTGGGCGGCTACGAAACCTTTGTGTCGCGTCTGAACCTGGAAGACCACCCCGACCAGCCCGAGTGGCTCGACCATGTGAACGCCTCGGTGCTCAAAGTGAAACTGGGCACGGCCATCATCGGCATCAGCTCGATCCACCTGCTCAAAACCTTCATCAACGCGGCCAACTACGACGAAAAAGTACTGATGTGGCAAACCATCATCCACATGGCTTTCTTGCTCAGCGCCATCGCCATTGCCTACGCCGACCGACTCATGTCTCACCACGAAAAGGCGCACTGAGCGCCTGATAACGACCATTTTTTGGTTTTCTCGAGATCAAAGCACCATGACCACCCTGATCAAACAAGCCGACCTGATTGAATCCGTCGCCGCCGCGCTGCAATTCATCAGCTACTACCACCCCGCTGACTTCATCTCGCACCTGGCCAGCGCTTACGAGCGCGAGCAAAGCCCGGCAGCCAAGGACGCCATTGCGCAAATCCTGACCAACAGCAAGATGAGCGCGATCGGGCACCGCCCGATTTGCCAGGACACCGGCATCGTCAATGTGTTCCTCGAAGTCGGCATGGACGTGAAATTCGACGGCTTCACCGGCAGCCTGGAAGACGCTGTCAACCAAGGCGTGCGCCAAGGCTACAACTTTGCCGAGAACATGCTGCGTGCGTCGGTGGTCTCTGACCCACATTTCAACCGCAAGAACACCAAGGACAACACGCCCGCTGTGATCTTCACCAGGATCGTGCCCGGCAACAAGGTCGATGTGACCGTGGCGGCCAAAGGCGGCGGCAGCGAAAACAAGTCCAAGCTGATCATGCTCAACCCCGGCGACAGCATCGTCGATTGGGTGCTCAAAACCGTGCCCACCATGGGCGCAGGCTGGTGCCCACCCGGCATGCTGGGCATCGGCATCGGCGGCACCGCCGAAAAAGCCGTGCTCTTGGCCAAGGAAAGCCTGATGGACGACCTGGACATGTACCAGCTGCTCGAAAAATCCAGCCAGGGCGAAAAGCTCGACCAGGTCGAAGAGATGCGCCTGGAGCTTTACCACAAGGTCAATGCCCTGGGCATTGGCGCGCAAGGCCTGGGGGGGCTTACCACCGTGCTGGACATCAAAATCAAAATGTACCCCACGCACGCGGCCAGCAAGCCGGTGGCCATGATCCCCAACTGCGCCGCCACCCGCCACGCGCACTTTGTGCTTGACGGCTCTGGCCCAACGTATTTGGAAGTGCCTTCGCTCGACCTGTGGCCCAACGTGGGCTGGACGGCCGACACCGAAAAAAGCCAGCGCGTGGACCTGAACACCCTCACGCCCGAGCAGGTCGCCGCTTGGAAACCCGGCCAAACCCTGCTGCTCAACGGCAAGATGCTCACCGGCCGCGATGCCGCACACAAGCGCATTCAGGACATGCTGGCCAAGGGCGAGAAACTGCCTGTGAGTTTCAAGAACCGCGTGATTTATTACGTCGGCCCGGTGGACCCCGTGGGCGACGAGGCCGTGGGCCCCGCAGGCCCAACGACTTCTACACGCATGGACGGCTTCACCGAAATGATGTTGGGCCAAACCGGCCTGATCGCCATGATCGGCAAAGCAGAACGTGGCCCAGTCGCGATTGAGGCCATCAAAAAGCACAAGAGCGCTTACCTGATGGCCGTGGGCGGCGCAGCCTACCTCGTGTCCAAAGCCATCAAGCACGCCCAAGTGGTGGGCTTTGCCGACATGGGCATGGAAGCCATTTACGAATTTGACGTGGTCGACATGCCGGTGACGGTGGCCGTGGACGCGGGCGGCACCAGCGCCCACATCACCGGCCCCGCCGAATGGCAAAAGCGCATCGCCACCGGCGAGTTCAAGGGCATTGGCGTCACAGCAGGTTGATGCAACCGAACTTGGCCTGGCCTCGCAAGCGGCCTTTTTTCAGACCCGCCACCCCATGACCTCCGACCAGCGCCCCATCGGCGTGTTTGACAGCGGCATTGGCGGCCTGAGCGTGCTGCAGGCCTTGCACACAGAACTGCCGCACGAGCGCTTTGTGTACCTGGCCGACAACGCGCACGCACCTTACGGCGAAAAAACCGATCTTTACGTCCGACAACGCACGCACGCCATCACCGAACATTTGCTGGCGCAGCACCAGATCAAGGCGCTGGTGGTGGCCTGCAACACCGCCACCGCAGCGGCCATCCATGAGCTGCGCACGCAACACCCACAACTGCCGCTGGTGGGGGTAGAACCCGCGCTCAAACCCGCCGTGGCCCTGAGCCAGACAGGCCACATAGGTGTGATCGCCACACGCGGCACTGTGGCCAGTGACAAGTTCGCGCGTTTGCTTGAATCTGTGCAAGGACAAGCCCGGTTCACGGTGCAGGCCTGCAATGGCCTGGCCCTAGCCATCGAACAAAGCACCCTGCCCCAGCATGCCGCGCAGGCCCAAAAACGCATCACCGAACTGCTGGCGCAATACACCACCGCCATGGGCACGTTTGGCAAAGGCCCAGGCCAGATGGACACATTGGTGCTGGGCTGCACGCATTACGTGTTTGTGGAAAAGCCATTGAAGGCGCTGCTGGGTCCCGATGTGCAGCTGGTGTCGACCGGCGAGGCGGTGGCCCGCCAGACCAGGCGCTTGCTGGAAACCGCTGGCCTGCTGCGTTCAGACCCCGCACCCCCGCAGACCATCCAACGCATGCGATTATTCACCACCGGTGACTTGCATGGCCTTGAGGCTGCGGCCCGGCGATGGCTGGATTTGCCGCAAGGGGCCTGTCACAAAGCGCCTGAACACGTCTGAAGGCAGGACCCAACAGACGCCCTGCTGATCAGGCCGCGAGCTGTCCCATCGCCATGCGGCGACCGCGCTCCACGTTCACCGGCATCAAGAGCATCAAGCCCAAGATGAACAACAGCGAGGTGGACCCGATCGCCAGGCGCTGGTTGCCGTCGCTCAGCCAGGTGATCAGGCCATACATCAAGGGCCCCAAAATGCTGGCCAACCGGATCGCAAACGTCCACAGACCAAAAAACTCACCCAAGCGCTCGGGGGGCACCATCAAACCGGCCATGGCACGGCCCGAAGATTGGCTCGATCCCATGCAAAAACCGGCAATCCCCGCCGCCCACCAGAACATGGCCTTGTCGGTGGACAGCGCCGCAATGAAGCAAGTCGCCACCCAGCCCACCAAGGTCAGCGCCAGTGTCAGCTTGTGACCGATGCGGTCTTGCACATGCCCGAGCAACAAGGCCCCGCCGAAAGCGGCCAGGTTCAGCACAAAGATCAGCACCATGGTTTCTTGGGGCTGAAAGCCGATGACCTGCTCCGCATAAATGGCCGCCAGCGTGATGGCCACCGCCACCCCGCCCTGGTAGGCCACTGCACAAGCAAGCAAACGGGTGAAGTCTTGGTACGGCTTCGCCTCGCGCAAGGTCTGGCGCAAGCCGCGCAAGCTTTGCATCACAGACACCACCGGGGCATTCGGTTTCGGCGGCGAGTGCTCGCGCAGCAAGGCAAAGGTCACCAAAGCCGCCGCGCCGTACATGGCCGCAGTGATCCACATCGTCACCGGCACGAACTGGCTGCCCGACTCCCCACGTGCCCGGGCCGCCAGCACATAAGCCAAACAAATGCCCAAAGTCAGCATGCCGCCGATGTAGCCCAAAGACCAGCCCCAGCCGCTCACGCGGCCCATGGCCTCTGATTTGGCCAATTCAGGCAAAAACGAGGCCGTGAGTGACTCGCCATAAGCAAAAAAAGCGTTGGACAGCACCAGGATGAACAAACCCAGCGCCACCTGACCCGGTCCGACCAGCGACAAGGCCGCCGTGCTGATCACGCACCCCGCCGTGACCCACATCAGCATGCGTTTTTTGCCGGCCACCCGATCGGCCCAAGCGCCCAAACCGGGCATGGTGAGCATCACAATCAGATAAGACAAGCTCAGGCCCGAGGTCCAGGCCAAGGTGGCCCAGTCGGCACCGTCGGCCACACCGCCCACAAAATAGGCGGCAAACACGGCCGTGATGACCACCGTGGAATAACCCGAATTGGCGAAGTCGTACATGGCCCAGCCCAAGACTTCGCGCAAGCGAACGCCCGGATTCAGCGAAGAACGAAGCAAGTCGAGTTTCATGGTGCTCTCCAATCAGTGCAAATGCCTTGGGCGGCGTCCACCACCACTGCCGCCATGTCCGCTTGACCCCCCCGAGCCACGCGGCGGTTTGCCAAGCTCCAGGGAGCTGACCAGGCTGTCAAAGCGCTGGCTGAACAGCTTGTCGATCTCGGTCACCACGCCCGACAACTCGGCCCCGTCAAAGTGGCGCTCCATCATGTTGACCACATCGTGCACCAACAGGTCGCGCTGGGCCTGCATGATGGCGCCCGGATCAGGCCCCACAAACAGCATGACGAAATCGTCACGCGACTCAGACCCGGCTGCCTCGTCTTCTTCGTCAAAATCAGCGTCGTAAAACGTCACTTCGATCTGGGCACCAGCCGATGACAAATCATTGAGGTTCATGCACAAATCGTCCAGGACCATTCGAAAGTCCTCGTCGCCGCGCACGGTCCAGCACATGTTCAGTCTTTGAGCCTGGACATCAAAGCGGATACCAGGCTCTTCTTCGTAAAGACTCTCGGCGCCTTCATTCAGGCTGCGCGCTCCGGCGTAGTGCCAAAGCGGCTTGAGCGCTTCCTGTATCGCCTTGATGTCGGTGCCAGGCTTGATGGGTACATCACCGTGCACATGAATTTCAAGCGGTGCGTTGTGGTTTTTCATGAGGGTTATTCAGTCTCGATGGTGCCCCGGGCCGAAATCGAATCGGCACGCCCCTGTTACGGAAGCAACGGATTTTAAGTCCGGTGTGTCTACCAGTTTCACCACCGGGGCAGAGGTCTTATTGTGCCTTGATAAAGCGTTGATTGAGCTTCAGTCGATGTGCAAATTCAGCATGGCCAAGGCAAACAAGCCCACCACGCTCAGATAGGCTGCAGACCACACCATGGTGCGCCATCTGGCTTTGTCGTTGACATAGAAAAACACATAGGCCACGCGCATCGCCACAAAAAACAAGGCCAGGGCATCGACGGTTGATGGATCCACACCAGTGAGCAAGGCCAAAATGACGCCAACAGCAAAGAAGGGAAATGCCTCAAAACAATTGGCCTGGGCCGCATTGGCGCGCGCCCGAAACCCGTTCTGTCGGGCCAGCCAGGCCCGAGGATCGCTGTTGTCATAGCCCTTAAAGCCCGACTTGGCCATGCCCGCACACACCACCGGCATGATGCCAGCCACCAACACGGCACCATAAGAAATCAACATTGTGCTCTCCTGGATCCCTGGCTGCACCCGAAAGCAGATGCCTCAGAAACCGAAAAAAAAGCCACTGAAACCTTCAGTGGCTGGGTGCTGACCCGGCAAAACACTGGGGGCACCGGCTTCAACCGCCTTTTTTGGAGCGCTTGCCGGGGTTCTTCTTGCTGCGCGTAGCCACACCACGCTCCAAGCTCACGCGCTGGCCACGTCCACCTGTGCGCAAGGATACGCCGGGTAATGTGGGCAGTGGTGGGGTGAATTTACGATCTGCTTCGGTGACGATTTTATTGCCCATCTGTGGCTCCGGATAAAAATACAAAACGATATTAAGCCACAAGAATGGGTCTGCAAGATTTCCGGGGCATGCAGAAACCACCCAATTCAGACATGAACCGCGTTCAGGTCCAAACCGGGACAACTTACCCCATCTTGCCAGCCCACATCGACTGCTTTGGTGCATACGGTGTTGATCGCCCGGCAAATCATCGATCAAACGGTCACAGAGTTTCACCATACCAGCCCACAACTGTGACAATGAGCCAGGCAGCGCTCCATTGACTGAAACCCGGATTTCCCATTCACAACCACTTTTATGCCATGAAAACATTTTTCACATTCAGCCGCATTCTCGCCATGGGCCTTTTGACGGCACCCCCGACCTGGGCCTCCAACGCGGTCGTGGCGGCTGCAGCCATGGAGCCCGGAGCCCAGGTGCTGCCCTCGGGCGTGGTCTACAGAGCACTCAAGGAGGGCACCGGTATCAGCCCCAAAGCCAGCGACAGGGTCAGGGTGCATTACCGGGGGACACTGCCCGATGGCAAGGAATTCGACAGCTCTTTCAAACGCAATGAAGCCATTGAATTGCCTTTGAATCGGGTGATTCCCTGCTGGACCGAAGGGGTACAGATGATGAAAGTGGGCGGCACAGCCAAACTGACCTGCCCATCAGCCACGGCCTACGGCGAACGCGGTGCGGGTGGCGTCATTCCCCCCAATGCAACACTCCTGTTTCAAGTGGAACTCCTGGCCATCCAGGGAAAATGAACAGGAAGCTACCCATGAATACCCCCACCCTGGAATCATTCACGGCCCAATCCATGGACGAAGGTTTTGACGAGATCATCGTGCGTAAATGGGCACCCCATTTGAAGCTGGACACCCACACCCACCCTTTTGATGTGAGCGCGTATGTGGTCCACGGGGAATATTGGTTGACTGTCGGCGACGACGTCAAACACCTCAAGGCGGGGGACTTTTTCAGGCTGGCCCGCAACCTTGCCCACGCCGAACTGTATGGCCCGCAAGGTGCCACCGTCTGGGTGGCGCGGGCCAACTGAGGCCGCTCAGCCCAAGACGAGCCTGTGCAATTGTCCACCTCAGGCCAAAGACTCGACCACTTCGGTCACGCTGCGGAAAGCGTCGATGGCGGATGGAAAACCACAGTAAACCGTGGCATGGAGCATCACCTCGCGCAGTTCCTCGGGGGTGGCACCGTTGTTGATCGCACCACGGACATGGGCTTTGAGCTCGTGTTGCTTGCCTTGGGCCGTCAACATGGCCACCGTGATCAGGCTTCGGGTCTTCATGTCCAGCCCTGGGCGCTGCCAGACATTGCCCCAGGCGTTGGCCGTGATGAACTCCTGCATGGGCAGGGTGTAGTCGGTGGCCGCTCCCAAAGCGCGGTCGACATATTCGGGCCCCATGACTTGGCTGCGGGTAATCAAGCCAGCTTGAAAGGCGGCGTCATCGGGGCGGGTGTCGCGGGCTATTTCGGTGGGTGTTTTGGACATGACAGACTCCTGAAAGAGGTCTGAGCATAATCAAAGCTCAACCGAGCTGGAGACACCATGAGCACACCCGAGACCCCCCGCTACCCTGTCCCTGACATCGAGGACCTGCCCGATGACATTCGCGCCAAAGTCCTGCAAGTACAGGAAAAAGCCGGTTTTGTGCCCCATGTTTTTTTGGCGTTTGCCCGCCGGCCCGCTGAGTGGCGCGCTTTCTTTGCCTACCACGACGCCCTGATGGTGCCCGAGTCGGTGGGGCGCGAGAGTGGCCTGACCAAAGGTGAGCGCGAGATGATCGTGACCACCACCAGCGCGGCCAACCACTGCCTGTATTGCGTGGTGGCACACGGCGCTATTTTGCGCATTTACGAAAAGAAACCCCTGGTGGCCGACCAAGTGGCCATCAACCACCGCAAGGCCGACATCTCGCCACGCCAACGCGCCATGCTGGACTTTGCACTCAAGGTCTGCAACCACTCCGACCAGGTGGAAGACGCCGACTTTGCCGCGCTGCACGCGCACGGTTTCAACGACGAAGACATTTGGGACATCGCGGCCATCACCGCGTTCTTTGGTCTGTCTAACCGCATGGCCAGCTTCAGCGGGATGATGCCCAACCCCGAGTTTTATTTGATGGGCCGCGCGCCCAAGGCCAAACCGACGGCTTGAAGCGCTTGCGGCCGGGCCAGCAAAGCCCAGGCCATTTGAACCAGGGCTTCTTCAAACGCGGGGCTGCTCAAGAGGGGTGACTTTTCCAGGCTGGCGCTGCGCAGTGTGCCAATGACCGAGCGGGTCAGCACAAACAGCTGCGCCGGGCTGGGTGTTTGCAGCGCGGGGTGGCCGATGCGCTCAAAAAAGATGGCCAGCCGGTCGGCCACCTGACGCACGGCGCTGGCGGTTTCATCGGGCTTTTCCAGTGTCCAGCACAGGCGGATCAGGCTTTGGCTCAGGCCCTTGCCCGTGGCAAAGCCCCGCACCAAAATGCGGAGGGCCTGGCCCAGCAGCTCACGCCCGTCCAGATCACGCACATGCGGCAGGGTTTCCAGCTCGCTGAGGTATCGCCCCAGCTCTTGCAGCACCATCTCTTGGCCCCGCGCGGCCATGGCCCGCACCAACACTTCTTTGCTTGGGAAGTACTGGTACAGGGTGCCAATCGAAAAACCGGCCGCTGCCGCCACCTTGTTGGTGGTCAAACCGCCCTCGCCTTCCTTGTCCAAAATCTGAGCAGCGGCCTTGAACAAGGTTTGCATGGTCAGCTGCGCACGGGCCTGCGATGGCTGGCGACGCAGGCTGAGATCGGCCTGGGACTTGGCTTGCGGCTTGATGGCAGGTTTTGCATCGGGTTTGGCAGCGGGCATGAAAAGCCTTATTCAAAATGTGAGCAGATAGCGAGTTGCAAGGTCTTTGCAAAACCTGAACAATGCTCAGATTCTGACCTATTTGACCAAGAGATCCACCATGCCCCCCTCCCCCGCCGCCCCGACCGAGTTGACCGTGCGCCGATTGAGCGTGGACCTGAGCCAGGGTTTTTCGCGTCACTGGAATGGCGGCGATGCGTTTTTAACGGCCTATGCCAACGCCTTGTCCATGAGCTTTCCGGTGGGCGAGCAGTCCTTTATTGATGCCGTCAAGGCCGGGGCCAAGCAGCTACCCGACACGCCTGAAAACGCCGAGCTCAAGGAAATTGCCAAGGGCTTTGTGGGCCAGGAGGCGACCCACCGCCACCTGCATGCGCTGTACAACGCGCACCTGGAAAAACAAGGCTTGGTCAACCACTGGGGGCCCCGCGCCGAGCAACGCCTGAAAAAAGGCCGCGACGAATTCTTCAGCAAAAGCGACAAGGGTTATCTGCACGAGCTGGCCATCACCGCCGCTTTCGAGCACTACACCTCGATTTTTGGCGACCAGACGTTGGACCGGATGGACCAAGCGGGTGACTGGTTTGCTGGCGCAGAAGACCCTCTCAAAACCTTGTGGCGTTGGCATGCGGCGGAAGAGTCCGAACACAAATGCGTTGCCTTTGACCTGTACCAGCGCCTGGGCGGCAACCACACCTGGCGCATGCGCTGGTTTTGGTTCGTGACGGTGCAGTTCAGCACCGACGTCTTCCGCCAAACCGTCAACAACCTCTGGCACGACAAGACACTGTTCAAGCCCTCCACCTGGTGGTCGGCCAGCAAGTTTTTGTTCGGCCGCCACGGCATGGTTTGGCGCGTGGCCAAGCCCATCTGGGCCTACACCCGCCAAGACTTTCACCCCATGCAAGTGGGCAGTGCCACCTTGTCACAAGACTGGCTGCAAAGCCATGCTGACCAATGGCGTGCTGTGGGCGGCGCGGCTGCAATAACACCTTGAGGCATTCGCGCCCGGGGGTGCGCTCCCACACAACAGCAACAGCGCTCAGTCGCTGACCAAGGCCCTGACCCAGTCGGGGAGGGCCACCGCTTTTTGATTGGGAAAATTCACCCAAATGGTGGTCGCACCCCCGGCGGCAAACACCACGCCAGGCTGATCGGTGCGCTCCAGCGTGCACCAACTCTCAAACGTGGTTCGCCCCGGATCGCTCACAAACATCTTGGCCAGGATGCTGCCCGGGTATTCAAACTGTTGATAGAAGTTGCAAAACGCATTGACGATCACCGGTCCTTCGCCTTGCGGGTTGGGCATGAAGCCGATCTTGTCGAACCAGTCAATGCGGGTGCTTTCCAAGTACCGGAAATACACCGTGTTGTTGACGTGGCCCATGGCGTCCATGTCACCCCAGCGGATAGGAATGACCAACTCATTGACAAATTTTTTCCGCTCAGGGAGTTCCAGCTTCATGGCTTGGCCCTCAGACAGCAAAGCCGTCGTCAGCCGACACCACTGCGCCGTTGATGAAATGGCTCTGGTCGCTGGCCAGGAGCATCAGCAAAGCGTCCAGGTCTTGCGGCTGGCCGACACGCTTGCGCGGCAGCATGCTGATGAGCTTTTGGCCCTGCTCGGTTTGCCAGTGGTGGTGGTTGATCTCGGTGTCGATGTAGCCGGGGCAAATCGCGTTCACGTTGATGCCGAACTTGCCCCACTCCACCGCAAAGGCCTTGGTCATCTGGATCACAGCGGCCTTGCTCATGCAGTACACGCCAATTTGTGGCAAGACTTTCAGGCCCGCCATCGAGGCGATGTTGATGACGCGCCCGCCTGTGAAACTGCCCGGCGCAGCCCCCTTGGCGCGGGCCAGCATGCGTTTGCCCACCTCTTGCGCCACAAAAAATGCACCGCGCACATTGGTGTTCATGATGAAGTCGTAGTCTTCTTCGGTCACGTCCTGAATGCGCTGGGTGGTGCTCACGCCCGAGTTGTTCACCAAAATATCGATGCTGCCCATCTCAGTTTCGGCATGCGCCACAGCCGCTGCAATGCTGTGGCGGTCGGTCACATCCATCTCGACCACATGGGCATCGCCCCCGGCGGCCTCGATTTCGGCCCTCAGGTCCTTGAGTTTTTCAATGCGGCGGCTGGCCAGTACCACGCCCGCGCCAGCCGCAGCCAGGGTTTTGGCAAATTGCGCACCCAAGCCCCCCGAAGCCCCAGTGACCAAGGCCACGCGACCCGACAAATCAATTTCATAAGCCATGACATATTCCTCTCTAAAAGCCATCTTTTCAGCAGTAACCCACCCATGACACCATTGTGCGGGGGAACCCGTGCTCTGCCGCATAAAATGAGTCACAAGCCCGACACCCCGGTGCGTGGCAGCCCCATCCCCAACTTAGAACAGAGACTTTCATGAGCCCCGAAGAAATCCTGAGCACCTACGGCCCCCGCGAATCCATGGAATACGACGTGGTCGTGGTCGGTGGCGGCCCCGCAGGCCTGTCCACAGCCATCCGTCTCAAGCAACTGGCCGCTGAAAAAGGCACGGACGTCTCGGTGGTGGTGCTGGAAAAAGGCGGCGAGCCCGGCGCTCACATCCTGAGCGGCGCCATCATGGACCCCAAGGCCCTGACCGAACTGTTTCCCAACTGGAAAGAGTTGGGCGCTCCACTCAACCAGCCCGTGACCGACGACGCCTGGAGCTTTCTGTCTGAGACCGGTGCCACCCGCACACCCGGCATCTTCTTGCCCGAGTGCGCACAAAACCACGGCAACTACATCATCAGCCTCTCCAATTTCACCCGCTGGTTGGGCCAGCAGGCCGAAAACCTGGGCGTGGAAATATTCCCCGGCTTCACGGCAGCCGAAGTGCTCTACAACGAAGACGGTAGCGCGAACGGGGGTTTACCTTCGGTCAAGGGCGTTGCCACCGGCAATATGGGCATCGGTAAAGACGGCGAGCCGACCGAGAACTTCCAGCTGGGCATGGAACTGCACGCCAAGTACACCGTGTTCGCCGAAGGCGCGCGCGGCCACCTGGGCAAGCAGCTGATCGCCCAATACAAACTCGACGCAGGCCGCGACCCGCAGACCTACGGCATCGGCATCAAGGAAGTGTGGGAGATCGACCCTTCGCGCCACACCCCCGGCTTTGTGATGCACACCGCCGGCTGGCCCATGAACAACGACACCTACGGCGGCGCGTTCATGTACCACATGGAAGACAACAAGATCGCCATCGGTTATGTGGTGGGACTGGATTACGCCAACCCCTGGCTCAGCCCGTTTGAAGAGTTCCAGCGCTGGAAAACCCACAACAACATCAAGTGGTATTTCACCAACGACCAAGGCGAAGTCAACGCCAAGCGCATTGGCTATGGCGCTCGCGCCATCACCGCAGGCGGCCTGATGAGCCTGCCCAAGACGGTGTTCCCCGGCGGCGCGTTGGTGGGTTGCGATGCCGGATACCTGAATGTGAGCCGCATCAAGGGCAGCCACGCCGCCATCAAAACCGGCATGTTGGCTGCCGAAGCGGCCTACGACGCGCTTCAGGCAGGTCGCCAGCACGACGAATTGGCCGCCTACCCGGAGGCTTTCGAGGCCAGCTGGCTCTACACCGAACTCAACAAGTCGCGCAACTTCAAGACCTGGTTCAAGAAAGGCCTGACCGTGGCGACTTTGATGAACGGTTTTGAGCAGTTAGTCTTGCGTGGCCACATTCCGTGGACGCTGCACCGCGACAAAGCCGACCACACGTATCTGAAGCCTGCGGCCGATTGCCCCAAAATAGATTACCCCAAGCCCGACGGCAAGCTGACCTTTGACCGCCTCTCCAGCGTGTTCATCAGCAACACCAACCACGAAGAAAACCAGCCTGCGCACTTGACGCTGAAAGACGCGTCGGTGCCCGTAGGCATCAACCTGGCCAAATACGCAGGCCCTGAGTCGCGCTACTGCCCTGCTGGTGTTTACGAATACGTGAAAAACGAAGACAACAGCGACCGTCTGCAGATCAACGCGCAAAACTGCGTGCACTGCAAGACCTGCGACATCAAGGACCCGACACAAAACATCGTCTGGGTCACGCCCGAGGGCGGCGGCGGGCCGAACTACACGGGCATGTAATTCCTGTGCATTCATTTCAAGAGACCCTGCGGGGTCTCTTTTTTTGTTCGCGTACGGCAGGGTCGCCAATGCATCAGCCCCCCCGCGAAAACCCTAGATCATCTGGGATCAATGGGCACCATAATTTGATTTGTATGACAAGTTGATACTTTTATCCACCGATCCTTGAGGAGCTTTTGAATGAAACTGAGCAAACTGATGTTGGGCCTGAGCTTGGCCGTGGGTGTGATGGTCACGGCTTCTGCGCAAATCACGATGCGCAACAGCATTTCCGTGGCCCAAAACTCCCACCAAGGTGAAGCCATCGACACCCTGGCCAAAGAAGTGGAGCGTCGCACCAACGGCCGCATCAAGATCCAGAACTTCTATTCCGGCGCACTGGGCGCTGAGCGCGAGTCGATTGAATCGGTTCAACTGGGCACCCAGGAGTTGGCCACCACCTCCACAGGTCCGGTCCCCAACTTTGTCCCTGAGACACGCATCCTGGACGTGCCCTTCTTGTTCCGCGACAAAGCGCACGCTCGTGCCGTGCTGGACGGCCCAATTGGACAGGAGTTGCTGGGCAAATTTGATTCCAAAGGCTTCAAGGCACTGGCCTGGGGTGAAAACGGCGTGCGCCACATGACCAACAGCAAGCGCCCCGTGAATGAACCCAATGACCTCAAAGGTCTAAAGATGCGCACCATGGAAAACCCGGTGCACGTCGCCGCCTACAAGAGTCTGGGCATTGTGACCACGCCCATGGCCTTCACCGAAGTCTTCACCGCTTTGCAACAAGGCACTGTGGACGGCCAGGAAAATCCGCTGTCCGTGATCATGGCGGCCAACTTTGACCAGGTGCAAAAGCACCTGACACTGACCGGCCACGTTTATTCACCCGTGGTGATCTTGATGAATAAGGCCAGCTTTGACAAGCTGAGCGCAGCCGACAAGCAAATCTTCTTGGACTCCGCCAAAGAAGCCGTCAAAGCCAACCGTGCCCGCGTGGACAAGGACGATGCCAACGGTGTGGCCGAATTGCGCAAAAAAGGCATGACCATCATCGAGAACGTGGACAAGTCCAAGTTCCTCGCCACCATGGGCCCAGCCATGGCCGAGTTTGAAAAACAGTTCGGCAAAGCCAACCTGGACCGCATCCGTAATTTCAAGTAATTGGTTTTTCTTGCAACGCCCGACCGGCACTGGCTGGCGGGCGTTTTTCAATTGAGTGAAGTGATGGGCCGATGAAACATTTATTTTTGCGTTTTGAACATTGGACCACCGCGACCTCGATGGCAATCGCCTGCGCCATGATGGCGCTGGCATCGGCTTTTGGAATCCACCAGATCGTGACCCGGTTCATCCTGGAGTCCCCCGCTGAATGGACCGAAGTACTGATCCGCTTCAGCCTGATCTGGATGGTGTTTCTCGGCATTCCCACCGCTTTTCGCCAAGGGGCCATGGTCAGCGTGGACTTGTTGTACCGCTTGAGCGGCCACCGCATGCGACGGGTTTTGGATGCCGTGGTGGCCATCACTGCCCTGGTGCTTTGCGGCATCATTTTGTGGTGGGGCTGGGACTATGCCAATCGGGGCAGCGTCCAGTCCATGATTGGCCTTGAGGGCGTCTCGATGTTTTGGGCCTACTTGGCGTTGCCAGTGGGCGCAGTGTTCAGCATGATCGGCATCATCGGTTTTTGGCTGGATCCCCAGCGCATGGAATTGGAGAGCACGCAATGAGTCTAGCCATGCTTTTCACGATGCTGCTGTGCTTTGCACTGACGGTATCGGTGGCCGTTTCGATTGGTTTGTCGGCGATTGTGGGCATCCAGATCGCCGAGGCCAACATGCTCATTTCCGTCAAGGAAATGTTCAACTCCATCAACAAATTTCCTCTGGCGGCTATTCCGTTTTTCATTCTGGCAGGCAACCTGATGGAGACCGGCGGCATTTCCCGCCGATTGGTGGAGTTTGCCAAGAGCATCGTGGGTGGCGTTCAGGGGGGCTTGCCCATGACCTGTGTGCTGACCTGCATGATTTTTGCAGCCGTCTCAGGCTCCTCGGTCGCCACCACTTTCGCGGTCGGTGCCATCTTGATCCCCGCCCTGATCAAGCACGGCTACCCCCGGCCTTGGGCCACCGCTTTGCAAGCCACCTCGGCCGAGCTGGGCGTGATCATCCCCCCATCCATTCCCATGATCTTGTTTGGCGTGAGCGCCGAAGTGTCGATTGGTGAGTTGTTTGTCGCCGGTGTCGGGCCTGGACTGCTCATTGGCGGCGCCTTGATGGTGTTTGTCTGGCTGTACTCCAAATACATGGGTTGGGGCAAAAACGACGGCGATGGTCGCTTGAGCTTTGGCAAAGCCACTTGGCAAGCGAGCTGGGCGCTGCTCATGCCGGTGATTGTTTTAGGTGGCATCTATGGTGGCATCTTCACACCCACTGAAGCGTCGGCCGTGGCGGTGCTGTACTCCTTCATCGTCGGCACACTGATCTATCGGGAAATCGGCTTCAAGGACATTTACATCATCCTGCGCAAATCGGTGATTTCGAGCGCGGTGATCATGTTCATCATAGCTAACGCCGGCTTGTTTGCGTTCATGATTACCCGAGCCGGTGTGCCTGCGGCCATCGGTGCTTGGCTGCAAGAGGTGTTGCAGTCACCCATGTATTTCTTGCTGGGCGTCAATGCAGCCTTGTTCATCATCGGCATGTTCATCGAGACCAGCGCGGCCATCATCGTGCTGGCCCCGATCCTGGTGCCGGTGGCGATGCACTTTGGCATCGACCCGATTCAATTCGGCATGGTGATGATCGTTAACCTGGCCTTGGGCATGATCACCCCGCCGTTTGGCGTGAACCTCTTTGCCGCCTGTACGGTAGCCAAAATCTCGCTCGACCGGATCATCAAAGACCTGATCCCCTTCATCGGGGTCATCTTGGGCTGTCTGATGCTGATCAGTTACGTGCCTGCCATTTCCTTGACCTTGCGGGATCTGGTTTTCAGCAAATAAAGTTAGAATTCATCCCTGTCAGGAGAGCGCCTGACTTGCTTTCCTCGTGAAACAAGTCAGGCCGCCGAAGGCGCAAGCGGTGCAAACATTGCTGAACGCTCAGGCAAAAGGACTGACAAAACGCTTTTTCCAAAGGCGTTACCTCACTGGAGAGAGGTGCCGGGACATCGATCCACGGCATCCACCGAAGGAGCAACCCGCAGAACGACCGGCTTTTGGGCTGTGCGTTCCCGGCGAATCTCTCAGGTAAAGCGGACAGCGAGGGCAAGCGCCACAGCGTGTGCTGTGGCTTTTCATTGCCCTTGGAGTTTTTGTGACCGCTGCTTCCGACTTGCTCACCACCCCTTTGAACGCCCTACACATCGAGCTGGGCGCACGCATGGTGCCTTTTGCCGGTTACAGCATGCCGGTGCAATACCCGGCAGGCTTGGTCGCTGAGCACCACCACACCCGCAGCGCCGCAGGCTTGTTCGATGTCTCGCACATGGGCCAGTTGCGCCTGACAGGCCCTGACGCCGCTGCTGCTTTCGAGAGCCTGATGCCCGTGGACGTGATGGGTCTTGGCGTCAACAAACAACGCTACGGCCTGCTGCTCAATGTCGAGGGCGGCATCATCGACGACCTGATGTTCGTGAACCGCGATGTGGCCAACGGCGGTGACATTTTTGTGATCGTCAACGGCGCTTGTAAACACGGCGATCTGGCGCACATCCAGCAACGCATCGGCAGCCGATGCACCATCGAGCCGCAATTTGACCGCGCCTTGCTCGCCCTGCAAGGCCCGCAAGCCGTCACCGCTTTGCAGCGCCTCTTGCCCGGGGTTGAGCAACTTGTGTTCATGACCGGCATGGCTGCCACCTTGGAAGGCGCTGACCTGTATATAACGCGCAGCGGCTACACCGGCGAAGACGGTTTTGAGATTTCCCTGCCCGCCCACGCGGCCGAGGCCTTTGCCCGCGCCCTGCTGGCCCAGCCCGAAGTCAAGCCAATTGGCCTGGGAGCCCGCAACTCGCTGCGCCTGGAAGCCGGGCTGTGCCTGTACGGCAACGACATCGACACCACCACCACCCCGGTTGAAGCGGGCCTGAACTGGGCCATGCAAAAGGTGCGGCGCACCGGCGGTGCCCGCGCAGGCGGCTTTCCGGGTGCCGACAAGGTGCTTGCACAACTGGATGGCACAGCGCCAGCCCAGCGTTTGCGCGTGGGCTTGGTGGGCCTGGAACGGGTGCCGGTGCGCGAGCATGTCGAGCTGCACAACGAAGCCGGCCAGAAGGTGGGCGAAGTCACCAGCGGCCTGCTGGCCCCCACCGCCGACCAGCCCGTGGCGCTGGCCTATGTGCAGGCAGAATACGCGGCGTCGGGCACACGTCTGAACGCCATGGTGCGCGGCAAAGCCGTGCCCATGCAAGTCAGCCCCCTGCCCTTCGTGCCCAACCGCTATGTCCGCGGTTGAAGTTAATCGGTTAATCGGGGTCAGATCCCAATTAAATCCACACACGCATTCAAGGCAAACAATTGGGATCTGACCCCAATTAAATGACCCCAATTAAATTCACAAGGAGCCCCCTCATGATCATGTACACCGAAGACCACGAATGGTTGCAAATTGACGGCGACACCGCTGTCGTGGGCATCACCCACCATGCGCAGGATGCGCTGGGCGATGTGGTGTTTGTCGACCTGCCCGAAGTGGGCAAGACCTTTGCTGCCAAAGAAGTCGCTGGCGTGGTCGAGTCGGTCAAGGCCGCTGCCGACGTCTACATGCCCGTAGACGGCGAGATCACCGAAGTCAACGAAGAACTGCGCGGCGACCCGTCGCTGGCCAACACCGATCCTTTGGGCAAAGGCTGGTTCTTCAAGGTCAAGCTGTCCAACCCAGCGCAAACCGATGCCCTGCTGGACGAGACCGCTTACAAAGCGTTTTCTGCAGCTTGAACGATTAACAGGAGCCACGCATGCTGATGTCCACCCTCAAGCCCTTGACCGAGCTCGAAAACCCGTCCGAATTCATCGCCCGCCACATTGGCATCAGCGGTGCCGACGAACAGCACATGCTGGGCGTGATCGGTGAGGCATCACGCCGGTCCTTGATCGAATCCATCGTGCCGCGCAGCATCGCGCGCGCCCAGGACATGGTCTTGCCTGCGCCCATCACCGAAGCGGCGGCTTTGGCAGAACTCAAGGCCTTGGCGCAAAAGAACCGCTTGCTCAAAAGCCACATCGGACAAGGCTATTACGGCACGCACACCCCGGGCGTGATCCTGCGCAACATCCTGGAGAACCCCGCTTGGTACACCGCCTACACGCCTTACCAAGCCGAGATCAGCCAAGGCCGCATGGAAGCGCTGGTGAACTTCCAGACCATGGTGACCGACCTCACGGCCATGGACATTGCCAACGCCTCCATGCTGGACGAAGCCACAGCGGCGGCCGAAGCCATGACGCTGGCCAAGCGCTCGGTCAAGGCCAAGGGCAACCGCTTCATCGTCGCGGGCGATGCCCACCCGCAAACCATCGAGGTGATCCGCACGCGCGCAGAGCCTCTGGGCATCGAGGTGGTGTTGGCTGAGAGCGAAGCGCAATGGCACGAGTTGCTGGACGGTGACGACTATTTCGCCGTGTTGGAGCAATACCCCTCGACCACCGGCCGACTGGGCCAGGACACCGGGGACACCGTCAAAGCACACGCCAAGAACGCCGCCTACATCGTGGCCGCTGATTTGCTCGCGCTGACCTTGCTCAAACCGCCGGGCGAATGGGACGGTGGCGGCGTCAACGGGGCCGACATCGTGGTCGGGACCACCCAGCGCTTTGGCATGCCCATGGGTGCTGGCGGCCCGCACGCGGCCTTCATGGCCTGCCGTGACGAGTACAAGCGATCTTTGCCAGGCCGCTTGGTGGGTGTGAGTGTGGATGCACACGGCAACCCGGCTTACCGCCTGGCACTGCAAACCCGCGAGCAACACATCCGCCGCGAAAAAGCCACCTCCAACATTTGCACCGCGCAGGTGCTGCCCGCGGTGGTGGCCAGCATGTACGCCGTTTATCACGGCCCGCAAGGCTTGAAGCGCATTGCCCAAAGGGTGGCAAGCCTCACCGCAGCGCTGGCAGCCGGACTTCAGGACATGGGCTACACCCCTTTCCAGGAGCATGCGTTTGACACGCTGTGCTTCCACGTGGGCGCCGAGCGCGCACGCGCATTGGCCCAGCGTGCGGTGCAACATGGCGTGAATATCCGGGTGATGTGGGACGAGTACCTGTGCCTCTCGCTCGACGAAACCACCACCCGTGGCGACGTGAACCTGCTCTGGCAAGTGTTCGCCCAAGAGGGTCAGCCCCTGCCGAACTGGGCGCCTTTTGAAAAAGGCATCGCCCCGCTGATCCCCGAATCCCTGCACCGCACCAGCGCCTTCCTCACGCACCCGGTGTTCAACCGCTACCACTCTGAGACCGGCATGCTGCGCTACATCCGCCAGCTGTCCGACAAAGACCTGGCGCTGGACCGCAGCATGATCCCGCTGGGCAGCTGCACCATGAAGCTCAACGCCACCAGCGAGATGATCCCCATCACCTGGCCCGAGTTTGCGGGCGTCCACCCCTTTGCCCCGGCCGACCAACTGGCGGGCTACCAACTGCTGGATCAGCAGCTGCGCGACTGGCTGTGCCAGGCGACGGGCTACAAAGGCATCAGCCTGCAACCCAACGCTGGCTCGCAAGGCGAATACGCAGGTCTCTTGGTCATTCAGGCCTACCACCGCGCCCAAGGCCAAGGCCACCGCAACATCTGCCTGATCCCGTCCAGCGCCCACGGCACCAACCCCGCCAGTGCCCAAATGGTGGGCATGACCGTGGTGGTGACCAAGTGCGATGAAAATGGCAACGTGGACATGGCCGACCTGCAAGCCAAGTGTGAGCAGCACAGCGCCAACCTGGCCGCCTGTGATGATCACCTACCCCAGCACACACGGGGTGTTCGAGACGCAGGTCAAGCAGCTCTGCGAGCTGGTGCACCAGCACGGCGGGCGCGTCTATGTGGACGGTGCCAACATGAACGCCCTGGTGGGCGTGGCTGCGCCCGGCGAGTTTGGCGGCGACGTGAGCCACCTGAACCTGCACAAGACCTTCTGCATCCCGCACGGCGGTGGCGGCCCCGGCGTCGGCCCCGGTGTGCGTGGTGGAAGACTTGGTGCCCTACTTGCCAGGCCACGCCACAGGCGGCTTGCCGGTGAATGGCGTGGGCGCTGTCAGTGCCGCGCCTTTGGGCAACGCGGCAGTCTTGCCCATCAGCTGGATGTACTGCCGCATGATGGGCGCCGATGGCCTGCAAGCACGCGACCGAAGCGGCGATTTTGGCGGCCAACTACATCAGCAAAGCGCTTGGCCGACCACTACCCCACGCTGTACGCCAGTGAGAACGGTCCGAGTCGGCCCACGAAGTGCATTCTGGATTTACGTAGGCTCTGAAGGACAGCAGCGGCGTGATGGCCGAAGACGTGGCCAAAGCGACTGATGGACTACTGGCTTTCCACGCGCCCACCCTCGAGCTTTCCGGTGGTCAACACCTTGATGGTCGGAGCCCACCTGAGAGCGAAACCCTGCAAGAGCTGGACCGCTTCATCGACGCGATGATCGCCATCCGCGAAGAAATTCCGTCTGGTGGAAAACGGCAGCTGGCCGCAAGACAACAACCCGCTGAAACACGCACCGCACACCGCAGACAGCCTGCTGGGCGGCGAATGGAACCGGCCCTACAGCCGCGAAGTCGGTGCAGCGCAAGCCCAACGCGTGCCCGGCAGCGTGAAGTACTGGCCGCAAGTGGGCCGTGTCGACAACGTCTACGGCGACCGCAACTTGTTTTGCAGCTGCATTCCGCTGAGCGACTACGCCTGATCCAACCACAAAGGAAGACCCACACTTCAAAATCAAATACCCGCATCGGGAGAGACTGTCCGCCACCGCAGACAGCGCCGAAGGAGCAACCACCCCGGAAACTCTCAGGCCAAAGGACCGATGCAGGCAGGCACATCCGTGTCAAAAACTCTGAAGAGCGCCCCGGGTTCGTCACCCGGGTCCACCGCAGGAGCAAGCCTCACCCGAGGTGAATCTCTCAGGTTTCAAACAGAGGGGGTCATGCCGCGCACATCCGGTGCGCAGCGTGTCCCACTGTTTGAGACGTTGAAACGAGAGAAGCTTCATGAAAAAGCACATGGTTGTCATCGGCGGCGGCATCACTGGCGTCACCTCCGCGTATGCCCTGGTTCAACAGGGTTTTGAAGTCACCCTGATCGAGAAAAACCGCTACCCCGGCATGGAAACGTCCTATGCCAATGGTGGTCAACTCTCGGCATCCAACGCCGAAGTCTGGACCCACCCATCCACGATCATCAAGGGTCTGAAGTGGATGTTCAAAAATGACGCCCCGCTGCTCATGAACCCCACCCCCACCTGGCACAAACTCAGCTGGATGGCCGAGTTCATGGCCGCCATGCCCAAGTACAGGGACAACACCATCGCTACAGCGCAACTGGCCATCGAATCACGCGAGCACCACTTTGCGTGGGCCCAAGCAGAGGGCATCGAGTTCGACCACAAGCGCGAGGGCATTCTGCATTTTTACCGTGACAAAAAGGGCTTTGAACATGCCGGACAAGTCTCCAAATTGCTGGCCCAGGGTGGCTTGCCCCGTCGTGCGGTGACGCCCGAAGAAATCAAGGCCATTGAGCCCACCCTGCACGGCAATTACTACGGTGGTTATTTCACCGAAAGCGACTCGACGGGCGATATCCACAAGTTCACCTATGGCTTGGCCAAGGCTTGCGAGCGCCTGGGCGTCAAGATCCTCAACGAACACGAAGTCCTGAGCGTGGCCGCCAACGGCCAAAGCGCTTTTGTGCAGGTCAAGCATGCGGGTGATACCGACTCGCTGACCTTTGACGGCATCGTGATGTGTGCCGGCGTGCACGGCCGCCGCCTGGCCGCGCAGTTGGGTGACCGCCTGAACATCTACCCCGTCAAGGGCTACTCGATCACCGTGAACCTGCCCGACGGTGCCAGCCAAGCGGCAGCGCCGCAAGTCAGCCTGCTCGACGACGAAACCAAACTGGTCACCAGCCGCTTAGGGCTTGACCGCTTCCGCGTGGCGGGCACGGCCGAATTCAACGGCATCAACCTGGACATCCGCGCTGACCGCATCCAGCCCCTGATTCAGTGGGTCAACCAGTGCTTCCCTGACATCGACACCCGCAAGGTGGTGCCTTGGGCGGGCCTGCGCCCCATGATGCCCAACATGCTGCCGCGTGTGGGCGCTGGCAAAAAGGCCAATGTGTTCTACAACACCGGCCACGGCCACCTGGGCTGGACGCTGAGCGCCATCACGGCGCACCAACTGGCTGGCCATGTGATGGCCGGTATGCAGGACAATGTGCGCTCCTTGATGACCCCTGCCACCACCTGACCATGACGCTTCATATCCTGCCCGTTGATTATCAAAACCCTGTCCACCGCTCTGCCCTGGTGATGCTGCTGGACGCCTATGCCCAAGACCCCATGGGCGGGGGCGAAGCCCTAGCCCAGGATGTGAAAGCGCGCTTGTGCGATGACCTGGCCGCACGCACCGATGCGGCCAGCTTCATCGCTTGGTTGAACGATGCGCCGGTGGGCTTGGTCAACTGCATCGAAGGCTACTCCACCTTCAAGGCGCAGCCCCTGATGAACATCCACGACATCGCCGTGCTGCCGGGTCACCGGGGTGCAGGTGTTGGTCAGGCTTTGTTGTCGGCTGCCGAGCAACACGCCAAGGACCGCGCTTGCTGCAAGCTGACACTGGAGGTGCTGACGGGCAACACGCGGGCCTTAAAAAGTTATCTGGGCTTTGGCTTTGAGCCCTACGCGCTCGATCCCGCAGCGGGTCAGGCCAGCTTCATGCAGAAGTGGCTTTAGCCAGCTGCCACTGCTCTTTGAGCCAGCGCTTGAGTTCGGCCTCGTTTTGAATCCGGCGCAAGTCGGCCGCCAGGCTGTCGGCACTGTGGCGCTGGTCGGCCTGAATGCGCTGCAGTGACTGACTCAAGGTGGCTTCATCGGCATCCGCGCGAACCGGCACACAGAGTTCGCGACTCAGGCGGTTTTCCAACTGATCCAAATCGTCTTCCAGCGCGGCCACCTGCTCCGTGAGCAACAAGGACATGGCGATCAGCTTGTCGTCGGCCATGCGTGCCGTGCCCCCCTTGTTTTGCGGGTTGACCTGCGT
Source organism: Limnohabitans sp. (assembly GCF_023910625.1). NCBI lineage: Bacteria > Pseudomonadati > Pseudomonadota > Betaproteobacteria > Burkholderiales > Comamonadaceae > Limnohabitans > Limnohabitans sp. Next base: position 914,733 of record NZ_JAAVVW010000003.1, read on the forward strand.
CACTTGCATTTGCAGACGCAGCAAGGTGGTCAGATCGTTTTTTTCATAGGCGGCGTTGACCTCGCTCATCAAGCCGGTCTTGCGCAGGCGCTCTTGTTCATCCGGCTCACGGTCGGGGTGCAAGGCGCTGGCCAGTTGCCGAAAGATGGTGCGAATGGCGCTTTTGGCGTCCAGCTCGCGCGTCTGGGCAGCGGGCACTTCGCCCTTGTCTGCGGCAGCGCTTTTCTTTTGAGCTTGTTTTTGAGCTTTGCGGGCCGCGCGCTTGGCGGTCTTGCGCTCTTCGTCGGCTTGCTGTTGGCGTTGCCACTGGCGCATGCCTGCAGCCATCATCTCTTCGGGTGTCTGGTACTGGCTGGGTTTTTCAATCGGCTGGCCCAGCGCTTCTTCGATGCGCTCGCGCAAACGTTGCGCGGCCTCGGCCTGCTCCTCGGCGGCTTCTTGCTCGTCTTCTTCGCTCACATACAGGTCAACCAAGGCCTGAACCTGTGGGTCATTGGTGGCTGCCAAATGCGCCATCAAACCCCGCACCGGCCCCCGAGCCATTCGCTGCTGCCGATCGGTGAAGTCTGCAGTTTGCAGGCGCTCATGCACAAAGAGCAGCAAACTTTTGCGGTGCGCCTGCGACAGCTGCACCGACTCGCGCAGGGCCTGAATGTGCGCATAACGGTGCTTGTCAGACCAAGCTTCCAGGCGCTGAATCTGCCCCGATAGCCGTTCGATCTGGGCCAGCAAGTCGTTGAAGCGTTGTTGTGCGGGGGTGAGCCGGTCTTGATCGACGGGCTGGACAATGAGGTCTAAGAGGTTCAAGAGAAAACCGGAATGGGGTGCTTGAAAGGCATAACGGCTTGGAGGAAGGTTTTCATCATGGGTGTGTGTGACGCAGCACTGCCGCGATTGTCAAAGCTGGCTGGGTCTTGCTTATTTTGCGTGCGCTTTGTGCGCCTCAACGTAAGAGCGCAGAACAGCGTTCATGCGCGACTGATAGCGCTTGCCGCTGTCTTTGAAAAAATCCAACACCTCGGCATCAATGCGCAAGGTGATTTGCTTTTTGGTGTGCGGCAACTGCTCGGCCGCCTTCATCCAAACCGCATCCGGCCTGAACGGCGCATCGCTGGTATCGATCTGATCGTCAGGCAACGCGGCCAAAGCCGACAAACGCGACTTTTGCGCTGCGGTCAATGGCGGTGGTTGCTTGGGGTCAAGCGTTAGCTTCACGGTATTGTTTTTGCTCATGAGAAAGTGCCTTTCTAGCGGGAATGATGCGACTGGTGTCCTCATGCCTGACGGTATAAACCACGTAGAGGACAGACGCATAGACTTGCCCGATCGTGGCCCAACGTTCTTCACCATGGTCCTCGCGCCCGTCGTAACTTTCAAGACGCCCACCGTCCAGCAAAACCCGCGCAGCGTCTTCAAAAGCAACTCGGTGCTTTTGAAGGTTCAATGCAGCCTTGGCCGCGTCCCATTCGAATTCCATACGGGCTCATTGTTGTTGCATTTTGTAGTTACGTCAAGACTGGATTGCCATCATCATTTGATTCTTCCCCTGCTCTGCCGATTTCAACCCGAATGAGAGATGTCCCTTTTTCCGCAATGGCGCGTTGTCCCCCGCCGATAATCCTCTCAGTTTTTCACTTTTCTGCCCATGCCCAGCCCAGCCCCGTTCAAAGTCCTGAGCCTCATCCCGCCGATGACGCAGCTCAACACGCCCTACCCGTCCACGGCTTACCTGACGGGTTTCTTGCGTTCGAGGGGTTTCGATGCGGTGCAAGAAGACCTGGCCCTGGCCACCGTGCTGGCTTTGCTGAACAAGAAGGGGCTGACCGATTTGCGCGATACAGCCTTGGCTTTGCCGGTCGAAGAGCGCTCAGGCCCGGTGAACTTTTTTCTGGACCACTTCAACGATTACGCCATCAGCATCGACCCGGTGATCGCCTTTTTGCAGGGCCGCGACAGCACGCTCAGCCACCGCATCGCAGGCCGTGGCTTTTTGCCCGAAGGCCCGCGCTTTGCAGCGCTCGACGCTTACGAAGACGACGGCACCGGCGACCCGATTGGCTGGGCATTTGGTGCTCTAGGTCAAACCGACCGCGCCCGCCACTTGGCCACGCTGTACCTGAACGACCTGGCCGATGTGCTGCGCGATGCGGTGGACGAAGGTTTTGAATTTGTGCGCTACGCCGAGCGCCTGGCCGCCAGCCAACCCAGCTTTGACGCGCTGGCCCAAGCGCTGGCCCAGCCCCCGAATTTGATCGACACCACGCTGGAACGCTTGGCGTTGCAGGCCATTGAGCGGCACCAGCCCACCTTGGTTTTGCTGTCGGTGCCCTTCCCCGGTTCGGTGTATGCGGCTTTTCGCATCGCCCAGTGCATCAAGCGGGCGCACCCAACCATCCGCATTGGCCTGGGTGGCGGCTTTGTGAACACCGAGCTGCGCGAGTTGAAAGACGTGCGCGTGTTCGACCATGTGGACTTCGTCACGCTCGACGGCGGCGAACGCCCGCTGCTCAGCCTGATCGAGCACCTGCAGGGCCAACGCAGCCTGCAGCGCCTGCAGCGCACCTTCATCAAGAGCGAATCAGGTCAGGTGCAGTACATCAACCTGCAAGAGCCCGACATCCCGTTTGAAGAGGTGGGCACGGCCACTTGGGACGGTTTGCCGCTGCACAAATATTTATCGCTGCTGGACATGCTCAACCCGATGAACCGGCTGTGGAGCGACGGACGTTGGAACAAACTCACCGTGGCGCACGGCTGCTACTGGAAAAAGTGCAGCTTTTGCGACGTGAGCCTGGACTACATCAGCCGCTACGAAACCGCGCAGGCCAGCACGCTGGTGGACCGTATTGAGCAGATCCTGGCCGAGACGGGCCAAACCGGCTTTCACTTTGTAGACGAAGCCGCACCACCCAAAGCGCTCAAGGCCCTGGCAGAAGAACTGCTGCGCCGAGGCGTGCAGATCTCGTGGTGGGGCAACATCCGCTTTGAGAAAACCTTCACGCCCGAGCTGTGCGAGCTGCTGGCCCAAAGCGGCTGCATCGCCATGTCGGGCGGGCTCGAAGTGGCGTCTGACCGCTTGCTTGCCCTGATGAAAAAAGGCGTCTCGGTCGAGCAGGTGGCGCAGGTCACCAAAGGCTTTGCCGACGCGGGCGTGCTGGTGCACGCCTACCTGATGTACGGCTTCCCGACGCAAACCGTGCAGGACACCGTGGACGCGCTCGAGTACGTGCGGCAGTTGTTTGAAAACGGCTGCATCCACAGCGGCTTTTTCCACCGTTTTGTGTGTACCGTGCACTCGCCCGTGGGCCTCAACCCCGAGGTCTACGGCGTCAAGCTCTTGCCCCTGCCCGAGGGCACCTTTGCCAAAAACGATGTGGGTTTCGTAGACCCAACCCCCATGCCGCTGGGTGTGGACCACGACCTGCTGGGCCAGGGCCTGAAAAAAGCCATCTACAACTTCATGCACGGCGTTGGCGTAGAGAACGATGTACGCCAGTGGTTTGATCTGCCCAAAGGCCAATGCCCCAAAACCACGGTGCTGCGCCACAAGATTGCCAGGGCACTGGGCTAATCCAAGTCCTCAGCTTGGGCGCATCACCAAGGGATGTGCCGCCCCTGATGGTCCACAAACTGCGCACGCCCTGTGGGCTGCAAGCCATCGAGCGTGGCCAGCAAGCGCTGGGCTGACTCGTTTGGGTGCAGGGCATCCTGGCCCACAAACGGCTGGCTCAAGGCCGATTGCACCGTGCCCGGCTGCAAGGCGGCCACCACCAACAGCGGCCTGCGCCGTGCGATTTCGATGGCCGCTGTTTGCAGCAACATGTTGAGCGCTGCCTTGGCCGCCCGGTAACCGTACCAACCGCCTTTGCAGTTGTCTTCGATGCTGCCCACGCGCGCCGACAATTTGCCCCAGATGACACGCTCACCCGAGGCCAACAAAGGCAAGAAATGCTTGAGCAGCAAAGACGGCCCCACAGCGTTCAGGTGCAAGGCGTGAAGCAAATGCGCCGCGTCCAGCTCGTCCAGTCTTTTTTCAGGGCCTCGCCCATTCAGTGTCAAGGCCCCCGTGGCGTCCAGCACCAGATGAAACGGCCCCTGCTCCGCCAAGGCCTGGGCGCAGGCCTGGATGCTGGGCTCGCTCAGCAGGTCAAGCCCCGGCGAGCTTTGACGAGACACACCCACCACCGCCGCACCACGCGGGTCAGCCCGAAGTTGCTGCAGCAAGGCGCCGCCAATCGCCCCGCTGGCGCCCACGACCAGCGCCCGGTAACCCTCAGGCAAAGAAGTCATCATGGCTTGGCCCTGGACGCACTGGGCGCAGCAGGGGCCAGGTCATAAGCGCAGCGAAAGCCGAGGTAGACCACATAAACGTCAGCGGCTTTGAAGGCCTGCACATCGGCCTTCATGTTATAAGCGCCATACCACCACGAGCCTCCCACGGTGCGCCGCTGGCCGCCCTGCTCATCGGTGGTCCACTCCCACACGTTGGCGCCCATGTCGTACAAACCGTTCACGCCTTGGCGCGTGGCGCCCGCAGGGGCTGCGCGGGGCCATGGGTCTGGGTCGCTGGTGTTCGCCCCTTGCGGGCTGTCACCCGTGCTCCAGGCATAGGTTTTGCCTTTCACCCAAGGCGCTGGGGGGTTGTCACGCAACTCGGTGAACCCCGCCTTTTGCCATTCCGCGCCTGTGGGCAAGCGGCCCCCTGCCCAGCGGCAGTAAGCCTGCGCCTCGGCAAAATCCAGGTGCACCGCAGGCAAATCAGCAACTGCCGAAACGCCGTCGGGCTTGCGCCAAGACCAGCCGGGACGGCGTACCCATCCGCCGACATACTCAAAACCGCCGCCCTCTTTTTCAGCCCGGGTCACGGTGCCTGTGGCCCGCACGTAGCGCTCAAACTGGCCGATGGTCACTTCGGTGCGGTCCATGGCCCAAGGGCCCAAAGTCACCTTCTCGCCAACCGGGCTGGATGCTTGCGCCAGGGCATGGGGCAGACCCAACACAGCCAAAGCGCCATACAAACCCAAGCCAACCACTTTAGGCAAAGCGCCCGACAAGCCTTTGGCCATCACGATTTCTCCTCACCCAAGCTGCGCCTGACCCACTTTTGCAAAGTGGGTCGCAACGGCAAAAACAAACGGTACGCGGCCTCGAACAGCCAAGACAGCGGAGGCCAGGCCGACAGCCAACCCAACCAACGCCAGCCCGGAAATAAGCGCCACATTTGCGAGAACGCGGCCGCGCCACTGAACAAGCGGCCTTGGCTGTCGCGCACATGGAAACGGGCCATCGCCTGCGCGCAGCTGAGCGAAGCGCCCAATTCGGCCCCCGCACTCACATCCACCCAATCGATGGCGGCCGCCTGGGGCAAACGCCGGTAAACGGCCATCTCGCGTCGGCACATGGGGCACGAGCCGTCAAAGTACACCGTCAAACTGCGCAGACCGCTCATGGGGCGAGCTCCGCTCGGGCCAGCAAACGGCCTTGGCGGTCCACCAAAAATCCCTCGCCCATGCTGGGGTAGGCCCCTGTCAGGCCGGTCATGTTCACTTGGTGTGTGACCCACACCTCGGTGCGGCCCTGGGGCCATCCACGCAAACGGGACAACAAGGCTTTTTGCTGCGCAGCCGAATCACCCTGCCCGGCGAAGGTGCTGTTCAGTGCGGGCCAGTCTTCAAACTGCCCAAAAGCCAGTCGCGCCGTGTCTTGGCAGCGGCACCACTGGCTGCTCAGCACCGAATCGGGCTTGAAACTTTGTGCTTTCAGCCAGGCCCCCAAAGCCTGCGAGGCCTGCCTGCCCGCATCGCTCAAATTGCGTTGGGTGCGGCACTGTCCCAAAGTGAATCCCGCCGGATCGCCCAGGCCCGATTCGGTCGCGGCATGGCGAATCAGCAGCGCACCACCGCTTTGCCGCCACAGGCGCAAAAGTTCTGCCGCGGCAGCCTTGCGCTCAGGCTGCGCCCGCACCCCACCCGACATGCCCATCAGGGCCAAGGCCGCCGCCGCAGGCCATTGGCCCAAAAGTCTGCGCCGTGAGGTGCAGACCCTCGGCATCTCGAGGTTTGCCGCTGGCAGCTTGAACAGAGGCTTCATTTGCAAGGCCCCGATCAACCCGCTTCGCCCAGGGCGATGCGCCGAAGCGCCTGCTCGAACACCTCGACCGGCTGGCCGCCCGAGATCAAATGCTTGTCGTTGATGATGACCGCGGGCACCGAGCGGATGCCCGCCTGGGTGTAGAACTGTTGCCGCTCGCGCACCTCTGCGGTGTGGGCATCGCTTTGCAACACCGCGTTGGCGGCCGACACATCCAAGCCTGCGGCAGCCACGCTGGCCAACAAAACCTGCGGGTCTTCCACACACTCGGCACGGCCTTGGTAAGCCTGCAGCAGGGCTTTTTTCAAGGCATGCTGTGCCCCGTCGCCTTGCCCTTCGGCCCAGTGCAGCAAGCGGTGCGCGTCAAAGGTGTTGTAAACCCGGCCTCGCCCGTTGGGGTTGAACACGAAGCCCACCTCGGCCCCACGTTCGGTGATCGTCTGGCGAATCTGAGCTTGTTGCTCAGGGGTGGAGCCGTATTTTTCGGTCAAATGTTCCCCCAAGTCTTGACCACCCGGCGGCATGTGCGGGTTCAGCTCGAAAGGCTGAAAATGCAGCTCGGCCTGCACCTCGCCTTGCAAGCGCTCCAGCGCTTGCTCCAGCCCGCCCAAACCCACGGCGCACCAAGGGCAGGCGATGTCGGACACAAAATCAATCTTCAAAGGGGTCATGGTCAACTTTCGGAGAATACGTGCCGCTCAGTGCGGCAGAATCATGATCTTGCCGCATATCACCGACAATCGCAGATCTTGGCCCCAATTCCCACGATCCTTTGAGCAATAGAGCCTCCACCATGAACATCCTTGTCCTGCACGGCATCAACCTGAACATGTTCGGCAAACGTGACCCGGCCCAATACGGAACGACCACGCTGGACGAAATCAACACCGAATTGACCGCCCTGGGCCTTGAACTGGGCGCGCAGGTCGAGTGCTACCAAACCAATTACGAAGGTGAAATGGCCGAGCGCATCCACCGCGCCCACGGCGATGGCGTGCAGGCCGTGGTCATCAACGCTGGGGCTTGGACGCATTACAGCTACGGCATCCGCGACGCGCTGGCCATCCTCAAGTGCCCCATCATCGAAGTGCACATGTCCAACATCCACGCCCGCGAGGCATTTCGCCACCACTCGGTGATCGCCGACATCGCCAAAGGCCAGATCGCTGGTTTTGGCGTGGACAGTTACCTGCTGGGCCTGCGCGCTGCGGTCTCAGCTGCCCGCGGCTGATTCAAGCGGGCACCGAGTCCAACACCCTCTGCAAGGCCTGATCAAAGGCCTGCGCTGCCTCGAACTGCACCCAATGCCCCGCCCCTGCCACGGTGTGCCACTGTCCCCACCGTTGCGCCATGCCAGGCATGGCTGCTTGGAGCTCTGACAAGCGCTCCCGGTACAAAGCATCGTGCTCGCCAAAAATGGCGCTCACAGGCACCTGCAAATGAGGTAAGGCACGCGCCACGATGTCGGTCGACGACAAGCGCCTGCGCGGCATGCGGTCGCGCTGCACATTGGCAGCATGCAAGCTCAGCGCCAAGTCATCCAAAGAGGTGGGCCATTCGAGCATGAGCGCCATCAGGTTGTGGCGGTGCACTTGGTTCTGTGCTTCGGGCGTGGGCAAATGCCTCCAGCCTTTGAGCGGCACACGCTGCGACGTCGCCAAGCCCATACCCGGCGCGCCGACCAACACCAGTTGCTCAGCGTCTTGCGGGTGCGCAGCCAGCCACAAAGCGCCCGCCATGCCGCCAAACGAAAAGCCTACCAGCTGCACCCGATCGCCACAGGCGCCACAGACTTGCAGCTGCTGCAATCCGGCATGCAGGTGGGCGGGCAAAGCGTCCACGTCGGTGCAGCCAAGCGGCAAATCCGAGTCGCCAAAACCGGGCAAATCCGGCACCAAGACCCGCCAGCCTGCCGCTTGCAAAGGGGCGATGTTGCGCACCCAGTGCGTCCAGCTGCCGCTGCCGCCATGCAGCAAGACCACGGCGGGCTGAGAGGGCTGCCCCCAAGCGTGCCAGACCGTGCGGCTGCCGTCGCATGTGGTGTGCAGCCGTGTGGCTCCTCCCAGTAACTGGCGCAGATCGGGCGTTAAAAAATCAGGACATTCAAACCGGTTCATGCAAGCGCCACACTTTAAAGGCCGCCATGGTAGCCACCACACTGGTCAGCACACTGAGCACAAAGACACTCTGCAAGCCCCAGCGTTCGCTGATCAAGCCGCCCAACAAAGCGCCCAAAACGCCCGGGAAACCGTAGGCAATCACGGTGTACAGCGCCTGCCCGCGCCCGCGCAAACGGCCGGAAAAATGCTGCGATATCAGCGCAATGCAGGCCGTGTGGTGCGTGGCAAAGGTGATGGCGTGCAGGGTTTGCGCCAGCAGCAAAACCCACAACACATCGGCCCAAGTCGCAGTCATCAGCATCCGCAGCACCATCACGGCCGAGCACAGCACCAGCCAAGCCGTCAAAGGCATGCGCGGCAACCATCGCGACTGGGTGAAAAACCAAACGATCTCGACCGCCACCGACACGGCCCACAACAGACCGATCATGGTTTTGCTGTAACCCAGCGAATCGAGGTAAAGCGAGAAAAACACGTACACCCCAATGTGCGACAGCACATGGAAAAACGTGGAAGTGAAAAACCAGAACACCGGTTTTTGGCGCAGCACGGGCCATACAGGGGCATGTTCATCGGTGTGGTGGATGGTCTCTTTCAGGTCGGGCATCCACCACACGCTGAGCAACACCGCGCCCAGGGTCAGCACCGTCCAGGCCGGAAAGTGCTGCATCCCAAAGGCCTCGAACCAGGCCCCCGCCGCAAACACCGTGACCAGAAAACCCATAGAGCCCCACAGCCGCACCCGCCCATAGCGCTTGGTGTCAAAAGCGCCGCCCCGGCTGACCAGGTGCGCCATGGCCGCCTCGCTCATGGGCATCATGGCACTGGTGTGGGAGAACATGAGCAGCAACACCAGGCCCAGCCCGACGGGGCCCCAATCCCAAAACAGCAAACAAGCCGTGGCAAACGCCACGCCTGCGCCAATGCGCAGCAACTTGACACGCTCACCCGTGCGGTCACTGATGGCGCCCCAGGCATAGGGCGCAAACAAACGGGTGGTGGCCTGCACGGCTGTGAGCACACTGATGGTCAGCAAGCTCAAGCCCATGTCCTGCAGCCACAGCGGCAAATACGGGTTAAAAAACCCGATGTGTGCAAAGTAACTGGCCGACAACGCGGCAAAAGGCCAAAGCTGACGGCGTGGCGTCATGCCTTAGGGCTTGGCCGCAGCGATCGGGGCCTGCGCGTGCTCGACATCACCGCACTGGGCGCGGTGTTGCAGGGCGTGCTCCATCACCACCAGCGACAGCATGGCCTCGGCAATCGGGGTGGCGCGAATGCCCACGCAGGGGTCGTGTCGGCCTTTGGTGATGACTTCGGTGGGCTGGCCACTGGAGTCGATCGAATCGCGGGCAATCAAGATCGAGCTGGTCGGTTTGATGGCGATCGACACCTCAATGTCTTGCCCTGTGCTGATGCCGCCCAGCACGCCGCCCGCGTTGTTGCCCACAAAGCCGCCCGGCGTGAGCGTGTCGCCCGCCATGCTGCCTTTTTGTGTGACGCAGCCAAAACCCGCGCCGATTTCCACGCCCTTGACCGCATTGATGCCCATCATGGCAAAAGCGATGTCGGCGTCGATCTTGTCAAACAGCGGCTGGCCCAAGCCCACGGGCACGCCACGCGCCACCACGCGCAAGCGCGCCCCACACGAATCGCCCGACTTGCGCAGCGCGTTCATGTAGTCCTCAAGGGCCGACACATCGGCCACAGGGGCAAAAAACGGGTTGTTCGGGACATGGTCCCAGCTCTCAAAACCAACCGGCACATCGCCGATCTGGGTCATGCAGCCCACGAACGTGGTGCCAAACTGTTCTTTGAGCCACTTCTTGGCCACCGCCCCGGCTGCCACCATGGGGGCCGTCAAGCGGGCCGACGAGCGGCCGCCGCCCCGTGGGTCGCGCAGGCCGTATTTGCGCCAGTAGGTGTAATCGGCGTGACCGGGACGGAAGGTCTGCAGGATGTCGCCATAGTCCTTGCTGCGCTGGTCGGTGTTGTGGATCAGCAGGCAAATCGGGGTGCCGGTGGTGAGGCCTTGGTACACGCCCGAGAGGATTTGCACCGCATCGGGCTCATTGCGCTGGGTGACGAATTTGCTGGTGCCCGGGCGGCGACGGTCGAGGTCGGGTTGGATGTCGGCCTCGCTCAAAGGCATGCCCGGCGGACAGCCGTCGATCACGCAGCCAATGGCTGGGCCGTGGGATTCACCAAAGTTGGTGACCGAGAAAAGTTGTCCGAAGGTATTGCCGCTCATGCACCGGATTATCCCAGAGCGGACTCACACCGCTCGGACAAGCTTCACTGCTTGGCGTTTCCCCCGTCTGAAGAGGAAGCGTCAGGCCAATCACGGATGTAAGCTTTGAGCATGGTGTTTTCAAAATTCTGGCTGTCCACCACGGCTTTGGCCACGTCGTAAAAGCTGATCACGCCCATCAGCATGGTGCCGTCCATGACCGGCATGTAACGGGCATGGTGCTCCAGCATCATGCGGCGCACCTCATCTATGTCGGTGGCGCCAGAACAAACCAAGGGCTGGGCTTCCATGGCCTCGCGCACCAAGGTGTTGCCGACTTGACCACCATTTTTAACAATTTGCTGAATCACCTCACGGAATGTCAGCATCCCCGCCAGCGCACCCTTGGCCATGACCACCAAGGACCCTAAGTCTTTTTCAGCCATGTCGTTCATGGCACGCGACAGGGGTTCGTCAGACTGAACGGTGAACAGTGTGCCGCCTTTGACGCGGAGGATGTCGCTGACTTTCATGGTGAGTCTCCTTGGGGTCGAATGCAGTTCTAATTGGGCATCAATATAGCCCACAATCAAGGCCGCAAGAAAGGCCTTGCGCTTGGCTGATGCTTTCTTTTTTCGGAGACACCCCATGGCTGGCTACAGCGATCCCGGTTTTGACACTTTGGCTTTGCATGCGGGGGCGGCCCCTGACCCGACCACCGGCGCTCGGGCCGTGCCCATCCATTTGACCACTTCTTTTGTGTTCGAGTCGAGTGACCAAGCAGCCGCCCTGTTCAACCTGGAGCGCCCTGGCCATGTTTACAGCCGCATCAGCAACCCCACCAACGCGGTGCTCGAACAGCGCATCTCGGCTTTGGAGGGCGGCATCGGCGCCATCACCACCGCCAGCGGGCAAGCGGCTTTGCACCTGGCCATCGCCACCCTCATGGGCTCAGGCTCGCACATCGTGGCCTCTTCGGCTTTGTATGGCGGCTCACACAATCTGCTGCACTACACCCTGAGCCGGTTTGGTATCCGCACCACTTTTGTGAAACCCGGCGACCTGGACGCCTGGCGCGCCGCCGTGCAGCCCGATACCAAACTCTTTTTTGGCGAGACGGTGGGCAACCCTGGCATGGACGTGCTCGACATCGAAGCCGTCAGCGCCATCGCGCACGAGGCGGGCGTGCCCTTGCTGGTCGACTCGACGCTCACCTCGCCCTGGCTCATCAAACCTTTCGACCACGGGGCTGATCTGGTGTACCACTCGGCCACCAAATTTTTGTCGGGCCATGGCACGGTGGTGGGCGGCGTGGTGGTCGATGGCGGCAGCTTTGACTGGGACAAGTCGGGCAAGTTCGCCGAACTGAGCCAAGCCTACGAAGGCTTTCACAACATGGTTTTCAGCGAAGAAAGCACCGTGGGCGCGTTCTTGCTGCGCGCCCGGCGCGAGGGCCTGCGCGACTTTGGCGCTTGCATGAGCCCGCACACCGCCTGGTTGATTTTGCAAGGCATCGAGACCCTGCCCCTGCGCATGGCGCGCCACATGGAAAACACAGCCAAGGTGGTCGAATTTTTGGCCGAGCACCCGCTGGTCAGCCGTGTGGGCCACCCCATGCTGGAGAGCCACCCCTCTCACTCGTTGGCACAAAAGCTTTTGCCACGCGGCGCGGGCTCGGTGTTCAGCTTTGACATCCGGGGCTCTCGCGCCCAAGGCCAAAAGTTCATCGAAACCCTGAAAGTGTTCAGCCACCTGGCCAACGTGGGCGACTGCCGCAGCCTGGTGATCCACCCCGCCAGCACCACGCATTTCCGCATGAGCGACGAGGCGTTGGCCGCCAGCGGCATTGGCCCGGGCACGATCAGGCTGTCGATTGGCCTGGAAGACCCGGCCGATTTGATGGATGACCTGAAAAAAGCCCTGAAAGCCGCGGAAAAAGCAGTATGAACATCACCGTCCAAGGCCACCCGCTGTACGCCTACACCGGCGGCAAGCCCTTCAACCCCGCGCAGCCCACCGCCGTGTTCATCCACGGCGTGCTCAATGACCACAGCGTCTGGATCTTGCAGACCCGCTACCTGGCGCACCACGGCTGGAATGTGCTGGCCATCGACTTGCCGGGCCACTGCAAAAGCGAAGGCACACCGCCGCAAAGCGTGGAAGAAGCCGCCGACACCGTCATCGCCTTGCTCGATGCGATGAAGATCGACAAAGCCGCCTTGATCGGCCACAGCTTTGGCTCGCTGATCGCGCTGGAAGCCACTGCCCGTGACGCGGCATCGCACCCGGGGCGCATCAGCCACTTGGTGATGGTGGGCACCGCCTACCCCATGGCGGTGTCGCCCGCTTTGCTCGACCTGTCGGTCAGCGCCCCCTTCAAGGCCATCGACATGGTCAACAGCTTCTCACACTCCACGCTGGCACCACCGCCTTCTGCTTTGGGGCCTGGCACCTGGCTGTATGGCGGCAGCAAGGCGCTGATGCGCCGCGTGCTGGCCAGCAACACGCAGGTCAATGTCTTCCACACCGGCTTCAAGGCCTGCAACGACTACCGTGGTGCCGAGGCTGCCATGCCCCAGGTCGCCTGCCCCACCCTGTTTGTGTTGGGCAGCGCGGACCAGATGACGCCACCCAAGGCCGCGCAAAGTCTGATTGGCCTGTGCGCCAAGCCCAAAGTGGTCAAGCTGCCCGCAGGTCATTCGCTCATGACCGAAGCGCCCGAAGGCGTGTTGCAGGCGCTCAAGGATTTTTTGAAACCGTGAGCTGCACGGCCATTCGCACACAGGGGTGCGTTTTTTAAAACATGAACACACTGACTGCCCACATCACCCCGCCCTTGTCGGCCGAGAGGGCCCAGCAAATCGCCCAATCGCTGGACCTGCGGGCTTTGCCGTGCGACTTTCTGGACAACCCCTACCCGGTCTACGCCGCGCTGCGCGAGACCGAGCCCTTCAAGCGCATGCCCGATGGCTCGTATTTCCTGACGCGCCATGCTGATCTGGTGGCGGTGTACCGCGACGCCAAGGTCTTCAGCTCCGACAAACAAGTCGAGTTCGGCCCCAAATACAACCACGCTCCGTTCAACCAACCGCCGTTTGCCACCCCCGGTGGTCTGGCCCCGCTGTTCGAGCACCACACGAACAGCCTGGTCTTCAACGACCCGCCGCTGCACACCCGGGTGCGCCGTCTCATCATGGGCGGGCTGACCCGCCGCGCCATTGAAGCCATGGAGCCGGGCCTGGTGCTGTTGGTGGACAGCCTGCTGGACAAAATCGAGGCAAAACATGGCGGTGACCTGATCGAGGACTTCGCCTCGGCCATTCCGGTCGAGATCATCGGCAACCTGCTGGGTGTGCCGCACGCCGAGCGTGAACCCCTGCGCGGTTGGTCGCTGGCCATTTTGGGCGCGCTGGAACCCGCCCTGAGCCCTGAGCAAGAATCGCTGGGCAACCGCAGCGTGACCGAGTTTCTGGCCTATCTGCGCGAGTTGGTGGCGCATCGCCGCCAACACCCGGGCGATCCGGAGCACGACGTGCTGACAAGGCTGATCCAGGGCGAGGAAAATGGCGATGCCCTGAGCGAAGTCGAACTGCTGCAAAACTGCGTGTTTTTGCTCAACGCCGGACATGAAACCACCACCAACCTGATCGGCAACGCGCTCATCAGCCTGCAGGAATGGCCCGAGCAGCGTGAACAACTGAAGGCCGACCTCAAGCAAGCGGCCACCGACGAAGAACGTGATCAGATCATGGGGCTCGCCGTGGACGAGTTCTTGCGGTTTGAATCGTCCAACCAACTGAGCAACCGCCGCGCCTTGCAGGCCACACAGGTCAATGGCGTCGATCTGCCTGCGGGCGCCTTGGTCACGCTGTGCATCGGCGCGGCCAACCGCGACCCGTCGGTGTACGACAACCCCGAACAACTGGACCTGCGCCGAACCGGCAACAAACATCTGGCCTTTGGCTTTGGCGTGCACCAATGCGCAGGCCTGAGCCTGGCGCGTTTGGAGGGGCGCATCGCCATTGGGCGGTTTTTGCAACGCTTTCCGAACTACCAACTCACCCAGACCCCGGTGCGCGGCGGTCGCGCCCGGTTCCGGGGGTTTCTGAACGCCCCCTTTCGCACCCGATCACCACTACAGCACCACCTACAGGAGACACTGCCATGACCGAAGCCGTTTGTCACGCCAGCTTCAAACGGCCGCTCTACAGCTTCATGGGCGACTGGGTGATGTACCGCGACATGTGGCGCGGCCGTGTGAGTTTTAAAGGTTCAAGCCTTCTCTGGCAACAAAGCCGCCAAACGAATCTGGTCCATCCCGGTTTGCAGCCACAGCGGGTCGGTGGCGGACCCCCGATGCACCAGCAAACGATCGGCCAGCGGGGCCACACTGGCCATCTCAGGGTCAACCAGCAACACCAATCGGGCTTGACCCTGCTCGTTTTGTTCGCTCAAGCGGCCCACCCAGTCCAAGCCTTGCAGCACCGTCAGCACTTGGCGCAACTCCTCGTTTTCAACCCGCAAAATCGCCGCCACCTCATCGACGCTGCGCCCACGGCGCTCCGAGAGTCTGGCGGCATTCAATTCGGCCAGCACCTCCAAGGCGAGCCTGAACGACCACCCAGCACCTTCAGGCTTGCGCCAATGCTGACGCCCCAACTCGGGCAGGCTCGACGCCACCACCGCGCCCAGCAAGACCAGCAACCAGGTCACATAAATCCACACCAACAAAATCGGCAAGGCCGCAAAGGCGCCATAAATGGCCGAATAGGTGGGCACCTGCAGCAAATACACCGCCATCAGCTTTTTGGCCAGCTCCAGTGCCACGGCCACCAAAAAACCGGCCGTGATGGCGTGCCGCCAGCGCACCTGGGTGTAGGGCACATAAAAATACAGACCACTGACACAAGCCGTCAGCAGCACAAATTCAAAACTGTCGAGCAACCAACGCCACGAACCGGGCAAGACATTCACCACATCTCGCGAAGCCGTCACCACATACGAGCTGATGGCCAGGCTGCCCCCCAAAAGCAATGGCCCCAGAGTGATGGCTGTCCAGTACAGCAACACCCGCTGGGGCAGGTTTCGCTGGCGCTGGACGCGCCAGATCTGCCCCAGAGTGCGCTCGATGGTGACCATCAAAAACACCGCCGACAACAGCACCGCCACCAGGCCCGCCGAACCCAGGCGGCTGGCCTTGCGGGAAAACTGGGTCAGGTAGCTCAGCACCTGGCGCGCAATGCTCTCGGGCACCAGGCTCTCAATCAGCCAGCGCTGGATCGTGTCCTGGAACTTGCCAAACACCGGAAAAGCCGAGAACACCGCCAAACCCACGGCAAACAAAGGCACCAGCGCCAACACGGTGGTAAAGGTCAGCGATCCTGCGCTGACACCCAGCCGGGCATCGCGAAAGCGCGCAGCCAGCACGCCAGTCATTTGACGCCATGGGAAAACAGAGACCTCTTGCCACCAAAGGGTCATCGGGTTGCGTAAGGAGGACTTGAACAAGGCATTGGGCATGCCCGGTATGATGCCATCGCCATGAACCTCAACGACCCCAGCCCTTCTTTGCCTTCCAACCCTTCCCCCGAAAAAGCCCGCCCCGAAGGCCTGGACTGGACCCGCTGGCTGGCGGTCGGCAGCCTGGTCGGGCTGATCGCCCTGGGCCTGGCCTGGGAGCTGTGGCTGGCTCCGCTGCGTGAAGGCGGCTCGTGGTGGGCCATCAAGGTGTTGCCGCTGTGCATTCCAATTGCGGGCTTGTTGAAAAAACGCATGTACACCTACCGCTGGGTCAGCTTGTTGGTCTGGCTCTATTTCACGGAAGGCGTGGTACGCGCTTGGAGCGATGCCTGGCCCTCGTCGGGTCTGGCCATGCTGCAAACCCTGTTGTGCACCAGTTTGTTTGTGGCCTGCGCGATGCATGTGCGCATCCGTTTCAAGGCAGCCAAAGCGACGGGCAACTTTGTGCCGGTGCCCAGAGACGGATTGCCATGACCCAGACACTGCTGAATCAATTTCGTCAAATTTGTGGCGATGTACACGTCTTGACCCATGACGACCCCACAACAGACTTGAGCCCCTGGGAACAAGACTGGCGCAAACGCGTCAAGGGCCGAGCCCTTGCCGTGGTGCGCCCTGGCAACACGGCCGAAGTGGCCGCCGTGGTCAAGGCCTGCGCACCAGCGGGCACGCCCATCGTGCCTCAAGGCGGCAACACCGGGCTGGTGGTGGGCAGCGTACCCGACGGCTCTGGCACACAAATCGTCCTGAGCATGACCCGCATGAACGCGGTGCGCACCATCGACCCGGCCAACCTGACGATCACAGTCGAGGCCGGTTGTGTGCTGCAAAACCTTCATGTCGTTGCTGAGAATGCCGGATTTTTGTTCCCCCTGAGTTTGGGGGCGGAGGGCAGCTGCACCATCGGCGGCAACCTGGGCACCAACGCGGGCGGCACACAAGTGATTCGCTACGGCAACACCCGCGAACTCTGCTTGGGCCTGGAGGTCGTCACCGCGCAAGGCGATATCTGGCATGGCCTGACCGGCCTGCGCAAGGACAACACCGGCTACGACCTGCGCAACCTGATGATCGGCAGCGAAGGCACGCTGGGCATCATCACTGCCGCCACCCTGAAGCTCTACCCCCTGCCCGCCGCGCAGCTGACCGCCTGGGCTGCTGTGCCTAGCATGGAAGCGGCGGTGCAACTGCTGGGTCTGGCGCACCAGCGCCTGGGGCCGGGCCTGACGGGCTTTGAGGTCATGGGCCAATTTGCCCTCAGCCTGGTCGACAAGCACTATACCCATCTGCGCGTGCCGCTGTGGCAAACATCACCCTGGTGCGTGCTGCTGGAAAACTCCGACAGCGAAAACGAAGCGCATGCGCGCAGCCAGTTTGAAGCCCTGCTGGAGGTAGCACTGGAAGCCGGTTGCGTGACCGATGCCGTGGTCGCCGAAAACCTGACGCAAGCCAAAGGCCTGTGGCACATCCGCGAAAGCATCACCCTGGCCCAGGTGCAAGAAGGCCTGAACATCAAACACGACATCAGCCTTCCGGTCTCACTGATTGCGGCCTTTGTGACCGAGACAGATGCCCTGCTTGCCCGCGAGGTGCCCGGTGTGCGCATGGTGGACTTTGGTCACCTCGGTGACGGCAACCTGCACTACAACGTGCAAGCGCCCGAAGGGGCCGACGGCCAAGCCTTTTTGCGCGACTTCGAAGACCAGGTGAACACCCTGGTGTTTGACCAGGTGCTCAAATTCAAGGGCTCGATCAGCGCCGAGCACGGCGTGGGAGAGCTGAAAGTGGGCAAGCTGCCGATGTACAAGGATGCCACGGCCATGGCGATGATGCGCGCTGTCAAGCAGGCGCTGGACCCCCAGAACCTGCTCAACCCGGGGCGCGTCCTAGATAGGTTGTGATGGCGGGTCTGGCCGCCGCTTGAAGGTCGGACATCTCTTCAAAAAACTCATCAGTCCGTGATGTGTCAACGAGCTGTCTCATGGCATAGCCGCCATGACGTGTCCTGGCCCACAGACCTTGGCCGCTGGAGCTTCTATGCTGAACTGACTGGAGTGACCTTTGCCCGAGCGGCCAAAGGACAACTCGAGTGTTCATCTCACCCACAAGGAGTTCAGCGATGCAAAAGACACATTCTCCAAACCGCCTCTTGAGCACAGCCGCACTGGCGCTTCTGGCCTTGGGCCAGAGCGCCTGCTCCGGCATGACGCAACAGGAAAGAAACACCGCGATCGGCGCTGGCGTGGGTGCCATCGGGGGCTCGATTCTGACGGGGGGCAGCACAGCAGGCACCGTCGGTGGCGCTGCCGTGGGCGGTGTGATTGGTCACGAAATCGACAAAAACAAAAAGTGAGTCACCGCCATGCTTGAAACCATTGCGATTATCCTGGTCGTCCTGTGGCTCGCGGGCCTGGTGTCCTCCTACACCATGGGTGGACTGATCCACATCCTGCTGGTCATTGCCATCGTGGTCATCCTGGTGCGTTTGATTCAGGGCAAACGCCTTTGACCCGACAGCGCTGGCGGCTTGTACGCCAGCATGCGCGTGCGCGGCTTTGCCATGCGTCCCGTTGTGGCATGGCGCACCGACATAGGCTGTTTTTTTATCTATCCTGACCCAACTTGAAAGAATGACTGCAAAGCAAAAAATTCAAGCATGGGGTCAAGCTTTGGTTTGGCCAAATAGACAGATTGAAAGACAGGACTACAAAATGACCAGAAAAACCACTTGGGCTACCTTGGCCGCCACTTTGATGATGGTGTTGGCCTCTGGTTGCGCTGTCACAAGAGGGCAGGAATCGGTTGGTGCCTACATCGACGACACAGGGATCACCACCTCGATCAAATCACGTTTTTTTGAAGACAAAGACGTGGCAGGGTCGTCCATCAGCGTGGAAACCCTGAAAGGCACTGTGATGTTGTCTGGCTTTGCCAAAAGCGCACTCGAGCGCAACAAGGCCGAGACCATCGCACGCGGTGTCAAGGGTGTGACTTCGGTGAAAAACGAAATCGCCATCCGTCCATGAGCCGTGCGCATGGGCTGTTGATGGCGCTGGGTTGCGGTCGTTTTTACAGGCCGCCGAGACCGCTAAAAACAATCGTCAAAGGATTTGCGATTTGGTTGCGGCTTGTGGATCGCAGTTTTCAGACCTTTGCTGCCTGACCAGAATCGATTGGTCGGCCTAGCATGGCGCTTGGCGGGTGCCTTAAACTTGGGGCCCATGACAAGCCTTGCCCCACCACGCCCCATCCGCAGCCAATACGAAGACTTCATGCGCCATGTCTACACGACCGGTGTGCAAAAAGGTGACCGCACCGGCACCGGCACGCGCAGCGTGTTTGGCCACCAAATGCGTTTTGACCTGAATGAAGGCTTTCCGCTGGTCACCACCAAAAAGGTATTTTTACGGGCCATCATCGTGGAGCTGCTGTGGTTTTTGCGCGGCGACAGCAACTGTGAAATGGCTGCAAGAACGCGGCTGCACCGATCTGGGACGAATGGGCGCGCGAAGACGGTGACCTGGGTCCGGTCTATGGTGTGCAGTGGCGTAACTGGCCCACCCCGGTGGCGGCCACATCGACCAGATCCAGCAGGTCATGGACACGCTCCAAAACAACCCCGACAGTCCGCCGCATCATCGTGAGCGCATGGAACGTGGCCGAGCTGGACAAAATGGCATTGATGCCCTGCCATGCGTTCTTTCAGTTCTATGTCGCGCCGCCGCAAAACCCTGGCGAAAAAGCCAAACTCAGCTGCCAGCTGTACCAGCGCAGCGCCGACATCTTCTTGGGCGTGCCCTTCAACATCGCCAGCTACACCCTGCTGACGCACATGATCGCGCAGCAGTGCGACATGGACGTGGGCGACTTCATCTGGACGGGTGGCGATTGCCACATCTATGCCAACCACCATGAACAGGTCGAGCTGCAGCTGAGTCGCACGCCCATGGCTTACCCCACGCTGAACATCAAGCGCAAGCCCTCCTCCATTTTTGATTACGCATACGAAGACTTTGAGGTGCTGGGCTATGAGCACCATCCGGCCATCAAAGCACCTGTGGCTGTTTGAGACCAGACCGAATGAAACTGCACCTGATTTATGCCCGCTCCCGCAACGGCACGATCGGCAAAGAAGGGCAAATGCCTTGGCACCTGCCTGAAGACCTGGCGCACTTCAAGCGCGTCACCCTCGGCCAGCCGGTCATCATGGGCCGCAAGACTTGGGACTCGCTGCCAGCACGTTTCCGACCCCTGCCGGGACGCGTCAACATCGTGATCACCCGCCAGAGCAACTGGCGTTGCGAGGGGGCATTGCGTGCAGCCTCCATGGATGACGCCATGCACCTGTGTGGCGATGTGCCCGATGCCTGGATCATGGGCGGGGCGGAGATTTACCGCCAAGCCGAGCCACTGGCCTGCACCGCGGTCGTGACTGAGATCGATGCCGACTTTGAAGGCGATGCCTTTGCGCCCACACTGACTTCAGGCTGGCAAGAGGTCCAGCGTGAAAGACACACCTCCGCCAGCGGCTTGGGTTTTGCGTTTGTCACCTACCAACACCCCCGCACCCCATGAAACTTGCCACCTGGAACGTCAACTCGCTGTCCGTGCGTCTGCCGCAAGTGCTGGACTGGCTGGCCGCCAACCCCACTGAGGTGCTGGCGCTGCAAGAGCTCAAACTGACCGACGACAAGTTCCCTGCCGCTGCGTTTGCCGAGGCCGGTTACCAGGCGCAATGGTTTGGCCAAAAAACCTACAACGGCGTGGCGCTGATCTCCAAAACCGAAGGCGCGGACGTGGTCAAAAACATCCCCGGCTTTGCAGACGACATGTCGCGAGTGATTGCTGCCACCTACCCCGATGGCGCGGGTGGCACGGTGCGAGTCATCGGCGCGTATTTTCCCAACGGCCAAGCACCGGACAGCGACAAATTCGTCTACAAAATGCGCTGGCTCGACGCCCTGCGTGACTGGGTGGGCAGCCAGATGCAACAGCACCAAAATCTGGTGCTGCTGGGCGACTACAACATCACCTTTGACGAACTCGACATGTGGGACCCGGTGGCGCTGGCGGGCACCATCCACTGCACCGTGGCAGAGCGTGAAAAACTTCAGGCCCTGACCGATTTGGGCCTGACCGACAGCTTCCGGCTGTTTGAGCAACCCGAAAAAAGCTACAGCTGGTGGGATTACCGCGAGTTCGCGTTCCGCCGCAACCGGGGTCTGCGCATCGACCACATCCTGATTTCAGAGGCACTCAAATCCCGCGCCAGCGCCTGCGTGATCGACCGCGCCCCGCGCAAGAACGAGCGCCCCAGCGACCACGCGCCTGTGGTGTTGACGCTGGGCTTGTAGGCGCAGCTTCCTCGCGGCGAGTGTCTGCCCTTGTTGAAGCACTTTCGCGGCGGAGGTGCCGCACCTACCTGTTCCACAGCCGCGGAACGCTTCCTGGCAAGCCCCACATCTCATGCCGTCGCGCTGACCTCACTTGTTTGAGCAGTTGAAAGGCCCGCCACATCTTGAGCAGCCAGCCCGGCGCTATCTTTCATGCAGACCCCTGTGCGGAGTCTTCTTGTTAGTAAAACCTATGACATACTTTGTCAAAAATTGGTTGTATTAAATATCCGTTCAAGTGCATTGACGATGCCTTGAACGCCTAACATACCTCTGTCGCCCACCCTCTTGCAAAACCCATGAGCACACCCATCCTGCGCCCGCGTGAGCGCGATGCATTGATCCAATCCCTACGCGCCGGTGTCACGCCGTTGTTGGGTGCCAAACACATACAAGTAGGCCGCGACGCCGAAATGGCCGCGATGGAAACCAGCCTTGACCGCATGGCCAGCGGGGACAGCGTTTTCAAACTGGTGGTGGGTGAATACGGTGCTGGCAAAACCTTTTTCATGAACGTGGTGCGCGGCAGCGCGATGGAACGCCAACTCGTGGTGGCCCACGCTGACCTCAACCCAAGCCGCCGCCTGCACGCTACTGGCGGCGAAGCGCGCAGCTTGTATGCCGAGCTGATGAAAAACTTGGCGACCCGTGTCAAGCCCGACGGCGGGGCACTGGCCACTGTGGTTGAAAAATTCATCACCACCGCCGTGGCGCAAGCCCGGCAAACCGGAGCCAAGCCCGAAGACGTCATTCACGAAAAGCTGGCACGGCTGAGTGAACTGGTGATGGGCTACGACTTTGCCACCGTTATTGCCGCGTATTGGCGTGCGTATGAAACAGGCAACGACACACTGAAAGACAACGCCATACGCTGGCTGCGCGGCGAGTTCACTGCCAAAACCGATGCCCGCAAAGCCCTGGGCGTGCGCGAAATCATTGACGATGCCGCCGTTTACGACCAGCTCAAGCTCATGGCCACGTTCAGCCGGCTGGCGGGCTATCAGGGCTTGCTGGTGTGCATTGACGAGCTGGTCAACCTGTACAAACTCGCCAACAGCCAGGCCAGAAACAACAACTACGAACAAATCCTGCGCATTCTTAACGACTTGGAACAAGGCACCGCCCAAGGGCTGGGCGTGCTGCTGGGTGGCACACCCGAACTGCTGATGGACCCACGGCGGGGCCTGTACAGCTACCCAGCGCTGCAATCGCGCCTGGCCGACAACCCATTTGCGCGTGGCGACTGGATGGACTTGACCGGCCCCGTGCTGCGCTTGGGCACGCTGGGGCGCGAACATTTCATGGCGCTGCTGCGCAAAGTGCAGGCGGTGTACCAGCACGGGCAACCCGAGCACACCCACCTGCCCCCAGAAGCTATACCCGCCTTCATGCAGCACTGCGAACAACGCATAGGCGAAGCCACCTTTCGCACCCCGCGAACCACCATCACGGCATTCCTTGGCCTGCTGGCGGTGCTGGAGCAAAACCCTGGGGCGGCGTGGCAGACGTTATTGCAGCAAACGCAAGTGGATATTGCGAAAGCAGTAGATGCCCCTCATTCCGGCGATGAACTGTCGGATTTGATTCTTTAAAAATTATTCGGGGACGCTGAGATGACAGAAATTAAGGTTAAGGTGATTGGGAGTGGTACGGTTTCCCAGCATTCAGTTGGCGGTGGGCGGTACATGCAACTAAAAGCAATTCCAGACTACGGGGCTAAATTTATCAGATGGGAAAAATTTGACCAGTTGCAAGGTGGCTCACCTACCTTCAGTTCAACTAATTTATGCAACGTCAACACACGATATACCAGTGACGTTGTGGCTGTATTTTCCAATGAAAAAGCCGATGAGATTCAGCATAACGAATCCATGCTAAAGCTGCATGCAGATAAATTTGCAGTCGCTAATGAAGATGTTGGATTTTGGATAGACGATCCATCAGTTAAAGTAGTAAAGGAATTTGATGCGTATGGTGGACTCATTGTTAATGATGATGGAACGGTGCTTGATCAATTCACAGCTCTAATGTGGACTTACAAGACGTATCCTCAAAAAATAACCATGGAAAAAGCCATGCTGCTTGAAAAAGAATTTGCAGGCTACTCTGATTGGAGGATACCAACGCTATCCGAGTTGGAAACAATTATTCCAACATTTAATGGATTCTTTTCAACCAAATTAATTGGTTACTACTGGAGTACTAGCAGTAACAAATACCATTTGCATCGTAAAACAGTCATGGATAGTCATGGTCGAGAAGAAAGTAAAGATCCGGCTAAAAATTACGAACTACTTCGGCTTGTTAGAGATATAAAAAAACACTCTGTGAACGTTCAAACAATCGGGCTTGGTAGTGGCGCTGTGAAAAACATGATTGTTTTCGAAAAACCAGATGGAGTAATTGGGAAAATTCCAAGATTCAATAATGTTTATCCACATAATACACAAATAGAATTTGTCGCCACGCCAAATAAGGGTTCCCGTTTCTCTCGATGGTCTGGGGATGCTAGTGGCTCTACTCCAAATTTCACCACCGTAATTAGTGGGCCCATGGTCGTACTCGCAGAATTTGAACAAATTACCCACACGCTTGACTTGCAAACCCAAGGCTCAGGCGAAGGTAGTATTACACCCAACACCAAAGAAGAGCGGCACCCGCACGACACAACCGTTACATTGCAAGCAATAGCTGACGAAGGCTCAAAATTCAAGCAATGGTTTGGCGATATTGGTGGTACTGCTACCCAAGTAACCATCAAAATGGACGGTCCAAAAACCGTCACCGCTGAGTTTGTGCGGGTGTATTCGCTCACGGTATCAACCCTGGGCAAGGGTCAGGTCAAGCGTAGCGAACTTGCCAATGAGTACGAGGCCGGTAGCACCGTCACGCTGACCGCGATACCCGAAGAGGGGCATGAGTTTGTACTGTGGCACGAGGAGGCATTTAGCTCAAATCCAGTTTTCACCGTCGTCATGAATTCAAGCTGTACGGTTCTGGTGGAGTTTCGACCACTCCCGGTGTTTGACCTGAAAGTGACATACGCAGGCACAGGCAGTGGTGTGGTGCTCCCCAACAAGCAGGCGTTTTGGCAGGGCAGCGAGGTAGAGTTGATCGCTCAAGCCGCCGAGGGATGTGTGTTTGACGGATGGAGTGGCGACCTTGCTGAAGGGCTGGAAGAAAATCGCAAAGTCACCGTGAACACACACCTGGCTGTTACAGCCACATTCAACCGGGTAGAAGTTCCCGAAACCGATATTGGGGTGGTGTTTGACGGCACAACTTATGGCGATACCCAAATCGGTAATGCCACCGTATTCCTGTTCACTGTTAGCAACCGCAGCGACAGGCAAATTCAGCTTGACATTCCGCTGGCTGGCTTTGTGTCATTAGCGGGCGAAGAGATTGAGCAGGCCACCTGGGTTAAGGGGATGATTGATGGCGAAAAAGGTGCAACGCTGCGAGCGGGCACCTTCCGCAAAATGGGCTTGGTTTTTGACCGACGGCAGTTGGTCAAAGTTGAGCTGGGCGAGCATTTGCACTTAACGATGTCGCAGGGTAAGCCTGCGCAGCGGCTGACCTTCACGTTTCGGTGCACAGACGCAGAAAAACAAGTGCTCACGCTAGTGAATACGGACGTTGAATGCACAGAGCCATTGGCCGTAGCACAAGAGAACAGCCCGGAAAGCTGCGCTATGGCCGCTCAGGCCGAGCTGACCGCACGCATGCAACTGCTTGAAAAAAGTTTGCAAGAAGCCCTTAGCCGACTGAATGCCCCACCCGCCGCTGCACCAAAGCCAGCCGATGCGCCCACACAAACCTTGCCCGAAGTGTTGGCTTGGCTGTGCACCCAAAACAGCGTCCCTTTGGCTGTCTTGCGGCAAAAGCTTCTGCCGCTGGGCTTGCTGCCCAGCGCTGTGCTGGACGACGTGAATGAGCGTGCATTTGAGATAGCAGGTGAGCCAGCACTGGACGAGGTGACAGGCAGCGTGATCGTTCAGCGCGGCGTGTTGCTGCAAGTGCTTGCAGTGTGGTGACAGCATGACAACTACGAAGTCATACCTCGATATTTTTTGTTGCTTGAATGAAGTCGCTCAGCAAAATTTATTTATCAATCAAGATGAGTATTTTCCATGAGTGATATACATTCATCAAATTTAGACAAGTCCTACATTGAGTATCATCCAGACACGTGGGATGAAATAAAAAATTTCCAATCCCTTTTATCGGAATGGATTTTTCGTGGACAAGCATGCAGCTCGTGGTCTATCACAAACAGCTTAGAAAGAACACGCAAACGAGTTGCGCCCACTTTAACGAATTCACAGCTCGAAAAAAATATTGTTTCTAGATTTAAAAGGGGTGCCCATCTTGTTTCATCATATACCCCAAACTTGGATAACAGTTTGGAATGGTTGGCGCTCATACAGCACTATGGTGGACCAACAAGACTTCTAGACTTTACTCGATCATTTTATATTGCTGCCTTTTTTGCTGTGGAGACGGCTGACTCTGATGCTGCCATCTGGTGCTTGAATCCAAGAATATTAAAAAAATCTTCAGAAGTCGCAAATTTGAATTTAAATCAAAATACATTAAAATCCGAAGAAGTTTATAATCATTTAATTGACGATGAAGAAAATCTGCAAGCTGTAATCGATGTGGAGCCATTCTTTCTTAATGAGAGGCTGATTCGTCAACAAGGTCTTTTTGTGATGCCGTGCAGTCTGAATGTTGATTTTGAGACTTGTTTGTTTGGCTCGCTGGCTGGGCCAACTTCAAAACTTACCAGAGCTGATATTGATCGGGTGCAGCTTGAACTTGGAACATTCTATGAGAATGCTGCAATTATTAAAATAATTATTCCAAAAATCATTCATTCAGATATAAGACGTGATTTGGCTCGCATGAATGTGGATGCTGCCAATTTATTTCCGGGCATTGATGGTTTTGCTCGATCTTTAAATTTTTCTTTTTGAAATTTTTTAACGCACATGTTTAACCGTTTGGCCCCACCCCTGCAGCGGGCTTTGTGGCGTCTGGGTTGGAAGGGCCTGCGCGACCATCAACAAGCTGCCCTGCCGTTGATTTTGGACACGCAGGCCGATGTGATCGTGTCGGCGGCCACGGCGTCGGGCAAAACAGAGGCTGCTTTTTTGCCATTGCTCACACGTTTGTGGGGTGGTGCGGGGGTGGTGTTGTATGTGGCCCCCGTCAAGGCGCTGATCAACGATCAGGTCGAACGGTTGCAGGTGTTTTGCGAGGGCATGGACATTCCCGTTTATCCCTGGCATGGTGATGTGGGGCCAACCAGCCGCAAAAGGTTTTTTGTCAACCCGAGCGGGGTGGTACTGATCACGCCTGAGTCGCTAGAGGCGCTCCTGTTTCGCCGGGGCGGTGAGGTGCGTGGCCTGTTTGGGGCAATCGAAGCGGTGGTGGTGGACGAACTGCATGCCTTCATTGGCAATGTGCGGGGGCGGCAGCTGCAAAGCCTGTTGCACCGGCTGGAATGCCAACTGGCGCGGCGTGTGCAGCGCATTGGCTTGTCGGCCACGTTGGGTGACATGAGTTTGGCGGCAGACTTTTTGCGCCCCGGGCAAGGGCATGCGGTGCAGGTGGTGACTTCTGCTGACGAAAAGCGACACCTTCAACTGGCACTGAAGGTGGTTTGCCAGCCTGCCACCATGTCCGAAACCGACCAAGACCCCCATTGGCTGATTGCCAATGAGCTGTTTGAGCGGCTTCGTGGTGCCAACCACTTGGTGTTTCCGGCTGGGGTGGGGCTGGTGGAGTTTTACGCAGACGCGTTGCGCAAGCGGTGCGAAGCGGCGGGGCTGCCGGTCACGTTTTTCCCGCACCACGGGCGATTGGCCAAAAGCGAACGGGAAGAAACCGAAGCCGAACTCAAGCGCGGCCACCTGCCCGTGAGCGCTATTTGCACCACCACGCTGGAGATGGGCATAGACATTGGTGCCATCAAAGGCATTGTGCAAATTGGCCCGCCGCAAACGGTGGCCAGCCTGTGCCAGCGCATCGGGCGGGCTGGGCGGCGCGAAGGCGAAGCCGCTGTGTTGTGGCAATACTGCATTGCCAAAGCGCACGGCCCTGGCATGGATTGCGCCGAGGGTTTGCAACCCGATCTGGTGCAGGCGGTGGCGGTGATACAGCTCTTTCTAGCCAA
This sequence comes from Limnohabitans sp., assembly GCF_023910625.1. Lineage (NCBI taxonomy): Bacteria > Pseudomonadati > Pseudomonadota > Betaproteobacteria > Burkholderiales > Comamonadaceae > Limnohabitans > Limnohabitans sp. The sequence continues at coordinate 942,267 of NZ_JAAVVW010000003.1, forward strand.
GTGGTACGAGCCGCCCCGCTCGGGTGAGCTGGATTACTCCACACTGGTGCAGCAGGTGCTGAGTCTGGTGGGCGAATGCCATGGCATCACGGCGGTGGTGGCTTATGAGCGTTTGTGCCAGACCGGGCCATTCCGGGGGGTGTCGCAAGGCGATTTCATTACCCTGCTGCGGGCCATGGCGGCCAAAAAACTGCTGATGCAAGACGCCAACCGGCTGTTGCTGCACGGTGAACTGGGCGAGCGGCTGGTGAACCACTACACGTTTTATGCGGCGTTTCCTGATTCGCAGGAATACCGGCTACGCCAGGGTGGCAAAGATCTGGGCACCTTGCCATTGCCCACATCCAACCAACTGGGTGACGTGATCACCTTCGCTGGACGGCGCTGGTCTATTGAGCGCATTGATCATGAAAAGCGGATGGTGGATTTGCAGCCGTCCAGCATGGGCAAGCTGCCGCGCACAGGTGGGCAAGGCCTACCTGTGCACACCAAGGTGAGGGAAGAAATGCGAGCGGTGCTTGCTAGCCAACACATGCCGGTTTGGCTGGATGCGAATGCGCGGTCTCTGCTGCAAGAAGCTCGCAAGCAATACCTGAATCTGCAATTGGACCGCGATTATTGTGTGGCGGAAGGCGACACGGTTTACCTTTTTTTGTGGCAGGGCGACGTGGTGCAAAACTCACTGGCCGCACTGCTGAATCACCAAGGGCTGCAAGCGCGCAATGAAGGCATTTGCATCGCAGTGAAACATGCCAGCTTGGCCATGGTGACATTGGCTATTGCGCAAGTTGCGGCCCAACCCTGCCCCTCAGCAGCACAATTGTTCACGCGCAAAGACGTGCCAAACACCGAAAAATGGGATTGGGTGCTGCCGGATGAATTATTTTTGGCAGGCCAAACAAGCCGGGCGCTGGACTTGGAAGCAGCCCATGCGCTATGCATTCACCTGTACGAAACCTCTGCGCATTGAATGCTTGGTTTAGTTGGCCGCCATATGCTTTTGGTCGTTTGCCCGCTCACGACGGGCGTGGATGTTGAGCATCCATTTTTGCAACTCCTACAGAGTCAAGCCGCCTGCGGCATCAAAAACTCCCGACTGATGCGACCGCCCAGCACGTTGACCCGTTCGAGAAACTGCGTCAGGTAAGCGTGCAAGCCCGTGGCCAAAATCTCGTCAATGCGGCCGAAAGCCAGCTCCGAGCGCAAGCGGCCCGCATGGCGCAGCGTGTCGTTGTCAGCGTCATGCGAGACCAGTTTCAGATTCGCCACCACCTCGTTCAGACTGGCCAGCAGCGAGCGCGGCATGTCGGGCCGCAAGATCAACAACTCAGCCACCCGCTCGGGGCGAATCACATCGCGGTAGACCTTGCGGTACACCTCAAAACCGCTGACGCTGCGCAAGATCGCACTCCAATGGTAGAAGTCGTATTCCTGCGTACTCTCGGTCTCGGCAGCACCGTCATGCGGCGCGCCAAAAAAGTCACTTTGCATGGCATGGAACTTCACATCCACCAGCCGAGCAGTGTTGTCTGCCCGCTCCAAAAACGTGCCCATGCGCATGAAATACAGCGACTCGTCCATCAGCATGGTGCCCACCGTCACCCCGCGTGACAGATGTGATCGGAACTTGACCCATTCAAAAAACTGGCCCGGGTCGCGTTCGAAGTCCCCTTTTTTGAGCAATCGGTTGACCTCTAGCCAGGTCTGGTTTTGCGTCTCCCACACCTCGGTGGTGAGCGTCCCGCGCACGGCGCGGGCGTTTTCCCGAGCAGCGCGCAGGCAGGACAAGATGGACGATGAGTTCCTCTCGTCGCGCACCATGAAGGCCATCACATCGCGAGGGCTGATGGTTTTGTAAAGCGCCAAATAAGACGGCAGCAACTCGCTGATGGACAAAAGGCCCTCCCACCCGGCTTCAACGGCTGCAGCCGACTGGGGCAAGAGCGAGGTCTCATAGCTGACGTTCAGCATGCGGGCGGTGTTCTCAGCACGTTCCATGTAACGAGACATCCAGAACAGGTGGTCTGCGGTTCTTGAAAGCATCGGTGTTCTCCCTTGTCAGTCCTGCAAAATCCAGGTGTCCTTAGTCCCGCCGCCTTGGCTGCTGTTGACCACCAGGGAGCCTTCTTTCAAGGCTACGCGGGTCAGGCCACCGGGCACCATCTGCACTGTGCGGCCACTCAGCACAAAGGGCCGCAGGTCAATATGGCGCGGTGCGATGCCGCTGTCCACAAAGGTGGGGCAACTCGACAGGCTGAGTGTGGGTTGCGCGATGTAGCCCTCGGGGTTAGCCAGCAACGCTGCACGAAAGCGCTCGATTTCTTCTTTCGTGGAGGCAGGCCCCACCAGCATGCCGTAACCGCCCGCGCCATGCACTTCTTTGACCACCAGGTCTTTCAGGTGGGCCAGGGTGTAATGCAAGTCCTCAGGTTTGCGGCACTGAAAAGTCGGCACGTTTTTCAGGATCGGTTCCTCACCCAAATAGAACTTGATCATGTCGGGCACATAGGGGTAGACCGATTTGTCGTCGGCCACCCCCGTGCCCACCGCGTTGCAAATCGCCACATGGCCCGCCTTGTAGGCGTCCATCAGGCCCGCGCAACCCAATGTGGAGCTGGGGCGAAACACCTTCGGGTCCAAAAAGTCGTCGTCCACCCGGCGGTAGATCACGTCCACCCGCTTGGGGCCGCGTGTGGTGCGCATGTAAACGAACTGGTCTTTCACGAACAAGTCCTGGCCTTCGACCAGCTCCACGCCCATTTGCTGTGCCAGAAAAGCGTGCTCAAAATACGCGCTGTTGTACATGCCGGGCGTGAGCACCACCACTGTGGGCTCAGCCGTTGTGGCGGGGCTGGACGCGCGCAGGGTCTCCAGCAGCAAGTCAGGGTAATGCGCGACTGGAGCCACCCGGTGCTGACTGAACAGGTCGGGAAAGAGCCGCATCATCATCTTGCGGTCTTCGAGCATGTAGCTCACGCCGCTGGGCACGCGCAGGTTGTCTTCGAGCACGTAGTACTCGCCCTTGCCCGCACTGTCCGGAGCCCTCACGATGTCGATGCCGCTGATGTGCGAATAGATCTGGCTGGGCACATCCACACCCACCATCTCGGGACGAAACTGCGCGTTGTTTTCGATCTGTTCACGCGGCACCACCCCCGCCTTCAGGATGTCTTGCTCGTGGTAAACGTCGTGGATGAAGCGGTTCAGGGCGGTGACGCGCTGCACCAGCCCAGCCTCCATGCCGGCCCACTCCTGGGCAGCGATCACACGGGGGATCAGGTCAAACGGAATGAGTCTTTCGGTGCCCCCCTCGTCCGTGTTCGCGTCCTCGTCCTTGTCGCCATAGACCGCAAAGGTAATGCCTACACGGCGAAAAATCACCTCGGCCTCTTCACGCCGCGCCGCCATGGTCTGCGGGTCCTGGGCTTGCAACCAACGGGCATAGGCCCGGTAATGGTTTCGCACTTCCCCCGCTTCGCCTGCAGCGGGCAGACGGCTGTACATCTCATCGAATTGGCGCATGTCTCTTCACTCCTGAACAGAGGATAGCAAGATATATACCCACCCAGGCTTACTCCCCATCCGGTCGAACATCATGGTGCGATGACATGGTGCCAATACCGCTGACGCAAAGTCCGCTCGCATTCAACGTGGCCCGGTGACTGACTGCGCCAGGTGGCCGCGCCGCAACGGGTACTTTCCACCAGCAAAATGTCTTGTTCGCGGTAGCGCGCCACCACCGCTGGTGCCGGGTGACCAAAGCGGTTGCGGTAACCGGCCTGCACCAGGGCCAGCCGGGGTTGCAGGGCCTGCAAAAACGGCAAGCTCGAAGAGGTGTCACTGCCGTGATGGGGGGCCAGCAGCACATCCACCGGAGTCAGACCTTGTTGCACCAAGGCCCATTCCTGGGCCTGCTCGATGTCTCCTGTCAGCAGGGCCGAACCCTCGGCTGAGACGATGCGCAAAACACAACTGACTTCGTTGGGCCTGGGTTTTTGACGCCGAGCCGTTTCTGTGCTTTGGTCATCGGCAGCAAAAGGATGCAGCACCTCAAAGCTGACCCCATCCCAAATCCAGGACTGCCCCGCCTGGCAACGCGTCCTGGCTGGCCGCAAGGCATGCAAAGGGTGTTCGTCCTCCAAAGAGGTCCACAGCGCCGCCGTCTTTTGCATGGCCAGCACCGCAGCGGCTCCTCCAGTGTGGTCGCTGTCGCGGTGGCTGAGCATCAGCACATCCAGCCGCTCCCCCATTTGCACCAGCAAAGGCACCAGCACGCGGTGCCCGGCATCGCTTTGGGTTGAATAGCGTGGTCCCGCGTCGAACAGCAGGCTGTGCCGGGCCGTACGCACCAGCACGGCGTTGCCCTGCCCCACATCGGCAGCGAGCAATTCCACCTGGCCGTGCAGCGGACGCGAAGCGGTCCAAAACAAGACGGGCCACATCAATGGCAAACACAGCAGCTTCCAAGACAAGGGCGTGCGCAGCACCAGCCCCCAGGCACCAACCAAGCCCAGAGCAGCCAGCCACCAGGGCGGCATGGCCCGGGACACGCTGGCCCACGGCCAATCCGACAGCCAGCCCAAAATGGTCGACATCGGTTGCAAAGCCGCTGAGGCCAAATCCCAAAAAGCGCTGACCATCACCCCCAACATGGCCAGCGGCGTGATCACCAGGGTCACCCAGGGAATGGCCAGCACATTGGCCAGCAAACCGACCAAGGACACCTGCCCGAAAAACAACAAAGTCAGCGGGGCCAAGGCCACCGTCACGGTGGCCTGCTCACGCAACAAGGCAAACAATGGACGCAGCAGCCCAATGCCCCAATCCGGTCCCGAGGATGCACCCCAATGGGGCAAAAAAGACCCCTCCCGTGCACCTTTACGCCCAGAAGGCGCGGTGCGCTCACCCCATTTTGGTGCATTTTGGAGCAACCTGGGGCCTGACCGGTCTGATGCCATCAACACCCCCACAGCCACAAAGCTCAACCAAAACCCGGGCTGCAACAAAGCCCAGGGGTCCCAAGCCAGCACGACCGCTGCAGCCATCAACCAGACCAAGGCTCGCGGCCAATCGCGCGCCGACAGTTTCAGGGTCACCACCACCAGCAGCATCAACCAAGTGCGTTGTGCGGGCAGCCCCCAACCGCTGAACACCGCATAAAAGCCAGCCAGCATCAAGCCCGAGATGGCCCCCACATGCACTGCTGGCCAACGCAAAGGCCCCGAGAACCCCCAGCGTGCCGACTGCCGCCAAGCCCAGGCCACCCAAGCCGAGGCCAGCCAGGCAAACATGGTGACGTGCAACCCCGAAATGCTCATCAGATGCGCCACCCCGGTGGCCCTGAAGACATCCCAATCACTGCGCTCAATCGCTGCCTGGTCACCGACCACCAGGGCGGCCAAGACGCCGGCGCGTCTGGCCGCCTCGGCATCGCTGCCCGGCCCCGCCAAATGCGTCAACAAACGGTCGCGCACCGTTTGACGCCAGCCCTCTATCGGATGCATCCAGGTGCTGCCCAGCCGCACTGGCGCTGGGTCTTTGGCGCGTTGACGGACATAACCGGTGGCCCGTATGCCCTGCTCCCACAGCCACAACTCGTAGTCAAAGCCTCGGGGATTCATGTGCCCGTGAGGCGCTTTCAAGCGCACCCGCAAACGCCAGCGTTCTCCGGGTTTGACCGGCTCAGGCAATGGCGACGCATTCCAGCCGCTGTCGTACAGGCCCTCTTGCCCGTACCAGCCCAGGTACACCTGAGCAGGCAACTGTTTCGCCAAGTCCACCGGCTGCAAGGCCCCCGAGTGAGCCACCTGCCAGGCTTGTTCGATGCGAAATCGAAAGCGCCAGCCCCGGTCTTGTCGCTGGGGCATGGCTTGCACAACCCCCACCACATCCAGGTCCAACCCCTCCAGCGCTGGCGCGATGGCTGTCGAGCGCGACTGGGCGTGCAGGCCCGTCACGACAAATGCGGTCCACGCCCACAGCAAGGCCCAGGCCAGCAAGCGCCAGCGCTGCACCCCATCTACACGCCGCAGCGCCCAAGCACAGGCACAGCTCAGCGCCAAGCCCGACGCATAGCCCAGATCAGGCCACAAAGCGAGCTGTTGCAGCTGAAGGGCTACCCCCAGGCACCACGCCAAAAGGCACCAGCCCAACAGACGTGACCAAGCCATCGACATCATGCCGGGTGCTCCCGGGCACGGACTGTGGCCAGCCCAGACCCAGCTGTGCGGCATCGGTTCATGGCAGCCTCCCTGATCAGGCAATGAATGAGAGCGGCGGCCTGTGATCCGCCTTTTCCAGTTCACGCACACGCCAGTACCAACCCGGCATGGCCGCCCATGGCTTGCGATGGCTGGCGCGTGTCTTGCTTGTTGTAACCGCCCAAGCTGCATTTGTCATGCGTGTAGCCCCTGTTGCGCTGAACGAGATATGTCGATACATGTTGCCCTGCACCACGTCACCCACTACACCTATGACCGTCCGGTGCAACTCGGCCCTCAGGTGATCCGCCTGCGTCCAGCGCCGCACAGCCGCAGCCGCATCCTGAGTTACAGCCTCCAGGTCGAGCCGGCAGAGCACTTCATCAACTGGCAGCAAGACGCTTTTGCCAATTACCAAGCGCGGCTGGTCTTTCCCAAGAAGACCAGAACCTTCAAGGTCACCGTGGACGTGGTCACCGAGATGGCGGTGTTCAACCCGTTCGACTTCTTTCTGGAGCCTTCGGCCGAGGAGGTGCCCTTCAATTACTCGGCTACCGTGCGGGAAGAGTTGCGGTCTTATCTTGACAAAGACCACAAGACCCCTTTGTTCAAACAATATCTGGCCAGCATGGACCGCACGCGCCAGCGCACCATCGATTTTCTGGTGCAAGTCAACCAGCGTTTGCACCAGGATATCCGCTACACCATCCGTCTGGAACCCGGCGTGCAAACGCCAGAAGAAACACTCACACTCCAAAGCGGCTCCTGCCGCGACTCGGCCTGGCTTTTGGTGCAACTGTTTCGCCACATGAACATCGCGGCCCGCTTTGTTTCGGGCTACCTGATCCAACTGGCCCCCGATGTGAAATCGCTCGATGGTCCGAGCGGTACCGAAGTCGACTTCACCGACCTGCACGCCTGGTGCGAGGTGTATCTGCCCGGCGCAGGCTGGGTCGGGCTGGACCCAACATCTGGCCTGCTGGCCGGCGAGGGTCCACATCCCGCTGGCCTGCACCCCGCAGCCGTCTGCCGCCTGCGCCCATTGAAGGCCTGATGGACGAATGCCGAGGTTGAGTTCCACCACGAGATGAGCGTGACGCGCATCCACGAATCGCCGCGCGTGACCAAGCCCTACAGCGACGCGCAATGGGCCGATGTGCTGCAACTGGGTGAACAGGTGGACGCACAACTGTTTGAACAAGACGTGCGCCTGACCATGGGCGGCGAGCCCACTTTTGTGTCCACCCAAGACCGCGACGGGGCCGAGTGGAACACCGACGCCCTGGGCCCGACCAAGCGGGGCCTGGCCACCGAACTGGTGCACAAGCTGCGCCAGCAATACGGGCAAGGGGGCTTTTTGCACTTTGGCCAAGGCAAGTGGTACCCCGGCGAGCAATTGCCGCGCTGGGCACTCAGCATTTACTGGCGCGCGGACGGCTTGCCCTGCTGGCAAGACCCATCCCTGCTTGCCGACGAACGCGCTCCGAGCCATCACACGAGCGCCGATGCCAAGCGTTTCATGCTGGGCCTCACGCAAGAGCTGGGCTTGCCCAGCGACACGGTGCTGCCTGGCTACGAGGACACCTGGTACTACCTCTGGCGCGAACGGCGATTGCCGGTGAACGTGGATCCGTTTGATGCCAAGTTGGATGACGAGATGGAGCGCATCCGCCTGCGCCGTGTTTTCAGCCAAGGTCTGGACCAAGCGGTGGGCTATGTGCTGCCGAATTCAACCGTTGGAAACCGCCGTACCCGACTTGAGCGGTCCGCAGTGGCAAACCGGCCGCTGGTTTTTGCGCGACGAACGCCTGTACCTGATGCCCGGTGATTCCAGCATGGGCTGGCGTCTGCCGCTGGACTCGCTGCCCTGGGCCGCGCCCACCGACCGCTGGCACCTGATGGAGCAGGACCCCTTCTCACCACATCTCTCGCCGCGCATGGCTTTGCCCACAGCTCCCCAGGTCGCTGTGCAGCCAAGGCACATCACGGCAAGCCCTGCCGCCAGTGCAACCGCCGCGCAAGCCGTACCTGTTAAGTTCCAGTCCGATCCGTCAGTAGTGCGCACCGCCCTTTGCGTGGAAGTGCGCGACCCGAACCGCGCCAACGGACCCAGGGCCGAAGCCAAAGTCCTGGCCAAGGGCGAAAAGTCTGGAGTGCAATCCGGCGTGCTCTATGTTTTCATGCCGCCGTTGGCGCGGCTCGAAGACTACCTGGCACTGGTCAGGGCCGTGGAAGCCACGGCGTTCAAGTTGGGCATGAAAATCGTCATGGAAGGCTACCCGCCACCACGCGATCCGCGCCTCAAACTGCTGCAAGTCACACCCGACCCTGGGGTGATCGAGGTCAACATCCACCCCGTCCACAACTGGACCGAGCTGGTGGCGAACACCGAATTTTTGTACCAAGCCGCGTTTGAAACACGCCTGTCGGCCGAAAAGTTCATGACCGACGGCCGCCACACCGGCACCGGCGGCGGCAACCACATGGTGTTGGGCGGGGCGACGCCTGCCGACAGCCCTTTTTTGCGCCGCCCCGAGTTGCTGGCCAGCCTCATTCTTTACTGGCACAACCACCCGAGCCTGAGCTATCTGTTCAGCGGCCTGTTCATCGGCCCGACCAGCCAAGCGCCGCGTGTGGACGAGGCACGCAACGACCAGGTCTATGAGTTGGAAATCGCCCTGCGCGAGATCATGCGCAACCGCCAAAAATACGGGGAGCGCACAGAACCACACGAAGCGGGTGAACGTGGGGGCCTCGATCCTTACATGCCCCCTTGGGTGGTTGACCGCACGCTGCGCAACATCCTGGTGGACGTGACTGGCAACACGCACCGCAGCGAGTTTTGCATCGACAAGATGTATTCACCAGACAGCAGCACCGGGCGCTTGGGCCTGTTGGAGCTGAGGGCTTTTGAAATGCCGCCCCATGCTCGGATGAGCATCGTGCAGCAACTGCTGCTGCGCGCGCTGGTCGCCCGCTTTTGGGACGCAGCCTATTCAGCGCCTGTGACCCGCTGGGGCACCGAGCTGCACGACCGTTTCATGTTGCCCTACTGGATCCGCAAGGACTTTGATGACGTGCTGACCGAGTTGGGCGATGCGGGCTTTCACTTTGACCCCAGCTGGTTTGCGCCGCATTTTGAGTTCCGCTTCCCGCTGGTCGGGCAGTTCGAGTTGGATGGTGCGGTACTCACCCTGCGCAACGCCCTGGAGCCTTGGCACGTGATGGGCGAACAAAGCAGTGCGGGCGGCACCGCCCGCTATGTGGACTCGTCCCTCGAGCGCATCGAAGTCCATGTGACGGGCATGAACCCGGCGCGCCACTGCGTCACGGTCAACAGCCACCCCCTGCCCCTGCAGCCTACTGGCGTGGTGGGCGAGTACGTGGCCAGCGTGCGCTACAAGGCCTGGAACCCGCCCTCGTCGCTGCACCCGAGCATTGGCGTGCACGCGCCGCTGACGGTGGACCTGGTGGACACCTGGATGAAGCGCTCGATGGGCGGCTGCCAGTACCACGTCGTTCACCCCGGCGGCCGCAATTACGACACTTTCCCGGTCAATGCCTACGAGGCTGAAAGCCGGCGACTGGCGCGCTTTTTCCGCATGGGGCATACCCCCGGCGCGCTGCGCCAAATGCCCATCCCCAGCCCCAACACCCGCCTGCACGCCAGCGCCGAGTTCCCCTACACCCTGGACTTGCGGCGAGTCTGATCAGCGACAATCTCAGGATGCATGACACCTCGCCCTTACAGGATCGCACACCTGAAGTGCAGACCATGACTTGGCTGGCACTGCAACAAGAACGTGCCCCTGCGGGGCACTGGGACGAACTGCGGGGACAGCCCAGCCCAGCAGACCCAACGCAAACGCAAACCCTGACGGCAACACCAAACCAGAGCCCCGGTGCAAGCGAGTCAACCCCTGGCAGCAACACGGTCAGCAAGCCATGGCAAAACTTTGTGGCTCCCTTACACCCAGACCCGACCACTCGAGCGACTGAGCTCAACGCCAGCATGGCCCACTTGCAACGGCAAGTGCGCGACAACGGCATCACCTATAACGTGTATGCCTGCGCCGACCAGCCGCAACGCCCCTGGTCACTCGACCTGTTTCCGCTCATGCTGGAGCACAAGGACTGGCTGCAGATCGAAGCAGGCGTGGTACAGCGCATGCAATTGCTCGAAAGCATCATGGCCGACGCCTATGGGCCGCAGCAACTGGTGCTCAGCGGCCAGTTGCCTGCCGCCCTGGTGCAAGGCCACCCTGGTTATCTGCCAGCCATGCATGGCGTTGCCCCAGTCGGCGGGCGGTATTTATCGCTGGCCGCGTTTGACCTGGCACGCGGACCAGAGGGCTGTTGGTGGTTGTTGTCGCAACGCACCCAGGCCCCGTCCGGGCTGGGCTACTTGCTGGAAAACCGGCAAATCGTCTCACGCCAGTTTCCGCAAGCCTTCGAATCCTTTCCGGTGCAGCGCCTGGCCGAGACCTACCGCACCCTGATTGATGGCATCAAGGCGCGCAGCCCGGCGGGAGCCTCAGCGCACATCGCACTGCTGACCCCCGGCCCCTACAACGAAACTTACTTCGAACACGCCTACCTGGCCCGCTACCTGGGCCTGAGCCTGGTCCAGGGCAACGACTTGACCGTCCGCGACGAAAAGCTTTACCTCAAAACCCTGCAAGGCCTGCAGCCCGTGCACGGCTTGCTCAAGCGAGTGGACGACGACTGGCTCGATCCGCTGGAGCTGCGCACCGAATCCACGCTGGGCGTCCCCGGATTGCTGCAAGCGGTGCGCAGCGGCCATCTGCTGGTGGCCAACACGCCGGGCTCGGGTTTTCTGGAGTCGAACGCCTTGCTGGGCTTCATGCCTGCGCTGGCACGTGACCTGATGGGGCAGTCGTTGCAACTGCCCGCCATTCCCAGCTGGTGGTGCGGCGAAGCGGCTGCACTGCACGACGTGCTGCCGCGCCTGAAAACCTGCGTCATCAAGCCCACCTACCCTTACCACAGCGACCGCCAATGCTTCGAGTCCGTGCCGGGACACACCCTGTCGCGCCGCGAACAAGACGAATGGGCTGGCCGCATCCTGCGTGATCCGGACGCGCACACCCTGCAGTCGTGGTTGCCACTGTCACACCAGCCCACCTGGCACATCGGTGCCCAGGGCACGCCCTGCATCCAGTCACGCCCTGTGGTGCTGCGCGTGTTCGCCGTGACCGACGCGCAGGGTGGCTGGCAAGTCCTGCCCGGAGGCTTGGCCCGCTTGGGCACGCGCGAGGGCATCGCCTCGATGCAACGCGGCGGCTCCAGTGCCGATGTATGGGTGCAAAGTACCGCGCCAACGCCAACGCCAACACAGGCTTTTGCACCTGTGCCCCGAACCGCTGGCGGCAACGCCCCTGCGCAACCACAACAACTGGTGACCAGCCGCGCCGCCGAAAACCTGTTCTGGATGGGCCGCTACACCGAGCGCACCGAGAACACCCTGCGCCTGGTGCGCCTGAGCCTGGAAATTCTCGGCAGCGAAAACCAGCACCTGACGTGTCTGTTGAACTTCATCAACCGAATGGCCTCCCGCCATGGCATGGTGCGTGCGGGCACGCCTGCGGCCGTGCAAGCGCACCGCGTGTTTGAGCGTTCACTGATCGCAGGCCTGTGGGACCAGGAGCTGGCTACCAGCGTGGGCTTTAATTTGCGCGCCGTGCGACTGGCCGCTGCTTCGGTACGCGAGCGCCTGTCGCCCGAGCACTGGCGTTTGCTGGAACAAGCCGAGGCACGGTTTTTCAGTTCCCCGACGCACACCAGCTTGCCAGACACTCTGACCGTTCAAAGCTTGCTGACCGACACCAGTCAGATGTTGGCCGCCCTCACGGGCGCTCAAACCGACCGCATGAGCCGGGACGATGGCTGGCGGTTGCTGTCCATTGGCCGCCACATCGAGCGGCTGGAGTTTTTGTCCACGGCCCTGAGTGAGGCCGTAACGCTGGGCTTGATCGGAGAGCAAGCCGGGTTTGACACCGTGCTTGACCTGTTTGACAGCACCATCAGCTTCCATGCCCAGTACCAGCAAAGCCGAACGCCCCAGGCGCTGCTGAACTTGCTGGTGACCCACCCCGACAACCCGCGCTCCCTGGGCTGGGTGGCCCACACCTTGCGCGGGCGCCTTCGCCGCATGGCCCCGCTGGCCGATGGTGCCACACTGCCCCTGTCCGATGGGGTACCGCATTTGATCGAGCTGCGTGCCGAATCACTTTGGCCTTTGACCGACTCTTGGCCCGATGCAGGCGCTGAACTGCCCCTCACCCTGCCGTTGCTGACCACCTTGGCGCAGTGTCAAGCTGCTGCGCGTGAGATCTCCGACCGACTGTGCGCCCTGTTTTTCAGTCACAGTGGGCAAGCCCGTTACAGCGTGGGTGCTTGAAATCCGACCCCCTATGCGCCTGGCCATCACCCATGATACCTGCTACCGCTACAGCCCGGCGGTCCAAACCGCGCAGCATGTGGCGCACCTGCAGCCGTCCAACACCCCTGGACAAACGGTGCTGTGCCACGTGATGCACATCGAGCCGCACGCGCAGGTTCAACACAACATCGATGCTTTTTTCCAACCACCGCGCCTACTGGGCCCTGACTCGGCCACACGATGGCCTGATGGTGCGCGCCTACAGCGAAATCGAAACCACTTGCGTGCCACCGGCCACTGCCAGCCAAAGCTGGGAATCGGTGCGCGACCATTTCCGCTACCGAGGGGGCAGAGCTGGCGATGTGCACAGCCGATTCGTGTTCGGTTCGCACCACGCACCTGTACACGAAGCATTCCTGGCCTATGCCCAAAAGAGCTTCAGCCCCGGTCGCCCGCTCATGCCAGCGGCGCAAGAACTCACCGCGCGCATGTACAGCGACTTTCTATACGAAAGCGCCAGCACCGACATCAACACCCCTGCCCTGCAGGCGCTGCAAGCGCGACGCGGTGTGTGCCAGGACTTCGCGCACATCTTGTTGGCTTGTTTGCGTTCTATGGGCCTGGCGGCGCGCTACGTCAGCGGCTACCTGCTGACCGAACCGCCTCCGGGCCAAGCCCGACTGCTGGGCAGCGACGCATCCCACGCCTGGGCCTCGGTCTACCTGCCCGAATTGGCCGGCCACCCCTGCCAGGGCTGGCTCGACCTGGACCCCACCAACAACCGCACAGGCCTGGCCAGCCCGGGCCAGGACTATGCGCAACTGGCCGTAGGTCGCGACTTTGCCGACGTATCGCCGCTGCGCGGGGTATTGCAAGGGGGCGGCGCGCACACGCTGGAGGTAGCGGTCACGGTGACGCCACTGGCGTGATCATCCCCTGGGGTGATGCTGGGCATGAAGCGTCTTGAGCCGCTCACGCGCCACGTGGGTGTAGATGGTGGTGGTCGAGATATCGGCGTGCCCCAACAGCATTTGCACTGCCCGCAAATCAGCCCCGTGGTTCAGCAAGTGCGTGGCAAAGGCGTGGCGCAAGGTGTGCGGTGACAGCGGCGCGGTGATGCCCGCCTCGATCGCGTAGCGCTTGACCAAATTCCAAAACATGACGCGCGACATGCCTGTGCCGGGCTTGGGGCCGCTGGTGGTGATGAACAGGTCTTCGGTTTGCCGCTGGTCCAGCATGGCGGGCCTGGCCTGCGCCATGTAACGCTGCAGCCATTCTCGGGCTTCTTCGCCAAAAGGGACCAAGCGCTCCTTGCTGCCTTTGCCCATGATGCGCAGCACGCCTTCATTCAAGGACACATGCAGCGTTTTGAGGCCGACCAACTCGCTCACCCGCAAGCCGCTGGCGTACATCAGTTCCAGCATGGCGCGGTCTCGCAAACCCCGATGGGTGCCCACATCCGGCGCACACAACAAAGCATCCACTTGGGCCTCGCCCAGCGTCTTTGGCACACGCAGCGCTTGCTTGGCCGCCAACATGCGCAAGGTGGGGTCTACCGCCAACAGGCGCTCACGCAATGCCCAACGGAAGAAACGCTTGAACACAGTGAGCCTGCGGTTGGCCGAAGTGGCCTTGGTCTGGCCATGGCGCTCGGCAAAGTAAGCCTGCAGGTGGTGTTCTTGGGTATCCTCGAGTGCCAACTTGTGCGTTGAATCAAGCCAGTTGGCATAGAGGAAAAGATCTTGGCGGTAAGCCGCCAAGGTGTTGGCGGCCAGTCCGTCCTCCAACCAGAGAGCCTCGGCAAAGCTGTCGATCGCCTTCTGGCTGGTCTCAAGCATGGACTGTGATCAGTCGAGCTTGAGTTTTTGCTGGTCAACCACCTTTTTGTAGACCTCGAACTCGGCCTTGATCTGGGCCGTGAACTCTTCAGGCGTGTTGGCCACCACCAAAGAGCCGGTGTCGTTGATGCGCTTGGTCACACCTGGATCTTGCAAGGCCCTCTTCACGCCAGCGCTGATTTTGTCGACCACTTCCTTGGGCAAATTCTTGGGACCCAAGATGCCGTAGTAAGCCATGCGGTTGACCGGCTCCAAACCCACTTCTTTGAAGGTGGGCACGTTGGGCAACTGTGTCAGGCGCTGGGGCGCAGCGACCACGATGGGCACCAAACGGCCGGATTGGATGAACGGCAAAGCCGAAGGCAGGTTGTCAAAAATGATCGGCACTTGGCCTGCCACGGTGTCGTTCAGGGCTGGGCCCGCGCCGCGGTAGGGGATGTGGGTGATGAACGCGCCGGTCAGGCTCTTCCACAACTCGGTTTGCAGGTGACCAATGCCGCCTGTGCCCGACGAGGCGTAAGAGTACTTGCCGGGGTTTTTACGGACTTCGGCCAAAAAGCCTGCGTAATCCTTGGCCGGAAAACTGGGGTGCACCGCAATCACGTTGGGCGTGGCCGCAATGTTGATGATGGGGGTGAAGTCGGTCAGGACGTTGTACGGAATCTTGGGGTTGATCGCAGGGTTGGCGGCCGTGGTCGACACCGTGGCCATGCCCAAGTTGTAGCCATCGGGTGCAGCGCGGGCGGTTTCAGTCGCACCCACCACACCACCGCCACCGGCTTTGTTTTCAACGATGACGCTTTGACCCAAAACTTTGCCTAAAGGCTCGGCAATCACGCGGGCCACGATGTCGGTCGTGCCGCCGGGTGCAAACGGCACTTGCAAGCGGATGGTTTTGTTGGGATAGGCCTGAGCCCAAACACTGCCGCTGGCCAAGACGGTCGCGGCTAAGCCGGCCACGGATACAAAAGAAAGACGCTTCATGCAAAAAACTCCTGAAAAAGGGGTCCATCATAGGGACAAACAGAGTATGCCGAAGTGAGGGAAACCCACAATACCAGCAAAAAACAACCTCTGAACCCGGGTGTCAGGGCCTAGTGCTGGCCCGGTGCAGGATTTGTTATCCTAGCCGAGTGAACTTTGCAGAACTTCTCTTTCCTGATTTTTCCTTGATCTTGTGCGGCTATTTGATTTGCCGCTTCACGGCCCTGAACCGTTCGGTGTGGCAACAAGTCGACAGCTTGGTTTATTTTTTCTTGTTTCCGGTCCTGCTGTTTCACTCGATTGTGAAAAGTCCCCTCGATGTGGTGGCCGCCTCCAGCCTGATCGGCGCGGGCTTGAGCTTGGCGGCATGCAGCATTTTGTTGTCTTACACCCTGCCCTATTGGCCCTTCATTGGCCCCCGTTTGGACCGGCGCGACCACGCCGCCAGCGCCCAAGTGGCCTTCCGATTCAACTCCTTCATTGGCATAGCGCTGGCCGAGCGCTTGGCAGGCCCCCAGGGCTTGTTGCTGATTGCCGTGCTGATTGGTTTTTGCGTGCCCTTGTTCAACATCGGGGCCGTCTGGCCCATGGCGCGCCAGGCCAACACCGGCTTTGTGCGTGAGCTGGTGCGCAACCCGCTGATCATCGCCACGGCCTCTGGCTTGGTGGCCAATTTGCTGGGCTTTCGGTTGCCCACTTGGATAGAGCCCAGCGTCAGCCGCATTGGCTCGGCGTCTTTGGCGCTGGGCTTGATGGCCGCCGGTGCCGGCATGCAGCTGGATTCTTTGCGACAAGGCAAGTTGTTGGGCAGCTCGGTGCTGTTGATCAAACACCTGATCACGCCCTTGCTGGCGCTGGGCATGTGCATGCTGTTCAAGCTTGATGCCGTCCAGTCCACCATCTTGCTGGCTTTTTCGGCGCTGCCCACGGCGTCCACCTGTTATGTGTTGGCTGCGCGCATGGGCTACAACGGGCCCTATGTCGCGGGTTTGGTCACCCTCTCCACGCTGTGCGGCATGCTGAGCCTGCCTTTTGCATTGGGCGTGCTGCGCGGTTAAAAACGCCTGCTCTCTCGGCTCCCTGAGGCTTTTGGCCTCATGCTCTTGCCAAAGACCAAGCCACTTGCTCTTGCACCACCGGATCAGGGTGCGTCGCATGTGCCTGCAGGGCCTGCCGCAAGGCCAAACGGTCAGCCGCACTGATGCGGCCCGAAGCTAGGGCATTGCCCGCCCCCAGCGCCAGGTTTCGCAACCACCGGGCGTGACCGATGCGCCGAATGGCACTGCCCGCAGTACGGCGCAAAAACTCAACCTCATCCCATCCCAGCAGTGTTGCGATGCCCCAGCCCGCCAAACCCTCGCGGGTTTGCCAGTCGGGCACGGTGCTGGGCTGGGCAAATTTGTTCCAGGGGCACGCCAGTTGGCAGTCGTCGCAGCCGTAAATCCGGTTGCCAATCTGGGGGCGCAGCGCCTCGTCGATCGGGCCGGCGTGTTCGATCGTGAGGTAAGAAATGCAACGCCGTGCATCCAATTTGTAAGGCCCCACGATGGCCTGCGTGGGGCACAGGTCCATGCAGGCGGTGCACTGGCCGCAATGCGCCGATGTGGCAGGTGTCTCAGGCAGGGCAAAGTCGATAAACAACTCACCCAGAAAAAACATCGACCCGGCCTCGCGTGAGAGAACCAGGGTGTGTTTGCCGCGCCAACCAAGGCCGCTGCGACTTGCCAACTCGGCCTCAAGGAGCGGTGCCGAATCGGTGAACACGCGGTGCCCGAAGGGACCCGTCGCCTCCGCGATGCGGTCCTGCAGCTTTTGAAGCCGACTGCGCAAGACCTTGTGGTAATCACGGCCACGGGCATAGACCGACACCACGGCCTCCCCGGCGTGCAGGCTGCGAGCGAACTCCCGGCGCAGCCAGTCGGAGGGGGTGTTCTCGGGCAAGTAATCCATGCGGACGGTGATGACACGCACCGTGCCCGGCACCAACTCGGCGGGTCGGGCCCGTTTGAGACCGTGCTTGACCATGTAATCCATGCTGCCGTGAAAACCGGCTTCCAGCCAAGCCAATAATCCAGGCTCTGCCGAGGACAAATCGATGCCGCTCACGCCAATTTGGGACAATCCAAGCTCACGCGCCCAGACTTGGATCTGGGACCACAGTTCATGAAGGTCGATTTGAGTACGTTGAGCAGTCACCCGCCGATTGTAGGAAGCCCCAACACGACGCTGGCATGGGAAGGGCTGTGGCCGGACGAATCCGCCACCCAGGCTTTTGCCCAGTCACTGGCCAGCCAGCTTCAGAAGTGGACGGGCGGGCGCGATGCCCGCATTGAATTGCGGGGCAATCTGGGTACAGGCAAGACCACCCTGGTGCGCCACCTGTTGCGTGCGGCCGGGGTGCAAGGGCGCATCAAAAGCCCGACCTATGCCGTGGTCGAGCCCCACCAAGTGGGCTCGGGCGAGGCCGCCTGGCCCATTTGGCATTTCGACTTTTACCGGTTCAACGACCCGCAAGAGTGGGAAGATGCCGGTTTTCGCGACATCTTTGCAGGCCCCGGACTCAAGCTTATGGAATGGCCCGACAAGGTAGCCGGGCAATTGCCTTGCGCCGATTGGTACATCACACTTGCGGCCATGGACGAACACAGCCGCCACGTGCACATCTGCGCCGGAACACCGCAAGGACTGAGTTGGTTACAAGCCTGGATCGGGAGTGCCCAAGATGAAAACTGACCGCCGCCGTCTGCTCAAGGCGGGGTTTTTGGCGCTGAATCTGAGGGCAACACAACTGGCCCGGGGGGCCACCATGTTGGCCGTGCGCATTTGGCCTGCCCCCGATTACAGCCGGGTCACGCTGGAATCAGACACCCCGCTCAAAACCACACAAACCTTTGTCGCCACCCCTCCCCGCTTGGCAGTGGACATTGAAGGCATGCAATTGAACGCGGCCATGCGTGAGCTGGTCGGCAAAGTGCAAGCTTCCGACCCCAACATCGCAGGCATTCGGGTGGGCCAATACAACGCCAACGTGGTGCGCATCGTGATCGACCTCAAGCAGCCAATCACGCCCCAGGTTTTCAGCCTGCAACCAGTTGCCGCTTACGCGCACCGGCTGGTGCTCGACCTCTACCCGCTACAGGCCATTGACCCGCTGGAACAGTTGATCCAGCAACGCATGGCGTCAACAGCGTCTCAGCCAGCTCCGGGGCTTGGGGGCCCATCAGCTCAGGTCAACGACCCTTTGGGCGAACTGATGGCCCGACACAACCAATCCGCTGCTGGAGCGCAAAAGTCTGTGCCCCCGCCGCCCGCAGCTTCCACGCGACGACAGGACATGCTGCCTGCGCCCGACACGTTCATCGACTCCCCTGGGCGAGCCCACAGGTCTTTGCCGCCAGAGCGGACCGATCGCCTGATCGTGGTCGCATTGGACCCCGGCCACGGCGGAGAAGATCCGGGTGCCATTGGACCTGGCGGCACGCGTGAAAAAGATGTGGTGCTCAACATCGCCAAAATGCTGCGCGACCGCATCAATGCCAGCAGCGTCAACGGCAACCCCATGCGCGCTTACCTGACACGGGAAGCCGATTTTTTTGTCCCCTTGCATCTACGGGTACAAAAAGCCCGGCGTGTCCAGGCCGACCTGTTTGTCAGCATCCATGCCGACGCCTTTTTCACCCCCCAAGCGCGTGGTGCCAGCGTCTATGCCCTTAGCCAGGGCGCAGCCAGTAGTGCCGCCGCCCGCTGGATGGCCCAAAAGGAAAACAAGGCCGATTTGATCGGCGGCATGAACCTCAATGGTCAGGACAACCAACTTCAGCGAGCTTTGCTGGACATGAGCACAGCTGCGCAAATCAAGGACAGCTTGCAATTGGGGGGGAGTTTGCTGCGCGAAATCGGCAGCGTGGGCCGGCTGCACAAGCCTCGGGTGGAACAAGCGGGTTTTGCCGTTCTCAAAGCCCCAGACATGCCCAGCGTGCTGGTTGAGACCGCCTTCATCAGCAACCCCGAAGAAGAAGAAAAGCTGCGCAGCGAGGCCTACCAAAAGCAACTGACCGAAGCCTTGATGCGGGGCATCCAGCAGTACTTTGCGCGCAATCCGCCACTGGCTCGGCACCGGGGCATCTAGCCCCAGACGGGCAGATCAAGACGCCTGACGCGCCTTCCAGGCCCCGAATACGGCGATCAGGCCCGGCACAATGATCAGCGCCCAAATGATCTTGCTCAGGTGCTCTTGCACGATGGGCAGATTGCCAAACAGGTAACCCACCGACAGCAGGCCCACCACCCAGATCACCGCCCCCACCACATTGAAGTAGGTGAATTTGCTGCGCGTCATCTCGGCCACGCCCGCCACAAAGGGCACAAAGGTGCGCACAAACGGCATGAAGCGCGCCAGGATGATGGTGATGCCGCCATATTTCTCGTAAAACGCGTGGGCTTGGTCAAAACCCCGGCGACTGAAAAACCGCGACTCCTCCCATTGGAAAACCCGGGGGCCAAAGTAGCGCCCTATCGTGTAATTCATCTGGTCACCCAATATCGCTGCAGCCAACAACAAACCCATGACCAAAGGCAAACTCATCAAGCCTGCACCACACATGGCTCCCACGATGAAGAGCAAGGAGTCGCCAGGCAAAAAAGGCATGATGACCACACCCGTTTCGACAAAAATGATGAGGAACAACAGGGCGTAAACCCAAGCCCCGTGTTGGGCGACAAAGGCCTCCAGATAGCGGTCTACATGGAGAATGAAATCGATTAGTTGCTGCAAGATGTCCATGCGCCGATTATCACCGGACTCACCCAGTCACCAGACACCCTAAAATCTGTGCGTGACCCACCAACAGACCCCGACCCCCGCGCGCCGCCCCATCCGCGAACTCCCCGATGAACTGATCAGCCAGATCGCCGCTGGCGAGGTGGTGGAGCGCCCTGCCTCGGTGGTGCGCGAGTTGGTGGACAACGCCATGGACGCGGGCGCACAAAGCATCACGCTGCGCCTGATGAGTGGCGGAACGCGGCTGATTTCGGTCGAGGACGACGGTGGTGGCATCGCCCCGGACGAGCTGGCCACCGCCCTGAAACGCCACGCCACCAGCAAGATCGGTAACCTGGACGACCTCGAATCGGTCATGACCCTGGGCTTTCGGGGCGAAGCCCTGGCTGCCATCAATTCGGTGTCCGAGTTCACGCTGCTCTCGCGCATGGACGGCCAGCCCACCGCCTTTGCACTGGACGGCCGCACGGGCGAGATCCGCCCAGCCGCTCGCGCTGTGGGCACCACGGTGGAGGTGAAGGAGTTGTTTTTTTCGACCCCGGCGCGCCGCAAATTTTTGAAAAGCGACAGCACCGAGCTGGCGCATTGCATTGAAGCGGTGCGCCGCCACGCCCTGGCCCGCCCAGATGTGGGCTTTGCCATCTGGCACGAGGGCAAGCTGGTGGAGCAGTGGCGGGTGCACCCTGGCGCGGCAGGCCTGGCGCAGCGCCTGGCCGATGTGCTGGGCGAAGAGTTTGTGGCCCAGTCCATCCCCATTGAATACCACGCCGGGCCGCTCAAAGTGATGGGCCGCGCCGGTTTGCCCGACGCCGCGCGCTCACGCCCCGACCACCAGTTTGCTTATGTGAACGGCCGTTTTGTGCGCGACAAAGTGGTCATGCACGGTGCCCGCAGCGCCTACGAAGACGTGCTGCACGGCCACAAACAACCGGCTTACGCGCTGTTCATGCAAATCGACCCCACCCTGGTGGACGTGAACGTGCACCCGACCAAGATTGAGGTGCGCTTTCGCGACAGCCGCGCGGTGCACCAGGCCGTGCGGCATGCGCTTGAAAACGCGCTGGCCGCACCGCGCTCGCATAACCTGAGCGATGCGCCTGCCCTACCTGCCAGCGACTTCGACCTGAAGGCCCCCGCCGCCAAAGCCCTGCCCGAATCGGCCGCCTGGCAGCAAGGCGGCATGGCTTTCGAGCGCCCTGGCCCTTCGACTTTTTCGGGCCCCGGCTACAAACCGGCGGATTTTGTGCGCCCCCGTGTGGATGGCGAACAAGCCATGTCCGACCTGAAGGCGCTGTGGAACCCACCTGAGCGCAGCGAGGACCCGAGCGATCAAAGGCGCAACGAAGACCTGAGCGTTCAAGAACGCAACGCGCCCAATTGGCTTCAGGAGGCCCCCAAAGAAACAGCGCCCGGCCCGGCGGGTGCAATGCCCCGCCCCACAAGCCCCTTGGCCGCCCCCGCCCCCCTGCCCGATGGCGACTGGCCGCTGGGCCGCGCCATCGCGCAACTGCAAGGCGTCTACATCCTGGCCGAAAACAAGCAAGGCCTGGTGGTGGTGGACATGCACGCGGCGCACGAGCGCATCGTGTACGAACGCCTCAAAAACCAACTCAACACCACGGAAGCCTCGCGCATCACCAGCCAGCCTCTCTTGATCCCCGCCACCTTTGCTGCCACCCCCAACGAAGTGGCCACCGCCGAAGCCTGCGCCGAGGTACTGGACCAGTTGGGGCTGGAAATCTCACCCCTGTCGGCCAAAACCCTGGCCGTGCGCGCCGTGCCCACCAGCTTGGCGCAAGGCGACGCGGTGGAACTGGCGCGCAGCGTGTTGGCCGAGTTGGCCCAGCACGACGCCAGCACCGTGGTGCAACGCGCCCAAAATGAAATTTTGGCCACCATGGCCTGCCACGGCGCGGTGCGTGCCAACCGCCGCCTGACGCTCGATGAAATGAACGGCTTGCTGCGCCAGATGGAAGACACCGAACGCTCTGACCAATGCAACCACGGTCGTCCCACTTGGCGGCAGATGCCGATGCGCGATCTGGACGCCCTGTTCCTGCGGGGACGCTGATGCACCCCCAACTCATCGTGCTGTTGCTGGCTCTGCTGCTGGGCCTGCAACCTGTCACCACCGACCTGTATCTGCCCGCGCTGCCCGCCATCACCGAAAGCTTTGGGGCGAGCATGGGCCAGGCCCAATTGACGCTCTCAGCCTTGCTGCTGGCGTTTGGCCTGTCGCAACTGGTTTGGGGGCCGCTGTCTGACCGATTCGGCCGAAGGCCCATCTTGCTGTGGGGCATGGCCGCTTACGTGCTGGCTTCGATGGCCTGTGCGCTGGCCCCCAACATGGCCTGGCTGATTGCAGGACGCGCCTTGCAAGGCGTGGCCATGGGCGCAGGCGTCATGGCTGCTCGCGCCGTGGTGCGCGACTTGTACCCCCCGGCGCAAGGGCTGCACATCATGTCGAAAGCACTCACCGGACTGGGCCTCATCGCCTGCACCTGCGCGCCCATTGGCGGCGTACTGACCGACTGGCTAGGCTGGCGTGTGTCCTTGCTTGGTTTGGCCATGTTCGGGGCCCTCACCTTCGTCCTGCTGTTGTGGCGCTTTGAAGAAACCCTGGTGCGACCCAACCCCCACGCCCTGCAGTTGCGCCACCTGTGGCTGGCCAACCGTGACATCCTGCGTCACCCCACGTTCCGAGCCTGGTGCGCACTGTCTTCGGGCTCTTACCTTGGCCTGTTCACCTTTTTGGCTTCTTCGGCCTTTGTATTCACACGCAGCATGGCCTACAGCACCACGGCCTATGGTTTATTCATGCTCAGCATGTCCCTAGCCTATATTGCGGGTACCTTCTGGTGCCGCTGGATGTTGCGCCGCACCAGCGTGCAACGCACAGTGGGCATTGCTGCCATCCTCACCCTGGCAGGTGGGGTCAGTATGGCAGCGCTGGCCCATGCCGGTCAGGGCCAAGCCTGGTACGGCGCGTCCTGCGTGCTGGGCCCCACTTACCTGTTCATGCTGGGCCACGGCGTGCACCAGCCCTGTGGGCAAAGCGGAGCTGTTGCACCGTTTCCGCAACGGGCGGGCACGGCCTCGGCGCTGAACGGTTTCTTGATGATGTTGGGCGCTTTCTTGATGGGGGGCTGGCTGGGTACACAAATGGACGATCCGGTCATGGCACTGGCACACGGCCTGCTGCTGTGGAGCGTGTTCATCAGTGTTGTCGCCTGGACCTTGGTGCAACGCCACGGTCGTCCCTTGTCCATGGCCACCCCCGACAAGGCCCCGAAATGAGAGGCTCCGGCTTGAGCACCTCCAAGCAACGCCCGGTAGATGCCATCGCCCTGGTCGGCCCCACCGCCAGCGGTAAAACCGCAGTGGCACTGGCCTTGACCCAAGCCCTGCAGCCCCAAGGCGGCGCAGAAATCATCAGCGTCGACTCGGCCCTGGTTTACCGGGGCATGGACATCGGCACCGCCAAACCCAGCCGCGAAGAACTGGCCGCCGTGCCACACCACCTGATCGACACACTGGACCCGCTGCACAGCTACAGCGCGGCCGAGTTCGCAAAAGACGCCACCCGACTGATCCGCGACATCCGTGCACGCGGCAAAACCCCGCTCTTGGTGGGCGGCACCATGCTGTATTTGAAGGCATTGCTGGAAGGCCTGAACGACATCCCTGCAGCAGACCCACAGGTGCGCGCCCAAATTCACCAACAAGCCGAGCAGTTGGGCTGGCCCGCCCTGCACGCGCAACTGGCCCAGGTGGACCCGCAGACGGCCGCGCGCCTGGCGCCAGGCGACAGCCAACGCATTGGCCGCGCCTTGGAAGTCTGGACTGCCACAGGCCAAAGCCTCACCTCGTTCCACCAAAGCACCAAGGCCAACGTCCCCGACTGGCACATCCCCGTCATCAGCCTGGAGCCGCTGGACCGCGCTTGGCTGCACCAGCGCATCGCTTTGCGCTTTGAACACATGATGGCTGCCGGCTTCATGGACGAAGTGCGGCAACTCAAGGCACGCGGCGACCTGCACGCTGACCTGCCCTCGATGCGCTGCGTGGGTTATCGCCAGGCCTGGGAAGGGCTGGACGCGGGCTGGACAGAAGCCGAGATTCTGGCGCGCAGCATCTTCGCCACCCGCCAACTGGCCAAGCGCCAGATCACCTGGCTGCGCAGCATGCCGCAGCGGCGGGTGGTGCAGGCCGATGCACCGGATGCACTGGCGCAAGTGCTGCGGCGCGTTGAGACAGCCCCGTCTTAATCATGGGCGTCTTTACGCCGACCGCTTTTGATTTTGGACTGAATCGATTTGCCTTCCAGCCGTCTTTGCACCGAGCCATATGTGGGTTTCGTCGCCTTGCGGTCTTTGGGGGGCTTGGCGTACAGGTCCAGCGTTTCATACAGCCGTGCCCAGGCATCCACCCGGTTGGCCTCTTGTGTGCGGTGTCGCTGGGCCTTGAGGATGAACACGCCCTCCAAAGTCAGACGGCTGTCACCCGACTGCAACCAGCGCTGTTTGACGTCGTCCGGCAAGGACGAGCCCGCCACGTCAAATCGCAGCTGGATGGCGCTGGAGACCTTGTTGACGTTTTGCCCACCCGGGCCTTGCGCCCGGATGGCGCTCAGCTCGACCTCGGCGTCGTCGATGTGAAGGGCGTGCTTCATGGAACACGCACTCCGCCGGGCGCCTGTTGAAAGGCAAACGGGTTGAGGAATTGGCGACGCCAGAACAGCTGGCGATCCACTTCGCTCAAGCCCGCCTCATCGCAAGTGGCTTCCCATTCGCGCTCGATCACCGTCACCTGTTGGTTGACGATGGCAATGGCGTCTTCGCGCCCCAGCAAAAAAACTGGCGCGGCTGCGATGCAGCTGGCCACTTGGCTGGCGCGGTCAGCACCTTGGATCAACATGGCTTGTGAGGCTTGCTGGCCCGAGCGCGATTGGGGGCAGATGTCATAGGCGGGCGTTAGCGTTAGTTGGCGACCATCCCAAAAGGCCGCGTGGTTGCGAGCGTGGTCGTCGGTGTTGCCACACAAAACATTGAAGACGATGCGCGAAAACAGTTCGCGCAAAGTGGCTTTGGCATGGGTGAATCGGTGGCGAATGATCTCGGCCAGTTTTTCGTAGCTGGCATAAGCAGCCATCATTTCATCCAGCTCAAACAGCGTGAGCGCAGACACCATGGCACGACGCCGCCATTGCCCCTGGTGCCGAGTTCGGTCAAAGCGCTCGATCAAAAGCACGTCTTTCCCCAGCGCTTGGCGCAGCTGTACCGGGGCCACGTTCAAGCCCACCTTGTGGGCCAATCGCATGGCGATGAACTCGGCCTTGACCACGCTGTAGAGGTCATTGCTGGCCGAAAATTTGGCGATGAATTTGCGCTCCCCATCAGCCATCAACACCTTTGGCCGAGCGCCACCTAGGGATGTGCCGTGCAGCAAGGCTTGGTCCAAACCGGGAGCCAGTGGCAGGCCTCGGTCGACTTTTTCTGCCGCAGTTTGCAAGGCTGCCAAAGAAGCCTCTTGGGCTTGCCGCGCCACATAGCGCAGCGGCGAGACCTGAAAATCCATGGCCCCCACCCTGTCCGAGCCAGATGCGAGCAAATACGTCAACTCGTTCAACTCGAATCCGTCTGACCCTGGCCCTTTGACGCCCAACTGCTGGTTGGTCAACACACGGCGGCCCCAGGCATCGGGTGAGGCATCACGGATGTAACTGGGCATGGTCAAGCCCGGCAGCAAGGGCAAGGGTCCGGCACGCAAAGGCAACTCGGGTGCATACAGTGCCATGGCATCTGGGCGGTCCAAGTAACTGCGGCCGTAATTGAAAACAAAGCGCGCCCCTTGCCGCGTCAAGACACCGGCCACCACGGGCTCGCTGGCCTCGGGCAACCAGACCCAGACATAGGCCTCGGTGGAGAAGGTGGGCTCAGAAGTCATCGTTCACCACCTGCTTGCCAGACCGGATGGCCTTGGGCATCAAGGCCATTTTTTCCTGTTGCCTGCCCAATTGCTGGGTCAGCAAACGGGCGTCCGACTCGAACAAAGGCACGCCACAGATCGTGGCCACTTCAAACACGGCACCGATGGAGCAGCCCGGGTCACCACGCTCAATGCGTTGCAGCAAGCTGCGGGAGATACCTGCGCGCGCCGCTAAATCGGTGGTGGTGAGGTCCCTGCTCAGGCGCGCTTCGCGCACAAGTTGCCCCAACAGCGACAGGGCATCCAGGCTGTACTGCGAACAAGGGCGGGTGATGGGCTTGGCCATGGCGGGTGTCGTGAAGAACCGTTTTAGAGCGGTCTAAAAGCGCATTGTTTCAAGTGCGCCGCACAAAGTCAAATTTTATTTGATTCATAAATGAGTCACATAGCCTTTTATGCATCATCAATGAGCCAATACATGGCGCGAACCCAGATGGGGCATCAGTCCAGCGCTCGGCGCTCAGCCCAATGATGCAGCGGCCTTTATTGCAGCGGCCCCTTGAGGTTTTCTGGCAAGGGCAAGGCCATGACCTCGATGCCTTCGTCAATCAGGGCCTCGGTTTCTTCGCGCGTGGCTTGGCCGCGGATGTTACGCACATCGCGCTCGCCGTAATGGATCTTGCGGGCTTCTTCGGCAAATTGCGTTCCCACATCTTCGGTGTTGGCCATGACGTGGCGCACCATGTTCATCATGGCCGACTGCATCTGCTGCAAGGCATCGGGCAGCATGTCAGGCAGGGCTGGTGCAGCAGGTGGGGCGTCGGCAGCGGAGGATTGCGAGCCACCCGCAGCGCTGCCCGCGCCCGCAGGCTCAGCGCCCTGGCCCAGCGCCACTTTGGGGGCTGGGCCGTGGCCCAGATTCAAGCGCGGTGCCGACAGCATTTTGGTGATCTCGCTGTCGTTGCACACGGGGCAGGTCACCAGGCCCCGTTCGCGCTGAGCGTCGTAGTCGTCTTGAGAGCCAAACCAGCCTTCAAAGCTGTGACCCAAGCGGCATTGCAGGTCGAGGACTTTCATGGCGTCGATTCAGGCGACGGTTTGCCAATGCAAGGGCCACTGGCCCGATTGCACGTTTTGCAACCACAGCAAGCCCGTCAAAGTCTTGGCATCGGTCAAGCGGCCTTGCTGGCAAGCGGCCATCAGCTCGGCGGGGCTGGCAGTGAACACATCCAAGAATTCGTCTGTGTCCAGTCGGCGCTCTCCCAAGCTCAGCTCTTTGGCAAACCAGATCTCGATCACCTCGGTTGAATAGGCGATGACCGGGTGCAACACCCCGGCACGTGCCCACTGGTGCGCGGTGTAGCCGGTTTCTTCTTGCAGCTCACGTTGGGCGCACAACCAGGGGTCTTCGCCGGGGTCGAGCTTGCCAGCCGGAAACTCGGTCATGACCTGCCCCACAGGGTAACGAAATTGCCGCTCCATCACCAAGCGCAGACCGTCGGGCGTGTCGAGCATGGGAATCACCATGACGGCGCCGGGGTGCACCACGTATTCGCGGGTTGACAGGTTCTGATTGGGCAAGCGCACAGTGTCGCGAAAAGCGTGCAGGAAACGCCCGCGCAAGAGCTCTTCTTGGAGGACCCGGTGCTCGATCAGGTGGTCGTCAGACATTCAAACCAGTGTGAGGGCAGTGCCGCGCTCAGTGTTTGCGGTGCAACAGGTAGCGGTAAACAAAACCCGGAAACGCCAGCGTGGTGAACATGGTGCCGGTCACCGCATAAAACTCCCAGCCCTGCGGCGCGATTTGCCCGGCATGGTTTTCCAGGGCCAGGCCCACACCACCCACCACAAAGTACAAAACCACCAGCTCCATCAAGCGCCAGAGCAAAGGCTTGGACAGACGCTGAGGGCCCATCAGCAGGATGCGCTGGTTGAAAAACGGCACGTTGGCGGCAAGCATTGCCAGCAGGATCAACAAACCAATTTGGGTGGACGTGCTCATGGTGCAGTGTTCAAAGCATCAGACCGTGAGCATACGCACAATCGAATCGGCGCACAAAGCCATGAGTGCACCGGGGAAAATGCCCAACAACAAGACCAGCAGGCCATTGGTGGACAAGACCAGGCGCACGTCGAGGGTGGCCGAGACGGTGGTGGCGGTGACGGGTTCGTCAAAGTACATGACCTTGACCACGCGCAGGTAATAGAAAGCACCGATCAGCGACATGATGACCGCGAAGATGGCCAAGCCCATGTAGAAAGCCTGACCGGAGGCCACCAGCGACTGCAGCACCGACAGCTTGGCATAAAAGCCCACCATCGGCGGAATGCCCGCCATCGAGAACAAGCCAATCGCCATGACACCCGCGTACAAGGGGCTGCGCTGGTTCAGGCCTGCCAGGTCGGTGATCTCTTCGCTCTCAAAGCCTTGGCGGGCCAGCAACATGATCACGCCGAACGCGGCCAAGGTGGTCAACACATAAGAGACCATGTAGAACATGGCCGAGCTGTAGGCGTTGGCCGCCAAGGTGGTCTCGCCATTGATCACGCCCGCCACAAATCCCAGCAGCACAAAACCCATTTGCGAGATGGTCGAATAGGCCAGCATGCGTTTGAGGTTGGTCTGGGCGATGGCCGCCAAGTTACCAATGAGCAAGGAGCCAATGGCCAGCAGCGACAGCATTTGCTGCCAGTCAAACGCCAGCGGCAGCATGCCTTCCACCAGCAAGCGCACCAAAATGGCAAACGCGGCCAGCTTGGGCGCGCCACCGATCATCAAGGTCGCCGCAGTTGGGGCACCTTGATACACGTCGGGAATCCACATGTGGAAAGGCACGGCGCCGATCTTGAACGCCAGACCCGCCACAATGAAGACCAGGCCAAACACCAGCACCTGGTGGTTCACCTGACCCGAAGCAATGGCTTTGAGCACCGCAGACAGATCCAGGCTGCCGGTGGCGCCATACATCATGGACATGCCGTACAGCAAGAAGCCCGAAGCCATGGCCCCCAGCACAAAGTACTTCATGGCCGCTTCACTCGCTTGCGCGTGGTCGCGGCGCAGGGCCACGAGCGCATAGCTCGACAGGGTCAGCAGCTCCAAGCCCAAATAGATCACGATGAAGTTCTGGCCCGAGATCATCATGCTCATGCCCAGCAAGGCAAACAGGCTGAGGCTGAAAATCTCCCCGCCGCGCAGCATGTCGCGGTCAGCGGCATAGGGGCGCGAGTACACCAAAGTCACCATCACCGCGATGGTGGCAAAGCACTTGAGCCAGTGGCCCATCGGGTCGCTGACCACCATGCGGCCAAAGCCGTAAAGCGTCTGCCCGGCATCGGCGTAGATGGCGTGCAACAAGGCCACGCCGCCCAGAGACGCCAGCGTCAGCACATAGGTGGCCGTGCGCTTGGGGCTTTTCACGTAGAGGTCGGCCAGCGTCACCACGCAGGCCATGACCAGCAACACGATCTCCGGATACATCGTCATCCAGCTGGAGTTGTCCATCATCTGTGTTCTCTCAATTGTTCTATTCAGGCGAAACGTTCAGGTCCTGGCCGCTCACGGCAGCTTGGACACGGCCACGTGCTTGAGCAAGTCCATCACCGAAGCATCCATCACATCGGTGAACGGTTTGGGGTAAATGCCCATGTAGAGCACGGCCACGGCCAGCAGGCTCAGCATCAGGAATTCACGGGCGTTGATGTCGGCCAGACCTTTGACATCGTCATTGGTCACAGGGCCCAGGTACACGCGCTTGAACATCCACAAGGTGTAAGCCGCGCCAAAGATCAGGGCCGAGGCGGCCAGCAAGCCGATCCAGAAGTTGGATTTGACGGCACCCAAAATGACCATCCACTCGCCCACAAAGCCAGCGGTGCCAGGCAAACCGGCATTGGCCATGGCAAACAGCAAGGCAAAGGCGGCAAATTTGGGCATGGTGTTGACCACGCCGCCGTAGCTGGCAATCTCACGCGAGTGCACCCGGTCGTACAAGACTCCGATGCACAAGAACATGGCGGCCGACACAAAGCCGTGCGCGATCATCTGCACAATGCCGCCAGACACGCCCAGCGGGTTGAAGATGAAAAAGCCCAAAGTGACAAAACCCATGTGCGCCACCGACGAATAAGCCACCAGCTTTTTCATGTCTTGTTGCACCATGGCCACCAGGCCCACATAGACCACAGCCACCAGCGACAAAACAATGATCAACAGGCCCCACTCGCGGGCGGCATCGGGTGCGATCGGCATGGAAAAGCGCAAGAAACCATATGCGCCCAGCTTGAGCATGATGGCCGCCAGCACGGCAGACCCGCCGGTGGGCGCTTCAACGTGTACATCGGGCAGCCAGGTGTGCACCGGCCACATGGGCACCTTGACGGCAAAGGCCGCAAAGAAAGCAAAGAACAGCAAGGTCTGCACGCCGCCCGCCAAGGGCAGTTTGTGCCAAGTCAGGATATCGAAGCTGCCGCCGGAGGTGATGTACAGATAGATCAAGGCGATCAGCATCAGCAAGGAGCCGAGCAAGGTGTACAAGAAGAACTTGAAGGCCGCGTAAATCTTGTTCGGGCCACCCCAGATGCCGATGATCAGGTACATCGGGATCAAGGTGGCTTCAAAGAAGACGTAGAACAAGATGCCATCCAGCGCACTGAACACGCCAATCATCAAGCCCGAGAGGATCAGGAAGGCGGCCATGTACTGGTTGACTTTGCGGGTGATGACTTCCCAGCCTGCAATAACCACCACCACGTTGATGAAGGCCGTCAGTGGAATCAGCCACAGCGAGATGCCATCCACACCCAAGTGGTAGTGCACATTGAAGCGCTCAATCCACGAGGCTTTTTCGACAAACTGCATCTCGGATGTGCCGAGTTGAAAGCCCGAAATCAAAGGCAGTGTGACCAGCAAACTGGCGATCGCGCCGACCAGCGCCAGCCAGCGCACAGCACCCGCTTGGCTGTCGCGACCGAAGGCCAGCAAGACGACACCGAACGCAATCGGCATCCAGATGGCAAGGCTTAACAATCCCATTTTTATTTTGTCCTCAAAACCGTTAAGCGAGCCAGACGAAATACGTCATCAGCACGAACACGCCCAAAATCATGACCAGGGCGTAGTGATACAGAAAACCCGACTGGAACCAGCGGACCACGCCAGAGATCAGTCCCACAAGTTTCCAAGATCCGTTGACAAAGAAGCCGTCGATGATGGCGCGGTCGCCCACCTTCCACAAACCCTGACCCAAGCCGCGTGCGCCTTTGGCCAAGATGTTTTCGTTGATCCAGTCCATGAAGTACTTGTTCTCGAGCACCACAATCAACGGACGCAGTGCGCGGGCCAAGAAGGCTGGCACTTTGGGGTTGATCAGGTACATGTACCAAGCAGTCACTACACCGGCCAAAGCCAGCCAGAACGGCGCCATGCTCAGGCCATGAATCGCCATGGCCACCGGGCCGTGGAACAACTCACCCAATTGCTGCATGGCAGGGTGCTTGACGGCATCGATGAAGATCACGTCTTTGAAGAAGTCGCCATACAGCATGGGACCGATCGTCATGTAGCCAATCACGACTGAAGGAATCGCCAGCAAGACCAAAGGAACCGTCACCACCCAAGGCGACTCGTGGGGTTTGTCGTGGCCATGGTCATCATGACCATGGTGGTCATCATGGCCATGGTGCGCATCCGGGTTCTGGTCGTAGCGCTCCGGGCCGTGGAAGACCAAGAAGTACATGCGGAACGAATAGAAGGCCGTGACAAACACGCCCGCCAGCACCGCGAAATTGGCAAAGCCAGCGGCAGGCAAGTTACTCAGGTGCACGGCTTCGATGATGCTGTCCTTGGAGTAAAAACCCGAGAACAAAGGCGTACCGATCAAGGCCAGCGAACCCAGCAAAGAGGTGATCCAGGTGATGGGCATGTACTTGCGCAGACCGCCCATGTAGCGGATGTCCTGGTTGTGGTGCATGCCCATGATGACCGAGCCAGCGCCTAAGAACAGCAGCGCTTTGAAGAACGCGTGCGTCATCAGGTGGAACACGGCCACCGAGTAAGCCGATGCACCCAGTGCCACCGTCATGTAACCGAGCTGCGACAAGGTGGAATAAGGCCACCACGCGCTTGATGTCGTTTTGGATGATGCCCAAAAAGCCCATGAACAAGGCCGTGATCGAGCCGATCACCATCATGAAGTTCAAAGCCGAATCGGACAGCTCGAACAGCGGTGACATGCGCGCCACCATGAAGATGCCAGCCGTCACCATCGTGGCGGCGTGGATCAGGGCGGAGATGGGCGTGGGGCCTTCCATCGAATCGGGTAGCCACACGTGCAGCGGGAACTGGGCCGACTTGCCCATGGCACCGATAAAGAGGCAAATGCAGATCACGGTGATCAGCATGGCGTCCATGCCGAAGATGTACCAAGGGAAATCGATGGCAGCGAGTTCTTGCGCCTTGGCAAACAGCTCGGTGTAGTTGAGCGTTCCGGTGTAAGCGGCGATCAGGCCAATGCCGATGATGAAGCCGAAGTCACCCACCCTGTTGACCAAAAATGCCTTCATGTTGGCGAAGATGGCGGTCGGTTTGTTGTACCAAAAGCCGATCAGCAAATAAGACACCAGGCCCACCGCTTCCCAGCCAAAGAACAACTGCAGCAAGTTGTTGCTCATGACGAGCATCAGCATGGAGAAAGTGAACAGCGAGATGTAGGCAAAAAAGCGGTTGTAGCCTTCGTCTTCGTCCATGTAACCAATGGTGTAGATGTGCACCATCAGGGACACGAAGGTGACGACGCACATCATCATGGCCGTGAGGCCATCGACCATGAAACCGATTTCCATCTTCAGGCCACCCACCACCATCCAGGTGTAGATGCTTTCGTTGAAACTGGCCCCAGCCAAGACGCTGTTGAGCGTGATGGCCGACAGGATGAACGCCAAGAGCACGCCCAAAATGGTGAAGCTGTGCGACAGTCGACGACCAATCCAGTTGCCACCGAATTGGGTGCCCCAAATACCGGCCAACAAAGAGCCCATCAGCGGGGCCAAGGGGATGGCCAGCAATGTGCTGGCGTTGAGGGTCTGACTCATATTCTTGTTAACCCTTGAGCGAATTGAGTTCGTCCACGTTGATGTTGTGCTGGTTGCGGAACAGCAGCACCAGAATGGCCAGGCCAATGGCCGATTCGGCCGCGGCCACCGTGAGGATGAAGAAGACGAACACTTGGCCGTGCATGTCACCCAGGTAGTGTGAGAACGCCACAAAGTTCATGTTCACGGCCAGCAGCATCAGCTCGATGGCCATGAGCAAAACGATCAGGTTCTTGCGGTTCAGAAAGATACCGATCACGGCCAATGCGAACAGCATGGCACCGAGCGACAAGTAGTGTCCAAGGGTCAGGGTCATCATTTTTTCACCTCCACAGGTGCTGCATCAGTTTGAGCAACGGGGGCAGGCGCTGCTTGGGTCGGGTCCATTTTGACCACTTGCATGCGGTCGGAAGCACGCACCTTGACTTGGATGGACGGGTCAATCGCCTTGCTGTCCTTGCGCTCACGCAGGGTCAGGGCAATGGCCGCGATCATGGCCACCAGCAAAATGGCCGCCGCGATCTGGATCGGCATCAGGTATTCGGTGTAAAGCAAGATGCCCAATGCTTTGGCGTTGTCCACCGGCACGGCACCGTTGCCCATGACCGGTGCTTCGGACAAGCGAAAACCGGACAACAACACAGCGGCCATTTCCAGAGCGACGACGGCCCCCAAAGTGGCCGCCAAAGGAAAGTTCTTCCAGAAGCCTTTGCGCACAGTGTCGATGCCGATGTCCAGCATCATCACCACGAACAAGAAGAGCACCATCACCGCACCCAGGTACACCAGCACCAGCAAGATGGCCAGGAATTCGGCATTGAGCAGGAACCACACAGCAGAAGCTTGCGAGAAAGCCAGCATGAGGTAGAGCACCGCATGCACGGGGTTGCGTGCGGTCACCACCCGGAAGGCTGCAAACAGCAGCACCACCGAGAAGAGGTAGAAGAAACCGGTCTTGACGTCCATAGGTCTGTCTTTTTAAGTGTTCAGGACTGGGCGACGTTCAACGGTAAGGCGCATCGGCGGCACGGGCAGCAGCGATCTCTTTTTCGTAACGGTCGCCCACGGCCAGCAACATGTCCTTGGTGAAGTACAGGTCACCGCGTTTTTCGCCGTGGTATTCAAAAATGTGGGTCTCGACGATCGAGTCCACCGGGCAGCTTTCTTCACAAAAGCCGCAGAAGATGCACTTGGTGAGGTCGATGTCGTAGCGTGTGGTGCGGCGCGAACCGTCTTCGCGCTGGCCGGCTTCGATGGTGATGGCCATCGCAGGGCAAACCGCCTCGCAAAGCTTGCAGGCAATGCAGCGCTCTTCACCGTTGTCATAACGGCGCAGGGCATGCAGGCCGCGAAAACGCGGCGAGAGCGGCGTTTTTTCTTCAGGAAACTGCACCGTCACCTTGCGGGCAAAAGCGTAGCGTCCAGTCAGGGCCATGCCCTTGAGCAACTCCACGAGCATGAAACTCTTGAGAAAGTCCTTGATCGAGAAAGAGGAAGCAGTCATTGTGGTCATGGTCATTCACCAATCAGTGCCAGATGTTCCATGGCGAGTGCAACCACACGCCAACGACCAGCAGCCACACCAAAGTGACAGGGATGAAGATCTTCCAGCCCAGACGCATGATCTGGTCATAACGGAAGCGCGGGAATGTGGCACGAATCCAGATGAACATGGACACCACCAAGAAAGTCTTGAGGCCCAGCCAGATCCAGCCCGGGATCATGTTGAACAAGGCGTGGTCGATGGGCGACAACCAGCCGCCCAGGAACATGATCACGGCCAGGATGGACACCA
Source organism: Limnohabitans sp. (assembly GCF_023910625.1). Taxonomy (NCBI): domain Bacteria; kingdom Pseudomonadati; phylum Pseudomonadota; class Betaproteobacteria; order Burkholderiales; family Comamonadaceae; genus Limnohabitans; species Limnohabitans sp. Next base: position 977,287 of record NZ_JAAVVW010000003.1, read on the forward strand.
GCCACATGCTGGCGTATTCGGCCAAGAAGAAGATCGCAAAGCCCATGCCCGAATACTCGACCATGTGACCGGCGACAATCTCGGCCTCGCCTTCGACCACGTCAAACGGGTGACGGTTGGTTTCGGCCACGCCCGAGATCAAGTAGACGATGAAGATGGGCAACAGCGGCAACCAGTTCCAAGAGAAGATGCTCAGGCCCATGTCGGCGGCAGCGCCCTTGCCTTGCGCCAGAACGATCTCTGTCAAGTTCATGCTGCCCGAGACCATCAAGACCACCAGGAAGCAAAAGCCCATGGCGATCTCGTAGCTCACCATTTGCGCCGATGCACGCAGCGCACCCAAAAAGGCATATTTGGAGTTGGAGGCCCAGCCCGCGATGATCACGCCATACACCTCAATCGACGTGATCGCCATCACCAGCAACAAACCCGCATTGATGTTGGTCAGTGCCTGCTCGGGGCCAAAGGGAATCGCCACCCAGGCGGCCAAGGCCGGCATGATGGCCATGATCGGGCCCAGGCGGAACAAGCCGGGGCTGGCCGCTGTGGGGTTGATCAACTCCTTGGTCAGGAGTTTGAGCGCGTCGGCAATCGGTTGCAACAAACCAAACGGCCCCACGCGGTTGGGGCCATGACGCACTTGCATGAAGCCCAAGAGTTTGCGTTCCCACAGTGTCAGGTAAGCTACAGCGCCCATCAGCGGCGCGAGGATGGCGACGATCTTGAGCAAGATCCACAAAACAGGCCAAACCATCGTGGCCCACCAGCTGGCAGCCACCAAATTCAGGCCGCCGTTGTACAGCGCGTCAATCATGGGTCACCTCCAGACGGGCGTCTGCGGTCAATTGCAAAGAAGGCGCGCGGCGCACGGTACCGTCCAACTGGTAAATGGAAGCGACCGCCGGAGCGGGCGTGGTGGTCCCCGTCAGATTGATGGCGGCCCGTGTGACGTTAGATGCTGCCAGCGGCTGCGCTGTGGCGCGGGACAACACATCTTGAGAGGTCTCGAAGGACACGCCCGGGATGTCGAGCAAGTTGGCCAGCACGCGCAGCACTTTCCAGGCCGGACGGGTATCGGCCAAAGGCTTGACCACGGCGTGGAAGCTTTGCAGGCGGCCTTCGGCGTTGACAAAAGAGCCCGATGTTTCGGTGAACGGGGCAATCGGCAGCAGCACATCGCTGAATGCCATGTTGGCCTTGAACGGGCTGAGCGTGACCACCATTTCGACCTGCGCCAGTGCTGGGGCAGCAGCGCCACCTGCGGCGCTGTCAAACTCTGGCTCGGTGTTCAGCAAGATCGCGGCTTTCAGGCCGCCGGCCAGCATCTGGCCCGCATGCTTGCCGCCGGTTTGGGGCTGTGCGCCTACCCATTGCGCGCCCACGGTGTTGGCCGCTTCGGTCAGATAACCCACGCTGGCGCCCGTTTGCTCGGCAATCCAGTTGGCCAGGGCCAGCAAGGTCGAAGCGTTGGCATGGTGTGCTGCGGCATTGCCCAGCAACACCGCCTTACGCTCGCCGCCCAGCAGAGACTTGGCGATGGCTTGGGCTTGTACAGAGGCCGTGCCCGCACAAGGGGCTGTGACGCCCTTCTCGGCTGCAATGGCGGTCGCCACATCGGCCAGGGTTTGCGCCCAGGTAAACGCATCGGTCACTACCGCGTTGGCCACAGACATGGCCCAGGCGTCGGCATGGCTGAATGCCGCGGGGTCGGTGATCACGTGCAGCTGAGCGCCATGGCGCACGGCGTGCCGTACACGCAGGGCAAACAGTGGATGGTCTTTGCGCAGGTTGGAGCCCACGACCAGAACACGCTGCAAGGTAGACAACGATGCAATGGATGTGCCCAAAGTGCGCACACCTTCGGCTGTAGCAAATTCGGCGTTGCGCAAACGGAAATCAATGTTGTCAGAGCCCAGGCCGCGCATCAAAGCACCGGCCAAATACAACTCTTCCACGGTGCTGTGCGGGCTGACCAATGCGCCGATGCCGTTGGCACCGTGGTCGCGCTGGATGTTGCGCAAACCATTGGCCACGTATTCGAGGGCGGTTTGCCAGTCCACAGTTTTCCACTCGCCGCCCTGCTTGAGCATGGGATGGGTCAGGCGGTCAGTGCCATTCAGGGCTTCGTAAGAGAAACGCTCGCGGTCAGCGATCCAGCACTCGTTGACATCTTCGTTTTCCAGCGGTACGACGCGCATGACCTGGTTGTTCTTGACCTGCACGATCAGGTTGGCACCGGACGAATCGTGCGCAGCCACCGACTTGCGACGCGACAACTCCCAAGTGCGGGCGTGGTAGCGGAACGGCTTGCTGGTCAAAGCGCCCACGGGGCAGATGTCGATCATGTTGCCCGACAACTCGGAGTCAATCGTCTGGCCCAGGAAGGTTTCGATTTCGGCGTGTTCGCCCCGGTGTGACATGCCCAACTCCATGGCACCGGCCACTTCCTGGCCGAAACGCACGCAGCGTGTGCAGTGGATGCAGCGGCTCATCTCTTCCATCGAGATCAGAGGGCCGACTTCCTTATGAAACACCACACGCTTTTCTTCTTCGTAGCGCGAGCTGCTGCCACCGTAACCCACAGCCAAATCTTGCAACTGGCACTCACCGCCTTGGTCGCAAATGGGGCAATCCAGCGGGTGGTTGATCAGCAAAAACTCCATGACCGACTTTTGCGCCGCGATGGCCTTGTCGCTCTTGGTGCGCACGATCATGCCTTGCGTCACGGGCGTGGCGCATGCGGGCATGGGCTTGGGGGCTTTTTCGACCTCAACCAGGCACATGCGGCAGTTGGCCGCAATGCTCAATTTTTTGTGATAACAGAAATGCGGAATGTAGGTGCCGGCTTTTTCAGCGGCATGCATCACCATGCTGCCTTCGGCAACTTCCACTTTCTGACCGTCGAGTTCTATTTCAACCATGGGTCTTCACCGCTGTTGCATCGGCATCGACCATGGAGGTCTTGTGCTCGATGAGGTGTACAAATTCGTGACGGAAATGCTTGAGCATGCCGCGCACCGGCATGGCCGCTGCATCGCCCAAAGCGCAAATCGTGCGGCCCATGATGTTGCCGGCCACACTGTCGAGCATGTCGATGTCGCTGGCACGGCCTTGGCCGTGTTCAATGCGGTCCACCATGCGCCAGAGCCAACCTGTGCCTTCACGGCAAGGGGTGCATTGACCGCAAGACTCGTGCGAGTAAAAGTAAGACAAACGCGCCAGCGCCTTGACCATGCAACGCGTTTCGTCCATGACGATCACTGCGCCCGAACCCAACATCGAACCGCCCTCTTTGGCGATGCTGTCGTAGTCCATGGTCAGCTTCATCATCAACTCGGCAGGAACGACCGGCGAGGACGATCCGCCAGGGATCACCGCCTTGAGTTGGCGACCACCGCGCATGCCACCGGCCAGTTCGAGCAGCTTGGCAAAGGGCGTGCCCATGGGCACTTCGTAATTGCCGGGGCGCTCCACGTCACCGCTGACCGAAAAGATCTTGGTGCCGCCGTTGTTGGGTTTGCCACATTCCAGATACGCCAGACCCCCATTGCGGATGATCCAGGGCACCGCTGCGAAGGTTTCGGTGTTGTTGATGGTGGTGGGCTTGCCGTACAGGCCAAAGCTGGCGGGAAACGGTGGCTTGAAGCGAGGCTGGCCTTTTTTACCTTCGAGTGATTCAAGCAAAGCGGTTTCTTCGCCGCAGATGTAAGCGCCAAACCCGTGCGAGGCGTGCAGCTGAAAGCTGAACGTGCTGCCCATGATGTTGTCACCCAAATAGCCTGCAGCACGGGCCTCTTCGAGGGCCGCCTCAAAGCGCTCGTAGGTGTGGAAAATTTCGCCGTGAATGTAGTTGTAACCCACGCTGATGCCCATGGCATAAGCGGCGATGATCATGCCTTCAATCACCGTGTGGGGGTTGTACTCCATGATGTCACGGTCTTTGCATGTCCCCGGCTCGCCTTCGTCCGAGTTGCACACCAAATACTTTTGCCCAGGGAACTGGCGGGGCATGAAGCTCCACTTCAGACCCGTGGGGAAACCCGCACCGCCGCGACCGCGCAGGCCGGACTCTTTCACGGTGGCGATCACCTGGTCTTGGGTCATGCCCGCAACGCCGGTCTCGGCATGGGGTTCGGCACCGTCTTTGCCCAAAATTTTACGCAAGGCCTCATAGCCGCCGCGTGCTTCGTAGTCTTGGATGCCCCAGTTCTTGCCATTCAAACCGGCATAAATTTGCGGGTTGATGTGGCGGTCATGGAAGCAGCTTTCCACGCCGGTGGCTTGGAATTGGCTCAGAATTTGTTCGACGTTCATCAGGCGGCCTCGGCTTTCTTCAGGCTGTCGACGAGTTGGTCCAATTTTTCATGGCTCATGAAGCTGCACATGTGGCGGTCATTGACCAACAACACGGGCGCATCGGCGCAAGCGCCTTGGCACTCGCTGGGCTGCAAAGTGAACAAGCCGTCGGCAGTGGTCTGGCCCGAATGCACGCCCAGCTTGCGCTCCAAGTGTTCCAGGGCCGCTTGGCCACCGCGCAACTGGCAAGGCAGATTGGTGCAGACGTTCAGCTTGAACTTGCCGACCGGCTTTTGGTTGTACATGTTGTAGAAGGTGGTGACTTCGTGTACCGCCATAACAGGCATGGCCAACACCTCGGCCACGACTTGCTCACTGTCGGGGCTCACCCAGCCTTGTTCTTGCTGCACGATAGCCAAGCAAGCCATGACGGCCGACTGCTTTTGGTCTGCAGGGAACTTGGCAACTTCACGCGCAAAGCGTGCTCTGGTGGAATCAGAGATCATCGGTCAATCTCTCCAAAAACGATGTCCATGGTCCCGATGATGGCGACCGCATCGGCCAGCATGTGGCCACGGGCCATTTCATCGAGAGTGGCCAAATGGGCAAAGCCCGGGGCACGAATTTTGAGGCGATAAGGCTTGTTGGCCCCATCGCTCACCATGTAGATGCCGAACTCACCTTTGGGGTGCTCGACAGCAGCGTAGGCCTCGCCTTCGGGCACATGGAAACCTTCAGTGAAGAGCTTGAAATGGTGAATCAAGTCTTCCATGTTGGTCTTCATGCCTTCACGCGCAGGCGGCGCGATCTTGTGGTTGTCGGTGATGACCGGGCCAGGGTGGGCACGTAACCACTTCACGCACTGCTGGATGATGCGGTTGGATTCGCGCATCTCCTGCACACGCACCAGGTAACGGTCATAGCTGTCACCGGTCTTGCCCACGGGCACGTCAAATTCGACTTGGTCATAAGCGTCGTAAGGTTGCTTTTTGCGCAAGTCCCAAGCGAAGCCGGAGCCGCGCAGCATGGGGCCGGTCATGCCCAAATTGAGGGCACGCTCTGGAGTCACCACGCCCACACCCACGGTGCGCTGCTTCCAGATGCGGTTGTCGGTCAACAGGGTTTCGTACTCATCCACGCACTTCGGAAAGCGCTGAGTAAAGTCGTCGATGAAGTCCAGCAAGGAGCCATTGCGGTTCTTGTTGAGCTGCTCGATGGCCTTGGCGTTCTTGACCTTGCTGACCTTGTACTGCGGCATGCTGTCTGGCAGGTCGCGGTACACGCCACCGGGGCGGAAGTAGGCTGCGTGCATGCGGGCACCCGAGACGGCCTCGTAAATGTCGAACAGGTCTTCGCGCTCACGGAAGGTGTAGATCAGGATGGTGGAGCTGCCGCAATCGTTGCCGTGCGAACCGAGCCACATGAGGTGGTTCAAGATGCGGGTAATTTCGGAGAACATCACGCGGATGTACTGGGCGCGCATGGGCACTTGCAGGCCCAGCATCTTTTCGATGGCCAAGCAATACGCATGCTCGTTGCACATCATCGACACGTAATCCAAGCGGTCCATGTAGGGCAGCGACTGGATGTAGGTTTTGCTCTCCGCCAACTTTTCGGTAGCGCGGTGCAGCAAGCCAATGTGCGGATCGGCACGTTGCACGACCTCGCCATCCAACTCGAGCACCAAGCGCAACACACCGTGTGCGGCCGGGTGCTGGGGACCGAAGTTCAGCGTGTAGTTCTTGATTTCGGCCATGTCAGTTCAGGCCTCCGTAGTTGTCTTCGCGGATAATGCGCGGCGTGATTTCGCGTGGCTCAATGCTCACGGGCTCGTAAATCACGCGCTTGCGCTCGGCGTCGTAACGCATTTCGACGTGACCCGACAGCGGGAAGTCTTTGCGGAAGGGGTGACCGATGAAACCGTAGTCGGTCAAGATGCGGCGCAGGTCGTTGTGGCCTTCGAACACGATGCCGTAGAGGTCGAACGCTTCGCGCTCGTACCAGTTGGCCGAGTTCCAGATGTCGTTGACCGAATCCACCAAAGGCAGATCGTCATCGGGGCAGAGCACTTTGACGCGCACGCGCTGGTTCAGGCTCACGGACAACAAATGCACCGTGACACCAAAACGCGGGCCATCGGTGCCCACTTCGCGGTAAGCCGAGTAATCAAGTCCTGCCAAATCTACAAGCTGTTCAAATTGGCAGCCAGGCGCATCACGCAGGGTTTGCATCACACCCAGGTAATGGGCCGCGCTCACATGCACAGTCACCTCACCTAGGGCCAGGGTGATTTTCTGCACCCGATCACCCAAGGCAACAGCCAAGTTGTCTTGCAAGTCTTCGGGGCGAATGGCGAAATCGGTCATCGTCATTCCCCTCAAGCGCGCGCAATGGTGTGCGTGCGGCGGATTTTTTGCTGCAGCTGGATGATGCCGTAGATCAGCGCTTCGGCCGTGGGCGGGCAACCCGGCACATACACATCCACCGGCACGATGCGGTCGCAACCGCGCACCACCGAATAGCTGTAGTGGTAATAACCACCGCCATTGGCGCAAGAACCCATGGAGATCACCCAGCGGGGTTCAGACATCTGGTCATAGACCTTGCGCAGCGCCGGGGCCATTTTGTTGCACAAGGTGCCCGCCACGATCATCAAGTCGGCCTGACGGGGGCTGGCTCGAAACACTTCGGCACCGAATCGCCCCAAGTCATAACGGGCAGTGGCCGAATGCATCATCTCGACCGCGCAGCAGGCCAGACCAAAGGTCATGGGCCAGAGCGAGCCGGTTTTGGCCCAGTTCACCACCGAGTCGTAACTCGTGGTGATGAAGCCTTCTTTCATCACGCCTTCAATCATTTGGGTTCCTCAAACAGGCTGTTTGCTGTTGTGCGTCAAAACGGTCATTCCCAGTCCAGGGCACCTTTTTTCCACTCGTAGACAAAGCCCACGACCAGAATGGCCAGAAAAATGATCACGGCCACAAAGCCGGACAGGCCCACCTCCTTGAGTGCCACGGCCCAAGGAAACAGGAAGGCGATTTCCAGATCAAACAAGATGAACAAGATGGCTACCAAATAGTAGCGCACATCGAACTTCATGCGGGCGTCTTCAAAAGCCTCGAAACCGCATTCGTAGGGGGAGTTTTTTTCTGCGTCAGGTCGGTTAGGCCCAAGGATGTAGCCCAAAACCTGGGGGATGATGCCGACAGCAACGCCGACCAAAATGAACAAGAGAATCGGAAGGTACTGTTCGAGGTTCATTTCGAGACTGCCGGTTAATGACCGAATGAAACACCCAGGCCTTGAGCCCGGGAAGTTCTGTTTGTCTGGTGCCGTCGGCGAGACTCGAACTCGCACAGCTTTCGCCACTACCCCCTCAAGATAGCGTGTCTACCAATTTCACCACGACGGCTGGTTGCACTAGACCAGCTTGCAAGAGGTACGCCTTGAGCGGATGTAGCTTGCTGGACAGGCTCTGATTTTACTCTGAAAACCTGCCGTTTTAACTGCTAAAAGCCGGAAATTTGCCCACAGTAACAAAGCTCAATGCAAGCTGACCCATTCGAATCATTTGGCGGGAATGGCCGGCGGAACACTTCGGTCGGCAGTCGGCGCTGTCGTGTTGCCGGGAATCTGGGTGGCTGGACTCGCATCGACCGGGGCGGACGCAGGCGTATTGACCGAAACGCCCTCCAGCACACTGCCTGATGAAGCGGGCGCGAGGTTACCGAAATAAGCCAAGGACAAAGTGCACACAAAAAACACCACAGCCAGAACTGCCGTGGTGCGGGACATGAAATTGGCTCCGCCCGTTGCACCAAACAAGCTGCCCGAACCGCCGCTGCCGAACGCAGCTCCCATGTCAGCTCCCTTGCCGTGCTGTATCAGGATCAAGCCAATCATGGCCAACGCCGACAGCATCTGAACCACCAAAATCAAAGTCAACATCACGCTCATCACATTTCTCCGAAGAATCAAAAACAGATGCTGAAAGCTCAACGAGAAGCGGCTTTCAACATGGATAAAAAGTCAACCGCCTTGAGGGAAGCTCCCCCAATCAAGCCTCCATCCACATCCGGCTGGGCCAACAGGTCTTGGGCATTGGCGGCATTCATGCTACCGCCATACAAAATGGCCACTCGATCGGCGTGGGCCGTGGCTGCTCGCAGTTGGGCGCGCAACACTGCATGCACCTGCTGAGCCTGCTGCGGTGAAGCGGTAAGGCCGGTGCCAATGGCCCAAACCGGCTCATAGGCCACCACGATCTCGCTGATGCAGTGACCATTGGCCTGAATTACCGCCGCCAACTGGCGCTTGACGACCAACTCCGTCTGACCCGCTTCGCGCTCCGCCAGGCTCTCGCCCACACACACAATGGGCGTGATGCCCACAGCCAAAGCGCGTTGGGCCTTGATGGCCACCACAATATCCGTTTCGGAATGGTACTGACGGCGCTCGGAATGCCCCACGATGCAGTAACGCACCGCAAAATCACGCAGCATATCGGCAGACACCTCGCCTGTGTAAGCGCCCGAGGCATGGGACGATACGTCTTGGGCACCCAAGGCAATGGGTGAGCACGATAACAAGGATTGCATCTGCCCCAAGTAAACCGAAGGCACGCACAAGGCCGAGCGGCATTGGACCTGTCCCATCACGGCCAACACATCGGCCACCAAAGCAGCATTGGCCGACAAGCTGCCATGCATCTTCCAGTTACCGACCATCAACTTCGCTGACATCGTCATGACCAAGTCACCACCAATTTGCCCACATGCTGATTCGTCTCCATCAGGGCATGGGCCTGCGCCGCGCCTGAAGGCAAACCACCACCCGCCTCCACCGCAGCAAAAACGCTGTGGATGACCGGCTTGATGCGGCCCGACTCGATCCAGGGCCATACCGTCTGGCGCAAAGACTGCGCAATCGCTGCCTTGAATTCTACGGGGCGCGGACGCAGTGTCGAGCCGGTGATCGTCAAGCGACGGCGCAGCACCATGCCGGCATTGAAATCGCTCTTGACGCCGCCTTGCACAGCGATGATGACCAAGCGACCGTCTTCGGCCAAGGCCTCGACTTCACGCGCCACATAGTCGCCCGCCACCATGTCCAAGATGACATTCACACCCACGCCACCCGTGATGCGCTTGACCTCAGCCACAAAATCTGTGGTTTTATAGTTGATGGCATGGTCAGCGCCCAAGTCCAGGCAAGCCTGGCATTTGGCATCAGAACCTGCCGTGGCGATCACTTGAGCGCCAGCCGCCTTGGCCATCTGGATGGCTGTAACGCCGATACCGCTGGTGCCGCCCTGAATCAACAGGGTCTCACCCGCTTGCAAACGCCCGCGGTCAAACACATTGCTCCACACGGTAAAGCATGTCTCGGGCAGCGAAGCAGCTTCGGTATCCGTCAGGCCCTTGGGAACTGGCAAACACTGCACCACTGGGGCCACGCACAGTTGCGCATAACCACCACCCGCTACCAAAGCGCAGACACGGTCGCCCACTGCAAAACCGGCTTCGGCCATGGCCGCCGCATCACCCGACACCACCACGCCCGCCACCTCCAGACCAGGAATGTCAGAGGCACCCGGTGGCACAGGGTAGTTGCCGGTGCGTTGCAGCACATCGGGGCGATTGATGCCGCTGGCCGAAACGCGAATGAGCAACTCCCCTGCCCCGGCCACAGGCTCAGGACGGGTGCCGGGCACCAGCACTTCAGGGGCGCCGAAGCTTTGAATTTCGATAACGTTCATGGTTTGTCCGTGCAGCGTTTGGCGTGATTGGCAGGTTGAGCCTTGCGGGTTGGAAGCTTCTCGCCTAACCCTCAACGCTCAACGCAAAACCCCTCATCAGCCTTGAGCCGGACGATCCAATAAAGCCTTCATCGACAACTTGATGCGGCCTTTTTCGTCCGTTTCCATGACCTTGACCTTGACGATCTGGCCTTCGCTCAGGTAGTCGGTGACCTTCTCAACACGCTCGTGGGCGATCTGGCTGATGTGCAGCAGACCGTCTTTGCCAGGCAGTAAATTGATCAGGGCGCCGAAATCCAGGATCTTGGTCACAGGGCCTTCGTAGACCTTGCCGATTTCAACTTCGGCGGTGATCTGCTCGATGCGTTTCTTGGCGATGTCGGCCTTTTCGCCGTCGGTGGCCGCGATGGTGATCGTGCCGTCTTCGGAGATGTTGATTTGGCAGCCGGTTTCTTCGGTCAGGGCACGGATGGTCGCGCCCCCCTTGCCGATCACGTCACGGATTTTTTCGGGGTTGATCTTCATGGTGAAGAGCTTGGGCGCGAAATCCGACACTTCTGTGTTGGCCGTGCTCATCGCCTCTTGCATCTTGCCCAGAATGTGCATGCGGGCTTCTTTGGCTTGGGCCAAAGCGACTTGCATGATCTCTTTGGTGATGCCTTGGATCTTGATGTCCATCTGCAGCGCGGTGATGCCGTGGGTGGTACCGGCCACTTTGAAGTCCATGTCGCCCAGGTGGTCTTCGTCACCCAAGATGTCGGTCAACACCGCAAAGCGGTTGTCTTCCTTGATCAAGCCCATGGCGATACCGGCCACGTGGGCTTTCATGGGCACACCGGCGTCCATCATCGACAAGCAACCGCCGCAGACCGAAGCCATGGACGACGAACCGTTCGATTCGGTGATCTCGGACACCACACGCACGGTGTAGGGGAACTCTTCTTTGGTCGGCAACACAGCGGCCAAAGCACGCTTGGCCAAACGGCCGTGACCGATTTCGCGGCGCTTGGTGCTGCCCATGCGGCCCACTTCGCCAGTGGCAAAGGGAGGCATGTTGTAGTGAAACATGAAGCGGTCTTCGAACTCGCCTGCCAATGCGTCGATGCGCTGTGCATCGCGCTCGGTGCCCAAGGTGGTGATGACCAAAGCCTGGGTTTCGCCACGTGTGAACAGGGCCGAGCCGTGTGTACGGGGCAGCACGCTGTTGCGGATTTCGATGGGGCGCACAGTGCGTGTGTCGCGGCCGTCGATGCGGGGCTCACCGGCCAAAATCTGGCTGCGCACAATGCGCGCTTCGATTTCGAACATCAGGCCGTCCAGCTTGACGCCGTCAAAGGCCACGCCCTCTTCGGCCAAAGCCACTTTGACCGAAGCGTAGGCTTCGCGGCAAGCGTGTGTACGGGCTTGCTTGTTGCGGATTTGGTATGCAGCGCGCAGTTTTTCTTCTGCCAATGAAGCCAGTTTGGTTTCGAAAGCCGTGTCGCGGGCAGGCGCTTGCCAGTCCCATACGGGCTTGCCGGCTTCGCGCACCAGCTCGTGGATTGCGTTGATGGCAATGGCCGATTGCTCGTGGCCGTACACCACACCACCCAACATGATTTCTTCGGACAACTGCAGGGCTTCGGATTCAACCATCAGCACTGCGGCTTCGGTACCGGCCACCACCAGGTCCATCACGCTGTCTTTGCGCTGGGTCTGGCCGGGGTTCAGCACGTATTCGCCGTTGATGTAACCCACGCGGGCTGCACCGATGGGGCCGTTGAATGGGATGCCCGAGATGGACAAAGCAGCAGACACGGCGATCATCGCGGCGATGTCAGCGTCGACTTCAGGGTTCAAAGACACGGTGTGGATGACCACATGCACGTCGTTGTAGAAACCTTCGGGGAACAGAGGACGGATCGGGCGGTCAATCAGACGGCTCGTCAGGGTCTCGTGCTCGCTGGGCTTGGCTTCACGCTTGAAGAAGCTGCCGGGGATCTTGCCTGCAGCGTAAGTCTTCTCGATGTAATCGACGGTGAGCGGGAAGAAATCTTGACCGGCTTTGGCGATCTTGGAACCCACGACGGTGGCGAGCACGACGGTGCCTTCCATGTCGAGCAGCACAGCGCCGCCGGCTTGGCGGGCGACTTCGCCAGTTTCCATCTTGACCGTGTGCTGGCCCCACTGGAATGTTTTGGTGACTTTATTGAAAATAGACATGTTCAGAACTCCTGAAAACAAAAGCGCATGAGGCTGCACTGTGGGCCCGGAAGATGACGCTCTGAACTCGATGCCATTCCACAAAACCTTGGGTTCAAAGCCTTGTGGAATGACACAGCGCGGGTTCTTTGTGGCAAATTCCGAAGAAAAAAAGAATAAAGCGCCTGAGCTAGTGAACTAACTCAGGCGCTTTTCATCTGGTGTGACGATTACTTGCGCAGGCCAAGTTTGGCGATCAGTGCAACGTAACGGTCAGCATCACGGGACTTGAGGTAGTCGAGCAATTTGCGGCGACGGCTGACCATGCGCAGCAAACCACGGCGACCGTGATGGTCTTTGGCGTGTGTTTTGAAGTGGGGTGTCAGCTCGTTGATACGGGCTGTGAGCAAAGCCACCTGGACTTCTGGGGACCCAGTGTCGTTGGCAGCACGGGCATTGGCCTTAACGACCTCGGCCTTGATGGAGAATGCAATCATGAAGTTCCCTTGTTATTTCGCTGGATTCCTGAGAAAGACAGCGTGTCAATGACTTGCGCCAACTGCCGGAACAGCGGCTGGCGTGCGCTTTACAAATCGCAAAGCAGGGCAATTATAGCCGGGAAGCCTCTGCGTTCGCCCGCAACGCCGGACATACCTCGACCTAGCGGCCCAGCAAGCCCCCTTTGGCGTTGGTCTCTTCGACGGCCAGCTGCCAGCCTTGCTTGTAGAGCTGGGTGAACTGCGGCATGGCTGAATAACTGTTGATCTCACCGATTTTGATCGGGATCTGGGCGAAAACAGTGCTGGCGGCAGCGCTCAGCAAACCAGTGGCATCAGGCGTTTCATCATCGGGTCCCAGGATCAATGGATCAAAAAAAGTGACTGGAACCGCCGACCATCATTTCGCTGCCTAAAAGACATGCAACAAGCTTGGCGCCCCCTCAAGCAAGCCCAAGCCCAACACAGCCCCGGCTGATAATGGTCTGGCCATGAACGGACGTCAATTCAACCAACTTGTTCTTTTGTCGGCCGTTTGGGGCGGCTCGTTTCCGCTCATCCGCGTGGCCGCCCCGGCCTTTGGCCCTGTGGCCATGGCTTGCCTGCGCTGCGCCCTGGCGGCACTGGTGCTCAGCGCCATCATGCGTTGGACGCGCCAAGCCTGGCCAGCCCGCGAACACTGGCGCTCTCTCACCGGGCTGGGCATCTTGACGCTGGTGGTGCCCTTTGTTTTGTTCAACTGGGCCGGGCTGGTCTTGCCGGCCGGGTATTCGGCCGTGCTCAACGCCACCGCCCCCATGTTCGGCGTCTTGGCTGGGGTGATGTTGGCCCAAGAACGCTTCACGCCCAGCAAAATGGTCGGTTGTGTGCTCGGCTTTCTGGGTGTGACCTTGTTGCTGGGCTTGGGGCCCGTGAACCCGGACCTCAAGGTGCTGCTGGCCGCCTTGGCCTGCGTGGTGGCCGCTGGCTGTTATGGCTTTGGGGCCATCTTCATGAAGCGTGCCACCTTGGAACACCACGCGCTGCCTGCCTCGGCAGTGGTGCACCTGACCAGCGCACTGGTGCTGGTGCCCGCTGCCGCGGCCACCGCCCCCAGCCAAGCGGTGGGCCTGCCCGCGCTGCTGGCTTTGCTGGTGCTGGGTGCGGTCACCTCGGGTTTTACCTACTGGATCAGCATGCGCCTGATGCGCGAGATCCCGGCCAGCGCCTCCACCTCTTCGGCTTTTTTGATTCCCCTTTTCGGTGTGTCCTGGGGGGCCTTGTTTTTGGACGAACCCCTCACACCCGGCCTGCTGCCAGGCGTGCTGCTCATCTTGATCGCCTCGGCATTGCTCACCGGATTCAACCCCTTTCGAAGCTTCCAACGCAGGGAACACTGAGCCAAAATCCAACACCACTCTTATAAACCAAAATAATATATGCCCAACTAAAAAATCGTTTGTTAAAGCATAAAGGCACCCTACAGTCGCCCCCATGGTTGATTTGGCTTATGTCTTTGCAGGTTTTTTCGTGGGCACCATCGTGGGCTTGACGGGGGGTGGCGGCTCTTTGATGACGCCGCTCTTGATCTTTTTCTTTGGCGTGAAGCCCTACATGGCCGTAGGCACCGACTTGCTGTTTGCGGCTTTCACCAAGTTAGGCGGCACCGTCAGCTTTGCCCGACAGCGCATCGTGCCCTGGCGTGTGGTGGGCTTGCTCAGTGCGGGCAGCATTCCGGCCTGCTTGGTGACCCTGGGCTTTTTGCACTGGGTGGGACCGGCCTCCCCCGAGGTGCAGTCGCTGATGACCACCACTTTGGGTGTGGCCTTGCTGCTGACGGCCGCCGCCATGCTCTACAAGGCCATTCGCGGCCAACAGCTGCCCCGCCACCTGGTCGCCGCCGACGAAGCCCGCGCCAGCACCCCTCGCCACTGGAGCCTGCCGGTGCTGTTTGGCGCGCTGATCGGCATCTTGGTCACCCTCACCTCGGTGGGCGCGGGCGCCATTGGCGTCACCGTGCTGCTCTTGCTGTACCCGATGCTGCCCCTGCCGCGCATCGTGGCGGCCGACATCGCTTATGCCGTGCCACTCACGCTGCTGGCGGGCTTGGGCCACGCCTCCATGGGTTCGGTCGATTGGGCCTTGCTGGCCAAGTTGCTGGCGGGCTCGTTGCCCGGCATCTGGCTGGGCTCGCGCCTGACCCAACACACGCCGGATCGCGTGATCCGCTCCTTGCTTTCCGTCCTGCTGGCCTGGGCTGGCACCAAACTGGTTTTGATCTGAGTTATTCCCATGTACCAATACACCGAATTTGACAAACAGTTCGTGCGCGCCCGCGCCGCACAGCACCGCGACCAACTCGAGCGCTTTGAAGCAGGCCAATTGACCAGCGATCAGTTCAAACCCCTGCGCCTGCAAAACGGCTGGTACGTGCAGCGTTACGCCCCCATGCTGCGCGTGGCCGTGCCTTACGGCGAAATCTCGGCACCCCAGCTCAAAGTGCTGGCCCAAATCGCCCGCGAGTACGACACGCCCGACGCCGCCTTGTTGGCCGAGGCCCAGGCCACGCAAGACAAAATTGCAGGCCCAGCCCCAAAGCTGACCACCAACTACGGTCACTTCACCACCCGCCAAAACGTGCAGTTCAACTGGATTCCCCTGTCCCAATCGGCTGACGTGATGGACCTCTTGGCCACCGTGAACCTGCACGGCATCCAGACCAGCGGCAACTGCATCCGCAACACCACCAGCGACGCGCTGGCCGGTGTGGCGGTGGACGAAGTGGCCGATCCCCGGCCCTACGCCGAGCTGATTCGCCAGTGGAGCACGCTGCACCCCGAATTCGCCTTTTTGCCCCGCAAGTTCAAGATCGCGATCACCGGCGCAGCCGAAGACCGCGCCGCCATTGGCTGGCACGACGTGGGCCTGCAAATGGTCAAGAACGCATCGGGCGAAGTGGGCTTCAAAGTGCTGGTGGGTGGCGGCATGGGCCGCACCCCGGTGGTGGGCACGCAGATCCGCGAGTTCTTGCCCTGGAACCAGATCATGAATTACCTCGAAGCCGTGATCCGCGTCTACAACCGCTGGGGCCGGCGCGACAACCTGTACAAGGCGCGCATCAAAATTTTGGTGAAAGCCGAAGGCCAGCGTTACTTTGACGAAGTCGAGGCCGAATACCAAGACATTTTGATCAAGGACGGCGGCCTGCACACCATCCCGCAAGCCGAGTTCGACCGCGTGGCCGCCTGCTTTGCCGCGCCTGCTTTGCACCTGCCAAACGATGCGTCGTGGGCCGCCAAGGCCGAAGCCGATGTCAGCATCGAAGCGGCCAAAACGCCCGCCTTTGCCCGCTGGATCGCGCAAAACGTCAAACCGCACCAAAACCCCGCGCTGCGCGCTGTGAGCCTGTCGTTCAAGCGCGTGGGCCAGGCCCCCGGAGACGCCACGGACGACCAGCTCGATGCTGCTGCCGCACTGGTCGCCCAATATTCCTCAGGCGAAGCCCGCGTGACGCACACCCAAAACCTGGTGCTGCCCTGGGTGCGCCTGGACCAACTGCACGCCCTGTGGCTCGAAGCCAAGGCCTTGGGCTTGGCCCAACCGAACATTGGCCTGCTGACCGACATGATCGCCTGCCCCGGCGGCGACTATTGCGCGCTGGCCAATGCCCGTTCGCTGCCCTTGGCGGCCGCCATCACCGAGCGCTACCAGGACCTGGACGAGCTGAACGACCTGGGCCCCATCGACTTTCACATCAGCGGCTGCATCAACTCCTGCGGCCACCACCACTCGGGCCACATCGGCATCTTGGGCGTCGACAAGGACGGCAAGGAGTGGTACCAGGTCACGCTGGGCGGCTCGGACGGCAAAGACCTGTCAGGCCCCACCACTCCCGGCAAAGTAGTCGGCCCTTCGTTCTCTTCGTTTGAAGTGCCCGACGTGATCGAAGCGATGCTGGACACCTACAAAGCACTGCGCCAGCCGGTGCTGGGCCGCCACGAATACTTCATCGAAACCTTGCGCCGTGTCGGCCAAGACCCGTTCAAGGCGGCGGCCAATGCGGCACGCCAGTCCGCCGAGGAAACCACAGCCTCAAGCCCCTTGTAGGAGCCCACCGCGTGGGCGATGGCCTGCAAACCACCAACACGAGAAATCGCCTACAGGGTGCGATCAAAAGAAAACGACCATGAACATCATTTCTGCCCAAGAACACCAGACCGTTGATTCGACTGCGGCCATCACACTGGCCAACGACGCCGACCCGCGCACACTCGACCTGAGCGGCGTGACCCGCATCGACCTGCAGTTCCCCAAATTCACCGATGGCCGAGCTTACAGCCAGGCCTTCTTGCTGCGCCGCCGCCTGGGCTTTGCGGGCGAGTTGCGCGCCACCGGCGACGTGCTGATCGACCAGTTGGTGCAAATGCAGCGCACCGGCTTTGACGTGGCCGTGCTGCGCGAAGGCATGGACGCTTCGGCGGCGCAACGCCAATTCGAGCGCTTTGCAGGGTTCTACCAAGGCTCTGCGGTCGGAACGCTACCACCCTTTGCCCTCAACACCTGATGAACTCCAGCTTTTTTTCATCCCGCAATGCCCCAGCCAAAGCCACAGAGCTGCACGCCAAGGCCAGCCCTGACTTTGCCGCCACGCTGGCAGAAACCCAGGCTTTGCTGCAACGCGCTGCCACCGAATTTGTGCCCGTGACCCAAGCCTCTAGCCTGGGCGCCGAAGACGTGGTGATCACGCACCTGATCAACACCCTGCAGCTGGACATCTCGGTATTCGTGCTGGAGACCGGCGCGCTGCACACCGAAACCCTGGCCCTGCTGGAGCGCACCCAGGCGCATTCGCATGCGCCCATCCACGTGCTCCGACCGGTTCAGGCATCGGTGATCCAGTTCGTGCGCGACAAAGGCCAAGACGCGATGTACCAGAACATGGACTTGCGCAAGGCCTGTTGCGCCATCCGCAAGATGGAGCCGCTGGCCCGTGCCTTAAAAGGCCAACGCGCCTGGATCACGGGTCTGCGACAAGAGCAGTCGACCGCCCGCGCCGAA
This sequence comes from Limnohabitans sp., assembly GCF_023910625.1. NCBI lineage: Bacteria > Pseudomonadati > Pseudomonadota > Betaproteobacteria > Burkholderiales > Comamonadaceae > Limnohabitans > Limnohabitans sp. Next base: position 995,056 of record NZ_JAAVVW010000003.1, read on the forward strand.
GTGCCTTTGCTGGACGAGAGCGAAGTCGCCACCAAGGATTTGCACAAGTTCAACCCGCTGGCCCGGTGGACCTGGGGCGACGTGTGGCACTACATCGCCACCCACCAGGTGGACTACAACCCGCTGCACGACCAGTTCTTCCCGAGCATCGGCTGCGCCCCTTGCACCCGCGCTATCAGCCTGGGCGAAGCGTTCCGCGCCGGGCGATGGTGGTGGGAAGACGAGGCGGCCAAGGAATGCGGCCTGCATGTCAAAACGCAAGCATCGAAACCCGCCAATCTGTAGGAGCGACTCCCCCGTCACGAAGGCCACCCAACAGCACCGAGATCACCATCGCGACGTGGACGTCGCTCCCACATCGAACCTGAAAACAAGTATGACCGCCATGACACAAACCGAGTTGCACACCCTGAGCAACGCACACCTCGATGCGCTGGAAGAAGAAACCATCTTCATCCTGCGTGAAGTTGCCGCCGCTTTCGAGCGCCCCACTCTTTTGTTTTCGGGTGGCAAGGATTCGCTGGTCATGCTCCAGTGCGCCGAAAAAGCCTTCGGAGGCAAAACAAGCCCCTCCGGTAGCGGTCGCATTCCGTATCCCCTGCTCATGATCGACACCGGCCACAACTTCCAGGAAGTGACCGACTTGCGCGACGCGCGCGCCGAGGAGCTGGGTGCCGAGCTGATCGTGCGCAGCGTGGAAGACTCCATGAAACGCGGCACCGTGCGCCTGGCTCACCCGGGAGAAAGCCGCAACGTCCACCAGTCGGTAACCTTGCTCGAAGCCATCGAAGAGTTCGGCTTTGACGCCCTGATTGGCGGCGCTCGCCGCGACGAAGAAAAGGCCCGCGCCAAAGAGCGCATCTTTTCGCACCGCGACAGCTTTGGCCAGTGGCAGCCCAAGGCACAGCGCCCCGAACTGTGGACCCTGTTCAACCACAAGCTGCAACCGGGCGAACACTTTCGCGTGTTCCCGATCAGCAACTGGACCGAGCTGGACGTGTGGCAATACATCGCCCGCGAACGCATTGCGCTGCCGTCGATCTATTACACGCACAAACGCGAAGTGGTGGACCGCCGGGGCCTGCTGGTGCCGGTGACCGAGCTGACACCGCCCAAAGACGGCGAAGAAGTGGTGGTGCGCGATGTGCGTTTTCGCACCGTGGGCGACATCACCTGCACCTGCCCGGTTGCAAGCACCGCGGCTACACCTGAGCAGATCGTGATCGAGACGCTGGCGGCCGATGTGAGCGAGCGCGGCGCGACCCGCATGGACGACAAGACGTCCGAGGCTTCGATGGAAAAACGCAAGAAAGACGGGTACTTCTAATGAACGCACTGAAATTCATCACCTGCGGCTCGGTCGACGATGGCAAGAGCACGCTGATTGGCCGCTTGCTGGTGGACACCAAGGCCGTGCTGCAAGACCAACTGGCCGGGGTGCAGCGCTCAGGCGAGACCGACTTGGCTTTGCTGACCGACGGCTTGAGTGCCGAGCGTGAGCAAGGCATCACCATCGACGTGGCCTACCGCTACTTCAACACCGAAGCACGCAAGTTCATCATCGGCGACACGCCCGGCCACGAACAGTACACCCGCAACATGGTCACTGCCGCATCCAGCGCCGACGCCGCTGTGGTGCTGGTCGACGCCATCAAACTCGACTGGGCCAACCCCAATTTGCAGCTGCTGCCGCAAACCCGCCGCCACTCGCTGCTGGTCAAGCTGCTGCGCGTGCCGTCTGTCGTGTTCGCCATCAACAAGCTCGACGCTGTGGCCAACCCGGCCATGGCTTTTCAAAACATCGCAGGGGCTCTGAACCAATTCGCCCAAGAAGCGGGCATCAACATCGCGGCCATGGTGCCCGTGTCTGCGCTCAAGGGCTGGAACGTGGTGACCACCGACAACAACGACCAGCCCGACTGGTGCGGCTACACCGGCCCCAGCCTGCTCAGCATCCTCGAAGACCTGCCGGTCATCCCGGCTGAGACCGATGTGGCCTTCAGCTTCCCGGTGCAGTGGGTCGAAAAACCAAGTGTTCCCACGCTTGTCGCTTCGCGTACTGCGCTGCCCCCCGAGGGGGCCGCTGCTGCGCCTTGGGGCGGCCCGGCGGCGGCGCACCACGACTCCGGCGTGACCACCCAGGGTCGCCGCGTGTTCTGGGGCCGCGTGGCCACGGGCAGCATCGAGCCGGGCCAGACCATCGCGGTCTTCCCCAGCGGCCAGACCGCCGTGGTGTCCCAAGTGCTGTCGGCCACCCGCCAGCCGCAAAACAAAGCCGCTGGCCACAGCGCAGGCCTCGTGCTCGACCGCGAAGTGGACGTGTCTCGTGGTGACTGGCTGCTGTCAGAACACGGCAGCCCCGAAGGCCAGCGCCAGCTGAGCACCACCATCGCCTGGATGGACGATGAGCCTCTGGTCGCGGGCCGCCTGTATTGGGCGCTGCACGGCCACCGCTGGGTCAAAGTGAAAGTGCTGCGCGTGGTGCACCGTCTGAACGTGAACACCCTGGCCGAGGAAGAGGCCACCGAGCTGCCCCCCAACGCCATCGGCCATGTCACCCTGGTCCTGCAAGAGCCTCTGGCCACCCTGCCCTTTGCGCAGTCGCGCATTTTGGGTGCGCTGGTGCTGGTGGACACCGCCAGCCACAAGACCTCGGGTGCGGTGCTGGTGAACTGAAGGCACCCCGGTCGGGTGCCCAAAGCCCTGTTGACCTCATAGACACCGACAGCCTTGGGCCCGTTCGACCCTGAATCCCCCTTAAAATGTTGGCTCTGCGTAGTTTGGCTGCGCAAAACTCTTTCACTCCAAGTCCATCATGACCCACGTTGTTTCCGAATCCTGTATTCAATGCAAATACACCGACTGTGTGGACGTTTGCCCTGTGGATTGCTTTCGCGAAGGCCCCAACTTCCTGACCATCGACCCCGATGAGTGCATTGACTGCGCCGTGTGCATCCCAGAATGCCCCGTGAATGCCATCTATGCCGAGGAAGACCTGCCCGCCGACCAGCAGCACATGACGAAGCTCAACGCCGAGCTGGCTTTGTTGCCCGGATGGAGGAGCATCACCAAGCGCAAAATCCCCATGCCCCACGCCGATGACTGGAAAGACAAGACCGGCAAGCTGGCCGAGTTGATCCGCTGATCCTTGCGAATGGCCGCATGTTTCGGCCTTTTTTCTCGCTAGCCACCCCTCATGACCACCCCCATCGACACCGACGCGCTGGTCATTGGCGCAGGCCCCGTGGGCCTGTTTCAGGTGTTCCAGTTGGGCCTGCAAGGTGTGCACTGCCACGTGCTTGACGCACTGCCCCATGTGGGCGGCCAATGCGCCGAGTTGTATGGCGCCAAGCCCATCTACGACATCCCGGGCATCCCCTATTGCACCGGACTCGAACTGATCGAGCGCTTGCAGCAACAAATCGCCCCCTTCCAACCCACCCTGCACCTGGGCCAGCAAGTCGACGACGTCGAGCGCCTGCCCGACCAGCGCCTGCAGGTGATCACCAGCGCTGGCCAGACCTTTCGCACCCCCACCCTGTTCATCGCAGCAGGTGTGGGCGCTTTTGTGGCGCGCCGCCTGGCGCTGGACGGCCTGGCGGCTTTTGAGGGCACACAAGTTTTTGTGCAGCACCCCACGCCCGAGCGCTGGACAGACCAACACCTGGTGGTGGCGGGCGACGGTGACACCGCCTTACAAACCTGCCTGGATGCATGTCAAGGGCCGCAAGCCGCTGCCAGCGTGACGCTGCTGCACCGCCGTGATCAGTTCACCGCCGATCCAGACTTGATCGCGCAAATGCGCCAAGCCTGCACCGAAGGCCGTATGCGCTTTGTGGCCGGTCAGCCCACCGGCCTGCGCACAGAAGCTGGCCGCTTGCAAGCGCTGGAACTGCTCAACCCGCGAGGCGAAACCGAATGGCTGAGCCTGGACGTGCTGCAAACCTGTCTGGGCCTCTCGCCCAAGTTGGGGCCCGTGGCGCAATGGGGCCTGACCATGGAACGCAAGCAGCTGGTCGTCAACACCGAAAACTTTGGCACCTCAGAGCCCGGCATTTTTGCCGTGGGTGACATCAACACCTATCCGGGCAAAAAGAAGCTGATTTTGTGCGGCTTCCACGAAGCCACGCTGGCCGCTTTTGGAGCCGTGGCCCTGCTGCGCCCGGAAGAAAAGACCCTGCTGCAGTACACGACAACCTCCACGCTGCTGCACCAGCGGCTGGGCCTGGTTTGAAGCCACTTCGCCGGACGACTGCCTTGACTGCTGACAGACCCCATCACGGTGAACAGGCTTCTCAGCCCCCTGCCCTAACTGTTGCGGCCATTCGGTGCATAGCTTGGGGAGAAAAACCATGATTGAGCGGCCCATGCCCCTGACCGGTCTGCACCGGTGCCCCCTGTGCAATGGCGCACAAAATATAAGAGCGGGCCAGCACCACCGCCTCCTCCAGGGGATGCCCCAAAGCCAGGTGTGCCGCGATGGCAGAAGACAGCGTGCAACCGGTGCCATGCACATTGCGGCTGGCAATCCTTGCCGAAGCCAAGCGGCGTGTCGGCCCACCGGCTTGCACCAAAAGGTCAACCACCTGCGGACCCTGCAGATGGCCACCTTTGAGCAAGACAGCCCTGGCACCCATGGCCAAAAGTCCCTGCGCGGCTGGGTCCAGGGCCTGGGCGTCGGCAATGCCATGCCCCAAAAGCAGCTCGGCCTCATCGAGGTTGGGTGTGACCACCGTCACGCGGGGAAACAACTCCCGCACCAGCACCTGCACCGTCTCCTGCGCAATCAAGCGATCACCGCTCGTGGCGACCATGACCGGGTCGAGCACCACATGGCGGATCTGGTAGCGGTCAATGGCCCAAGCCACCACCTCGACGATGCCCGGCTCATGCAGCATCCCGATCTTCAGGGCATCGACCCCGATGTCGTCCATCACCGACTCGATTTGAGCCTTCAAAAAAGAAGCCGGTACCGCATGAATCCCCTGAACGCCCACGGTGTTTTGGGCAGTGAGCGCAGTGATCGCGCTCATGCCATAACAGCCCAAAGCGGCGAAGGTTTTCAAATCGGCCTGAATGCCTGCCCCACCCCCGCTGTCCGATCCAGCAATGGTGAGCAAGCGAGCATAACGGTCATGGGTGTTCATGACCGAAATTATCCCCGAACCCAGCTCAGCCTATTGCCATGAAGCCTTCGATTTCCAGTGTGGTTTTGGGCGCGGGACTGATGGGTCGACTATTGGCCCACGCCCTTGCCCAACTGGGCCACCGGGTACTCGTCCACGAAGCCATGGGCCCCGATGGCCAAGGCTCGGCCGCGCGGGTGGCTGCTGCCATGCTGGCACCTTTGGCCGAATCGGCCATCACCGAACTGCCCGTCGTGCACATGGGCCACCACGCCTTGAAGCGTTGGCCCGAGCTGATCGCCAAGCTACCAGACCCTGTTTTTTTCCAGCAAAACGGCACCCTGGTGGTGTGGCACCGACAAGATGCAGCTGAGGCGAAACGCTTTGAAAACCTGTTGCTGCGCACTCAACAACAATGCCCCGAATTGCCCGCCTTGCAACGGCTCGGAGCGCAGGGCCTTCAATCGCATGAGCCCGGGATGGAAAAACGCTTCAACCAGGGCCTTTATTTGCCCGGAGAAGGCCAACTGGACAACCGCGAACTGCTAGCCTCCTTGCTCAAGGGCATGAGCCAAATGGGCGTGGATGTGCGTTGGAATAGCCCCTGCTCGCCCCGAAATTTTCAAGCAGGCCAGCCCGGGCAGCCCAACTGGGTCTTTGATTGCAGAGGCCTTGGGGCACGCGACCACTGGGCCCAGCTGCGGGGTGTCAGGGGCGAGGTGCTGCGGCTTTACGCACCCGAGGTCCCCCTGCAGCGGCCCACCCGACTGATCCATCCCCGTTACCCGATCTACATCGCCCCCAAAGAAAACCATGTTTTTGTGGTGGGTGCCACGGAGATAGAAACCGAAGACCTCTCAGCCGTCAGCGTGCGCTCCACCCTCGAGTTGCTCAGTGCGGCGTACACCGTGCACAGCGGCTTTGCCGAGGCCCGCATTCTGGAGGCCAGCACCCAGGCGCGCCCCACATTGGTTGACAATCTGCCCGCCATTCGCTGTTTGAATGAACGCACATTGCAAATCAACGGCTTGTACCGACATGGTTTTCTGATATCTCCAGCCATGCTCGATGTGGTACTCGAATGGGTACAACACCGAAGCACCCAACTGGCCACTCGGTTCAAATTGAAGTTTCAACATGCCTGAACACATCATCCAGGTGCTCATCAACCAGATGCCACACCGGTTTCCCCAAGGGGCCACCCTGGCCGATGCGATTGCGCGGGTCGACATTCGTCCCCCCTTTGCGGCTGCAGTCAACCTGCAGTTTGTCCCTCGCCCCCGATACCCCTTGCACCTGCTGCAAAATGACGACCAGATTGAATTGATTGCCCCCATCACGGGGGGCTGAAACGCATGAACACCCCCACCCCGGTCAACGACCCCTTGTTGCTTTATGGAGAAAGCTTTGCCAGCCGCTTGATGCTGGGCACCTCACGTTACCCATCGCCCAGTGTGTTGATCGAAGCCATCGAGCAGTCAGCCCCCGCGATGCTCACGGCATCACTTCGGCGACAAACCGGCGGCGGCAACGAAGCCTCGCAAAGTTTCTGGAATCTGCTGCGCCAGGTCAATGTGCCGGTCTTGCCCAACACGGCCGGCTGCCACAGCGTGCAAGAAGCCATCACCACCGCCGAAATGGCCCGCGAAGTCTTTGCAACCAACTGGATCAAGCTTGAGCTGATCGGCGACGACTACACCCTGCAGCCCGACACTCTGAACCTGCCCGAGGCCGCAGCCGCGCTCATTCGTTCAGGCTTCAAGGTTTTGCCCTACACCACCGACGACCTGGTCTTGTGCCAACGTCTGGTCGACGTCGGTTGCCAGGCCGTCATGCCTTGGGCGGCCCCCATAGGCACCGGCAAAGGCCCGATCAACCCCCATGCCCTGCGCACCCTCAGAGAGCGCCTGGACGTGCCGATGATTGTGGACGCTGGTCTGGGGCTGCCCTCGCACGCCTGCCAAGTCATGGAATGGGGCTATGACGGCGTGCTGCTCAACACCGCCGTGGCGCTGGCCCAAAACCCGGCGCGCATGGCGCAGGCTTTTGCCAACGCCGTATCAGCAGGCCGAAACGCTTTCCTGGCAGGCACCATGCAAGCACAAGATAACGCCCAACCCAGCACACCGGTGCTGGGCACCCCTTTCTGGCATCAGACATGAACACCAGCACCGACATTGCACAGACCCTGGTTCGGCTTCATGCGGGCATGCTGGCTGGAGAACCCCGGACCGAAAACTTCGCATCCCAAGACCAGCAAGCCGGCTGGGACGCGGAACATGCCGGGGTGTTGCAAGCCTGCCGCTGGCTGGGCTTTTTAGAACACGATGCCCTGTGTGTGGCCCGGGCTTGGCACCAACAAAGTCAGCGTACCGGGCATTTTTCAACGACCGACTGGCCCACCGATCCGCAAGACTTTGGCATCCCGACCGGCCCCAGAGAACAGGCGTTTACCGCCTGCCCACGCGCCCTCGGCCTTTATGCGGTACTGCCTGATGCGCAATGGATCGCTCGCATGGCCCAAACCGGGGTCAAGACCCTTCAGTTGCGCTTCAAATCCGAGGACCAGAACGCCGTTCGACAAGAAGTGCGCAGCGCCATTCAAGCCGTGCAGGACACAAACACCCTGCTGTTCATCAATGACCACTGGCAAATCGCCATCGAAGAGGGGGCCTATGGCGTGCATCTGGGCCAAGAAGACCTCGAAGATGCGCCCCTGAAATCGCTTCGCCTGGCGGGTCTGCGCCTGGGACTGAGTACGCACGGCTATGCCGAAATGTGCCGCGCCGATGCCGCCAACCCCAGCTATCTGGCCTTGGGTGCGATCTTTCCGACCACCCTCAAACGCATGGCCACCGCACCACAAGGCCTGTCGCGCTTGAAAGCCTACGCCGCGCTGATGCGTCACCACCCGCTGGTGGCCATTGGCGGCATCGACGAGGCGCGCATCCCTGCGGTCATGCAAAGCGGTGTGGGCTCTATTGCCGTGGTACGGGCCATCACAGGATCGAGCCAACCAGAACAAGCTGTTCGCACCTTACAACAACTGATCGAAGGCAAACTTTAAAAAAACCTTCGGCACGCTCGCAAAACAGCCCCAAAATCACTCTATAATTACGAGCTGTTCCTCAATAGCTCAGTCGGTAGAGCGCCGGACTGTTAATCCGTAGGTCCCTGGTTCGAGCCCAGGTTGAGGAGCCAAAATCCAAATCAAGAAGGGTTGCGTGAAAACGGAACCCTTTTTTGTCTTCAGCCCAATCGAACAGTTGAGGTTTTAAGCCACGAGCTCTCTGGCCGACAAACGAACGGCAAGAGAACCCTCCCTCAACTCTGTGCCGCCAGACAATCGGCCGCCAGGACCACCAGATCGACACCGGCGATCAATGTGATGCGATTTTGCGCAGCAAATTCAGCGGCTTTGGCACTGACTTGCCCCAAGCTGATGCACACGCAATGGCTGGCCTCAAGGGCGTCGCGCTGAGCGACCAAATCGCGCAGGGGCTCAACGCCCATGGCGGCGGCTTTCCAGCGCTTGGCGCTGACCACCGTGAGTACACCCTTTTTTTCCAACTGCAGGTCAGCCGCGCCCTGCAAAGGGGTCACGGTGTATCCCTGACGGCTAAAGGTGCCTTCCAGCACGGCCGCAAAATCACGCCAGCCCATGCTGGAGAAGGCTTGCAAGGCTTTTTCGACCTTGGCAGGGCTGGGCAAATGGCGCTGTCGCCACAAAGCCATGCAGCCAATGACAAAAAACGGAAAGCCCCCCAACATGCCGACACCCGCATATTCTTTGGGTAACAAGGCCCCTGCCACCAAGGCGATCACGGCCACCAGTACAAAACTGATCCACCACGGCGAACGCAGCAACACCGCGAACAAGGACTTCTCTGACATTTTGAATTTCACAAACAACTCCCATCGGTCCTGGACACATCAGACTCACAGGGCTGGATTGTCTACGATCAAGCAAGAGGCCTTGCACGGCATGTGCTCTCGACCGGGGAGGGGCTGGGCGCGCCAGATCGTGATTGAATCGGGATTTTGAATTTGGCAAACGGTGGGGAGGCCAGAATGGTTCATTACTTTGACGAAGCCCGCGTGCAGCAGTTGCTGAGCGTACCCGAACTGCTGCAAGGCGTGCGTGAAGCCTTGGTGGCGCTCACGCTGGGCCAGGTGGTTCAGCCACTGCGCATGGTCATGCCCATGGGCGATGCCTCAAACGATGGCCTGCTGTTTTTAAAACCCGCGCAGCTGGGCGATGCGCTCAGCACCAAACTCATCACCCTGGTGCCTGGCAACGCCCAAAAAGGTTTGCCCACCTTGCTCAGCACCATCGTGCTGATGGACCCGGCCACTGGCCAAACCCTGGCGGTCATGGAGGGCAACACCGTCACCGCCATGCGCACCGCAGCGGCGTCTGCCGTGGCGGCAGATGCCTTGGTGCCGCGCACCCCGCAGGTGGTGGCCATGCTGGGCAGCGGCGTGCTGGCCCGCAGCCACGCGCAAATGCTGCGCGCGGTGCGTGAGGTGTCCGAGATTCGGGTGTGGAGCCCGAATGCGGCCAACGCGCAGCAGTGCGCACAAGACATCGGTGGCGTGGCTTGCGCCAGCGCCGAAGCCGCGGTGCGCGGGGCTGACATCGTGTGCACCGTGACCAATGCCAGCGAGCCGGTGCTGCAAGGCGCTTGGCTCAAGCCTGGGGCCTTTGTGGCCGCTGTGGGCGCGCCCCGCCCCACCTGGCGCGAGTTGGACGATGCGGCCATGAATAACTGGGTGGTGGCCGACCAACGCGAAGCCGCAGAGAAAGAATCGGGCGATGTGATGCTGTCAGGTGCGACCGTGGCTGCGGAAATCGGTGAGATTTTGTGCGGCCGCGTGGCGCCGCCGCCTGCGGGCACCACCATCGTTTTCAAATCACTGGGCCAAGCAGTCGAAGACACCGTGGCCGCACGCTTGGTGTACCGCGCGGCTTTGGCCGAAGGCTTTAGGCCATGAGCCACGCCGATGTGGTGATCGTGGGCAGCGGCGTGATGGGCGCAGCCACGGCCTATTGGTTGACCCGCTTGCAGCCGGGCCTCAAAGTCACGCTGGTCGAGTCAGACACGCGTTACGAAAAAGCTTCGTCCTCGCTGTCGGCCAGCTCGATCCGCCAGCAATTCACCTGCCCCGTCAACATCCGACTGAGCCAATTCGGCATCGCGTTTTTGCGCGAGGCCGAACAGCACTTGGGCCTGCCCGATCACCCGGTGGTGCTGGGTTTGCAAGAGCCCGGTTACCTTTACTTGGCTCAGCACGAACAAACGGCCGCGCTGCAAACCGCGCACCAGATCCAAAAGCAAGCCGGTGCCGATGTGGCTTTGTTTGGCCCCGAGGCCCTGCGCCAGCGCTACCCCTGGCTGAATGTGGACGATGTGGCACTGGGCAGCTTGGGCTTGAGCGGCGAGGGTTGGTTTGACGGCCCTGCCCTGCACCAAGCGTTTTTGAAAAAAGCCATGGCGCAAGGCGTGCAGCGCCTGCACGACCGGGTGGTGGGCCTGGACCACACGGCCACGCAAATCACCGCAGTGCGGCTGGCCAGTGGCGGCAGCTTGCCCTGTGGGCAGCTGGTGAATGCAGCAGGGCCTTGGGCCGGTGCCGTGGCGGCCATGGCCGGGGTGCACTTGCCTGTGGAGGCGGCGCGGCGCACGGTGTTTGTGCTGTCGTGTCCCGAGCCGCTGCCGCAATGCCCTTTGCTGATCGACCCCACAGGTTGGTGGCTGCGGCCCGAGGGCCGTTTTTTGATCACTGGCGCAGAACCATTGCACACCGAGGCCGACCTGCCGCTGGAGCCAAACTGGTCGGAATGGAACGACGAGCAATGGGCGTCACTCGCGCACCGCATTCCGGCGCTGGCGGCACTGCGGGTGGAGCGGGCTTGGGCGGGTTATTACGAGATGAACACCTTCGATCACAACGCCGTGATTGGCCCGCACCCTGAGCTTGGCAACCTGTATTTCATCAACGGCTTTTCGGGCCACGGCATGCAGCATGCAGCGGGTGCTGGTTTGGCGCTGGCCGAGTGGATGCTGCTGGGCCAAGCCAAAATCATCGATGTAAAAGAGTTGGGTTTTGAGCGCCTGGTGCAAAACCGCCCACTGCGCGAGCTGGCGGTGATCGGCTGAATCTATTGATCTTCGCGCGCCTCGATCAGCAGGCGCTGCACCACCGCACCACGGGTGCCTGCCACAACGCGGATGCGCAGGGCCGGACCGGCTTCGAGCACCACGCGGCAGTGGTAATCGAGCCCGTCGGTTTGCCCCGGGCAGTTGCTGGCAATGCGCCTGTGCCACTGCCGTTTGCCGTCGATCTCCAGCGTCAGTTCGTGCCAAGCCTCGGCGTTGTCTTCGGGCACGCGCACCAGCAAACTCACATCAATGTCAAAGCTGCGTGCGCGTTGGAGTGCGCCTGGAATATTCAATACGGCCACCGCATCGCCTCCCTCGGTGCGCCACAACTCGGGTTTTGCCTGGGCGGCCATGGCACTCAGGCTTTGAGCAAGGTGTTGAGTTCGCCGCTGTCGATCAGGCGGCGCAGGTCATCGGCCCCACCGACCAAAGTGCCGCGCACAAAGACCATGGGGAACGTGGGCCAGCCGGTCCACATCTTCAGCGCATTGCGCAAACGCCATTGTGAAAAGTAACTGCCGAACTCGATGTACTCGTGCGCCACGCCCGCTGCGGCCAACGCTTTTCGGGCTTTGCCCACAAAAGGGTTGCCCGACAAGCCTACCACCACCACAGTGTGCTGGGCAATGGCGCTTTGCACCTGTTCGATCACAGGCTGATGGTGTTCGGCAATGCGTTGGCGGATGGCCGGGTGGATGGCCGAATCGGCGAGAAGGGGTCGTGTCATGGGGTTCCTCAATTGAAAGCCATCATAGACTGCCAAGGCTGTCCGGTGCATGACTGCCCAAGCCGCCCACCGCCGCTTAAAGTCAAAGCATGATGCATTTTTATGAACCCCATCGGGGCCACGGTCTCAAGCACGACCCATTCAATTCGATTGTCGGTCCGCGCCCGATTGGCTGGGTGTCCAGCCGCAGCACCAGCGGTGTTTTGAACTTGGCGCCCTACAGTTTTTTCAATGCGTTCAATTACGTCCCGCCGGTGATTGGTTTTTCCAGCATTGGGCGCAAGGACTCTTTGAACAACATCGAAGCCACGGGCGAGTTTGTCTGGAATTTGGTCACCCGAGATCTGGCCGAGGTGATGAACCAGACCTGCGAGGCGGTGCCGCCCGAGGTGAGCGAGTTTGACCTGGCGGGCTTAACGCCCGAGCCTTCACGCATCGTCGGCGTGCCACGTGTGGCGCAAAGCCCGGTGAGCTTTGAATGCCGCTGCACACAAATTCTGCAACTGCAGGATCTGGAAGGTCAGATGGTCCAAACCTGGATGGTCTTTGGCCAGGTGGTCGGCATCCATATCGACCAGCGTCTGCTGCCTGGCGGGGTGTATGACACGGCCCGTGCGGGCCACATTTTGCGCGGCGGTGGCCCGGCCGATTACTTCAGCATCGGACCAGAGCAACTGTTCAAGATGTACCGCCCTGAAAGCGGTGCACGCGATCTGCCCAAGTAAAGCCCGCTGCTCAAGCTCTTCAACTTTGAGACCAAGACCTATCCATGACAACACCCCTCAAAGGCCACATCGCATGGATGACCGGCGGGGGCAATGGCATCGGGCTGACTGGCACGCTTGAGCGGGTCAATGCCGAGGACAGGGGTCAGGGGATTTTGTTTGTGGCCCCAATCCCTGCCAAACGTTCAACCCAAACCGATGAGCCAGCTGTTCAGTGACAGCGCACGGAACCGGCGCATCGGCATTGCGCTGGTGACGGTGACCACCTTGATGTTTGCCACGCTCGACGCATCGGCCAAGTGTCTGGTCGTGAGCCTGCCCGTGATGCAGGTGGTCTGGATGCGTTTTCTGACGCATTCGCTGTTTTCCATCGCGGTGTTTGCGCCCTCGGTCAAGGGCGATTTGCTGCGCTGGCGGCACCCGCGCTTGCAGCTGCTACGGGGCTTGATGCTGGCGGCCATGACCGGCTTGAACTTCTGGGCCTTGCAGTATTTGCAGCTGGCCGAGACCGGGGCCATTCAGTTTTCCGTGCCAATTTTGATCGCCCTGTTGTCGGCCTGGTGGCTGGGCGAGCGGCTGGACGCCAAACGATGGCTGGCGATTGCGATAGGTTTTGCAGGGGTGCTGGTCATCATCCGCCCCGGCAGCCAAGGCTTTCACCCGGCCATTTTGTTGTCGGAGCTCAATGCCATTTTATGCGCTCTTCAACATGATGACGCGCTACCTGGCCAGCAGCGAACACCCAGCCACCACGCAACTGACCTCGGCGGTGGTGGCCACCTTGGTGTTGACGCCTGTGGCGCTGTGGCAATGGCAAAACCCCGCCACACTGCTGGAGTGGTTCGTAATGGCGCTGGCCGGTTTGTGCGGCGGCATTGGCCACTACTTTGTGGCTTGTGCGCACCGCTATGCTTCGGCGGCGGTGTTGGGGCCGTTTTTGTACCAGCAAATCATTTACATGACCCTGATGGGTTGGCTGGTGTTTGACCAGGTGCCCGACCTGGCCGTGGTGCTGGGCGCCGTGGTGGTGGTGGCCAGCGGCCTGTATTTGCTGTGGCGCGAATTTCAAGGCCCGGGTGAGAAGTGAACAACCTGTGTTTGCGGCATTTGAAGAGATTGACCTTCGCCCCAGGCGCACATCCAAAAATTACTTCAAAATAGATCAAACCGCTGACTGACAGCCTCTGGGTCTTACGCCAATGAAACACACCTTCTGGATTGCGCTGTGCGCTGGATTGCTGACTTGGCCCCTGGCTTGGGCGCAGCCCGATCAGGCCCTGCCGACGCCCACCGTACAGCGCATCATGCAATCGGTCGTGAGCGTCCAGACCCGCAGCGACGAGCAGGCCAGCACTGCACGCACTCTGGGCCAACAAAGGCTCGGTTCAGGTGTGGTCATTGCCCCGAACACCGTGCTGACCATCGGCTACCTGCTGCTGGAAGCCACCACCGTGGACTTGATCGACCACCAGGGCCGAACCATCCCCGGACAGGTCAGGGCTGTGGATACCGCCAGCGGCTTGGGGCTGATCCGGGCTTTGGTGCCCTTGCGTCTGGAGGCCGTGCCCCTGGGCGACTCGGACGCCCTGCCCACCCCCGGCAAACTCTGGACGCTGGGTCAAAGGGAGTCCGAACTCACCGCCCTGGAGTTGGTGTCTCGTCGGCCTTTTGCGGCAGTGTGGGAGTATTGGCTAGAAGCGCCGCTGATGACCTTGCCCGCCGTGAACAACTGGAGCGGTGCCGGACTGTTTGACCAGCGTGGACAACTGGTGGGCATTGGCTCTTTGCTGGTGCAAGACGTGTTTGGCGACCAGTTGCCCCTGGCGGGCAACCTCTATGTCCCGGTCAATTTGATCAAGGACACCCTGCCGGACTTGTTGCGCCAGGGCAAACGTCTGGGGCCTGCACCGTCGTGGCTGGGCATCAGCAGCCAAGCTTTGCCCGGTGGCGGGTTGAGCGTGTTGCGGGTCTCACCCAACAGCCCGGCAGCACAAAGCGGCATCTTGGTGGGCGACACCCTGCTGGCCCTGCAAGGCCAGGCCCTGGACAACCTGCCCGACTTTTACCAGCGCCTGCGGGCACTGGGGCCAGCGGGCAGCAACCTGACATTGAGCATCCGTCGGCAAGGGCAAATTCGCCAAATTGACTTGGTCACCGCCGACCGGAACCAATCGCTCACGCGCCCCAGCAGCATTTGAGACCGCGACTGCGGTCACCCGGCCAGCACGGTCACTACAGGTGATAACCCCTAGAAAAGGCAGGGCATGGTGTCTTGCACAGGGGCTTTGAAAGCGTTATGGTCAAAAACTACTCTGGAGCTTCTTGATGTACCTCCACTCCCTGGACCTTGCCCTTCACCCACTCAGGGCATTTACAAGCGCTTGGCTGACGCTCATGTCCGCTTTTGGGCAAGGCATGAACCCGCAGGCCATGTCTTCGGGATCTGCCGACACCTCAGGCCATCAGGACGAATGCAAGCGGTCGCTGACCGAGGTGATTGAGACCCAGATCATCCCGCGCCTGGTCCAGGCGCATCGGGTGGCTGTGCCCGAGGCCAACGCACCCACTGAAGGCCCCGGCATATCACCCAAACAGCTTGCCACCTTTGTGGCCTTGAGCAAATCAAGCACCAACAGCGAAACCACGCAATTCATCGACGAACTGCTGCACCAGGGCGTGACCACCGACCGCCTTTTTCTGGAACTGATTGCCCCGGCCGCCCGACAACTGGGGGTGATGTGGGAACAAGACCTGTGCGACTTCACCGAAGTCACCTGCGGCTTGGTGCGTATGCACGAAATCACGCACCGCCTGGGCTTTGAATACCAAAACGGCCCGCAACTGGGGGGCGATGTGCAGCGCATCATGCTGGCTTCGGCTCCGGGCTCGCAACACTTTCTGGGCATGACCATCGTCTCCGATTTTTTCCGCAAAGCGGGCTGGGACGTCGTGATCGAGATATCGCTCAGCGAAAAAGAACTGATGCACGCGGTCAACAACGAGTGGTTTGACGTGATCGGCATCTCTTGCGCCACCGAAGCACAGCTCAAAACCCTGCCCGGTCTGATCCGCGCGCTCAAAGCCTCATCGGGCAACCCCGAACCGGGTGTCTTGCTGGGGGGTCCCATCTTCACGGTTCAGCAGCACGATGCCCGCAGCCTGGGCGCCGATGGCATCTGCATCGATGTGAAAGAGGCCGTGGCGCTGGCCGCTTCCTTCCGTTCAGGCCCTGCGGCGCGCGCCTGACACCAGGCTCTGGTGCGCCGCAGGGGGCAGGCGCACGTCGTTTTGCACGGTCAAGAGGCGCTGCCAATCGGTGGTGTACGCGGGGGTCTTGAAGTTTTGCTTCATCCCCCAAACCGGCTGTGCCCCAATGCCCCCCGCGCTGCCCAGCACCAGGCTGCCGCGTCCATAGCGGCGGTTGATTTGGTCCATGGCTTGCATCAGGCGGATGCGGTTTTCGGGCATGTCGGCATCCAGGTCCAGCGTCAGTTGTTGGCGGGTGGCCGGTTGCAGGTCCATCAGCATCACGCCAGCTTTGGCGTATGGGTAGCCGGGGCGGTAGATGTGTTTCAGGATGGCGCAGGCCGTTTGGGTGATGTGGGCGCTGTCGCTGGTGGGGCTGGGCAGGGGGATGCTGGCACTGCGGCTGTATTGGGGGTCTTTTTCTCGGAAGGGGCTGGTGCGGATGAAGGCCATCAGTTGGCCGGTGTGGCTGTTTTGTTTGCGCAGTTTTTCGGCGGCGCGGCAGGCAAATTCGGTGATGGCTTCTTGCAGTTCGTGCAGTTCGGTGATGGGCTGGCCAAAGCTGCGGGTGCAGGCGATTTGTTGTTTGGCCGGGGGTTCGTCTTCGAACTCGATGCAGGGGCACGCCGTTGAGTTCGCGCACGGTTTTTTCCAGCACGACGGACCATCCGGCTTTGGCGGCGGCCGGGTTCATGCGCTGCAGGTCGAGCGCGGTGTGGATGCCTTGGGCGCGCAGTTGTGCGCCCATGCGGGGGCCAACGCCCCACACCTCACCCACGTCGGTGGCTTGCAGCAGGGCGGCGAGTTCTTGCGGGCTGCATGCGCCCAGGTGGCAAATTTGCGCATGGTGGGCGGGGTAGCTGCCGGGTTTGCGTTCGGCGCTTTTGGCGAATCGCATTGGCCAGTTTTGCGAGGGTCTTGGTGGGGGCCGATGCCGATGCAGGTCGGGGATGCCGATCCATTGGTGGATGCGCCTGCGGATGGTGCGGGCGCGGCGCACCAGGTCACCGCGGATGCCGCTGAGGTCGACAAAGCTTTCGTCGATGGAGTAGACCTCTTGGTTGTGGCCCAAGGCCTGCGGCCAGGCTCATCATGCGGTCGCTCATGTCGCCGTAGAGCGCAAAGTTGGCCGAGAGGGCGACGAGTCCCGGCTTGCATCCTTCGAGGTGGCGGATCTTGAACCAGGGCGCGCCCATCTTGATGCCCAGCGCTTTGGCTTCGTCAGAGCGGGCAATGGCGCAGCCGTCGTTGTTGGAGAGGACGACGAGCGGGCGGTTTTGCAGCCAGGGCTGGAAGACGCGTTCGCAGCTGCAGTAGAAGTTGTTGCCGTCGATGAGGGCGAGCATGGGTTGAGTGAGGTGGGGGTGGGGGGCATGGGTCGCCGGATACTGTATGAATGAACAGTATACCGAGTAGGCACTGAAAACCCCGCATCACATACTTACAGACCTCCCAAGATTGCATGCCTCCTTGAATGCCTGCACAATCGACCTTTTTTTCAAGAGAACCTTTTAAGGAGCCCATCATGCAAAGCATAACCCTGGAGCAGCTGCGTGCTGCAAACGACGCCGGCGGTGTGTCGGGCGTGACCTTGAAGGGGCAAGGCGGGGCGTTTCTGGTTCAGATCGACACCCGCAGCGGCTCCAGTGCCCTGCTGTCAAAGGCCCGCAGCACCGAGCCGCGCCGCTTTGGCAATCCTTTGGCGGCCTTCAATGTGTTGCGTGAAATTGGCATCACAGTGGGCCATTTCGACGCGACCGACTACGACCCGGCCGACAAAGAACCGAGTGCGGGCAACCGAGGCAGGGCCAACGCCATGCGCGGCGCACACGAAGCCGCCGCCTATAACCAGTGGCTGGCCAGCGAAATCCAGGCATCGCTGGATGACCCGCGACAGAGCATTGCGCACGATGAAGTCATGGCCGACATGGCCGCCGAGCTGGATGCCTTGAGTCAGAAAATACGAGCATGACGCAGCCGATTTTTCGCGTTGAATGGCGTCCGATGGCCCGCGAAGACTTGCGCGCCATCGTGCGCTACATCGGCAAGGACAACCCCACGCGAGCCCAGAGCTTCGGCCAAGAATTGCGCGACAAAACCGGGATGCTGGCACAGCACCCACAGCTTGGCCGACAAGGCCGGCCGGGTTTGCCAGAATGGTTGCGCGAACTGGTGGTGCACCCGAACTACATCGTGTTTTACCGCGTGCTGACCGAGAGCCGAACCGTCGAAATTTTGCGGGTGAAACACGCAGCACAACGAATGCCGTGAGGGGCGTGCCCTCTTCTTTTTCACCTATCGCCATGAGGCGCGTCGTTGCCCAAAGCGCAGCGTCCGCGCAAAGCATGTTGCCAATCCCCTTCAGCAACAGGTCATTGCCCATCTTCAGCGGGTACCTTCTTTGCCTCATGTGCTTGAATTGGTTTTTTTTCTTCTGCCTCTTCCAATTCACATGATCAACGCCCCCACCCAACAAGCACTTTTGGCCATCATGGTTCACGCCGCCATGGCCGATGGCGACAAGTCTCAAGCCGAGCGCGACTTTGTGCGCGACCTGTCTTTGCAGCTCGACGAGCAAGGCGGTGCCAAGCAACTGGCCCAAGCCGTGCAGGCGGCGCTGTTGGGGCGTTTGTCAGCGCAGCAAGCCGCCGCGCAACTGCAAGACCCGATGCACCGCCAACTGGCCTATGAATGGGCCACCGCCGTGTGCCATGCCGACGGCTTGTGCAGCCCGGCTGAAGCCGCGTTTTTGCAGCGCCTCAAAACCGACCTGCAAATGGGCAAGTCCGAAGCCGAGCCCGAGGCCACAACGCACACCCAGGCCTTGGCCCGAGCCGCTTATGCCGAAGAAGCCGCCGCACCGCTGCACGCCCCGGCCGCCGTCGCTGCCCAGCCCAGTGCACCTACCGCCCCCACCGCACTTGCTGCAGCCCCCGCTGCGCCTGCCGTAGACAACGCCGCCATCGACCGCTCCATCCTCAACTACGCCATCTTGAACGGCGCACTGGAGTTGCTGCCCCAGTCGTGGGCGTCCATGGCCATCATTCCGCTGCAAATCAAAATGGTTTACCGCATGGGCCAGGCCCATGGCGTGTCACTCGACCAAGGCCACATCAAAGAGTTCATTGCCGCTGCGGGCGTGGGCCTGACTTCGCAATACATCGAAGAGTTTGGCCGCAAGCTATTGGGTGGTTTGATCGGCAAGGCTGGCGGCAAACTGCTGGGTGGCCTGACCAGCCAAGCCACGGGCATGGCGTTTTCGTTTGCCAGCACCTACGCGCTCGGCCATTTGGCCAAACGCTATTACGCAGGCGGTCGCGTCATGTCCACCGACTTGCTGCGACAAACCTACCAAGGCCTTTTGGGCAGTGGCAAAACACTGCAACAACAGCACTTGGGTGACATCCGGGCCCGCGCGTCCACTTTGGACGCAGGCGAGGTGATGCGCATGGTCCGGGGCTGAGTGAGCGACCCACATCGGGCACACCGGTCACACCACCGAAGACTTCACCTCCTGCGGGCGTGCGCCAGCGGACCGACGTCTGGGCCCTGCCTTTGCTTTAATAAGCCCTCACACCCTCTTTTCAAGCGAGTTTTTATGCGCTGGTTTTTTTCTGTTCTGTTTCTTTTTTGTGGAGCTGCCATGGCCGTTGAAGAACCGCGTTACACGGTGCTGGTCTCTGAGCCACCTTTTGAGGTGCGCCGCTACGCCGCCTTCACGGTGGCGCAAACCCAAATCACTGGCGACTTTGACGCTGCCAGCCGCAACGGCTTTCGGCGCATCGCGTCTTATATTTTTGGCGACAACGTCCAGGCCGAGGTGGGCGCTCAGCGCAAGATCTCGATGACAGCACCCGTCACCGTTGCCCCCGAGTCAGAGGGTTGGCGCGTGCACTTTGTGATGCCATCTGCCGAAAGCATGCAAACCTTGCCCAAGCCACTGAACCCCCAGATTCAGCTGCGCCCTGTGGCCGAGCACGAGACGGTGGCCGTGCGCTTTAGTGGTTTCACCACGCAGACCAGCATTCAAGAGCAAACTGAGCGGCTAAAGGCTTGGGCCAAAACCAAAAACCTCAAGCTCAGCCCCACGGCCCAAGTGGCCCGCTACGACGATCCGTTCACCTTGCCGTGGAACCGCCGCAACGAGATCTTGATTGACCTGATGCCCTGAAAGCGACTGGGCCCACGCGGCTTCATAAGCAGATGCTCGAGCCCCGAGCATCTGCTGCCTCCCTCATCAGCAATGATTCAGTCAACTAATTTTTTGCTAGTACAATTAATTCATGTTGACCGTCCACGAAACCCCAGAGTTCATCGCTTGGTCAGCCAAGGTTTGGGCTGATTCCGAACGGTTTGAGTTCATTGCGTGGATCAGCGAAAACCCAATGGCTGGAGATGTGATTCCTGGGGCTGGTCCCTTGCGAAAAGTACGGTGGACACGCCAAGGCATGGGCAAGAGCGGCGGTGCTAGGGTGATTTATTTCAACCGCTTGTCCAACGGAGAGATCGTTCTTTTGTTGGTTTACGCCAAAGCCAAATTTGACAACCTGAGACCTGAACTGCTGCTGAAACTGAAGGAGCGATTCGATGCCTAAATCCAAAACCACTCAAGCGGCCCCTGTGGACCCCGAAATGCTCGAATTTGAAGCGGCGCTGCTGCGCTCGGTCGATCAGGCGCTCAAGGGTGAACTGGCCGCAAGCCACACGCCTCAAGCAATTCGGGCGCGTGGTGCAGGCCGCCCCGTGGGCAGCGTCAAGCCAGACCGCAAAGTGCCCACCACCATCCGCTTGTCGCCCGAGGTGTCGTCGGCTTTTCGTGCCACCGGTCATGGTTGGCAGACCCGCATTGATGCCGCGCTCAAGGATTGGCTGCGCACGCATTCACCATCGGCTGAAGCCGGACATTGAGCCTGGCCAAACAACGACCACCCAACACGACTTGATGCCCTGAAAGCGACTGGGATCAATCGCCCGGTGCGGCCTGTGCCGCAGGCGGTCTGTTGTAGCCTTGGGCGATGGTCACACAATCTTGCAGCCGTGACAGGGCGCATTCGAAAAAAACTCATTCAAGCACAGCTTGAAGCCTTGCCCGCACCGCGCAGTGACGACGTGTTGTGCCCACTTTGCGAGCGCCCCATTCCGCCCAGCCAACAAGATGCGCACCATCTGGTGCCCAAGTCACATGGGGGCGCGCACACCGTGCTGCTGCACCGCATTTGCCACCGCCAGATCCATGCGCTGTTCACCGAGACCGAATTGGCCCGCACCTATGCCACGGTCGACGCCTTGAAGCAGCCCGAAGAAATGGCCCGCTTCATCCGTTGGGTGCAAACCAAACCCAACGCATTTTTTGAAAAAAGCCGCAAGAGCCAACGGCTCCAAAACCGGCACTGAACCCTGCCCACCACCATGCCTTTATCCATGCCCACACAGCCCACGCCCAGCCGGATCGAACTGAAAGACTTTCACCTGGCCACCCGCATCGGCACCTATGCGCCTGGCGACACCGTGCCCGAGTACCACGCGCTGGACTTGACGCTGTGGATTGACCCCGATCTGGTGCTGATCGCCCAAGACGGCATGGCGCATGTGTTCGATTACGACCCTTTGGTGATCGAGATCGAACGGCTGGCGGCAGATGGGCTGTATGAAACCCAAGAACGGCTGATGACGCGCATCGTGCAGGCCTGCGCGGCTTACCCAGCCATCGAGGCGCTTGAGATGGCTCTGCGCAAATTCCCGGTGCGTACGGGCAGCGGTTCTTTGGGCGTGCGTTTGGTGGTGGACGGCGCACAACTGCAGCGCATGCGAGACGACCGGGGCTGAAAGCATTCAGGGCGTGAGCCACTCCCAACTGTTAGCGCTCAGCTGCGCCCGGCGGTGCCCGTCGCGCGACAGCTCCAGCCAGTCCATCTGAAGCACTTGCGCACGCAGCAAGGCAAAGCTGTGTGTGGGCGCGGAGGCGCTGGCCTTGGTTGCATCTGCCGTGCCACTGCCTGGTGGCAACACCGCCCCCGGCGGCCGTGGCGACAAATAATCACCCGCAGCCGCCGACTGCTTGACCCCTTGCCAAAGCGCATCAACCTCCGGCCCAGCGGTAATAACCGAGCAGGCCACGCGCACCCGTAATTGCCAGCTCAAACGCGCACTCCAAAACACCAGAACCGCTGAAGCTTGTGATTGCAGTTGAGCCACTTTGGGGCTGCGGCTGTCGGTGTAAAAAGTCAGTTGCCCGACTACAGCGTCCACCTGCCGCAGCACCACGGTGCGTGCATCGGGCAAGCCGTCTGCGTCGGCAGAGGCGAGCACCGGCGTGCGCCATTCGTGGTGCCGGTCCAGACTGGCCCGGGCCAGTTCTTTCCAAATTTGCAGGCGAATTTCTTCGGGCGTTTGCAGGTGGATTTTCATGATGATGGGGTTAGGTTGCGTTGGGGTGCCTTGGGTAGGGGCTTCAACCGAATGGTCTGACATGTCGTTGGGGCTCACAACAACACAATGTCCACACTGTGCGTGAGCACCGGGCGGCACAAAATCTTGTAGCCATCGGCATCAAAGTTGGCGGCTACTTGGCTGGCCGTTTGGCTCAGTTGGCGGGCCGCTTCGGGGGTGGGGGCGCTGCCCAGATAGCACCAGTGCTTCACCACGTGGATTTGCGTGAGTTCGGCATCACGTTCCACCAAACCCACCGCGCCCGGATAAGGCCAACATTCCACACGCATCGCCAGCAGGCTGGTGAACAGGCGCTCGCGGTGGGCCTCGGGGGTTTCGTCGCCCCGGCACACACCCGCACATTGGCGGATGGCGGCCCTGAAGCAAGCTTTGCCTAGGGGCAATTTTTCGAGGCCCAGCGGGCCATAGCAAAGCTTGTTTTGGTCAGCGATGGCGCGCAGCGCACCGAGTGCGGCGTGGCGGCTGGCGTACAGGCCATACAGCTCGGGCTGGCTGGCAAAGTCGATGTCGCGGGCATAGACCACTTGCGGCACTTCGCCCGTCAGTTGCAGGCTGCACAACTGCTGGTTGCGGCGTAGTTTTTGGTTGAACAAGGGGTGCTGGGCCTTGATCATTTGCGCCTCCAGCAGCAGCGCGCCGATCTCGCCCGCCGTGCGGATGTGGCTGATGCGTTGGGTTTGGCGCAGCATGCGCGCCTCGTCGGGCGTGCGCAGGTGCGACAGCAGCCGGGCGCGGATGTTGATGCTTTTGCCGATGTACAGCGGCAAGTCGCCTTCTTGGCCGTGGAAGATGTAAACACCCGCCCCGGTGGGCGCGTCTTCGATGGCGCCCCGCAGATGCTGGGGGTATTCGTAGACGCGCTCGGCCTCGAAGTCATCGCGGCGGCGGCGGGGGGAAATGCTGGCCATGTCAGGTTCGATCAGATCAGGTGGCGTGTTGGTGGATGGTCGCCACCACCACGCCCCAGATGTCCACACTTTGGCCGTCTTTGGGCACGATGTCGAGGTAGTCGGGGTGGGCTGCTTGCAAGCGCAGGCCCTCGCTTGGCAGGCGCAGGATTTTGCAAGTGAAGTCGCCGTCGATCACGGCCAGCACGATCTGGCCATCGGCCGGGGTGATGGCGCGGTCCACCAGCACGACAGAGCCATCCAAGATGCCCACATCGCGCATGCTTTCGCCGCGTACGCGGATGTAAAACGTGGCCTGTGGGTGCTTGACCAGCTGCTGCATGAGGTCGATGCGCTCGACCTGGTGGTCTTCAGCGGGCGACGGGAAACCCGCTGCAATACTGGCGGGCAAGGCCTGCAGCCACCAGTTTCCGGGGGGCAGGGCTTGGGGGGTGTCTGGGGTATGCATGAGGGACGCTTTGGCTGCAGGAGTGGCAATGGAGAGATCAAAATACTGTTTATATTTACAGTATACTGACCTGGTCATGCTTCCTGCAGTTGCCTGACATTTTTGTTGATTTACGCCCCGGACCTTGCGGCTCGGGGCGTTTTTTTATGCCCTGTGATGTCGGACCCTCAAGGTCCTGCAGGTGCTCTGCGGCTGTGGTGCCAGCCGACAGGATGGATTTACCCCGCTACCGGCTGCGCCACCAACTTCACGCCCAGGGCCTTGCACACGCGGGCGACGGTATCAAACCGAGGGCTGGCATCCGGACGAAGCGCTTTGTACAAAGCCTCGCGGCCGATGCCAGCGTCTTTCGCAATCTGTGTCATGCCACGGGCGCGAGCAATGTCGCCCAAAGTGGCGGCCAACAAAGCAGGATCACCATCTTCCATCACCAAAGTCAGGTACTCGGCAATGCTTTCATCGTCTTGCAGCATCTCGGTGATGTCGAAGGGTCGGGTATGGGGTTTCATGGTTCACTCCTTGAACAAACGGGCCAACTGAACGGACGCGGCAATGTCAACCGCTTGAGTGGACTTGTCGCCACCGCCAAGCATCACAATCAACACAGAACCTTGCTGGATGTAATACATGCGCCAGCCTGGTCCAAAAAATTCGCGCATTTCCCAGACGCCCTCGCCTACGGGCTTCACGTCGCCCAGGTTTCCAAGTTGAGCTTTGCGCAACCTCATCCCAAGGCGCTTGCGGGTCAGACTGTCCTTGAGTCCATCCAGCCAAGCATCAAAGTCTTTTGTGGTCTCTACTTGGTACATGCTTCAATTGTATTCGATCGAATACAAATATTAACCCCTCGCAGGTGGGCTCCTACAAAAAATCCATCTTTGCCCTGTTGCTCAAAACTTCACAGCATCTCAACAAGTGTGGGCGCTCAGGCTGCCCAGCGGCGCAGAAAACTCGGCGCGCCAGTTTTCGCCCACTTGCAGCGGCCAAGCGTCGGTCCAGGTGCCGGTGGTGATCACGTCGCCCGCTTGCAGGTCCACCGCGCCGGGGCATTGGCGAAGTTCTTTCAAAAAGTGGTGCAAGGCATTCAGCGGGCTGTCGAGCACGTTGGTGCCGGTGCCCTGCTCCACCGCCTGGCCGTTTTTGAACAGCGTGACCTGGGCCTGCGCCAGCAGGGTGTGAAGGGCCTGCGCATCGGCGGCCAGTTGCTGAACGGGCAGGCGTTGGCCCACCAGCAGGCGGGCGTGCAAGCCGCTGTCGGCCATGGTGTCGGTGGCAGTGAACTTCCAGTCCAGGCAGTGCGACTGCACAACCTCAAAACCCGGTGCGATCCAGTCGATGGCCTCGAACAACTGCTGCATGCTGGCGTTGGCCGCTGGCGTGGCCTTCATGCCGAAGACGATTTCGGGCTCCAGCCGGGGCTGGCAGGTGTGGGTCAGGTCGATTTGCCCTTCAGCAGTCCCCGATGCGGCGGGCTCGGCAAAGCCAAGGCCTGTGTCCCAGACCGTGCCCCACATGGGGCCAAACACCTCGTAGCGCTGCCACAGCGTGCGGTTGGTGAAGCCAATTTTGTAGCCCTTGGCCACTTCGCCACGCTGCTGGCGCAACTGGCGCACGGCCAGGGCTTGTTGGTAGGCCGCCGCCGTGTCGGGGCCGCCCACCACGCCGGGGGCCTGGCCCCACAAACGGGCTTGGTCGTGGTGCTGCAAGAGTTGTTCGGGGGTCATAGAAGTCTCCTGATGAAATGGTGAAAAGGCTTCACACCGCCACAAAGCGGCCGTCTTCCAAGGTTTGGATCTGTCCCTGTTCCTGCAGCTCGGCCAGGTGCATGCCGATGGTGTTGCGCTCGGCGCAGGGCACAAAGGGCACGTCGTAGCCTTGTGGGTACAGCAGGCGGCGGTCCACCAGCTCGTCCAGGCTGTGCGGGGTCTGCAAATAGCCCATCAATTGCGCGCTGCGCTCGTCGATCTTGCTGGCAAAGCGCGCCAAGTCGGCCAAAAACTGGGCCCGGTCGGTGATGACCGCTTTGTGGTGCGAGGTGGCCCAGATGCGGGCGTCCAACTCGGCGACCTTCTTCAACGTCTGGCGGAAATCGCTCAGGCTGGAGGTGGCGTCGCCGTAATACGGGCCAAAGCCGCTCAGGTCGATGTCGCCAATGAAGGCCAGGCCTTCGCTCTCGACCACCAGGGCGCAGTGGCCTGCGGTGTGGCCCGGCAGGTGGTGTGCTCGCACCCGCACGCCGCCGCCCAAGTCCCAGACCGCGCCGTCGGTGTAGCCGGTGGCGTCGGGCCGGGGCTGGTAATGGAAATCCTTTTGCACGATGGCGTGCATGGCGTCCAGCACCTCGGCGGGGTAACCGTAGTGTTGGCACAAGCCGTCCCACGATTGCGCGGCGGCCAGATCGGCCTCGTGCACTTGCACAGGGGCGTGCGGCAGGCGGTGCAACCCCGCCATGTGGTCTTCGTGCACATGGCCCAAGATGACCAGGTCCACCGTGTCCAGCTCGGGGCCGATGCGGTTGGCCACCTCGGGGGTGTCAAAGGCCACGCGCATGTCGGCCCCCTGCACGATGAGCTGGTTGCCGTCGGGGTATTTGCCCGATTTTTCGCCCAGGTGCACCCGCACCGCTCCGAAATTCAACACCGACGCCATGAAGGTCCTTCCTGAACAGCGCCCCATCCAGAGCGCGACAAGCCACTATAGCCAGCGTGACAGCCCCGCGCTGGCACACGCGCTACAGTGATCCGCATGACCGACCTGCCCTCCCCCGCCACGCTGGCCGCCACGGCCTTGATCGACAGCGACCACCCGGACGTGATCGCCTTGGCGCGCCAGCACGCGCAAGGCGCCACCGACCGCGAACGTGCGGTGTCGCTGTACCTGGCGGTGCGCGACCAGTTCCGTTACGACCCCTACCGGATCGAGCTGTCCACCGAAGGCATGCGCGCCAGCTCGGTCATTACCCAAGGCTCGGGTTGGTGTGTGCCCAAGGCGGCCTTGATGGCGGCGGCTTGCCGCGCCGCCGGTCTGCATGCCCGCTTGGGTTACGCCGATGTGCGCAACCACCTGAGCACCGAGCGCTTGCGCCAGACCATGCAGACCGATGTGTTCATCTGGCACGGCTATGCCGACATCTGGCTGGACGGCCAATGGGTCAAGGCCACGCCCGCCTTCAACATCGAGCTGTGCGACAAGTTCGGCCTGCTGCCGCTGGAGTTTGACGGACGAAACGACTCGATCTACCACCCGTTTGACAAGGCAGGCAACCGGCACATGGAGTACGTGAACCAGCGCGGCACCTTTGACGACATGCCGCTGGCGCAAATCGTGGCGGATTTCCAAACCGTGTACAGCGGCTGGATGGCCGAAAAAGCCCCTTTAAAGGAAGCCAGCTTCGAGCAAGATGTGGCAAAGGAAATGCGATGACGCAGCGCGCACTGGTTTTGCTCGACTCGATTGCGCTGGTCAACGCCAGCCATGCCGGCGCGGTGATCGTGTCGGGCTCGCACGGGGGTTTGTCGGCCTCGCATTTTGTGACAGCGCAAACCCACAAACCCTACGCCGTGGCCTTCAACGACGCCGGTGGCGGCAAGGACGACGCTGGTCGCGTGGCGCTGCATGAATTGCAGGCGGTGGGCGTGCTGGCCATTTTGTATGCCCACACCTCGGCGCGCATTGGCGAGGCGCAAGACGGGCTGGACAACGGCGTGGTCAATGGCCTGAACGCGCTGGCTCTGGCGCAGGGCCTGCAGTTGGGCATGCGTGTGTCAGACGCGGTGCGGCACCTGGGTCAACACGGCATACGGTAAGCGCTGTGCACCTGCTTCAGTTCCTGCGTCGCTGCGGTCTTTGGCTGTGCTTGGGGTTGGGGCTGGGGCCATCGGCACAGGCTCAACCCGTGTCCGAGCTTGTGCCCGGTGTCAACGGTCTGGCGCTGAAAACCTGGGTGTTTCATCCGGCACAAAAGACCCATGCCACCCCCCGCCCGGTGGTGATCGCTTTGCACGGGTGCGGCGGCATTTATTCCACTGTCGGCTCGCGCAAAGGCCAGCTCAGTGCGCGCCATCAAGGCATGACCGATTTGTTGCTGGCACAAGGCTACAGCGTGGTCTGGCCCGACAGCCTCACACCCAGGCAAGAAACCAGTTTGTGCGAACAAAGCATGGCGTCGCGCCAAGTCAGGCAAAGCCATCGGCGCAGCGACGTTCACGCCACCTTGGCTTGGCTTGCCCAACAAGCCTGGACGGATCGCCAACGCGTGGCCTTGCTGGGCTGGTCCCATGGCGGCAACACCGTGCTGGCCAGCTCGGACAGCCAGCATAAACTCCCTCAACCCAGTGTGACACCCGACGTGGCGCTGGCCTTTTACCCAGGCTGCGCCGACGCACTTGGGCGGGCTTATCAGCCGAGCTGGCCCGTGCACATGCTGCTGGGGGCGGCAGACGACTGGACGCCTGCCGCGCCCTGTGTGGCCTTGGGCCAGCGATCTGGCATGAGCTTCAAGCTGTACCCGGACAGCCACCACGGTTTTGACAACCCGGTAGGGCAAGTTCAGCACTTGCCCCGCGTACCCAATGGCCCACATCCGGGTCTGGGCGTTCACGCCGGACGCCACCCTGTGACAGGCCCTCAGGCTTGGCAGGATGTGCTGGACTGGCTCAAGCAGCGATGGCCTGATCCTGCCCCGCCTTGATCTCGATGAGAGCAGCGTGTCAAGGTACAGGCCAGCACACATCTGCAGGTTCAGCGTCAAACCCGGCTTGCATGGGCAGCAGCAGCCTGGCCAGCGCATACTTGCCGGAGCCGGGCCAGCGGGACCAGCGAACGCCGCACGGCACCAGCCAAGTCAGTCAGATGTTCAGCGGCAGTCGCATGCTTGGTTTCCATGAAATCGTTCAGCCCTTCCACGCCATACAAGCGGCCAAAGCCGCTTTGGCGATAGCCCCTGCTTTCGATTTCGGCAAAAGGGCGGTTGTGCGAGTTGCCCCATACATTACCGAACTTGATGCGCCGCGCCAGTTGGCGAGCTGCCCGAAAGTCCTGCGTCCAAACCGATGCCGCCCAGCCGTAGCGGGTGGCGGGGTCGATGGAGTCGCCTCGACGATGGGCCTCATGACCCTTGACCCATTGGCCGTGGATGTCGGTTTTTGCAGTTTGCATCGCGTCAGGCTTTCATCAATCGACTTGCCGTGGCTCGCCCGTTGGCAGCCCAACTCCAGTTGAGGCAGGCAACGCCACCATGAAGCCAGCAATGGTCAGCATGCCAACCAAGAAACTTGGCAAAAACCAGCTACTGTGGGCCCGTCTCGTCCAAGGTTAAACCTTGATTCGAACGGGTGAGCCCTGCCGCAGCCCAGCCTGCAACAAGCTGACCAGGGTGGACGCCAGCAAGGCACCGGCAAAAGGCGCCAGCGTCGGCACGCTATTGGGAAAACTCGCAGCCAGCAAACCTGCACTCAGACTTCCTTCGCTCAACCAACCGGGCAGCACCGCTCCCAACAAACCGGCGACAGATCCAGCCACTGCGGCGACTGGGGTCATGCGTTGCCAAAGGCCCAACAAGACCGGCACCACCGCGGTGGCGCACAACAAATCGGCAATCAAGAAAAGCCTCAGCACCGACAAGCCTTGCAGCGACACCCACACCACCGGCAGCATCAGCAACACCGTGATCCAGCGGGCAGCGCCCAGCGAAACTTGCGGCCGGGCCGTGACCACCAAGGAAGCAATGCCGCTTTGCAGCGTGTCCACCGACGAGGCCACCAAAGCCACCGCCAGCAACAACACGGGCACAGCCAACCAAGCTGGCGCATCGGACAACAAAGCAAAGAAGGGAATGGGTGGCGAGCCTGGGTTTTTGCCCATGGCCATGCACAGCATGCCCAAAGCGCCCATGGCCAACATCACCGGCACGGTGAGCGCCCCGCCCAGCAACGCGCCTTTGCGCAACTCGGTGTCGCTGCGAGCCGACCACACACGCTGCCAATAGCCTTGGTGAAAAATATTGGCGGCTGTCACCGCAATCACGAGCGTCAAAGCCACGTTGAGGGACACCTCGATCGGTGCCGCAGGCCAAGCTTGGGTCACGGCGTTTTGGGGCAAGCTGAACAGCGTGACGCCGATCACGATGGCCAGCAAAGCCAGCAGCAACCAAGCCTGCCAACGGTCGGTGACCATGCTCGCACGCAAGCCACCCCAGGTGGTGTAGACCAAGGTGGTGACCGCCACGGCGACGATGACCACGCTGCCGGGCAACTCGGACAACAAGCCGGTGATGGCCCCAATGGCGGTCAATTCGGCCGTGATGAAACACAGCATGTACAAGACCGACAAGGCGCTGACCCACAAACGCAAGCTCTGGCCAAAACGTTCTTGGGCAAATTCGGCAATGGTGCGGCCGTGGGGCATTTGCTGGCGTATGGCGGGACCCAACCAAGCCAAGAGCAGAAATGGCAGCGCCGCCGACAAGGCGTAACCCACCAAAGCAATAGGCCCCACAAACGCGCCGATCTCGGGCGGTACAAACAAAATCCATGCGCCCATGCCGGATGCCAAAAATGACAAACCCAAGGCGGTTGAATTTTGTGAGCCCCTGGCGGTGAGGTAGTCGTCAAGACTGGCCACGGGTGTGCGATCGCGCAGGGCGACCCAGATGAAAAAAACAAGTGCCGCAAAAATAGCGGCTGCAGTGACGTACAGCATGTCGCGCTTCCTCCGCCGGTATGAGCCGGATCAGGTTCCAGGGTCAGCGTCGAGTCAGACGCAATCTCAGCTCTTTTCGGAGCTCCCCTGGCGACGGGTTGATAAAAATGATGCGATGTCCCCTTGAAAGGGACGTTGGATTCTAGGTCATGTGGGCCAGGCCAGACTCAAGCGCCACTGGGGCGCACCATCTTGCAGCTGC
Organism: Limnohabitans sp.; assembly: GCF_023910625.1. Taxonomy (NCBI): domain Bacteria; kingdom Pseudomonadati; phylum Pseudomonadota; class Betaproteobacteria; order Burkholderiales; family Comamonadaceae; genus Limnohabitans; species Limnohabitans sp. The sequence goes on from NZ_JAAVVW010000003.1 coordinate 1,025,751, forward strand.
TGGGCATGCGGGCCTGCTCGGCCTTGATCTGGCGCACCACCTTGAAACCGTAGCCGGAGCCCTCGACATCAAAGGGCACACCGGGCGTGCCTTGGCGCGCCATCACGCCCACCACCAAGGGCTGCTGGAATTGGTGGTCTTCGGCGCGCATCGTGCCGGTTTGCCCAGCGATGGTGACGCGGGCTTTTTCGAGCTGCAAGGCCACGGCCACTGGATCGGTGCCCCCTGCCCGCTCAACTGCTTGGGCCAAAGCTTCGATCATCAACTGCATCCGCACATGCACGTAGTCCTCAGACGGCTTGGGAAAGCGCTGGCGAAACGACTGGTAAAACTGCTCGCTGGCGGCACCCGGCACATTGGGCAACCAATCGGCCACGGCGATCACGCGGTTGATACCGGATTCACCAATGGCGGCCGGCGCGCCCAAAGCATTGCCATAAAAGGTGTAGAACTTGCCGTCGTATCCGGCCTCCCGCGCGGCCTTGACCAAGAGCGTCAGGTCATTGCCCCAGTTGCCCGTGATCACGGCCTGAGCACCGCTGGCTTTGATCTTGGCCGCGTAGGGCAAAAAGTCTTTCACCCGACCCATGGGGTGCAGCTCGTCCCCCACGATCTGAACATCCGGGCGCTGAAAGCCCAATTGCCTGCGGGCCTCACGCAGCACCGCTTGGCCAAAGCTGTAGTCCTGCCCGATCAAATAGGCCGATTTGACCGAGGTGTCACCTTTGACCACCTGCATCAAGGCCGCCATGCGCATGTCGGCATGGGCATCAAATCGAAAATGCCAAAAGCTGCACTTTTCGTTGGTCAGAATCGGGTCCACGGCGGAGTAGTTCAAAAACAGCACGCGCTTGGCAGGCTCTCGCTCGTTGTGCTTGTTGATGGCATCGATCAGGGCCGCCGCATTGGCCGATGAGTTGCCTTGCAACACGACCTGCGCGCCGTCGTCGATGGCCGATTTGAGGGCCGACAAAGCCTCTTCGCTTTGGCCTTTGCTGTCGTACCGCTCGAGCACCATGGGCCGCATGCCTTGGGCGGTTTTGACGCCGCCACGCGCATTGACCCGCTCGACCGCCCAGGCGATGTTGCGGACCACCGCTTCGCCGGTGTTGGCAAAGGGGCCGCTCATGCCTTCGATCAGGGCCAGCTTGATGGGCGCGGGGAACTGGGCTTGGGCTTGGGCAAGCGCTGGAACAAAACACAAGGCCGCCAAATAGGCCATCCAATTGCGACGCGAAAAAGAGCTCAATGACTGCATAACAAAAAGAACCGTGGTCCGGCCCGCACAAAAAAAGAAGCAGAGTTTAACCAGACGAGTTGCAAAAACTAGGGTTAACCCGCATTCAAGTGGGGCTTGTTCACCGGGCGTTTTGAAGCTTCAAGCGCCGGCCAACTCGTGCAGCGGCCAACGCGGTTTCACATCGAAGCTGTAACGCGCTTCGGCAGTTTGCACCCCGGCTTGCAAACGCATGGCCGCGGCCATGGCGATCATGGCGCCGTTGTCGGTGCACAGGTGCAACTCGGGGTAGTGCACGCGCACCTGGGCTTTGGCGCAAGCGGCGTTGAGCTGCGCACGCAGTTCGCGGTTGGCCCCCACGCCCCCAGCCACCACCAGGCGCTTCATGCCGGATGTTTTGAGTGCGGTCATCGACTTTTTGACCAACACTTCGACAATCGCGGCTTGGGTCGACGCGGCCAGGTCGGCCCGCTCGGGCGCGCCTTCGGTGTGGGCGGCAGGGCCGATTTTCTGGCTTTGGGTGAGCACCGCCGTCTTGAGGCCTGCAAAGGAAAAGTCCAGATCGCCGCTGTGCAGCAACGGGCGCGGCAGCTTGTAAGCGGCCGGGTTGCCATGCTCGGCCAGACGCGACAGGCCCGGGCCGCCGGGGTAAGGCAAGCCCATGAGCTTGGCCGATTTGTCGAAGGCCTCGCCTGCGGCGTCATCGATCGTCTCGCCCAGCAATTCGTAACGGCCCACGCCATCCACCCGCATGAGCTGGGTGTGCCCGCCCGACACCAACAAGGCGATGAAGGGAAATTCGGGCGGATCGGCACTTAAAAACGGCGAGAGCAAATGCCCTTCCAGGTGGTGCACGCCCAGCACCGGCTTGCCCAAGGCCGCGGCCAAAGCACAAGCCACGCCCGAGCCCACCAGCAAAGCCCCGGCCAGCCCCGGCCCCCGGGTGTAGGCCAGCACGTCGATATCACCCAAAGTGGCGCCCGCCTCGACCAACACTTGGCGCGTGAGCGGCAACACCCGGCGGATGTGGTCGCGGCTGGCCAACTCGGGCACCACACCGCCGTAGGCCTGGTGCATCTCGATCTGGCTGAACAGCGCGTGTGACATCAGGCGCGGCATGGCACTGCCCATGGTCTCCACCAAGGCCACGCCCGTTTCGTCGCAAGAAGATTCGATTCCCAAAATTCTCATGACCGTGAGTTTAAGCGGCGCACGGGCGCGGGCCTCGCTCTTGGCCATAATCCAAAGGTCAACGAAGCATCATTTCAAAGCGCCCAACATGACCACACTGCGACTCATTTCCTCCATGGCCACCAAGCCCCTGCTGGCCGATCTGGTGGCGCTTTACCAAGCGCAAGCGCCTGGCGTTCAGGTGTTGGTCGAGTCGGTCGGCGGCGTCGATGCCGCCAAGCGTGTACAGGCAGGTGAAGCCTTTGACGGCGTGGTGCTGGCCAGCGACGCCATCGACAAACTTGTGTCCAGCGGCCATGTGCTGGCGGGCAGCCGAGTCGATCTGGTGCGCTCGGGTGTGGCGGTGGCCGTGCCTGCGGGCCAGCCCGTGCCCGACATCTCGACCGAAGCCGCGCTCAAAGCCGCTGTACTGGCCGCGCCCACGCTGGGCTATTCCACGGGCCCAAGCGGCGTACAACTGGCCAAACAGTTTGAGGCCTGGGGCATCGCCGAACAAATCAAGGACCGCCTCGTTCAAGCCAAACCCGGCGTGCCGGTGGGCTCGCTGGTGGCGTTGGGCGAAGTGGCGCTGGGCTTTCAGCAGCTGAGCGAAATGCTGGGCGTGCAAGGCATCACCATCGTGGGCGGCCTGCCCCCGGCGGTGGAGATCATCACCACTTTCTCGGGCTCGGTGGCGGCGTCTTGCGCACAGCCTGAGGCTATGCGTGCGCTGCTGGCCTTCTGGCATTCGCCTGCCTGTGACGCGCTCAAGCGCCAGCATGGCATGGCGCCGGCCTGAACTCAAAGAGCCCAGTCTTCCCCAATAGTCTGGGCTTGTTCGAGCACCAGCTCCACAGCTGCATCTGCCTGGTCGGGCGGGTATTTGTATTTACGCAGGATGCGGCGAACCATGAGCCGCAACTTGGCCCGCACGCTTTCGCGCTCTGACCAGTCCACCGTCAGGTTCTCGCGCAGGCTTTGGGTCAGCTCTTGGGCGATCTTTTTCAGGGTTTCGTCTTGCAGCTCGCGCACGGCCGACTCGTTGTTGGCCAGCGCGTCGTAAAACTTCACTTCGTCTTCACGCAAACCCAGCTGGTCACCCCGATTGGCCGCCTCGCGAAACTTTTTTGCCATGGCGATCAGCTCTTCCATGACCTGCGCGGTTTCGATGCTGCGGTTTTGGTAACGGCGAATCACATCGGCCAGCAAATCGCTGAACTTGCGGTCTTGCACCACGTTGCTGGCAAAGCGGCTTTTGATCTCGCCTTGCAACAAACGCTCCAGCAGTTCCACCGCCAAATTCTTCTCAGGCAGGTTGTTCACCTGCGCCAAAAAGTCGTCGTCCAGCAAACCGATGTTGGGCTTGTCTAACCCCACGGCCGCAAAAATATCCACCACCTCGCCCGACACCACAGCCGAGCTGATGATCTGGCGAATCGCCAGATCGCGCTGTTCATCGGTCTTGCGCTGGGCGCTGGCTTCGCGCTTGGTCAGGATCACCTTGACCGCCTGCATGAAGGCCACCTCGTCGCGGTGGTCTTTGGCCTCGGCCAAAGTGCAGCACAGGCTGAACGCATGGCTCATGGCCAGCGCGTGGTCGGCAAAACGCTTTTTGCCGTCGCGCTCTTTGTCTGATTGGAGGCCCAGCACATGGTTGGCAGCACCGGCCAGCGTCTTGTGTCCGCCCGTCAAAAAGCCTGAGTAGTCAAAGCCGTGCAACATGGCCCGCAGCACATCGAGCTTTTCCAGCATCACGGCCAGCGCTTCGCGAGCGTCCACCGTGGGCTTGCCCCGGCCTTTGCTGGCGGTGTACTCCTTCATCGCGGCTTTCAGGTCTTCGCCAATACCGATGTAGTCCACCACCAGGCCACCCTGCTTGTCCTTGAACACGCGGTTCACGCGGGCAATGGCCTGCATCAGGTTGTGGCCCTTCATGGGTTTGTCCACATACAGGGTGTGCACGCACGGCGCATCAAAACCTGTGAGCCACATGTCGCGCACGATGACCAGTTTGAGCGGGTCTTTCGGGTCTTTGAAGCGCTTTTCGAGCCGCTTTTTGACCTGACTGCTGTGAATGTGCGGGCGCAGTAAGGCTTTGTCGCTTGCACTGCCCGTCATCACGACCTTGATCGCGCCTTGCTCCGGGTCGTCGCTTTGCCAGTCGGGGCGCAGGCGGGTGATCTCGTTGTACAGGTGCACACAAATCTCGCGGCTCATGGCGACCACCATGGCCTTGCCGTCTTGGGCGTTGTTGCGCTCTTCAAAGTGCGCCACCAAGTCGGCGGCCACGCTGGCAATGCGCGGCTCGGCACCCACCACTTTTTCCAAAGCCGCCCAATGGCTTTTGAGCTTGGTTTGCTGGCTCTCTTCTTCGTCCTCCGCCAGCTCGTCCACCTCGTCGTCCAGGTGGCTCAGCTCGCCTTCGTTCAAGCCCAGCTTGGCCAGGCGGCTTTCGTAATAAATGGCCACCGTCGCGCCATCTTCTTGCGCCTGCTGCATGTCGTACACATGGATGTACTCGCCAAACACCGAGCGCGTGTCGCGGTCGGTGCTGCTCACGGGGGTACCGGTGAACGCCACAAAGGTGGCGTTGGGCAATGCATCGCGCAGGTGCTGAGCATAGCCCGCCTGGTATTTGACTTGGTATTCGGGTGGCGCAAAGTCAGCTGTGCTGGCCACCGTCTGACTGTCGCCCGTGGTGTAAGCCACCGCAGGGCTCGCGCCACCATTGAACTTGCGTGACTTGAGCTTGGCCTCAAAGCCATATTGCGTGCGGTGCGCCTCGTCGGCAATCACCACAATGTTGCGCCGCTGGCTCAGCACCGGGAAGGTGTCTTCGTCTTCGCCGGGCATGAACTTCTGAATGGTGGCAAACACAATGCCGCCCGAAGGCCGGTTGTCCAGCAACTCGCGCAGCCGTTGGCGCGTGGTGGCTTGTTGGGGCTGCTCGCGCAGCAGGTCTTGGCTCAGGCTGAAAACGCCAAGCAGTTGACCGTCCAAATCGTTGCGGTCGGTGATGACCACAATGGTCGGGTTTTCTAGCCGGGGCTCTTGCATCACGCGGGCGGCAAAGCACGTCATGGTGATGCTCTTGCCGCTGCCTTGCGTATGCCAAACCACACCACCCTTGCCTCGGCGTGTGGCCTCGTGTGTGCTGGCGGCGGTCACCACCTGCTCTACGGCGGCACGCACCGCATGAAACTGGTGGTAACCCGCCACCTTTTTGACCAAGGTGCCGTCATCCTCAAACAGGACAAAAAATCGCAGGTAATCCAGCAGATAAGCCGGGGCCAGCACGCCGCGCACCAAAGTCTCCAGCTCCTGAAACTTGCCCAGCGGGTCCAGCGCCACGCCGTCAATCGTGCGCCACTGCATGAAGCGCTCGGCATTGGCCGAGAGCGAGCCCATGCGCGCCTCGGTACCGTCCGAGATCACCAACAACTCGTTGTAGATGAACACATCGGCCACCTGGTCTTTGTAAGTCTGAATCTGGTCGTAGGCCTTCCAGATGTCGGCATTCAGGTCTGCGGGGTTCTTCAGCTCAATCAGCACCAGCGGCAAACCGTTGATGAACAAAATGATGTCGGGCCTGCGCGTATGGCGCGGCCCCTTGATGGTGAACTGCTGCACCGCCAGCCACTCGTTGCGCTGGGCGTCTTGCCAGTCGATCAGGCGCACAAAGTCGCCACGCGTCTCGCCATCCTTTTGGTACTGAACCGGCACGCCCGTGACCAGCACCCGGTGAAACGCCCGGTTGCCCGACAGCAAAGCAGGCTGCCCCAAATCGAGCACCTGACGAAAAGCGTCCTCGCGAGCGATGGCGGGCACTGCAGGGTTGAGCCGGTCAATGGCCGCACGCAAACTGACGGCCAATACCACCTCGCGGGTGCTGGCGCGCGCCAGGCGCGGGTCCAGGTTATCCAGATCACGGGCGTTGAGCGGCGTGTAACCGACAGAGGCCAGCCAGCCGAGGGCTTCTTGTTCGAGTTGGTCTTCAGTCATGATTTGATCCGCACTCTGCTGACTTATTGACTGAGCAATTGGATGTAAGCCGCGTAACTGAAAGTACGGTTCTTTTTTTGACCCGTCAGCTCGGTCAATATGCCCAATTCTTCCAGTAGCTTGATCGCTGTATTTGCCGTTGGAAACGTGGTCTGCACCGCCTCGCACACCCGATCCACAGACAGGCGTGGCATCGTGGGCAGCAGTTCAAACAAGCGGTAACTCACGGCATTGGCTCTGGGGTGTGCCAACAAACGCCGACGGTCATTGGCGACCAAGCTGGCCAGTGCCACCACGGCGCGTTCTGACTGTGCAGCGGCGTTTTGCACCGCTTCCAGGAAAAACTGCACCCATCCCTCCCAATCACCATCCGTACGGATGGCCGACAAACGGCGGTAATACTCTGACTGGTGCTGCTTGAGGTAACCACTCAAGTACATCAAGGGCTCAGGCAACAACTGCCAATGCTCCAATAACGCGGCAATCAACAAACGCCCAATACGGCCATTTCCATCGAGGTATGGGTGGATGGTTTCAAACTGAGCATGCACCAAAGCCACGCGCACCAAGGCAGGCAACGCTGTTTGTTCTGCATGAATAAACCGCTCCAGATCACCCAACAAAGCGGGCACTTGATCGGCGGGCGGCGGCACAAACACTGCATTGCCCGGCCGAGTGCCACCAATCCAGTTTTGCGACTTTCGCAGCTCACCGGGCTGCTTGCCTGAACCGCGAACGCCATCCAGCAAGCGGAGATGCGCCTCGCTGAGCAGCCGCACACTGATGGGTAAGCCCTGCTGACTTCTCAGCTGAGTTTGCACCCACTGAAACGCCTGCAAGTAGTTGGTCACCTCTTCCACATCGTCTGTGTTGCTGATTGCAAGGCCTGCCTCTTCGTCAAACAAATCAACCAAGGTGGCCTGAGTGCCCTCGATTTGCGATGTCATCAACGCCTCTTGGCGAATGGCGCTGTAAAGCAACCAGTCCACGGAAGGCACCAGTCCAGCCACCGCTGACAGGCGCTGCAAAGCCATGACCGCCGCATCATTGTGTGTGGCCCAAACTGAATCAGCGAGTGCCGGCTCCGCAGGGGGCAGTGCATGCGGAACAAACGCACTCACGGGCTCACCCAAGGTCGTTGATACGACATAAGTACCAGTGATGCGCTTCATAAATAGAGTTTTTTAAATACAGAGAAAAGATATTAAAGAATTCTTTAATAACAGTCAATGCTTTTAAAGCCGGCTTTAATTTGAAAACGGATGGCGATCACCCACCCAGCCATCATTCCTCCGGAGCTGTCCCGTCAAGCCTGCGCCTAAATCACTTGGCCCCCATGCCCTCTGCGTAGGTGAGGATCTGGCCCATCAAACTCACCCCACCCAATGCTCGGCGGCCACCAGCTCCAGGTCTGCCAAACCCGGCGCATCGGCCATGCGTGTTGAGATTGTCCTCTTCGGCCAGCCAGGGCGTGAAGTCGTTGGCTTCGTGCTTCCAGGCTTCGCGCAGTGGGACGCGTTCGAGTTTGCTGAGTGGTTTTTTCATTTTTTATGCAATAATTTGCGCACGGACTGGGGATTCTCGGTCGGCATTGGCCTCCGGCGGTTGTCGGGGGCCTTTGTTTTTGTGCTCACGGAAATACTTTCGAGCCCCACCCTGCAGCACGGCCATTGACCTGAACCAGCTTGCGCTTGATCACATCCACCGCACGATTGGCTTGCTCAGGTTTGAGCACGGACATGCCCATGGGCCTCGCCATCAAATCGGCCAACTGCAAACCCGATGAGTTCGATTGCTTGTCGGCAAACACCACCTCAAACGCGAACGACTCCTGGTTGTAGTTGCCACGATCACAAATACGGCGAAACTCCAGTTCCAATTCGTCGTCCTCATTGCGTCCGCGTTGCTCCACCACCAAATGCACTTTAGGGTTCGCGTTTGACCCAGCTTGCCATTCACCCTGAGACTGCAGAAAAGCACTGATGCGCTCCAAACCATATTGCAATGCCAGGTGATAGGGGTTTTCTGGCTGGTTATAACGCTTTTGCAGGGCATCTTTGCGAATCACCACCGACACCAGATGAAACGGCACCTTTTCAACAATGACCGTCAGCTCATCCAGAAAGGCTTGCTTCAGAGCACGGGTCTTGAGGAAAGAAAATGGCCCCAAATCGCGGCGAATGTCTCGCTCATGCAAGATGACCTGATCATGCCCAAAGTGCTGAAACTTGAACGCCTGAACCGCAGGAACAACCTGCTGCGCGTATTCGTCCTTGCGCACGATCATGAAAGCCAACACCAGCAAGGGAAAATCCGGGTCAATCCGCCCCATGGACGGGCTGCCGCTTTCATCAACGAACACCAGATAGTTGCTGAATGGTTTGGCGGTCATGTCACACGTTTTCCATTTCATTCTGCGCCTCGGAGATTCTCAACTGGCCAGAAATTAGGCGGGGGAGCAAGGTGTCACGAAGCGATACCAACACTTGAATTTGCGTCAGATGTGAACGAGCAAGCAGTGGTCGGACAGTCTCCACAAATGCACTCAAAACATCGTCAGGTGGACATGCCACCAATTCAGTTTCTAGGAAATGCGTTGTCTGGAAATTGGCAATTCCCGTGCTTTGGTTTTGGTACTCCCACGTTTTACCTTGAGCATAGATAAATGTCAGGTGTTGAGCCAGTAGCACGCCGACTTCTTTGTTCATGGGACGCAATAAACGACAAAAACTCGCTGGCTCAACGGGACAATCAAATTGACTCAGCAAAGCCGCAGAGATAAACAACGAGCGACCCGTCGGTTGATCTTTGCTACCACCGGACACCTCTAACAAAAGGTCACCGTCTTCCAGCTTTCGAACCGCCAACTTTTTCTGTGAGGTGTAGCGAACTGGCACTCGGCTGCTGGCATTGGTCTGCAAATCAGGAATGTCTGTTCCGCGAATGATGGCTACACGGGTGTCATTCTTTTCGTCGGCCACATCACTGCCCCAATCGCCACCAATCGTGTGGCTCAGCAATTGACCAAACGGAACGAGTTTCCATCCCTTCGGCACAGCCCCCAACTCCGACTCTTCAAAGCTGTCGGGGAACAGGGCGGCGGTGGCTTCGTCCATGCCTTCGGGGGCGCGGCCTTGCATCTTGGCATGGACGGGGTCGAAGTCCACGAACCAGGACTTGAACAGGGCTTGGGCGATGGCTTCGAGAGTGGTGTTGGTTTCGCGCAGGAGGGTGATGCGGTCGTCGAGACTGCCGAGAACGCCAACGATCTGATCCTGCACATCACGGGGTGGACATGGAACCTCTATGCGATTCATATTGCCCTGGGTCAACTTGGGCATCACCGCACCCGTCAGATACGAGGTGATATCTGATGCCAATACTGCGTATTCCAAATATCGCGTACTGGCTCGTTCATTACCCACAACGATGTGCGCGTGGTTATTGACCCAAAATTGACCGCATGCTCGAAACGCAATTGGGGTATGTCGTGTCCGCAAGTTTTCACCATCCTCAGCAATGAGCAAATGCTCACCATCGAAGATGTAACCATCAACATAATCAACTATTCCGGAAGCGCCGTAATAGGGGTACGGACCAGGCTTTCTGTCAGCCTCCTTAACAGGTTTCCGCTTGGTATCAAGATTGATCGTGAGGTCGCCCAGTTTTTCTATCGGCCACTCAGAACTCATACCCCAGCCCCCCCAGCTTCTGGCGGATCAGCGCGTCCAGCTCTGCGCCTTTGGCCATTTGCTCGCCCAGTTTGGCAGTGAGCGTTTGCATCTTGTCGGCAAAGGCTTCGTCGTCGTCTTCCACTTCTTCCGCACCCACGTATCGGCCGGGTGTCAGCATATGACCGTGTTGTGCAATCTCGGCCAGGGGCACGCTGCGGCAAAAGCCTGCATTGTCTTGGTAGTCGTCAGTCCCTGATCGCCACGCGGCCACGGTTTGGCTGATGCGCTCGATCACTTCGTCGGTCAGCTCACTTTGCACGCGGCTGATCATGGTGGCTTGTTTGCGAGCGTCGATGAACAGCACTTCGCCTTTGCGCTTTTTCTGCTTGGCCAAGAACCACAAGCACGCGGGAATTTGTGTGTTGAAGAACAGTTGGCCCGGCAGGGCCACCATGACCTCGACCACGTCGGCGTCCACCATCGCGGCGCGGATTTGGCCTTCGCTGTTTTGGCTGGAACTCATTGAGCCGTTGGCCAGCACAATGCCCGCCCTGCCTGTGGGCTTGAGGTGGTGCAGGATGTGCTGCAACCAGGCGTAGTTGGCGTTGCCTTGCGGCGGCGTGCCATAGACCCAGCGGGCGTCGCCGTCCAGGCTGGGGTGCCACCATTCGCTGATGTTGAAGGGTGGGTTGGCCAGACAAAAGTCGGCACGCAGGTCGGGGTGTTGATTGCGGGTGAAGGTGTCGGCGGGTTCTTTGCCTATTGCTCCGGCCCTTTGAAGTTTAAGCAGCATATCGAACCCGACGGTCCTGGAAGTAGCCAATAACCCGCGCGGGTGTTTTCTCCAACATCAACATATGTTCGTTGGCAGCTTCGCGTAATTTGGCTTTGGTTCGCACTGGAACGCGCTTGCCCATCTCCTGCTTCAAGTCCGCGTTCAGCCGCTCTTCTGGGTTCAGTTGCGGGCTGTAGCTGGGCAGGTAAAAAAGCTCGATCTGTTCTTTGCGCTCAGCTACCCACGCCTTGACCAGTTTGCTGTGGTGCACGCGCAAGTTGTCCAGGATCAGGAAGACCTTTTTGCTCGCATCTTTGATCAAGGCCTGCAAAAACTCAATCAGCTTTTCTGCATCAAATGCCTCATCAATGATCATCCACCTTGTCTTGCCCTGATTGGTCACCGTGGCAATCATCGACAGCTTTTGGCGCGTGCCACCCACCGCCATGGTCACGGGTGTTTTGCCTGCAGGGGCATAGCTCCTGCCGCGCACATCAGTGTTGACCAGTGCGGTCTCATCACCCCAGTGAATTTCGCCCCCTTCAGCTCTGGCGCGCTGCTCTATGGCGGGGTATTCACCCTCAAGCCAGGCCTGCACAGCAGCCGGGCTTTGTTCGTAGGCGCGTTTGATCGGCTTTTGCGGCGTAAAACCCCAGCGCGCGAGGTACTTGCCAATGCTGCGCACCTGCAGCTTGATGCCAAATTCTTGCTCAATGAGTTGCCCCACCGCAGCTCGACTCCAAAGGCTGAAGTCCATCTTCAACTGCTCAGGTCGTTTGTCGATGATCATGCGCTGGATGGCATCTTCTTGGGCTGAGCTGAGCACGCGTCCGTCGCCTTTAATCCGTCCGCGAGGAGTAGGCCGCACGTTTGCCCAACCGCCGGCCTCGAACAGATCAATCGTTGATCGCACTGTCGGATGACTCAGTCCAGTCATCGCCACAATTTGCATCACCTTGATGCCCTTCTTGTGCAACCGAATGACTTGCTTGCGCCGCTCGTGCAGTTGCTCCAGTGTTTGGTATCTTGCGTCTTCTTTTTCCATGATCTGAACATGGGGTCAATCACCTGGAATTCAAGACTTCAATGGGCCGAATCTATAGGTTGTAGTCCATGCCCCGAATGACCAGGTTCATGGCCGCCAAGCGCCAGGTGGTGGGGTTGGCCTCTTGGCCGTAGATGGACACATCGCCCAGCTTGCCGCCGTGGTCCTCGATGAACTTTTCAGACTGCACGAACATGCCGCTCGACCCGCAGCAGGGGTCATAAATCTGGCCCTTGCTGGGCGAGAGCACCGCCACCAGTGTTTTGACAATGCTGGCGGGCGTGTAGAACTGCCCGCCCCGCTTGCCTTCGGCGCTTGCAAACATGCCCAAGAAATATTCGTACACCTGGCCCAAAATGTCGCGGGCCTTGGAGGGGTCGTCACCAAAGCCGATGGTGGAGATCAGGTTGACCAGCTCGCCCAGCTTGCCGTCGGGCAGTTGGGCGCGGGCAAAGCGTTTGTCGAGGATGCCTTTGAGCTTGGGGTTGTCGGCTTCGATCAGGCTCAGCGCGTCGTCGATGCGTTTGCCAATGTCGGGCTGAGGCGCGGCGGCACGCAGCGCTTCCCAGCGGGCACCCTCGGGCACCCAAAACACGTTTTCGCTGGTGTAGTAGTCGCGGTCCTCCAGCTCGGCGGCAATGTCTTCGTCAGCGGCGTCACTATAAAAGAGTTCATCGGCGGGGTCGCGCAAGCGCAGCTTCAGCTCAGACTGACGGGCCACAAAGGCATCAGAGATGTATTTGACGAAGATGAGGCCCAGCACCAAGTGCTTGTATTCGGCGGCGTCCATGTTGGCGCGCAGTTTGTCGGCCGATGCCCAGAGGGTCTTTTTGATGTCGTCGAGCATTTTGTAGTGAATTTGGTTACACCCAGAAGAATAACAATCTTTGAGGCACTCCGGCCTGGGCATACACATATAACGAACGGTTAGATGGAATCCGCCACAATTCTTGTCATGGGAATCGACCACTACATCAAGGACATCGGACGCGGCAAAGACGGTGCGCGTGCGCTCGGCCGCGCGCAATCGGCTGACCTGATGGGCATGATCTTGGACCAGCAGGTCAGCGATCTGGAGCTGGGCGCGTTTTGCATCGCCATGCGCATCAAGGGCGAGACTGCTGAGGAAATGGCCGGCTTTTTAGACGCCACACATACACGCCTGAACAAAGTCGGCACAGGCCAAGCACCCACCGTGGTGCTGCCCAGCTACAACGGCGCTCGCAAGCTGCCAGTGCTCACGCCCTTGCTGGCCCTGCTGCTGGCGCGCGAAGGCGTGGCGGTGGTCATGCACGGCACGGCCACCGAAGACAAGCGGGTGAGCAGCCAAGCGGTACTGGCCGAGTTGGGCATGGCTGCTTCTGGCCCCTCGCCGCAAGTGAATGCCGGCGAAGTGGTGTTTGTGCCCACGGGCGTTTTAAACGCGGGGCTGGAGCGCCTGCTTTCGGTGCGCCGCGTGGTGGGCCTGCGCAACCCCGGGCACAGCTTGGTCAAGCTCATGAACCCTTGCGATGGTCCAGCCCTGGTGGTGAGCAGCTACACCCACCCCGAATATTTGCTGTCCATGTCGGCCACCTTTGCCCTGACCGGCCAGCACGCCCTGCTGCTGCGCGGCACCGAAGGCGAGAGCGTGGCCGATGCGCGGCGCACGCCTGCAATGGATGTGTTCAAAGACGGGCACACGCGGCGCGTGCAGACCCCACAAGAAGGCGCCCTGTTGCAAGTGCCCGACCTGCCCAGTCCAGACGCTGCGGCCACGGCGGCTTACATCCAGCGCGTTTTACGCGGCGAATTGCCCGTGCCGCTGGCGTTAGCGCTGCAAGTCCAACACATCCTGCAAGAGGTCAAGCCATGAACACTCCCACCTCAGGCCGCTGCACCTTGGTCGGCGCAGGCCCGGGTGACCCTGAACTGCTGACCCTCAAAGCCGTCAAAGCGATTGCCCATGCCACCTTGCTGTTGGTCGACGACCTGGTCAACGACGACGTGCTCGAACACGCCTCGCCCAACGCCCGCATCGTGCATGTGGGCAAGCGCGGTGGCTGCAAGAGCACGCCGCAGGCCTTCATCGACAAACTGATGATCACCGCCGTGCAAGAAGGCGAGCAGGTGGTGCGCCTCAAAGGCGGCGATCCTTTCATCTTTGGTCGGGGCGGTGAAGAAGTCGAGCATCTGCGCACAGCAGGCATCGACGTCGAGGTGGTCAATGGCATCACCTCGGGCCTGGCAGGCATGAGCAGCTTAGGTGCGCCGCTGACGCACCGCGAGCACGCGCACGGCGTGGTGTTTGTGACGGGCCATGCCAAACCCGGCGATACCGGAACCGATTGGGCGCAGCTGGCGGCCACCGCTCGGCAGGCCAAACTGACGCTGGTCATTTACATGGGCGTGAGCAGCCTGGAGCACATCGGCCAAGGCTTGCTCTGCAACTTGCCTGCCCAAACGCCTGTGGCAGTGGTGCAAAACGCCAGCTTGCCCACTCAGCGCCAGGCCCTGACCACGCTGGGTGAACTGGTGCACACCGCACAACGCGAACAGCTGGAAAGCCCCAGCATCATCGTGGTGGGCGATGTGGTGCAGGGTGCACGGGCTTGGGCAGCGCAGACTCAAAGCTCGCAGAGAGCGGCCTGAATTCAGCCCCAACTGCGTGTCAACAATTCATCGAGCGCATCTGCAATCACTTGGCCCTAGTCTGCCAGACTGCCCACACATGGGCCGAATTGCTCACAGGCGACAGACACCATGTCCAGCGGGTGCAGCACAAGCATCTGGCCTTTGATTTTGAACACCGGGTTCATGCGCGTGCCTGCCACTTTGGCACTGACTGGCAAGGCCGATCGCAAAACCAGCGGCACCACCACACGCCGCCTGTAGCCTTCAAATAGAGCCGACTGAACCACCCCCACCATGGGCACCGTGGCTCGCATGGGACCTGGGTTCAAATGCACGTCGTACTGGGGCATGACCTGTCTTAAAGGGTGGAATGCGCGTCGGCATAAGAGCCCTCCGCTTCGTACAAGGCGTTCCAACTGACCACCGCTTGCTGCGCCTGCTGGCGGTGTTGTTGCCGTAATTGACGCTCAGAAACCACATAGGCCTGCAACATTTCTTCAACCTTGGCTGACAGGTTGCCACAATACGCGCGCACGAGACTCCTGCACCAGCGCTTCGTTCAGAGAAAGGTTGACAGGTTTTTTGGTGGCACCCTCAAGATTTGGCATGGATCACTCCTTTTGTGCGCATTTTATGCGCATGTCAGTCACTCGGGCCGCTGGCCGTAGCAGCTTTTTTTGGCGTCATTCCTGCGCAAGCGGGAATCCATGAATGCCGGATCAGGTACGGCATGCATGGCTACTGCGTCATGCAAGGCGTGGCCGACGCCCTTCACTTGGATGGCGGGAGCCAGTGGAGTGCACCAAGCGATGTGTTGCACTACGCATCAATCACCCCAAGCCGTTGCCGAGCGCCGCTTGTGGCCTGGGTCACGAGCAGGGTCACAGGGCGTACACCTGACGCACCGCGTTTTCAATGGCCGTCAAGTCGGCCGCAGACACTTCACCGAGGTGCTTGCCGATGCGCGCCTTGTCTATGGTGCGCAACTGATGACACAGGGCGACCGATGAAACGCCGGCGGAAGGTACCGCCACCACCACCGGCGGCAGCGCTCGCGCCGATGTCGAAAGGGGCACAACGCCCACTTGGCGTAACTTGGCATTGAGTGGTGTGATCGACAAAATGACACATGGCCGCGCTGTACCTTGTTGCTCACTGCCTTGTGTGGGTTCGAGGTTGACCCGAAAGATGTGCCCGCGTTCGAAATCCATGGTGCTGCTGGGTTAGAGGTTGTCCAGACCATCACCCACGGTGACATCCCAGCGTTTTTCATCATCACGGCACTCGGCAAACGCCGGATCGGTCATGTAGGCCTCTGCGATGCGCTCCAGCTCCGCTTCGCGTGTGGCCAAGGCTTGCATCATGAGCCCTTCCATGACGCGGCTGCGCTCGCCATGCGGCACGGCCGCATTGAAGCGCTGCAGGATCGGGGCTGCGATGGTGTACGACGCTCGAAGTGTGGTGGAAGGCATGGCGGAGACTCCTGACATAGAGCGCAGTATTACTGAACATGGAACACAGTATAGAGCACTCGCCGAGTGAACTCGAATTCACCCTATTCCCGACAGTTGACATTGCGTAAACCGGCTGCAAGCTAGACTAGACGCCAATTTCAATGGATTTTTTGGAGTCACCAAATGGGTGAAGCAAAAAGGCGTCAACTTGCTGTCCAAACGCAGGCACTGGAGGCCATGGTCGTGGATACGCCGGGCGGGCGAATTCATGTGAAGTGGGACCATGGTGCCAGCGCCACACCGAATGCACAGTTGACCTTCTTCTCCGAGTTCTTGGCCACCACGGGTGTGTACAGCTCCTGGGTCGATAGCGGTTCTGTTGCAATAAGGATCGGGATAATCGAAGGCATGCTTGATGTCCGCCAAAGTCGAGGGTGTACGGCATTTTGTGTAAACGGTCAAATGGCAGGAAACTGCCGGATTTAGGATAAATATGTTGCACGAATTCTTATGCTGACTTGATACCTTGTCGCAGCCCTGCGATAACCAGAAGTCACAAATCCCTGTATACCTGCGCCAGCTCCCTTTCACAAGCAAGAAGCCCATCAAAGCTTTGCGCAAAGACTCAGCGAAACCCTCCAGAAATCTGGGCGCAGCACCAGCCCGTCGGCGCTGGCGGTGGAGTTCAACGCACGGTTTTCCGGACCGCGAGTGCACCTGAGCATTTGCCGCAAGTGGCTTATGGGCGATGCCATTCCCACCCAAGAAAAGTTGGTGGTGCTGGCCGGGATGCTGGGGGTCACGTCTGACTGGCTGAGCTTTGGTGACTCCACGCGGCTGATGGAGCAAACAACGCCAACAGCATTTGACAAACAGGAGTTGGCGCTTTTTTCTGACATGGCCAGTTTGAGCAAACGCGATCAGCGGCTGGTAAGGCAATTGGTGGGCGTGATGCTCCGCACGGATTAAGGCACTCGCCCACCGACAACAGTGCCAACTTTGAACACTGCGCGCTCTCAGACCATGTCAGGCCTGAAGACCTGACCCACTAAACTCACACCCCATGAGTACATGGGATGTTGTGATCGTCGGCGCCGGAGCGGCCGGTTTGTTTTGCGCAGGCGTGGCAGGCCAGCGCGGCTTGAAGGTGCTGGTGCTGGACCACAGCGACAAGATCGCCGAAAAAATCCGCATCTCGGGCGGAGGGCGTTGCAATTTCACCAACCGCTTGCTCGACGCATCCGCCCCACAAAAGCACTTCATCGGCCAAAACCCGCAATTTTGCCGCTCGGCCCTGTCACGCTACACCCCACAAGACTTTATTAATTTGGTGCAAAAGCACGGCATCGCTTTTCACGAAAAGCACAAGGGCCAACTGTTTTGCGACCACTCGGCCGAAGACATCATCCGCATGCTGCTGGCCGAATGTGAAGCGGGGGGTGTGACCCTGAAAATGGGCTGCAGCGTGCAAGCTGTGCGGCACTTGGCAGATGGCGGCTACGAATTGGACACCTCACAAGGCCCATTGCAATCGCGAGCGTTGGTCGTGGCCACAGGCGGCTTGTCCATCCCCAAGATCGGGGCCACTGGCTGGGGCTACGAATTGGCCACGCAGTTCGGCCTGCGCCTGGTGGAACGCCGGGCCGGCCTGGTGCCTTTGACTTTTGACGGCGCCGCCTGGGCACCTTATGCGCAATTGGCCGGACTGGCTTTGCCCGTGGGCATCAGCACAGGCGAGAAGAAAATACGCATGCACTTCGACGAAGACCTGCTGTTCACCCACCGGGGTTTGTCAGGCCCAGGGGTGCTGCAAATTTCGAGCTATTGGCTGCCAGGCATGCCCATTCGACTGAATCTGGCCCCCGAGGTCAACCTGCCAGTCCGCCTGCAAGACGCCAAGTCACGGTCCAAGAAACTGTTGGGCAACGAATTGGCCACCCTGGTGCCCAGTCGCCTGGCCGAGGCCTGGGTCAGCCAGGTCCCGGCCTTGCAACGCACATCCGCCGAGGTGCCAGACAAAGCCCTGAACCAGTTGGCCGAGGCGCTGTCGAACTGGACGCTCACGCCAACTGGCAGCGAAGGCTACAAAAAAGCCGAAGTCACCCTGGGCGGCGTGGACACGCGAGACCTGTCTTCGCAAACCATGGAATCCAAACAATCGGGCCTGTACTTCATTGGCGAAGTGGTGGATGTGACGGGCTGGCTGGGCGGCTACAACTTCCAATGGGCCTGGGCCAGCGGTCATGCGTGCGCTACAGCACTGGCCAACCAACGAGGCCCTCAACCTCGCACCAGCGGGGGCTGAACAACTGAATTTCATGGCTATAATCGCAGGCTTTACTGGCAACCCCCCGTCTGCCAAATACCAGTTCATGATGGGGATCCGCCGAAACTGGGTTTCAAGGGCCCGATCTCCCTTGCTACCGCAGTCGGCACATTTTTGGAAACTTTGATTCAATGACCACCATCCGCGTGAAAGAAAACGAGCCGTTTGACGTTGCCCTGCGTCGCTTCAAGCGCACCATCGAAAAACTCGGCCTGCTGACCGACCTGCGTGCCCGCGAGTTCTACGAAAAGCCCACCACTGAGCGCAAGCGCAAAAAGTCGGCTGCCGTCAAGCGTCATTACAAGCGCGTGCGCAGCATGCAGCTGCCCAAGAAGATGTATTGATCTTCTGATTTGTACGACCGTCAAGGTCTGCAAACAAGCCCGCTGGAGGACGCTCAGGCGGGCTTTGTTTTTTCTTGATTTCCTTTTTTGTTGAAACCCCGTTGCAGGAGCCTCTCATGAGCCTGAAAGAACAAATCACCGAAGACATGAAAAACGCCATGCGCGCCAAAGACGCTGAGCGCCTGGGCACCATCCGCTTGCTGCTGTCGGCCTTGAAGCAAAAAGAAGTGGACGAGCGGATCGAACTGGACGATGTCGCCGTGGTGGCCATCGTGGACAAACTCATCAAGCAGCGCAAAGACTCGATCGCCGCCTTTGAGCAAGCCGCCCGTCAAGACCTGGCCGACAAGGAAAAGGCCGAAATGGCTGTCTTGGTGGGCTACCTGCCAGCCCGCATGTCGGCCGAAGAAGTCACTGCGGCCGTGCAGGCTATCGTGGCAGAGCTCGGTGCCAAGGGGCCGGGAGACATGGGCAAAGTGATGGGTGCGGTCAAAGCCCAATTGGCTGGCAAGGCCGACATGGGTCAGGTGTCTGCTGCTGTGAAGGCGGCGCTGGCGGGCTGATCGCGGTCGCAGACCGCTCCTACAAAGCTTGGAGTCAGGGCTTCAGGCTTGCAAGATCAAAGCCGCCCCGGCCACCGCCATCACCGCCCCAGCCCAAGCCCCCCAAGCGGGGTGGCGACGGTAAATCACCCACAGCAGCGGCAGCAATAAGATCGGGGTGAGCGACGAGAAAATTCCCACCAAATTGGCCTGCCCCGTTTTCAGGGCCTGAGACACCAGCGTCATGCCCAAGGCCATCGCCACCACCGCACTGGCCGCCGTATTGAACAAGGTTTTGGGGTTCAACGGGTTTTGCAGCCGTGCCACTTTGGCCCCTGCCCACAGCAGCGCCAAGTGCGCCAGAAAACTGGCCGATGTGCGCACGGCCGAAGCAGACACCGCGTCCACCCCTGCCACCATCAAAGGCTTGATCATCAAGGTCGCGGCCGAATGGCTGGCGGCGGCCAGCAACCCCAGCAAAATACCCGTCCACAAAGACCCTTGGGTGTTTTCCCAAACATGGGTTTCGCTTTCGCGGCGGCCCCACACAATCGCCACCATCACGCCCGAGACCAACAAGCTGCCGCCCACCAAAGTCCAGCCCCACAGGGTCTCCCCCAGAATCAACCAAGCCAGCATGGTCGAAAAAATGGCGTGCGTGGCAAACAGCACGCCACTGCGGCGTGGCCCCAGCCGGTTCATGCAGGCAAACAGGGCCGTATCGCCAATGAAGATACCAATCAAGCCGGACAAAGCCAGCAAGCCCACGCTCGCGCCATCGAGGCTGCGCCACTGCCCGGTGAACGCGGCCAAGGCCCACAGCAAGGTCAGGGCAAAAAACAAGCGCCAGCGGGTGAACGCAAACGCGCCCATGCGGCTTGAAGCGGCGGCAGAAAACAAACTGCCCACCGCCCAAGACAAAGCGGCCAGCGCCGCCAAAAGTTCTGCCTGCACAGCGCAGCAGGCCTTAGCTGCCCGCCAACTTCATGCGGTTGACCAAGATAGAGCCTGTGGATTTGGCACCCATGTTGTAAGCATCCGAGCCCACCGCCTCGATGCCCAGAAACATGTCTTTGAGGTTGCCCGCGATGGTGATCTCGTGCACCGGGTAGGCGATCTGGCCGTTCTCCACCCAAAAGCCGCTGGCCCCGCGTGAATAGTCGCCTGTCACGTAGTTCACGCCTTGGCCCATCAACTCCGTCACAAACAGGCCGGTGCCCAGCTTTTGGATCATGGCGTTCAGGTCGTCGCCCGCTTGGGTCAGGCGAGACGTCATGGCCAAGTTGTGCGAGCCACCCGCATTGCCGGTGGTCTTCATGCCCAACTTGCGGGCCGAATAGCTGGAGAGGAAATAGCCCTCCACCCGTCCGCCTTTGACCACTTTGCGGCGCACCGAGCGCACACCTTCGTCGTCAAAAGGCGAGCTGCCTTTGCCGCGCAGCACAAACGGGTCTTCTTCGATGTCGATGTGCTTGGGAAACACCTTTTTGCCCAAAGAGTCCAGCAAAAAGCTGCTCTTGCGGTACAACGCCCCGCCGCTCACGGCCTGCACAAAACCACCCAGCAAGCCAGCGGCCACGGGCGACTCGAACAACACGGGGCATTCGGTGGTGGCAATCTTGCGGGCCCCCAAACGCGACAAGGCGCGTTCGGCGGCATAGCGGCCCACAGCCTCGACCGAGGCCAACTCTTCGGCTGAGCGCATCGAGGTGTACCAAGCGTCGCGCTGCATCTCGGCATTGCGCCCGGGCAGCTTGGCAATCGGGGCCACCGAAACGCTGTGGCGCGAGCTGGCATAACCGCCGCGAAAACCGTGCGTGTGGGCGCTGAAGAAATGGCTTTGCTGGGCCGACACGGCAGCGCCGTCGCTGTTGGTGATGCGGCGGCTGGTTTTGAGGGCAGCGGCCTCGCATTGCAAGGCGATGCGGGCGGCTTCTTCGCTGTTGATGGACCACGGGTGAAACAAGTCCAGGTCGCGGTGGTTCGTTTCAATGTCGGCTTCGTCGGGCAAACCGGCCGTGGGGTCTTCGGCCGTGAAGCGGGCAATGTCGAAAGCTGCTTGCACCGTGCGCTCGATCGCGGCTTTGGAAAAATCCGAAGTGCTGGCATTGCCCCGGCGGTGCTTCACATAGACCGTCACACCCAGCGATTTGTCGCGGTTGCGCTCCACGTTTTCCAGCTCGCCTTTGCGCACACTGACCGACAGGCCGCAACCTTCCGACGCTTCGGCCCCCGCGTTGGTGGCCCCCAGTTTTTTGGCGTGGTGCAGGGCGATGTCGACCAACCCCTCAAAATGATCACGCGAGTAGCTGAAGCCGTCGTGGGCGTGTGCATGGGAGGCGGGGGCAGGGGCGTTTTTTTTCACGGCGCTTTTCACAGAAATATTCACGAGGAGGGTCTCGAAAAAAATGGCGGGCACCAGGCCCGCAGTGGCCGCTATGATACTTGCCACCCAGCCCCAGCGTTGCATCTGAAAACGAGTTCCCCCATTCATGTCCCGTAAACCCAAAAAAGGCTACTTCGTGCGCGGTCAATTTGTTGCCGAAGGCAGCGAGCTGGACCTGGAGTACAAGCGCGAGCTCAAAGGCGGCCTAGATGGCCCCAGCCGCACCGAACTCAAGCGTGAAAGCACCGAATTGCAAGACCTTGGCACCGATCTGCTGACTTTGCGCAAAGACCTGATGGAGGGCCTGGCCCTGCCTGACAAACTGGTGGATGGCCTGGCCGAAGCCAAGCGCATCACCAACTTTGAAGGCAAGCGCCGCCAAATGCAGTTCATTGGCAAGCAAATGCGCCTGCTCAGCCCTGAAATCTTGCAGACCGTGCGCGAGGCCCTGGACATCCAGCGCCTGGGCAGTGCCAAGGACACCCAAGCCCTGCACCTGGCCGAAGCCTGGCGCGACCGCCTGATCGCCAATGACGAGGCCGTGGGCGAATGGATCGCGCACCACCCTCAAACCGACATGCAGCAGCTGCGCGCCTTGGTGCGCCAAGCACGCAAGGACGCGGTGCCCGTGAGCAACGCAGCCGTTTCACAAGGCTTGGCCCCCCGCCAAGGCCGCGCTTACCGCGAACTGTTCAAGCTGGTGCGCAGCGTGCTCACCGGCGGCGAAAGTGACCACACCCCCGACGAGGACACCGAAGATGAGTGAATCCCAGTTTGACCCGATCAAGATCGGCATCGTGTCCATCAGCGACCGGGCCAGCACCGGTGTGTACGAAGACAAAGGCTTGCCTGCATTGCAAGACTGGTTGACCCGTGCGCTGCACAACCCCATCACGTTTGAGCCGCGCCTGATCCCCGACGTAAAAGACCGCATCAGTGCCACCCTGATCGAGTTGGTCGATGCCGGTTGCAGCTTGGTGCTGACCACCGGCGGCACCGGCCCTGCCCTGCGCGACGTGACGCCCGAAGCCACGCTGGCCGTGGCCGACAAGGAAATGCCTGGCTTTGGCGAGCAAATGCGCCAGATCAGCCTGAAATTTGTGCCCACCGCCATCCTGTCGCGCCAGGTGGCCGTGATCCGGGGCCAAAGCCTGATCATCAACCTGCCCGGGCAGCCCAAATCGATTGCCGAAACGCTGGAAGGTCTGAAAGACGCCGATGGCAAAGCCGTGGTGCACGGCATTTTTGCGGCGGTGCCTTATTGCGTGGATTTGATTGGCGGCCCGTACATGGAAACCAAGGGCGAGGTGTGCAAAGCCTTTCGCCCCAAGACCGCCATCCAGCCAGCACGCTGACGTGTTTGGGTATAATCCAAGTTTCGGCAAGAGCGACAGCAGCACCTCCGGCCCGACCAACGCCAATAGCGCAATGTCCCCATGTGGGCCGGTCACCGTTCCGCAAGGACTGCACACCAAATGTTCGCCCCACATCTTGCCATAGCAGATTGAACGCCCCAGCAGGTTGTTCGTCTGTGTCTCAACCCACGCCCGCGCCGGGATGTATTTGGCGCTGACTGGTTCCGTTTCCTTGTCTGTTTTGATGTCTTGAGGTTGTTCCATGCCCGCTCAAAAGCCGAAGAAGCCCGCCCAGGCCGCTGCCAAAGCCAAACCCGTTGCCAAGCCCGCTGTTGCAAAAAAAGCCGCCGCGCCCGTCGCCAAGGCCAAAGTGCCTGCCAAAGTGCCTGCCAAACCGGCAGCGAAACCAGCAGCCAAAGCAGTCCCCAGCAAGGTCAAAGCAACGGCGACCCCGGCAAACGCTGCCAAGCCTGTGAAGAAAGCCGTCTCCGTGCCCGCCAAGAAAACCGAATTGACCGAGAAAAAACCCATTGCCAAAGCAGCCAAAACCGCTGTCCCGGCACAAGACAACAAACCCGCGGCCAAAAAAGTTGTGACCGGTGCCAAACGAGGCCCCAAGAAAAAAGGCAGCATCGCCCCCCCCAGCCTTGAAGACGAATTGGCGGAGCTCGAAGACGAGCTCGAAGCAGAGCCGGTCGTCGAAGCCGGATCCGAGACCGCCGAAAAAGCCAAACCCCTGCGCATGAAGATCAGCAAGGCCAAAGAACGCGCCTTGATGAAAGAATTCGGCCTGGACGAAACCGTCCTGACCGAAGCCGAAATGAAGCAGCGCCGTGACCGTCTGAAAGCGCTGATCAAGCTGGGCAAAACCCGTGGCTACCTGACCAACGGCGAAATCAGCGACCACCTGCCCGACAAGCTGGTCGATGCCGAAACCTTGGAAGTGGTGATTGCCACATTGAATGACCTGGGTGTGGCGGTGTACGAGCAAACGCCCGACGCCGAAAGCCTGATCATCACCGACAATGCGCCCTCCGGCTCAACCGAAGAAGAAGCCGAGGAAGCCGCTGAAGCCGCCCTCTCCACCGTGGACAGCGAATTCGGCCGCACCACCGACCCCGTGCGCATGTACATGCGCGAGATGGGCACGGTAGAGTTGCTGACCCGTGAAGGCGAGATCGAAATCGCCAAGCGCATCGAAGGCGGTTTGATGGACATGATGGCCGCGATCAGCGCATCACCGGCCACCATCGCCGAGATCCTGCGCCTGGCCAACGAAATCCGCGAAGGAAAAATCGTCATCTCCACCGTGGTGGACGGTTTCGCCAACCTGAACGAAGCCGACGACTACGTGGCCGAAGAAGACTTCGACGAATTCGACGAAGCCGACGACGACGACGGCAAAGGCGGCTCCAAAGCCCTGACCAAGAAGCTCGAAGAACTGAAAAATCAGGCCCTGGAACGCTTTGACCGCATCACCGTTTACTTCGATAAAGTGCACAAGGCTTACCTCAAGGAAGGCTGGGGGACTCCGTCTTACATCAAGGTGCAATCAACCCTGTCCGAAGAGCTGATGACCATCCGATTCACCGCCAAGACCATCGAGAAACTCTGCGACATGGTGCGCGGTCAGGTGGACGACGTGCGCAAGAAAGAGCGCGAACTGCGCCGCATCATTGTCGACAAATGTGGCTACCCGCAAGAGCTGTTCATCGCCGAG
This sequence comes from Limnohabitans sp., assembly GCF_023910625.1. Lineage (NCBI taxonomy): Bacteria > Pseudomonadati > Pseudomonadota > Betaproteobacteria > Burkholderiales > Comamonadaceae > Limnohabitans > Limnohabitans sp. The sequence continues at coordinate 1,050,394 of NZ_JAAVVW010000003.1, forward strand.
TTCAGTGGCCGTGATAAAAACGGCAAGCGCGTGGCTTCCAATTTACTCAACCTCAAGTGGATCGAAAAACAAGCTGCTGCGGGCAAGAGCTGGAGCGCTGTCATGGGCCGCAACATCCCGCCTGTGCAGGACCTGCAACAAAAACTGATGGACTTGCAATCGCAAGTGGTGGTGCCGCTCGATGAACTGAAAGACATCAACAAGCGCATGAACGCCGGCGAGCGCTCGTCACGCGACGCCAAGAAAGAGATGATCGAGGCCAACTTGCGCCTGGTCATCTCCATCGCCAAGAAGTACACCAACCGTGGTTTGCAGTTCCTCGACTTGATCCAGGAAGGCAACATCGGCCTGATGAAGGCGGTCGACAAATTCGAATACCGCCGGGGCTACAAGTTTTCAACCTACGCCACCTGGTGGATCCGCCAGGCCATCACCCGCTCCATCGCGGACCAGGCCCGTACGATCCGCATTCCGGTGCACATGATCGAGACGATCAACAAGATGAACCGCATCTCACGCCAGCACCTGCAGGAGTTCGGCTTCGAGCCCGACGCCTCGATCCTGGCCGAAAAAATGGAGATCCCGGAAGACAAAATCCGCAAGATCATGAAGATCGCCAAGGAGCCGATCTCCATGGAGACGCCGATCGGTGACGACGACGACAGCCACTTGGGCGACTTCATCGAAGACAACACCCACACCGCCCCCATGGATGCGGCCTTACAAGCGGGTCTGCGCGACGTGGTCAAGGACATCCTGGACAGCCTGACCCCACGCGAAGCCAAAGTGCTGCGCATGCGTTTTGGCATCGAGATGTCCACCGACCACACCCTGGAAGAAGTGGGCAAGCAGTTCGACGTGACCCGCGAACGCATCCGCCAGATCGAAGCCAAGGCGCTGCGCAAGCTCAAGCACCCCAGCCGCAGCGACAAACTTCGCAGTTTCATCGACACGATGTAAAACACCCTGCCCTGCATGCGGCAAAGCCTCCCGGCTGCGAAGTCGGGGGGCTTTTTTTTGCCCATTTGGCCCTGAACACCGCTCAATAACCGTCCAACGGCCATGGACTGATCCCATTCGAAGCGGGAAAGGTCGTTTTTTCCTTTTTGTACGCTACCGAACATTAAAAATTGATCTTTTGATTAAAATAATCATCAATATCCACATAAAGTTGTAAAAATGTTAAATCCAACCAACAATCTGATGATTAAGCAATTTGATGCCGAGAAATATGACAAATTGCTTCAGTCTTTCCAACTGGTATGCCTGGAAGCAGGTCAGTTGATCTTCCGGCCCCACGAAATTATTCAATTTGTCTTTTTCCCGGTGAGCGCCATCATTGCGATGCAAATTGACATCTCGGATGGTTCGTCGGCCGACATTGTCTTGATCGGCAAAGAAGGCATGGTCGGCAGCGGCGTCATGGGCGGCAACCAGAACTTCAGCCGGGCACGTGTGAAGTTTGCGGGATTTGCCTACAAGTTGCCCTTGAGTGTTTTCCAGTCTGAGCTGGCCCTGGACAGCGCATTCCTGAAAATCTGGATGGCGACCACGCGGCAAATGATCTTGCAAATCGCCATGCCCACCGTCTGCAGCAGCAAACACAGCAATGAGCAACAGATCATTCGCTGGATCATGAACACCCTGGACAAAACCCAAGGGCAAACGCTTCAAATCACTCATCAAGAAATCGCCGACACACTGGGCATTCGGCGGGAGTCGGTCACTCTGACCGCAGGCAAATTGAGCCACGAAGGCTTGATCGAAGTCACACGGGGGCAATTGCAAATCCTGGACCGCCCCAAGCTGGAGGTCAGGGCCTGTGAATGCTATCGGGTGATGCACCCGGCCAAACAACATTGAAAAGCAAGAACCCAAGACTTCGGACCATCGGCATGTTCACCTCATTGAAAAACTCCAAACGTGCCCTGGGCATTGTCATCGTCCTCATTGCTGCCGTGGTCCTGGTGCCGGCGATGGCCAGCTTTCAGAGCATCAACGCCATCGTGAACACGCACTATGTGGTGGTCAAGTCGCCCATAGAGGGTACTTTGGACGGATTTTCGAAAATGCCCGGCCAGCCCATCGAGCAAGGGGAGGAATTGGTCAGAATCAGCAACACCCGATTCAAGGAAAGTGCCGTCAATGAGATGGAGGTGGAGCAAAAAACCCTGGCCGAAAGAAGCCTGGGCCTGCAGCAGCACCTCAAAAATCTGCAGCAGTTGCAAAAAGAGTTGCAAAACCGGGTCGCCATCCATCGCACGCACGAATTTCTCCGACTGGAAGACCAACTGGCCCAAGCCAAATCTGAGAAAAAAGCCCAGGAAAGCCTGATCCGGGAGCAGCAAATGCTGGCGCAGCGCAATGCACTTTTGGTGAAGGAAAACTTCATCTCCTCGGCCCAAAACGAGGCGGCGCAATACGCCCTGGAGGTCACGCAAAGCCGGCTCGACATTTTCCAGGCCCGCATCCGGCTGCTGGAAACCGAAAAGCAAGCGGTTCAGCGCTTTGTCTACCTTGGAGAAGGACGCAACGACGTGCCCTACACACAGCAGCGGCTCGATGACGTGCGGCTGCAAATCACAGACGTTGCAGCCCGTTTGCGCGAAAACGAGCAACGCAGCGCGGATATTCAATTGCAGATCGACAAGGAGCGGGACAACATGGCCGTATCTCGTGAGGTGTTCCTGAATGCACCCAACAAAGGGGTTTTGTGGCGCAAGTTCGGCAGCAACGGCACCGAAGTCGTGATCGGCACGGATCTGGCCCATGTGATCACCTGCGACCACCTGTTTCTCGATGTGGCCGTTCCGGAATCCTCGCTGGAATCTTTCCAAATCGGCAAACCGGTGCAGTACCGCCTGATTGGCAGCACCGCATGGCTGACAGGACACATCCAGGCTGTCACGGGCAGTGGCAACAACTTGCAAGATACGACCTTGGTCGCACAACTGCAGCCTGAAAAAAAAGACGCCCGAATATTCGTCAAGATCAATGCGGCTGACCTGGACAAACCGCAGGAAAATTTGTGCTTTGCAGGCCGCAAAGTGGATGTCAAAGTGCCCCGCGAATGGCGGCCCTCGGTCTGGCTGAGCCGGGTCAGCTCATTTCTCGTGTGACCCCGCACATGGCATACATCCCCTTGTTGCTGGTCACGGTTTTCTTTCTGCTGGTCTGGGATGCACAGCGAACCAACCTCAGGATCAGACAAATGGTGTGCCTGATACCCGTTGTGCTGTGCGTGCAATACCTGTCATGGCGTTTGTTCAGCACCGTGTGGCCCGAAAGCGACAACAGTGCATGGGCTCAGTCCTGGATATGGGGAGTTTGGGGCGTTGAAATATTGGCCTTCATCGAAGTGGCCGTCTTTTTGTTGATCATGAGCCGAACCAACACCCGAAGCCAGCAAGCCGACCAACACCAGATGCCCAGCCCCTTGCCCGAAGTGGACATCTTCATTCCCACTTACAACGAGCCATTGGACGTTCTGGAAAAAACCATCGTCGCTGCAGCCGCCGTGGACTACCCGCACAAAACAGTCTGGGTGCTGGACGACAGCAAGCGCGATTGGTTGCGCACATTTTGCGAAGAGACGGGCGTGCGTTACCTGACTCGGGCCGACAACGCACACGCCAAGGCCGGCAACATGAACCACGCATTGGCGCATGCCAAGGGCCAGTTCATTGCCGTTTTTGATGCGGACTTTGTGCCCTCCAAGAACTTCATTCGGCGCACCCTGGGCTTTTTCAGCGACCCGGCGATTGGCATTGTTCAGACGCCCCAACACTTCTACAACAAGGACCCGATCCAGACCAACCTGGGCCTGATGCAAATTTACCCAGACGAGCAGCGCTTGTTTTTTGACCAGATGGCGGCTTCACGCGACGCGTGGCAGGCCGCATTTTGCTGTGGCTCTTGCAGCATCATGCGCCGCCAAGCCGTCCATGCCATCGGTGGCATTCCCACACAAAGCATCACCGAGGATCTGCTGACCACCTTGGTCATGTTGCGCAAGGGCTACCAAACGATTTACCTCAACGAACGCCTGAGCATGGGCCTGGCTTGCGAATCGATCGAAGGCTTTTTCGTCCAGCGCGAACGCTGGTGCCGTGGGGCCATTCAGTCCCTGTTCCTGAGCGATGGCCCCTTGGGTCCCGGCATGAGCGCCATCCAAAGAATCTTGTTTTTCCCCACCAGTTGGCTCACGCAATACGCTGTCCGCCTGATGCTAATAGCAATTCCCCTGGCCTATCTGCTTTTGGGCTGGTTGCCTTTTCACTTCACGGACACAGCCGACATGGTGTTTTACCAACTGCCTGTTTTCATGTCTTTATTTCTGGCCATGCGTTGGCTGGTCGGCGGCCATTTTTCACCGCTGGTCTCCGGGCCAGTCGGCTTGTTCGCCAGTTTCAGGTTGGGCCCGACGGTGGTGGCCTCGCTCCTCAAACCCTTTGGCAAAGCCTTCAAGGTCACCCCCAAAGGCTCGGATGCCGTCCATGGTCGGCAGGTGGATTTTTTCAGTCTGGGCATGATTTTGCTGTGCATGACACTGACCTTGGTGGGCTTGCTGCTGAATGTCGTGCCGGAGCTGGCTGTGGTGCCGCACGACGAATTTTTCCCCATCGCCATCTTTTGGTCCCTGTTGAACGTGGTCACGCTGGGACTGGCGGCTTTGCTCTGTTTTGAAGGCCCTCGCATGAGAAAGGAAGAGCGTTTTTTGATAACTGAATCGGCCACCGCCCACGATGGCGAATTCAACATCCCCGTTGAGATCATCGATGCCAGCGTCGATGGGTGCAAATTGGCCTTGCCACAAACAGGCCATGGGATTTTCAAAAAAGGGATGTCCAGCCTGACGGTGCAAGGCGTTGGACGCGTGATGCTCCAACCCGTGCGGCAAGACCAAGGCCATCTGGCAGCCACTTTTGCGTACAGCAGCAAGGCACAGCGCCACGCCATGATTTGCAAACTTTTTTCAGGGCGCTACACCACGGTGCCTCTTACAAGCCATTCAACCCGACAGTTAATTTCGTCTTTATGGGAGAAAACGTTCCATGGCTAAACACCCTTTGCAAACCCTGTGGTTCATCCATAACAGACGTCGACGTGCGGCCCAGACCCTGGCCTTCATCGTCTTCGCATGCGCCGCACAGGCTTTTGCCCAGACCCCAACCCATCCCCAACTCCCACCGGTGTGGATTGGCTTTGATGATGCCTATGGCCTAAAAACCAACACCTCAGCCATGGCCATCGAATGGGGAATCCAGGCCGCCATGGAGGAAATCAACAACAACGGCGGCGTGCTCAACGGTCGACCCCTGAAACTCATGACCACCGACAACAAAGGAGTTGCCGCCCGAGGCAAAGACAATTTTGTGCAACTGGCTGGCACCAAAGATTTGGTGGCTGTATTGACAGGCAAATTCAGTCCCATCAGTGTAGAGATGCTGCCCGAGGCGCACCGACTGCAGGTCCCCATGATCAGCGTCTGGGGATCGGCTGACCCCATCACAGACCACGACTACAAACCGTCCTACTCGTTTCGTGTTTCACTCAAGGACGAGTGGGGTGTTGATGCAATGATAAAACGCCTGTCCTCCAAATACAAGGTTAGGCAAGCTTGCGCCATATTGCCCAACACGGCTTGGGGTCGTTCTGCAGAAAAAGTGATCCAGGAAAAGTCCGGTTCAAGAACCGTGCGATTTCCAGTGGTGCGTTGGTACAACTGGGGAGACTCATCGCTGAAGGAACACTACCGGGCCTGCCTGGAATCACGCACCCAAGGCCTGCTGTTTGTTGGCAATGAAAAGGAAGGTGCCATGTTGGTCAAAGAAATCGCGGCACAGGACTCGCTCATGCGCATGCCCGTGGTGGCGCATTGGGGTGCTGTGGGCGGAACCTTGCACGAGTTGGTCAATGAAGAACTGTCCATGGTGCGCATCGATTTCATCCAGACCTTCTCTTTCATCAACAACAAGCGCCCTCGTGCCAAATACCTTGCCGATTGGATATTGAAAAACAAAGGCCTGAAAGGCACGCACGAGATTCCCAGTCCCGTTGGCGCAGCTCATGCTTATGACACGGTCCATCTTCTGGCCAAGGCCATTGACACAGCGAAAACCACATCGCCCCCAAAAATCAGGGATACCCTGGAAAAATTGCCCGCATTCAATGGCGCCGTCAAGCATTACACCCAACCGTTCACAAATCACCGACATGATGCCTTGGACAAATCGCAAGTCCTTTTTGTCAAATTGACACCCTCCGGTCACTTGATCCCGCAAGACTGACATGGATCGATTGAAATCGATCAAAGCCCAGATCAGCCATGATGTTTTCAGGCTGTTTGGCGCCTACGCCCTGGGCGTTACATCGCTGTGCATGCTCTTGGCCCTCTATGGTATTTTTTTCTACCAGCAAGAAGAGTTCAAACATTACAAGGCGCTGATCGCCACACGGCTAAGCTCCGAAATCAGCAATTCCTTCCGCCAAGCCAATGATTTGGCCCTTTCGACAGAGGTCTGGACCGGACTGACGGACTCGGAAGGACGGGGATCGTATCTCCTGCCACTTCTGGAGAAATCCAATCAGAGCAAAATTTACAAATTTGAACTGCTGGATTATTTGGGCCGATTTTTCATCCAGAGCGGCAGTTCAGCGAGTTTGCTTCCAGATGTCCCGGACAACATCCAAAAAACAATCGAGGACAACCAGCTCCACCTGGATCTGATCACCATCGAACAATCAGTGTATCTGTCAGTCAGCGTTCCTGTAAAGGCCAGCTTCACAGACAGCACCATCGGCATCGTTTGGCTTCAACTTGATCTGAGCAAGGTCATCGCCACACTGAATTTTCCTGCTGACCTGATGATCAATTACAGCCTGACCCCATTTGTGGACTCTGCATCGAATCTTTCCAAACACAGTGAAGTATTCAAATTTGAATGGGACGATGCTGGAAAAAACCACACCATTCATATTCAACTCCAACACAGCTATTTTTCGGCCTTTCTGTTTGTCATGACGGGTTTGGCGGTTTCATTGGTATCCGGTGGCTTGCTGTTCCTGGGGCTCAAACGCTGGACTCGGATTTTTTCGGAAAACACCACACGCCGATTAGATGACCTTGTGCAACTGGCATCCGATACGGTTGAAGGACGCGGCGATGATTCGCTGATTGACAACACTGGAGATGAACTGGCCCAGGTATCGAACGCCTTGCACAGCATGCTTCAAAAGCAAAGACTTGCTGCACAAAAACAAGCGATTTTCTCCAGGGTGTTCGAGACAGCGGCCGAAGCCATCTTGATCACGAACAAGCAAGGACTGGTGGTCGATGTGAATGCTGCATTGACAGACATGACCGGTTACACCAAAGACGAGTTGATTAACCAACCTGCCGGGCGGCTTTACATCCAGGACGAGAAAGGCGTTGATTTTCCGATCATTGCCGAAAGCGTCCGCAAGCACGGCGGCTGGCGAGGCGAAACCTATTTTTTGAGCAAGCAACATACCCAGCTGCCCGTGCTGCTCTCGGTGTCAACTTTGCTGGATGCCGATGGCATGAGCCAAGGCCATGTTTCTGTTTTTGCGGATATCCGGGCGATTCGTGAAGCGGAAAAAAAGCTCCAGGATCTTCTCCACGAAGACCAACTGACAGGTTTACCCAACTACCGAGGATTTCTGAAATATATCCAGGAAAAAGTTAATGGCTCCCAATTTGCCATGTTGTTCATAGACCTGGACAACTTCAAAAACATCAATGACACCTTTGGTCACGACCAAGGCGATGAAGTGATTCGGCAAATCGCACAACACCTCAATGCCACATTACCTGCTGGCAATTTTTTATGTCGCCGCTCGGGCGATGAGTTCATTGCTGTATTGGACATCGATGAACCGATCGCTGCTTTTCAAGCCAAGTTAAAACTGATGTTCAAACCCGCTGTTTTCAGTGTCAATCACATGGGGAAAGTTCAGATCACGGCCACTTTCAGTGCAGGGGCGGCCTTGTATCCTGATCACACACAATCGATCCATGAACTGCTCATTTACGCAGATACAGCACTGCTGAGCGCAAAGGAGTCCGGTCGCAATCAGATTCAATGGCTCAATGCCCAGATGATGGCGGCCTCCATGCGAAAAACCAAAGTCGACAGCAAGTTGGCCGTGGCCATTCGTGAAGGTCGAATCTTCCCGCATTACCAACCCGAAGTGGATCTCTTGACCGGAAAAATCATCGGGTTTGAGGCATTGGCCCGTTGGCACGACGAAGAACTCGGCATGGTCAGCCCCGCCGAATTCATCCCTTTGGCCGAGCAATCAGGGGCCATTGACCCCTTGACAGAGCATTTATTCACCCAAGTGGTCCAAGACAGCCAAGCGATTCGCGCCCACTTTCCCAACGCAAGCATCGCCTTGAATTCGTCACCCCAGTTGCTGTCTGGCACGCGTCTTTTGACCATGCTTTCGCGCCTGGCGTCTGAGCTTGAAAATGGCTTGGATGGCTTTGTGCTGGAAATCACCGAAACGGATTTCGCCTTGAGCCCACAAGAGCTGGCCAGCCAACTCCAGGCCATCATGGGCCTGGGCGTGCGAATCGCGATCGATGATTTCGGCAAGTCCTACTCCTCCCTTTTCCGACTGGCGAGTATGCCCATTCAGAAATTGAAAATTGACATGTCTTTTACTGCAGGCATGGAGCGCGAAGAAAACATCAAAATCATTTCAGGAATTCTGGCGTTGGCGCAATCACTGCATCTGGAGGTGACTGCTGAAGGCGTGGAAACGCGATTCCAGCAAGACATACTGATCAGTCTCGGTTGCCAGCAAGCACAGGGTTACTTTTTTTCCAAGCCTCTGAAACTGCAGGACTTGCTCGCACTGCCCACCCATTTGGCACCGGCGAAAGTCGCGTGACACCCGCCTTTTATTGGTGAGTGCAACATCCTTTCTGTAATTTTCCGGAGCATTGAACTTGGCGGTTTTTGGTTCTGGGAATTTTTCAATAGGCCCCTGCCAGGCCGCCGGAGGCTCCCCTGCAAGACTCACGACAGAAAGAAATATCATGTCCCAACGATCCAATTCTGAAGAAGCACCCAACCCCCTGCATGAAGCCTATGCATGCCTACTCTCCAATGGCCTGGACGGCGCAGGCGAAGCCCTGCGAATTTTGGTTAACGAAGCCTCGCGCATCGAACGCGCCCAACATCTGCAGGCCATACCCTACGAGCGCAGCGCCCAGCGTGTCGGCCAAGCCAACGGCTACAAGCCCAAGACAATGCTCACGCGTCTGGGAGAAATCACCTTTGAGGTGCCCCAGGACTCAGGCGACAACTACCTTGACACGCGCGGATGAGTTCCAGGGCACGCTGGCGGATTACAAAATGAGAAGCTCCATGAGCCGCAAGGGAAACTGCTGGGACAACGCACCCACGGAGAGTCTGTGGGGTCGACTCAAAGTGGCAGGCTGTACGGGCAAAGGTTTGCAACCCGCAGGCAGGCGATGGATGAGGTGATTGACTGGCTGACGTTCTACAACCACCGGCGGTTACACTCCACGTTGGGCTACGTCAGTCCGATGCAGTTTGAAAAACGCTGGGACGCGGCACAGCAATTGAAGGCCGCATAATGAAGTTGCTAAGCGGTACGTCAAACAGGGGCAGGTTCAGGCCTCCTTTGAAGCGACTGCAGTCAAGCCATCGGCTTTGCAATGTTCTGATCAGTTCAGGAATTGCTCCACCCTGGCATTGAACTTTTGAGGATTCTCCATGAACATGAAATGGGAGCCACCCTCGTTCGCTTCAAAGATTTCATGCTGACCATTCGGTATCTGTTCTGCTTGCCAGACCACGCATGTCCATGGAACGAAGCTTGCCCTGCCACCGATGCAAAGGGCCGGGACCGTGATCCGTGCCATCACATCACGCCAGTCGTTGTGCACATGATCGATGACCAGTTGGGCTGCCTTGTCACGCGGAAATTTGAAATTGAGCGCGATTGATTTCTGGACAATGTCCTTCGGGCATTCGGGGGTGAACATGCCCGAGACAAAGCCGGTCGTCACTGAGCCATCTGCATCGGCAGCGAGCGCCACAGCGGTACTGAAGGCGGCCTCGGGCGTAAAAATAGCCCCGGCCTGAACCAATCCCTCTGGCGACAGTGTTGGGTTGTTGGAGAGGTAGGCAGGCTCATCGACAAAGACGAATTTCGAGACCCGACTGGCACCGTAGAGATCGTAAAGTCCCCAAAGCACTGAACAGCCCATCGAATGCCCCATCAGGATGGCGTTTTGCAGATCAAGACCTTCGATGAATTCTTTGACATCCTTCGAAAGGCGATAAATCCGATAGCCATGTCCCGGTTTTTCGGATTCGCCGTGGCCACGCATATCCAGCGCCAAGACGCGATATTTTTTTGAAAAATGGTTGATCTGGTGATGCCATTGATCCGCCGTTTGCGACCAGCCCGGGATCATGACAAAGGGCTGGCCTTTGCCGGCCTCCAAGTAACTGAGCTTTACCCCGTCGCTGGTGGTGAAGGTCTTTCTGACTGCATCGATATCAAACATGATGTTCTCCTTTGCTTTGAGCTTGGCTGAGTTCGTTTTGATCCACACCCCTTTTGGGCTCAGGTCGCGCTGAAGGGGCCTCTCAAGCACGCCTGCGTCATTCTAGGGGCAAATTGGTCACCCCTCTTTCACGCGAAATGAGCACACCTGGCAGTCAAAGTGGGCAGCGAAGGTGTTTTTTTGCTGATCGGGGTCAGTGTGTCGCCGCCCCCTTTGATTTCAAACTGAGTCCTTATATTAAAAAGGATTGTCCCCCAGTGCAAGACCTTCTCGACGTGGATCCGCACCGCCCCACAAGGTCTGTGCTCCGGTCGTTGCAGACGGGGCACGAATGATGGTGGATACGCCGCTGGACTGCGCCGCAAAAGACACGGTGTGGCCTAACGAGCGCAATCCAACCAACAAAGGATCGTTCAAGCCGCTGTTTGAAACGTCAATGGAAGGATGCTCACCGCCAACACCAGTCGTCACGCTGTTTGCCGCACCAAAATTGACCATCGAAGTTGCTTGCTGCGCGTCGAGCTTCCAGTCCAGGGCGCTGACCAATGTTTTAACAACAAACTGAATAATGGTTGCGCCACCGGGTGAGCCTGTTGCCATGACAAAATCTCCGCGACCGCCTTCTAAGTTCTTGCTGAACACCAAAGTCGGTGCCATTGAACTGCGCGGTCTTTTCAGTGGCGCAATTCGATTCGCAATCAAACCTGAAGAATCTGAAGGGTCAGGTGAAAAATCCGTGAGCTGATTGTTCAGAAGAAATCCGCGTGTGAAACGAAATGACCCCATTCCAGACTCAATGGTCGTTGTCATGACGAGTGCATTACCGTATTTGTCAACAATGGACATGTGGGTAGTTCCCTTTCCCTCGGTAGCGCTGCTGCCAGAGGCCGGAGCTGTCGGAAAGACACCGGGCAATGCCGTTCCCATACTTTTGGTCGTTGAAATCAAACCCGCTCTTGCTTTCAGATAGTCTTTGGCAACCATCGAACTCACGCCATTGCCTGGGAGAGGGACAAAATCGGTGTCCGCAACATACTTGTTGCGATCTGCATAAGCCAGCCTTTGCGATTCACTGATCAAATGAACGGCAGCAATGGACGGCTTGCCGCCATCCGAATTGACCAAGGTTGGCAAATATTGGCCAGCGGATAAATCAAAATTTTCCAAAATGCCCAGTGACTGCGCTACGGCGATACCGCCGGAAGAAGGTGGCGCCATGCCACAAACCCAATAATTGCGGTAAGTGGTGCAAACAGGTTCTCTCTTGATGGCGCGGTAATTGGCCAGGTCACTCAACTCGGTTAAACCCGGCGTGATGGCAACTGGATTTGCCCCCCCGGAACTTGTAACCTTAATTTTGTCAACAATGGATTGCGCGATGGGGCCGGTATAAAAAGCATTGGCACCGCCCTTTGCAATTGAACCCAGGGTTTGCGCATACTCGGGGTTTTTGATGAGTGTGCCAAGTGCCTTGGGAGTGGAATCCGCATTTAAAAAGTAAGCCGCGGCCTCTGGATCACGAAGCAGATCGTTTTTGGCACCTGCAATGGCATCGGCCATGCGCCCACTGATGCCAAAACCATTGGTGGCCAATTGAATCGCAGGATCAAAAAGCGTGCCCCATGACTTTTGCCCATGATCTTGGTGCAAAAGTTCCAACATCTTGACGGCACCGGGTGTGCCAATGGATCGACCACTTGCGCGAATGCTTGCAAAGGCGCTGCCTAAATTGGGCAATGGGGTGGTTTGGTTGCTGGCACTGATGTGTCGCAAGTAGTTTTCTGTCGCGGCTGCGGGGGCTGTTTCACGACCATCGTAGGAAAAAACCTGCTTGCTGTTTGCATTGTAATAAAGCGCAAAAGCACCGCCACCCAAACCCGACGATTGTGGCTCGACCAGGCCAAGAACCATTTGAATCGCCACTGCGGCATCTGCAGCAGTACCGCCTGCACTGAGAACCTCGCAACCGGCTTGCGTTGCGCGGGGATTGGCCGTCACAGCCATGTAACTTGTGCTGTTTACAACCTTGTTGCCAAGCTTGTAGCCTGATGATTTTTCAGGAATTGACGGGTCTCCAGGCAAACCGGAACCCACGGAAACTCCGCCAGTAGTGGTGCCCTGTAAACATGCTTTCAATTCAGCATTACCGCCAAAGGCCGACAAAAACAAAGCTGAAGCGCTGAGCAAAATGACAGATTGCAATCGGCGAAACCTGCTTGCCCTCGGATTTTTCATGGGTGCCCTTTTGAGGCTGTTGGTGTTTGAAACATTGACAACCCAATATACGCCTCACAGCCGATATATGTCAACAAAGGTGCACACTTTCAGTAGTGTCCGGTTAAACCGGGTTGATTTGTAGAGAAAGCCAATCCTGGCGTGGCCTAGCAGCCGATTTTTTTTGGTGCCGATTTGAAACTTGTTTTCCCATTCCCGTGTAATTTTCAAGGCTCAAGCCCCTTGGAGATTTCCCATGAATGTCGGCAAGACCTTGTTTGCGCAGATCATGGAATTCATCCTAAATCCGGCAGTTACCCTGCCGCTGTAAGTTGGGCTGACGGTAGCCAAGGTGGCAGTGGGCGCGTGATTTTGGCCACCACGTAGTCCAGAAATGTCTGCCATCGATCCGCAAAAGGCAACTGCTCCGCAACATCCCTGACATGACTTAAAGCCGCACGAATGTTGGCGATGAGCGCGAGCAACTTGTCCTTGGCAGCATGCATCGGTGTCAGATACAGCGTTGTCTGTCCCGCATGTTTGACAGCGCGCCCCACACTGGCAAGCAATAACGCTCGGCTGGTGATGGCTTCCATGCGTGCACCCGGCTTGGCCGCCCGGCGTATCCACCACCATGGCCTCCAGTGCCTGCGTTTGGACCGCAAGTTGACGCCTTTTTGCTTCACCCATTTGGTGACTCCAATAAATCCATTGAAATTGGCGTCTAGTCTAGCTTGCAGCCGGTTTACGCAATGTCAACTGCCGGAAATAGGTTCATTCCATGGACAAGCTTTTCTCGAATCGTTCAGCGCTACGGCGGCGACGCGGGCGTGCGCCGCTTGACTTGCTCCGAGCAGTTTCGCGTTATGGCCTTTGCCCAGTTGACTTGGCGCGAGAGCCTGAGAGACATCGAGGTGACGCTGGGTGCGAACGCCAGCAAGCTTTACGCCATGGGCTTTCGCCACAGCATCCATCGCTCCACCCTGGCCGATGCCAACGAGTCGCGCAACTGGCGCATTTGGGCCGACTTGGCTGCAGTTTTGATCCGGCGCGCTCGCAAACTTTATTTGGACGAGGACCTGGGGCTCGAACTTAAGAACACGGTCTACGCGCTGGATGCCACCACCATCGATCTTTGCCTGAGCCTGTTCGACTGGGCCCCGTTTCGCAAAACCAAGGCTGCTGTAAAGCTCCATACACTGTTGGACTTGCGAGGCTCTATTCCAGCCTTCATCCACATCAGCGATGGCAAGATGCACGAGGTCAATGTGCTGGACATCTTGGTTCTGGAGCCCGGCGCGTTCTACGTTATGGACCGGGGCTACTTGAACTTTGCTCGCCTGTTCCAAATGCATCAGGCGGGCGCCTTCTTTGTGACCCGCGCCAAAAGCAATATGAACGCCAGGCGCGTGTACTCGGCCAAAGTGGACGGGAGCAGCGGCATCATCTGCGATCAGACCATTGCGTTGAACGGGCACTATGCTGCCCAAGACTACCCGGAGCACTTGCGCCGTATCCGCCTCAAAGACCCCGAAACCCAAAAGACGCTGGCCTTTTTGACCAACAACACAAGCTTGCCGCCCTTGACGATTGCCGCTTTGTACAAGAGCCGTTGGCAGGTCGAGTTGTTTTTCAAGTGGATCAAGCAGCACCTGCGAATCAAGAAGTTTCTGGGCAACAGCGAAAACGCAGTCAAGACGCAAATCTGGTGCGCCGTGTCCACCTACGTGCTCATTGCAATCGTTAAGAAGGAACTTCAATTGAACGTCTCGCTCTACACATTGCTACAGATTTTGTCGGTCTCGCTTTTCGAGAAAACTGAGGTTTCAAGCGCCTTACAGCTCGAAAGAAACACTAGCGATAGCCCAGACGACGGTAACCAGTTGAATTTATTCACTTTTTAACCGGACACTACTGCACACTTTTATTTTTTAAACGGTGGACACCATTTCTTCAGTGGATGCACTTCTGAAATGCTGCGCACCAGAGGTTGGCGTGAAGCACTTGTTGGCGCGTTTTGAACCCAAGCCGCTTGACACAGGGGCGACTCAATCCGATGTGGAACATCGGGCAGACGCCATTCAAATCACCACCGGCTCCGGCTCCAGCCGAATGCCAAAGCGCTCGTACACGCTGGTCTGAATGGCCTTGGCCAGCGTCATCACCTCGCCCCCGGTACAGGGGTTGTCGCGTCCGCCTCGGTTGACCAGCACCAGCGCCTGCTTTTCATACACCCCGGCATGGCCCACGGACTTGCCTTTCCAGCCGCAGGCGTCGATCAGCCAGCCTGCCGCCAGCTTGATGCTGCCATCGGCCATGGGGTAATGCACCACCTTGGGCTCGCGGGCGATGATGTCGGCGCATTGCTCGGGCGTAACGGTGGGGTTTTTGAAGAAACTGCCTGCGTTGCCAACCACCGCCGGGTCGGGCAGTTTGGCGCGGCGAATCGCCACAACCCAGTCAAAAATCTGCCGGGCATCGGGGTTGGAAATACCGGTCTCCGCCATCTTGCGTGCCAAGTCCAGATAACCCAGCTCGGGCTTCCAGCGCTTGGGCAGCGCAAAGCGCACCCGCAAAATGACCGCCCTGCCCGCCAGGCCCAGGCCATCCGGGCCGCCAGAGCCGATGGATGCGTGCTTGAACACCGAATCGCGGTAGCTGAAGCCGCACTGCGCGGCATTGAGGCTGAACAACTCGCCCGTCAGCATGTCCATCGCATCGAGCGAGTCAAAGCGGTCTTGCAACTCCACGCCGTAGGCACCGATGTTTTGCACGGGCGATGCGCCCACCGTGCCGGGGATCAGGGCCATGTTTTCCAGGCCAGGGTAACCATTGTCCAGTGTCCAAGCAACCAAGGCGTGCCAGTCCACGCCTGCGCCCGCCTCGACCACCCAGTGTTTGGCAGTCTCTGTCGCCAATCGCATGCCCGGCACCTCGATTTTGAGCACGAGCGCCTTGACGTCCCCGGTCAGCAAGATGTTGCTGCCGCCGCCCAGCACTTGCCGGGGCCAAGTGGCCAATTGGGGCTCGGCCAGCACCGCTAAAAGGTCGGCTTCGCAGCGCACGCGCACCAACGCCAGCGCCTTGGCGGCGATGCCAAAGGTGTTGTAGGGCTGCAGGGGGACATTTTTCTCAAGGAACATGGGAGAATTGTCGCATCCTCAACCTCTGACTTTTACCGCCATGCCCTCGTTTGATACCGTTTGCGAACCCAACATGGCCGAAGTGCGCAACGCTGTTGACACTTCTGCCAAAGAAATCGGCACCCGCTTTGACTTCAAAGGCACCTCGGCCAAGATCGAGCTCAAAGACAAAGAGATCACGATGTTCGGTGATGCCGAATTTCAACTCACGCAGGTCGAAGACATCTTGCGCAACAAGCTCACCAAGCGCAACGTGGACGTGCGCTTTCTGGACATTGGCAAGGTCGAAAAAATCGGCGGCGATAAGGTCAAGCAAGTGGTCAAGGTCAAAAACGGCATAGAGACCGAAGATGCCAAAAAGATCACCAAGCTGATCAAGGAAAGCAAGATCAAGGTGCAGGCTTCTATCCAGGGCGATGCGGTGCGCGTGACGGGCACCAAGCGCGACGATTTGCAGGCCGCCATGGCCATGCTGCGCAAAGACATGCCAGATTTGCCCTTGTCTTTCGACAACTTCAGGGATTGAGCGCTGGAGGGTTTGCCTCTGGCGAAGCCCCAGACTCAAAGTGCCTCAGGGTTTGGCGGCCGCCGTCACCACCACCTCGATCAAATAAGCCGGATTGGCCAGGGCGGCCTGCACCGTGGCGCGGGGCGGTGCGCTGCCTGAGACCACCCAAGCGTCCCAGACCTCGTTCATGGCCGCGATGTCGGTGATGTCTTTCAGGTAAATCTGGGTCCGCAAAATGCGGGTTTTGTCGCTGCCCGCTTCTGCCAACCGCCGATCGATCTGCTGCAACACATCGGCCGTTTGGCTGCGGATGTCGGTGGCCTCGCACTCGGGCACCATGCCCGCCAAGTACACCACCCCATTGAAAACAGCCGCTTCGCTGTAACGTGCTGCGACATGCAAACGCTGAATGTCCTGACTCATGCTTTTTTCTTTCCCAGTTGTGACTCGGTGCCCGCCATCAGGCGGTGAATGTTTTCTCGGTGCCGCCAGACCAGCAGCAAGGCCATGACCGCCAGGCTCAACACTTCGGGCCAAGACGCTTGCCAGGCCACCCCATCGCCGAACAGGTAAAAAACAGGCGCAAACACCGCAGCCACCATCGAGGCCAAGGACACGTAGCGCGAGAAAAACAGCACGATGGCAAAGCTGAACACCACCGCCAGCGCCAAGCTGCCGTTGACGCCCAACACGACACCCACTGCCGTGGCCACGCCCTTGCCCCCGGTAAAGCCAAAAAATACCGGGTACAGGTGCCCCAAAAAGGCGGCCAACCCGGCCAGCGCGGCCAAACCAGCGCCCGCACCGTGTTCGGGGCCATAGGCCAGCACCAGTGCCACCGGCAACCAGCCTTTGAAGGCGTCCAGCAGCAAGGTCAGGATGGCCGCTTTTTTGCTGCCCGAGCGCAGTACATTGGTCGCTCCCGGGTTTTTGCTGCCGTAGCTGCGCGGGTCGTTCAGGCCCATCAGGCGGCTGACGATCACCGCAAAGCTGAGCGAGCCCAGCAGGTAACTGGCCAGCACCACAACCCCTTGAATCCAAAGGTCCATCAACATCTTCCTTGCTCTTGTAAGGGCGTCATTCTGCCAGCGCGCAGTTCACCGCCTTGGCTTGCAGCAGTTGCACACACACTTGGGGGTCGATGCCCACCAAGTAACCGCGCCTGCCGCCATTGATGCAAATGCGCGGCAGGGCCAAGATGCTTTCTTCGATGTAAACCGGCATGTTCCGACGGGTGGCAAAAGGCGAGGTGCCGCCCACCAAGTAGCCGCTGTGGCGGTTGGCCACCTCGGGCGCACAAGGCTCGACCGACTTCAAGCCGATCTGACGCGCCAGGTTTTTGGTAGACACCTTGCGATTGCCGTGCATCAACACCACCAAGGGCTTGGCGTCCTGGTCTTGCATGATCAGGGTCTTGACCACGGCAAACGGGTCCATGCCCAGCACCTGCGCGCTGTGCTGGGCACCACCGTGCTCGAGGTATTCATAGGGATGCTCTGTGAAGCTCACCCCCTGCTGGCGCAAAAGCGCCGTGGCGGGGGTCTCACTGACTTTGTCTTTTTTGCCCATGGGCCTGCATCACAACGCCGGGTCGCGGATTTCCCAGCGGATCTGGTCAATCGCCTCGAGCACCTCGGGCGAGAGTTGCACCGCCCAAGCGGCCAGATCTTCGTCCAGCTGGGCCACCGAGGTCACGCCGATGATGGTGCTGGTCACGTTCCAGCGGTGGTAACAAAAGGCCAGCGCCATCTGCGTGGGTGTCAGGCCGTGGTCACGAGCCAACTGGTTGTACCGGCGCGCTGCCGCCAAGGCCTCAGGGCGGCCCCAGCGCTGCTTGCGCACCGACTCGTAGCGGGACAAACGGCCATTGGGCGCACCTTGGTCTTCAAAACCAGTTTGGTCGTATTTGCCCGTGAGCAATCCAAAGCCCAGTGGCGAGTAAGCCAGCATGGACACGTTCAGCCGGTAGCAAGTTTCGTCCAGCGCGTTGTCGTACGTGCGGTTCACCAGGCAATACGGGTTTTGAATGGTGGCCACGCGCGGCAGACCATGTTGCTCGGCCAGGCGCACAAACTCGTGCAAACCATAGGGTGTTTCGTTGGACAGGCCGACGTAACGCACTTTGCCCGCCTTGACCAATTTGGACAGGGCCTCCAGTTGCTCGTGAATCGGGGTGAGGGGCTTGTCTTTGCTCGGATCGAAATAGGTCAGGCCAAACACCGGCACATGGCGCTCGGGCCAATGGATCTGGTACAGGTCGATCACGTCGGTCTGCAGGCGACGCAAACTGCCTTCGCAGGAGGTCAGGATGTCTTGTGCCGTCATGCCCGCGCCTTCGCGCACCCAAGGCATGCTGCGTGAGGGGCCCGCCACCTTGGTTGCCAGCACCAGCTTTTGGCGCACGCCGGGGTTTTTGGCAAACCAGTGACCAATATAGGTTTCGGTCAGACCACAGGTGTCGGCCGTGGCGGGTACGGCATACATCTCAGCGGTGTCAATGAAATTGATGCCAGCAGCCAAAGAGTGGTTAAGGATGGCGTGAGCCCCCTCTTCGCTCACTTGCTGGCCAAAGGTCATGGTGCCAAGACAAATGGGCGTGACGTGCAGGTCGGATTGACCAAGTTGTACTTTTTTCATGGGCTTGTCTTTGGCTGCGACTTAAAAGACTGATTTTGGCATGTTGGGCGTATTGGGTGATGCGTTGAACGTGCATTTGCTCGGCCACACCCTCAAGGCTCAATGCGCTTCTCATCACACGCCTCTTCTTGCAGGCGCAGCACGCGGCGCTGCACCTTGCCGGTGGTGGTCATGGGCAACTGGTCGATGAATTCGATCTCTTTGGGGTATTCATAAGGGGCGAGCAAACCGCGCACATGGGCTTGCAGTTCGCGACGCACCTCGTCGTCAAAAGCCGTCTGCCCTGGCCCAGTGGGCCTGCGGCCTTGCCAGTCGGGCGACATGACCACATAGGCTTTGACCAGTGCTCCACGGTCTTTGTCGGGCTTGGGCACCACAGCGGCGTTGGCCACGGCGGGGTGCTTGACCAAACAGTTTTCAATCTCACCCGGGCCAATGCGGTAACCCGCCGCCTTGAACATGTCGTCGGTACGCCCTTGGTACCAGAGGTAGCCGTCCTCGTCGCAAACGGCCATGTCGCCTGTGCGGCACCAGTTGCCGGTGTATTTGGCCTTCGTGGCCTTGTCGTTGTTCCAGTAGCCCAAAAAGAAAACCGGGTCCAGTTGGCGGTGCACATCGAAGCGGTTCACCGCCACTTCGCCGGGCGTGCCGGGCGGGCACAACTGCCCCGCATCATCGATGACCGCCACCTGGTGCCCTGGATACCCTTTGCCCATGCTGCCAGGCTTGGCAGGCCACAAGCGGGCGCAGTTGCCCACCACGTAATTGATTTCGGTCTGGCCGAACATCTCGTTCACCGTGACGCCCAACTGTTGCTGGCAATAGCCAAACACCGCGTCACCCACCGCCTCGCCCGCGCTCATCATGGCTTGCAGCTTCAGGCTGTAACGCCCCTTCACCTCGGGCACGGCCTTCATCATGGCTTTGAGCGCGGTGGGGAACAAAAAGGTGTGTGTCACGCCGTGGCTTTGCAAAATCTCGAAGGCCGCTTCGGGCGAAAACCGCCCATTGAAGGCCACGATGGGACGGCCAAAGTAGAGGCTAGGCAGCAAGGCGTCCATCAGCCCGCCCGTCCAGGCCCAGTCGGCAGGCGACCAGAACACGGCTTTCGAGGGCTTTTCTGCCTTGAAAGGGTCAAAGCCAAACCAATTTTGGCTGCACACAAAGCCCGTCAGATTACCGATCATTGCCCGGTGAGGGATGAGCGCACCCTTGGGGTTGCCGGTGGTGCCGCTGGTGTAAATCAGCACCGCCGGGTCTTCAGCCCAAGTGGACACGGGTTTGAACGTGCTCGCGCTGGCTGCCATGGCTTGGTTCAGGTCCAGATCGGCCAAAGTGCCCGCTTCGCCCACCCCCAACAGCGTCTGCAAACCGGGGCAATCGGCTCTGGCCTGCAGCAAGGCCTGCACGGTGGACTCATCGCACACCGCCACGCACGCTTGGCTGTCGTTGATGCGAAATGACAAGGCCTCGGGGCCAAACAGCATCGACAAAGGCATGGCCACCGCACCCATCTGCAGCACGGCCATGTAGGCCACCGCCGTCTCATAGCGCTGGGGCATGACGATGGCCACGCGGTCACCACGCTGCACGCCGTGAGAACGCAGCACCCGGCTCAGCCGATTGGCGTCTTGCTGCAGCTGCCCGAAGGTCCAGCTGCGCCCCAGGCCCTGCCCTGCCACGTGCTCGCGCACGGCCTGGCGCTTGGCCGTGGCCGCTTGCCCTGCCCATTGCCCGCAACAGGCCTGTGCCATGTTGAAGCGCTTGGGCACTTTCCAGCCAAAACTCTGGTGGATGGCCGCATAGCGGTCGGCGGCCCGACTTCGGGTCGGCTGCTTGGCTGCTGGGGAAGGCTGCGAGCCGAAGGGTTCCGGGGGGGCGATTGGCCGGTCCTGGTGGCGACTGATGTTCACGGTGTCTCTCCTTATGATCGAAAGTATGTACCAAGTTTTACGCCCCTCAAAAAGTCTCTGGGTGCCGCTGCGCGGCTGTCGTTTTCATGTCCGCCAATGGGGCACGCCCACACCCGGCACCACGCCGCTGGTGCTGGCGCATGGCTGGATGGATGTGGCCGCCTCCTGGCAGTTCATGGTGGACGCGTTCAGCGAGGCCTTTGTCAGCCAGCGCCCCATCATCGCCTTGGACTGGCGCGGCTATGGACTGACCGAAACACCCGCCACTGACAGTTATTGGTTCCCCGACTACCTGGCCGATCTGGATGCGCTGCTGGACACGCTGTACCCCGGTCAGAGCATCGACTTGGTGGGCCACAGCATGGGCGGCAACGTGGTCATGATGTATGCGGGGACCCGGCCCGAGCGGATTCGCCGCCTGGTCAATCTGGAAGGTTTTGGCATGCCCGCCACCCAAACGAGCCAAGCGCCCACGCGCATGGCCCAGTGGCTGGACGAACTCAAGGCGCAGCGTGCAGGCAGCAACGACCTCAAACCCTATGCCGATGCAGTGGGCGTTGCAGCGCGCCTGATGAAAACCAACCGCCGTCTGAGCCAGGACAAGGCCGGCTGGCTGGCCCAACACTGGGCCAGCCCCGGACCGGATGGACAGTGGCGCATCCTGGGGGACTCGGCGCACAAGGTCATCAACCCGTACCTGTTCCGCGTCGAAGAGGCATTGGCCATGTACCAATCCATTGCGGCACCCGTGCTGGTCGTCGAGGCAGCTGACGAATCGCTGAGCCGATGGTGGAAGGGCCGCTACACCCTCGCCGATTTCCACGAACGTCTCCAGTCGGTACCCCGATTGGAAAAGGCAACCCTCCAAGAAGCGGGGCACATGCTGCAGCATGACCAACCCCAAGCCCTTGCAAGCTTGCTGGAAAATTTTCTGACCTGAAGCAAGTTTTACAATCGCGCTTTCTTTCCACCATCTCACATGAAGCTGCTGGCCCAATGCAAATTTTGGTGCTTGGTGTGTGCTTTGGCTTTTGCAGCCATGCCAACGCTGGCCGATAACACCCACTACCGCCCCTTTTTTTTGGGCGCGCCAGGTGGCCAAGTCCCCCAGCAACGCGGTGAGATCACGTTTTCTCCTTACACCCACCACTGGAGTCACAATCCCCAGCACAAACCTGTACTGCTTTTGGCCTTGGACGAAGCACTGCCTGGCAACAGGTTTTGCGGCGTCAGTGTTTTCAGCAATTCCTTTGGTCAACCCACGGTATATCTTTACGCTGGTCAACAATTCACCGGGCTGCTGGGTTCTCCCAAAGTGTTTCTGAAGGTCACAGCAGGCATCCTTTACGGCTATGTGGCACCCTATCAGGACAAAGTGCCCCTGAGCCACAATGGTTTTTCGCCTGCCCTTATTCCCTCCCTTGGCTACAAGATCAATACCCGGGACTCGGTGCAAATGAAAATTCTGGGCAGTGCGGGTTTGATTTTTTCCTGAGGTCGTCTCTTCTAATGATCGATGACCAGCACCTGAACATACGCAACGCCAAGTCTTGACAACTCATGAGAAAATGCCCCGTTTACCGAACCGGACACTTTCCCCATGGACGCAGAACGAATCAACCAAATCGGCACATCCCTCACAGACCTGACCGCTCGTACCCACGAGTTACGGGGGTATCTTTGACTACGATGCCAAATCTGAACGGCTGAGAACCGTCAACGCATCGCTCGAAGATCCCTCGGTCTGGAACGACCCGAAAAAAGCCCAGGAACTGGGCAAAGAGAAAAAAGCCCTCGACGGCGTGGTGGTGACCATCACCAACCTGACCAGCGAATTGGCCGACAACCTTGAACTCTTCGAAATGAGCAAGGAAGAAGGCGATGACGATGGTCTGATGACCATCGAAGCCGAAGCCGCCAAACTGACCGCGCTGGTGGAAGACCTCGAGTTTCGACGGATGTTCCGACATGAGGCCGACCCGCTCAACTGTTTTGTTGACATTCAGGCCGGCGCCGGAGGCACCGAAGCCTGTGACTGGGCCAGCATGCTGCTGCGCCAGTACATCAAGTACGCCGAACGCAAAGGCTTCAAGGCCACGGTGGAAGACGAAACCCCAGGCGATACGGCTGGCATTAAAGGCGCGACCATCAAGATCGAAGGCGAATACGCGTTTGGTTTGCTGCGCACCGAAACCGGTGTGCACCGCTTGGTGCGCAAGAGCCCGTTTGACTCGTCGGGCGGCCGCCACACCTCGTTTGCTTCGTTGTTTGTGTACCCCGAGATCGATGACTCGATCGAGATCAACATCAACCCCTCTGACGTGCGCACCGACACCTTCCGTGCCAGCGGCGCGGGTGGTCAGCACATCAACAAGACCGACTCGGCTGTGCGCCTGACGCACATCCCCACCGGCATCGTGGTGCAGTGCCAAGACGGCCGCAGTCAGCACAGCAACCGCGATGTGGCTTGGCAACGCCTGCGCTCGCGCCTGTACGACTTTGAGATGCGTAAACGCATGGAAGAGCAGCAAAAGCTGGAAGACACCAAGACCGATGTGGGCTGGGGTCACCAGATCCGCAGCTACGTGCTGGACAACAGCCGCATCAAGGATTTGCGCACCAACGTCGAAATTTCGGCCACCCAAAAAGTGCTCGATGGCGACCTCGATGCGTTCATCGAAGCCTCACTGAAACAAGGCCTCTGATCTGCTCAGACCTCAACAAAAACGGAGTTAGTGATGCGTGAAGGACAACCCACCGCGATTCACCGGGAAGCTTATGCCGCCCCGGCGTTTTGGATCGACACGGTCGATCTGACCTTTGATCTGGACCCAGCGAAAACCCGCGTGCTGAGCAAAATTCGCCTGCGCCGCAACCCCGACGTGGCGGCACAAGCCCTGCGTCTGGATGGCGAAGACCTCAACCTGTCGCGTGTGCTGGTCAACGGCGGTGGCACCTCGTTCAAGATGGACGGCAACCAACTGGTGTTGGAGAACTTGCCCGAAGGCCACGAGCCTTTCGAGTTGGAAATCTTCACCACCTGCAACCCCGAGAAAAACACCCAACTGATGGGTCTTTACGTCAGCAACGATTCGTTTTTTACCCAATGCGAAGCCGAGGGCTTCCGCCACATCACCTACTTCATGGACCGCCCGGACGTGATGGCCAGCTACACCACCACGCTGCGCGCTGACAAAGCCAAATACCCGGTGCTGCTGTCCAACGGCAACCTGGTTGAGCAAGGCGCGCTGGACGATGGGCGGCACTTTGCCAAGTGGGTCGACCCGCACAAAAAGCCCTGCTACCTGTTTGCCCTGGTGGCCGGTCAGCTGGTCGCACGAGAGCAACGCATCGTCAGCCGCAGCGGCAAAGAGCACTTGCTGCAAGTGTTTGTGCGCCCCGGCGATCTGGACAAGACCGAACACGCGATGAACTCCCTCATGGCCAGCGTGGCCTGGGACGAAGCCCGCTTTGGCCTGCCGCTCGATCTGGAACGCTTCATGATCGTCGCCACCAGCGACTTCAACATGGGCGCGATGGAAAACAAGGGCCTGAACATCTTCAACACCAAGTACGTGCTGGCCAACCCGAACACCGCCACCGACATGGATTTCGGCAACATCGAAAGTGTTGTCGGCCACGAGTATTTCCACAACTGGACGGGTAACCGCATCACCTGCCGCGACTGGTTTCAGCTCTCACTCAAAGAGGGCCTGACGGTATTTCGCGACCAGGAATTCAGCCAGGACATGGCGGGCGAGGCCAGCGCCCGCGCCGTCAAGCGCATCGAAGACGTGCGCGTGCTGCGCACGGTGCAGTTTGCCGAAGACGCCGGCCCCATGGCCCACCCGGTGCGGCCAGACAGCTATGTCGAGATCAACAACTTTTACACCGTCACCATCTACGAAAAAGGCTCGGAAGTCGTTCGCATGATGCAAACGCTGGTGGCCACCCCCGCTGACAACCTGGGCCGCGATGGATTTGCCAAAGGCATGAAGCTCTACTTTGAGCGCCACGATGGCCAAGCCGTGACCTGCGACGACTTTGCGCAAGCCATTGCCGACGCCAACCCCGGCTCGGCGCTGGCCCAGAACCTGAGCGCTTTCAAGAATTGGTACAGCCAAGCAGGTACCCCCCGCCTGCAAGCGAGCGGTGACTACAACGCTGACGAACGCAGCTACACCCTGACCCTGCGCCAAAGCTGCCCAGCGACACCTGACCAAACCGAAAAAAAACCTTTTGTGGTTCCAGTCACTCTGGGCTTGCTCAGCCGAGATGGCGCTGCCCTGCCCTTGCAGTTGGCTGGCGCCAACGACAGCGTCCTGCAGCAAACCCTGGTGCTGACCGAAGAGAGCGCCAGCTTCACCTTTGCCAACATCGACAGCGAACCCGTGCCCTCCTTGCTGCGCGGTTTCAGCGCCCCCGTGGTGCTGGAAGACGGTTTGTCCGCGGCCGACCTGCTCATCTTGTTGGCCCACGACAGTGACCCCTTCAACCAATGGGAAGCTGGCCAGCGCCTGATGCTGCAAAGCGCGCTCGCTGCCATTCAGCAAAACAAGGACATGACGGGCCAGCCTGTGCTGTCCGACGCCTTGCTTGCAGCCTTGCGCAATGTGTTGCGCCACCCCGAACTGGACGCGGCTTTCAAAGACCTGGCGCTGACGCTGCCGTCCGAGAACTACATTGCCGACCAGCTGGACGTGGTGGACCCGCAACGCGTGCATGCGCTGCGCGAGAGCATGCGCCTGAAACTGGCCACGGTCTTGCAGGCCGACTGGCAATGGGCCTGGGACGCGCACAAGCACAACGGCACCTACACACCCGACGCCCAATCCAACGGCCGCCGTGCCTTGGCAGGCCTGTCCATGAACATGTTGTGCGTGGCTGCTGTGCACAGCGGTGACGCCGTCACGCCCGGCCGCGTTTTCCAGCAGTTCAAGGACGCGGACAACATGACCGACCGCTTCAACGCCTTGTCGGCACTGGTGGTGAGCGGCCATGCCTTGGTGCAAGATGCTTTGGCCTTGTTCCACAAAATGTTCCAACACGAAGCGCTGGTCATCGACAAATGGTTCGCCCTGCAAGCCGGTGCGCCCGACCGTGCTGGCGACGTGTTGCCACGTGTGCGTCAGCTCATGCAACATGCCGACTTCAGCCTGCGTAACCCCAACCGCGCGCGCAGTCTGATCTTCAGCTACTGCAGCGCCAACCCGGCAGGTTTTCACCGCGCCGATGCGGCAGGCTATGTGTATTGGAGCGAGCAGGTGCTGGCGCTCGATGCCATCAACCCGCAGGTTGCAGCACGCCTGGCCCGCGCCATGGACCGCTGGAGCCGCCTGGCAGAGCCCTACCGCAGCGCGGCCCAAGTCGCCATCGAGCGCGTGGCCGCCAAAGCCGACTTGTCGAACGATGTGCGCGAAGTGATCAGCCGCGCCCTGAGTGCGGCTTGAAGTGCACCTCCTGACTTCGACGCACGAACCCAAGGAATGAACATGAGCAGCAAAATTTCCCTGTCCCGTTACCTGGTAGAACAGCAACGCGACAAAGGCCACATCCCAGCCGACTTGCGCTTGCTGCTCGAAGTGGTGGCCCGGGCTTGCAAAAGCATCAGCCACGCTGTCAACAAAGGCGCTTTGGGCGGTGTGCTGGGCACGGCCGAAAGCGAAAATGTGCAAGGCGAGGTGCAAAAAAAGCTCGACATCATTGCCAACGAGGTGCTGCTCGAAGCCAACGAATGGGGCGGGCACCTCGCGGCCATGGCCTCCGAAGAGATGGACAGCATCTACCTGGTGCCCAACCGCTACCCGCAGGGGGAATACCTGCTGCTGTTTGATCCACTGGACGGCTCGTCCAACATCGACGTCAACGTCAGCATTGGCACCATCTTCAGTGTGCTCAAAAAGACGGAGGGTGAGCAGGGCGTCACCGAACAAGACTTTTTGCAACCCGGCAAACAGCAAGTGGCAGCTGGCTACTGCGTGTACGGCCCGCAAACCACGCTGGTGCTGACTGTGGGCGATGGTGTGGCCATGTTCACCTTGGACCGCGAGCAAGGCTCATTTGTGCTCACGCAAGAAAATGTGCATGTGCCCGCCGACACCCAAGAGTTCGCCATCAACATGAGCAACATGCGCCACTGGGACGAGCCCGTGCGCCGCTACATCGACGAATGCCTTCAAGGCAAGGAAGGCCCGCGCGGCAAGGACTTCAACATGCGCTGGATCGCCAGCATGGTGGCCGACGTGCACCGCATCCTGACCCGTGGCGGCGTCTTCATGTACCCCTGGGACAAGCGCGAACCGAAAAAAGCCGGCAAGCTGCGTCTGCTGTACGAAGCCAACCCCATGAGCTGGCTGATGGAGCAAGCAGGTGGTGCCTCAACCAATGGCAAGCAACGCATTTTGGACCTGCAACCGAGCCAGCTGCACGAGCGGGTGAGCGTGATCCTGGGCTCTAAAAACGAAGTTGAGCGCGTGACCCAATACCACGCCAGGACTTAACCCTCAACGCACCACGCTTGCGGCCATGCTGCCGCTGTCAACCCTGCAAAAGACCTTCGGCACTCCCTTGCTTCAGGCCTTTTGGCACCCGTGGCCATGAGTCACAGCCTGTCGGGTCAATCAATCGTCGCCTTCCTGTACAAGGGCACCACCCGCCACGACAGCCGCCGCATCGGCAGACTCAGAGACCACAGCACGAAGGGTTTCGCGCAACATTTTTTTCTCGGGCAAGCTCAAGGCACGGGCCAGACGCTGACGCATGCGCAACAAAAGCTGTCGATCAACTTCCTGGGGAATGCCCCGGCTGATCTGCAAGGCTTCTCGCAAATCTTCGCGCAAATCTTCAGGTTCTTCCGACCACCAGGCGGCGACCACCTCGTGCATCGATTTACGAAGCTCTTCCACGTCCTCCACGGCCAGGCCCATACCGATGGGCGACTTGCCTTGCAACATGTCGGCCAAACCCTGGGGATTGACCACCACACGACGATCAGCCTGGGTCAACAAGCGAGCCCAGCCTGGATCGGTACGCACCATTTGTGGCATGTTGCGGGCAGACTCATCGGCCAACAGGTGGACACTCACACCACTAAGCTGAGCTTCATCAATGGTGGTCAAAAAACGCTCATCATCGCTGGCCACCAAAACATGATCACACGCATGATGTTCGGCCAATTGCTTGAGGTCGTGTCCCAAAGACCTCAGCAAGGAAGCACCACCATCGGCATCGTGCGCTTGGACCAGGCGAACAATCTGATCGTCGATCACCAAGCCATCCGAGCGATCGCTGTACCAATAGATGCGACGCAAATCAACGTCCAGCCCGGATTGGGACAAGGCCAAGGACAACAAACTGAGCAAACCTTGCCTGTTGACGGACTCGCCCGTGGTACCCATGGCGCCATGCTGTGCCAGCCAAATCAAAAACCGGCCATCGATCAAAGCCATGCAAGTGCCGCTGCGGTGGTCGCCAAATCGGCGCTCAAATCTGGCATCGTGGGAAAAAATAGATCGCTTCATGAATTACCCCGTATCTTTATCAAAAATAGCGTCGCTAGATAGTGCAACGACTTTCATTTTACGGCTGAGCATGGACAGGATCATCCTTGAACCAGGGGTTTTGTCTGATCATGGTCAGACAATGTCGATTGCAGCAAAGCAAAAATAACCACCCATCTCGGTTATAAATACCCACTGTGTCTCCAATCTCCCCCTTCGACCCCCGTCAAGTGCCGATTTGCCAAATCGACCATGATTTGCCAGCGGTTGCGTCCTCGCTTCTTTCGCCTCAAGCCCTGAAGGCCAGGTTCTTGGAGCCGCCCGATTGGCAACCGGAGGTGGTGCGGGAAAGCTTTCTTTCCGGACGCCCCCCCGCCCAAGCGGCTGTTCTGGTACCCATTGTCATGCGTGGTCCCCAGGCGTGCTCACCAACGGTTTTATTGACGCAACGTGCAGCTCACATGAA
The DNA here is from genome assembly GCF_023910625.1 of Limnohabitans sp. Taxonomy (NCBI): domain Bacteria; kingdom Pseudomonadati; phylum Pseudomonadota; class Betaproteobacteria; order Burkholderiales; family Comamonadaceae; genus Limnohabitans; species Limnohabitans sp. The sequence goes on from NZ_JAAVVW010000003.1 coordinate 1,079,344, forward strand.
AACGCACTCCAGCCAGATCGCATTTCCGGGGGGCAAAGTCGACCCTGATGATGCCAACATACAAGCCACAGCATTGCGCGAAGCTCAAGAAGAAGTGGGCCTGCAAGCGCGGCATGTTCAAGTCATCGGTGAATTGCCCACTTATGTCACGGGCACTTCTTTTTGGGTCACCCCGGTGATTGGACTGGTCTCGCCGGACTGCCAACTTCAAGCCAACAGGGATGAGGTGGACGACATATTTGAAGTTCCACTGTCTTTTCTGATGAATCCCGCCAACCACCAACGGCATACCATGGATTGGCAAGGCCAGCAGCGTCATTGGTTCTCCATGCCCTATCTGGAGAACAGGTTCAATGCCCGAGGGGATGTGAAAGCCATCGAACGTTTTATTTGGGGTGCCACTGCTGGCATGCTGCGTAACCTTTACCGATTTCTGGCGGCCAACCCAACCAGGAGAGAAAAAACATGAGTTTTTTTGCCATCTTGCTGGCTCTTATCCTCGAGCAGGTACGTCCTCTCAAAACCGATCACCTGGTTTTTTCGTACACCGAACGCTGGGTCATCTGGACCGCACGCACCCTGGACGCCGGTGCCCGTTCGCAGGCCTGGATCACCTGGGGTGTGACCATTTTGGGGCCTGCCTTGTTGGTCATGCTGGTGCACTGGCTGCTGGCATGGGGTCTCGGTTGGTGGATGGCTTTTTTGTGGAACGTCGCTCTGCTTTACGCCACCTTGGGTTTCCGTCAATTCAGCCACCATTTCACTGGTATTCGGGAAGCCTTGGACAATGGCGACGAAAACAAAGCCCGCGAACTGCTGGCGCAATGGCAACAAGTGGAAGTGGGGCAAATTCCCCGCAGCGAAATTGTGCGGCATGTGATCGAATATTCGGTGATCGCCGCACATCGCCACGTGTTCGGGGTCTTTTTTTGGTATGTGATCTTGTCCATCATTGGACTGGGCCCTGTGGGTGCTGTCATTTACCGCCTGACTGAATTTGCTCAACGCCGCTGGCAGCGGGCTGCTGCTGATGGCGCATCTGCCAGTGATGTGCTGGGGGCTGTCAGCTTGCGGGCGTGGCAATTCATGGATCGGCTGCCATCGCGCATGACCGCATTGGGCTTTGCCATCGTGGGCAGCTTTGAAGACGCCATGGACGGATGGCGGCACCACGCTCAGAACTTCCCTCAAGACAACGATGGAGTGATCCTTGCCGCCACCGCTGGCGCCATCAACATCCGTCTAGGCGGCGCGGCGTTGACCTCTTCTGAAGAAGAGGACGACGAGACCTTATCCGGCAGCAGCAGCACTCCAGGTCGCATCGCCAGCCAGTCTCATTTTGCACAAGTGGTGGGCCTGGTTTGGCGCACCATGATCATGTGGCTTTTGCTGCTTGCCTTGCTCACCATGGCCAATTTGATCGGTTGAAACCCGCCTTGAGGCGCTACGCCCTGCCCTTTACCAGCGCTGCCGACTCAATTCCTCAAACAACTGTGCATAAATACGGTATCGCCGTAAGCTGATGGTGCCGGGATGTTGTTCGGTTTGCACCTGCGCCAGCACGGCACAACCGGGTTCGTGCAAATGCGTGCAGTTATAGAACTTGCAGCCGCCCAAATGCTTTCGCAAATCGGGCATGCAATCGGCCAAGCGGGTGGGCTCAATGTGGTGCAAGCCAAATTCCTGAAAACCGGGGGAGTCGATCAAGGCCGTGCGTGCAACGCCGGTTTCTGTACCCATTTGAGCAACCCCATCGAGCACAGGCACCCAGTACCAACGCGTGCTTGTCGTGGTGTGCTTGCCCGAGTTGAGCGCCAGCGAAATCTCACTGGTTTCCACCTGTGCATCGGGCACCAGGCGGTTGATCAACGTGCTCTTGCCACTGCCCGATGGCCCCAACACCAAGGTGGTCAGGCCTTGGAGGTGAGCACTCAAAGTCGCAACACCATCGTCGGCCACGGGGCTGCGGGGGCTCAGGCTGGTGGGCATAACCTTGTAGCCCATGGCGCGGTAAGGGGCCAGGCGCTCCCAGGCTTGGGCAAAGGGCTGCGCCAGATCGCTTTTGTTGAGCGCGATGATCGGTGTGATGCGCTCGGCTTCGGCCGCCACCAAGGCACGTGAGAGTTGACTCTCCGAATACTCAGGATCGGCCGCGATCAGGATCAGCACGCGGTCCAGATTGGCGGCAAAGGATTTGGTGCGGATTTCGTCTTGCCTGTAAAACAGGTTGCGGCGCTCTTGCAGTTTTTCGATGCTGCCCTCATCGCCTGCGATTTGCCACAGCACCTGATCGCCCACCACCACCTGGTTCTTCTTGCCTCGGGGGTGGCAAATCAGGCGTCTGCCCTCGGGGGTCTCGACCAGGCAATGGCGGCCATAAGTGGCCACCACCAGACCGGGCTCCAGATCGTTCGCCTGCGTGAGAACCGGACAAGCTTGGGGTTTATTCATGCCCGTTCATGCCGGTAACAAAGCATCGGTTTGGCTTGCCGCCTCAAAGTCCAGCCGACTCAAGCCGCACACATCGTGTGTACTCCAACGAACCACGCAGCGGCGGTAGGTCAGCAACAATTCGGGATGGTGGTGGATCTTTTCAGACAACCAGCCCATGCTGTTGACGAACAACAGCGCGTGTGTGTGCTCGGCAAACTCAAAGGTCTTTTCGATGGTGACGTTTTCACCATCACCCGACAAGCCCCAGCCCGAAATTTGACTCAGCGCCATGATCACCTCGGTAGGTTTGAGGGCACGAACTTCCGGGGCACTCATCCAGTTTTCATCCTCAGCAGACGTTCGCTGGCCGGCGGGTGCGAATAGTAAAACTTCACGTACAACGGATCAGGTGTCAGAGTCGAAGCATTGTCTTGGTAGAGCTTGAGCAAGGCCGAAGACAAGTCTTGGCCTGGCGTTTGCGACACCGCATAGGCATCGGCCTCGAACTCTTGCTGACGCGATCGCCAGGACGACACGGGCGCGAAGAACAAAGTGAAGACAGGCGTGACCAACATGAACAAAACCAGCGCCAGCGCATCGTTGCTGCCCGACAGGTTGGGCATCACGCCCAAGCCGGTGTAAAACCAGACCTGCTGCGCCAACCAGCCGAGCAGCGCCAACCCCGCCAGCGTCATGGCAAAACTGGTGATCATCATTTTGACGATGTGCTTGTGCTTGAAATGGCCCAGCTCATGGGCCAACACCGCTTCCATTTCGGCTGGGCTCAGTTGCTTGAGCAAGGTGTCAAAAAAAACCACTCGCTTGCTGGCTCCGAAGCCTGTGAAAAACGCATTGGAATGCGCCGAGCGGCGGCTGCCGTCCATCACAAAAAACCCTTTGGCGGTGAAGCCCGCGCGTTGCATCAGGCCCTGCACGCGGGTCTTGAGCGACTCGTCTTCCAGGGGCGTGAATTTGTTGAACAGCGGCATGATCACATTGGGGGCAATCGCCATCAAAAACAATTGCCAAATCACCAACACACCCCAGGCCCAAAGCCACCACCACGCGCCCCCGGCTTGCATGAGCCACAGCACCACCCACAGCAGCGGCAGGCCCAACGCCAAACCCAACACCAGTCCCTTGGCCAAATCGGCCAACCACAAGGCAGGCGTGATCTTGTTGAAGCCAAATCGCTGCTCCACGCCAAAGGTTTGCACCAGCGACAAAGGCAGCCCGATCAGGCCACCGACCAGCATGAAGCACAGCACCAGCGCGATTTGCTGCGCCATGCTGGGCCCCATCCAGTCCAAAAGCAGCTGATTGAGCGCATCAAGCCCGCCCAGCAGTGTCCAGCCCAACAGCACGGAGGCATCCAGCGCGATGTCGATTTGCGACAACCTGGCTTTGGCCAAGGTGTAATCGGCCGCTTTTTGGTGGTCGGCCAAAGCCATGGTGTCGGCGTAAGCCACAGGTACCGCACCGCGGTGGCAGGCCACATGCCGCACCTGGCGGACGTTCAGCCAGAACTTGAGCGCCACATGGGCCAACAAGGCCACCACCAGCGTCAGGGTCAAAGTCAGGGATGCATTCATGCCGCCATTGTAGAAGCCGCACCTTGGGTGCCGTGAGGGGCACCGCGATTCAAGCCCATAGCCAAGGGCTCATGGCATCGGCGACAATCCTTGGATGTCTGATGCGAACTCCCACACCCCTGAAGCCGCAGAGCTGCCCAAATCCGACCAGAACCTGGTCTGGATCGATTGCGAAATGACGGGCCTGGACCCTGAAAAAGAACGTCTGCTGGAGATCGCCGTCATCGTGACCGGCCCGCACCTCAGGCCCCGCATAGAAGGCCCTGTGCTGGTGATTCACCAAAGCGACGAACTGCTGAACCAAATGGACAAGTGGAACAAAGGCACCCACGGCAAAAGTGGGCTCATCGACAAGGTCAAGGCCTCGACCACCAGCGAAGCCGATGCCGAAGCCCAGATCCTGGCCTTTCTGAAAATGTACTTGCCCAAAAACAGTTCACCGCTGTGCGGCAACACCATCAGCCAGGACCGGCGCTTCTTGGTCAAGTACATGCCCAAGCTGGATGCGTTTTTCCATTACCGCAATTTGGATGTGAGCACCCTCAAAGAGTTGTCTCGCCGCTGGAAGCCCGAGGTGTATGCCAGTTTCAAAAAGCAGCAAAAGCACACCGCCCTGGCCGACGTGCACGAATCGATCGACGAGCTGGCACATTACCGCGAGCATTTCATCCGTTTGTGATCTTTTCAGGGAAAACCCTAGCGATTTTTCTGATCCGTGCCATAATGGCGGGATCGCTGCACAAAGGTGCAGCGTTTCATACATCTCCCTTCATGCCTTGACCCAACGATAGGGTCACTCACAGCGGCCAGGCTCCACGCCCAGCGCCACTCGCGAGCACCGTTTGATGGTTGATGTTTTTTCAACCTTGCGGTGCCTGCGGCCATCAGCAACAGTTTTCTGTTAGCGGCCGTTGTTCCGTGCGAGTTTTATACATACACATGACCGACACTTTGAACACAGTGCAGGACGACTTGTCGCCTGCCGAAATCACATCCATCGCCACCGAGTCAACTGCACAAGCAGCCCCGACCAATTTGGCCACTGAAATCATGGTCGCTGCAGCGGCTGAAATCACCGCCGACGCAGTACCTGAAGTCGACGCCGAAGAGGCCGAAGAAATTGAAGCCATCGCAGATGTGCCCAACGGCTTCGTTGAGCTGGGCTTGGCCCCTGAGCTGGTGCAAGCTGTAGCCGATCTGGGCTACACCCAGCCCACCGCCGTCCAATTGCGCGCCATTCCTTTGGCCCTGCCCAAAGCGGGTGGCTCCAAAGATGGCCAATCCAATGGCTACACCGACCTGATGGTCTCAAGCCAGACTGGTAGCGGCAAAACCGCCGCCTTCTTGTTGCCAGTGCTGCACACGCTGATCCAGCAAATGGCCGAGCAAGAAGCCACTGAACGGGCTGAATTTGACCAAGCCTGCGCCGACGCTGCCGCCAAAGGCGAGCCCGCACCCAAACGCGCCAAGCGCAAAGACCCCACCAACCCACGCAACTTCAAGGCTCCCGCCCCCGGCGCCCTGATCGTGTGCCCCACACGTGAATTGGCCCAACAGGTGGCGCAAGACGCCATCGAGTTGGTCAAGCACACGCGCGGTCTGCGCGTGGCCAACGTGGTCGGCGGCATGCCATACCAATTGCAAATTGCCAAGCTGCAAAACGCCAACCTGGTAGTGGCCACACCTGGCCGTTTGCTCGACCTGCAGCGCTCCATGCAAATCAAGCTGGACAAGGTGCAGTTTTTGGTGGTGGACGAAGCCGACCGCATGCTCGACCTGGGCTTCTCGGACGACCTGGCCGACATCAACGACATGACCAGCCAGCGCCGCCAGACCATGATGTTCAGCGCCACCTTCGCGCCACGCATTCAGCAACTGGCCATGCGTGTGATGCACGACGGCGGTTCTTCGGTCCAGAAAATCCAGATCGACAACCCCCAAGAAAAGCACCACAACATCAAACAGGTGCTGTTCTGGGCCGACAACGTCCAACACAAGCGCCAGATGCTTGACCACTGGTTGCGTGACGCCACGATCGACCAGGCCATCGTTTTCTCGAGCACCCAAATCGAATGCGACGGCTTGGCTGCCGACCTGCAGCAAGACGGCTTCTCGGCCGTGGCCCTGCACGGCGCTTTGAGCCAAGGCATGCGCAACCGCCGACTGATGGCGCTGCGCAACGGCCAGGTCCAGATTCTGGTCGCGACCGACGTCGCCGCTCGCGGCATCGACGTGCCCACCATCACCCACGTCTTCAACTTCGGCTTGCCGATGAAGGCCGAGGATTACACCCACCGCATTGGTCGCACAGGCCGCGCTGGCCGCGATGGCTTGGCCGTGACCTTTGCCGAAATCCGTGACCGCCGCAAAATCGGTGACATCGAGTCCTACACACGCCAGCCGTTCAAGGCCGAAGTGATTCCAGGCCTGGAGCCCAAAGTGCGCGTGCCCGAAGCCCGTAAGCCCATGGGCCGTGGCGGTGACCGCTTTGGTGGCGAGCGCAATTACGCCAACGCAGGCGGTGGTTTCCGTGGTGGCCGTTCCGCCCCCGGTGGCCGCGACTTCGGTGGCAACCGTGACCGCGACAATGCGGGCGGTGGTTTTGACAACCGCGCCCCGCGTGGCAACTTCCGCGACGAGCAGCCCCGCTTTGAACAACGCGCAGAACCCCGCTTCGACCAGCGCAAAGAAGGGGGCCGTTTTGACGCTCCCCGTGGTGACAACCGTGGCGGCAACCGCTTTGAGCAACGTGCCGCACCCGCACACCCCTGGGACAAGGGCGACAGCCGCCCTGCCCCGCGCCAAGACGCGCGCCAAGATGGCCCACGTCAAGGTGGCCGCTGGGAAGACCGTGGCAGCGACAACCGGAACGCCGCCCGCCCTGCCCCACGCGGCGCAGCCGGTGACAAGTTTGCCCGGGGCCCCAAGCAGTTTGGTGCCAGCAACTTCAAGCCCCATGCCGCAGGTGAAGGCCCTGCAGGCAAGCGTGGCAGCACCCGCGTGCTGAAAATCACGCGCGGTTAAGGGTTCTCCAGGGTAGACCCCAGAACTTCAATAGCCTCTCAAAGGTCTTGCCCTCACAGGCAAGGCCTTTTTTCATGGGGTAACGGATGAATCGGTGACCGTTTGAGGCGCCCATAAAAAAACCGCCCTGGGCGCAAACCCGGGCGGTTTTTTCGCATGACCGAAAAGGCTTTACGCTTTGACAGCAGGAGCTGCTTTGCGCTGAGGCAACTTTTCTTTGATACGTGCCGACTTGCCGCTGCGGTCACGCAGGTAGTACAGCTTGGCGCGGCGAACATCACCACGGCGCTTGACTTCGATGCTGGCGATCACGGGGCTGTAGGTTTGGAAGGTACGTTCTACGCCTTCGCCACTGGAGATCTTGCGCACGGTGAAGCCGCTGTTCAAGCCACGGTTACGTTTGGCGATGACAACACCTTCGTAGGCCTGGACGCGCTTGCGCGCACCTTCCACCACGTTGACGCTGACGATCACGGTGTCGCCGGGGGAAAATTCAGGAATCACTTTACCCAAACGGGCAATTTCTTCCTGCTCAAGAGTTTGAATCAAATTCATTTTTTGAACTCCGTCCGATCATGCCTCGCTACACAAGGGGCGTTCTGTGTTGTAAAGGCCATGCAAGCGCACAACTGAACCAGATCGCGGCGGGTAGAGGATCGAAAAGCCCTAGATTATAGCTTTTTCGAACCCGCTCCGCCGTCGGCTGCAGGCGGGTCCAGCGAAATCTGCATCAGAAAGGCTTCATCCTGACGGCTCAGATAGCCCGACAGACGGGCTTGCACCAGCAAGTCCGGACGCTGCGCGGCGGTCAGGCGCAGGCTTTGCTCACGCCGCCAGCGAGCAATCTGGGCATGATGTCCCGACAGCAATTCGGCCGGCACGGCATGGCCCTGCCAAACCTCGGGGCGAGTGAAGTGCGGGCTGTCCAGCAAACCATGCAATGCTGGGTTAAAGCTGTCCAACCGGTGACTACCCTCGTCATTGAGCACCCCGGGCTGCAAACGGGCCACAGCGTCGAGCATCGCCATGGCGGCAATTTCGCCTCCCGAAAGCACGAAGTCACCCAGACTGATTTGCTGGTCGACATGGTGGTCGATGAAGCGTTGGTCCAGGCCTTCATAGCGACCACACAACAACACAGCACCCGCGCTGCCCGACCACTGCTCGACAACAGCATGGTTCAGCTTCGTACCAATGGGAGAAAACAGCACCAAAGGCGCGGGAATGACTTCCTGGCGCGCAGCACGGACGGCGGCGAGACATTTGAACAAAGGTTCGGCCAACATGACCATACCGGGTCCACCACCAAAAGACCGGTCGTCGACACGGCGGTAATTGCCCTCGGCGTGGTCGCGGGGATTCCAGAAATGCACCTCGACCAAGCCAGTCTCGTAGGCACGACGCGTGATGCCGCCAGTCAACAGCGGCGCAAACAGCTCCGGAAACAGGGTGATGATGTCAAAGCGCATGGATGGCCCTCCACGGCCGGGGCAGATCAGTAGTCGGGTTGCCAGTCGACCGTGATGCGCTGGCCGGGCAAGTCCACACCATCGACGAAAACCGAGACAAACGGGATCATGCGCTCGACCGGCTTGCCGCCTTCGGCTTCGGGGGCCGCTTCTATGAGCAGCACGGTTTGTGGTCCGGTGGACATGAGGTCGCGCACCTGACCCAGAACCACACCTTCGCGGTTAATCACTTGCAACCCGATCAGATCGACCCAATAGTACTCACCCTCAGACGCGGCCGGAAAGCTCGAGCGCGACACAAATATACGAGAACCACGCAAGGCTTCGGCCGTGTTGCGATCCGGCACCCCCTCTGCACTGGCCACCAAGTTATCGGAATGATCCTTGATTTCTTTGACCTCAAGCAGCAAAGGCTCGCTCCAGGCAGCCTGGGCGGGTGTCGTGTTGGCCGTCACCCGGGCAGGCTTCATGGGCCGATCGGGAGGCAACAAAAACCAGCTTTTGGCAGAAAAAAGCGCCTCAGGCGAGGCGCTGTAGGGCATGACCTTGAACCAGCCTTTGATGCCCCAGGCATCGGTGATGCGCCCGATTTCGATGGCGTCAGCCGGCAATGGGGCTGTTTCCAAAGGTGGGAGCATGACCACAGCGGGACAATCAGGCGGTGGCTTTGCCCGCTTGACGGATCAGGCGCTCCACGGTGGGAGAAGCCTGGGCACCAACGCCCTTCCAGTAGGTCAGGCGGTCTTGAGCGATACGCAGACCTTCTTCGCCGCCTTTGGCTGTGGGGTTGTAAAAACCGATGCGCTCCAGAAAACGGCCATCGCGACGCACGCGCTTATCGGCCACAACAATGTTAAAAAAAGGACGTGCTTTGGAGCCGCCGCGGTTCAAACGAATAACAACCATGATTTATCCTTGGGTGCTTGGGTATCTTCGGAGCAAATTGCCGAAACGCCCGGTATCCTTCAGCGTTTGAGACACGCAACTGACCACCCGGCCAGTGACACACTGAAAAGCCCAAGATTGTACAACGGGAGCCATGTCTTGCCTTTGATCCGCCCCAGCCGCGACGAAGATATTGTCGCCATCACCGCCATTTACCGCCACCACGTGCTCACCGGAACAGGCACCTTCGAGATCGACCCGCCCACCGAGGCCGACATGGCCAGCCGCCGCGCCGATGTGCTGTCCAAGGGCCTGCCTTACCTGGTGGTAGAAGACCAAGGCCGTGTGATGGGTTTTGCCTATTGCAACTGGTTCAAACCACGCCCCGCATACCGATTCTCTGCAGAAGACTCTATTTACATGGCTCCTGATGCTCACCGAAAAGGCCTGGGGCGAGCCCTGCTGGCCGAGCTGTGCACCCAGGCAGAACGTGCAGGTGTACGCAAATTTCTGGCCGTTATTGGTGATTCGGCCAACGCCGGCTCGATTGGCGTCCACACGTGTGTAGGCTTTAGCCATGCAGGCATCCTCAAGTCCTGCGGCTGGAAATTCGACCGCTGGCTGGATGTCGTGCTGATGCAAAAGTCTTTGGGCGCTGGCGACAGCACCGCACCATGAAAAACAAAACAATTGCCACTTGGCTGACTTTTTGGGGTGGACCGCTGGGTCTGCACCGGTTCTACCTTCACGGTTCCAAAGACATGCTGGCCTGGGTATTGCCGATACCGACCGCGCTGGGGTTTTATGGTTTGGAACGGGTCAAACAGTTTGGTCAAGACGACACGCTCAGTTGGGTGTTGATCCCATTGTTGGGCTTTACGTTGGCTGGTTGCGCCATGAATGCGATTTTTTATGGGCTCATGTCCATTGAAAAATGGAATGCCCGGTTCAATCCACAGACCGACGTCTTGAACCCTGCTGGACGGACGCAATGGTCCACCATCATTGGCATCGTCACGGCCTTGCTCTTGGGCACGACCGTCATGATGTCCAGTCTGGTCTTTAGCTTTCAGCGCTATTTTGAATACCAAATCGAAGCGGCACGCCTGATCAGCCAGTGAGTCCAGCGATCCATCGCCACAGCGGGTCACAGGGTCAGCAACATCAGTCTGATCTGCCAGAAAACAGGCAAACGCGTCAGAGAAGTCATGGCCCGTCCTCGGGCCACACTTCAATCTGCTGGTTGGCCACACCCGCCCAATCATCTGCGCTCACGCAGTCGGGCCACAAATCGGCCAAGGGCAGCAGCACAAAAGCACGCTCGCGCCAACGCGGATGAGGCACTTGCAGACGCGGACTGTCGATGCGGGACTGACCGAACAAGATCAAGTCCAAGTCCAGTGTGCGCGGGGCGTTCACATAAGGCCGCTCGCGCCCTGCCCGGGTTTCAAGCGCCTGCAGGGCGTCCAGCAAATCGGGCGCGCTCAAACGGGTCTCCAGCCGGGCCACCGCATTCACGAAGTCGGGACCCTGGGCCAAATGAGGAGCGCTGCGGTACAAGCGCGATCGGGCCATCAATTGCGTGCCCGGCAAGCGGCCCAACGCTTCAAAGGCTTGCCACACGGCCTGCCGGGCATCGCCCAAGTTGGCACCCAGCGCCACCCAGGCGGTAACGGGCTCGCGCACAGCGGACTGCATGGTCTGCCAATCGGTTATTCGGCGCTGCCCGACTCGCCCCCAGCGCCGGTTGTACGGCGACGTCGGCGGCGTCTTTTGGGCGCAACCCCATCCACCGAATCGGCCGGTGCAGCAGGCGCTGAATCTCTGGGCGGCAAGGCCGAACCAAGCGCCGCCGCCCCGTCGGGCCGGGGTGCCCGGCGCACACGAGGCCTAGCAATTTGCAGGGCCTGCTGTTCAGATTTGGCCGCTTGCACCAGGTCTTCACGCTCCGAATCACTGGCCATGCTGAACTCTTGCCACCAGTCGGCCAAGCGAATGTCCACTTCCTCGATGTCTGCTCTCAAACGCAAAAAGTCAAAGCCTGCGCGAAAGCGTGGCTGCTCGACCAGGCCAAACGGGGTACTGCCCACCCGCTTTTCAAAGCGCGGCTGCATCATCCAGATCTCGCGCATATCAGCCGCGAGCTTGCCGCGCCCGGACACATCGCCGATGCGGGCATCAAACACCTCATCGATCGCGTCTTGCAGGGCCGGGTGCGGGTGCTCTTTGCGGGCCAGGCGCCTGGACCAACCCTCCCGCACATCGGCCCACAACACACAGGCCAACAAGAAGCTGGGCGCGACCGGCTTGCCCTCACCCACACGCCGATCGGTGTCGGCCAATGCCACTTGCACAAAAGGGGTTTCGGCCCGCTCCACCACCACATCGAGCAGGGGGTAAATTCCAGTGACCAGGTCCAGCTTTTTGAGCTGCTCGATCGAAGCCAGCGCATGGCCTGTTTGCAACAGCTTGAGCATCTCGTCAAACAAGCGACTTTGCGGCACATCGGCCAGCAAAGTACTGGCTTGAACCAGCGGCTTGCCGGTTTTGGCATCGAGCCTGAAACCCAAGAAGCACAGCTTGGCGGCAAAACGCACGGCACGGATGATGCGTACCGGGTCTTCGCGGTAACGTGCCATCGGGTCACCGATCATGCGCAGCACCCGCTTGTTGGCATCCTGAATGCCACCGTGATAATCGACCACAATCTGCGATGCGGGGTCGTAATACATGGCGTTGACGGTGAAATCTCGGCGCGTGGCATCTTCGTCCTGTGGCCCCCAAACGTTATCGCGCAACACGCGGCCACTCGAATCGACAGCATGCTGCACCCCTTCGAGTTGACGCTTGCTCGTGCGTTCATTGCCTTTGACCTGCTCGGCCGCCGCATTGTCCAGATATGCCCGGAAGGTGGACACCTCAATCACCTCGTTGTCACGGCCTCGGCCAAACACCACGTGCACGATGCGAAAGCGACGACCAATGATGAAGGCACGGCGAAACAAGGCCTTGACCTGCTCGGGCGTGGCATCGGTGGCCACATCAAAGTCTTTGGGACGCAAGCCCAACAGCAAGTCGCGCACTGCACCGCCCACGATATAGGCCTCAAACCCGGCTTGCTGCAAAGTGCGGGTCACCTGAATGGCACGTTCGTCCACCAAGGCGGGGTCGATGCGATGCACCGAAGCAGGCACCTCGGTGCGCCGGCCAAAATGGGGCTTGTTGCTTTTGGGCGATTTGCCCATCAACTTGTCGATGAGATTTTTGATCATTCTTGAAACAATTCGAGGATGCGCCAGCCACGTTCTGTGGCCAGTTGGCGCAACCGAGTGTCAGGATTCGTTGCCACCGGATGGTGGGCTTTTGCCAGAAGCGGCAGGTCATTCATGGAGTCGGAGTAAAAACTCATCTCCACATCATCCCATCCCAGACCCCGCGTCTCCAACCACTGCGCGACACGGGTCACCTTGCCTTCGCGAAATGAGGGCGTGCCCTTGATCTCGCCGGTGATCCAGCCGCTGGCGTCGCGCTCAAGCTCCACAGCAATCAATTCACTGACACCAAAAGCCTGGGCAATCGGACGGGTCACAAACTCATTGGTGGCGGTCACGATCATGACCGTCTCGCCCGCGAGTTGGTGCGATCGTACTAGCGCCAACGCCTCGGGCGTGATGCGAGGGCGGATCACCTCATCCATGTAGCGAGCGTGCGCCTGTGCCGCCGCAACTGCGCCTCGCTCACGCGCTGCAAGGGTGGCAAAGCGCACGTAATCATGGATATCGAGCGAACCCGCCTGGTAGTGGGCATAAAACTCATCGTTGCGCTGACTGAACACGAGCGGATCGGTCCAGCCCATTTCGGTCGTAAAGACGCCCCAGGTGTGGTCAGAATCCAGCGGAAGCAAGGTGTGATCGAGGTCGAACAGCGCGAGCTTCATGTGTTCTCCAGCATGGCGCGAACCAGCGGAATGGTCAGGGTGCGCTGCGCCTGCAAAGCGAAGTGATCCAGGTTGTCCAGCAGTTGCATCAAGCTGCCCAGATCGCGCGAAAATCGATTGAGCATGTAAGACATCACTTCGTCGCTCAAAAACAGACCCCGCGCCTCGGCCGCCTGGCGCAGCACGGCGCGACGCTCAGACTCAAGCAAAACCTGCAAGGCATAAACATGCCCCCAGCCCAGGCGCGAACGCAGGTCGTCACGCAGCTTCAGATCGGCAGGGGGCGCATCCCCTGCTGCCAGCACCCAGCGCGGCGAGCCACTGCGGGGGGTTAGCGCATTGACAAACCAATTGAAGGCGCAGTACTGTTGCTCGCTGTTGTACAGATGCACATTGTCCATAAGCACGGCAGTCCAATCTTCGTTGAACTCGGCTGAACGCATGGTTTGGGCATCCAGCCACCCCACCTGATCGCCCTGCTCTTTCAATGCGCGGTGCACCGCGTGCAGCAAATGAGTTTTGCCAGCACCGCTTTCCCCCCACAAATAAGTGGGCACCGGCGAGCGGCTGCGGGAGGCAGTCCATAACCGCAAATGGTTCACCGCCTCCAGGTTCGGGCCTGCAAAAAAATTGTCCAGCGAAGGCATGCTGGCAAAGCCGATGTCCAAAGCCAGTTGCTTCATGCCCGGTTCGAATCCTGCTCTGACTGGCACGTGCCGCTTTTGCGGTACAGGTCACTTTGCAAATATTGGCGGCGCAAACGGCGCAAGGCCACCAACAGCACCGCACTGGCGGGCAAGGCGATCAGCACCCCCACAAAACCCAGCAATTGACCAAAGGCCATCAGCGCCAAAATCACGGCCAGCGGATGCAAGCCAATGCGCTCCCCCACCAAGCGGGGCGTGAGGATAAAACTCTCGATCAACTGGCCCAGGCCATACACCACGGCCACCATGATGACCGCATCCATCGGGGTCATTTGCAACAATCCTGCCAGCAAAGCCAACACCAGCCCCAAACCAAACCCCAGGTAAGGCACAAACACCGCCAGACCGGTGAACACACCAATGGGCAGCGCCAAGTCCAGTCCGAACAAGGCCAGACCCACGGCATAAAACACCGCCAAAGACAGCATCACCAGCAGTTGCCCGCGCAGGTACTCACCCAGAACATCGTCACTTTCATGCATGAAGCTGTCAAAGCTGCCACGCCAGGCAGGCGGCACCAGCTCGACCACCTGATTCACCAAGCGGGTCCAGTCGTAGAGCAAGAAAAACAACGCCACCGGCACCAACACCGCATAGCCCGCCAAAGCCAGGGCTACGCTGCCCCCCAGCTTGAGTGAGGACATGAGCGGGGCCCACCAGTCATCACGGTTGGCACTCAGGTACGCCATCAACTGGGCTTTCAGGTCACCCAGATCTAGCGAAACATCCAGCCCCAACTGAGCCAGCAAAGGATTGACCACATCGTCCAGGCGGTCCAGCAGCAGTGGCAGTTGTTGCACAAGCAAAGGCCACTCGCGCAACAGAATCGGCAACAACAACAAAAACAAGCCCAGCAGCGCCAACAGCGCCCAAGCTTCGACCAGCACCACAGCCAGGGCACGCGGCAAACGCCCACCGGCGACACCCTCAAGGCGCAAAACCAAAGGATGCAGCACATAAGCCATGACGGCAGCAATCACAAAAGGTGCCAACACCGGGGCCAACAACCAGAACACCCAGGCCGCGAGCAAGCCCACGCCCAGCCAGGTAGCCAAACGGGTCATGAAAAAAGGCAGGGGAGTTTGCAAATAGGCCTCGTATTTTGCGGAGGGCGGGTTAAAGGGCTCAAGGTCAAGCCTTAAAATAAACCCTGATTTTAGTCTGTCAGCCCTTTTATGGGCCTCCATACCCCAATTACTGCCCGATCCGGGCCCAAACCATGAGCCAAACTCCCCTTTCATACAAAGACGCCGGTGTTGACATCGTCGCGGGCGACGCCCTGGTCGAGCGCATCAAACCACTGGCCAAGAAGACCATGCGCGAAGGGGTGCTGGCCGGTATTGGTGGTTTTGGGGCCTTGTTTGAAGTGCCCAAGCGCTACACGGAACCCGTGCTGGTCAGCGGCACCGACGGCGTGGGCACCAAGCTCAAACTCGCCTTCGAATGGAGCATGCACGACACCGTGGGCATCGACCTGGTGGCCATGAGCGTCAACGACGTGCTGGTGCAAGGTGCCGAGCCGCTATTCTTCCTCGACTATTTCGCTTGCGGCAAGCTGGACGTGGACACCGCCACCGCAGTGGTCGGCGGCATTGCCAAAGGCTGCGAATTGTCCGGCTGCGCCCTGATTGGCGGCGAAACCGCTGAAATGCCTGGCATGTATCCGACAGGCGAATACGATCTGGCCGGGTTTGCCGTTGGTGTGGTCGAAAAATCCAAAATCCTAACCGGCCAGAACGTGAAAGCCGGAGATGTGGTGCTGGGCCTGGCGTCGAGCGGCGTGCACTCCAACGGCTTTTCCCTGGTACGCAAATGCATCGAGCGCGCCGGTGCCAATGCTCCCGCCAGCCTGGACGGCAAACCCTTCAAACAAGCGCTCATGACACCCACCCGTCTGTACGTCAAAAGCGTACTGACGGCACTGGCCCAGCACCCCAACACGCAAGAAGGCTCTGGCATCAAGGCCCTGGCCCACATCACCGGCGGCGGCTTGCTCGAAAACATCCCCCGCGTGCTGCCCCATGGCCTGGCCGCTCACCTGCAAAAAGGCAGTTGGCCCCAGACCGAATTGTTTGCATGGCTACAAGCCACAGCAGGCATCGACGACAGCGAGATGAACCGCACCTTCAACAACGGCATCGGCATGGTGCTGGTGGTGGCCGCAGCCACTGCTCAAGCCTGCGCCCAAACTCTGCGTGAAGCGGGCGAACAAGTGTTCACGATCGGGCAAATCGCCGCCCAAGGCGATGGCGCCCAAGTGGTGGTTGTCTGAGCTGAGCTGCCGGGCCACATCCCTTGCAAACCCTGGACTCAATAGCCGCCCCTGCTTGAGCTTGGCAAACTCACGACCCTTGCCCAGAGAGTTCGCTCACGCGACTTCTCAGCGCCGCAGCATCGAGGGCTGAGGGAACGGCCTCCAGATAGAGCCTCAAATCCTGCAAGGCATCGTGCACCTGCCCTAACTCGGCGTGAACCAGGCCCCTGTCTCGCCTCTCGGTCCAGACCTCTGGCAGCAAAACCACCAGGCGATCCAGCACTTGCAACATGCGAGGCCAGTCTTCCTGGGAGCGAAAAATCTCCTTCAGATTGCGCAGCATTCGGGCCAAGATATCGCGCGGCGGACAAGCTTGCAAAAACAAGCCCAAGGGCGTTTCTCCTTGGTCCAGATCCGCCTGGCCCACCAGATCGACGGGGGCACGAAAGGGTCTCAGGCGCTCAGCCAAATGATCCAGCCCCAAAGATTCACCAGTCAGCGGGTCCAACACCACCACCCCCCCCTCCAAAGCCACCTTGACCAAAAAATGGCCCGGAAAAGAGACCCCTTGCGCCTGCAACTCCAGGGCCTGGGCCAATTCCAGCCAAATCACCGCCAATGAAATCGGGATGCCCCGCCGCGTACGCAGCACCTCGCTGAGATAGCTGTTTTCGGGCGCGTAATAGTCATTGGCATTGGCCCCAAAGCCCAAATCCTTGAAGAACACCTGACTGAGTACGGCCAAGCGGGTCAGATCATCTGCATCATCGGGCATCCGCGCCATGATCTTTTTTAACAATCGCGCCACATCGTCCAGCACTTGCTGCACATCCAGCAAGGGCTCTTCATCTTGCGCCAGACTGGCCGCAGCCTCCAGCAAGGGCAAGTGCTCATCGCTTTGCACCAGACTGGCAAAGTAATTCAAAGGCGTCAATGGCGACAAATTCAAAGGCATTTGAAATGCTTCAATGCTTAAGAAAAGACTTGAGCCTTAAACCCGTGGCCCACAAGACACCAAAATACAGCAGCGCCGAGCCCAGCAGTATCAGGGCCATCCAACCGATGCGCGTCCAGGCCTCGGCGCGCATGGCCACCCAGGGCAGGTGCTGCGCGGCCATCCACAACAGCGCCGTCAGCAAACCGGTGGCCAACAACACCTGCGCGGCAAAACGCCACCAACCGGGTTGCGGCCTGTAACTGCCCCGGCGCAACAAACCCATCAACAACCAGACGGCATTGACCAAGGCCCCCAAGCCGATCGACAGCGCCAGCCCGGCATGGGCCAAATAAGGCACCAGCAACACATTGAACAACTGCGTCAACACCAGCACCACGATGGCAATGCGCACCGGCGTGCGGATATCCTGGCTGGCGTAATAACCGGGTGCCAGCACCTTGATGGCCACCAGCCCCAGCAAGCCCACGCCGTAGCCCGTCAGGGCCAAAGTGGTTTGCTGCACATCGCGGTCGGTGAAGGCCCCATAGTGGTAAAGCACCGACACCAATGGCTCAGAAAACACCAACAAAGCCGCTGCACACGGCAAGGCCAGCAACAACACCCATCGCAAACCCCAGTCAAGCATCGCGGCATAGCGCTGACTGTCGCCCGTGGCTTTGGCCGCGGCCAATTGCGGCATCAGCACCACGCCCAGCGCCACACCCAAAATGGCGGTCGGAAACTCCATCAAACGGTCGGCATAAGTCAGCCAACTGACGCTGCCCGGAGCCAGATGCGAGGCAATTTGGGTATTGATGAGCAGGGATATTTGGGCCACGCCCACGCCCAGCAAGGCCGGCCCCATCAGACGCAGGATGTTCAAGGTGGCGGGGCTGGTCCAGGCCTTTTTGACGGCGCGGGGCCGCACACCCAGGCGGGGCAACAAACCCAGCCGGGCCAAGGCCGGAATCTGCACCGCCAACTGCAAAACACCGCCCACCATCACGCCCACGGGCAAGGCATAAATGGCCTCCAGGCCTTGTTGAGCAAGCCAAGGCGACAAAAACCAAGTGGCAACGATCACGCTCACATTGAGCAGCACGGGCGTGGCCGCGGGCACGGCAAACCGCTTCCAGGTGTTCAAAATACCCGCCGACAGCGCCACCATCGACATGAAGGCGATGTAGGGGAACATCCAGCGCGTCATGGTCACCGCCGCGCCGTAACCCCGGGCATCTTGCTGCAAACCACTGGCCAAAGCCCACACCAGCCAAGGTGAAGCCAGCACACCCAAGACCGACAAAGCCAGGACCGACCAGGCCAGGGCCGTGGCCACGCTGTCGATCACTTCCTTGGTGGCTTCGTCGCCATGCTGGGCACGACTGGCGGCCAGCACTGGCACAAACGCCTGACTGAACGCCCCCTCGGCAAACAAGCGGCGAAACAAATTAGGAATCCGAAAAGCCACATTGAAAGCGTCCGTCAGGGCACTGGCCCCGAACATCGACGCCATGAGCAACTCGCGCACCAAACCCGTGACCCGCGAGGCCAGGGTAAAAATCGACACGACAGAAGCAGATTTAAGGAGACTCACAGTCTGCGAGTGTAGCGCTCACGCCCCCCTGACCCGCAAGGCCATGGCTGCGGCGGGGGTTGACGCGCAAATCAAGGCAGACGCGCATCCCGCAGAGCCGAAAACCCGCTGCAGGTCTGCTAGAATGCCCGGTTCGCCGGACATCATCCTCAGACATTGAAAGAACTTATACATGGCATCCGCTAAACCCAAAAAGAAAAACCCCCGTCTTGCATCCGGTCGTAAACGCGTCCGTCAAGACGTCAAAATCAATGCTGCGAACTCTTCGCTGCGCTCCAAATACCGCACCGCCGTGAAAAACGTCGAAAAAGCCGTTGCAGCAGGCGACAAGTCCAAAGCCACCGAGTTGTTTGCCAAGATGCAAACCGTGGTGGACATCATTGCCGACAAGGGCATCTTCCACAAGAACAAGGCAGCTCGTGACAAGAGCCGCCTGAGCGCCAAAGTCAAGACTTTGGCTCTCGCTGCAGCCTGATCCGCTCCACCAGATCAACAGCCCGGCGAGGCTTAGTACTCGCTGCCGTTTGAAACGGGTGCGCTGTCCGCGAACACTGAACCGCCCAGGTGCAAACCTTGGCGGTTTTTTCATGTCTTTTTGTCCACTGGACGAAGGCTGAGTTGGGGCCATCGCCGGGCTCCTCATGACTCGCTTCGCTCGTAAAAATCGTCACCCGGCGATGGCCCCAACTCAGCGAGGCGCATTGCAATCTGTCTAACCAACCTCGTTGGAAACAAAAAACCGCCCTTGGGGGCGGTCGGTTCTTGGTTCTTATTTTTTGGGAGGTGGGTCAGGCAACAAACAAGCTTCAGCCACTTGCAAGCCGTTATCGCGCGCGAAGTTCATCACGAAATCCCAGGCCATGACGTTGTGATCACGCAGATCGTGGTTCACGATGACGCACTTCACCCCCGCCAAGGTGGTGGGAATGCACCAAGGCGAATAACTCAAGTGGCTGCCCGGAACAGCGCCGCCGGGGCGAAAGGGGCTCATGACGCCCGCCAGGCGTTCGGCCCAGTCGCTGGGCCTGAAAGGCTTGCCGTCCTGGGTGATGCCCTGGATGAAAACTTCTTTGGCGTTGTGGGAAACCATCGGATAGAGGTGTAAGTCGGTCGGACCCGCAGGGCGGGATCGCCACCCGCGGGTTTACCCAAGTATTCTATCTTATATAAGACTTGAAGCCATTCAAAACGCCTTGGCGAAAGGCTGGTGAGAACAGGCCGCCCGCCCGCCCTTTCTGCCTCTAAAATCCCACTTCAACGGCTCTCCATGTTGAGCCGCTTTTTATTTCCGGAGTTCACGCATGACCGCTCACATTGAAGCCGCCTCACCGCACACCATGAACACCTATGGCCGACTGCCGATCGCACTCAGCCATGGTCAAGGTTGCCGAGTCTGGGACGTCAATGGCAAGGAGTACCTCGACGCATTGGCCGGTATTGCCGTGAACACCCTGGGGCACAACCACCCCGATTTGGTGCCTGCGCTGCAGGACCAGCTGGCCAAGATGATCCACAGCTGCAACTACTTCCATGTGCCCAACGCCGAAGTGCTGGCGGCCAAGCTGGTCGAGTTGTCGGGCATGACGAATGTATTTTTCTGCTGCACCGGCCTGGAAGCCAACGAGGCGGCCATCAAACTGGCGCGCAAATACGGTCACGACAAGGGCATCGACAAACCCGAGATCGTGGTCTACGAAAAAGCCTTCCACGGCCGCAGCATCGCCACCCTGAGCGCCACGGCCAACGAGAAGCTGAAAAAAGGCTTTGGCCCTATGCTTGAAGGCTTTGTGCGCGTGCCGGTCAACGACATTGAAGCCCTCAAAAAAGCGACCGAAGGCAACCCCAATGTGGTGGCCGTGTTCATGGAAACGATCCAGGGCGAAGGCGGCATCAACCCCATGCGCATCGAATACCTGCAGCAAGTGCGCGCCCTGTGCGACCAAAAAGACTGGCTGATGATGATCGACGAGGTGCAGTGCGGCATGGGCCGCACGGGCAAATGGTTTGCCCACCAGTGGGCAGGCATCGTGCCCGACGTGATGCCGCTGGCCAAAGGCCTGGGCTCGGGCGTGCCGATTGGCGCGGTGGTGGCGGGCCCCAATGCCGCCAACATCTTCCAACCCGGCAACCACGGCACCACCTTTGGTGGCAACCCGCTGGCCATGCGCGCCGGGGTCGAGACCATCCGCATCATGGAAAAAGACGGCCTGATGGCCAATGCAGAACGGGTGGGTGACCATCTGCGCGGTGCCCTTGAAAAAGCCCTGGCGGGCGTTCAGGGCGTGAAAGAGGTTCGCGGTCAAGGCCTGATGTTGGGCATTGAACTGGACCGCCCCTGCGGTGCCATTTGGACCCGCGCGGCCGAAGCTGGGCTCCTGCTGAGCGTGACGGCCGACAGCGTGATCCGCCTGGTGCCACCGCTGGTCATGACCGAAGCCGAGGCTGATGAAGTGGTCGCGATTTTGGTGCCCTTGATCAAGACTTTTTTGGCAGAAACCCCATGAGCCTGACCCCACCTGTTCCCGTGCGGCACTACCTGCAGTTCACCGACCTCTCGGCTCAAGAGTACGCGCATGTGTTTGCACGCGCCGCCGAAATCAAGCGCAAGTTCAAGGCCTACGAAAAATACCACCCGCTGGCCGACCGCACGCTGGCCATGATTTTTGAAAAAGCCAGCACCCGAACCCGCGTGAGCTTTGAAGCGGGCATGTACCAGCTCGGCGGCTCGGTGGTGCACCTGACCACCGGCGACAGCCAACTGGGGCGCTCCGAGCCCATCGAAGACAGCGCCCGCGTCATCAGCCGCATGACCGACATCGTCATGATCCGCACCTATGGCCAGGACAAGATCGAGCGCTTTGCTTCGCACTCGCGTGTGCCGGTCATCAACGGCCTGACCAACGAGTTCCACCCCTGCCAAATCCTGGCCGACATCTTCACCTACATCGAACACCGGGGTTCCATTCAGGGGAAAACCGTGGCTTGGGTGGGCGACGGCAACAACATGGCCAACACCTGGCTGCAGGCGGCCGAACTGCTGGGTTTCACGGTGCACCTGAGCACGCCCAGCGGCTACGAAGTGGACCAGGCCGTGGCCGGTTTGCGCAGCGCCGACAGCTACAAAATTTTCAAAGACCCCGAAGATGCCTGCCGAGGCGCAGATTTGGTCACCACCGACGTGTGGACCAGCATGGGCTTTGAGGCTGAAAACGAAGCGCGCAAGAAAGCCTTTGCCGACTGGTGCGTGGACGAAGCCATGATGCAAGTGGCCCAGCCCGACGCCCTGTTCATGCACTGCCTGCCCGCGCACCGGGGTGAAGAAGTCAGCGCCGAAGTCATTGACGGCCCGCAATCGGTCGTGTGGGACGAAGCCGAAAACCGCATGCATGCACAAAAAGCGCTGATGGAATTTTTGCTGCTGGGTCGCGTGAACGCCTGACATGTCTGCCTGCACCACCTGCGGCGCTTGCTGCGTCAGCTTCAGGGTGGACTTTTCTGTTTCCGAATACGAAGAAGGCGGCGGCGATGTCCCCGCCGGGCTGGCCTCACCCATCACCGAGCACACCTGCCGCATGCGCGGCACCGACCACAGCCCGCCACGCTGTGCAGCCCTGTATGGCAAAACGGGCGAAAAAGCGATCTGCGGCATTTACGAATGGCGACCTTCACCCTGCCGTGAGTTTGAAGAAGGCAGCCCCGCCTGCGAACAAGCGCGCCGCCGCCACGGCCTGCCTGCGCTCAACGCCTGAATTTCACGAGTGTTGGAAATAACCGACACCACGGTTTTTTCTGGGGTGCTACCTTCGAACACCATGAAAAAACTTTGGGACAAACTTTGGGATATATCCCCGCCTGTTGACGCGCACAGCCCTGTCTTTCCGGGCGACACGCATTACACCCAGCAATGGGCCGCCACGCTGTCGGACACCTGCCCGGTCAACGTGAGTGCCATCACGATGTCGCCGCATGTGGGCGCACATGCCGATGCGCCGCTGCACTATGACCCGCAAGGCGCGACCGTTGGCGCTTTGGACCTGCAGCCTTTTCTGGGCCATTGCCGCGTGATCCATTCGCTGGACGCAGGCCCCTTGATCACCATCGCCCACCTGCAGCACGCCCTGGCCGATCTGCCCCCACGCGTGCTGGTGCGCACTTACCGCCAGTTTCCACTCGCGCAGTTCGACCCCCAACTCACCGGTTTTGACCCCGCCTGCGTGCAGCACCTGGCCGATCTGGGCGTGCTGCTGATCGGCACCGACAGCGCCAGCATCGACCCGGCCGACAGCAAGCTGCTGCCCAGCCACCAGGCCATCCGCCAACGCGGCTTGCGCGTGCTGGAAAACCTGCTGCTTGATGACGTTCCGGAAGGCGATTACGAACTGATCGCCCTGCCCCTCAAACTCATGACCGCCGACGCCAGCCCGGTGCGAGCGGTGTTGCGCGAACTTTGAAACGCCATTTGAAAGACTCACCCATGATGAACCTCACCCCCACCCTGCAAGACTGCGAACTGCTGGACGCGCAAGACCCTTTGCGAAGCCTGCGTGCGCAATTTGACCTGCCCACAGGGGTGATTTACCTGGACGGCAATTCGCTGGGCGTATTGCCCAAAACCGCCCCGGCCCGCGTGGCCCATGCCGTCACCCACGAATGGGGGCAAGACCTGATCAAAAGCTGGAACAGCGCCGGTTGGTTCAACCTGCCCCAACGCGTGGGCGACAAAATCGCCCGCGTCATCGGAGCCCAAGCCGGCGAAGTGATCGCCGCTGACAGCACCTCGATCAACCTGTTCAAAGTGCTGGCCGCCGCGCTGCACATCGCCGCCGCCGACCACCCGCACAAAACCAAAATCGTCAGCGAACGCAGCAACTTTCCGACAGACCTCTATATCGCCGAAGCCCTGTGCAAAGAACGCGGCTACACCCTCCAACTGGTCGAAGCCGACGACATCGCCACCGCCCTCCAACCCGATGTGGCGGTGCTCATGCTCACCCATGTGAACTACCGCACCGGCACCATGCACAACATGCAGGCCGTCACCGCGCAGGCCCACGCGCAAGACATCCTGACGGTGTGGGACCTGGCACACAGTGCAGGCGCGGTGCCGGTGGACCTGAACGGCTCAGGGGCCGACTTTGCGGTGGGCTGCGGCTACAAATACTTGAACGGCGGCCCCGGCGCGCCGGCTTTTGTGTGGGTACACCCGCAACACACCGACCGCTTTTGGCAACCGCTGGCGGGATGGTGGGGCCACGCCGCACCCTTTGCCTTCACGCCCGACTACCAACCCGCCAAGGGCATCACCCGCTACCAGTGCGGCACGCAGCCCATCTTGAGCCTCACGGCGCTGGACTGCGGCTTGGACGCTTTTTTGAGTGCCCAAGCGCTGGGCGGCATGGCCGCGCTGCGCCAAAAATCGCTGGCGCTCACGGGCCTGTTCATGCAACTGGTGCGCACGCGCTTGCACGGCCACGGCTTTGGCATCGCCACACCGACTGAGGAAGCCCTGCGCGGCTCACAAGTGAGCCTGACCCGCTCCGATGGTGCCTACGCCATCGTGCAAGCCTTGATCGCACGCGGCGTGATCGGCGACTTCCGCGCGGGCGACGGCGGCCAGCACCCAGACATCCTGCGCTTTGGATTCACGCCGATGTACATCGGTTACGCCGATGTGTGGCACGCTGCAGATCACTTGGTCCAAGTCATGGAAAGCGGCGAATGGCAAGACGCCCGCTTCGCCCAGAAAAACGCCGTGACCTGAAAGACACCCCATGAGTTCCTGCCCTTTTTCCTCCGCACCCAACACGGTCAACGCAGTGCCCGGCGAGCGCATCGTGCAAGAAGAAAAAGCCCAGCTCGACTTTGACGGTCGCATGAGCTACGGCGACTACCTGCAGCTCGATGCGATCCTGAATGCACAACAACCGCTCTCGCCCGACCACAACGAGATGCTGTTCATCGTGCAGCACCAAACCAGCGAGTTGTGGATGAAGCTGATGCTGCACGAGCTGCAAGCGGCCATGGGCAACATCGCAGCGGACGAACTGCCCGATGCCTTCAAAAAGCTCGCCCGCGTCAGCCGCATCATGGAGCAACTGGTGCACGCTTGGGACGTGCTGGCCACCATGACGCCGCCTGAGTACAGCGCCATCCGCCCCTACCTGGCGCAGTCCAGCGGTTTCCAAAGCTGGCAATACCGCTGCATCGAATTTGCGATGGGCAACAAAAATGCGGCCATGCTGCAGCCCCACGCGCACCGCCCCGACCTGTCGGCCATCGTGCAGGTGGCCTACGAAGCGCCGTCGCTGTACGACGAGTGCTTGCGCCTTTTGAAGCGCCGTGGCCTGGATGTGCCGGGCACCCACACCCAGCGCGACTGGCGTCAACCCTACCCAGCAAGCGTTGCGGTCGAGAACGCCTGGCTCGTGGTTTACCGAAACCCCAAGGCACATTGGGACCTGTACCAACTGGGCGAAGAACTGACCGATCTGGAAGACGCCTTCCGCTTGTGGCGCTTTCGGCATGTGACCACGGTGGAGCGCGTGATCGGCTTCAAGCGCGGCACGGGCGGCACAGGCGGCGTGAGCTATTTGCGCAAGATGCTGGACACTGTGCTCTTCCCGGAAATCTGGACGCTGCGCACGCAGCTGTGAATGGCTTCACCACCAGAACGGCAAGGCCAACGACAGCGCAGGGCCAGGCGAGCGCATCGTGCAGGCAGCTGACTGAAGCCCCTTGGCTGCACGACGCATGTTGGCTGTGATTTGGCAAGGGGCTGGCCTGAGCCAAAAGGGCTGTGTGATGTGTGCCTTGTGAGGACAAGTTTTTACAATTCACTGCGCCTGAAAGCCGCTGGCTTTGATGATGCGCGTCCACGTGGCGGTATAGGCTTTTTCGCGAGCATCCAGTTGTTGTGGACTGAGGTAGCCAAC
The DNA here is from genome assembly GCF_023910625.1 of Limnohabitans sp. Taxonomy (NCBI): domain Bacteria; kingdom Pseudomonadati; phylum Pseudomonadota; class Betaproteobacteria; order Burkholderiales; family Comamonadaceae; genus Limnohabitans; species Limnohabitans sp. Next base: position 1,105,108 of record NZ_JAAVVW010000003.1, read on the forward strand.
GCTCAGACCCATCGCGGTGAGGCGTTCTCTGACGTCGGCTTGCGCCACCACTTTGGAGACGGCTTCGGCGAGGCGGTCGATTTGGGCTTTGGGCGTGCCCTGCGGCGCCCAGATGCCATAGTAGGGCAAGTCTTCAAAGCCGCTCATGCCCAGCTCCGAGAACGTGGGCACTTCGGGCAAGAGGGCTTGGCGTTTAGCACCCAGCACGGCCACTATGCGCAGCTTGCCCGCTTTGTGGTTTTCGATGAAGTCGGGCACCGAGGCCACGCCTGCGGCAATTTGGTTGCCCAGCATGTCGGCCATCAGCGGGGCACTGCCGCGATAAGGAGCAGATTTAAGGTCTAACTGGAATTTGTCGGCGACGACTTTTACCAAAAACTCGGGCACCGAAGCCGGTGCGGGGACACCCACCGTGTCTTTGCCCTTGGTCTTGACCCAGGCGATGTATTCATTGAGCGACTTGGCGGGTGTACCGCCAGAGACGGCCATCACATTGACGAAAGTGGCAAAGCCCGCCACGGGCGTGAAATCTTGTGCCGGGTTAAAGCCCGGGTTTTTGACCACTTGCGGCAAGATGGAAATGCTGTGGTCGTGCGAGAGGAACAACACCGAGCCATCAGCGGGTGCGGCCTTAAGCGCTTGGGCGGCGAGTTGTCCGCCCGCTCCTGCTTTGTTGTCCACCAAGACGTTGACGCCCAATTGGTCTTTGAGTTTTTCAGCCAACAAGCGCGCGATCGCGTCCGTGCCACCGCCGGGCGGAAAGCCCACCATCAGACGCACCGTGTTTTGCGCGTGGGCGTTGGGGCAAGCCAAGCTAAAAGCCGCAAGGGCGCTGAGCAGCAGTCGACGGCTTGTGAAAACCAATGAAAACATGGCAAAACTCCTAAGTGAATGAAGAAAAATCAATCCAGTCAACGGCCACTGCGTCGCACCTTGCCCGCTGACCCGGGGCCTCGACGGTGGCGACAAACAAAGCGGTTGGAATGCCGTCCATGATCTTGAGCAGACGTTAAACCAAAGCACATGGAGACGATTATGGCCCAGGTCTCGGGCATCACAAGCAACCTGAACGGCGCTCACCCCCCTCGCAGCGTCTTGAGGATTTTTTGCCCCCCGCGACCACTGGCATCCATACCCAGACGCTTTTGTTCGGCGCGGATCGCCTCGCGCGATTTGTCGCCCAACATGCCGTCGATGGGGCCGATGTCGTGGCCGCGCATCGTCAGCAAGCCCTGCAGCTCGCGCCGCTCGGCACGTGACAAACCTGCGTCATCGGTGGGCCAAGGTGTGGCGAATGGGCCACCGCCGCGCAGCCGGTCGCTCAGGTGGGCAATGGCCAGGCCATAGCTTTCAGCGGCGTTGTAGCTGTAGAGCGCGTCAAAGTTGCGCGTCACCAAAAACGCCGGGCCGTTGGCCCCAGCCAGCGTCAGCAAGCCCACGTTGCCCAAACTTTCTGGCAAAGCAGCGCCATCGATGCGGCGCACGCCACGGGCGGACCATTCAGACACCGGACGCTTGCTGCGCCTGCCCTCTCCGGCCAAAGAGATGCCTGCTGGCAACTTCACCTCAATGCCCCAAGGCAAGCCGCGCTGCCAGCCTGCTCGGGCCAAAAAGTTGGCCGTTGACCCCAGCGCATCCACGCTGCTGTCCATCAGGTCGGCGCGGCCGTCGCCGTCAAAGTCCACCGCCAAGCGCTCGAAGGTGGTGGGCATGAACTGGGTGTGGCCAAAGGCCCCCGCCCACGAGCCCACCAAGCGCTCGGGCGCGATGTGCCCGGCTTGCAAAATGCGCAGCGCCGCGAAAAACTCGCCCCTGAAAAAAGCTTGCCGCCGCCCGTGGCAAGACAGTGTGCCCAGCGCCTGCACCAGTGGGTATTTGCCAAAGGTCTGGCCAAAATTGCTCTCCACACCCCACACCGCCACCACCGTGGCCGGGTCCACGCCAAAGCGCTCTTCGGCTCTTTCAAGCGCCTGACGGTGTTGGGTCAACCGCGCCGCACCATCGGCCACGCGTTCTTCGTCCACCAGGGCCGACATGTAGTCCCAAATGGCGGTGCGAAATTCGGGCTGAAAGTTCAGCTTCTCGATCACGCTGAAATCGGCCTGCAGCCCCGCCGTGTGGCGCGCCCAGGTGGTGTCGTTCACCCGGCCCGTGCGCGCAGCCGAACGCAGCTCGGCCATGCAGGCCGACAAATCGGTGCTTTGCGCCCAAGCGGCGGGTGCGAGCAAAGCACTGGCCAGCACAAGGGCAGTGGTGAATGGGTTGGATGGGCGTGGTGTCATGAAGAAAAGTCCCTGAAAGTGGATGGATTGCCCGAAATCGGCCCATCGCCATACAACCATGGCACATCCATGACCCGCTCCCCCATGAGCCGCATCGACAGGTTGCGCCCCAGCGCCACAGGGCCAGTCGCGTGGAAGATGCGGCCATTGCGGATGGCGCGCGCTTGCACGCGGGCGTTGCGCGCCCAGCGTTGCTCCGCATAGGCCTGCAAATGCTGGACGACCGATGCGCTGCCTGTGCTCAAGCTCTGCGCCAGCACCTGAGCGTCTTCGATGGCCATACCCGCGCCCTGCGCCAAATAGGGCCGCATGGGGTGAGCGGCATCCCCCAGCAAAGCCACACGTCCCTGGGCCATTTGGCTGGGTGCACCCATGGGCGCTCGGTCGTGCAGCGCCCACTGGCGCCAGACCGTCACCGACGCCAGTCGTTCGTGCAAATCATGGCCCACCGCGCCCATGGCCTGCATCAGCGCCTGCGCGTGCCCGGCTGCGTCCCAAGCTTCGGCCTGCGCAGGTTTGTCGCCCTGCACGATGGCCACCAAATTGAGCCACTGCCCGCTGCGCACCGGGTAATGCACCACATGCAGTCGCGGCCCCATCCACACGGTGACTTGGTCGCTGCGCAAATGCGCGGGCAAATCGGCCTGCGCCACCAGCGCCCGATACGCCAAGTGCCCAGTAAAGCGCGCTGGGGCATCGCCGAGCAACTGCTGACGCACCCCGCTCCACACGCCGTCGGCCCCGATCAAGGCGCTGGCTTGCAGGCTGGCGCCATTGGCCGTATCCACTTTCAAACCTTTTGGGGCTTCACGCCAGCCCTTCACAGTCTGATTCAGACGAACATCCACACCCGCAGCCTGGGCCGCTGCGTGCAGCAAGCTTTGCAGGTCGGCCCGGTGGATGGTGGCGTAAGGCGCGCCATACCGTGCTTGCGCCCGCGCGCCCAAATTCAGCGTGCCCAGCACCTGCCCGGTTTGGGCATCACGCGCTTGCAACTGCTCAGGGAAAGCCGCCACCTGCGACAGCGCCGCACCCAAGCCCCAGGCCTGCAAAATGCGCGTCACATTAGGCCCAATCTGAATGCCCGCGCCCACCTCGCTCAGCTGCGCTGCGCGCTCGAGCAACTGCACCGGCACCCCGCGCTGCGCACACGCCACAGCAGCGGCCAGGCCGCCAATACCGCCGCCTGCAATCACCACCTGCCAAAGCCCTGCTTGGGCCATGTTGCTTGTCATGCGTCCATTGTGCCCCGGCGAAGGGATCAAATGGCCCTGACCCAGACCCTGTTTGTTGCATGAAAAACGAATCAACAAGCGATTTTCGATCTACTTCTCGGGGGTGCCCCGCACGAGACGCACCCATATCGTGTCCGGCTTCGTCAACGCGTCGGACAACGCCAAATTCGGCGCGGTTGACCCCAACTGCAAAGTTGACCTGGCCAAAAATTGGTTTTCCTCGCATTTGGCCTTGGTGCCTGCGGCGGAAGCAGCGACGCAGAAAGCAACAGCGTTGGCTCTTACAACGGCGTGAAGCTGGACAACATCGAGGGCATCACTGGGGTCCACGCCCAGCGAACGGAAAGCGAACCCTGGTTCTGGTGGCCGACAACAACTTTGCAGACGATCAAGTGACCCAGTTTTTGGCGTATGAGGTGCGACCCAAGTGATGGCCCTGGGGTGCCATCAGATTCGGCCCCTTCAGGCATCGCCCACAAGGAGTCCGTCGGGCGTTTTCCTCGAATCCTTGTTTGGTGGAGCCGAAAACCCTGCCGAACTTCATAATTCAATCAAACGATTGATTTATGAGTTTAAAATCGGCACCCATGTCGATGCATTTGCCTGAAACCTTGAGTGCCAAGCCCAAGCGCAGTGATGGGGCGCAGGCGCGCAACCGCCTGCTGGACGCTGCTTTGCAACTTTTTGCGGAGCAAGGTTTTGCCAAAACCTCCATCCGCGAGATTGCCTTGGCTGCGCAGGCCAATGTGGCCTCCATCAGCTATTACTTTGGCGACAAGGCGGGTTTGTACCGTGCCGTGTTCTCTGACCCGCGCACCAATCCGCCTTTGCCGCCCGAGGCACTGGAGGGGGCAGAAGTGTCGCTGGAGCAAGCGATCCGCCGTTTGTTGGCCAGTTTTTTGGAGCCGCTCAAGCAGGGGCATGTGCGTCAGCAACAGTACTTGAAGCTGTGCTTTCGCGAAATGCTGGAGCCCACCGGTGCCTGGCAGCACGAAATTGACACCGACATTGCGCCCACCCACCTGGCCCTGACCCGCAGGCTAAGCCTGCATGTCGGGCTCGCAGAGGCCGATGACGACATCCACCGGCTCGCCTTTTCCATCAGTGGCCTGGGAGTCATGCTCCATGTGGGCAATGACCTGTACACCCAGATCCGCCCCAGCCTGGTCAACACGCCGCAGACGATCGATGTGTATCTGGACCGCCTGGTGTCCTACGCACTGGCGCTCGTGGACGCCGAAGCACTGCGCCGCCGTGCGCAAGCCACCGATTTCCCTGCATCCGCCCCACTCCACGCCCCATGAAGCCCCTGCATTTACGAACCCTCACGGCCGCGTCAGTGGCACTGGCGCTCAACGGTTGCGCCATCGTCATGCCACCTGCCAAACCAGATGCCACGCCTGCCTTGCAGTGGCAGGCCCCATTGCCTCACCAGGGAGCCGTAGGTTCGCTGGCCCAGTGGTGGCACAAGCAGGGCGACCCGCTCTTGGTGGCGCTGATCGATGCGGCCCAGGCGGTAAGCCCCAACATGGCCCAAGCGCTGGCGCGTGTGGAATCCGCCCGCGCGCGGCGCACCGCCGCCAATGCAGCGTTGCTGCCCAAGCTGGATGCGGGTGTGAGCGCCAACCGAGATGTGAGTGCCAGCCGTGCTCTGAGCCTGCCACAAGTGCCAGTGGCAACCATCCAATCGGCGACCCTGCAAGCCAGTTGGGAGCTGGACCTCATGGGCGTCAACCGCGCAGTCAGCAATGCTGCAGACGCCCAGTTCCGGGGCACCCAGGCGCAGTGGCACGATGCCCGCGTGTCGGTGGCCGCCGAAGTGGCCACCACCTACTATGGCTACGCCACCTGCACCCAGTTGCTGGGTGTGGCGCGCAAAGACGCTGCCTCCCGCCTGGAGACATCGCGCCTGACCGAACTCAAAGCCACAGCCGGTTTTGTCGCGCCTTCGGATGCCGCCCTGGCACGCGCCAGCGCCGCCGATGGCAGTAGCCGTGTGACGCAACAACAAGCGGCGTGCGACTTGGATGTGAAAGCCCTGGTGGCCCTGACCGGCTTGCCCGAGCAGGATTTGCGAAAGAAACTGGCTGCAGCGCCCATCGAACGTGCGCAAGCAGCGCCTGTTTCCATAGCCAGTGTGCCTGCCCAAACCCTGACCCAACGCCCTGATGTGTTTGCCGCCGAGCGCGATGTGGTGGTCGCCAGCGCCCAGGTGGGCAGTGCCAAGGCCCAGCGCTACCCGCGCCTGACCCTGAGCGGTTCGGTCGGCGCACTGCGATTTAGCAGCATGGGCCGGGAGGCGAATCTGGACACCTGGTCCTTTGGCCCCTTGGCCGTGACGCTGCCTTTGTTTGATGGCGGTCAGCGCCAAGCCAATGTGCGGTCTGCCGAAGCTGCGTATGCGCAGAGTGTGTCGGTCTATCGCGGCAAGGTGCGCCAGGCCGTACGCGAGGTGGAAGAGGCGCTGGTCAACCTGCAAAGCACCGATGCCCGCAAGCAGGACGCTGTCGTGGCCACCGCTGGCTATGCCCAGTCCTTGTCAGCCACTCAGGCGCGCTACAGCCAAGGCCTGGCCAGCTTGATGGAACTGGAAGAAGCACGCCGCAATGCGCTGACCGCCGAGTCGGCCCAGCTTTCGCTGGGACTGGAACGCAACCGCGCCTGGGTCTCGCTCTACCGCGCCCTGGGTGGCGGTTTTTAAGCCGACCAGACCCACCCCTGATCACGACGTATTTTTTGTTGTCACCTCTTTGAGCGCAAAGCCATGAACCAAGTTCAATTCAAACCCCTGACCCTGGGTCTTTTGACCGCCTGTGTGCTGACCCTCGCCGGCCTCGGCCTTTTTGCCAGCCGCACCCAGGCGGCAGACGCCCCCAAGGCCGCCACTGCACCCAAGGCAGCCTTGACCGTATCCTCGGTGCAGGCCAAAAGCAGCCAGTTGCCCGTGAAGCTGTCGGCCAACGGTGGCGTGGCCGCCTGGCAGGAAGCCAGTGTGGGCTCGGAAGCCAGCGGCCTGCGTGTGGCCGAGCTGCACGTCGGGGTAGGCGATAGCGTCAAGCGCGGCCAGGTGCTGGCCACCTTTGCATCAGAAAGCGTGCAGGCCGACGTGGCGCTGACACGAGCCAGTCTGAACGAGGCGCAGGCCAATGCAGCCGAAGCGCTGGCCAACGGCGACCGCGCGCGCGCCGTGCAGGGCACCGGGGCTGTCAGCGCCCAGCAGATCAACCAGTACCTCACCCAAGAGGCCACCGCCAAGGCGCGTGTGGCATCGGCCCAAGCCCAATTGGATGCCCAATTGCTGCGCCTGAAGCAGACCCAACTGCTCGCACCGGACGGCGGCATCATCTCCGCCCGCAGCGCCAGTTTGGGTGCGGTGGTGAGCGCCGGAACCGAGATGTTCAAGCTCATCCGCCAGGGGCGGCTGGAGTGGCGTGGTGAAGTGACATCGGCCGAGTTTGGCCGCATACGCCCTGGCATGGCCGTGCTGGTCACCTCGCCCGGCGGCGTGCAGGCCAAGGGCAAGGTGCGCATGCTGGCCCCCACAGTGGATACCACCACCCGCAACGGTTTGGTCTATGTGGACTTGCTGGCTGCATCGTCTGCCGGCCAGTCGCTGAGCGCAGCCTTCAAGCCCGGCATGTATGCACGTGGCGAGTTCGAGCTGGGCAGCACCTGGGCACTGAGCGTGCCACAAACCGCGGTGGTGGTGCGCGACGGCTTCAGCTATGTCTACCGCGTGGGCATCGACAACAAGGTCAGTCAACTCAAAGTGCAGACCGGCCGTGTGGTGGGTGATCAAATCGAAATCCTGAGTGGCGTGAAGCCAGAGGACAAGTTGGTGGCCAGCGGCGGCAGCTTTCTGAGTGAAGGCGACACCGTGAAGGTGGTGGACGCTGCAGATTCCAAGCCCAAACCGGCTGCAGCGCCCATAGCGGCTACGAAATAAGGAGCAAAGCACATGCGCCCCCACATTCACTTGCGTTCATGCCCCCCCAAGGGGGCGCCCGCCTCCTTTGATGCGGCTCGGCAGGAGGCGGTATGAACGTCTCCTCGTGGTCGATCAAGAACCCCATACCGGCGGGCATGCTCTTTGTGATGCTGTCCTTCGCCGGCATGCTGGCTTTCAGCAGCATGAAGGTGCAGCAGTTCCCTGACCTGGAGCTGCCCAACATCACCATCTCGGCCAGCCTGCCCGGTGCGGCGCCGGCCCAACTGGAAACCGAATTGGCCCGCAAGCTGGAGAACGCGATTGCGTCCATCCAGGGACTGAAAAACATCTACACCAAGGTGCAGGATGGTGGCGTGTCCATCACCGCCGAGTTCCGCTTGGAAAAACCCGCGCAGGAAGCGCTGGACGAAGTGCGCAGCGCCGTGCAGAGCGTGCGCAGTGAGCTGCCCAATGACGTGCGCGACCCGGTCATCAACAAGGTGAACCTCTCGGGCGCGCCCATTCTGGCGCTCACCATCCGCTCGTCCAAGATGGACGACGAGGCCTTGAGCTGGTTCGTGGACAACACGGTATCGCGCCGCCTGCTGGGCGTGAAGGGTGTGGGCTCGGTAGTCCGTGTGGGCGGGGTCACCCGCAGGGTGGATGTTGCCCTCGACCCCATCAAGCTGCAAGGTCTGGGTGTTACGGCGGCTGACATTTCGCGCCAGCTCAAGCAAGTGCAGACCGAGAGCGCTGGCGGCCGTGCCGACTTGGGCGGCAGCGAGCAGCCCATGCGCACCTTGGCTACTGTCAAGACCGCCGAAGAGTTGGCCAATCTGGAGCTGACGCTGTCCAACGGCCAGCGTGTGCGGCTGGATCAAGTAGCCACCGTCAAAGACACGATTGCCGAGCCGCGTGCGGCAGCGCTGCTCAACGGTGTGCCGGTGGTGGGGTTCGAGATCACCCGCAGCAAAGGGGCGAGCGAGGTGGAAGTGGGTGCAGCCGTGAATGCGGCCATGGACGAACTCAAAGCCCAGCACCCCGACATTGAGCTCACCCTGGCCTTTGACTTCGTCAAGCCGGTGGCCGAAGAGTTTGATGCATCCATGAATATGCTCTATGAGGGCGCGGTACTGGCGGTGATTGTGGTGTGGCTGTTCCTGCGCAACTGGCGTGCAACCTTTGTGTCGGCCGTGGCCTTGCCTTTGTCCGTGATCCCGGCTTTCATCGGCATGGCCTACTTGGGCTTCTCCATCAATACGGTGACACTGCTCGCGCTGTCGCTGGTGATCGGCGTGGTAGTGGACGACGCGATTGTGGAAGTCGAAAACATCGAGCGTCACCTGCACATGGGCAAGACACCCTACCAGGCCGCCATGGAAGCGGCAGATGAAATCGGCCTGGCCGTGGTAGCCACCACCTTCACCCTGATTGCCGTGTTTTTGCCCACTGCGTTCATGAGCGGCATCCCCGGCAAGTTCTTCAAACAGTTCGGCTGGACCGCAGCACTGGCCGTGTTCGCCTCGTTGGTGGTGGCCCGGGTGCTTACACCCATGATGGCCGCCTACATCATGAAGCGCAGCCCGCGCGAACACAAAGACCCGTTCTGGATGGGCACCTACATGCGCGCCAGCCGTTGGGCCTTGAACCACCGCTGGATCACCATCGGCGCAGCCGCTGCATTCTTTGTGGGGTCCATCCTGCTGATTCCCCTTTTGCCGACTGGCTTCATTCCGCCGGACGACAACTCCCAGACGCAGGTGTACATCGAGCTGCCACCGGGCTCCACGCTCAAGCAAACGCGCGATGCAGCCGAGCACGCTCGCCAGTTGCTGGACAAGGTCGATCACATCCAGAGCATCTACACCACCATCGGTGGTGGTGCGGCGGGTTCCGACCCTTTTGCGCCTCCGGGCACTACTGAAGTCCGCAAGGCCACGCTCACCGTGCTGTTGACCGAGCGCGGCCAGCGCCCGCGCAAGCAGGGCATTGAGAACGCCATCCGCGCGGCCATGGCCGAAGTGCCCGGCATCCGCAGCAAAGTAGGCCTGGGCGGCAGTGGCGAGAAGTACCAGTTGGTGCTCACCGGCGAAGACCCCATGGCCTTGGCCAGCGCTGCGGCAGCGGTGGAGCGTGACTTGCGCACCATCCCCGGCCTGGGCAGCATCACCTCCAGCGCGAGCCTGATCCGCTCTGAAATTGCAGTACGCCCCGACTTTGCCAAAGCGGCAGACTTGGGCGTGACCAGCGCTTCCATCGGTGAGACCTTGCGCATTGCCACCCTGGGTGATTACGACACCTCGCTGGCCAAACTCAACCTCAGCCAGCGCCAGGTGCCGATCCTGGTCAAGCTGGACGACTCCGCGCGCCAGGACCTGGACCTGCTCGGCCGCTTGGCGGTGCCCGGCGTCAAAGGCCCGGTCATGCTCAGCCAGGTTGCGACGCTCGAAGTGAGCGGTGGACCGGCGGTGATCGACCGCCTGAACCGCTCGCGCAACATCACCTTTGAAGTGGAACTCTCCGGCGCGCCGCTGGGGGATGTGACCGAGGCGGTGCAAAAGCTGTCCTCGATTGCCAACCTGCCGCCCGGCGTGAAGCAATTGGCTTTGGGCGATGCCGAATTCATGGGTGAGCTGTTTGCCAGCTTCGGCCTTGCCATGCTGACCGGTGTGCTGTGCATCTACATTGTGCTGGTCTTGTTGTTCAAGGACTTCTTGCAGCCCATCACCATTTTGGCGGCCTTGCCGCTGTCCCTGGGTGGTGCGTTTGTGGGCTTGCTGGTGGTGAACCAGAGTTTCTCCATGCCATCGCTCATCGGACTCATCATGCTGATGGGCATTGCGACCAAGAACTCCATTTTGCTGGTGGAGTACGCGATCTTGGCATGCCGGGGCAACGATGGCCGTGACGGTCATCCTGTGGCGGCTCCCATGAGCCGGTTTGACGCCCTGATGGATGCCTGCCACAAACGCGCGCGCCCTATCGTCATGACCACCCTCGCCATGGGCGCGGGCATGGTGCCGCTGGCGGTAGGCTGGGGCGCTGCAGACAACAGCTTCCGCAGCCCAATGGCGGTGGCAGTGATTGGCGGACTGATCACGTCCACCGTGCTGAGCTTGCTGGTGATTCCGTCCGTTTTTACCGTGGTGGACGATCTGGAGCACTGGTTGGGCCGCATCCAACGCCGGTTGCTGCGCGAAAAACCAGCGGCGCAGGCTATGCCCAGGCAATAGCCACTCTGGTACTGCGGACGGGTGTTGCAGCTGATCTTGGGGGCGGAGCGTTTATGGGGTCATCCATTGGGTGTGGGTTGGCCGACCAGACAAATGCAGCGCGCTGGTGGCGGCCGGGGTCTCGGCGATGAGGCGGCCACGCCGGAACACCTTGAGCCGGGTGGCACGCAGGCGCAGCGCCTCTACCGGGTCGCGTGCCTGCAGCAGCACAAAATCGGCATGGCAGCCAGGCTGCAAGCCGTAACCCTCCAGGCCCAAGATGGCTGCCGGGTTGACGGTCACCGCTTCAAAGCACTGTCGCATGGCCGCCTGGCTGGTCATCTGCGCCACATGCAGGCCCATGTGGGCGACTTCGAGCATGTCGGCGCTGCCCAGCGAGTACCAGGGGTCCATCACGCAATCCTGGCCAAAGGCCACACGGATGCCGGCCGCCAGCAGCTCGGGCACCCGCGTCATGCCGCGCCGCTTGGGGTAGCTGTCATGCCGGCCCTGGATGGTGATGTTGATCAGCGGGTTGGCCACGGCCGACAGGCCGGCCTCGGCCATCAGCGGCAGCAGCTTGCTGACGTAGTAGTTGTCCATGCTGTGCATGGAAGTCAGGTGTGAGCCGTTGACCCGGCCATGCAGGCCCAGGCGGTGGGCGTGATAGGCCAGGGTTTCGACATGGCGCGACAGCGGGTCGTCGGTTTCGTCGCAGTGCATGTCCACGCGCAGGCCGCGCGTGGCGGCGATCTCCATCAGCAGGCGCACGCTCTCGGCGCCATCGGCCATGGTGCGTTCAAACTGCGGAATTCCGCCAACCACGTCCACCCCCAGGTCAAGCGCGCGCTGCAGTTGGGCCAGTGCGCCGGGGCTGCGCAACAAGCCGTCCTGCGGGAAGGCCACCAATTGCAGGTCGAGGTAGGGTGCCACCCGGCGTTTGACCTCCAGCAGCGCCTCCACCGCCAGCAGCCGAGGGTCGCAGATGTCGACATGGCTGCGGATCGCCAACAGGCCTTTGGCCACCGCCCAGTCGCAATAGGCCAGTGCACGTTCGATCAGCGCCTCCTGCGTCAACAGCGGTTTGAGTTCACCCCACAGAGCAATGCCTTCAAGCAGCGTGCCCGACTGGTTGACGCGTGGCAGGCCGTAGCTCAGCGTGGCGTCCATGTGAAAGTGTGCGTCGACAAAGGGCGGGCTCAGCAGCAGGCCCCGCGCGTCCAGCGTCTCGGCGGCTGGGGCCTGCAGGCCGGTTGTGACTTCGACGATCTGGCCGTCTTGCACCGCAACCGACATCCGGGTGCGGCCATCGGGCAGCGTGGCGTTGTGAATGAGCAAGTCCAGCATTCAGCGTTCTCCCTTGCGGTAAGGTTTCATCAGGGCCTGCGGGTAGCTGGCCCGGCGCGCCACCAGCACCAGCGCCACGATCGACAGCACATAGGGCAGCATCAGGTACATCTGGTAGGGCAGCACGGCGTCGCCGGCCTGCTGCAGGCGCAGTTGCAGCGCGTCAAAAAAAGCAAACAGCAAAGCGCCCAGCAGCGCCTTGCCCGGCCGCCAAGAAGCAAACACCACCAGCGCCACGCAAATCCAGCCGCGGCCGTTGACCATGTTGAAGAAGAAGGCATTGAAGGCCGACAGCGTGAGGAACGCGCCCGCCACGCCCATCAGCGCCGAGCCGGCCACGATCGCCCCGCTGCGCACCGCCGCCACCGACACGCCCTGGCCTTCGGCGGCCTGAGGGTTCTCGCCCACCATGCGCACCGCCAGCCCGACCGGGGTGCGGTACAGCAAGTAACCGATCAGCGGCACCAACACCAGCGCCAGCAGCGTCAGCGGCGTTTGCTGCGCCAGAACGGGAATGCCCAGCCAGCCCATTTCCTGGAACGGGGTGATGGTGGGCGGGGTGTTCACTTTTGGAAAGCTCACCCGGTAACCGTAGTAGCTCAGCGCCGTCGCCAGCAGCGTGATGCCCAGGCCGGCGACGTGTTGCGAAAGCGCCAGCGTCACGGTCAGCAGCGCGTGCAGCCCGCCCAGGAGCGCGCCGGTCAGCGCCGCCACCGCCACCCCACCCCACAGCGGCGCGCCGCTGTACACCGCCAGCCAGCCAGTCAAGGCACCGGCCACCATGATGCCCTCGATGCCCAGGTTCAACACCCCGGCGCGCTCGCACAACAGCACCCCCAGCGTGCCCAGGATCAGAGGTGTGGCAATGCGCAGCACCGCCGCCCAGAACGACGGGTTGGCCAGGATGTCCAGAAATTCGCTCATTGCCAGCGCACCCGGTACTGCGTCAACAAGGTGGCCACCAGCACCGAGATCAGCGAGGCGGCCACGATCACGTCGGCGATGTAGGTCGGCACGCCAATGGCGCGGCTCATGCTGTCAGCGCCGACCAACACCCCGGCCACGAACACGCTGGCGGCGACCACGCCCAGCGGATGCAGCCCAGCCAACATGGCGATGACGATGCCCGAATACCCATAGCCTGGCGACATGTCCAGCGTCAGATAGCTGGTGCGACCGGCCACTTCGATGGCACCGGCCAGCCCGGCCAGCGCGCCTGACAGCAGCGCCACCAGCACCACAGTGCGCGTCACCGGCACCCCGGCAAAGGCGGCGGCCCGGACGTTGGCACCCACAGCGCGGATGTCGAAACCAAGCACGGTGTACTTCATCAGCACCCAGACCGCCACGGCCAGCGCAGCGGCAATCAGCAGCCCGCTGTGCACCCGGGTCTGTTCGACCAGCTTGGACAGTTCCAGCTCGCCCATCAGCGCCACGCTTTGCGGCCAGCCCATGGCGGTCGGGTCTTTCATCGGGCCGTCCAGCATCAGCGAGACCATCAGCAGCACGATGAAGTTCAGCAGCAAAGTGGTCACCACCTCGTCCACCCCCAGCCGCGCTTTGAGCAGCGCCGGCCCCAGCAACAGCAACGCGCCGGCCAGGGCGGCGGCCAGCAACATCAGGCCAAACAGCAGTGGCGAGGGCAGGTCGAAGCCGGTGCCGCCGTGCAGGCCGCCCACAGCCACCGCTGCCAGCGCACCCACATAAAGCTGACCCTCGGCACCGATGTTGAACAGCCGGGCCCGGAACGCCACCGCCGCAGCCAGCCCGGTCAGCATCAGCGGAATGGCGCGGGTGAAAGTCTCGCTCAGTGCAAACACCGAGCCAAAGCCGCCGCGCAGCAGCAGGCCGTAGGTCTGCGCCACACCAGCACCCGCCCACCACACCAGCAACGCGCTCACCAACAGCGTGAACAACACTGCCCCTACCGGTGCCAGCAGCAGCGCCAGGCGCGAGCTTTGGTTGCGCTTTTCCAGCCTCATGCGTGGGCCTGCGCTGCAGCCTCAGTGATGCCGGCCATTGCCAACCCGATCGCCTCACGGCTCCAGTCGGTCGCCGGTCTGGCCGTACCCAGCCGGCCTGCATGGATCACCGCCACCCGGTCGCCCAGGGTCAGCACCTCGTCCAGGTCGTCCGATATCAACAGCACCGCGGCACCGGCATCGCGCGCCGCGATCAGTTGAGCTTGCACATAGGCCACGGCGCCGATGTCCAGGCCCCAGGTCGGCTGGTGGGCTACGATCAGGCGGGGCACTGCAGCAGCGCCATTTGCCCCGGTGCTTGCAGCCACATCGTCAGGCTGGCTCAGAGCCCGGCCCAGAATCAGCTTCTGCATATTGCCGCCCGACAGCGAGCGTGCCGGCACGGCCGGGCCGCCACCGCGCACGTCAAAGGTGCGCAGAACGCGCTCGGCATACGCCCGGGCTGCAGCCCGGCGCACCCAGCCCCAGCGTGAAAACGCCGAACTGCGCAACCGCTCGGACACGGCGTTCTCCCACACCGGCAAGTCACCCACCACACCCACAGCATGGCGGTCCTCCGGGATGCGGGCCACGCCCAGTGGCACCAGCCGGGCCGGCTGCGGCGGCAGTGGCCGGCCCAACAACTGCACCCGGCCGGCGCTGGCGGCGCGGGTGCCGCACAGCAACTCGGCCAGCGCTACTTGGCCATTGCCCGAAACGCCAGCAATCGCCACGATCTCGCCGGCATGCAGGCGCAGATTGGCATCCAGCAGGCGCTCGCGCGCTGGCGCTGTGCTCACGTTGTCCAGCTCGCACACGGCGTCGCCGACCGCCTTGGCCGGGCGGCGTTGCGGCGCCTCGACCGCATGGCCCACCATCCACAGCGCCAGTTGGGCCTGGCTGGTGTCGGCGGACTCGGCCTGGGCCACCAGTTGGCCAGCGCGCAGCACCGCAATCCGGTGCGACACCCGCAGCACCTCTCCGAGCTTGTGGCTGATGAAAATGATGGACAGGCCCTGGGCCACCATCTGGCGCAGCACCGCAAACAGCGCCTCGCTCTCCTGAGGCGTCAGCACCGCCGTGGGTTCGTCCAGAATCAGGATGCGCGCACCCCGATAAAGGGCCTTCAGAATCTCCACCCTCTGGCGCTCCCCCACCGACAGCCGACCCACCAGAGCGTCCGGGTCCACGCCCAGGCCAAAGCGCTGCGCCACCGCCTGCAGCTTTTCGCGCGCCGCCAGGCGTCGGGTGAAGGGCTGCCACAGCGACTCCGAGCCGAGCATCACGTTGTCGAGCACGCTCAGGTTGTCAGCCAGCGTGAAGTGCTGGTGCACCATGCCAATGCCAGCGGCCAGTGCGGCGTTGGGGTCGCCAGGTGGCAGCGCCTGGCCGAACACCGTGATGCTGCCAGCGTCAGCCGTGTAATGCCCGAACAGAATGGACACCAAGGTCGACTTGCCGGCACCGTTCTCGCCCAGCAAGGCCAGCACCTCGCCGGCACCGAGCGTCAGCGAAATGTCGTCATTGGCCAGCAACGCACCAAAGCGCTTGCTGATGTGGCTAAGTTGCAGGACGGGGGCGGACATGGCAGGGCCAACACAAAGACACACCGCTGCCGGGGTGTCTTGTCTTGTGACTCGCTAAAAAATGTTTATTTGGCCGAGGATTTGGGCTGGTTGTCATCGACCTTGACATTGAACTTGCCGTCCAGAATGGCTTTTTCCTTGGCGCGCACCCTGGCCACCAGCTCGGGCGGCACCTTCTTTTCAAAGGTACCCAGCGGTGCCAGTGAAGAGCCCTTGTGCTTCATCATCGAATAGGGGCCGTAGTCTTCGGCGGTGAACTTGCCCTCTTTGACCAGCTTGATGGCGCGGTCGGCCGAGGGCTCGAAATGCCAAATGGCCGAGGCCACCACAGTGTCGGGGTACTGGGCCTGTGTGTTGATCACGTTGCCAATCGCCAGCTTGCCCTTTTCTTTGGCGGCATCGCTCACGCCAAAGCGCTCGGCATACATCACGTCAGCGCCCTTGTCGATCATGGCAAAAGCGGCCTCCTTGGCCTTGGGTGGGTCAAACCAACTGTTGATGAAACTCACGCTGAACGTCACCTTGGGGTTGACCTCTTTGGCACCGGCCATGAAGGCGTTCATCAGGCGGTTGACTTCGGGAATCGGGAAACCGCCCACCATGCCTATCTTGTTGGTCTTGCTCATGCCGCCGGCGATCATGCCGGTCAGGTAGGCAGGCTCCTGAATGTAGTTGTCAAACACGCTGAAGTTGGGCGCCTGCGGTTTGCCCGAGGAGCCCATCAGGAAAGAGACCTTGGGGAAATCCTTGGCCACCTTGCGCGCGGCAGCTTCTACCGCAAAGGCCTCGCCCACGATCAGTGTGTTGCCGGCCGTAGCGTACTCGCGCATCACACGCTCGTAGTCAGCGTTGGACACGTTCTCGCTGGCCTTGTACTCGATCTCGCCGCGCGCTTGCGCCGCTATCAGCGCGGTGTGCAGGCGCCCGGCCCACTGCTGTTCAAACGGCACGGTGTAAATGCCGGCGACCTTGATCTTGGCCTGGGCCAAACTCAGGGTCGGGGCAGCAGCGGTCAGGGCGGCGGCCAGCACAAGCGCATGGCGGCGGTTCAGGGGGTGGGCTGACATGGGGTTCTCCGGTGAGGGGGGTTAAAAACGACGATCTTACAAAATTCACAGCAAACCATCGTTGCTGGACATGGGCAGGTGCCTGTTTGCGGACCAGAAATTCACGCGAGAGTGCCTCACTTGGTGCCGAACATCCGGTCGCCTGCATCCCCCAGGCCCGGGACAATATAGCCGTGGTCGTTCAGATGGCTGTCCACAGAGGCTGTCACGATCGGCACGTCAGGATGCGCCGCTTGCATCCGCTTGATGCCTTCGGGCGCAGCCAGCAGACACAGGAAGCGGATATTCTTCGCCCCCGCCTCCTTCAAAATGGAAACAGCAGCCACACTTGAATTGCCCGTGGCCAGCATGGGATCGACCACGATGGACACCCGGTCCTCAAGTTGTTCGGGCAGCTTGCAATAGTATTGCACCGGCTGCAGCGTGGCGGGGTCGCGGTAAAGCCCCAGGAAGCCTACCCGCGCGGCGGGAATCAGTTCGAGGATGCCGTCCAGAAGCCCGTTCCCGGCCCGCAGTATCGACACCAGTGCCAGCTTCTTGCCCTCGATGGCGGGGGCATCCATCTCTACCAGCGGGGTTTCAATCCGCTTCGTCGTCATGGGCAATTCGCGCGTCACTTCATAGGCAAGCAGCAGGCTGATCTCGCGCAAGAGCTGTCGGAAGGAGGCGGTCGAGGTGTCCTTTTCCCGCATCAGGGTCAGCTTGTGCTGCACCAGCGGGTGTTTGACGACGGTAAGTTGGTCCAGCATGGCAGCCCCTGTCAGAGTTGTGGATAAAAAATCCAAACGAATGTGCTCGATTATGACCCAGGCCATGGGCGTTACAGGCCCCCAGTCGGGCCTTGCCTGAGTGCAAGTGGGCGATGTGCGCCAGTTCGGTAGTTGTCCCTGAAAAATTCACTTTCAGACCAGGGCCAAGGCCATTGATCCGGACTTGACCGAGTGTCCCACAAAAAACTGCCGCAATTGGTGGCCCAGATCCCCCAAACCGTTGGACAAAAGCAGGTGCAAAAAAAGTCAACACCGACCAATGCAGTCAATTCACGGCTTCAGAGTTTGTCGATACCGTCTTTGAGGCTGGTGCCAAGTTGTCGATGCCTGGGCTGCCACAACTCCAAGAGGCTGTATAGAAAGTCTTCATAGGTGCGCCCCGAGTTGCTCAATGGTGTGAGCAGTTCTGCATCTCTTCAAACCATCCCCTCACCACTTATCCATCGGGGTTTAACTGTTCAAAATAAGCGAGCCACTTCTGCAGCTAGCTGGCGGTGACTTGCAAAACGAATTGAAAGACTTTGGCGTCTTGCTGGGCTTGTTCTGCGTTGGCCCCGGAAGCTTCGGCCAGCGTACCAATTGCTTGTATGATTTTTTCTGGTGCAGGTTGAGGCAGAAACCGTGCCGTACCTTTGATGACTTTGAACCCTGTGGACACAAACAATTCGATCAAGGTGGTGCGGGTGAACCAGCGCAGATGCGTTCGGTCCAGCAGTCCTGCATCTTCATATCGGAATGCGCCATTGTTCAGTCGCATTTGAATACTCCAGTGCTGTGCATTGGGTACGCATGCCACCAATGTGCCGCCGCCATGAGACTTCATGTTTTCGTTGATTCGACGCAGGACTTTCCATGGGTCACGAAGATGCTCAAGCGTGTCGCCAAAGACCCAGCAGTCGGCTTTTTCCAGTTGTGCCCACATGCCGTCATCAAGACGTTCAACATCTGCCGCTATGGCGACGTTGCAGTGCTTTTTGGCTTCGTGGGCATAGTCGGCATCAATGTCGATACCGGTGTAATGACATTCGGGGTTGATTTGGCGATAGGCCTGCGCGAAGTTACCAAGCATGCAGCCGATCTCAACGACTTGGCGTGCTTTTTCGGGCATCAAGGCCAGTAATTCGCGATTAAAAATGGTGTACGCAGGCGGTGGTGCCTGCGCCGTAAGGTGCGGTGTCCAAAAACAAGTCGGCGCAGTGGTAGCGGGCCAGGTATTGCTCGGGCATGACGCGGCCCGCAAAGATCAATCGGTTGGCGGCGATGCCCTGGTTTTTGGCGTTGGCTGTGAGGTTTTCTTTGGCTTGCGGGTTGTCTTCCAGCACCCACAGCACGCTGTTGGGGCTGCGCTTGAGGATGCGCATCCAGGTGGCCCAAACGTCGGGCGTGAATTTGTAGTTGTTGTTGAAGGCGCAAAGGCTTTGACGGGCAAGCCGCATTCGGCGCGTGTTGGTGCGGTGCCAATCACCCGTTGGCGGTCATTGGCCTGCTAGCTGTTGAGGTAGATGGGTTTTTCGGTGAAGTGCTGCGTCAGCTCAGGCGGCATCAGGTGGCGATCGGCCAGGATGTAGTCCACCCCAGGGATGGCGCAGCTGCCCATATAACCCAGATAGCTGGCTTGGACAGGCGCGGCGCGGTAGGCCAACACATCAAAACGCGAGCCAGACGTGAGCCCGGTCAGATCGATGAGTACGTCAATTTCGAGTTCGCGGATGCGCAGGGCCGCTTGTGCGTCGGTGAGCGCGTGCAAGGGGACATGGTGGTCAAACGCCTTGAGTACCCGTTGGCGCATGGCCGAGGGGGTGGTGTCGCTGTAGTCCAGCCCATACACCTGCACGCGGCTGCGGTCATGCAGCTCAAGCACTTCGGCCATCAAGATGCTGACGGCGTGGTGCTTGAAGTCGCCAGAAAAGTAGCCAATACGCAGCTTGTCGTGTTGCCAGCGCACAGGCGGCAGCGGGGTGATGGGACTCCGTTTGCGCTCAACGAAACCCTGTGCGGCTTGTCGTTGGCGCTGCGGGGTGTCGAGTTCGGCCATTCCCATGAAGGGGCCGATGTCGAGTGCCACGTCTTCACCCGGGCGTGCTTCGCGCAGCCAGTTGGGTATGCTGGGCCAGAGGCATTGACGGCGGCGAATGCCGACAAAGTGCTGGACCACGTCGGCTTGTTGGGGGTTGAGCCGAAGGCTGCGCTCTAGCGCGGCTTCGGCTTCGGGGTAGCGCTTGAGATTTTCATGCAGGCGGCCTATGTGGTTGAGCAACATGCATTGGCCTTCAACGGGCAGTTGGTCGCTCAGGGCTTGGTTCCAAATTTGCAGCGCTTGTGCGTCGTCGCCGCTGGCCTCAGTCATCAGCCCCAGATTGACTGCGGCTTGGTACAGCATGGGGTTGAGTGCTTGGGCTTTTTGGTATGACGCTTTGGCGATGGCAGGCTGGTTGAGTTTGTTCAGAATGCCGTGGTTGAAGTACACAGGGGCGGCTTGCGGCTCTTCACCATGCACGGCAAGCCAGTCGTTGTAGAGGTCCACCGCTTGCTGCAGCTTGCCTGCCGACTGAAGTTGGTCAGCTTGTTGGATCAGTTGGACAACGGTCAGGGAGGGGGCAGGCATGTTGTTTTGGGGCTTGATGGCTGAGAGCGAGAGATTGTCTGCATAACCCCAATGCATTCCGGCGCGTCTGGGTCAGGAATCAATGCAAGAAGGTCATGCAGCAAGCCTTACGCGGGGCGAATTCTCAAATTTGAAAAGTATCCGGTTGTGCCGTCGTCAACCCACAGTCCGATGCCGCCTGATTTTCCGCCCAAGCGCAGGTCATCGACCGCCAGTATCTCGGTGCCATCGATAAATGCACGCAGTTTCTTGCCTGAAATGTCCAAGCGCAGTGTGTGCCAGGTGTTCAGTGCAACCGGCGCACCGGCCTCGTATTGACCAGGGAAACGGCTGCGCGAGACATCGAAGTGAAAGTCCGGATGGGCAATGTATTGCACGGCGCGCACGTTGCGAGGAGCAGGCGGCGGTGGCGAATTTTTGCTGCCATTGGCCATGCGAAGGTAAACAGCCTCGAATTCCTTGGCTTGGACGCCGACATGAAAAGCCAAACCAAGAAAGGCGCGTGCGTCAGGGTCGCCTTTGCCGTTGAGCACACCTGCCAGATCGACCTGCAGCGAGCCATCGGAAAAACCGGCAGAAAGGGCGGCAAACGTCGCAGCATTGCCGCCGATGCGCAAGGACCTGGCCTGGGCTTCCGGGGTCAGGTTGACGGCCACGCAGTTGCGGCCGCCAAACTGCGCTGCCGCCACAGTCACATCCGAGGGCACCAAATCGAGCGCGGTGCCCAAGGTGTTTTGCCAGTCACCTTTTGCTGCCAGCAGGTTGGTTGTGACCATTCCACCCGCAGACACTGCACATGCCTGGCTGAGGAGGCGCAATGCGTCGCGACGATTGAAGTTTTGATGGGGATTTTTCATATTGGTTTCCAGTGAATGGTTTGATTGTGGTGCTGGCAGAATGATTGAGCACAGCTAAAACCCAATGTCCGTGTTCAACCGTCTTATGGGTCTGGACCCCGAACCGTCAAGCATGTCCTGTCCACGACCCAACGGGCTCTAGAGTTTATCAACACTTTGGCTGCGAACCGCCCTGCCCCGCGCTGTGCACAAGCCACAGCAGCGGCCAGGTCGCTGATGTCACCGCCTGCAATCACCCCCCTGTTTGCGCTCTTTGCTGGTCATGCATCGCCTTGCCCACCTCCAGAGCGCCCTGCTCAGAGCCTGAACGCGGTACGGTCTCTCCATCGCGATCAGTCACCTGCGCCATGGCCTCGGCCAGGCGCTCGGCGGTATCAGGGCCGATGCCCAAATACACACCTTGCGTGAGCGTGATATGCGCCACCTCAAAGCTGCCTGCGCCTGCGCAAATGATGGTGCGGTTGGGCGCGTCGTCGCTGGCCATGACCAGCATGGCGGGCACCACGGCGCTGGGGGCCAGGGCTTGCAACACGGCTTCGGGCATCAGGCCTTCGGTCATGCGGGTGGCCGCGGTGGGGGCCAGGCAGTTGACGCGGATGTTGTGTTTTTCACCCTCGATCGACAGGGTTTGCATCAGGCCCGTCAGCGCCATCTTGGCCGCGCCGTAATTGGCTTGGCCAAAATTGCCATAGAGCCCGCTGGACGAGGTGGTCATGACGATGCGCCCATGGTTTTGCGCCTGCATGAGGGGCCAGACGGCTTTGGTGCAATGCACCGCGCCCATGACGTGCACATCCATCACCAGCTTGAAGTCGGCCAATGCCATCTTCGCAAAGCTTTTGTCGCGCAAGATGCCCGCGTTGTTGACCAGAATGTCCACCCGGCCCCAGGCGTCCACCGCTTGCTGAACCATGGCTTTGACGGCCTCAAAGTCGGTGACCGATGCGCCATTGGCCAAGGCTTCGCCGCCCGCCGCGCGGATTTCATTGACCACCGCTTGCGCCGCCGACACCGAGCCGCCCACGCCATGCACATCGCCGCCCAGGTCGTTGACCAGCACCTTGGCCCCACGCGCTGCCAGCGCCAGCGCGTGCTCCTTGCCCAAACCGCCGCCGGCCCCCGTGACGAGGGCCACACGGCCTTTGAAATCGATGCTCATGTGTTTTCCTTTTGAAATTGACAAACCAGTGACAACCACAGGCTCACAGTGCCCCGGTGCATCTGCTAATCTGGGCCAAAATCCACCCGCGATGGTTGTTTGCCGCACTTTAATCCAGCACCCTGGCGCTGGCTGTTACCCGATTGACACCCTCATGGAACTGAACACCGAACTGTTGACCGCCCCGCCTTTGGACGCCGCCACCGTGGTGATGTTGCGCGACGGCCCGGGTGGTTTGCAAGTGCTGCTGATGCGCAGACACCAGGCCTCGAACGTACTGGGTGGCGTCCATGTCTTTCCTGGCGGCAAACTCGACCCGCAAGACGAACAACCCATATGGCAACAACGCCTGAGCCAGGACAGCGCCACCCTGCATCGACGACTGAACGAGCCCGAGCTGGACAATGAACGTGCCGCCGGGCTTTTTGTGGCGGCCATGCGAGAGGCTTACGAGGAGTGCCGCGTGCTGCTGGGCTGCGATCCACGCGATACGGCAGAAGCCCGCCATGTGCTCCAGGCCCTGCGCAGCGGCCATGTCTGGCATGAAGCCTTCCATTCACGAAACCTGCTTTTGTGCACCGAGCCGCTGGTGCCCTGGTGCCGATGGATCACGCCGCGCCAGGCGTCGGTGACCAACAAGCGTTTTGACACCCGGTTTTTTGTCACCCAGGTGCCCGATGACCAGTTGGCTGAACACGATAACCACGAGGCCACCGAAGCGCTGTGGATCCAGCCGCGCCAAGCGCTGCAGCGCTATTGGGACCGCGAGATTGAGCTGGCCCCGCCGCAAATCATGAGCCTGGTGCACCTAAGTCGGCACTCCGATGCCAACAGCGTGCTGACCGAGGCCCAAAACCGTTGCCCTCCGGTGATCGAACCCGAACCTTTTGACCAGGACGGCGTGCGCACCATTTGCTACCCGGGCGACCCGCGTCATTCGGTCAGACAACCAGCCTTTCCCGGCCCCAGCCGCTTGATGTTCAAAAACAAACGCTTTGAACCCGCATTGGGTTTGGCAGCCCTGCTTGACTAAAATGACTGTTGTTTTTTGGGCTTTTGCTCAATGAATTTCTACACCCCATCCCCATCATGCCCTCAAACCAAGCACCGACGCATCTTTACCTGTCCATCGAAAGGGCCATGGAATTCATCGGGGATACCCGAGGCATTCTGTCTTTGCTCAAAACCCTTGAGCAAACCCTCAGCGAAGATTTGCCTCGCCTGCAAGCCCTGCTCGAAAAAGGGGATGTCCATGGTGCTTATCGCATCCTGCATCAACTCAAGGGCTTCACGCCGGTTTTTTGCGTGGACAGTCTGGTCGAGCATGTGGTGCGGGTGGAAGAGATGAGCAAACACGCCGATGCGGCCGAATTGAGCGTCGCCTACAGCCTCTTGGCACCCCAACTCGAAGCCCTGCGGCAGGAAGTGCTGGCTCATCTGGCCCATCAAAAACCGGCTTGATGACCTGGCTGGGCCTCGCCACCCAGCGAAACACCATTTTTCCCCACTTCTACACAGGGGTGTGCAGGGGCTGCTGTTCGGCCAACCATTGGTCGATTTTGTGCGCGTCATGCACCCACCGCAATGTGTCAAACGCCAACTGCGCCTGCGGGTACACCCGCCGCATGTAATTGAGCCACTGCTTGAGACGCCCTGCGCGGTGTCGGGTAGCCACTCGCGCGCTCACACCCCGCCAAAAGACCTGCATCAGAGCCAACAGCGTCGACCATGCGACGCCTTGACCCGGCAGCAAACTCTCCCCGGTTGATCGGTGACGGGCAATCGCCAAGGCCAAGCCAGGGTCAGTGACCATGCCTCGCCCGATCATGAGCCGGTCACAACCGGTCACTTCCTGGCAGCGCAGGGCATCGGTCACGGTCCAGATTTCACCATTGGCAACCATGGGCAAGCGCACATGCTGGCGCAAATCGGCAATGCGGTCCCAATAAGCGGGTGGCCGGTAACCGTGGGCTTTGGTGCGGGCATGCACAACCAATTCACTGGCGCCTGCCGCTTCGATGGCCATGGCACAGTCCTCTGCGCGGGCGTCATCGTTATAGCCCAAGCGCATCTTGGCCGACACCGGGATGTGCGCCGGCACCGCCCGTCGCACTGCCGCCACTATTCGGCCTACCAACTCGGGCTCGTCGAGCAACACCGCACCGCCCCGGTGCTGGTTCACGGTTTTGGCAGGGCAGCCAAAGTTCAAGTCAATGCCGTAAGGCGCCAATTCGGCCAGGGCAGCGGCGTTGTCCGCCAGGCAAATCGGGTCAGACCCCAGCAACTGCACTTTGACCGGCACCCCGGCAGGCGTGCGGCTTTGGTTCAGCAATTCAGGCACCACGCGCACAAAGGCCCGACGCGGCAACACTGTGTGGGTGACCCGGATGAATTCGGACACGCAGACGTCCACTCCGCCCACCCGCGTTAACACATCGCGCAAAGTATGGTCCAGCAAGCCCTCCATCGGGGCCAGCAAAATTTGCGGCTTGAATGTCGCCAAGTTGGTGGCTTGAGCCAAGTGCGGCGCTCCTCAGCCCAACTTGCGCTTGAGGCGAACCTCTTCCACCTTCACGCCACCCAAGGGTACGGTGCGGGCGGTGTTCATCTCGCGCTTAAAGCCAGCCAGGTCATGGAAACGCAAAGTGCGCTCATGCAACAAAGGCAGCCACACCGTCACGTCGGTGCAGCCTTCATCCTCCAGACCCTCGCGTGCCGCATCCCACAGGGCCAGGCCCACCCCTTGGCCGATGCGTTCGGGGGCAGCATAAATGGCCCAAATCTCGCCCGTGGTGTTTTTGGATTTGGGGTCGCGCGAGCGGTCAAAGCCAACAAAGCCCACGATCTCTCGGCCCGAAGTGGCCACCATGACCTGGGGCTCACCGTACTCGATGGCCTCTTTCCAGAAGGACACACGCTTGGGCATGGGCGTGGTGTCCCAATGGGCATCGGGCACCTGACCGGCGTAAGCCATGCGGCAGGCGTTCAGGTGCAAGGCGGCCACAGCGGGAGCGTCTTGGAGGGTGGCAAATCGGACTTGGATATCGGACATGGTTGAAAAGTGAAAAGAAATAACAGCGCACCGCAAAACCCGGGCATTCGGTGCAAAGCCCGACATTGTCGCCGCTTCGGTTATCTTCTGCGGATGCGAGTTTTTTTACGGAATGTTCTGAGGCCCCTCCTCCGCTTCGGAAAGGCGATTTTTTGGGGGTTCAGCCTCGGTTGGGCCCAGGCCCAAACCCCCACCCGCTGGACCGATGACATGGCCGAACGCACCCGGGCTTGCACCGCCTGCCACGGCGAGCAGGGACGCGCTGGACCTGACGGCTATTACCCCCGACTGGCGGGCAAACCCGCAGGTTACTTGCACAACCAGCTGCGTAATTTTGCGCAGGGCCGCCGCCATTACGAGCTGATGACGCGCTTGGTGGACCCTTTGACCGACGCCTACCTGGGCGAAATGGCGCAGTACTTTGCCAACCTGCAACTACCCTATCCCGCCCCCACGGCCCGCAACGCCATCAGCAACGAACGCCTGGCCAAAGGCCAGCAACTGGCGAAGCTGGGTGACGCCGCACGCGGCCTGCCCGCCTGCACACAATGCCACGGTGTGCGTCTGACCGGTGTGCAGCCGAATGTGCCGGGGCTGCTGGGCCTGCCGCTGGACTACCTGAATGCCCAACTGGGTGCCTGGCAAACTGGGCAGCGACGCGCCCATGGCCCCGACTGCATGGCCGAAATCGTCCGCCGCATGCCTGCTGCGGACCTGATTGCCGTCTCCAGCTGGCTGGCACGCCAACCCCTGCCCGCCGACACCCGGCCTGCGGCTCAAATGCCAGCTGGCCCTGCGCTGCCCGAGGCGATGCGCTGCGGCAGTGCGCCTGAACTGTCCAATGCAGCGAGCCAGCCCACCGCCACCGGAAGCCGCCCATGAGCCGCGTCACAGACACCACCAACAGCGCTCAACCCAAATCGCATGGGGTACGCGCCCTGAAATGGCTTTTGGCCACTGGCCTGGCCTTGTCCATGTGGGTCGTTGCAGACAACTGGGGTGACCTGCTGCGGGACCGCAGCGCACCCGCCGCCAACACAGCCCACTCTTCTTCAGCGCCTCTGACTCCTGAGCAAATCGAACAAGGCCGCTATCTGGCGCTGGCGGGCAACTGCATGGCCTGCCACACGACCCGGGGCGGCACCCCCTGGGCAGGAGGGCGCCGCACCGACACACCGTTTGGCGGGGTGTACAGCAGCAACCTCACACCCGACCCTGACACCGGCCTGGGCCGCTGGACAGCGCAAGACTTCTGGAAAGCCCTGCACCGTGGCCGCTCCAAAGACGGACGTTTGCTGGCCCCGGCTTTCCCATACAACCACACCAGCGTCATCACCCGCCCAGACAGCGACGCGATTTTTGCCTGGCTGAACACCCTGCCCCCCGTGGTACAGGCCCAACCGGCCCACACTTTGGTTTGGCCCGTGGGCACGCAGCCCGCGCTGGCCGTGTGGCGCAGCCTGTTTTTTGAGCCCAGCCCTTTTCAGGCCGACAAGTCCCAAACCGCTGAATGGAACCGGGGCGCCTATCTGGTGCAAGGCCTGGGCCACTGCGCCGCCTGCCACAGCCCACGCAACGCGCTGGGGGCCAGCGGACCCGTCCGCGATTTGTCCGGCGGCCTGATGCCGGTGGTCAACTGGTACGCCCCCGACCTGACGCACGATGCCGAATCGGGCCTGGCCAGCACCCCCTTGCCCGAGATCGTGCGTCTGCTGCGCACCGGCGGCTCGACCACGGCGCAGACCAGCGGCCCCATGGGCGAAGTGGTGCAGCACAGCCTTCAGCACCTGAAAGAACCCGACTTGCAAGCCATGGCCATCTACCTGCAGTCACGCGCCCAAAGTACACCCCAGCCCGCGCCTGGCAAGGCCCCTCCCCCCCGCATCAGCCTGCAAGTGGCCACCTTGGGTGGAAAAGTCTATGAAAACCAGTGCCTGCAATGCCACGGCGAGCAAGGCGAAGGCGTCAAAACCGCCTCGGGCGAGGTGGCCTACCCCGCCTTGGCCGGCAACCGCGCCGTGCTGCTGAGCGACCCTACCAATTTGGTGCAACTGGTGCTGTACGGTGGCTACGGCCCCGCAACGCAAGGCCACCCTCGCCCCTTTGGCATGCCGCCCGCCGTGCTGGAGCTCCAGGATCGCGACATCGCGGCCGTGCTCACCCACCTGCGCAGCCACTGGGGCAACCGGGCGGGCGAAGTCACGCCGCTGCAAGTCAACCGCATTCGGGCAGCGCAGGGGCCTTGACGGGCCGCCCCCCAACACCGCTAACATGACGCCCATGAACACACCGCTTTACATTCTTACCGGGGCTTCGCGTGGCATGGGTCTGGCCATGGCCGAACAACTGCTGCAAGCGGGCCACAGCCTGCTGTGCATCGCCCGCCACGCCAACCCAGCCCTGAGTAGCCTGGCCTCGCAAACAGGAGCCCAATTGACCCAGTGGACCCAAGACCTGGCTGACGGCCAAGCGGCCAGTGAACGTCTGAAAGCCTGGCTGCAAAAACAAAACCCGACCGAGCTGGTCAGCGTGCATCTGATCAACAACGCCGGGGTCATCCCGCCCATCGTGCCGCTTAGCCAGTCCAAACCCGCTGATCTGGCCCAGGCCCTGCGGGTGGGACTGGAAGCGCCCATGCAGCTTTGCGCCGCGTTTTTAGGGGCCACAGCCGACTGGAGCATCCCGCGCAAAGTGCTCAACATTTCATCGGGCCTGGGACGCTCTCCCATGGCCTCGCAGGCCGGGTATTGTGCGGCCAAAGCGGGCATGGACCACTTCACCCGCTGCATGGCGCTGGACGAAGCACTGCGTCCCAATGGGGCCAAGGTCTGTTCTTTGGCCCCCGGTGTGATCGACACCGACATGCAGGTGCAATTGCGCGGTGCCGCTGGCCAGGCTTTCCCTGACCAAGCCAAGTTCCTGGGTCTCAAGGCGCAAGGCCTGTTGAGCTCGCCCGCCCATGCCGCTGCGCAAGTGTTGGCTTATCTGGCCCGCCCTGACTTCGGGCAGCAGCCCATTGGCGACGTGCGGGGCTGATCGGCCATGCCAGCGCTGCTGCCTCTTGGTGACCAAAATCTATCAGGTGCTTGCAGCTTTCAAAGCTGACACTGACAGCCACCGCCCTCAGGCGGTGGATGACTCGGCTGAAACACGATTTTTTAAACTGGAGACCCCTTATGAGCCGTGAAGTTGTTGTTGTCAGCGGTGTGCGCACCGCCATTGGTACCTTTGGCGGCAGCCTGAAGGACATCCCTCCCACCGAGTTGGCCGCGCTGGTCGTGCGCGAGTCGCTGGCACGCGCCGGCGTCGAAGGCAAGGATGTCGGCCATGTGGTGTTTGGCCATGTGGTCAACACCGAACCCAAAGACATGTATTTGTCGCGCGTGGCAGCCATCCACGGCGGCTGCGCCGAAGGCACGCCCGCCTTCAACGTGAACCGCCTGTGCGGCTCGGGCCTGCAGGCCATCGTCAGCGCCAGCCAGTCCATCTTGCTGGGCGACTGTGACATCGCCATCGGCGGCGGTGCAGAAAACATGAGCCGCGCGCCTTACGCCAGCCTGGCCACCCGCTTTGGCGCACGCATGGGCGACACCAAGATGATCGACATGATGATCGGTGCCCTGCACGACCCCTTCCACAACATCCACATGGGCGTGACGGCTGAAAACGTGGCCGCCAAATACGGCATCACCCGTGACATGCAAGACGCGCTGGCCCTGGAAAGCCACAACCGCGCCGAGCGCGCCACCCTGGAGGGCCGCTTCAAGGACCAGATCATGCCGGTCATGCTGAAAAGCAAAAAAGGCGACGTGGCCTACGCCACCGACGAGCATTTTCGCCCCGGTTGCAAGCTCGAAGACATGGCCAAACTCAAGCCCGTCTTCGTCAAGGAAAACGGCACCGTGACCGCGGGCAACGCCTCGGGCATCAACGACGCGGCTGCTGCCCTGGTGCTGATGGAAGCCGGCGCCGCCAAGGCCCGTGGTGCCAAGCCCATGGCCCGCCTGGTGGGCTATGCCCACACAGGTCTGGACCCCAAGATCATGGGGGTGGGTCCGATCTCGGCCACTCATGCCGTGCTCAAAAAGACTGGCCTGACCGTCAATGAACTGGACGTGATCGAGGCCAACGAAGCCTTTGCTGCGCAGGCCTGCGCCGTGACCCGCGAACTGGGCTTGGACCCGGCCAAGGTCAACCCCAACGGTTCGGGCATTTCGCTGGGCCACCCGATTGGTGCCACTGGCGCACTGATCACGGTGAAGGCCCTGTACGAACTGCAACGCGTGAATGGCCGCTACGCACTGGTGACCATGTGCATCGGTGGCGGTCAGGGCATCGCAGCGATTTTTGAACGCATCTGACCCGAGCTGATCGCGCTGCACCGGGTTCGCGCCCCCCCAAAAAACGCTCGCTGCGCCCTGATCGGACGCTTGATGGACAAGGGTCCTGAAGCCGTTCAGACGGCAGCTTGCGGGGCGATCAACTCCGGCTCATCCAAAAAACCGCCAGAACGCAGCGTGATCACCAGCGTATCTCGCCAGCCCCCTGCCGTCTCGGGCTGGATGGGCGTGGTTTCGTGGATCACACGGGCATCGTCAAGCAGCAACAACGACCAAGGTTCGATCAATGTGAAACGCTGACCATGGGGACTGTCCATGTCGAACACGCGGGTTTCGCCCCCCTTGATGCCGTGGCGCCCGATCAGGAAAACCGCCACCCAATTCACGCCGTCGCGGTGCGCCCCTTCCGGGGTGGGGCGGCCAATACCGTCGGTGGTATCGATGCGAAACTGGTGCGCTTCAGCGAACCAGGTCTGCTCACCCTGGGCCGCTGAAGCCACACGGGCCAGCCAAGACAGCAGTTTTTGCCATGCATCTTGTTGCAGCACTGCGCTGTCCATGGGTTCAAACCAGCGCTGCATGCCACCGTGCAAGGCGTTGTAAGAAAGCGGTTGCCAATGGGCTCGGTGGGGTACCTGCTTGACCTGTTGATCGATCAATTCAAAGCTGGCGTGACGGCGGCGACGGTAGCGCCCCCCATCCTTCAAGAACTGATCGGGCGGCAAGGCATTCCAGCTTGCTTGCAGCGCTTGCAGCTTACCCAGCGCAATCCCTGCCATGGCGCAAACACTGGCGGCGTCCAGCACGGCAAAGCCCTGCTCTGACAACGTGGCATTGAGCCTATCGGGGGCGGTCAATGGTGGCTGAAGTACTGGTTGAGGCATGTGAAAGTCGCAAAATCAGGCAAGGGGCAAGCATAACCCGCTCACCCACTCCTTGCCTCTGGACAAGGGTTCTCAGGCGTAACGCTGGCTGGCCAGCTTGGCACCCTCGGCCAGAGCCTTGATCTTGGCCTCAGCCACAGCTCGGCTCATGGGCGCCAGGCCACAGTTGGTGCAGGCGATCAATCGGTTCTTGGGCACAAACTGCAAGGCGCGACCAATCGCATCTGCGATTTCTTCGGGTGTTTCTATGGCCGGGTTGGCCACGTCGATCACGCCGACCATCACGTCTTTGCCTTCGAGCAGCTTCATCATCTCCATCGGCACATGCGAGTGCATGCACTCCAGGCTGACTTGCTGGATGCTGCTCTTGGCCAGGGCCGGGAACACCTTTTCATACTGACGCCATTCGTCGCCCAGCGTCTTTTTCCAGTTGTTGTTGGCTTCGATGCCGTAGCCGTAGCAAATGTGCACGGCGGTGGTGCAAGTCAGGCCCCGCGCGGCGATTTCAAGCGCCTGCACACCCCAGTCGGCCGCGTCGTCCATGTAGACGTTGAAGGCGGGCTCGTCAAACTGGATGATGTCCACGCCGTCGGCTTGCAGCGCCAGCGCCTCTTGGTTCAGCAACTCGGCAAAGGCCATGGCCATCTTCACCTTGTCGCCATAAAAGCGGTCGGCCACGGTGTCAACAATGGTCATCGGGCCAGGCAAGGTGAATTTGAGTTTTTTCTTGGTATGGGCGCGGGCCAGCTGGGCTTCGAAAGCGTGCACGCGGCCCTTCAGGCGCAGCGGCGCAACGACCTGCGGCACCTGCGCGTCGTAACGGTTGTTGCGGATGCCCATGGTGACCTTGTTCTCAAAGTCGATGCCTTCGATCTGCTCGACAAAGCCGTGCACAAAGTGCTGGCGGGCTTGTTCGCCGTCACCGATCACATCCAGACCCGCGTCTTCTTGGGCCTTGATCCACAGCAGCGTGGCGTCGGCCTTGGCTTGCTGTAACTCAGGGCCCTGGGTGGTCCACTGGGGCCAGAGTTTTTCGGTTTCGGCCAGCCAGGCGGGTTTGGGCAAGCTGCCAGCGATTGCAGTGGTGAACATGTCAAAAATCTTGAGGGATTAAACAAATCAAAGCGTGGAGTTTGCCGTCAATCCAAATTCTTGGGCGAGCAACTCGTAAGAGCGCATTTGCGCGGCAGGGTCATGCGTCCAGGTGATGACCACCAACTCGTCCACTTCGAGCCGGGCCGCCAATTGGCGCAGCTTGCGGCCTACCGTGGCGGCCGAGCCGATCAAGGCCGACTCGCGCAAGCGCTCCAGCGCAAACTGCTCGGCCGGGCTGTAGGCGCGCGCCGCTTCTTCGGGTGGCAGCAGCGCACCGATGCGGCCCAGGTTGCGGTCCATCTTCCAGCGAGCACGGCTTTCAAAAAGGCGCAGCGCCTCTTCGTCGGTATCGGCGGCCAAGGCCCAAACACACAGGGCTGCGGATGGCCTTTGCAGGCCCGCACTGGGCCGGAAAGTTTCGCGGTAAATCTGCAGGGCCTCGTCAGCGCCTTGCCCATCGGTGATGAAGTAAGCAAACGCATAAGGGAGCCCCAAGTGCGCCGCCAACTGAGCACCGTAGTCCGAACTGCCCAGCATCCAGACGTCGGGCGAAGTGGCCGACTGCGGGTAGGCGTAGACGTTGTGTCCCGGGTGGCCTGGCGGCAAGTTGTGCCCGCTCACCCAGGCTTGGATTTCCATGACCTGCTGCGGAAAGCGCTCGGAGGCGTTGCGGTCGGGGTTGAGCAACTGGGCGGTGCGCCCATCGCTGCCCGGCGCGCGGCCCACACCCAGATCAATGCGACCCGGGGCCAAAGCATCGAGCACACGAAACTGCTCGGCCACCTTGAGGGCCGCGTAATGCGGCAGCATCACGCCCGCGCTGCCAATGCGAATGCGCCGGGTGCGGGCGGCAATGGCCGCCATCAGCACTTCAGGGGCGCTGCCCACGATGCTGGGATGGCTGTGGTGCTCGCTCACCCAAAAGCGGTGGTAGCCCAAGGCTTCGGCCTTTTCGGCCAACGCCAGGGTCTGGCGAATGGTGGCGTCTTGCCCGCACCCTTCGGCGGCGGCAGACTGGTCAAGGACGGAAAGTTTCAAGCTCATGTGGTTTTTGTTTCGGGGGCCAAAGCGGCCATTTCGGCCTCTTGCAGTGCCCGCCACATGACTTTGCCACTGCCGCTTTTGGGCAAGGCGTCAACAAAACTCACGGTGCGGGGCATTTTGTACACCGCCATGTTCTCACGGCACCAGTCGATGATGTCCTGCTCGCTGACTTTGCCCTTGTGGTCTTGCCGCAAAACCACCACCGCCTTGACAGACTCGCCCCGATAAGCGTCGCGGGTGGCGATGATGCAAGCCTCTTGAATCGCCGGGTGGCGAAACATCAGCGCCTCGACCTCGGCAGGCCAGACCTTGAAGCCGCTGGCGTTGATCATGCGCTTCAAGCGGTCGGTCATGAAAAAGTAACCCTCTTCGTCAACCCGACCCATGTCGCCCGAGCGGAAAAACCGGAAGCCATCGCGCTCGAAGAAAGCCGCCGCTGTGGCCTCGGGCCGCTTCCAGTAACCCTTGAACACCTGCGGGCCGCTGATCACGATCTCGCCGGGCTCACCAGGCGGCAACTCAACCAGCGTCTCTGGATCGACGATGCGCGACTCCACGTTCATGAAAGGGATGCCCAGGCACTGCTTCTTGGGCGCGTCGGGCGGATTGGTGTGCGAAGGGGCGGCGGTTTCGGTCAGGCCATAACCCTCGACATAACGCAGCCCGAACTGATCACGCAAGCGCTGGGCCACCGCCTCGGGCATGGCCGCACCGCCGCCGCCGATGTAGACCAGACTGCTCAGGTCATAACGGTCCATGAACGGACTGCCCAGCAAGTCGATCACCATGGTCGGGATGTTGGTCCAGTGCGTGACGCGCCACTTGGAAATCAAATGACCTGCCACATCGCGGTCCCAGCGCGGCATCAGCACCAGACTGGCCCCAAGGAAAATGCTGGTGTGCATGACGCTGACCATGCCCGTGATGTGGAACATGGGCACCACACACAAGGTCACGTTTTCAGGCGTGCCATTGCCCCACAAACCACTGGCCATGGCGTTGTGCATGATGGTGCCGTGCGTGTGCATGCAACCCTTGGGCAAGCCGGTGGTGCCACTGGTGTAAGGCAAGATCGCCAGATCGTCCGTCCTGGCCTGGGGCGTCGGCAAATCCAGCGCTGGAGCAGCCATCCAGTCGGCCCAAGCATGCACCTGTCCATCCACGAGCGTGGGCATGGCCCGAATCGGCAACAACCAGGACCGCCAGGTCTGCGGCATGTCTTGTGTCCCCAATGTCTCGGGGTCAAACACATCGGTAAACTGCGTCACCACCAGGTGCTTCAATCGTTGCTCAGGTATCAGCTCAGCGCTGGCCTGCGCCAGATCAGGTGCCAAATCGGCTGTGGTCACCGCTACTTTTGTGTCAGGGTCGGTGATGTAGTGCTTGAGCTCCTCGACCCGGTTCATCGGGTTCACGGGCACCACCACAGCGTCGATGCGCAAGATGGCAAAGTGCGTGATCACCAGTTGCGGGCAATTTTGCATGTTCAACACCACCCGGTCACCCGGCTTTACGCCCAGGCCGCGCAGCCGATCCGCCAGGCGCTCGGCGCTGGCCATCAATTCGCAGTAAGTCCACACCCGCCCCATGAAGACCAACGCAGCCTTGTCGGGATACCGCGTGGCGCTGATGGACAGATTCATCCACAAGGATGTGGTGGGCGCGCTGATTGCGGCGGGCAAACGGGCAGGCCATACAGCAGCATGAACGGGCATCGAGGGTCTCCTGTGTTTTTCACCATGTTAATCAGGTGCTGAGCGTCTGCGCCCGGTCTGTTTGTCGCGTTTGTCGCAAGCGAGACCCCCGGCCGCCATCCATTCGGTGATCACAAATATGTCTCAAAATGTTGTTTTTATCATCGCGAATTGGCAATAGAATTTATTATTGTTATTTTTGTCACTAAGATATCACCATGCAAACACGTCTCAACCCCGACACCCCTGAAGACTACTGTGGTACCACCTATGCTGCCAAGTTACTGGGTTTGTCCGTGGGCACGATTCAGACTTTGGTGGAAAAAAACGAACTCCAAGCCTGGAAGACGCAAGGTGGCCACCGACGCATCTCCATGCCCTCCATCCGTGACTACCAGAAAAAGCACAACATGCTGCTCAATCCACTGGAGACCAAGGAAAACCGACTGCGTGTTTTGCTGGTGGAGGACGACCCCGTAACCCGCGACATGATTCGCGACTTTTGCAACCGCTGCGACATGCCTGTCGATTGCACAGCCATGTCCTCGGGTCTGGAAGCCTTGATCGACATGGCCAGCATTCAGCCCGATGTACTCATCGCCGACTTGAACATGCCAGGTGTGGATGGCTTTGAGTTGCTCAAAACGCTCAAACAATCCGAACAGTTTCAGCGCATGACTTGCCTGGTCATTTCAGCCTTGTCCCAAGATGAAATTACGGCCAAAGGGGGCTTGCCCGAGGGCACCATTTTCATGGCAAAACCAGTGAGCACTCAATGGTTAAATGGTTTTTTCACCGCCCTCGTTGCAGGCCGAAAAATGGACCACGCCGTCGCTTTGAGTTGAGGTCAACGCCTTCCAAAAAACGGGCCATGCGGCCCGTTTTTTTTCAGAGCATGCAGGCTACCACTTACTTCAAAGCCTTGAAGCGCACGCGCTTGGGTTTGGCGCCTTCTTCGCCCAGACGCTTTTTCTTGTCGGCTTCGTACTCCTGGTAGTTGCCATCAAAGAACACCCACTGGCTGTCGCCTTCGGCGGCCAGAATGTGCGTGGCAATGCGGTCCAGGAACCAGCGGTCGTGGCTGATGACCATGATCGAGCCTGCAAATTCCAGCAGCGCATCTTCCAAAGCACGTAAGGTTTCCACGTCCAGGTCGTTGGAGGGTTCGTCCAGCAGCAACACGTTGCCGCCTTCGATCAGGGTTTTGGCCAGGTGCAAACGGCCGCGTTCACCGCCCGACAACATGCCCACCTTTTTCTGCTGGTCGCCGCCGTTGAAGTTGAAGCGCCCGCAATACGCGCGGCTGGCCATCTGGAACTTGCCCACGTTGATGATGTCCAGACCGCCCGAGACGTCTTCCCACACGGTTTTGTTGTTGTCCAGGTCATCGCGGTTCTGGTCCACAAAGGCCATGCGCACGGTTTGGCCAATCTTCACCTCGCCGCTGTCGGGCTGCTCTTTGCCCGCGATCAGCTTGAACAGGGTCGACTTACCGGCACCGTTGGGGCCGATGATGCCCACGATGGCGCCCGCAGGCACCTGGAAACTCAGGTTGTCGATCAGCACACGGTCACCAAAGGACTTGCTGACGTTCTTGAACTCGAACACCTCGTTGCCCAAACGTTCGGCCACAGGGATGAAGATCTCCTGGGTCTCGTTGCGTTTTTGGTAGTCGTAGTCAGACAACTCTTCAAAGCGGGCCAGACGCGCCTTGCTTTTGGCCTGTCGGCCTTTGGGGTTGGCACGCGCCCACTCCAGCTCTTTCTTCATGGCCTTGGAGCGCGCATCTTCGGTGCGTTGCTCCTGCTCCAGTCGGGCTTCTTTTTGCTCCAGCCAACTGGAGTAGTTGCCCTTGTAAGGAATGCCGGAACCGCGGTCGAGCTCCAAAATCCACTCGGCGGCGTTGTCCAGGAAATAACGGTCGTGGGTGATGGCCACCACGGTGCCCGAAAAACGCGACAGGAACTGCTCCAGCCAATCCACACTTTCAGCGTCCAAGTGGTTGGTGGGCTCGTCCAGCAACAACATGTCGGGGCGCGAGAGCAGCAAACGACACAAGGCCACTCGGCGTTTTTCACCGCCAGACAGTTTGCCGATGATGGCGTCCCAAGCGGGCAGGCGCAGCGCGTCGGCCGCGATTTCGAGTTGGTGCTCTGATGCATCGCCAGCGGTGGCAATGATGGCTTCGAGCTTGGCCTGCTCGGCGGCCAATGCGTCAAAGTCGGCGTCTTCTTCGGCGTAAGCGGCGTACACCTCTTCCAATCGGGCTTGCGCGGCCTTGACTTCGCCCATGCCGCTTTCGACGGCTTCACGCACGGTCTGCTCTGGGTCCATGATGGGTTCTTGCGGCAGGTAACCGATCTTCAGACCCGCCATCGGAATGGCTTCGCCTTCGATTTCTTTGTCGATGCCCGCCATGATCTTGAGCAAAGTGGACTTGCCCGAGCCGTTGGTGCCCAGCACGCCAATCTTGGCACCGGGGAAGAAAGACAGCGAAATGTCTTTGAGAATATGACGCTTCGGGGGCACGATCTTGCCAACCCGGTTCATCGAAAATACGTATTGAGCCATGTGTAAACCTGAATATAAAAGCGCGGTTGCAGCGCGTGCAACCTGACATTATCCCCGCTTGCCAGGGTTTGAAGGTAAAAAACTCAGACGGTCCGCTCCATCAAGCGCCCTGATCGCGCCGAATACTGCACCCGGCTGTCCAGGGCCTCCAGTTGCACCCGGGCACTGCGGCGGCCATAAACCTCATCGCGCAGCCATTCGAACTCGGCGTCCAGCAGAACCTCCGAGGCCAAACTGCACCACCACACTCGGCCCTCGCCGTCCCAGCGGTACCCGCGGGCTTTGAGTTTGTCTTTGGATTCAAACGGCGCACCCGTGGCACGCAATTTGTAGCGCGTCTGGTCTGCCCCCGCCAACAGGCGCGCCAAACCCGTCTGCCCATCGGCCAAGGGCGAGGCCAACACCTGCAACAAGGCATGGCAGTCCACCTGCGCCCGGTGCGCGTCGTAAAACCAGCCGCGCTCAGACGCCAAAAACTCCAGCTTGGCCGAGCCGCTGCCCTCTTTTTTCCAGTCGATGCCCATGAAGGAGCAGCCCCAGGCCTTGCCTGCAAACACCGGCAAACGCGCCTCGACAAACGGCCGGTCAAAGCCAGCGTTGTGCGCCACGATCAAATCGGCCTGCTGCACCAGCGCGGTCACGGCCGCATCGTCGATCCGCAAACCCTTGACCATGCTGTCGTCGATGCCGGTGATCTCGGTGATCTGGGCCGGAATCGGCTTGCCCGGGTCTTCAAACGATTCGTAAATGGTGACCGGACCTGCGGGCAAACCGGTCACGGTGTCCACCAGCACCGACAACATGGCCAGCTCGATGATGCTTTCGGTTTTGCTGTCCAGCCCGGTGGTCTCGGTGTCCAGCACGATCACGCGCTGGGTGGTCTGCCCACTCACAGGCCCGTAATCGCTGTGCGGCACCAAGCGGCGCAAGACGCGAAAGTCGGGGTGCTGCGCCAGCGCCTGGGCCATGGCTTCGGGGTTGGTGGGCGAATCGACAGGCGCGTCGAAAAAACTCATTTGTTGGGTTTTGGTCATAGGCGTTATTAAACCGCCTCTTCGGGCACTTCGGCCCCCAAATCACCCGCAATCAGCTTGAACTGCTCCAACGCCGCTTGCAGGTCTTCCACAATTTCCTGCGCGATCACGGCAGGCGGCGGCAGGTTGTCGCTGTCGGCCAGGCTGTCGTCTTTGAGCCAAAAAATGTCCAGGCTCGTCTTGTCGCGGGCGATCAGCTCGTCGTAGCCATACGCACGCCAGCGGCCATCGGGGTTGTCGGCGCTCCAGGTCTCGGCCCGTTCGTGGCGCTTGCCCACCTTGTACAGCTCTACAAACTCGTCCAGATCGGCCCGGCGCAGCGGGTTGGTCTTGAGCGTGAAATGCTTGTTGGTGCGCAGGTCGTAAATCCAGAGCTTTTTCGTCCATGGCGTCTCGGACGCGGGTTTCTTGTCAAAAAACAGCACGTTCGCCTTCACACCCTGCGCGTAAAACAGCCCCGTGGGCAGGCGCAGCAGCGTGTGCAGATCGCACTCGTGCAGCAGCTTTTTGCGAATGGTCTCGCCCGCGCCGCCTTCAAACAACACGTTGTCGGGCAACACCACCGCCGCACGGCCATGAATGGCCAGCAGGGTTTTGATGTGCTGCACAAAGTTCAGCTGCTTGTTGCTGGTGGTGGCCCAAAAATCGTCGCGCTCGATCGTGTCTTTTTCGGTGCTGGTGCGGCCGTCCTCGCCCACGATCACGGTGCTGCTCTTCTTGCCAAACGGCGGGTTGGCCAGCACCACCTCAAAGCGCTCGCCAGGGTCTGAGCCCAGCGCATCGCCCACGCGCACGGGCACCGACTTTTCGGAGCCGATGCCGTGCAGCAGCATGTTCATGGCGCACACACGGGCTGTGGCCTGCACCAGCTCAAAGCCCACAAAGGCGCTTTCTTTCAGGTGCTTCTTTTCGTCCTTGGTCAGGTTGGGGTGGCGGTCCACCACATGCTGGTGGGCGCTGAACAAAAAGCCGCCCGTGCCGCAGGCCGGGTCGCACACGCGCTCGGCGGGCTTGGGGTCGATGCACTCGACCATGGCCGCAATCAACGCGCGCGGCGTGAAATATTGGCCCGCGCCGCT
Organism: Limnohabitans sp.; assembly: GCF_023910625.1. Lineage (NCBI taxonomy): Bacteria > Pseudomonadati > Pseudomonadota > Betaproteobacteria > Burkholderiales > Comamonadaceae > Limnohabitans > Limnohabitans sp. Next base: position 1,143,910 of record NZ_JAAVVW010000003.1, read on the forward strand.
CTTGGTGTCTTGCGCGTTTTTCTCCAGTAAACCCTCGTAGGCATCGCCCTTCACATCCGCACCCAGTACCGTCCAAGTCTCGGCGTCGATCAGGTCCACGATCACGCGGCGCAGCTTGGCCGGGTCTTGGAACTTGTTTTGCGCCTTGGCAAAAATCAGGCCCAGCGTGCCCTTTTCGAGGCCCAGCTTTTCGAGTGCGTGGCGGTAATGGTCAAACAAGTCATCGCCATCGCGCACCAGCAGCGTAGGCCAGGCATAAGCGGCGGGCACGATGCTGGTCTGGTTGTAGGGCGGCTGGCTGCGCTCGTCGGCCATCTTGAGGAACAGCAAATAGGTGAGCTGCTCCACATAGTCGCCATAGCTCATGCCATCGTCGCGCAGCACGCTGCAATAGTTCCAAAGCTTCTGGACGAGGGTGTGGGTGGTGGTGTTCATGTTGAAGTATTGAGAAGGTCTGGTCGACGTGCACTGAGCCACTGCCGCGTTTGACTCAGCAGTTGCTGTGCATGTGACACACAGCTGCGCACTGCAGCCGGTTCTATCAAGTCACCCGAGTAGTCGTTGAGGTTTCTTTTTTTGCGAAGTGAATCTAGAACAATCCAAACAGCTTTATCAACACCCAACGTCAAACCCAGCGTCTGGATCATGGTTTGGTGATGCCCTGGTGTGGTGGTGGAAGGCCTATAGCCGTTGGCCATCAAACCCACCATGGCGCATTGCATGATGGCTTTGTAGGCCGCGTCAAACCGGGTTTCATCGCTCAAACCCTGCACAGCACTGTCAGCCAAATTGCGTTGTGCAGCAGCTAACAAGCGCTGAACTTCATCCGCAGTGGCCGTGTGCCGCTGCAGCTGATTGATCTTGAGCAGATTTTCAAGGCTCATGGTTCCCCCACCAGCCAAAGCTTGCTGCCGCGCCAGACTTGAGCCACGAAACTGTCTGGCTGCGCCAACTTGCCATCAAATTCGTCCCTTGAAAGCACGGTGGGGTTGACCTCTCGCCCAATGGCTTGCTGAGCGTCTGACAAAGCCAAGACCACCTCAGAAAAGTCCAAATCCCCCACCAGCATGACATCCACATCGCTGTGTGCATGCTCTTGTCCTCTGGCCATGGAGCCATAAACAAAAGCCATCTCCACCTTTCCCGCCAGCGGCACCAATGCCTGACGAAGCACATCGACCAACCCGGCTGTTTTGCGCAGCAAGCCAGCCAGTTCTTGAAAAATGGGGCATTGCACATTGGCCCGGTAATACACCTGTCGGCCCGTTTCTTGACGCAGCAGCAAACCCATATCGGCCAGATTGCGAAGTTCTCGGTGCAGCGAACCCGGCGATACGTTCGTGAGCCGCGCCAGCTCACGCACATGCAACGCCACCTCTGGCCGCAGCAGCAAAGCGCTGAGCACCGCAGAGCGTGACTGCCCCAATAAAAAATGTGCCAAACTGGTCATGAAGCAATTTTAGCTTCAAATGAAGCAATATTAAGAACAATCATGGAAGTGCTGCTGACCTCATCAACCCGCCATGAGCCTGGGCGCTTGCGTTCTCGACCAATTAACGGCAGCGGTCGTGTCGGTCTCTGTGATGCCCAGTTCGGCCAGCTTCGCACGCACTGCATCGGCCGCGACGAAGCGCACAGGCGTCAAAACGATCTGCCCGCCATTGGCTTGTACATCAAAGTAGTCGGTCGGCCCCACCGCTTGCATCAGACTCTTGGGCAGCGTGATCTGGTTTTTGGCATTGAGTTTGGTCAGCATGGGAGCATCTCCTGGGCTCAGTGAAAAATTCATGGTTCGCGTTTGACAACCGAGCGATACGCCTGATCTGGTCGATTGGGCACACCTGGGCTTTGAGTCGTGCCATCCCTGCAAATGACAGGAGTTCGGGTCTCAAATGACGGGAGTCCCCCGTCAAATGACGGGAGTTCCCCGTCAAATGATGGGAGTTCCGCATCAAATGAGGGGAGTCCCTCTTCAAATGACGGGAGTCGAGAGCCACAGAACCGGGTTTATGCCGCCTGAGCAAAGCGCAGCAAGGCTTCTTCGTCATTGGACGCAGCAAACACTGCACCCATGTTGGCGAGATCGCGTCGAACTTCCTCAAACGCGCCAAAGCGGTCAGACTCAACAGGCGGTTGGGTCACAGCCAAGAGCATGGACTTGGGCATGGCGTTCACACGCTCCAAATGACGCAAGCGGCCCAGCCATTGGTTGCCATGGTCCAGTATGCGTAGGGGCTCTTCGTAGGCCAAGTGCATGGGCTTAATCACGCGCAAGGCCTTGCCATCAGCATCCAGTTCGGCAAACGGCACCTTGAATTGCAGGCCGTCCATACCGAGTTTGGCGCTTTGGAACCGGCCGCCCAAGCCCTCACGCCGCAGCACGCCGCGAATCGCCTTCTCAATCAGTTTTTCCTGATATTCGGGCGTTGCAAAGTCGTGATCAACATAGTGATCGAACAACTCTTGCAGCTTAGCTTGGGGAGACTCCGTCATCACGGCACGCACGGCAGAAAACCGAAACAAGGCCTCGCGTGGGCGCACCAAATCATCAAATATCCACGGCTCTGCCACTTTGGCAGCCATATCACGGGTGCGGGCCAATTCTTCGGCAAAGGCTGCTACACCCTGAGCAAAGACACGCCGATCCAACTTGTCAAAAAAGCCACTCAGACGACGCCACTTGTTGGACAGCTGAAAGTCGAAATAGCGTGCTGTAGGCGCATGGATCACGATGCCCACGTTGGCGAACTCCTCCGTTTCTGCATAGGGCAGAAAACGAATAAAGGAATAACGAGCGACGTGTGTCATTGAAAACCTCTCTCAAGCCGGGCACAAAGTGACATTCATGGCGTGCGTTTGGCAACGGCGCGATAGGCCTGATCCGGACGATTGCGCACATCTGGGTGCCGCAGCTCCAACATCCCGTCTTTCACCATCGCCGTCAAGAAACGGGTTTGCAACTTATCCGCGTCTCGATCAACCAGCGCAGCAAGTTCGGATGTCGATAACCATTGACCGGCACACAATTGCCCGATAACGATTTTCAGTTGTGGCACTGCCAGTTTTTTGTTTTTCCTGGCAGGTTCTGCTAATGGCAAAAGCGCCAATACCTCGGCTGACAAACCAGCCAATCGGTCGAATTGGGGGGAGTCCACGCCGAATTGGGGGGAGTCCCCGGGCAATTGGGGGGAGCTTTGGGGGGAGTCCCCCGCCAAATGACGGGAGTCCTCGCCCAATTGGGGGGAGTCCCCCGCCACGCGGTAGCTGGCCCAGCGCCGCTGGTTTTGCTGCGTCAGCAGGCCATCGCGTACCAAAGTTTGCAACACGCCGGTGATGTCTTTCGAGTGTTCCCCTGTGATTTCCTGCATGCGGGCGTTGGTCACACTGCCCTCCACCTGGGCGGTCACCACCGCCTGAACCGCTGTTTTGTCCAACTTGGCAAACCGGTCACCAAAGCGCAAGCGCAGTGCTTGGTCCACCTCTTGCGGGATCAGGCTCACCATGGGCAGCACCAGCTTCACGCGGTCAGGCTGCAAAGACTCTTCCAGCCGGGGCGAACGCCAGTGCTGCGCACGCCAGCCTGCCCGAATTTTGTCCATGCCCGAGCCCGCCTTGTCGCCACCGCCCATGAGCTGAAACATCAGCTGCAAACTCTTGTTTCGGCACTCGCTCACGCCGCCTTGCAGCAACTGCACCCGCGACACCAGCAGCGAGCCAGGATTAGACAGTTCAATCCGATCCGGGTAGCGCTCCATCACCACACCGCCCTGACCACGGTGGTCGGCATGCACCAAAGCGTTCACCACCGCCTCGCGCAAAGCCTCGTGTACGGCGGTGTCGTCTTTGCGGTACAGCTCACGGTCCAGCTGAAAAGGAATCTTCAAGTCGCCCGACAAACGTTGCATCACCCGCACATAAAACTGGAACAGGTTGTTTTCCCAGGTGCCGTCGGGCACCACGCGGTCGGTCCAGCGCACAGCGGGGTCATCGGACATGCGCTCGCGGTAATCCACATGAAAACCTGGCAGCGCATCGCGCAGTGCTTCAAAACGGCCGAACATCAAAAGGCCCGCCACGGTGGCACCTTCCAGACCTGTGGCCCGGTCACGGCGCAAGGCACTCAGCTTGGTCAACAAAGCGGCATCGTCCAACAACAGCCACGGATGGTCTGGCGCACGGGATGCAAAGCGGTTGCGGTATTGCTTGACCGTGTCGGGGTCAAAGTCTGGAAGGCCAAAATGCTCCACGATTTGGGAATCGGCTGGCGTGTCGGACTGGTCGGCCAGCATGCGGCGCACCTCATCGTCTGAACAGCGGTAGTCGCCCTCTTCGGCGCGGCGATAAGTGCCTGTCATGGGGTTGGGCCCCACAAACACCGGGCGCTGCAGGCGCGAGGCACGCGGCACGTTCACCACCACAAACTGCCGGCCCTCGTCTTCCACCGTGCGCACATCGTCGTCGCGCAGCAGGTTGGCGCTGATCTTGTGCCGGTCGTTCAGCTGGCTCCACAGCACCGTGCGCAACTGCGCGGCATCGGGCACGCCCTCCCACACCAGGCCAGACGCCTTTTCGGCCACGCCCAAAACAATGGTGCCGCCCTGGGTGTTGGCCATGGCGGCATACGACTCCCAGAAACTGCCGGGCATGCCACCGCGTGCCGACTTGAATTCGGTGTCTATGCCTTCGGTGCTGGACTGCAGGGCGGAGAAGAGGTCAAGTTGTCTCATGCTGCCCCATTCTCCTGCAAAGACTTAAGCGCTCGCCCCTGCGCATCCTTCCACTCCACCCGCCCGTTGGAGCTGCGGCCCAGCACCATATCGCTGGCAGCGCTGGGGGAGCTGAACACGTAGTCTTGCGTAAAAACATAATGCGCGCCCTGTTGTGCCAATACGCCCATGCCGATGAGCTCTTCACGCCAAGCCACAAAGCCAGGGAAATGCTTGTGCATCGATGGCACCAAGATGGCTGCCGCCTGTGACCCCGCCTTAACCACAAACCCTTGCGTAGATTCGTAGCCCCTGGCCTCCAAACCTTTGCCTGTGCACATCAGTTCGGGCGCGCTGGCGGCGAGGGCTTGGGGTGGTTGTTCGAAGGCATGCACGCCCAGCACTGGCAGCATGCCCAGCATGTGCTGCAAGAACACCTGCATGTCAGCGCGGTCGGCCTCGCTGAGGGTAGGCTCGGTGGGTTGGTTGGCGTTGTCCAAAGGCACGCGCTTGGCCTGCTTGGCCAGGCGGATCAGGTTCACCTCTAAAAACTGCACATGCGCCTTGTTGAGCGCCTGCCCCATAGAGACAAAACAGATTGCCCGCGTCCAGAAATCCTTTTGGGCGGTGCCGCTGTGGTGCGAGGCCAGGCGCGGCTTGATCGGATCGCCCTCGCCAATGTAGAGCCGGTCGCCCTCGCCGTCTTCACGCGGGCCCAACAGCAAGTACACGCCGGTTTGCTGCAGCTCGGACCGATCGGCCACGCTGGGCTGCGCCCAGGCCGCACGCGGAAACACCAGCGCGCGGCCCACCCAGTTGGACCGCTCGACGATGCGCAGGCCATCGGGGTCACCATCGGCGACGAAGATTCGAAGGGAGAAAGGGATCACAGTAGATCGCCAATTCGAGCCGACAAATCAACTTTATTTGCAACATGCTTGAGTGAAAAATCACGTCCCCAATCACCCCCAACTGTTCGACTCATCTCAAGCAATGTACGCGCACGTCGCCCTTTTTCTGTGTCAGGGCTAAGCTTGGAAAACTCTTCTGCTTGTTTCAAAAGCTGTTGCGACCGCTCAGAAATCACATCTCCAATAATCAAATACGCTTCTAAAGATTTCGCAAATCGTGATTCAAAAAATTTCCGAGAAGTGGGTATAGACCTCAATGTTTCCATGAAATCTTGGGGCGCTGTAACACCCGAAATCAAGCCCTCATACAAATCCAGACGTTTCAGACGGAGCACGATCAGCAGCGACAGAACAATTGGGTCTAAATAATGATCATCGGGTGTCTGCATCAATACGACTGCCAAGCGAGTCAAACACCTTTCACGAACTCTCAAAGACAAATCAAAAGTAGCAGCCAATAACGTAAAGGCCTCTACAAAATGGTCATGATCGTATGCAAGTGAAGAGTGCTTCCTTCGCGCTTCAAAAAAATCCTTTAAATCAAACCGTTTGATCAGCTCTCTGGTGTAGGCCTTGGTATGTGGCAGTGGTAGAGAAAAATCAAGGTCAATGAAGCGTCTCAGATATTCGAGTGCATCTATCCGCTCACCATAAACCGCCGCAGTAATAGCCTCCAGTTGTTTTTTGTCTACCGAAAGAACAAACACGATGTTCTTCACATCAAACAGATGCTTCACCCTCTCAAGGAGTTCAATTGCAAAGCTTGGGCGGCAACGATCCAACTCGTCAATGAAGAAGACCAATGGACGCTGCAGCTCACCCTCACCAATAGCCTGAACGGCATCTTCAAGAGTCTCGCGAAATGTTTCAAGTGACCTTTTTTCTTTTTTGAAAGACTCGATCAAATCCTCAGCTGCTTTACCTGACTCGTTCGATAGGACATCCTCTTGAACCTTGTCCAGATCTAACACGCCCATCGTGCCGACTTTGACGCCCGCAACCAAACCTCTTTTGGCTACGGTTGATACAACCTTTTTAACCTTAGCCATACGCTGCTGAAACACGCCGGCTTGTTCGATTTTTATGTCATCAATTACCGCAACCATAGGAATCAAAGGATCACTGACGTAATCCTCTTTCCATGCATTGAAATAAACAGTGGTGTATTCGTCTTTCTTAAGTACAGCTCGAAGCATGTTGACCACGGTTGTCTTACCTGTGCCCCAAGGAGAATCCAAAGCCAGAACGAACGGGCCTTCAAGTTGCTTGATCAGATTGCCGACGAACTCGACAACGTCTTCGCGCTGCAGGGAATCATGCTTGAATGGATCATCGTCAGAAACCTCAATCTCAGCCAGTCGGAATTTCATCTATATCCCCTTATTTATTGGCCAGTTCCAAAAGCTTTCGACAAAGTCGCCTGCCGCAGTGCCTGTGCACGCTGGAGGTTGACGTCAACTTCGGACTCGACTTCACGGATGATGGTCATATGGCGGTCAAGTTCAGCAACGATTCGAGTTTGCTCTGCGAGCGGCGGCAATGGAACTGCAAGTGCTTGTAGCTTTGTACCGTTCACGTTGGCCTGCCCCACCTGCTGTGTCACTACGCTCTTGACCCATTGCCTCCCAAAATTTGAATTGATATACGCGGCTAAGAAGTTTGGCAATACACCAGTCACTGTGCGAACGCGAATAAGGTATGACGCGAAGGAATAGCTTGTCGACTTTGCTTGAAAGACGGCAACCTTCCCTACCAACTCAGGGCTATTCGTTCGGTTGAACAGAAGGTCGCCATCGTTCATAAGAAGCTTCGGAAATTCGTCATGTTCCTTGGGCAGGTACTTCAAGTCATCAAATCGCAATTCGCCTTCAAAGATGTTGCCCATGCGCAGGACAGGAATACCTGTTGCGTCATCTGAGGTTTTTGAAGACGAGCCGTATTCCACGAGCTGTGAAAGTTGCTCGACCGTCGCATTTGCCCATCCTTCAGGAAGGCTTTCAAGCATGGGGCATTCAGCGCTTTCGGGCTCAACATATTTTTTCTTAAGCGCCCACTTGGCCCGCCGTTCTTCAAGAATCCGCTGCAAAAGTTTTTCGCCTGTTTCGTAGCTGCGGCCTTCGCGTTGGGCGATGCTGGCTTCGGTTTCGACGAGGCGGCCTTCGACGGCGGCTTTGAGGACGGAGGCTTTGTAGCGTTTGAGGTTGGCTTTGACGCGCTGGAGGTTGGCGACGGCTTCGTCGAGGCGGGAGAACTGTTTTTCGATCTCGGCGACGATCTCCGCCTGTTGCTCTGGCGGGTGGATCACGACTTCGACTGCGTTGTAGTCGTCTCGGCTCAGCCCTGGGATGGCCGTCGATTTATCAAGCCGAGCAAGACCCAATGAATCCAACAGATATCGGTAGTAACGGGGATCGTGACCAATTGGTGGCTCAGCGAAATACGCTGTATCAATCGGCCAACAAGGCACTGCCGAATAATGCACGGCACCGACATTACCCTTGCGGCCAACAATGATCACGGGGCCATTGGTTAAAGCAGCTGAATGACTGCCGACAACACCACTGGAGCCATAAACGGGCACAGAACCGGCGCTGTCACGTACAGTGGCGGGCAGGCTCTTTCCGTATTTCAGCGGCAGCAGATCACCCAAAAGCCCCTTGATTCGCTCTTGCAATTTGGTCACGCCACCAACTCCCGATTCATCGCTTCAATCACCTGCCCCAACTCCGCACCAAACAGCTGGTGCACTTTGCCCAGGCCGCCTTCGCTGTTGAAGGGGGCGTATTCAAAGTCGTCGGGCTCTATGCCTAAGTTCGCGGCAATGTGGTCTCGGATCATTTCTAGCCAGTGCAGTTGTTCGGGGGTGAATGGGGGCAGGGATGGATCCCCGCCTTCGCGGGAATGACCAGAAACACGGGCTTGATTCGTCTGAGCCAGCCACGCATCAAAGTTGCCCCGCACCCGCTCAGGATACGGCACCAGTTCGTTGTCTTGCTGCATGGCAAAGCGCACCAGGCTGACCAAGTCGGTCAGCAGGCGGCGTTGGCTGGTGCCTTTCACCTTGGTCTTGTTGAGCGCGGCATAGGCTTGCCACAGCTGGCCTTCGTCTATCAAATGCGGCGGGGCGTGCAGCGCGTCGGCCAGCGCTTTCACGTCGGTGTATTTCAGCGGGGCGCGGCTGGGGCGGTTGTACAAAATTTGCAGCGCGGTGATTTCGTCTTTGTGCTGGGCAATGAATGCTTCAAAGCTTTGCACCAGGCCTTTGGCGCGTTCGCTGGCGGCTTCGCTGAAGCCCGCATGAATCAGCTCGTCTTGCGTGACGATGTCCACCACCAAATCGGCCTTTTGGCGCAGCTGCAATATCAGGTTGCGCAGCGCGGGGTTGGCAAAGGGGCGCACAGCAGACTGGATTCCCGCGTACGCGGGAATGACATTGGTTGGGTCGTCGGGGTCGACGTTCAGGGCCTGCACAATGCCGCTGGCCAGGTCGCGCAGGCTTTTGCCGCCGCTGGCCTCCAGCACTTTGGCGTGGTCGGCGGGGCTCAGGTCTTTGTCCAGCCGGGCCAAGCGGGCGGCCACGCTGCTCAGCACTTCATCTTCCACGTTGCCCAGGCTCACGGCTTGCAGCAGCTTGTCCAGGGGCACGGTTTTCTTCGTGTCCATGGGGCGGCTGTCGGTTTTGTCGCGCTCGCACACGCCCACGGCGTCAACGATCACAAAGTGGTCTTTCACTTTGGCGTCGGGCGTCACGGCTTGCAGGTCGGCCGGGTTGCACACGCGCACGCCACGGCCTTTCATCTGCTCAAAGAAGCTGCGGCTTTTGACCGAGCGCATGAACACCACAATCTCCACTGGCTTGATGTCAGTGCCGGTGGCGATCATGTCCACCGTCACGGCCACACGCGGAAAGTAGCTGTTGCGAAACGCACTGATCAAGTCCTCGGGCTTGGTGCCGCTGGTTTTGTAGGTGATCTTTTGCGCAAACTCGTTGCCCTTGCCAAATTCTTCGCGCAGGATTTCCACGATCTTCTCGGCGTGGTTGTCGTCTTTGGCAAAGATCAGGGTCTTGGGCACCTCGGTGCGGCCGGGGAAAATTTCGGTGTGCAGGCGGTCGCGGAAGGTGGTGATGACTTTGCGGATCTGGTCGGGCGTTTGCACGCTGCGGTCCAGCTCGTTGGGGTCGTATTCAAAGTCTTCGTCCAACTGCCAAGCGCTTTTGCGGCGGGTGGCTTTGTCCACGGTTTCCAGCCAAAAACCTTTTTCGACCTTGGCGCCGCGCTCGCTCACTTCGGTCTGAATGCGGTACACGTCGTAATTCACGTTCACGCCATCGGCCACGGCCTGGGTGTGACCGTATTCCATGACCAAGTTTTGGTTGAAGAAACCAAAGGTCTGTTTGTTGGGCGTGGCGGTCAGGCCCACGAGATAAGCGTCGTAATACTCCAGCACTTGCCGCCACAGGTTGTAGATGCTGCGGTGCGCTTCGTCGGTCACCACGATGTCAAACAGCTCAATGGGAAAGGCCGGGTTGTAGCCAATGGGCTCGGGGTCTTTGAAAAGGCTCTCTGCGCCCTCGGTGCTTTCTTCGTCGGCCTCGGGCGGCAGCTCTTTGCCTTTGAGCAAACTGAACATCCGCTGAATGGTGCAGATGACCACGCGGGCGCTGGTGTCCACCTGGTTGCCTTGCAGGTGCTGCACGATGAACTCTTCGCCAAACTTGTAGCTGTTGTAGGGGCTGGCGTATTGGTCAAACTCTTTTTTGGTTTGGCGGCCCAGGTTGGCACGGTCCACCAAAAACAGCACGCGCCGCGCACCGCCAAACTTGATGAGGCGGTAAATGAAGCTGATGGCCGTGAAGGTTTTGCCGCTGCCCGTGGCCATCTGGATGAGGGCTTTGGGTTTGTTGGCGGCCAGGCTTTGTTCGAGGTTTTGCACCGCCAAAATTTGCGCGGGCCACAGCTGGTAGTTGGCCCCGCCCTGCCCCCATTGGGTGATGAGTTGGGGCATGTCGCGCATGCGGGCCAAAAAGGTGGAGGGCGCATCGTTGGCTGCCAACGGACCTGCTGCGGAGGGCACCATTTGTAACCACTGCGCCAGCAACTCGGGCCTGAAAAACGCAAACACCCGGCGCGAACGCGGATGGGGGTCCAGCCCGTTGGTGAATTGGGTCTCGACCCCGGTGGATTCAAACAAAAACGGCAGCGGCCTGCGCCATGCAGGCAAGGCGACTGGCAAGCCCTGGGCGTAGCGCTCGGACTGGACTTCAACGCCTTTGAGAGTGGTGCCTTCTTTTTTGGCCTCGATCACGCCGCAGGCTTTGCCGTTCACATACAGCAGGTAGTCGGCAAAGCCGTGGCCAGTGTTGAGCGGGAACTCGCGGATGGCCACGCCCTGCGCCGCATGCAGATTGACTTGGTCGATGTTGCAAACGTGCCAGCCAGCGGCTTGCAGGAGTTGGTCGATCTGAACGCGGGCTCGGGCTTCTGGTGTCATTCAGCGGGCGGCTATTTTTAATTCCAAGGTGTCCATTCTAGGGGGCCAAATGGCGCAAAGCCCCGGCACTTTTAAAAATGCCGGGGCTTTGTACCTCAATGGCTGGGGCTCAGGTCATCGGTGTGCAAGTCTTCGCGCACGGGGGTGGGCTCCTACAAAATGCAACGCACCCATGCCACCCAGCGTCTCATTTCAGTCGAGCTTGATGCCCAGGTCCACTGCCAGCTTGATCCAGACGGGCACTTCGGCCTCCCAGTCTTTGCGGGTGGCCGCCAGGTTTTTGGGCTTGTTGGGGATGGCGAAGGTTTCGCGCAGCTTGGCGGCTTTGTCGGTGTTGGACCAGGCCACTGCTTCATCGGCCATGCGTTTGAGCACGGCTTCAGGCGTGCCTGCTGGGGCCACCAAAGGTAAACCGCCCTCGAGCGTGACCAGCTTTTCGGTGTTGCCTTGTTCGGTCAAGGTGGGCACATCGGGCAGCTTGGGCGAGCGGTAGCTGCCGGTCACGCCAATGGCGCGCACGCCCCGGGTGGACACAGCGTTGAAGGCCTGAAAACTGCCCACGGCGATTTGCAATTGCCCCGAGGCCACGTCCAGCCACATGGGCGCTTCACCCCGGTAGTGCACCGACTGGATCGTGGTCCCCTGCTGTCGGTTGGTCTGGTCGGCCAACATGTGCGGGTAAGAACCCGGGGCATAGGTGCCCATAGAGCTGTTGTTCTTTTTGGCCCAGGCCACAAACTCGGCCATGGTTTTGGCCGGAATCTTGTCATTGATGCCCACCACCAGCGGGCCGGAGGGGAACACCGTGACCGGGGTCAGGTCTTTGTCCAGGTTGTAGGGCAACTTGGCGTACAAAACGCGGTTTTGCCAAAAGGTGCCCGATGTGCTCATGACGAAGGTGTAGCCGTCGGCGGGGGACTTGGCCACTGCGTCAATGCCAATGATGGCGCCCGCACCTGGCCTGTTTTCAATGGCCACCGGCACACCCAAACGGCCACTGAGGAATTCACCGTAATTGCGCGCGATGGCATCTGTCAAACCACCGGGCGGAAAAGCCACCACGATTTTGATGGGCTTGGCAGGCCACGAGGCCGTCTGGGCATGGGCTGGCCCCGACAAGGCCATGCTGGCCAGACCGACGGCCAGGGCTGTGGAAGCTGACAAAAAATGGCGGCGTGAAGGCGAGGTATGAGCGGACATGGGGTTCCCCTGGGTGTTATTGAAATGGCTGACGGCAGTCTAGAGGCGCGGGGCCCATCTTTGAATTGGGGTTTGAACCCATGACACACACAGGACAGCGATGAGCAGCCAAAGCAGTGCGGCAGCAATGCGCTTGCTTGGCTTTGTGCGACAATACACCCCGTTGTGGCCTCCAGTTGCCGCAACATCAGCACTTCTGCTGGGGCCTGACCCAGGAAACGCTCAAAACAAGCGCCTGCGGTTTCCATGCCCATCTTAAGAACTATCGGCCAACACTGGACACTGCCAACAGCAGTTGAATGAGCCGATACCCGCGCCGGACATGGCGCTCTGTAAAAATGAACTTTGAAGAATTGAATCTGGCTCCTGCCCTCATGCAAGCTGTGCGCGAGCTCGGCTACGACACCCCCACCCCCATCCAGGCCCAAGCCATTCCTGCCGTTCTGGCTGGACAAGACTTATTGGCGGGTGCCCAAACCGGCACCGGCAAAACCGCCGCCTTCACCCTGCCCATGCTGCACAAGTTGAGCCTGAGTGAGCCGGGCAAAAACCGCTTTGGCGGCAAAGCCATCCGCGCTTTGGTGCTGACACCCACCCGCGAATTGGCCGCCCAGGTCGAAGAGTCGGTGCGCGACTATGGCAAATACTTGCAACTCGACTCCACCGTGATTTTTGGTGGCGTGGGCATGAACCCGCAAATCAGCAAGATCAAGCGCGGCGTGGACATTTTGGTGGCCACACCCGGCCGTTTGCTCGACCTGCAAGGCCAGGGCTTCCTGGACTTGTCCAGCATCGAAATTCTGGTGCTCGACGAAGCCGACCGCATGTTGGACATGGGCTTCATCCATGACGTGAAAAAAGTGCTGGCCCTGGTGCCCAAAGACAAGCAAAGCCTGCTGTTCTCGGCCACCTTCAGCGACGAGATCCGCGAACTGGCAGCCAACTTGCTCAAGAACCCCCAGAGCATCCAGGTCACGCCCAGCAACACCACGGTGCAGCGCATCTCGCAAGTGATCCACCCCGTGGGCCGCAGCAAGAAAAAAGACGTGCTGCTGCACATCATCCAAAAGCACGACTGGAGCCAGGTGCTGGTGTTCACGCGCACCAAGTTTGGCGCGAACAATGTGGCCGACTTCTTGACCAAAAACGGTGTGAAGGCCATGGCCCTGCACGGCAACAAAAGCCAAACTGCCCGCACGCAAGCGCTGGCGGGCTTCAAAAGCGGCGACATCCGCGCTTTGGTGGCGACTGACATTGCTGCACGCGGCATTGACATCGAAGACTTACCGCACGTCGTCAACTTCGAAATCCCCAACGTGTCTGAAGACTACGTGCACCGCATTGGCCGAACAGGCCGCGCAGGCGCCAGCGGTGAGGCGGTGAGCCTGGTGTGCCTGGACGAAGAAGGCTTCATGATGGACATCGAGCGCTTCACCAAGCAAGAGATTCCAGTTCAGTTGCTCGAAGGTTTTGGCCCCGAGCCCGGCGAAGTGGCCGAGCCCATCGCCATGGGTCGCCAGACCTTGTGGGGTGGCGCAGGCAAGCCCCCCAGCCGCGATGTGATGGCCGCAGCCGCCAAGGCCGCACGCAGCGACATGGTGCAACGGATTCGCGACAACAAGGCTGCTGGTGGCGGCCAGGGTCAACGCCAGCCGCGCGCCGAGGGCCCGGGTCAGGGCCAGCACCGCCCATCGCGCCGCCATGGCCCGCAGGGTGAAGGCCGCTTTGAAGGCCAGGGCGAGGGCCAGGGCCGTCGCTTTGAAAACCGTGGCGACGGTCAGGGTCGCGGCCCGCGCAACGGTCCACGCCCGGAAGGTCGTGGCGATGGCCGGGGCCCCAACCCCAACCGTGTTGGTCAAGGGGGTGGTCAGGACCATCGACGTGGCGATGGCGACGAGTTGCCACGACACATCGACCCCTTGAAGACCACGCAGTTTGCACGCCTGGACTTGCCCAACCGCAAGCCCGTACGCACCAGTGGCCAACCTGACCCGACCCGCACCAGCATCGACAGCCTGGCCAGCGGCGGTCGCCGCCATGGTGGCGGTGGCGGTGGCGGTGGCGGTGGCGGTGGCGGTGGTGGCTACGGCGGCGGCAAGCGCGGTGGCAACGGCGGCGGTGGCCGTGGCTTTGGTCGCTGAACCACACACTGCCCCCAACTGAAAAGAGCCCGCACAGTCGGGCTCTTTTCTTGTGTGCATGCAAATCAGTCACGCACGAACAAAGTCACCAGAGGATCGGGGCCCACTTGGCGGCTCCAGTGACCGTGCACAGCGGGGTCAAAAATGACGCCTTCGGGCAAAGTGTCGGCCGAATAAAAAAACTCGCCCGGACCAAAAACGCGCGAGCTGCCGTCCTGCAAAAAAATCTCCATCTGTCCACTCAACACAAACAACCACTGCGGGTGGCCGGTGCAATGAAATGAGCTGCAAAAACCCACCGGGCTTTGTCGCAACTGGCATCCTGTTGCAGCCATCAGCGCCGACAACTGGCTTTGGGGCGTGCCCTCGGTCAAGGGAACGAACGCGTCCCTGAAACGGGCGCGGCCATCGGTGTCGGTGAACAAAATGACTTTTGTCAGTGCGGTCATGAGGTCTTTAGCCAAAGGCATCGGGATGATCAGGCGGACATTGTCACCGAGCCAACACCCCAACAGGGCTAATCAGCAGAAAATCGGGCCACAATGATGTGATGATCACACCAAGGACAGTCGCAAGTTTGGGTAAACGCAAGCCCTCAAACAGGACTCTGATTGCCGAACACCACTGCCCCGTCATTCACCCGTCAGGAAAATCAATGCCCCCAACCGTTCTGCTGGCTGTAGCCCAACTGCACCCTTTTTATCCAGACGCCCTGCAAACGCTTTGCACCGCCATGGCGATCGACAAGTCGGCATGAAGACCCCGCCTTTGCGTCTGATCGTGATGGGTGTCTCCGGATGCGGCAAGACCACCCTGGCGAGGGCTTTGAGTCAAGTCCTGGGCTTGGAGATGGTCGATGGAGACGACCTGCACCTGCCCGACAGTGTAGAGAAAATGCGCGTCGGGATTCCCCTGCAAGACAGCGACCGCTGGCCCTGGCTGGACCGCATCGGGGCTCATTTGGCCCAGGCCCAAGCCCACGGCCGTGTGGTCGCCTGCTCGGCCCTCAAGCGCGCCTACCGTGACCGCATTCGGGCACACACAGGCGAAGTGTTTTTTATTTTTCTCAACGGTGACTTTGAGCTGATTCGACAGCGCATGCGCCAGCGCGAAGACCACTACATGCCATTGGACTTGCTCGAGAGTCAATTTCGCACTCTTGAGCGACCGCAGGCGGATGAATCCGATGTCATTGAACTGCCCATCACCGAAGCAATTGACGATCTGGTGCGACGGGCACGGACTGCGGCGCAGGCGCACCATCAGCACACGGCTCATGGCCCACCCCGGACCTGACCCTGGGCACCTTTGTTCGCCACGAAGCCAAAGCCCCACGCCGGGGCGCTGGCCGCTGGCGGGATTCAGTCGCTCAAAGTACAGGTTTGTTTTCAAAACGCCTGAAAATCTGGCTGTTTCCAGACCTCTCTAGAAAGTTCTCACCATGTCCAAAATCGCCCTCGTCACCGGTGCCAGCTCCGGCATCGGCAAAGCCTGCGCCCTGGCCCTGCTCAAAGAAGGCTGGCAAGTGGTCCTGGTCGGTCGCCGTGCCGACGCACTGGCCGCTGCAGTGGCCGAAGCCGGCCCCAACGCTGGCCACGCCCACGCCATCCCAACCGACCTCTCCAAAGAACCCGAAGTCAAGGCCTTGTTCGAGCAGATCCGTTCGCGCTTTGGTCGCCTCGATCTGGTGTTCAACAACGCCGGTATCTCGCTGCCCTACACCTTGCCGGGCGACCTGTCGGGAGACGAATGGCGCAGGGCTGTGGACATCAACCTGAATGGCGCTTTTTACACCTTGTCGTATGCCTTCAAGCTGATGCAAGAGCAAAGCCCGCAAGGCGGCCGCATCATCAACAACGGTTCGATTTCGGCACATGTGCCACGCCCCGGCTCGATTGCCTACACCGCCACCAAACACGCCATCTCGGGCCTGACCCGGGCGGCCTCATTGGATGGCCGCCCGTACAGCATCGCCGTGGGCCAAATCGACATTGGCAACGTGGCCTCGGACATGACGCTCAAAATGGCCTCGGGCGTGCACCAAGCCGACCTGAGCATCAAAGCCGAGCCGCGCATGGACATGAGCGCCGTGGTCGAGACCTTCCTGACCATGGCCCGCCTGCCCCTGTCGGCCAATATTTTGTTCACCACCGTGATGGCGACCAATATGCCGTTTGTCGGACGCGGTTGATTTTTCAAGACCCATGTAAAAGGGGGCCACGCAGGTCCCCTTTTTCCATCAGCTCACACGCACCACGGCATCAGCCCGCTTGTGCAGATCAGGCAGCAACTCCAGCCCCAAGCCCGGCTTGTCGTTCAAGCTGATCATGCCGTTCTTCACCTGCGGTAACTCGGTCACCAACTCCTTGTACCAACCGCTGTAAAAGGCCCGCACGCTTTCCTGAATGAGCGCATTGGGCGCGTGCAGCGACAAGTGTGTGGACGCTGCCCACACCACCGGCCCGGTGCAGTCGTGCGGGGCTACGGGCAGTTGCCAGGCGTCGGCCATGGCAGCAATCTTGCGGGCCTCGGTCAGGCCGCCGCACCAACTCAAGTCGAGCATGGCCACACCTGCCACACCAGTTTGCAAATAGTCCTTGAATCCCCATTTGTAGCTCAGCGTTTCACTGGCACAAATCAAGGCTTTGCAGTCCACTGCGTACTGCTTGAGCAAGTCGAGGCTGTCCATGCGGATCGCGTCTTCGTGCCAAAAGGTGTCGAACTCTTGCAAGGCGCATGAAATCTTTTGGGCCATGGGCAAGCGCCACAGACTGTGGAACTCGACCATGATGTCCATCTTGTCGCCCACCGCATTCCTGATTTTGCGGAAAGGCTCCAGCGCGGTGTTCAGGTCTTGCGGGCTGATGTACTGGCCGTGCGACTTTTCTGCGGCCACATCAAAAGGCCAGATCTTCATGCCGGTAATGCCCTCGCTCAAAAGCGATTCGGCCACCTCGTCGGCGCGGTGCAAAAAGCCCTGCAGGTCTTCGTAAGGCCCTGCGTTGTTGCCCAGCCCCCAGTTGCTGCTGGTCTGGTTGACGTTGCTGCGGATGTACTGGTAACCCGCGCAGGTGTTGTACACGCGGATGTCGTCGCGACTCTTGCCACCCAAGGCGGTGTAGACCGGCATGCCAGCGGCCTTGCCAAAAATGTCCCACAGCGCAATGTCCACCGCCGAGTTGCCGCGTGTCTCCACACCAGACCCGCGCCAGCCCAAGTAGCCCGTGATGTCGCGCTGGCGCGACTCGATGGCCAGCGGATCTTGCCCCACCAACTTGGGGGCCACCCACTCGTGCAAATAGGCCTCGACTGCTTGCGCCCCCATGAAAGTTTCGCCCAGGCCCACCAGGCCCTCGTCGGTGTGCAGGCGCACCCAGATGATGTTGGGAAATTCACCCAAGAGGATGGTTTCGAGTTGCGTGATTTTCATGGCGACTCAAAAATCGGACATTAAAAAAGCCCCACAGTGTTGCACTGTGGGGCCGAAGGCTGCGCATCAGCCGCCGCGCGCTTTCCGAAGCTCGTCTTGCACCACCTTGATGGCGTCAGGACCAATCGAGTCCTTGTGTTTGTCGTACACCGAAGCCACCCTGGCGCGGATGCGGTTTTGCTCGGCAGCGCTCACCTCGTTGACCTGCATGCCCTTGGTTTTGAGCGAAGCCAGAGACCTTTCATTCAGCGCACGGTTAGCAGCACGTTGGACTTTTTGGCCTTCCATGGCGGCTTCACGCAAAACAGCTTGCTCTTGTGGGTTGAGTTGGTCCCACAGCTTCTTGCTGTAGAGAATCAGGAATGGCGTATAGGCATGGCGCGTGACACTCAGGAACCTCTGCACCTCATTGAACTTGGAGGTCTCAATGGTCACGAAAGGATTTTCCTGACCGTCGATGGTCTTGGTTTCCAAGGCGGTGAACACCTCACCAAAGGCCATGGGCACGGCATTGGTGCCCAGCGTCCTGAAGGTGTCGAGGAAGATGTTGTTTTGCATGACGCGAACTTTCACGCCATCGAAGTCTTCCAGCTTGGTGACCGGACGCTTGCTGTTGGTGAGATTACGGAAACCGTTTTCCCAATACGCCAGGTTCACCAGGCCTGCGGCTTCGAGTTTGGCATTGAAATACCTGCCGGCTGCGCCATCCAGCACGGCGTCGGCTTCTTTTTCGTTGGCAAACAGGAAAGGCAGGTCAAACACGCCCAACTCCTTGACAATGCCCACCAAAGGCGAGCTGGAGGTGCACACCATCTCTTGGGTGCCTGCACGCAAGGCCTGAGTGGCGGGCAAGTCGCCGCCCGCAGCACCGCCCCAAAAGGCGGTGATCTTCATCTTGCCGCCAGTTTTGGCCGCCAGGACTTCTTGCATTTTCTTGACGCCCACGCCCACCGGGTGATCTTCGTTCACACCATTGGTGAACTTGATGTTGCGGTCGGCAAACTGCGCCATGGCGCTCGATGCCACCAGGAAAGTGCCCGCGATCAGGGCTACCAGATTTCTGCGTTTCAACATGACTGTCTCCTTTTAAAAAAATACACACAGGGTTAAGAAATCATCTCAGCATCCACTTCATCGGCTCGATGACGATGGCCGGGAAAGCGATCAACAAGGCCAACACACCCAACTGTGCCAGCAAGAATGGCATGACACCCCTGAACGCGGTATCCATGTTGATCTTGGCCACACCGCAAACCACATTGAGCACGGTGCCCACGGGTGGGGTGATCAAACCAATGGCGTTGTTCATGATGAACAATACGCCAAAATAAACCGGGTCAATGCCCGCTTGCTTGACCAAGGGCATCAGCACCGGCGTGAGAATCAGCACCGTGGGCGTGAAGTCCAGCGCAGTGCCCACCACAATGACCAAGAGCATCAACACCACCATGAGCAAGGTCTTGTTGCCCATCAGCGGCTCCATCATGCGGGCCACTTCGGCCGGGATGTTGGCCACGGTGATGAGCCAGGCGCTGACCATGGCCGCTGCCACCAAAAACATGATCACCGATGTGGTCTTGCCAGCTGCCAAAATCAGGCTGTAGAGCTTGGACCATTGCAATTCGCGGTAAATGAAAGCGCCCACCACAAAGCTGTAGACCGAAGCCACCACGGCCGCCTCGGTGGGGGTGAACACGCCAAATTTCATACCGCCGATGATGAACACCGGCAAACCCAGCGCCAGGATGCCTTCACGCGTGGCTTTCAGTTTCTCAGACAGATTCATGCGCGGTCCCGGCTGCACGTTTTCGCGCTTGGCCACCCACCACCACGTCAAGCCAATCGCCACGCCCATCAAAAGGCCCGGCACGATGCCCGCCAAGAACAATTTGGTGATGGACACGTTGGCGGCCACACCGAAGATGATGAAGCCAATGGAAGGCGGAATCACCGGCGCGATGATGCCGCCCGAGGCGATCAATCCGGCCGAGCGGCCCACGTTGTAGCCCGCCCGCTTCATCATCGGGATCAGCAAGGCCGCCAATGCCGCCGTGTCGGCCACGGCTGAACCCGAGAGCGAAGCCATGATCACGGCGGCCATGACGGCGACGTAACCCAAGCCCCCACGGAAATGGCCAACCCAGGCCATGGCCAAATTCACGATGCGGCGGCTCAATCCGCCCGCGTTCATGAACTCTCCGGCCAACAAGAAAAACGGCACCGCGAGCAAGGGGAAATTGTCCGCACCGTCCACAAAACGCTGCGCCAAGATTTGGCTGTCAAACGCGTTGATCATGCCGTTGCTGGCCATGTAGGCCATCAGGCTCAAGCCGCACACCAGCAAGGCGTAGGCAATGGGCATGCCCAGGGCCATGACCCCCAGCAAGCTGAAGACAAAAACAGCGATGGTCATGCGCGGCCTCGCACTTCAGGCTCGATCTCGGCAAGGACCACTTTGTCTTCCGACTCGACCACCAGCACCAGATCCGCCTCAGCCAATTGTCCAGTCAACAATTGGAACAACTTGTGCACGTTCATGATGCCCATGACAGCGGCCGTGACATACCCAATGCCATAAATCCAGATCATGGAAATGCCCACCACCACCGAAATATTGGTCACTTGCAGATCGTGCATTTTCCAAGTGCCCCAAAAGAACAGCATGTTGCAGCCGAGCATCATCGCCTCACTCAAGAAAAAGCACAGTTTTTTGCCGCCCAAGGGCAAGCGCCGCACCAGCGTGTCCACGCCCAAATGGCCCTTCTCGCGCATGGCCACCATGGCCCCGATGTAGGTCAGCCAAATGAAGCAGTAGCGCGACATCTCGTCCGAGATGGAAATGCCCGAGTTGAAACCGTAGCGCAGCACCACGTTGCCAAAAACCATGATGACCATGGCCACCAGGCAGGCCACGACCAGGAACTCAAGGAGCTTAAAAAAGGGATCAATGATTTTTCGCAAGTGCCGCCCCTGATTTTGGATTTTTGATTTTGCTCATGACTTTGGAGAATCCTTTTGTTTTGACTGGTGTCCGTTTTGCTTGGGTCTTGATGGGTGTGGCCATGCCAGACACCGTGGGTAATTTTTTGCGCGAGGACAGCACCAAGTCAATGTCGTCTTTGGCCCCTTCAATCAAGACCATGATGGCCCGCTCGGCCTTAACCGGATCGCGGGCAATCACCGCATTGAGCACTGCACGGTGCAACGGCAACGAATTTTTCGGACCATCCTTAATGCGGGTGGAAATTTCAAAACTGGTCCGCAGCAATGCGTTCAGGGCCTTGCTCATTTGCACCAGCATGCGGTTGTGTGAAGCCTGTAGCAAGCCTTGGTGAAAACGCATGTCGTGCGTCACGTAATCACCGCCCTCTTCCACTGCTTTTTTCATGCCGGAATAAGCAGCTTCAATCACAGCAATGTCTTCAGACGTGGCCCGCTCAGCAGCCAAACGCACAGCGGCAGGCTCCACCACGCGGCGAAGCTCTTGCAAGTCTCTTAAAAAACCAGGTGTCAAGCCGCATTGGGCTTGCCAGGAAACGACATCGGGGTCAAACCAGTTCCAGTCGGCATCTGGCAGCACACGCGTACCAACCTTGGGACCAGTGGACAACAAACCTTTGGCCACCAAGGATTTGATGACCTCGCGCACCACGGTGCGGCTGACGCCAAACTCTTCGCAAAGCAACGGTTCGGGCGGCAAACTGGCCCCAACCGTATAACGACCTGACAGGATGGCGTGACCCAACAAGTCGAGGGTGCGTTTGTGAAAATTTTTGGTCATGGCAATGTTGGCAATAGACTTATCATATGATGATTGAGATGCCCTTCGCCACTCTGGTAAACCCTAGTGAATTTATTTATCCACATAGGGTTTTCCTGCGTGTCATTGTTTTTACAAGATCCTCTTGCTTTTTAATCGTCATACGATAGTATTTCTGCATATTTGGCTTTTTGACCCTTCACCGGAAGCACACCATGAGCGACAACAACGGCAGCCCTCCCCGCAAAAAACCTGAAGACCTGCGCAGCCAACAATGGTTTGGCCGCCAGGACCGCGACGGCTTTGCTTATCGCAGCTGGGTCAAGGGCAAAGGCGTGCCGCACGACCAGTTTGACGGCCGTCCCGTCATCGGCATCTGCAACACCTTCAGCGAACTGACCCCCTGCAACTCACATTTCCGCGCATTGGCCGAGCAGGTCAAGATTGGCGTTTACGAGGGCGGCGGTTTTCCACTGGAGTTTCCCGTGATGTCGCTGGGCGAAACCCTGCTGCGCCCCACCGCCATGCTTTACCGCAACCTGGCGTCCATGGACGTGGAAGAGAGCATCCGTGGCAACCCGATTGACGGCGTGGTGTTGCTCATGGGTTGCGACAAAACCACCCCCAGCTTGCTGATGGGCGCGTCCAGCGTGGGCCTGCCCACGATTGGCGTGTCAGGCGGCCCCATGCTCAACGGCAAGTGGCGTGGGCAAGAACTCGGCTCAGGCACCGGTGTATGGAGCATGAGCGAACAAGTGCGCGCGGGCACCCTCAAGCTGGCCGATTTTTTCGATGCTGAAAGCTGCATGCACCGCAGCCATGGCCACTGCATGACCATGGGTACCGCCAGCACCATGGCCTGCATGGTCGAGGCCTTGGGCATCGGCTTGCCGGGCAATGCCACCTTCCCTGCCGTGGATGGTCGCCGCAACGTCTTGGCACGCGAATCGGGTCGTCGCATCGTCGAGATGGTGCACACCGACCAAACCATCAGCAAAGTGCTGACCCGCGAGGCCTTCGAGAACGCCATCCGCACGCTGGCGGCCATTGGCGGTTCGACCAACGCCGTCATTCACCTGATCGCCATCGCCGGTCGTTTGGGCCTGAAACTCACCCTGGACGATTTTGAGCGCTTGGGCAGTGAGATGTCCTGCATCTTGAACATGCAGCCTTCTGGCGAGCACCTGATGGAAGACTTTTGCTACGCAGGTGGTTTGCCGGTTGTGATGAAAGAAATCGAAAGCCTTCTGCACGCCAACATCATCACCGTGAGTGGCAAGAGCGTGCGCGAAAACAACGAAGCTGCCGTCAACTACGACCCCCGCGTGATCAAAAAATACGACGCGCCTTTCAAAGAGAAAGCCGGTATCGCCATCTTGCGCGGCAATCTGGCGCCACGCGGCGCGGTCATCAAGCCCAGCGCAGCCACCCCTGCACTGATGGTGCACACGGGCCGTGCCGTGGTGTTTGAAGACAGCGACGATTTCCACAAACGCATCGACGACGAAAGCCTGGACGTGGACGAGAGCTGCATTCTGGTTTTGAAAAACTGCGGCCCCAAGGGCTACCCCGGCATGGCCGAGGTGGGCAACATGCCGCTGCCACCCAAGGTGCTGCGCAAAGGCATCACCGACATGGTGCGCATCTCGGATGCCCGCATGAGCGGAACCGCCTATGGCACGGTGGTGTTGCACACCAGCCCCGAAGCCGCCGCAGGTGGACCACTGGCTGTGGTGCAAAACGGTGACATGATCTCGCTCAACGTCCCTGAGCGCACATTGCAACTGCTGATCAGCGACGAAGAACTGGCACGCCGCTTGAACCTCTGGGAAAAACCGGCACCGGCCATGAACTCGGGTTACTGGAAGCTTTACATTGACCATGTGCTGCAAGCCGACGAAGGCGCAGACATGGACTTTTTGGTCGGCCAGCGCGGTTCTGCCGTGCCCAAAGACAACCACTGAACAAGGACCCCCATGCGTATTTTGATCACCGGCGGTGCCGGATTTTTGGGCGCACGCCTGGCCCGCGAGATTTTGAAACGCGGCCAACTCAACGGGCAAAGCGTGAGCGAATTGGTGATTGCCGACCTCTTCCCCACGCCTGCCGACCTGCTGGCCGACCCACGCGTGAAAGGCCATGCAGGCCCCATGCTGGCGCAAGGCGATTTGTTCAAGAGCGGCTTTGATGGCGTGTTCCACCTCGCATCAGCCGTGTCGGGCGAGTGCGAACTCGACTTTGACTTGGGCCTGCGCTCCAACGTGGACAGCTCGCGCTTGCTGCTCGACAGCATCCGAGCCTCGGGAAAAGCCACGCGCTTGGTGTTTGCCAGCTCGGTCGCGGTGTTCGGCCCCGATGCGGCCAACCCCATGCCTGCGCTGGTGGCCGACACCACATTGCCGACGCCGCAAACGTCATACGGCACGCACAAGCTGATGATCGAGTACATGGTGGCCGACTACACCCGCAAGGGCTACATCGACGGCCGCGCCGCCCGCCTGATGACGGTGGCCGTGCGCCCCGGCAAACCCAATGGTGCCGCGTCTTCGTTCTTCAGCGGCATCATCCGCGAGCCGCTGGCAGGCACGGCCACCACCTGCCCTGTGGACGCGCATGTGTCGCACCCCATCTCTTCGCCGGGCACCACCGTGCATGGCCTGATCACCGTGTTCGAGGCCAGCCGCGAAGCCTTTGGTGGCCGCATGGCACTGAACCTGCCGGGCTTGAATGTGAAGGTCAGCGACATGCTGGCCGCTCTGGAAAAAGTGGCTGGCCCCGCCGTGCGTGCCCGCGTGACTTTTGAAAAAGACGAACGCATCGCCGCCATCGTGGACAACTGGGCCAAAGGCTGCACCTTTGAGCGTGCTCAAGCATTGGGCCTCAGGGCCGATGCCAGCTACGAAGCCATCATCGAGCAGTACATCGAGGACTGCAAAACCCGCCCGGGCTACCCGGCCGAGGCCTTGAACGGTTTGAAGTGAGCTTTGAAAAAAGGCCGCCACGCTCATGCTGCGTGGCGGCCTTTTCTTTTTCACACGGCTTCACCCCTCAAAAATGCGTGCTGATCGCCCCACTGATGCGGCCATCGTCTTCGATGACGGCCATCCAGCGCCATTTGTCGAAGGTGGTGCAGGGGTGAGAAATGCCCAAGGCCACACGGTCGCCCACTTGCGGCCAGACACCTTCAGCAGCAAACACCATGTGCGCGTGCTGGTCGCTGAGCGCCTTGACTTTCCAGGACTCGGGCGTGGTCTGCATGGCACCCTCGCCACGTTGACCGCGTGCCGCCCAGCGCACCGGCATCGGCATGCACTGGTCAAAGGACAGGTCGCGTCGCCCCGCCGTCAAAATCGCCAGCCCCGGCTCGGGCACCGACTGCACCTTGGCCCACACCTCCAGCGCGGGCTGCAGCGATTCGCTCAAGCCCTCACGCGCCTCCACCAGTTTCAGGTAACGGGCGTAGTTCCAGTGGTCGTGCGTCACATAACAACCCGAGCGCAACACGCCTTGCACCGAACGACTTTTGACTTGGGTTTTGAGCATAGGGATCACCAAATCGAATACCGCAGAGCCACCTGCCGACAACAAGACCTCATCACCGCCCCAGAGGTTCTGCGCATCGATTTGCTGCACCAGCGATTGCACGCTGCGCACCAGGCCACTCACGGCTTCGATGTCGTGGGCGCTGTCGCACTTGCCCAGCCCACCCTCGTAACACTCCACCCCGCCCAGACGCACCACTGGCGATGCAGCCATGGCCTGCGCCAAAGCCAAGGCTTGCTCGTGCGTGCGGCAACCGGTGCGGTAACCGGCAATGCCCAGCTCGAGCAACACATCCCAACGGCGGGTGTTGCCACGGCGTTGGCCCCAATCGGCCAACACAGCGAGTTGGGCCAAAGAATCAACCAAAAACCACACCCGCGCCCCAGGGTTCTGGCGCAACAAAAGGTCCAGCCCGTCCAGGTCTGCATCGGTCACCAACTGGTTGGCGATGATGGCGCGCTGCACCCCCGCCGCCAGACCCACGCGCAGCTGGTGCACGTTGGCAAAGGTCAGGCCCCAGGCACCCGCTTGCAGTTGCATGCGAAACAGTTCGGGCGACAAAGTGGTCTTGCCGTGCGGCGCCAAGGCCACGCCTTTGCGCTGCACAAAGTCTTGCATCCAGGCCAAGTTGTGCGTGAGGGCTGGGCGGCGCAACACGGCCACAGGATAGGCCAGCGCATCATCCAGCAAATTCCAGCCGCGTGCGCCCAACTGCGACACCGCGCAGGGCTCGGCCGCCAAGGGAAAGCCCTTGCAAGCCGCATTCAGTACAAAATCGTCTTTCATGTCGCTTTGCTCCATTCACCGCGTGGACCGTTTTGCGCTGATTCTCCCACCGCACACTGAGCCCTTGCTCTTTTTGTTCACATGACACAGCCCGCCAAAACCCTCGACATCGTGGCCTTGGGCGAAGCCATGGTCGAGTTCAACCAAACCCCTGGCCAAGCCCCCGACGAGCCCCCCATGTACCTGCAAGGCTTTGGCGGTGACACCAGCAACGCCGCCATTGCCGCAGCGCGGGCAGGCGCACGCGTGGCTTACCTGAGCCGCTTGGGCACCGACCGCTGGGGCGAGCGACTCATGGACTTGTGGCAGCGCGAAAACGTGGACATCACCAAGGTACTGCATGACGCACAAGCGCCAACCGGCATGTACTTTGTGAGCCACGACGCTCAAGGCCACCACTTCAGTTATGCGCGTGCGGGGTCGGCGGCCAGCCGCATGCAACCGACAGACCTCGCGCACTGGCAAGACGCCATCGCCAGCAGCCATTGGCTGCACCTGTCGGGCATCTCACTGGCGATCTCAATCTCGGCCTGCGACACCGCGTTTACCGCCATGGAGCATGCCCGCAACGTCAGCACACGCGTGGCGCTCGACTCGAATTTGCGCTTGTCGCTGTGGCCGCTGGCCCGGGCGCAGGCCTGCATCCGCCATGCGGTGAGCTTGTGCGATTTGTTCTTGCCCAGCCTCGAAGACATGACCGCCCTCACGGGCCTCACGCAAGCGCAAGACATCATCGACTGGAGCCATGCCCACGGCGCAGCGCAGGTGGTGCTCAAGCTGGGGGCCGATGGCGCTTTGGCCAGCGACGGCACCCAGCGCCGCAGCGTGCCGGGTTATGCCGTGCAGGCACGCGACGCCACTGGCGCAGGCGACTGCTTTGCGGGCAACTTGTTGGCGCAACTGTCTTCGGGCCACAACCTGTGGGACGCCACGGCCTACGCCAACGCCGCAGCCGCCTTGTCGGTGCAGGGCATCGGGGCAGTGAGCCCTTTGCCTGGGCGCGATGCGGTGTTGGACCTGCTCGATAAAGGCTCACACACATGAAGACCTCCGCTTCACACCCGTCTTCTTCCCAACGGCCGGTGATCGCCATCGACTGGGGCACCTCTTCGCTGCGTGGTGCGCGGCTGGGGACCACGGGCCAAGTGCTGGAGTCACGCGCCTGGCCACGCGGTATCCTCACGGTGCCCCCCGGCCAGTTTGAAGCGGTCTTCCTCGAACTCTTTGGCGACTGGATGCAAGCCCCAGGTGCGCTGTGCCTGATCTCGGGCATGGCGGGCAGCCGCCAGGGCTGGCAAGAAGCGCCCTACTGCCCCTGTCCCGCAGGCTTTGCCGAGTTGGGCCAGCACCTGCTGTGGCTGCAGCCCGATCGCATCGCCCTGGTACCGGGCCTGAGCTGCACGAACGCCGACACGCTGAACACCCCCGATGTGATGCGCGGCGAAGAGGTGCAAATTTTTGGTGCATTGCAACTGGCAGGACGCGACAGCGCCACCCTGGTGCTGCCCGGCACGCACAGCAAATGGGGGCAGGTGCAGGGTGGCCGCGTCACGCAGTTCCAGACCTTCATGACCGGCGAGGTGTTTGCGCTGATGAGTCAGCACTCGATTTTGGGCAAGACCCTTGACCTGAACGGGGCCTTCGACGAAGCGACATTTTTGCAAGGCGTGGATCAAAGCCAGCAAACGGGCAGCGTGCTGCACCACCTGTTTGCCGTGCGCACGCTGGGCTTGTTTGAGCGCCTCAGCGCGGCCCAATTGCCCAGTTACTTGTCGGGCCTGTTGATTGGTGAAGAGCTGCGCACCCAAAGTCTGTCGCCATCGCAGGAGGAGCCCGTGATCCTGATCGGCAGCGAAGCCCTGACCCTGCGCTACACCCTGGCCCTGCAACATCTGGGCGTCGCCTGCCAAAGCCACGGCGCTGAAGCCACTTGGGCGGGCCTGTTCGCACTGGCATCAACATGCTGAGCCTCGCAAATCACCCCCCTGTAGGAGTCCACCCCGTGGGCGATGGGCGTGGCACACGCCCTGAAACATTCAACTACACCCCACCATGACACCATCCTCAAACCCCGCCTCGATCTTGGCCCAAGCCCTGGCCCAACTGCCCCTGATCGCCATCTTGCGCGGCCTGACTCCTGCCGAAGCTCCGGCCATGGGTGAGGCGCTGGTCAGCAGCGGCTTTGCCATCATCGAGGTGCCCCTCAACTCGCCCGAGCCCTTCAAAAGCATCACCGCACTGTCTCAGCAATTTCCGCAAACCCTGATCGGCGCAGGCACCGTGCTGAACGCGCAGCAGGTCAAGGAGGTTCACGCGGCAGGTGGTCGCTTGGTTGTGGCACCCAACTTCAACCCGGCCGTGGTCGCGCAGGCCTTGGCCCTGAACATGGTGGTGCTGCCCGGCGTGGCCACACCCACCGAAGCCTTTGCCGCACTCGATGCAGGAGCCCATGGGCTCAAGCTCTTCCCGGCCGAGATGATTTCACCCGCCACCGTCAAAGCGATGCGGGCCGTGTTGCCGAAAGACGCTGCCCTCTTGCCCGTGGGCGGCATCACGCCCGACAACATGGCCGTTTACCGCGCCGCAGGCGCGAGCGGTTTTGGTTTGGGTTCGGCTTTGTACGCGCCGGGGCGCAGTGCTGAGCTGGTGCACGAAAAGGCAGCGGCATTTGCGCGGACCTGGCAAGCCACCTGAGGCCGTTGAAAGGCACAGGGTCTGGGTCTTTGAAGATCAGGGCAACCGGGTCATGGCCGTGTCGTAGACCAAATTTTTATCGCGTTTTCCCACGGCGATGACCGTGACAAAAACAGTATCGTCATCCACCCTGTACACCAACCTGTAACCCGCCTGTCGCAACTTGATCTTGTAGCAGTCGGGCATGTTGGACAAAGCCGCCGATGGCAACCGAGGCTCTTGCAATCGTTCCAGTAGTTTTTTCTTGATCGGCGCTTTGACGCTGCCATCCAACTTTTGCCATTCGGCCCAGGCCAGCTCGTGAAATCGCAGCTTAAAGGTCATCGGGGTTGATCTCGATGAAAGGGCCATTGGCACGCTGTCGAACCAGCTGTGCGTCTTGCAAATCTTCGAGTTGGTTGAGCAACCGCTCAAAATACGCCGCAGGCACCAAGTAGGCCTCTGGCCGGTTGTGGTTGAGTACCGCTACCGGTTCATCGTCGGCTTGCGCCAAGATGCTGGCGTAATGGCGTTTGAGTTCGGTGACGCTGATGCTGCTCTTGCTGAGAATCGTGTCCATAACGGCCTCCAGTTCGTAAAAGACATTTTAAATGACATTTTCAAAGACGCCAAATTGAATGCCTTTTATATTCAGGTCCGCTCCCCCAGTCGCCCATCCCTGAAATCCGCCAACGCCTGGTAAATCTCTTCCTTGGTGTTCATCACAAATGGGCCGTACTGCACGATGGGTTGCTTGAGCGGTTGGCCCGCCACCAGGATCAGCTTGGCATCGGCACTGGCTTCGATCACCACGCCATCGGCCTGCGGTGTGTTTTTCAAAATGGCCATGCGCTGCAGGGGCACGGCCTGCCCTGCGATGCGCACCTCGCCCCGGTACACGTACACAAAGGCGTTGTGGCCTTCGGGCAGTGTTTGCTCAAAACGTGCGCCCTGCGGCATGTGCACGTCCAGATAAACCGGTTGCGTGATCTCACGGGTCACGGCACCCTGCACGCCGTGGCTGCTGCCTGCGATCACCGTGACGGCCACGCCTTCGGGTGTCTGAAACTGCGGCAGCTGCGCGTTCTGGAAATCGCGGTACCAGGGCGCTTGCATTTTTTCGGAGCTGTGCAGGTTCAGCCAGAGCTGAAAGCCCTCCATCACGCCGTCGGCTTGCTGCGGGATTTCGGAGTGGATCACTCCTTGGCCTGCTGTCATCCATTGCACGCCGCCGTTTTGCAGCAGCCCTTCGTTGCCCGCGCTGTCGCGGTGCAGCATGCGCCCGGCGATCATGTAGGTCACGGTTTCAAAGCCCCGATGCGGGTGGTCCGGAAACCCGGCGATGTAGTCGTCCGGCTTGTCGCTGCCAAAGGCGTCGAGCATCAAAAACGGGTCGAGCCGGTGCTGCAGGTCTTGCGTGAGGATGCGGCTGAGCTTGACGCCCGCGCCATCCGACGTGGCCTGGCCGGTGACCAGGCGTTCGATGGTGCGCGAGACGTTCACGGCGTGTGGGTGGGCAGCTTCAGACACAACCGATCCTTTTCAAAAACCCAAACGATCAACCGGGACGGTGCAAGGCGCAGATTTTGTTGCCGTCGGGATCGCGCAGGTAGGCCAGGTAAAGCTTGCCTGCGGGGCCTTCACGCAAACCGGGTGGGTCTTCGCAAGTGGTGCCGCCGTTGGCCACACCGGCCGCGTGGAAGGCGTCGCCCTGCTCAGGCGATTTGACGGCAAAGCCAATGGTGCTGCCGTTGCCGTGGCAAGCCGGCTCGCCGTTGATGGGCGTGGTGATGGCAAAAGTGCCGGTGGGGCTGCGGTAGAAATAGCGGTTTTTGTTGGCCACGCCCGGGCCATGGCCCAAGGTGCCCAACACCGCGTCGTAAAACTTTTTGGAAACTTCCAGGTCATTCACACCCAGCATCACATGACTGAACATTGCTTTCTCCGTTAAAACCCTAAAGTGAGCGAATTCAATTGCGGTCAATGGTACTTGAGATGTTGTGCTGCTGTTGGCGCTGGCCCTCAAAGCCATGGCCACCCCGGACTGCCTCCCAAAGGTGCCATCTGCGACTGCCACCTTGGTCGCCTTGTGGCAGCATCGCAACCTGAATTTCAAAAATCTGCGAAGGAGACCCCCTGATGCCCCTGAACAACGCCATTTCTCTCGGCCTGCAAGGCCGCGTGGTCATCGTCACCGGCGCGGCCAACGGCATTGGCGAGGCCTGTGCCCGGCGCTTTGCCGCCGAAGGCGCCCCTGTGGTGCTGGCCGATGTGAACAGCGAGCGCGGCGCTGCCGTAGCCGCCGAATTGCGCAGCGCAGGCCACAGCGCGGGATTCATGGCCTGCGACGTCTCGCGCAAGGCCGATGTGGACGCCCTGGTGGACCATGTGCTGCAGGCCTTTGGCCGCGTGGACGTGCTGGTCAACAACGCAGGCATCTTCCGGGCCGCCGACTTTCTGGACGTGACCGAAGAAGACTTCGACGCCGTGATCAACGTGAACATCAAGGGCTCGTTCCTGATGGGCCAGGCCGCAGCCCGCGCCATGAAAAGCACCGGGGGCGGCTCAATCGTCAACATGAGCTCGGTCAACGCGGTGCTGGCCATCCCTAACATCGCCAGCTACAACGTGAGCAAAGGCGGCATCAACCAGCTCACCCGCGCCATGTCGCTGGCCCTGGCCGACTTTGGCATTCGGGTCAACGCGGTGGCCCCCGGCACGATTGCCACAGAGTTGGCCCGCCAGGCGGTGCTGACCAGCGAAGCGGCCGAGAAAAAAATCATGATGCGCACCCCCATGAAACGCCTGGGCGAGCCCGACGAAGTGGCCACAGTGGTGGCGTTTTTGGCCAGCGATGCGGCCAGCTACATCACGGGCGAGATCGTCACCGTGGACGGCGGGCGCATGGCACTGAACTACACCGTACCTGTATGAGTCCAAACCCTTTCATGCACTTATTGCCCTGCCCAGCAGCGTTGGTGACAATGCGGTGTGCAAACTGTTTTATTCACCCTCCAGGACTCCGACCATGAGACTTCTTCACACCATGCTGCGCGTGGGCAACCTTCAGCGCTCGATTGACTTTTACACCCAAGTGCTGGGCATGAAACTTCTGCGTACCTCCGAGAACCCCGCTTATAAATACTCGCTGGCCTTTCTGGGCTTTGGCAGCAACCCCGACCACGCCGAGCTGGAATTGACCTACAACTGGGGCGTGGAAAGCTACGAGATGGGCACAGCCTATGGTCACATCGCGCTGGGCGTGCCCGATGCCTATGCCGCTTGCGAAAAAATCAAAGCCGCAGGCGGCAAGGTCACGCGCGAGGCCGGACCGGTCAAAGGCGGTACCACCGTGATCGCCTTTGTGACCGACCCGGATGGTTACAAGGTCGAGCTGATCCAACGGGCCGAGTACGCAGCGGGTCAGGGCTTGCGCTGAATCTGGCTGGCCGCGCGCGCCAGCACTTCAATGCGTGCCCAATCGCCTTGGGCCAGTGCATCGGCGGGCACCAGCCATGAGCCGCCCACACAAGCCACATTGGGCAGACTCAAAAAGTCTTGCGCATTGGCTGCGGTCACGCCACCCGTAGGGCAAAACTTCAGATCAAAGAACGGACCGCTCCAGGCCTTGAGCATGGCGGGGCCACCCGCTTGCATGGCGGGGAAGAACTTGAGTTCGGTGTAACCGTCTTCTTGGGCCATCATGATTTCGCTGCCAGTGGCCACTCCGGGCAGCAATGACAAACCATGGTCGCGGCAGGCCTGGCCCACCGTTTTGGTGTAACCGGGGCTCACCGCAAAACGGGCACCCGCTTTGGCCGCTGCGGCCGCATCGGCGGCGCTGCGCACGGTGCCCGCACCGACCACGGCTCCGGGCACTTCTTTGGCAATGGCTTCCATGCAAGCCAGCGCCTGCGGGGTGCGCAGCGTGACTTCGAGCATGCGGATGCCGCCCGCCACCAGGGCGCGGGCCGTGGGCACGGCATGGGCCACATCGGTGAGCACGATCACCGGGATCACGGGGGCGTCCTGCATGACTTGCAGGGCGGTCAATCGACCCTTCAGATTCACAGCCATGTGCAGGCTCCTTCTTCGGCTTTGAGCGCATTGCGGCGCAGGTTGGCAAACAGTTCACGGCCCATGCCCACGCCGTTGGCGGCGCGCAGCTCGGCGGGCATGGCGGCCAGCGGACGGGCGGCCCACTCGGTTTCAGTCACCAGCACTTGCAAGCTGCCCGCTATGCCGTCCAAACGGATCAGATCGCCGTCTTGCACCTTGGCCAGTGGACCACCGGCAGCCGCTTCGGGGGACACATGGATGGCAGCCGGCACTTTGCCCGAGGCACCGCTCATGCGGCCATCGGTGACCAAAGCCACCTTGAAGCCTTTGCCTTGCAGCACGGCCAGCGGCGGCGTGAGCTTGTGCAGCTCGGGCATGCCGTTGGCTTGCGGGCCTTGCCAGCGCACGACGCAGACCATGTCTTTGTCCATGTCACCGGCCTTGAACGCGGCCAGCAAGGCTTCTTGCGAATTGAACACCCGTGCGGGGGCTTCGATCACATGCAAAGCTTCTGGCACGGCTGAGACCTTGATCACGCTGCGGCCCAAATTGCCTTGCAACAGCTTGAGGCCACCCGTTGCGCTGAACGGTCTGGAAGTCGGGCGCACCACGGTGTCGTCTTGGCTGGCTCCAATCTCATGCCAGACCAATTGCCCATCGGCTGTGCTGGGCTTGCGCGTGAACTCGCGCAGACCGCCTGGGCGGACCGTGAGCACATCGGCATGCATGAAGCCAGCGTCGAGCAACTCGCGAATGACGAAGCCAGGACCGCCTGCGGACTGGAACTGGTTCACATCGGCCGTGCCATTGGGGTACACGCGGCTGAGCAGCGGCACCACATCCGACAGGGCTGAGAAGTCGTCCCAGTCGATCACGATGCCCGCTGCACGCGCCACCGCCACCCAGTGGATCAGGTGGTTGGTGGAGCCGCCCGTGGCCAACAACGCCACCATGGCGTTGACGATGCTGCGCTCATCCACCAAGCGGCCGATGGGCGTGAAGTTTTTGTCTTTGACCAGCGCCAACACGGTGCGCGCAGCTTCGCGGGTCAGGTCTTGTCGCAAGCCTTGGGCCGGGTGAATAAAAGCGGTGCCCGGCACATGCAGTCCCATGGCTTCGAGCAACATCTGGTTGCTGTTGGCCGTGCCATAAAAGGTGCAGGTGCCCTCACCGTGGTAAGCCTTTGACTCGGCCTCCAGCAATTCGGCGCGACCCACCAAGCCCTGTGCGGCTTGCTCTCGGACCTTGGATTTATCGGTGTTGGACAGCCCACTGCCCATGGGGCCTGCGGGCACAAACACGGTGGGCAAGTGGCCAAAGTGCAAGGCCCCGATCAACAGACCCGGCACGATCTTGTCGCACACACCCAGCATCAGCGCGGCGTCAAACACATCGTGGCTGAGCGACACCGCCGTGGCCATGGCGATCACGTCTCGGCTGAACAGGCTGAGCTCCATGCCGGGTGTGCCTTGCGTCACGCCATCGCACATGGCGGGCACGCCCCCAGCCACCTGGGCCGTGGCGCCCAGCTTGCGGGCTTCGTCTTTGATCAGGTCGGGGTAGTGCTGCAGCGGGGCGTGGGCCGAGAGCAGGTCGTTGTAGGCATTGACGATGCCGATGTTGGGTGCGCGCGGGGCCACCACTTGGATTTTGTCCAAAGCGGTGGCGCGGTCTTTGTCGGCCTGGGGCATCGCGGCAAAGGCATGGGCCACGTTGGCGCAGCCCAAGCGTTGGGCGCCTGGGTCTTGGTTGGCCGCAGCGTCGAGCTGTTGCAAATAGACCTGCCGTGTCGGGCGGCTGCGCTCGGTGATGCGGGCCGTGACCGCGGCCACGGTGGGGTGAAGTGTCATGTCTGGACTCCTGGCTGCACTTGGTAACTAAATTACATCAGCAATGGTAACCGTGTTCCAGCCTTGGGAGGCAATGGCCAAGTTACCAAAAGGGTACGAGGCGCCGAGGGATATTTGAAGGTGTAAAAAAACCCGCCGAAGCGGGTTCATCCATGGCCGCAGAGTGCCTCACTTGGCCGCTGGAGCAGCCGTGTTGGCCGCCGGGGCATTCGAAGCAGCGGCATCTGCAGCCGATGCGGGCGCTGGAGCTTGATCTGCAGGTGCAGCCACCGCTGCCGGGGCCGCAGGCGCTGCTTTTTTGCTTTTGGCGATGCCAAAACCCACAGCCAGGCCAATGGCCAGCACAATCACGGCGACCTAAATGGCCCAGACCACGGTTTGATTGTCATCTTGAGTGTTGGACATGTTTGTTTTCTCCGAAAATAATGGCACGATTGTAAAGGGACCCGCTTGCACACGAACGACTCTTGCCCTGCTGATGACAAAGATGCGCCAGCACCTGAACAGACATATACCCTCCAGGACGGATTGCTCGACCGTTTCAGGGCGCAATGCGCAGCGGGACAAGATTTATGGGTGTTTGGCTATGCCTCTTTGCTCTGGCGTCCCGAATTTGAAGCACAAGAGCAGCACCTCAGCCAGGTCTGGGGCTGGCATCGGGCCTTGAAGATGTGGAGCCGCCTGAACCGTGGTAGCCCTGAATGCCCCGGTCTGGTCTTTGCCCTGGTGCGTGGTGGCAGCTGCCGGGGAGTGGTTTACCGTGTCGCGCCCGAACTCGCCGATGAGGTGCTGACCCGGCTGTGGGCGCGCGAAATGCCCCTGGACGCGTACACCCCGAGCTGGCTGAGCTGCGCCACACCCAAGGGCCCGGTCAAGGCGCTGGCCTTCACCTTGCCCGGCAGCAGCCCCAGCTTCACCGGGCAGTTATCACCCGAAACTTACCGGCAAATCTTCCGGCATGCGCAAGGCCGCTTTGGCACCACACTCGACTACGCACGACAAACCTACACCAGCTTGCTCGCCCACGGCATCGAAGACCGGACTTTGGCCGAGGTGTTGCGCCATGCCGAATGAGACGACCCAGCGCCGGGTGGCCTCATCTGATCACGCCTCCAACAGTGCACGACAGACGCCTATACTTGTTGCCATGAATATCGCCGACCTGCGAAAGAGCTACGAAAAAGCCGAGCTCAACGAAACCGCCTCGCATGCTGACCCACTCCAGCAATTTGAGCAATGGCTCAATGAAGCCATCTCTGCCGAAGTGCCAGAGCCCAACGCCATGACGCTGGCCACCGTGTCCAGCAACCTGCGCCCCAGCACGCGGGTGGTGCTGATCAAAGGTCTGGACGCGCGCGGCATCGTCTGGTACACCAACTACGACAGCCAGAAAGGCCAGGAGTTGGCAGGCAACCCCTTTGCCGCCCTGCAGTTTCATTGGGTTGAGCTCGAACGCGTGGTACGCATCGAAGGCCGGGTCGAGAAGGTCAGCGCCGAAGAAAGCGACGCCTACTTTCACAGCCGCCCGCTCGATTCGCGCATTGGTGCCTGGGCTTCGCCACAAAGTCAGGTGATTGAGGGCCGCTCGGTGCTGGTGACCCATGCTGCCAAATATGCGGCGCAATTCATGCTCAACCCGCCTCGCCCGCCGCACTGGGGCGGCTACCGCCTGGTGCCCGACCAATGGCAGTTCTGGCAAGGCCGCAAAAGCCGCCTGCATGACCGGCTGCGTTACACCCGCAACGGCAGTCAATGGCTGCGCGAGCGCTTGGCGCCCTGAGCAACAAGTTACCGAGCATAGCCCGGGTTGAATCAGTGAACGTGCTTCATGCCGCAGTACTTGCCCACCGCCAAGCCTCTGCAAGCTGTTTGCAATTCCTTGGTGCACTGTGCTGGCTTCTTACCAGACTCCAGGCATCGCGCGGCAGCTTCATGGGCCTCTGCCATGGCCCGGTGACGCGCAATGTCTTCCTGGATTTGTTTGGCACCGTGTTGTGCCAGTGCGGCCCCGCTCAAACTCAAGGCCATGATGAATAAAGCAATGCGACGCATATTGTTCCTGACTCCTTCTGAACACATGGGGTGAACCTGGAGGATGCCACAACGGGGCATCAAGGTCTCATCAACCGAGCGAATGTTTTCTTGAATTTGGCCACCTTGGGCGCGGCCACCGCCATGCAGTAGCCCTGGTAAGGGTTGCGCTCAAAAAAGTCTTGGTGGTATTCCTCGGCCGCGCTGTAGTTGGCGAGCGCCAGCACCTCGGTCACGATAGGCTGACCAAAAGCACGGGCAACCGTCAACTCGGCGATCATCTCCCGCGCCTCTTCGGCCTGCTCGGGCGTGGTGAAGTAGATGCCGCTGCGGTATTGCGTGCCCGCGTCGTTGCCCTGGCGGTTCAGCGTGGTCGGGTCGTGGATGACAAAGAAGATTTCCAGCAACTCGCGGGTGCTGACCTGCGCGGGGTCGTATTCAAGCTTGACCACCTCGTTGTGCCCGGTGCGCCCGGTGCACACCTGCTCGTAAGTGGGCGAGACAGTCTGGCCGTTGCAGTAACCCGACTCCACATCGGTCACACCGCGTACCTTGACATACACCGCCTCGGTGCACCAAAAGCAGCCGCCGCCTAAGATCAGGGTTTGGGTCATGTGGGTTCCTTTTAAAACAAGCATTGAATTATCCGTGGGGAACCAGCCCGCTCTGCACCGCTTGCACAAAGTCCCCCAGCGCCGTCTGGTCTCGGTCGGTGCGCCACAGGCAGCGCGTGTCGTAGCGCACATCCACATCACGCAGCGGCACGAACACCGCCCCTGCCAGTGCCGACTGCTGCAAGGCGTGCGGCACCAGGGCCACGCCCAGGCCTTGGGAGACCAAAGACACCACGCTCAGCCAATGGCGCAACTCGTGCACCACAGGCGGCATCCAGCCAGCCTGCTCGCACAGCATCAGGATGCGCTCGTGGTAATCGGGCGACACCGTGCGGGACACCACCACCAGATCTTGCCCGGCCAGCTCATCCAGGCCGATGCTGGCCGCCCCCGCCAACGGGTGGTTCAGTGGCAAACACGCCACCAAGGGTTGGCTGGCCACCAAAATTTGCTCGAAACCTTGCGGCACGCGGGGCGTGTGCACAAAGCCCACATCCAGGCGCTCGCGCAGCAAGTCTGACAACTGCTCGGACGAGCTCAGCTCGCGCAGCACCAAACGCAAACGCGGGTGGCTGACTTGAAAGCGGCTGAGGATTTGCGGCAGGCCGCAATACAACATGGTCCCGGCAAAACCGATGTGCAGCTGGCCCGATTGACCCTCGGCCACATCGCGCGCCTCTCGTGCTGCGGCGCTGGCCTGCGCCAGCAAGGCACGGGCAGCGGGCACAAACGCCGACCCCGCCGCCGTGAGCTGCACACCCCGGCTGTTGCGGGTGAACAGCTGCGCCCCCACCGAGGCTTCGAGCTGCTGAATGTTCAGGCTGAGCGGCGGCTGCGAGATGGACAGGCGCTGGGCCGCCCGGCCAAAGTGCAGCTCTTCGGCCAGCATGAGGAAATAGCGCAGGTGACGAAATTCCATGAATTAAAATAATGTATTGATGAATAGGGAATCAATATTAGACAACTATTCATCTCAGCCTGACAATCGGCTTCTGGATTTTTTTCACGGAGACACCCACCATGGCCGCCACCAAAAACACCTTCAACTGGGAAGACCCCTTTCAGCTCAGCGCTCAACTCACCGCTGACGAGCGTCAGGTGCAAGAAGCCGCCCGCGCCTATTGCCAAGATCGCCTGCTGCCCCGCGTGACCGATGCCTTTTTGAATGAAACCACCGACGTGGCCATCTTCCGCGAGATGGGCGAGCTGGGCCTTTTGGGTGCCACCATCCCCGAGCAGTACGGCGGCGCGGGCCTGAACTACGTCTGCTACGGCCTGGTGGCACGCGAAGTCGAGCGTGTGGACTCGGGTTACCGCTCGATGATGAGCGTGCAGTCGTCTTTGGTGATGTTGCCCATCCATGACTTTGGCTCTGAAGCGCAAAAACAAAAATACCTGCCCAAGCTGGCCCGTGGCGAGTGGATCGGCTGCTTTGGCTTGACCGAACCCAACCATGGCTCCGACCCCGGCAGCATGATCACCCGTGCCAAGAAGGTGCCCGGCGGCTACAGCCTGTCCGGTGCCAAGATGTGGATCACCAACAGCCCGATCGCCGATGTGTTCGTCGTCTGGGCCAAGGACGACGGCGGCCAGATCCGCGGCTTCATTTTGGAAAAGGGCTGGAAAGGCCTGAGCGCCCCGGCCGTGCACGGCAAGGTCGGCCTGCGTGCTTCGATCACCGGCGAGATCGTCATGGACGAAGTGTTTTGCCCTGAGGAAAACGCCTTCCCCGAAGTGCGCGGCTTGAAAGGCCCGTTCACTTGCCTGAACAGCGCCCGCTACGGCATCGCCTGGGGCGCTCTGGGCGCTGCCGAAGACTGTTACACCCGCGCCCGCCAGTACGTGATGGACCGCCAACAGTTTGGCCGCCCCTTGGCCGCCAACCAGCTGATCCAGAAGAAGCTGGCCGACATGCTGACCGAAATCAGTTTGGGCCTGCAAGGCTGCCTGCGCCTGGGCCGCATGAAGGACGAAGGCATCGCCTCGGTGGACCTGACCTCCATCCTCAAGCGCAACAGCTGCGGCAAGGCCCTGGACATCGCCCGCATGGCGCGCGACATGATGGGCGGCAACGGCATCAGCGCCGAATACGGCGTGGCCCGCCACCTGGTGAACCTGGAAGTGGTCAACACCTATGAAGGCACACACGATGTGCACGCCCTGATTTTGGGCCGCGCGATCACCGGGATTCCTGCTTTCTCAAACTGAGGCTTGGCTTTCAACAAGCAAAAGGCTGCGCATGGGCAGCCTTTTTTTTGTTGCGGGCCCAAAGTGCGCTTGCGCCTTGACGAAGACGCGCACAAACCGTACATTACTAACCACTCAGTCATTAAATCACCCGTGAGCAACGCCAACCCCCACGCCCCCCACAAACGCGAACGACGCAAACAAGACCGCCCGGGCGAATTGCTTGAAGCAGCGCTGGACTTGTTTGTGGAAAAAGGCTTTGCCGCCACCCGTGTCGAAGAGGTCGCCTTGCGGGCTGGCGTGTCGAAAGGGACTTTGTTTTTGTACTTTCCCAGCAAGGAAGAACTGTTCAAGGCCGTGGTCCGCGAGAACGTGGTCGCCCCCGTGGCCCAAGGCGCGGCCGAGGTGGCACAGTTTCAAGGCAGCGCCAGCGAATTGATCGAGTGGATGATGCTGCAGTGGTGGCGGCGCTACGGCGCGACCAAGGCCTCGGGCATTTCTAAACTGGTGATGAGCGAGGCCAACAACTTTCCGGACCTGGCTGATTTTTTTCGCACCGAAGTCATCACGCCCGCCCACGCTTTGGTGCGCAGCGCCCTGCAGCGTGGCATTGACCGGGGTGAGTTCCGCGCCGTCCATGTAGAACTGGCACTGCACTCGGTCATGTCCCCTTTGCTGTTTTTGGTCATGTGGAAGCACTCCATGGGGCCGTGCTACCCCAGCCATGAGCAAATTGACCCGGAAGCCTTCATTTCACAGCATGCACAATTGTTGGCCCGAGGCCTTTCAAAACCCTGATCCTCACCGGATCACACCCGTCTCACCATGAAAAAATCAACCCGCTGGATCCTCTCGACCGTGGCTGTGGCCGCACTCGTTGCAGGCGGTGCCCGCTGGGCCAGCCAGCGCCAAACCGCCACCGCCCCGACAGCGCCCACAGCCGCCGCGGTGCCCAGCATCGAGCTGGCCGCCTCCGACGTGTTCACAGCCCAGACCCAAACCCTGAGCTTGGGCATCGCCGTATCAGGCGCCCTCAAGGCCACCCAAAGCGCCGTGGTCAAGGCCCGTGTGGCCGGTGAGCTGCAAGAACTGAGCGTGCGCGAAGGTGACCGGGTGCAAGCTGGCCAGGTGATCGCCCGTATCGAACCGAACGAGTACCAAGCGCGTGTGCGCCAGGCGCAGCAGCAAGCCGATTCGGCCAAAGCCCAAGTGGACATTGCCCAGCGCCAGTTTGACAACAACCAGGCCCTGGTGAACCAAGGCTTCATTTCGCAAACCGCCCTGCTCAACTCCCAGGCCAGCCTGAACGGGGCCAAGGCCACGCACGCAGCGGCACTGGCGGCGCTGGACTTGGCCGACAAGTCACTGGCCGACGCCACGTTGCGCTCGCCCCTGACGGGTGTGGTGGCGCAGCGCCTGGTCCAACCTGGCGAGCGCGTGGCCATCGAGGCCCGGCTGGTCGAGGTGATCAACCTCTCGCAACTGGAGATGGAAGCCGCCTTGACAGCCGAAGACGCCAGCCGCGTGCGGGTGGGCATGACAGCGCAGTTGCAGGTGGAAGGCGTGGCCCAGCCGGTGTCGGCCAAAGTCTTGCGCATCAACCCCAGCGCCCAAACGGGCAGCCGCAGCGTCGTGGTTTACTTGGGCATCCAAGGCCGTGAAGGCTTGCGCCAAGGCTTGTTTGCACAGGGCAGCTTGGGCACGCAAAGCCTGCAAGTGCTGGCCGTGCCCGTGAGCAGCGTGCGCACCGACAAACCGCAGCCCTATGTGCAGGTGGTGCAGGAAGGCAAGGTCGCGCACATCACGGTACGGACCGGCGAGCGCAGCGAAGGTGAGCGACAAAACCTGGTGGCCGTGGCCGGCGTGTCCGAAGGCCAGCAAGTGTTGTCGGGCAGCGTGGGGGCCTTGCGCGAGGGGGTTCAAGTCCGCTTCACGGCTGCGGCCAAGCCAGATTTGACCCCGGCTGCAGCGCAGGCCACAGCCGCCAGCGCAGCGAAATAACAGGGTTGACAGCATGTGGTTCACCCGCGTCAGTTTGCAAAACCCAGTGTTTGCAACCATGGTCATGTTGGCCCTGGTGGTGATGGGCATCTTTTCGTTCCAGCGCCTCAAAGTCGATCAATTCCCCAACATCGACTTTCCGGTGGTGGTCATCAGCACCGAATACCCCGGGGCCTCGCCAGAGATTGTGGAGAGCGAAGTCTCCAAAAAGATCGAAGAAGGCGTCAACTCGATCGCCGGCATCAGCACCCTGACCTCGCGCAGTTACGAAAACCAGTCGGTGGTGATCATGGAGTTCCAGCTGCAAATCGACGGCCGCAAAGCGGCGGAAGATGTGCGCGAAAAAGTCGCCTCGCTGCGCCCCCTGCTGCGCACCGAGGTCAAAGAACCCCGGGTGCTGCGTTTTGATCCCTCGAGCCGCGCCGTATGGTCGCTGGCCGTCATACCGGAGGGTGACAAACTCAGCGCAGTGGAGTTGACCAATTGGTCCGAGCAAGTGCTCAAAAAGCGTCTGGAAAACGTGCGTGGTGTGGGCTCGGTCACCTTGGTGGGCGGCAGCAAACGCGAAATCAACCTGTATTTGAACCCGGCCAACATGGAGGCCTTGGGCGTGACCGCCGAGCAGGTGGTGGCCGCTGTGCGCAACGAGAACCAGGACTTGCCCGTGGGCGCGATCCGCTCGCTGGAGCAAGAGCGCATGGTGCAGATCAGCTCGCGCATGGAGCGGCCCGAGGACTTTGGCCGCATCATCGTAGCCCGCAAAAACGGCACCCCCATACGCTTGTCGCAAGTGGCCACGGTGAAAGACGGCGCACAAGAGCTGGAAAACCTGGCGCTCTACAACGGCCAGCGCACGCTCTTGATGTCGGTGCAAAAGTCGCAAGATGAAAACACCATCCAGGTGGTCGATGGCTTGGTCAAGGCCGTGGCCGAGTTGAAAGGCCAGCTGCCGCCGGGCCTGCGGCTTGAACCCATCACCGACAACTCGCGGCCCATCCGCGTGTCGGTGAACAACGTGCGCCAGACCCTGATCGAGGGGGCCATCCTCACGGTGCTGATCGTGTTTTTATTCCTCAACTCCTGGCGCTCGACGGTCATCACGGGGCTGACGCTGCCGATCTCGCTGATCGGCACTTTCATGTTCATGCAGATGTTCGGCTTCACCATCAACATGATCACGCTGATGGCGCTCAGCCTGTGCGTGGGCCTGCTGATCGACGACGCCATCGTGGTGCGCGAAAACATTGTGCGCCATGTGCAAATGGGCAAGAACGCCTACAAGGCCTCTTTGGAGGGCACCCAAGAAATTGGCCTGGCCGTGCTGGCCACCACCTTGTCCA
Organism: Limnohabitans sp.; assembly: GCF_023910625.1. Lineage (NCBI taxonomy): Bacteria > Pseudomonadati > Pseudomonadota > Betaproteobacteria > Burkholderiales > Comamonadaceae > Limnohabitans > Limnohabitans sp. The sequence continues at coordinate 1,186,635 of NZ_JAAVVW010000003.1, forward strand.
TCGTGGCGGTGTTCTTGCCGATCGGTTTCATGGAAGGCATCATCGGCAAGTTCTTCCACGAGTTCGGCATCACCATCGTGGCGGCCGTGATGATTTCGATGTTTGTGAGCTTCACGCTCGACCCCATGCTCTCGAGCATCTGGCACGACCCGGCCATCGACGCGCATGGCAAAAACCAAACGCCTGTCAACTGGTACGACAAAAGCATTGGCCGCGTGACCGGCTGGTTTGACCGAGGCACCGAACGCTTGGCCGATGGCTACCAGGGCATCTTGCGCTGGGCGCTGGTGCACAGAAAGTCCACCGTGTTTCTGGCGCTGGGTATTTTTGTAGCCAGCGTGTTCATGGTCCGTCTGCTGGGCACCGAGTTCGTGCCCAAAGCTGATTTTTCTGAAACCTCGGTCAAGTTCGAAACTCCGGTGGGCACTTCGCTCGAAGCCACCGAGGCCAAAACTCGCCAGGTCGAGGCCATCCTGCGTGACTTCCCGGAAGTGCGCTACACCGTCAGCACCATCAACACCGCCAATGCGCAGGGCAAGAACAACGTCAACCTGTACATCCGACTGGTGGACCGCAAAAACCGCAACCGCAACGCCGACCAGATGTCGGCCGTTCTGCGCGAACGCCTGAAACAAGTGCCCGGCATCGCGGTCACGCACGCCGGTTTGCTCGACGCGATTGGCGGCAACAAGCAAGTGGAGTTTTCGCTGCAAGGCCCCGACCAAAAAGAGCTGGAGCGCCTGGCGCTGCTGGCCTTGGCCAAGGTGCAGGGCATCCCCGGCTTGGTGGACCTGGACTCCAGCGTGAAACCCAACAAGCCCGTCATCGGCGTCGAGGTGCTGCGCGACGCGGCATCGGACCTGGGCCTGGGCACGGCGCAATTGGCGGGGCCTTTGCGCACTTTGGTGGCGGGGCAAACCGTGGGCAACTGGCGTGCCCCCGACGATCAGACCTACGACGTGAACGTGCGCCTGGCACCCGAGGCCCGCAACAGCCCGCAAGACCTGGAACGATTGCCCTTCATGGTGGCACCCGCTGCCGATGGCAGCCCACGCATCGTGCGCCTGGGCCAGGTGGCCAAGGTCAGCGAAACCACCGGCTCCAACCAGATCAACCGCCGCGACATGATGCGCGAAGTGGCCATCAACGCCAACGTGTTCGGACGCTCCGCGGGCGAGGTCTCGGCCGATGTACGCAAAGCCATGGACAGCCTGAACCTGCCGCCCGGCTACCGCTACAGCTTTGGTGGCTCGACCAAAAACATGGGCGAGTCTTTCAGCTACGCTTTGTCAGCCCTGGCCATGGCGGTGATCTTCATTTACATGATCTTGGCCAGCCAATTCAAAAGCTTCTTGCAGCCCTTGGCTTTGATGACCTCCTTGCCACTGACCTTGATTGGCGTGGTGCTGGCCTTGATGGCTTTTCGCTCGACCTTGTCGATGTTTTCCCTCATCGGCGTGATCATGCTCATGGGCCTGGTGACCAAAAACGCCATCTTGCTGGTGGACTTTGCCATCCGCGCCCGCGAGGACGGCCTAGAGCGCAGCGAAGCGCTGCTGCTGGCGGCCAAGGTGCGGCTGCGCCCCATCTTGATGACCACTTTGGCCATGATCTTTGGCATGGTGCCGCTGGCCTTTGCGCTGAGCGAAGGCGCCGAGCAACGCGCGCCCATGGGCCAGGCGGTGATTGGCGGGGTCATCACCTCCTCCTTGCTGACGCTGGTGGTGGTGCCGGTTGTGTACTGCTACATGGATGACCTGGCGCAATGGTTGCGCTCAAAAGCAGGCCTTGGCCAGCCCCGTCAGGGTCACGACACGCCCGCCGCTTAAAATCTATGGATATTTGATACAGTCCCCCGCAGGAGTAAATAAATGGATCTGAACCAGGCCCGCTTCAACATGATTGAGCAGCAAATCCGCCCCTGGGAAGTGCTGGACCCGCACGTGCTGGCGCTGCTGTCCACCGTTCGCCGCGAAGACTTTGTGCCCCTGGCGCACAAGGCTTTGGCTTTTGTGGACATGGACATCCCTCTGGGCTCAGCGCCCAACCAGGTCATGCTGGCTCCGCGCGTGCAGGCACGCCTGCTGCAAGACCTGGCCGTGCAACCCACCGACAAGGTGCTGGACATCGGCACCGGCTCGGGTTTCATGGCCGCGCTGTTGGGCCACCAAGCTGCCAGTGTGCTGAGCCTCGAAAGCGATGCAAGGCTGGCCGAACAAGCCCGGGTCAATCTGCAAAAATTCGGTGTACACAACGTCACAGTACGCCAGGCCGATGGCAGCCAGGGTGCACCAGCAGACGGCCCCTTTGACGTGATCTTGCTCAGCGGCTCGGTGGCCGATGTGCCTGCTGCCCTGTTGCAGCAACTGCGTGTGGGCGGCCGCTTGGTTGCCATGGTGGGCGATGAACCCATGATGCGTGTCAATTTGATCACACGCAACGGTGACAACAGCTGGACCACCACCGAACCCTGGGACTGCACCGCCCCCCGCCTGTCCGGCTTCGCCGAGCCCTCCCGCTTTCAATTTTGAGATGGCCATGCAACAGCTCTACCCCGCCCAAATCGCCGAATGGGCTAGCCAGCAAGCCCAACGCCCCGTCTTGCTCGATGTGCGTGAGGGTTGGGAAGTCCAGACTGCCAGCGCCCATCCGGAAGGTCTGGACTGGGTGCATATGCCGATGCAGTCGATACCGGCACGTCTGGACGAGCTCGACAAGTCACGTCCCATCGCTTGCCTTTGCCACCATGGTGGACGCAGCATGCAGGTGGCCAGCTTCTTGCAACAACACGGCTTTCAGGTCGTGAATGTGGCTGGCGGCATCCATGCTTGGTCGACACAAGTCGATCCCCTTATTCCCCTTTATTGAGCTGGTCGGTGAAGCCCGTATCGGGCTGACCGCCGAGCAACTGCTGCTCCAACTTTTGTCGAAAGGATTGCCATGAAACTGCACCCCCTGTCCCTGACTTTGGCCTTGATGGCCGCCCTCTCGGGCCCTGGCCATGCTCAGAGCTTGGCACAGCTTTACCTAGCGGCCCAAGGGCACGACGCCACGTACAAATCGGCTCGTTCGCAGTTCGATGCCAACCTGGCCCGTGCAGAGCAAGCCAAAGCGCTGCTTCGCCCCACGGCTAACTTGGGAGCGGGTTTGTCCAAGAGCGATGTGGATAACCTGTCCAACCCTTTGCTCAGCCGTCAAACCGATGCCCGCAACCTGACCTTCAGCGGCAGCCAACCCTTGTTTCGCCCTGGAAACAAAGCCAGCTACGAGCAAGGCATGAAACAAGTGGCGCTGGGTGAGGCCCAACTCAAGATCGCCGAACAAGACCTGATCGTGCGCTTGAGCCTGGCTTACTTTGACGTGTTGACAGCCCAAGAAAGCCTGAGCTTTGTGAAGGCTCAAAAATCGGCGGTGTCTGAACAACTGGCTGCAGCCAAACGTAATTTTGAGGTCGGCACCTCCACCATCACCGACACCCGCGAAGCCCAAGCCCGCTTTGATCTGGTGACCGCCCAAGAGATCGCCTCTGAAAACGATTTGCGTGTCAAACAAGGCATCTTGGACGACACCGTGGGACAACCCCAAGTCAAACCGCAACCCTTGCTGATAGCCGCCAATATCGACCGTTTGCAAACCGGCACAGTGCAGTCTTGGGTGGCGCAATCGAGCCAAGACAATGGCAACCTCACGGCGGCCCGCATCATCCTGGAAGTGGCACGCCTCGAAATAGACAGAGCCAAAGCTGCCGAAAAACCCACCTTGGACCTCAATGCCAGCTATGGCCTCTCCAGATTCCAAAACGGCACTCCAATCCAAGTGAACTCGAACACAGCCACGATCGGTTTGGCCTTCAACATGCCGCTGTACACCGGGCAAGCCAGCCAAAACCGGATCCGTGAAACGGTGGCCCTGGAAGAAAAAGCACGCAATGACCTGGAAGCCACGCAACGCAATGTGGCCCAGTCCACACGCACCGCGTTTTTCGGGGTGGAGTCCGGCCTGAGTCAAATCAAGGCCCTTCAAGCGGCCGAAGCCTCCAGCCAAAGCGCTTTGGATGCCAACAGGCTGGGTTACCAAGTGGGCGTGCGAATCAACATCGATGTGCTCAACAGCCAAAGCCAGCTGTTCCAAACCAAACGGGATCTGGCCAAAGCCCGTCACGATCTGCTGCTGGGTCAGCTGCGCTTGCGCCAAGCAGCTGGCGTGCTCAAAGCGGACGATCTGAAAAACCTGGATGCCTTGCTGCGCCCCTGAGGAGACAGTGGTCGGGCGGTGATCAGGCACAGATCTGGCACCGCCCAACGGCATTGACACTCAGAAAAATGCTGGACGGCCTAAGCTGCTCAAGCCGCGCAGACAGCACAGCGGCCATAAAAGGTCAGCTGATGCTCTTCCAGGACATAGCCTGGAGGCAGCAAATGGCCCAAATCACCTGGGCAGGCGTCGATGTCAAATACCTTTTGGCAAGTGCTGCAATGGAAATGGTGATGGTGTTGGTGTCGGTGTGACTCGTAACGGGTGGCCTCCCCGGGCAAAGACACGACATCCACCACGCCATCTTCGACCAAGCCTTTGAGATTTCTGTACACGGTCGCCAAGCTCAAGCTGGGGACGTTTTTTTGCGCCTCCAGCAGCAACTCCTGAGGCAACAAGGGCTGACCCACGGCGGCCAAGGCTCGCGCAATCGCGGTTCGTTGTCGGGTTGATCTTTCCATGGGTCTAAGGTTACTGCAAAAAAACCTTGTTTTGCTATTGATAATCCATTATCGCAAAGGCACTTTCCATTTGCCAAACGATCCACCATGCCATTGCAAACCCCAACACTGTTTTCTCATGCCCTGCAGCTTGCGTTATGTGCGGTCTCAGGCCATTCGTGGGACCAGCCCGCGCCTCAAGCCGGGCGCTGGCAAGCCGGTGTGGTGCTGGATGCCGCCAGCACCTCCAGAAAACTGGGGCTGGGTGCGCGCGATCAGGGTGCAAGTCTGGGCCACAGTGATGTCCTCCTGCGTGGTGTCTTGAATGAGCATCTGAGTGGTGAAGCGATCCTGGGCTTTCACAGCGCTGAGCGCAAACTGGAACACCACATCGAGAACGCCTGGTTCCAGACAAGGGCAACCCCCATGTCCATGCCGATCCCCAGCGCATGCTGCTGGTGGCCAGGGCTTTGGCCTCCAGATTCGCAGCCCTTGCCCCGCTGGAAAAAAACAGAATTGAGCACAATCTGAAAGCGTTCGAATCCACGATGACCGGCAAAATCCAGGCTTGGGAACAATTGGCCAGACCCCTGAAAGGGCGCACAGTGATCACGCAACATGCGAGTTTTGGCTACCTCTGGCTTTGGCTGGGGATCACGCCTGTGGCCGACCTGGAACCCAAGCCCGGAATTCCGCCCACACCAGCGCACTTGGCCAAGACACTGCAACTGGGCCAAAGCAAGCGCCCCATGGCCATCGTCATCGCGCAGCATCAAGACCCCAAACCTGCCAAATGGCTCAGTGGCCAAATGAGCAACTCGCCAGCCTTGTTGATCTTGCCAGCCACCGTCACCGATGTACAAGCCGACGCCTGGTTCCGCTGGTTTGATCTGCTGATCAGCCGTTTGGTGCAGGCGGCCCCCTGATGCTGGACTGGCTAGCCCTGCCGATGGTGGCCTTGCTCGCGGGTTTGCTGGCACTGACGCCGTTGGGCTGCCAAGTGCTGCGCCGGGGCGTGGTCTTCATTGACTTGGCAGTGGCTCAAGCCGCCACCGCGGCGGTCATCTGGATCCATTGGGTGGTCGAGCTCGAGTCCTTTTGGTGGGACCAGTTGGCCGCCAGCGCCGGAGCGCTGGGGGTGAGTCTGGCCATCGCAGGCATGACACGGCGTTGGCCGAGCCAACGCGAAGCGCTGATCGGCCTGCTGTATGTGGCAACGGCTTGCAGCGCCATCCTGGGTGCCAGTTCACACCCCCACGGCAAAGAAAAACTGATCCAACTGTTGGCTGCCGATGTGCTGTGGGTCAACACCAGCAGCGTGCTGGCCTTGGTGCTGTGTGCGGCGGTCATCACACTGCTGCGTCAAACCCGAAGTTTTGAGCAGGACACCGTCTTTTATGTGTCGTTTGCCTTGGCCACCAGCTTGGCTGTGCCGGCAATGGGTTTGTTTCTGGTGTTCGGCTGTCTGATCGCGCCCGCCTTGTGGATCGAGCGAGGCCATGGCCATTGGACCGTCTGTCTCAGTGCCTGGGCAGTCGCCTTGGTGGGGCTGCTTTTGTCCTGGCTCATGGACACCCCCAGCGGTCCCTCCATCGGGCTGACCCTCACGCTGTGGGGCATGGCCAGCTTGTTTTTGCCACAGAAAGTCCACCTGCCCTGACCCAACGTGCATGGTACGGAGCGCACTATTTCCTCAAAGCCGAGGCAAGCGCCTGGGCATGACGTTCGGCAGCGCCTGTGCTTTGCGCCACCATCTGCCGGCCCTGTGCTTGTGCTTCAGCCAATTCGCCAGGCTGCCTCAGCCACGCCAACACTTGGTCCAAGGCACCTTCCATGTCGTGGACACGGCGGGCAGCGCCAATCGACTCGGCCAGCTCTGCGGCTTGTGCAAAATTGAACGTGTGAGGACCCATGACCACCGGACAACCGAATGCGGCAGCTTCGATGAGGTTCTGCCCCCCCAGGGGCTCGAAACTGCCCCCCAGCAAAGCCATGTCTGAGGCCTGAAAATACACCGGCATCTCCCCCACACTGTCGCCCAGCAAAACCTGCGCCTGCACTGCTTCGGCGGGCCAACTCAATGCGTTTGAGGGCAGCGCGCTGCGCCTGTAAACCGAGAGTCCCCGTGACTGCAACAATTGATGGACTTCGTCAAAGCGCTGAGGATGCCTGGGGACCAACAACCACAGCACCCCCGCATCCGTCAGGGCCTGAAGCCGAGCTTTGTGAGCCAGCAAAGCGTCCAACCAAAGAAGCTCCTCACCCTCCCGGCTGCTGGCCAGCATGACGACCGGAGGAGCGCGATCACCCACGGTCCAGCCCCGCCGCCAACGCTGTGCCAGCGCTTGGGCCTCTGGCTGGTCTTGCACATCAAATTTGAGGTTGCCCAACACAGCCTCGACCCGGGCACCCAGAGCCTTCAACCGCTGGGCATCGGGGTCCGATTGGGCCCACACAGCGCGCAAACCACGGTAAGCAGGCCCGGACAACCAGGACCAACGCAGCGCCGAGCGCCAGGACTTGTCGTTCAATCGCGCATTGGCCAAAAACAGGGGCACATCGGCGTCTTGGCAGGCTTGCACCATGGCTGGCCAGACCTCGGTTTCCATGAGTACGCCGCATCTCGGTTGATGGTGCGTCAAAAACCGCCGCGTGGCCGCAGGTGTGTCCCAAGGAAACCAGGCTTGCAAGTCGCCTGAGCGCATCACAGCCTGGCCCTGGACCCAGCCCGTCGCGGTGCTGTGGGTCAGCAGCAAGCGCATGTCTGGCCACTGTTGCCGCAGCGCATCGATCAACAGCCCTGCGGCCCGGGTCTCCCCCAAGGACACGGCATGCACCCAGACAGCCCCGGGTAACAAAGGGGGGGTGTCATACATGCCCAAACGCTCCGGTAGGCGGTACAAATAAACGGGCTCCTGTTGCCCTCGGCGTCGGATTTTGCGCAAAAGCAAAGGTTGCAAACAACGCATCAACCCGCCATAGACCCACAGGGCACTTCGCTCCAATCCCCGCTTGAGTTTCTGGGCCACCATGGCGTTTCAGGATTGAGCGAACAACTGGGCATAGACACGCCCAATGCCTTCGGCCTCGCGGGCCAAAGAGAATTGGTCAAGCACACGCTGGCGGGCCGCCTTGCCCATGCGCCGGGCTTGTTCGCGGTCAGACAAAATCCGCTCCAGCGCTTGTGCCAAGCCGCGAGCATCTCCTGTGTCGACCATTTCACCCGTCAAACCGGGAATGCTCAACTGGTCAAACGCACCCGTTCGCGAACACACCAGGGCGCACTCTGTGCCAGCAGCCTCAAACGGAGTCAAACCAAAAGGCTCATACCGTGGGCAGGCCACACACACCAGACAGCGCTGGTACCAAAGGTGGACCTGCCCGGCAGGCACCTCACCCAAAAAGAACATGCGCTCGGACAAGCCAGCCGCCTCAATCTTGGCCTTCAGCGCCTCTTGGTAGGCCTGATGCCTGGCTTGGGCCAAACCGGCAATCACAGCTGTGGCCCCGGGCAACCGGGGCAGAACTTCGATCATGGCATCCACAAACACATCGGTGCCTTTGTCGGGCCTGACCCGACCAAACACACCGATACCGTACTCGCCGGGCAAGCCGGACTCTTTCCAGGCGCTGAGTTTGTCTGCCGCTGGCGAAAAACGTGACAAATCGATGCCATGGGGCACCACGGCCGTGGTGTTGGGCACAAAAGATGCTGCCAAGGAGGTGGTCGAAATCACCGCGTCCATTTTGGAAATCAACCACCGCGGAAATGCACCATGCAAGTGCTGGGCAGCCGAGGTGAAGACCAACTTGATCGGCAGCCGCAGGACGTCGCGGGCAAAAATAGCAGCCATCATCTCGGGGTCACGTCGGACATGCCAGATGCGAAAAGCGCGACCGCTGGGCGCATGTCGCGAAAGGCGAATGGCCTGCCACAAGCCCATGCCCTCAATGCCGTTGGACATGCGGTTGCCGCAAAAACCCAAACGCCATTGCAGCGCCTGCAAGGGCACCAAGGCGTTGATGGTGGCGGACACACCGGTGTACCGCTTTTTCAGGTTAAAAACAATGACCTCTGGGTCTGAGCTCAGCGCGGCAGTGTCCTTGTTCATGGCAGGCTTTCGAGCACCCATGCTCAATGCGCCGCAGCCTGAATTTGCGCATCGGGCTTGACCGAGCGCAGCAGCGCCAGCATCTCGGCTTCTATGCGCTGCAAGGCGGCGTTGGTCTGGCCTTCAAAGCGCAACACCAGCACCGGCGTGGTGTTGGAGGCGCGGATCAGGCCAAAGCCATCGGGCCAGTCCACACGCAGGCCGTCGATGGTGCAAACCTGGGCAGGTGCCTTGAAGGCCTCGCCGGCCAGCGCCTGCAGCGCAGCTGTCACGCTGTGGGGCTCTCCTTCAGTGCAGGCCACGTTCAGCTCGGGCGTGCTGAAGCTGGCGGGCAGGGCATTCAAGACGGCGTTGGCATCGGGCGATTGGCTGACGATTTCGAGCAAGCGGCAACCGGCGTAGGTGCCGTCGTCAAAACCGTACCAGCGCTCTTTGAAGAAAATATGGCCACTCATCTCGCCGCCCAGGGGGGCCTGGCCACCTGCGACCTCGATGGCCTTCATCTTGGCTTTGATCAGCGAATGCCCTGTTTTGTACATCAAGGGCTGACCGCCCGCAGCCTCAATGGCCGGGGCCAGGCGCTGTGAGCATTTGACGTCAAACAAAATGGCGCCGCCCGGCACACGGCTGAGCACGTCTTGTGCAAACAGCTGCATCTGGCGGTCGGGGTAAATGTTGTTGCCGTCTTTCGTGACAATGCCCAATCGGTCACCGTCGCCGTCAAAGGCCAGGCCCAATTCAGCCCCACTGGTTTTCAGGGCCGCAATCAGGTCTTGCAGGTTTTCCGGCTTGCTCGGGTCGGGGTGGTGGTTGGGAAAGTGGCCGTCCACCTCGCTGAACAGCTCGATCACTTCGCAGCCCAGAGCGCGGAAGATGCCGGGGGCCGAGGCGCCCGCAATGCCGTTGCCCGAGTCGATCACGATTTTCATGGGGCGCGACAACTTCACGTCGCCCACAATGCGCTGGGTGTATTGGGCCAGCACGTCCAGCGGCCTGACGCTGCCGCCGCCTTGCAGTTGCCAAGTCTCAGTCTCCATCATCTGACGCAGCGCCTGGATTTCATCGCCATAAATGGCGCGGCCGCCCAGCACCATCTTGAAGCCGTTGTAGTCCTTGGGGTTGTGGCTGCCCGTCACCTGGATGCCGCTTTGGCAAGCGGTGTTGGCCGAAAAATACAGCATGGGCGTGGTGGCCAAGCCAATGTCGATGACCTGGATGCCAGCCGCCACCAGACCACGGATCAGCGCGGCCGACAATGCGGGGCCACTCAGGCGGCCGTCGCGCCCCACAGCCACCGCGCTCTGGCCTTGGGCCATGAGCATGCGTGCCAAAGGCCTTGCCCAGACCTTCGGCCACTTGCTCATTCAAGGTCGACGGCACCACGCCGCGGATGTCGTAGGCTTTGAAGATCGTAGAGGTGACTTGCATGGCGTCTGGGATTGGTCTGGGTAGGAGAGGCTCCAGCCTGGCCGCTGGGAAGGTGAGCGTCCTTGTATTGTAGGTGCTGAGGCCCGCCCACCAGCCGAAATCACGGGTCCGAAAACGGCACATTCCTAAGCGTTCAGGACAGCGCCATTTATGGCTAACATGCCCTTCATGAAACGCCATCAGCATGCCTCCCCCACAAGTTCGGCCCTGAATCGGCAAAAGGCTTGATCCTCGGAGCGCTGCTACCAGGCCATGTCCTGAAAGAGATGCCGCCTGGGACGGTCTTTTTTTCACCGGCGTCACGTCCACCGGTATTTATTGCCGCCCGGTCTGCCGGGTGAAACTGCCGCGTGCCACGTGAATTGCCAAGTTTTTTGAAACGGCAGCGCAAGCCGAGTCCCATGGCTTCAGACCTTGTTTGCGCTTGCCGCCCGGAGATGGCCCCCGCGCGGCGCTACTTGGTCCACCACCGATGCGCAGGCCCTTGTGGCCTGAATTCGCGGCCCAGCAACTGCACATGGCCATCGACCATGGCCGCAAACCACCCACCCTGAGCACCTTGGCCGCACAACTGGGCGTGAGCGACCGGCACCTGCGCCGCATGTTCACGCTGCATTGGCAGGTCTCGCCGCTGCAATACCTGCAAACCCAACGCCTGCTGCGGGCCAAACAGTGGCTGCACGACAGCCCGATGTCCGTGGCCCAGGTGGCCCAAGCCAGCGGATTCGGCTCGGCCCGGCGCATGTATGCGGCGTTTTCAAAGCATTACCGACTCAGCCCAGGACAACTTCGCCCGGCCCGCACGCAGCGCCAGGCCGCATCCGTTAGCGGCGCGCCATTGGCCATGGAACTGCACTACCGGCCACCGTGCCAGATCGCGCAGCTGTGGCAATTTTTCAAAACCCGTTCGCTGGAGGGCATGGAGAGCTGGCGCGGCGAAGGCACGCAAGCCCAGTTGCGTCGCACCGTGCGCTGGCCCCATGGCCCCAGCGTGATCAACGGCTGGTTGACGGTCCGCTGGGACAACCTGCACCCTTGGGTCCATCTTCGCGTCAGCCCCAACTTGCTGCCCGTGCTGCCCGCTCTGGTGGCGCAGGTGCGGGACTGGCTGGACCTGGATGCCCAGCCCGCCGCCATCGCCCAGGTGCTTGAGCCCGCATTTCCACACGCCATGGGCCAGCGTTTGCCGGGGGGCCTGGATGGATTCGAGCTGGCCGTGCGCGCCATTTTGGGTCAGCAAATCACCGTCAAGGCCGCACGCACGCTGGGGCAGCGCTTGGTCCAAGCGCTGGGCACGCCTTGCGAAACACCTTGGCCTGAACTGAACCGAACCTTTCCCAGCCCGGCGTGCCTGGCGCTGGAGGAAAACGCCGCGCTCATGGGAAGCCTGGGTGTGGTGCGCCAAAGGCAAAAAGCGATTCAGGCACTGGCACGGGCGGTTGAATCGGGCGCGCTAAAGCTGCACCCCAAAGCCCCGTTGGAGCCCACTTTGCAGGCACTGATGGCCTTGCCCGGCATCGGCCCCTGGACGGCGCATTACATCGCCATGCGTGCTTTGCGCTGGCTGGATGCCTGGCCGGTGCAGGATGTGGCCTTGCAAACCGCCTTGGGCGTGCGCCAACACCCCCGCCCCACGCAGGCATTGGAACAACTCGGGCAGCCATGGCGCCCTTTTCGCAGCTATGCCCTGATTGCCGCTTGGCAGCGCCTGTCATCCTCAACCCACACAACGCCATGAAAACCATCACCACGCAAGCACTGAACGGCCCTTTGGGGCCCATGATCCTGGCCGCATCGCCGCAAGGCCTGTGCGGCGTGTGGTTTGAAGGCCAGCGCCATGGCCCGACCGAGGCCGGAATGCAAAGCTGGACGAACGACAGCGACCACACGCTGCTCCAAAGCGCCTCCCGGCAACTGCTGGCCTACTTTGCAGGCGATTTGACATCGTTTGACGTGCCTTTGGACCTGTCGGCAGGCACGCCCTTTCAACAATCGGTCTGGCGCGCTTTGCTGTCCATCCCCTCTGGTGCACATCAAAGCTATGGCGATGTGGCCCGTCAATTGAACAACCCCCAGGCCGTTCGTGCCGTCGGCGCGGCGGTGGGACGTAACCCGGTGAGTATCATCGTGCCTTGCCACCGCGTCCTGGGTGCCGGTGGCCAACTCACGGGTTATGCAGGCGGGTTGTGGCGCAAACAGGCGCTGCTCAAACTGGAAGGCTACCCGCTCGCCCTGACATCGACTGTTCCCCTCTTTCCTGAATGACCTCTTCTCACGCCAAAGGCTGGCTGACCGATTTTTTGATCCTGGCCGCCATTTGGGGCTCATCCTTTTTATTCATGCGCATAGCCGCCGTCGAATTGGGTCCCCTGCCCACGGCCGCCATCCGGGTGGCCATTGCCGCCGCTTTTTTGCTGCCGATCATGCTGGCCAAAGGCCACTGGGCCCAATTGCGCAGGCATTGGAAGCCGGTGCTCTTTGTCGGGGCGCTCAACAGCGGCGTCCCCTTTGCCTTGTATGCCTTTGCCGTCCTGCACATCACCACCGGTTTGTCCTCCATCCTGAACGCGACGGTGCCCTTGTTTGGCGCGGTCGTCGCCTGGATGTGGCTGGGGGACAAACCGACCCTCTCACGGATCGTGGGCCTGGGCATCGGCTTTGGGGGGGTGCTGCTGCTGGCGGGTGGACAAGCCAGCTTCAAACCCAACGACTCGGGCATCGCCCCTGCATGGGCAGTCGCCGCTTGCCTGGCTGCGACCACTTGCTATGCGCTCGCAGCGAGTTTCACCAAAAAACACATTCCCAGCCTGCCGCCACTGGTCACCGCCACCGGCAGCCAGATCGGGGCGACTTTGGTTTTGGCATTGCCCGCGCTGTGGTACCGCCCCGATCACATGCCCAGCGCCTCGGTCTGGTGGTCCTTGCTGGTGGTGGGGGTGTTGTGCACCGGGGTGGCCTACATCCTGTACTTCAAGCTGATCGAGAACTCGGGGCCTGCACGGGCCCTGACCGTCACCTTTTTGGTGCCGGTGTTTGCCATCGCTTACGGCGTGCTGTTTTTGGGCGAAAGCGTCACGGCCTGGATGCTGCTGTGCGGCGCGGTAATTTTGCTGGGGACTTCTTTGTCCAGCGGCTTGATCAAGCTGCCGGGGCGTTGATGGGCCGATGAAAAGTCATGGTTTTTTCGCGCTGCACATCGCGCGCCCTGAGTTGGCCACACCCTCCATCCACATCCTGCCCGGCTGACTGGCGCAACTTGGTCAGCACGCCGCGCTGGTGCAGCGTGCGGGCGATGGCCGCAGCCTTGTCCCAGCTCGGGCGTGCATAAGGCAAGTCGGGCACCGCGTTGTAAGGGATCATGTTCATCAGCGCGTATTTGCCTTGCAGCAAGCGCACGATGCCATCAATTTCTTCATCACTGTCGTTCACACCTTCGATCAAGGTCCATTGGTACTGGATCGGGTAGCCGGTGGCGCGGGCATAGACCTCGCCCGCCTCCACCAAATCTTGCGGGTCAAAACGCGGGGCTCGAGGCAGCAACTGCGCCCGCAGCTCGGCCCGCGTGCTGTGCAGCGACAAAGCCAGTGCAGGCTTGACAAGGCCTTGCGGCAAACGCTCGAACACCCGCGCATCGCCCACGGTGGAAAACACCAAATTTTTGTGACCGATGTTGCCCACCGTGCCCAGCAGCTCAATGGCCTCCATCACCGCGTCCAGGTTGTGCGCGGGCTCGCCCATGCCCATGAACACCACTTTTTTGACCGGCCTGAGCATGCGCGCCAAAGCCACTTGGGCCACGATTTCGGCGCTGCCCACCTGCCGTATCAGGCCTTCGCGCCCGGTCATGCAAAACACGCAGCCCACCGCGCAACCCACCTGGCTAGAAACACACAGGCCGTCACGCGGCAGCAGCACGCTTTCCACCGTCTGGCCATCTTGCAGGCCCACCAGCAAGCGCGCCGAGCCGTCTTGCCCCGGGTGCTGCTCGCGCAGGGTGGCCAGGCCTGCAAGCGTGGCGCTGAGTGCTGGCAAAGCCTCGCGCACCGCCGTGGGCATGAAGCTGTGCAGCGGCCTGCGCCCACTGTCTTGGGGCTTGGCCTGAGCCCACAGGCGCAACACGCGCTGCTCATGCAGCGCATTGGCACCCAAGGCGCGCAAATGGTCGCGGATGTCTTGAACGCTGTGCATGGTCGTCATCAACCGCTTTCAGTAATGCGGCGGAATCTCGTCGCGCGGGTTGCGCGTCTCGGCGCCGCCGCCCGATTCAGGCAAGCGGTCACGCAGCAGGCGCAGCTCTTGAATGAGTGCGTCAATGTGTTGCTGTTGGCGGTACACCTGAGCGTTGAGCTGGTCCAGCAGGTCTTCGGTGAAGCCGGCCTTGATCTCCAGCTCGACCAAACGATTTTCAATGGGGGTTGGGATATCCATGCCCTATTGGACATGATTATTGGACATGATTTAAAAGGGGTTTGATCATCTTTTATAATTTATTGTCGCCGAGTTATCTGAACTACTTGCAGGGCGACTCATAAATTCTGCTAAAGCGTTCGCCAGGCTCCAAAGTTAATTAAAGGGTCGGCAACGCCGAAATCCACTTTAACCAAGGAGCTTTTTTCATGTCTCAGAACTTCCTCTTCACCTCGGAATCCGTCTCCGAAGGCCATCCCGACAAAGTCGCAGACCAGATTTCTGACGCGATTTTGGATGCCATTTTCGAGCAAGACCCCCGCAGCCGCGTGGCCGCCGAAACCCTGACCAACACCGGCTTGGTCGTATTGGCCGGCGAGATCACCACCAACGCACACGTCGACTACATCCAGGTCGCCCGCGACACCATCAAACGCATCGGCTACGACAACACCGACTACGGCATCGACTACAAGGGTTGCGCCGTGATGGTGTGTTACGACAAACAATCCAACGACATCGCCCAGGGCGTGAACCACGCGTCTGACGACCACCTCAACATCGGCGCGGGCGACCAAGGACTGATGTTCGGCTACGCCTGCAGCGAAACACCCGAGCTGATGCCCGCCCCCATTTACTACGCCCACCGTCTGGTCGAGCGCCAAGCCCAGTTGCGCAAAGACGGCCGTCTGCCTTTCTTGCGCCCCGACGCCAAGAGCCAGGTGACCATGCGCTATGTGGACGGCAAGCCCCACAGCATCGACACCGTGGTGTTGTCCACCCAGCACAGCCCTGACCAATCGGAAACATCGACCAAGATGAAGGCCAGCTTCACCGAAGCCATCATCGAAGAGATCATCAAGCCCGTGCTGCCCAAAGAGTGGCTGCAAGACACCAAGTACCTGATCAACCCCACAGGCCGTTTTGTCATCGGCGGCCCCCAGGGTGACTGCGGCCTGACAGGTCGCAAGATCATCGTCGACACTTACGGCGGTGCTTGCCCCCACGGTGGCGGCGCGTTCTCCGGCAAAGACCCCTCCAAGGTGGACCGCTCGGCCGCTTACGCTGCACGTTACGTGGCCAAAAACATCGTGGCTGCGGGCCTGGCAACGAAGTGCCAAATTCAAGTGGCTTACGCCATCGGCGTGGCACGCCCCATGAACATCACGGTGAACACCGAAGGCACAGGCGTGATCTCGGACGACAAGCTGGCCGCTTTGGTCGCCGAGCACTTTGACCTGCGCCCCAAAGGCATCATCCAGATGCTGGACCTGCTGCGCCCGATCTACAGCAAGACAGCCGCCTACGGCCACTTTGGCCGCGACGAGCCCGACTTCACTTGGGAGCGTACTGACCGCGCCGCTGCACTGAAGGCCGCCGCCGGTTTGTAATCAAGCCCCTCGCCCCGCCTGCCACGCAGCAGGCGGGGCGGCCAGACAGCCGCTCAACACCGATTGAGCGGCATTTTTTTGTTGCGTGCGTCCTGCCACCGAAGGGTGTCGCGGTTTTTCTGACAATGGTTGTTCATCCATTCAGAAACCTCTGCAACATGTACCTCAACCGCCTGGACGCCGCCCAACAACTGGCCAAGGCTCTGCAGAAATACCGGGGACAGCACCCCTTGGTGTTGGCCATTGCACGCGGTGCGGTGCCCATGGGGTTGGCCTTGGCCAAGGCGCTGGATGGCTCCTTCGATGTGGTGCTGGTGCGAAAACTGTGCGCCCCTCTGCAGCCCGAACTGGCCATCGGTTCGGTGGACGAAACCGGCTTGGCCACTTGGTTACCCAAGGCGGCCACAATGGGCCTGGAGGCAAACTTTATCCGGGCCGAAATCCAGCGTCAGATGAAAACCCTGAAAGCCCGCCAAAAGCAATACCGTCAGGTGCTGCCGCGTGCCGATGTCAAAGACCGGCTGGTGATCGTGGTGGACGATGGCCTGGCCACAGGGGCCACCATGCTGTCGGCACTGCGCGCCACACGCCAACAAGAGCCACTCCGCCTGGTCTGCGCGGTGCCGGTGGCCAGCCACGGAGCCTTACGCCAGGTGCAGGCTCTGGCGGACGACACCGTGTGCTTGTCAGTCCCCGATGACTTCATGGCAGTTGGGCAGTTTTACCGCGATTTTCAACCCGTGAGCGATGCCCAGGTGCTGGCCCTGCTGACTGCCCCGGCCAAGTCATAAACGCAAATCCTGTCGCAAACGCTGCGCCAACTCTTCAGGCTTCAAAGCCGTCCAATCCAGCGCGTGCATGGCGCACACGGTTTTCTTTACCGAGGCATCCAGGTGCCGGTTCAAATCGCCCAAAAAGGGGTTGGACACCACCAGCGCCAGCGCTTTCATGCGCTCGCCCAAAGCAGCTTGGCGCAAATGCCTGGCCAGTGTCTGGGCAAAGTCGTTGCGGTGGCGCTGCTGCAATTCGGTGTGAGGGGCCAAACCAGTGCGCCCATACTCCGAATGCCCCAGCGGTGCGCGCTCAGTGGCGCTGGCCTTCATGCGGACTGCAGGGTTGGCCCAGTTGGCCAACTCGACCAAGGGTTCGGTCATCGAGCGTCGCTCCCACAGCCGGGCGTGCCCAGCGTTGGCCACCAAAATCCAGTGTTCTTGCAACATGTCCCATCCTTATAAAAGCCCGGAAATATCCGATTTTCCGAACGCCAGGCGTGTGTAGCCATCCATCCAAGGGTCTGCACCTTTTGGCCTATGGTGCACCAGCGCACCGGCTGCACTGCGCGGGGTTGACAGACATCAAAAGGCCAGCGGTCAAGGCGTGCGCCAATCGCTGAGATGCCTGAAACACCCGTTCCTGCCGACTGCGTTTTCATGGCCCGCCAACTGAGCAAAGTGTATGGTGCGGGGCCCACGGCGGTGCATGCGCTGCGCGGGGTGGACCTGTGCATCGTGCAAGGCGAGCTGGTCGTGTTGCTGGGGGCCTCGGGCAGCGGCAAATCCACTTTGCTCAACATCTTGGGCGGACTAGACAGCGCCAGCTCGGGCACGGCGCAATGGTTCGAGCACGGCCAAGGGCACGAGCTGACCGGAGCCAGCGACGCGGAACTGACGCAGTACCGGCGCGAGCATGTGGGTTTTGTGTTTCAGTTCTACAACCTGATTCCCAGCCTGACGGCGCGTGAAAACGTGGCCCTCGTGACCGATATGGCCCGCGACCCGATGCCACCGCAAGAGGCCCTGGCACTGGTGGGGCTGGCGCATCGGCTGGACCATTTTGTGGCCCAACTGTCAGGCGGTGAACAGCAGCGTGTGGCGATTGCACGGGCCATAGCCAAAAGGCCGCAGGTGTTGCTGTGCGACGAACCCACCGGCGCCCTGGACTGCGCCACTGGCATCGTGGTGTTGCAAGCCATTGAGAAAGTCAACCGCGAGCTGGGCACCACCACCGTGGTCATCACCCACAACGCCCCGATTGCCAACATGGCCGACCGGGTGATGCGCATGGCCGATGGCCGCATCGCAGGCATCGAGCGCAACCCCCACAAAGTGGCGGCGGCCACACTGCACTGGTAGGCACCCCATGCGCGCCCTGAACACCAAACTCTGGCGCGACCTGCACAGACTGTGGGCGCAAGTACTGACCATTGCCGTGGTGGTGGCCATTGGGGTGGCCGGTTTTGTGGGGATGTTTTCGGTACACGCCTCGCTGAAGGAGGCCCGAGACAACTTTTACCGTGACAACCACATGGCCGATGTATTCATCCGCGTGCAGCGCGCCCCGCTGCAACTGCAAGGGCGCTTGCGGGCCGTGCCGGGGGTGGCCGACATCCAACTGAACGTGGTGCATGACGCCCAACTGGCCCTGCCCGACGCGCAAGCCCCCGTCACGGCGCGCTTTGTGGGCCTGGAACTGGCACGTGTGCAAGCCCAAAGCCAGGGCCTGAACGCCCTGAGCTTGCGCAGTGGCCGCTGGCCCGAACCCGGTCGCTTGCTGGAAGCCGTGGTCAACGAGCGCTTTGCGCAGGCGCGCCAAATGCGGCTCGGTGACCGGGTACAGACCCTCCTGAATGGCCAACTGCAAACCGTGCATCTGGTGGGCACAGTGATATCACCCGAGTATGTGTTTGCCTCGCGCGGGGGCGCGCCTGACGACAAGGGCTTTGGCGTATGGTGGATCGACCACCAGCGCATGGCCCAGGTGTTTGATATGCAAGGCGCGTTCAACCAGGCATTCTTCCGCTTGGACGAGCGTGCACCCAGTCCGGCGACCCTGGCGCACACCCTCGCACAGATCGACGCCTTACTCGGGCCTTACGGCACACGTGGGGCCATGCGTCAAGACCAACAAATTTCTGCCCGGATCGTCAACGACGAGTTGTCGCAAATGCAAGTCATGGGCACCGTGCTGCCCGCGATTTTTTTGGCGGTGTCGGTGTTCATCCTGAACGGCGTCATTGGACGCCAAGTGGCCACGCAGCGCCACCCGATTGCGGCACTCAAAGCGCTGGGCTATCCGGACAGCCGCATCGCCTGGCACTACATGGGGCTGGCCCTGGCCATCGCAGGCCTGGGTCTGCTGGCGGGGCTGGCGCTGAGCCAATGGATCGGACGTACCATGCTGGGCCTGTATAGCGAGAGCTTTCGCTTTGAGCGTCTGGACTACGCCACCACCCCCTGGCTGGTGTTGGCTTCGGTGGCGCTGGTGATGGCAGCCGCCGCCGCAGGCACTTGGCGGTCCATCGAGGCGGTGGTGCGCCTGCGCCCTGCCGTGGCCATGCAAGCGCCGCTGCCTGCGCACCAACAGCGCAGCCTGCTGGAACGCATGGGACTGAGCCGCCATGTGCCCACCGCGACCTTGATGGCGATGCGCCACCTGCAAAACAGCCCCTGGCGCGCCCTGTTCACGGTCACCGGCATCGCGCTGGCGGTGGCTTTGCAAATCTCGGGGGCCTTCTGGCTGGACGCGGTGGCACACATCATGGATGTGCAATACCGGCAAGTGCAGCGTGGCGATGTGGTGGTTTATTTTCAGCACGAGCTCAGGCCCTCGGTGCAGCAAGACCTGCAGCGCTTACCGGGCGTGCTGCATGCCGAAGCGCAACGCACGAGCTCGGTTCGCCTGCACCGGGCCGGCCAAAACGACGAAGGCATGATGCTCGGGCTGCCCCAAGGCGCGCGTTTGATGCGTGCCATCGACACCGAGCAAGGCCCCCTGACAATGCCGCCGCAAGGGCTGGTGCTGTCTGCCCTGTTGGCACAGCGACTCGGCGCGCAAGTGGGCGAACGGGTCGAGGTGGAATTCTTGACGGGCCGACAACAACGCGCCAGCGTCGAAGTGGTGGGCATTGTGCGCACCCTGATCGGCAAGCAAGCTTTCATGGACCTGGACGCCATGCACCGTCTGACCCGCGAAGGTGCGGGTGTGACCGAAGCGAGCTTGCAGGTGGACCCCCTGGCCATGCCCGCGTTTTGGCAAGCGGTCAAGGGAGCCCCGGTCATCGTCGCGGTGCTCGACAAGGCCTCGTCGCTGGCCGGTTTTCAGGAAACCACCTCACGCAACATGGGCGTGTTCAGCGCCATCCTGACCCTGTTTGCCGTGGCCATGGCGGTGGGCATCGTGTACAACGCGGCGCGCATCAGCCTGTCCGAGCGCGCCTGGGAACTGGCCAGCTTGCGCGTGCTGGGCATGACGCGGGCAGAAGTCTCGGTTTTGCTGCTGGGGCCGCTGGGAGCCGAACTGCTGCTGGCCTTGCCGCTGGGTGCAGCAGGCGGCTGGGCGCTGGCCTCGTGGCTGATGCAACTGATGTCCTCCGAGAACATCGATTTTCCTGTGGTCATTGCCCCGCCCACCTATGGCTGGGCCGTCCTCATCGTACTGGCCGCCGGCTTGCTCAGCGCGCTTTTGGTGCGCCGCCAGATTGACCAACTGGACTTGGTCGCCGTTTTGAAAGTCAGAGAATGAACGACAAGCACCCCACACCCCTTTCCATCCCGGACACACCTGCCGAGCGTGCATACCGCCCCCACTGGCAGTGGCTGGTCTGGGCACTCGCGGGCTTGGGCGCGGCCACTGGTCTGTGGTGGGCCTTTGCGCCGCGTCCGGTGAATGTGGATCTGGCAGCGGTCACCGTAGGTCTCTTTGAGCAAAGCATCGAAGAAGACGGCCAGCTGCGCCTGAAACAACGCTACCTTGTCACCGCACCCCTGGCTGGCCACCTGCAACGGTCAGACCTGCAAGTCGGTGACCCGGTGCAAGCGCACCAAACGGTGGCCTGGCTGGCCCCCGTGACCTCACCCATGATCGACCCCCGACAGCAAACGGTCTTGCGCCAGCGTGTGGGCCGTGACCAAGCCACACAGGAGGCCGCCAGCGCCCGAGTGCAGCAACTGCAAACCGCGCTTGACCAAGCCCGCCTGCAAACCCAAAGGACCGCGCAATTGGCGCAGCAAAATTTCATGGCCCAGGCCGCGCTGGACCAGGCACAACTGTCCGAGCGCGCCGCCGAACAAGCGCTGCAAGCCGGGCTGGCCGAGCTGCTTGCGACCCGGTTCAGTCTGGCCGAATCCCAGGCGGCGCTGCACCCGAGCGCTGCCACACCAGCCCCTCCTGCCCCAGCCACCCGTCCCGATCTGCTGGCCATTACCAGCCCTGTGAACGGCCAGGTGCTGCAGATTCACCAAAGCAGCGCCGGACCCGTGACCGCTGGGCAAGCTTTGCTGACTTTGGGCGACCTGCGCTCGCTGGAGGCGGTGATCGATGTGCTGTCTGCAGACGCCCGGCAGATCCCCGTGGGTGCCCCCGTGAGCCTCTCACTGAGCGCACAGGATGTGCCACTGCAGGGCCACGTCAGACACATCGAGCCCATCGCTTTCACCAAAATTTCGGCCCTGGGCATCGAAGAGCAACGCGTGAACGTACGGGTGGACCTGCTGCCCACCCCCGAAGCCTCTGCACCTGGCCTGGGTGACGGCTTTCGGGTCGATGCCCGCATCGTGAGTGCACGCACCGAGCAAGCCCTGCGCGTGCCTACCGCAGCCTTGGTGCGCGACGGCAGCCAGTGGCGGGTTTGGCTGTTTGACCAGGGCCGAGCCCGTGCCCGCCAAGTGGTGCTCAAAGACCGCAACGCCGAACACGCCTGGATCGAAACCGGCACCCTGCAGGCGGGCAACCAAGTGGTGCTCTACCCTGCCCCGCTGCGCGAAGGTCAACGCATCCAAAAGCGCAGCCCCTAGGCCCCCCACGTCTTCCTGACGGATCGGAGTCCGACGACACGGTCAGTGACTCACATGCACCTGGGGCACACGATCCGCGTGCCACTGACCACCCAAGGCACGTTCGACCTGCGCGGCCAGTTGCAGCAGCAAGCCATCGTTGGCTTGGCAGGCCTGGGCCTGGATACCCAAGGGCAAACCATTGTCTTGCCAGGCCATCGGCATGGAGATGCCCGGCATGCCACACAAATTGGTCAAAGGGGTATAAGCAAAGTTGCACCACAGGTGATGGAACCAATCGAGCACCGAAGAGTTGTCGCTGGTTGTCAAATATTCCACCGTGCCGATTTTGGGCGTGGGCAAGGCGGTGATGGGCGTCAGGATGATGTCCCAGTCCTCAAAGAACCGACCAAACGATCGCGAAGTATTGTTAAACACCGCCTGCATCCGGGCTCGATCGGCATAGCTGGTTTTCAGGCCCGCCTCCCAAATCTTGATGTTGATGGGCTCCACCAGATCGGGCAAGGGCCTGACCAGGCCCCTGGGGGTCAGCAAGTTGGAGATGGTTTGCGCGAAGTTGCTGATGTAGCACGTCGTCTGCGCCTCAAACGCGGCCCGAAAATCCACCTCGGGCAAGGCCCACTCCACCTCATGGCCCAGCCCCTCCAAAAAGCGCCCCACCCGCTCCAGCTCGGCCACAAAATGCGGCGCGGCCCGAAAGTCACCCCACTCGTGCGACAAGGCAATGCGCAGGCGTCCCGGATCGCGTTCGATGAGTCGGCTGTAAGGCTCGGACGGCATCCAGTAGGGCATGAACTCGCCCGGCGCACCGCCCCGACAATGGTCCACAAAAGCGGCCGTGTCCCGCACCGTGCGGCTTTGGCAGCCCTGGGTCGAAACCAGACCGGTCAAATCTGAAGCTGCAGGCGCGATCGAAAAAACACCCCGCGAAGGCTTGAGGCCAATGTTGCCGTTGGTGCCCGCCGGGATGCGGATCGAGCCGCCTCCGTCGGTGGCGTGCGACAGCGGCAGCACGCCGGCAGCCAGCGCCACCGCCGTGCCCGCCGAAGACCCATAGCTGGTGTACGCCGGGTTCCAGGGGTTGCGCGTGACATAAACCGCAGGGTTTTCGGCCGAGCTGCAGACGCCAAACTCGGGTGTGGTGGTGCGGCCCATGAGGTTCAGGCCCGCCTGGCGCATCTTGCTGGTGAGGAAGGTGTCAGCGCTGGCCCGGTTGCCGCGCATCATCAAGGACCCCATCTCTTGCAAGCGCCCCTTCATCGTGGGCCCCAGGTCCTTCATGAAAAACGGCACGCCTGCAAAAGGACCGTCCAGGTTCAAGCCGTCCTTGAGCGGGTCGGCCACCACATCGTCAAACACCTCGACCACCGCGTGCACCGCCGGGTTGATTTTGGCCACCCCGGCTGCGGCCTGTGCGGCCAGTTCAGCCGACGTCACATCGCCACGGCGCACCCGCTCGGCCAAAGCCACCGCATCGTGCTGCACCCACTCTTGCCAAGTCATTGCCAAAGTCATCGCCGTTCTCCAAGTCGGATGGGCCCATTCAGCCAAAAAAAAGCCAACCGGTTGAGGTTGGCTTTTTAAGGTTTGGTGGAGCTGGGGGGATTTGAACCCCCGTCCATAAGTCTTTTTCGTACAGTTCTACATGTGTAGTCGTCTGATTTGAGTCTCGCCAAATGAACCGCGCAGCGACACGCTGAACACCCAGCCAGCACCCTTTTTTCTCACACCACCCCAAGGTACCCGAGGTGATGCCAGCCCATATGTTTTACCTTGCAGCTAGGACTTTGAGGGGTTTAACCCCCTCATCACCCTAACCCAGCCTATCGGCCAACTGTTGCAAGGCTCACCGGATTAAGCGGCGAGTGCGAAACGTTCGTCGTTTGCAGTTAGTTTTTTTTCCGAAGATTAACGAGGATCAGAACCTCGACATGCCCTGCCACGCGTCCGAACCCATGTCGAAACCAGTGCAGCCCCTGAGGGACCTATTTTAGGCGCTCTTGAGGAATTGCAAGAGGTCCATCGGTGAATCGATGTGCAAATGGGCATTCCAGCGCGAAATATCGCTCTGTTGGCCCAAATAACCGTAGGTGGCAGCCACCGTGCCCATGCCTGCGGCCAGGCCTGCAACGATGTCGCGCTCGTCGTCGCCCACGTACACACAACGCGCCGGGTCGATGGCCAAACGCCGTGCGGCCTCAAACAAAGGCTCAGGGTGCGGTTTGGCGTGGGGGGTGGTGTTGCCGCTGACGATGGCGCCGGCTGAGGCAAACAAAGGCATGGCCGCGGTCAGCGGGTCGGTGAATCGGCTGGATTTGTTGGTGACCACGCCCCAAGGCAGCCCCAAGGCCACCAGGCGCTCGATCATGTCCACCACGCCGTCGAAGATGCGGGTGCGTTCGGTCATGCAGTTTTCGTAGGTGACGAAAAACTCTTCTTTCATCGCCTCGAAGTCGGGGTGCTCGGGTGTCATGCCAAAGGCAAGGCCCAGCATGCCACGGGCTCCAGCACCGGCCATGGGCCGGTAGTGCTCAAGCGGAAGAGACGACAAACCGCGTGCCACACGCATTTGGTCCACTGCGGCGCCCAGATCAGGCGCGCTGTCGATGAGGGTGCCGTCCAGGTCAAACAAGACGGCTTGTGCGCTTTGGAACATGGTCAGGCTTTCCGGCAGGCCAGCAAATAGTTCACGCTGGTGTCTTGGCTCAGCCAATAGCGCTTGGTGAAGGGGTTGTATTCCATGCCCTTGAAGCCTTGGGCGTCCAGCCCGGCTTCGCGTGCCCAGGCAGTTAATTCGCTGGGCTTGATCAGGCGGGCAAATTCGTGTGTGCCTTTGGGCAACAAATTGAGGATGTATTCGGCCCCGACGATGGCAAACAAAAAGGACTTGGGGTTGCGGTTGAGCGTCGAAAAGAACACCCAGCCGCCAGGCTTGACCATTTGGGCGCAGGCTTTGACGACTGCCGAGGGGTCAGGAACGTGTTCGAGCATTTCCATGCAGGTGACCACGTCAAACTGCGCGGGCTGCTCGGCGGCCAGAGCTTCAGCGCTGGATTCGCGGTATTGCACACCCTGGGTGCCCGCTTCGAGTGCGTGCAGCTGGGCCACTTTGAGAGATTTGGTGGCCAGGTCAATGCCGAGCACCTGGGCGCCTTTGCGGGCCATGGCATCGGCCAAAATGCCGCCACCGCAGCCGACGTCCACCACATTCAAACCGTTCAAGGGTACCAAGCCGTTGATCCACTCGAGGCGCAGCGGGTTGATCTGGTGCAGGGGGCGGAATTCGCTTTCGGGGTCCCACCAACGGTGTGCCAGGTCAGAAAACTTGGCCAGTTCGGCCGGATCGACGTTGGAATTGCTTGTATTCATGGGGTCAGATTGTCGGTGAACAGGCACCGGGCAAGAACGACAGACGAAAAAAAGCCCCATTGCTGGGGCTTTTTTCGGGTCCGGTGAGGGATCAGCGGTTAGGGCGTGTGCCGACCACTTCGATTTCAACGCGGCGGTTCTTGGAACGGCCAGCAGCAGTCTTGTTGTCAGCAACGGCTTGCTTCTCGCCCTTGCCTTCGGTGTAGACGCGGTTCTTTTCGATGCCCTTGGTCACCAAGTAAGCCTTGACAGCGTCAGCACGCTTGACCGACAGCTTCTGGTTGTAAGCATCAGAGCCCACGGAGTCGGTGTGACCCACGGCGATGATGACTTCCAGGTTGATGCCCTTGACTTTAGCGATCAGGTCATCCAACTTGGCTTTGCCTTCGGCTTTGAGCACTGACTTGTCGAAGTCAAAGAAAGCATCGGCTGCGTAAGTGACTTTGGTGGCAGCTGCTGGCGGCAATGCTGGTGCAGCCGGGGCAGCAGGTGCAGCTGGACGAGGCGCAGCCGCTGGTGCTGGTGCTGGTGCTGGTGCTGGTGCTGGTGCAGCGGCCTTGGGGGCAACGATGGCACCGTCACAACCGGCACCAGCAGTAGCAGGTGTCCAGTTGGCATTGCGCCAGCACAGTTCGTTGGTGCCGTTTTTCCAAACCAGGTCACCAGTCCCATTGCGCCAGTTGTCAACAGTTTGTGCGCCAGCGGCGGTTGCGAGAGCTGCGGAGGCCAACAACATCGCCACTTTGTTCAGTTTCTTCATGGTCTTCCTCTTGAGGGATAAAGCCGCAGACTCGCTGCGTAAAAATGACGCATCAGATGACCGTCATCTGCTGCGTTGAGATTTATTGTGCCATAGACCGTGCACCCGTCTGTCAATTGCAGGACGGACTGCAAGGCTGTCTTTCAAATGCCTCACAAATGTTGCATGGACGCCACAATGGCTTGCAACTAAAATGACAATTTTCCACCGCGCCACTCCACTCCTTGTATATGACCCAGTTTGCCAAAGAAACACTGCCCATCAGTCTGGAAGAGGAAATGCGGCGCAGCTACCTCGATTACGCCATGAGCGTGATTGTCGGGCGTGCCCTGCCCGATGCCCGTGACGGCCTGAAACCCGTGCACCGCAGGGTCTTGTTCGCGATGCACGAGCTGAACAACGACTGGAACCGCCCCTACAAAAAGTCGGCCCGTATCGTGGGTGACGTGATCGGCAAATACCATCCGCACGGCGACCAGTCGGTGTACGACACCATCGTGCGCATGGCGCAAGACTTTTCCATGCGCCACATGCTGGTGGATGGCCAGGGCAACTTTGGCTCGGTCGATGGCGACAATGCTGCCGCCATGCGGTACACCGAAATCCGCTTGGCCAAGATCGCCCACGAGATGCTGGGGGACATCGACAAGGACACCGTTGACTTCGGCCCGAACTACGACGGCTCAGAAAAAGAGCCTCTGGTGCTGCCTTCGCGCCTGCCCAACTTGCTGATCAACGGCTCGGGCGGTATTGCGGTGGGCATGGCCACCAACATCCCGCCGCACAACCTGAACGAGGTGGTGGACGCCTGCCTGCATTTGCTGCGCAACCCCGAAGCCTCGATTGATGAACTGATGGAAATCGTCCCTGCGCCAGACTTCCCAACGGGTGCCATCATTTACGGCATGACCGGCGTCAAGGACGGCTACCGCACGGGCCGCGGCCGCGTGGTCATGCGGGCCAAGTGCCACTTTGAAGACATCGACAAAGGCCAACGACAGTGCATCGTGGTCGATGAGTTGCCCTACCAGGTCAACAAAAAGACCTTGCAAGAGCGCATGGCCGAGTTGGTACACGAGAAGAAAATCGAAGACATCAGCCACATCCAGGACGAGTCCGATAAATCAGGCATGCGCCTGGTGATCGAACTCAAGCGTGGCGCTGTGCCCGAGGTGGTGCTGAACAACCTGTACAAACAGACCCAGCTGCAAGACACCTTTGGCATGAACATGGTGGCCTTGATCGACGGCCAGCCCAAGCTGTGCAACCTGAAAGACCTGATCCAGGTCTTCTTGCAGCACCGCCGCGAAGTGGTGACACGCCGCACGGTGTTTGAGCTGCGCAAAGCACGCGACCGTGGCCATGTGCTGGAAGGCCTGGCCGTGGCTTTGGCCAACATCGACGACTTCATCGCCATCATCCGTGGCGCGCCCACACCCCCTGTGGCCAAGGCCGAGCTGATGACCCGCGCCTGGGACAGCCAGATGGTGCGCACCATGCTGACCCGCGCCCGCGACGATGGCTCGGTGGTGAACGCCGACGACTACCGCCCCGAAGGACTGGAGCGTGAATACGGTTTGGGCCAAGACGGCTTGTACCGTTTGTCGGACACGCAAGCGCAAGAGATTTTGCAGATGCGTCTGCAGCGCCTGACCGGTCTGGAACAAGACAAGATCGTGGCCGAGTACAAAGAGGTCATGTCCGAGATCGAAGACCTGCTGGACATCCTGGCCAAGCCCGAGCGCGTGTCCACCATCATTGGTGATGAGCTGGGCACCGTGCGCCAGGAATTTGGCCAGACCAAGATCGGCGCACGCCGCAGCGAAATCGAACACAGCGCGCAAGACCTGTCGACCGAAGACCTGATCACACCCACCGACATGGTGGTCACGCTCTCGCACAGCGGCTACATCAAGAGCCAACCCCTGTCTGAGTACCGTTCGCAAAAACGCGGCGGGCGTGGCAAACAAGCCGCCGCCACCAAAGAAGACGACTGGATCGACCAGCTGTTCATCGCCAACACACACGACTATTTGCTGTGCTTCTCGAACCGCGGCCGCTTGTACTGGCTGAAA
This sequence comes from Limnohabitans sp., assembly GCF_023910625.1. NCBI lineage: Bacteria > Pseudomonadati > Pseudomonadota > Betaproteobacteria > Burkholderiales > Comamonadaceae > Limnohabitans > Limnohabitans sp. Next base: position 1,214,663 of record NZ_JAAVVW010000003.1, read on the forward strand.
GTCTGGGAAGTGCCTGCGGGCTCACGCGGCTCACGCGGACGCCCCATCGTCAACATGTTCCCGCTGCAAGAAGGCGAAAAAATCAACGTGGTGTTGGCCCTGACCGGCGAAGCACGCACCTTCCCGGACAACCAATATGTGTTCATGGCCACGTCCATGGGCACCGTCAAGAAGACCTCGCTCGACGAATTCAGCAACCCGCGCAAGGGCGGCATCATCGCTGTGAACCTGGACGAAGGCGATTTCTTGATCGGTGCGGCTCTGACCGATGGCAAGCACGACGTGATGTTGTTCAGCGACGGCGGCAAGGCCGTGCGCTTTGACGAAAACGATGTGCGCCCCCTGGGCCGCAGCGCCCGTGGCGTGCGAGGCATGATGATCGAAGACCACCAAAGCGTGATCGCCATGCTGGTGTCCGAACAAGAAGACCCGGCCGCTGTCGCAGACGAAACCGCAGCCCGCGCCAGCGTCTTGACTGCCACCGAAAACGGTTACGGTAAACGCACCAACATCAGCGAATACACCCGTCATGGCCGTGGCACCAAAGGCATGATCGCCATCCAGCAATCCGAGCGCAACGGAAAAGTGGTGGCCGCCACCTTGGTCCATGCCGACGACGAAATCATGCTGATCACCGACACCGGTGTGTTGGTGCGCACCCGCGTGTCCGAAATCCGCGAGATGGGCCGCGCCACACAAGGCGTGACGCTGATCGGTCTGGACGAAGGTGCCAAGCTGTCAGGCCTGCAACGCATCGTGGAAAATGACGCGAATGTGACGGAAGGCGAAGTGGCGGACGGTGAAGCGGGAGGTGCCGACGCCGCTCCGGATGACAGTGCACCGGCAGCGCAATAAGTGATGGGCCGCGCTTTCAACTTCTCAGCGGGTCCCGCCGTCATGCCCGAAGCCGTGCTGCAACAAGCTGCGGCCGAGATGTTGGACTGGCATGGCTCGGGCATGAGCGTGATGGAGATGAGCCACCGCGGCAAGGAGTTCATCAGCATTTACGAGCAAGCCGAAACCGACTTGCGCGAATTGTTGGCGGTGCCCACCCACTTCAAGATTTTGTTCATGCAAGGCGGGGGCTTGGCCGAAAACGCCATCGTGCCGCTGAACCTGTCGCAAGGCGGGGCCATGGACTTTGTGCTCACGGGCAGTTGGAGCCAAAAGTCGCTCAAGGAAGCTGGCAAATACGGCCCAGCCCGTGTGGCCGCTTCGGGTCAGGTGGAAGGCTTTACCACCCTGCCCGCCCCTGCCACTTGGCAGGTGGGCGCGGACAGCCGCTATGTGCACATTTGCAGCAATGAAACCATTCACGGTGTCGAGTTCTCCGAACTGCCGGACCTCAAAGCCTTGGGCTGTGATGCCCCTCTGGTGGTGGATTTTTCTTCGCATGTGGCCTCGCGCCCGGTAGACTGGTCCCGTGTGGGTCTGGCCTTTGGTGGCGCACAAAAAAACCTGGGTCCCGCCGGGCTGACCTTGGTCATCGTGCGCGAAGACCTGATCGGCCATGCCCTGCCGCATTGCCCCAGCGCTTTTGATTACAAGCTGGTGGCAGATAACCAGTCCATGTACAACACCCCGCCCACCTACAGTATTTACATCGCAGGTTTGGTGTTTCAGTGGCTCAAAAAGCATGGTGGTATTGCAGCCATGGAACAGCGCAACATTGCCAAAGCGCAGCTGCTGTACGACTTTCTGGACAGCTCCAGTTTGTTTGAAAACCGTGTGGCCAAGGACTGCCGCTCGCGCATGAACGTGCCCTTTTTCTTGCGCGACGAATCGCGCAATGATGCTTTCGTGGCCGGTGCCAAAGCAGCCAACTTGCTGCAGCTCAAAGGGCACAAATCGGTGGGCGGCATGAGGGCCAGCATTTACAACGCCATGCCCCTCGAAGGCGTGCAGGCGCTGGTGGCTTACATGCGCGCATTTGAAAAAACACAGGCCTGAAGCCCGCCCAACAGGCCGCCAGAAAGAACACGAGACATGAGCCAACCACCCATTCAGTCGGATGCCCTGGGCGCTTTGCGCGTGCAGATTGACGCGCTGGACAAACAGCTGCTGAGCCTGCTGAACCAACGCGCCCATGTGGCCGAGCAGGTGGGCGAGATCAAACGCGCCGAAGGCTCGCCCTTCTTTCGCCCCGACCGCGTGGCGCAAGTCATCGACAAGATCACCCAGGCCAACCCCGGGCCACTCAAAAACGAACATGTGGCATCCATCTGGCGCGAAATCATGTCAGCCTGCCTGGCGCTCGAAGCACCACAACGCGTGGCGGTCCTCGGCCCTCAGGGCACGTTTTGCGAACAGGCAGCGATTGAGTTTTTTGGCAGTGCGGCCAACCTGATTTACTGCGCCAACTTCGACGAAGTCTTCCACGCCACCGCTGCGGGCACTGCCCAATATGGCGTGGTGGGCATGGAAAACTCCACCGAGGGCGTGGTGGCCCGTTCGCTCGATTTGTTCCTGCGCTCGCCCGTGCATGTGGTGGGCGAGGTCAGCCTGTTGGTGCGCCACAACCTGCTGCGCCAGATCAACGCCGACGCTGGCATCGAAGTGGTCATGGCCCACCCCCAAGCCTTGGCCCAGTGTCAAGGCTGGCTCAATCAGCATCTTCCACTGGCCGAACGTCGCGCCGTGGCCAGCAACGCCGAAGGCGCACGTCTAGCCAGCACCAACCCGAATTGGGCCGCCTTGGCCAGCGAACGTGCCGCCAGCCAGTTTGGTCTGCACATCGTGCACCACGCCATTCAGGACGAAGCCTTCAACCGCACCCGCTTTGCCGTGATCGCTTTGCCGCAGACCTTGGCCACGCCACCAGCGTCTGGCAAAGACTGCACCAGCCTGGTGGTGTCGGTGCCCAACCGCCCAGGTGCGGTGCACGATTTGCTGGTGCCGCTCAAAAACAACGGTGTGTCCATGACCCGCTTTGAGTCGCGCCCCGCCAAATCGGGCCAGTGGGAGTATTACTTCTACATCGACTTGCAAGGCCACATCAACGAGCCGCATGTGGCCGCTGCTTTGCAAGAGTTGCAAGGCTTGTGCGCGTTTTACAAGGTGCTGGGTTCATACCCGGTGCCCGAGTGAGCGCGCGGTGAAATTCGAACGCTTGGCCCTGATCGGCTGCGGTCTGATGGGCGGCTCGTTTGCGCTCGCGCTGCGCGAGGCAGGTCTTGTGCAAACCATTGTCGGCTTCAGCGCCTCTGAAAAAACCCGTCAACTTGCGGTGGAACTTCAAGTCATCGACCACGCCTGCTCCAGCGTGGCCGATGCGGTGCAAGGCGCAGATCTTGTTTTGCTGGCCGTTCCTGTGGGCGCGATGCAAAGCAGCTTTGCCGCCATGCGCCAAGCACTGCACCCCAATGCCTTGCTGATGGACGTGGGCTCGACCAAGGGCGATGTGATTGCCGCGGCAATTGCCACCCTGGGTGAACGCCTGAGCTGCTTTGTGCCTGCCCACCCGATTGCGGGCAAAGAAGTCGCGGGCATTGAGCATGCCGAAGGCTCGCTCTACCAAGCGCGACGCACCATCCTCACGCCCTTGCCGCAAAACAGCATCGGCCAGATAAAAACAGCGAGCGCAGTATGGACTGCCATCGGTAGCCATGTGAGCCAGATGACAGCGCAGGCCCATGACGCCACTTTTGCCGCCGTCAGCCACTTGCCGCATTTGCTGGCCTTTGCCGCCGTGAATGCGCTGACGGCCCAACCGCAAGGCCCTGCGTTTTTGGAGATGGCAGGTCCGGGATTTCGGGATTTTTCCCGCATCGCCGCTTCAGATGCCTCGGTGTGGCGAGACATCTTGAGCGCCAACCATGCGGAAGTCCTCGCGCAATTGGCGCACTTTCGCAGTGCCCTCGACCAATTTGAAAACGCCCTGAAGCAAGGCGACACCGCCGCGCTGCAACAACTGATTCAACAAGCCAGCGATGTGCGCTCGGCCTGGACGCTGCAAGCAAGTCACGCTTGCAACCAAGCCCCAGAAAACTGAACCATGTTCTCCACTGCTTTCATCGACCTTCCTCCGCTGCAAGGCGCATCCGGCACCGTCACCTTGCCAGGCTCCAAAAGCATTTCCAACCGTGTACTGCTGTTGTCGGCGCTTTGCCGGGGTACCACCGTAGTGCACGACCTGCTGGACTCGGACGACACCCGCGTGATGCTGGCGGCGCTGCGCCAACTGGGCTGCGGTGTGCAGGTTCAGGGCACCACGGTGACCATCACTGGTCTCGGCAGCCGCGCCTGGCCTGTCGAGGCAATTGAGTTGTTCATGGGCAACGCGGGCACGGCGATGCGCCCGCTCACGGCAGCGTTGGCTGTTCAAGGCGGCGACTTCACCCTCAAGGGCGTGCCCCGCATGCACGAGCGCCCGATCGGCGACTTGGTGGACGCGCTGCGCGAACTGGGCTGCGCTATTGATTACCTAGGAAACAAAGGTTACCCGCCCCTGCGCATTCGAAGACCCACGCTCCAACTCGACAAACCCATCCCTGTTCGCGGGGATGTGTCCAGCCAGTTCCTTACCGCGCTGCTGATGGCGCTGCCGCTGGCCGCTGAACACCTGCCATCTGGCTGCGCCATCACCATCGAGGTGGTGGGCGAGCTGATCAGCAAGCCCTACATCGAAATCACCCTCAACCTGCTGGCCCGCTTCGGCATCGCAGTTGAACGTCAGGGCTGGGAACGCTTTGTCATTCCTGCAGGCAGCCGCTACCAGTCGCCAGGCAGCATCCACGTCGAAGCCGATGCGTCTTCGGCCAGCTATTTCATTGCGTTGGGTGCCATCGCAAAAGGCGACGGCATCCGCATTCAGGGTGTAGGTGCCGACTCCATCCAGGGCGACATCCGCTTCATGGACGCCGCAGCCCAAATGGGCGCCAAAATTACCAGCGGCCCGAACTGGCTTGAAATCCAGCGCGGGGCCTGGCCACTCAAAGGCATCACGCTCGACTGCAACCACATCCCCGACGCCGCCATGACGCTGGCCGTGATGGCGCTGTATGCCGACGGCCCGACCACGCTGCGCAACATTGCCAGCTGGCGCGTCAAGGAAACCGACCGCATCGTGGCCATGGCCACCGAAAGCCGCAAGTTGGGTGCCACTGTGGAAGAAGGCCCCGACTGGATCACCATCCACCCCCTGCCCGCCGGGAAATGGCAACGCGCCAGCATCCACACCTACGACGACCACCGGTTGGCCATGTGCTTTTCGCTGGCCGCCTTCAACGCTGACCAGGTGCCGGTGCGCATCGAAGACCCCAAGTGCGTGGCCAAGACCTTTCCCGATTATTTCGAGGCCTTGTTCTCGGTGGCGTACACCAGCAGACAGAACATCCCGGTGATCTGCATCGACGGACCCACCGCCTCGGGCAAAGGCACCCTGGCCAGTCGAGTGGCGGCTGCATTGGGTTACCACTACCTCGACTCGGGGGCGCTCTACCGCGTCATGGCCCATGCCGCTTTGCAAGCGGGACTGACGCTGGAAGCCGCCGACGAAGCCGCCATGGCCGATTTGGCGCGTCAACTGCCCGTGCGTTTTTCAGGCGAGCAAGTGCTGCTGAACGAGGTGGATGTGACCGATGCCATCCGCAGCGAACAAGGTGGTATGAACGCCTCCAAAGTCTCGATGCTGCCCGCCGTGCGCAAGGCCCTGATCGATTTTCAGCACAGTTTCCAGTGTCTGCCGGGCCTGCTGGCCGACGGGCGCGACATGGGCACGGTGATCTTCCCGAGCGCCCCTTTGAAGGTGTTTTTGACCGCCAGCGCCACAAAACGCGCCGAAAGACGGCATAAGCAATTGATTTTGAAGGGTTTTTCGGCTAATATCGACGCTCTTCGCGCTGACTTGGAAGCACGCGACGCCCGGGACATGTCCCGCAGCGTGGCGCCTTTATTGCCCGCGCAAGATGCTTTGCAACTGGACAACTCGTCCTTGACCATCGAAGCCTCGGTGGAGCAAGTGCTGGTCTGGTGGCAAAACCGGCAGGTTTTCAGTTGATCGACGCAAGTTAACCCACCGAAAACAGCCACCCCAGCCCGCCCTGTGCAGGCTGACCCAAAGTCCCACCCGGCTCTCATCGTGCAGCTTGCACACTGGCCAGGTGGTTTTTTAAAAACCAACCACGGCTCACGCCGCAAACCAATCGCCACGGTCAGCTCCTGGAAACGACGCATGTCGCGCTCGTCAGTCCTGCCCTTGTGGATGAGGAAATCACATGTCTGAATCTTTTGCCGCCCTCTTTGAGGAATCCCTGCAACGTACCGAAATGCGCCCCGGTGAAGTCATCACCGCCGAAGTGGTGCGCATCGAACACAACTTCGTCGTGGTCAACGCCGGTCTCAAGTCCGAGTCCTATGTCCCCCTAGAAGAGTTCAAGAACGACCAGGGTGAAGTCGAAGTCCAGGTCGGCGACTTTGTCTCGGTGGCCATCGGCTCCATCGAAAACGGCTACGGCGACACCATCCTGTCCCGTGACACGGCCAAGCGTCTGTCTTCCTGGATGTCACTGGAAAAAGCCCTGGAATCGGGCGAATTCGTCACTGGCGTGACCAGCGGCAAAGTCAAGGGCGGGCTCACGGTGCTGGTCAACGGCATCCGCGCTTTCTTGCCCGGCTCTTTGGTCGACACACGTCCCACCAAAGACCTCTCACCCTACGAGAACAAGACCCTGGAATTCAAGGTCATCAAGCTCGACCGCAAGCGCAACAACGTCGTACTGTCACGCCGCGCTGTGGTGGAAGCATCCATGGGCGAAGAGCGCGCCAAGCTGATGGAAAACCTGCGCGAGGGCTCCATCGTGCACGGCGTGGTCAAGAACATCACCGAATACGGTGCCTTTGTGGACTTGGGCGGTATTGACGGCTTGCTGCACATCACCGACATGGCATGGCGCCGTGTCCGTCACCCTTCCGAAGTGGTCACGGCCGGTCAGGAAATCAGCGCCAAGATCCTCAAGTTCGATACCGAGAAAAACCGCGTGTCCTTGGGTCTCAAGCAAATGGGCGATGACCCCTGGATGGGCGTGAACCGCCGCTACCCACAAAGCACCCGCATGTTCGGCAAGATCACCAACATCGCCGACTACGGCGCGTTTGTCGAACTGGAGCCAGGCATCGAAGGCTTGGTCCACGTCTCCGAGATGGACTGGACCAACAAGAACGTGGCGCCTTCCAAGATCGTTGTATTGGGTGACGAGGTCGAAGTCATGGTCCTCGAGATCGACGAAGACAAGCGCCGCATCAGCTTGGGCATGAAGCAGTGCCGCGCCAACCCATGGCAAGAGTTCGCGCAAAACACCAAGCGTGGTGACCGCGTGAAGGGCCCGATCAAGTCGATCACCGACTTCGGCGTGTTCGTGGGCCTGGCTGCCGGTATCGACGGCCTGGTGCACCTGTCTGACCTGTCCTGGAACGAGTCCGGCGAAAACGCCGTGCGCGAATTCAAGAAGGGTCAAGAAGTTGAGGCTTTGGTTTTGGCTGTGGACGTGGACCGTGAGCGCATCAGCTTGGGCATCAAACAGCTCGACTCCGATCCTTTCACCACCTTCACCTCCATCAACGACAAAGGCCAGATCGTCACGGGCAAGGTCAAGACCGTGGATGCCAAGGGCGCCGAAATCGACTTGGGCGAAGACATCATTGGTTACCTGCGTGTGTCCGAAATCTCGCGTGACCGCGTGGAAGACGCCAGCCACGTACTCAAAGTCGGCGACGAAGTCACTGCAGTCGTGGTGAACGTGGACCGCAAGACCCGCAACATCCAGTTGTCGATCAAGGCCAAGGACCAGGCTGACCAGCAAGAAGCCATGGCTTCGCTGTCGCAGCAATCCAAGACCGAGAACGCTGGCACGACCAGTCTGGGCGCCTTGTTGCGCGCCAAGCTCGACAACAACTGATCTGAAACTTGTGCGTTAGGCGTCTAATGTTGAGCGACAAGCCAGGTTTCCTGGCTTGTTTCACTCAACGCAAAACGCTTAACGCAGCACGTCCATGACCCGCTCCGATCTGGTTGAAGAACTGGCTGCACGCTTTGCGCAGCTGACCCACCGTGACGCCGAATTGGCCGTCAAGACGGTGCTCGACGCCATGAGCGATGCGCTGGCCAAAGGTCACCGCATTGAGATCCGTGGCTTTGGCAGCTTTTCCATCAACCGCCGTCCGCCGCGTGTGGGCCGCAATCCGCGCTCGGGCGAGAGCGTTCAAATCCCTGAAAAACGGGTCCCCCATTTCAAACCCGGCAAAGCCTTGCGCGAGGCTGTGGATACCGGCACTGTGGTCCAATCTCCCAAAAAAGCCAAACCCAAATCCAAAGCATGAGGCGCTTTGAGTTTGATTTTTCAGCCTTTTTTCTTGAGCGACTGCACACCGTTAGAATGAAATCATGCTGTGAGGTTGCACCATGAAACGTCTGCTCCGGCTGCTTCAATGGCTACTGAAAGCAGCTGTTTTTTTCACCCTGTTTGCATTCGCGCTGAATAACCAGCAAGAAACCCGTGTGAACTTCTTTTTCAGCACCCATTGGTCTGCCCCCACCGTATTGGTGGTGTTATCGGCTTTCACCTTGGGTGTGGTGGTGGGCGTTTTGGGCATGGTGCCCAAATGGTGGCGTGAGCGTCAGGCTGTCAAACTCAATTTGAACACTGCAACGCCACCCTCGGCCCATTCGTCCGGCTCTTCGCCAGCTTCAGAGGTGCCGCGTGGAATTTGACTTGACCTGGATTTTGTTGGGCTTGCCCATCGCTTTTGGTTTGGGCTGGATTGCCTCACGACTGGATTTGCGTCAAATGCGATTGGCCAATCGGCAAGCGCCTCGGGCTTACTTCAAGGGCCTGAACTATTTACTGAACGAACAGCAGGACCAGGCCATTGACACCTTCATTGAGGCCGTACAAAACGATCCCGACACCTCCGAGCTGCATTTTGCGTTGGGTAATTTATTCCGCCGTCGGGGCGAGTATGACCGCGCCGTGAGGGTTCACGAGCATCTGCTTTCAAGAGCCGATCTCAGCAGCGCTGACAGGCAAAGAGCACAACACGGTCTGGCGATGGATTATCTGAAAGCTGGCTTGCTCGATCGCGCAGAGGAAGCACTTCGCAAGCTCGAAGGCACTTCCTTTGAGGGTCAGGCGCGCCAAGCCCGAATGGCCATTTATGAACGATCGCGAGAGTGGCACGAAGCTGCCGCGGTTGCCCGCTTGCTCGAGAATTCAGGTGAAGTGGATTTCAGTGTTCGAATGGCGCACTACCAGTGTGAACAAGCCAAAGAATCGCTGCAAAAAGGCGATGGGGCATCAGCCCAAGAACTGCTTCTTGCCTGCCTTGACGATCAGCCTCACGCTGCGCGACCCCGTATTCTGTTGGGCCAAATCCAACTGGGCCAAGGGCAGTTTCGGGCTGCGTTTGACACTCTGGCGGTTTTGTTTGAGCGTCATGACGTTGCTGCCCCCCTTGCAGCCAGTAACCTGGTCAAAGCTGCAGGTGCTTGTGACATGACAGCCATAGCCCATCAATTGCTCGAAGCCCATTACCAGAGCCAAGCCTCCATCGATGTGCTGAACGCCATCACGGAGTTGGCTGTCGTTAATGGAACTCAAAACGGCGAGACGGGCACTCCGTCTTTGCATCGTTACCTCAGCCACCTGCAAAAGCATCCCTCCTTGATGGCCGCCAGTCGTTGGTTGTCTACCGTCAAGCCGGGCCAGACACCGCTGCCCGAGCCGGTGCAAAAGGCTTTGGACCACGCCACCAAACCCTTGGCCAGGTACCGTTGTGCTGCATGCGGCTTCGAAGCCAAAGAGCATTATTGGCACTGCCCTGGCTGCCAGGCCTGGGACAGCTACCCCCCCCGACGGATTGAAGAAATTTGAAAACCAATACTTTTAAAAGCAAATTCAAGGGTTTTCACGGTCATTTCTTTCAGGTCAACTGCCAAAGAATGCAACTTGCAGCATTTTTTTGCAGTCAACCCAAGGAGCGAAGACATGTTCAAGAGCATCACAGGTGCATTGCTGGCTTTCGGATTTGCGGGCCTCACCTGGGCCCAACAAATTGATTTAAACAAAGCCACCGAGGTCGATCTCGACGCCATCAAAGGTGTCGGACCGGTGTTGACCAAGGCCGTGATGGACGAGCGCAAAAAAGCCCCATTCAAGGATTGGGAAGATGCCATCCGCCGAGTCAAAGGCCTCGGCCCGCAAAAGGCCAGCAAGCTTTCAGAGCAGGGTGTGCGGGTGCAAGGCAGTGCATATGCCTTGACAGGGGCTGATCAAAAGCCCAACGCCAAAGCAGCCGACGCCGCTGCCAAGTCGGCACCCGCCAAAAACTGAAAAGCGCTCATGGCCTGACGGCCGATGCGAGCGGGTCGGCGGGTGTGTGCTGCACCCGGACGACCAAGCGCTGCCTTCTGTGTTCAGGCCTTGCCAAATCCCCCACCGCCAGGCGTGTGGATCTCAAACACATCCCCCGCCTGCATCTCGACTTGGCCTATGTGCGCGAGCTCTTGCACGCTGCCATCGGTGCGCACCACGCGATTGATGCCCGGCAAACCACTGTGCCCGCCTGCCATGCCAAAAGCTGGATGCACCCGCCCGTTGGACAGGATGCTGGCCGTCATCGGCTCCAGAAAGCGCACGCGGCGCACCCCGCCATCTCCGCCATGCCAACGCCCCGCGCCGCCCGAGCCCTGGCGGATCGCGAAACTTTCCAGCCTGACCGGAAAGCGGAACTCCAGCACTTCCGGGTCCGTCAGGCGTGAATTGGTCATGTGGGTTTGCACCACCGAAGTGCCATCAAAACCACCCACCAATTGGCCTTGCGCATCGAAGCGGCCGCCCGCCCCGCTGCCACCTGAAATCGTTTCGTAGTACTGCACCCGCGCATTGCCGAAGGTGAAGTTGTTCATGGTCGGCTGGCTGCCCGCCATCACGCCCAAAGCGCCAAACAGCGCGTTGGTGATGCAGGTCGAGGTCTCCACATTGCCCGCCACCACCGAAGCCGGGGGGTTGGGGTTGAGCATGGAGCCTTGGGGAATGGTGACCTTGAGCGGTTTCAAGCAACCCGCGTTCAGCGGGATGTCGTCGTCCACCAGGCTGCGGAACACATAAAGCACAGCGGCCATGCACACCGCCCGGGGGGCGTTGAAGTTGTTGGGCAGCTGAGCACTGGTGCCGGTGAAATCGATCTCGGCCGTGCGCTCAGAAGCATTCACACGCACCGCCACTTGGATTTGCGCACCGTTGTCCAGCGGCAAAGTGAATTGCCCGTCTTTCAAGCTGGTGATGACGCGGCGCACCGATTCTTCGGCGTTGTCCTGCACATGGCGCATGTAGGCCTGCACCACGTCCAGGCCAAACTGCTCGACCATGCGGCGCAGCTCCTGAACGCCTTTTTCATTGGCAGCGATCTGCGCCTTCAGGTCGGCCATGTTTTGCGCTGGGTTGCGCGAGGGGTATTCGCCGCTTTGCAGCAAGGCCACCATCTCAGCCTCGCGCAGGTGTCCGGCATCGACCAACTTGACGTTGTCGATCTGCACACCCTCTTCTTCGATGCGCGTCGAAAACGGCGGCATGGAGCCCGGCGTCAAGCCGCCCACATCGGCGTGGTGCCCGCGTGAGCCGACATAAAACACGGGGGCTGAGTGACCGTCTAAATAGACCGGCGTGATCACGGTGATGTCGGGCAAGTGCGTGCCGCCGTGGTAGGGGTCGTTCAGCACGAACACATCGCCGGGCTGCATGCGGCCCTTGTTTTTTTGAATGACGGTCTGGATGCTCTCGCCCATCGAGCCCAAATGCACCGGCATGTGCGGCGCGTTGGCGATCAAATGGCCTTCGGCGCTGAACAGCGCACACGAGAAGTCCAAACGCTCTTTGATGTTGACCGAGTAGGCCGTGTTTTGCAGCTGCAGACCCATTTGCTCGGCAATGTTCATGAACAGGTTGTTGAACACCTCCAGCAGCACCGGGTCGGCCTGCGTGCCTGCGGCGTGCTGCACAGCCCGCGCTTGTACGCGCACCAGCAGCAAATGGTCCAGCGCTGTGAGGCGCGCTTGCCAACCGGCTTCCACCACCGTGGTGGCATTTTTCTCGGCAATGATGGCGGGGCCGTCGATCACATCGCCAGGGCGCATGTCTTCGCGCACCACCAGCGCCGCGTCCTGCCACTGTGCCACGCCTTGGGCATTGGCGGCATAGACCTGCACCGTGTCGCGGCGCGGCACATCGCGCGGCGGGTGCACGGCCAACACCGCTTCTTCGGGTGCGTCGCCGGGCAACACCGCCTCGACCGACACGGCCTCAACCACCAGGGCCTTGCCCTGCATCAAGAACGCAAAGCGCTGTCGGTATGCCGCCTCAAACCCGGCCACCAACTGGGCTTGATCGCCCCAAGGCACGACCAGCGCCGAGTCGGTGCCTTCGTAGCGCAAATGCGCGCGTTGGCGCAGCTCGATGCGGTCGGCACCTCCGGCATCCACGCCCATTTGCGCCAACAAGGCCTGGCGTGTGGTCTCGCCCAAAGCCTGCAAGCGCTCGGCCATCAAAGGCATGGCCGCTGCATCCAAGCGCCGTTCAATCGATTCTTCGCGCATCACGTTCTGGTCGGCCAGGCCCATGCCATAGGCCGACAACACACCCGCCAGCGGGTGCACCAGCACCTGCGACATGCCCAAAGCATCGGCCACCAAACACGCATGCTGACCTCCCGCGCCGCCAAAACACTGCAGGGTGTAGCGCGTCACGTCGTAACCTCGCGCCACCGAGATTTTCTTGATCGCGTTGGCCATTTGCTGCACCGCGATCTGGATGAAACCATGTGCCACGTCTTCGGCCGCACGGCCGGTTTGCGCGGCCAGTTGCTCAAAGTGGCCACGTACCACCTCGGCGTCCAGCGGCTGGTTGGCCTCAGGCCCGAACATCGAAGGGAAAAACTTCGGCTGCACCTTGCCCACCATCACGTTGGCATCGGTCACGGCCAGTGGCCCACCCCGGCGGTAACTGGCCGGGCCGGGATTGGCCCCCGCGCTTTGTGGCCCCACCCGAAAACGCGCACCGTCATAAGCCAGCAAAGACCCGCCGCCTGCCGCCACGGTGTGGATGCTCATCATGGGCGCGCGCATGCGCACCCCGGCCACCTGGGTTTCAAACTCGCGCTCGAACTGTCCGGCAAAGTGCGACACATCGGTGGATGTGCCGCCCATGTCAAAACCAATCACCTTGTCGTGACCCGCCAACTGCGCCGTGCGGGCCATGCCCACAATACCGCCCGCCGGGCCGCTCAAAATCGCGTCTTTGCCCGCAAACACCTGCGCGTCCGTGAGGCCGCCAGAAGATTGCATGAACATCAGCTTCACACCCGGCATTTCGCTGGCCACCTGGTTCACATACCGCCCCAAAATGGGTGACAAATACGCATCCACCACCGTGGTGTCGCCCCGGCTGACGAATTTCATCATCGGGCTGGTCTGGTGTGAGGTGCTGACCTGGGAGAAGCCCACTTCGCGGGCCAAGCGGGCCGCCGCCTGCTCGTGCGCCGTGTGACGCCAGCCGTGCATGAAGACGATGGCCACCGATCGAACGCCTTGTTGGTACACCGTGGTCAATTGGGTGCGCAAATGCGCTTCGTCCAAAGGCTGCAAGACTTCGCCATCCACCGACACACGCTCTTGCGCCTCGACCACCGCGCTGTAGAGCAACTCGGGCAAGACGATCTGGCGGTCGAACAAGCGCGGTCGGTTTTGATACGCAATGCGCAGCGCGTCGCCAAAGCCTTGGGTGGTCACCAACAGGGTCGGCTCGCCCTTGCGCTCGAGCAGCGCGTTGGTGGCCACCGTGGTGCCCATCTTCACGCACTCGACCTGCTCGGGCGTGACCGGCTCGCCGGGTTTCAAGCCCAGCAAATGCCGGATGCCCGCCACCGCCGCATCGCGGTATTGCTCGGGGTTTTCGGAGAGCAGCTTGTGCGTGACCAGGCTGCCATCGGGCCGTTTGCCGACCACGTCGGTGAAAGTGCCGCCTCGATCGATCCAGAATTGCCAGCGTTGTTGGCCAGAGAGGGTGCTGTTGGAGTCAGTCATAAAGTGATAGAAGAAGCTTGAAAAAAAGGGATCACAAAGAAGCGGCGGCACGCGCCGCCTGGTCGTACATGCCCGAGAGCACGCGCAGCAACCGGGCCAGCTCGCCAATGTCGCGGTTCAAGCCATCGTCGGCTTTCAGGGCGTCAATCAAACAGCTTTCGCGGATGTCACGGTAGCGCTGCACATATTGGCGGCCTTCGTCGGTCGCCGCGTAGGTCACGTCTTTGCCATTTTTTTGAGACACCACCACGCCCAGGCCTTGTAATTTTTTCAGGGCGTAATTCACCAAATGCGTGTCTTCGATGTTCATGATGAAACAAATGTCGGCCAGGCGTTTGTCGCGGGCACGGTGCGTGACGTGGTGCAGCACGAGCACATCCAGCGGGGTTAAATCCTTCAGGCCTGCGGCCGCCATGCAGTGGATGATCCAGCGGTGAAAGGCATTGCCCGCCACGATCAGGCCGAACTCAAACTCGCTCATCTCAGCGCTGTCGGGCGAGACCAGATGGGCCGAAGACACGATGGGGCTGGCCACGCTGGCGGCCATGGAGGATTTACGCGGCATAGGTGAATATGGGGCAGTTGGTGTTTGGGAAAAAGATGAGAGAGTTTAGGCCAAATGCCGACGATTTGCCAACAATTTGTTGACTATAAGGGAAAGTACCTATCACAAATTGTCGCCAAATTATCTACAGTCTGCACCTGCCAGAGGCTTTCAGTGCGCGCTTGTAGCGGACTCGCCTCTTGCTTAGATCCATGAACTGTCCGTTCACCCACCGCTTGTTCCAACACCTCACAGGAGTTTTCATGCACCGTCGCACTCTTCACCTCAGCCTGTTGGCTGGCCTGCTCGCAGTTTCCGGCTTTGTGTCGGCCCAAACCAAGTGGGACCTGCCTGCGGCTTACCCCGCGACCAACTTCCATTCGGTCAACTTGGCCCAGTTTGCGTCCGATGTGGACAAAGCCACGGCGGGCAAGCTGAAAATCACCTTGCATGCCAATGCCTCGCTGTTCAAGGCCCCCGAAATCAAGCGCGCCGTGCAAGGCGGACAAGCCCAGGCCGGTGAAATTTTGCTGGCGAATTTCAGCAACGAATGGCCCATTTATGCGGCCGACGGCCTGCCCTTTCTGGCCGACAGCTACGACGAGAGCATGAAGCTGTACAAGGCACAAAAACCCATGATGGAGAAAAAGCTGGCCGAGCAAGGCATGATGCTGCTGTACGCAGTGCCTTGGCCTCCACAAGGCATCTACAGCAAGAAGCCGCTCAACAGCGCGGCCGATCTGAAGGGCATCAAGTGGCGCGCCTACAGCCCCTCCACCTCGCGCATTGCTGAACTGGTGGGTGCGCAACCCGTGACGGTGCAAGCGGCCGAACTGTCGCAGGCACTGGCCACTGGCGTGGTCGAATCCAACATGACCTCTGGGGCGACGGGCGTGGACAGCAAGCTCTACGAACACCTCAAGTTCTACTACGACGTGCAAGCCTGGCTGCCCAAGAACGCCATCATCGTCAACAAAAAAGCCTTTGACGCGCTCGACAAGCCCACCCAAGACGCCGTAGTCAAAGCCGCCGCCGAGGCCGAGACCCGTGGCTGGGCTGCTTCGCGCAAGGTCAACACCGACACCATGGCCGTGCTCAAGGCCAACGGCATGACCATCGCGCCGCCATCCGCCCAACTGAAGGCGGACATGCAAAAGGTCGGCGAGACCATGATCAAGGAGTGGCTGGCCAAAGCCGGTCCTGAAGGCCAGGCCATGCTGGACGCTTTCCGCAAATAAGCGCGAGCCCCCCTGAAGCGGCCATCTCGCTTCAGGGGTTTTTCTTTGAACCGAAAAACCATGACATGCGAAAAACTCTGAATACCATCTACGAAGCCTCAGAATGGGTGGCGGCTTTGCTCATGATCGGCGTGCTGCTGATGATCTTGTTGTCCCTCGTGAGCCGTTTGCTGCACTTTCATGTGCCTGGCACCGATGCTTATGCCGGTTATGCCATGGCGGGGGCCGGCTTCATGGCCTTGGCGCACACACTCAAACGCGGCGAGCACATCCGGGTGACGCTGATTTTGGGTCGACTCAAGGGCGTGGCACGGCACCGGCTGGAGCTTTGGGCGCTGACGGTCGCATCGGTGCTGTCTTTGTTGCTGAGTTTTTTTGCTTGGCGACTGGCCTGGCAATCACACCTGTTTCACGACATCTCCACGGGCAGCGATGCCACACCCTTGTGGATTCCGCAAATTTTGATGGGTCTGGGCAGCTCGTTGTTGTCGCTGGCTTTTCTGGACGAATGGTGGATGGAGTGGCGCGGCCAACGCGCACACGGCCAGGAGGCTGGCCATGAATGACTTGCTGATCACCTCTCTGCTGATCGTGTCGCTGTTCGCCTTGCTGGGCAGCGGTGTCTGGATCGGACTGACCCTGGCCGGTGTGGCCTGGATCGGCATGGAGCTTTTCTCCACCCGCTCGGCGGGCGATGCCATGGCCTTGACCATTTGGGGCTCGGCCAGCAGCTGGACCCTCACGGCCTTGCCCTTGTTCGTTTGGATGGGCGAGATTCTGTTCCGGACCAAGCTCTCCGAAAGTATGTTTCGTGGGCTGGCCCCCTGGGTCAATGCCTTGCCTGGCCGTTTGCTGCACACCAATATTTTGGGCAGCACCATCTTTGCGGCAGTCTCGGGCTCTTCGGCGGCCACTTGCGCCACCATTGGCAAGATGAGCATTCCGGAACTGACGAAGCGCGGCTATCCGGCCGACAAAATTGTCGGCTCTTTGGGCGGCGCCAGCACTTTGGGCCTGCTCATTCCGCCCTCCATCATCATGATCGTATACGGCGTTGCCGCTGAGGTCTCGATTGCCAAACTGTTTGTAGCGGGTGTGATTCCAGGCCTGATGCTGGCGGCTCTCTTCAGTGGCTATTTGGTGATTTGGGCTTTGCGTCACCCCGATCAGGTGCCAGTTGCCGACGAGCGAATGAGCTTTGGCGAAAAACTGCGTGAATCGCGCCACCTGATCCCCGTGGTTTTGCTGATCGGCGGGGTGATCGGCACCATTTACACCGGCATCGCCACCGCCACCGAAGCAGCGGCCGTGGGCGTGGTGGGTGCCTTGCTGCTGTCGGCTGCGCAGGGCTCGCTCAACTGGGCCACCTTCCGCGAGGCGCTGATGGGCGCTACCCGGCTGTACTGCATGATCGCGCTCATCCTGACGGGTGCTGCCTTTTTGACCTTGTCCATGGGCTACATCGGTTTGCCACGGCATTTGGCCGAATACGTCACAGCCCTGCAGCTCTCGCCAGTGGTGCTGATCGTGGCGTTGGCCTTGTTTTACATGCTGCTCGGTTGCTTTCTCGATGGCATCTCCATGATTGTGCTGACCATGGGTGTGATCTTGCCCACCGTCACGGCCGCAGGCATTGACCTGATTTGGTTTGGCATCTTTGTAGTCATCGTCGTCGAGATGGCGCAGATCACGCCCCCGGTCGGCTTCAACCTGTTTGTGCTGCAAAGCATGACCCAGAGAGAAATCACCTGGATCGCCCGCGTCTGCATGCCCTACTTTTTCATCATGGCCCTGGCTTTGGCGCTGCTTTGGTGGTTTCCGGGCTTGGTCACTTGGCTGCCTTCGCGCATGTGAAGAAGTTGTTGCCCCACCGGAAAAATCATCCAATTGCACTTGCTTGATCCTCTAAGATAGCCCCTTGTTCGGCCTATGCTTGCGCCGAAGTCTCAGAGGATTGCTGTGTTCAAAAATGTGATGGTTTACCGCATCGGCGAGGGCTTTGCGCCCACATTGGCCGATGTGCAAGCGGCGCTGGAGCCGGTGCAATTTGTGGAGTGTGGCGCCAGCCAGGACAAGTCTATTGGCTGGATTCCGCCCCGGGGCGAAGCCCATGGTCCACTGGTCGAATCGGTTTCGGGTCAGTGGATCATGAAGCTCATGATCGAATCCAAGGCCGTGCCCGGCAATGTGGTGCGCCGCAAGGTGGACGAGCGCATCGCCGAGATCGAGGCTGCCACCGGCCGCAAACCCGGCAAAAAAGAAAAACGCGACCTGATGGACGACGTGCTGTTGTCGCTGTTGCCGCAGGCTTTTGCACGCCAATCCACTGTGCTGGTGTGGATGGACCTGGAAAACCGCCGTTTGGTGCTCAATGCAGGCAGCCAAGGCAAGGCCGACGAAGTCATGTCGGCGCTGATGAACGTGATGGGCGGCTTGTCTGTGTCCTTGATCCAGACCGTGACCTCCCCGCAAGCGGCCATGACCCAATGGCTGCTGGCTCCCACACCCGACGAATGGCCCGCCGATCTGACCGTGGAGCGCGAAACCGTGCTCAAGTCCACCGGCGAAGACGCGGCCAGCGTG
This sequence comes from Limnohabitans sp., assembly GCF_023910625.1. Classification (NCBI taxonomy): domain Bacteria; kingdom Pseudomonadati; phylum Pseudomonadota; class Betaproteobacteria; order Burkholderiales; family Comamonadaceae; genus Limnohabitans; species Limnohabitans sp. The sequence goes on from NZ_JAAVVW010000003.1 coordinate 1,233,099, forward strand.
CGCTTCACCCGCCACCACCTGGCCAATGACGATGTGCGCAAGCATGTCATGGAAGGCAAGCTGCCCACGCAACTGGCGCTGAGCTGGGATGGCCGCGTGGCCTTTGTGCTGACCGAGACCCTGCAGCTGAAAAAAGTGCAGTACCTGGATGGCGTGATGGACGAGTCGGGCACCGACAAAAACGAAGACCGCTTTGACGCCGACGTGGCCCTGTCCACCGGCTTGCTGGGCCCGCTGATCGACAGCCTGCTCGAAGCCCTGGGCGGCGAGATGGAACTGGGCGCAGCGGCTGCCGACCCAGCACAGCCGAACCCGACGCGCACTGTGATGAATTCGACCCTTCAAACGGGCGCAACGGGCGCAGCGGCGACCGACGAAGACCCGCCGTTTTAATCGTCGGTAAACCCCAAGCGAAAGGACCCCCGCCATGCTCACGGTGATCGCGATTTGCCTGGGTGCTTGTGTGGGTGCGCTGTCGCGCTGGCAGCTGGGCCTGTGGCTCAACCCCAGCACCGCAAGCGCTGGCCTGCTGCCTTGGGGCACCTTGGCGGCCAACCTGATCGGTGGCTATCTGGTGGGTGTGTGCGTGGGCGTGTTCCAGCAACTGCCCGAGCTTGACCCGGTTTGGCGCTTGGCCCTGGTCACTGGTTTTCTGGGGGCACTCACCACGTTTTCCAGCTTTTCAGCCGAAGTGGTGGCCATGCTGCAGCAAGGCCGCTTTGCGCTGGCGGCAGGCACGGCCAGTTTGCACTTGTTCGGTTCGCTGGCCCTCACGGTGCTGGGACTCAAAACTGTGGGTCTGATCTGGGTGCGCTGAGCGAACGAGGGGCGGGTTTGCAGCGATAGCAGGCAGCCAATTCGTGGTAACCAATGTTGGTAATCTGCCAGGAACAGTCATTAGTTTCAGTAGCCAAGAAGCAAATATTTCTCCATATGGGGGATAGGACTGAGTGACCTACTTTCCTAGAATCAGCGTCGCCGGACATTCAATCGTGGGCCGCCTACAGTGTCGGCTTGTTTCAATCTTTAGAACGCCAAGTCCATGCGCATTCTCATTCGTTCCGGTTCCATCATTCGTAAGTTCATTGTCTTGGTAACCAGCGACCGAGACGGTTCCCTAAGCCTGATCGTCCGAAGAGACGGCGCTAGCACGTCACGAACGGCATGGAGCACCAGAACAGGAGAGCAAGAGACAAAGACCACTGAGTTTGATCCGCCGCGCCCAAAGAACAAGCGGATCACGATTCATCAATCTGGCGGGATCAACTACCACGAGAATGGACACACCATCTTCGTCGCCCCACTCACTCAAACTACTCAGCCTTTCACCATCTACGGGTACCGTGTACCAGCGCTCGATAGGTTGGATGTACATGACGAAGACATAGCGGAAGAAGATGCTGTATTCGATCTGACCGATCTACCTGAGGGGCCAGTCTCCTTCTCCGTAATCCTTGGCCCAGGGAATTTCACCCCACACGGACGAGCTGTGAAGCTGGCATATGAAACCGAAGGCTACTCGGTGACACTTCAAGTCGACCCTGTCACGTTCGCTGTACCGTCGGATCTGGACCATCACTTCATCACATTGACACCAGACAGAGGCCTGTTTCCACAGCAACAGATGGAAGAGCCTCAAGCAATGATCTCCTACCATCAAGCCATGACGGGGGTGCAGGACGCGATCCTCTACGCACCAAACGGTGAGGGCGTGATTCGAATGATCTTTTCCTTGCCGATGAGGATCGCTCCTCGGTTCAATATTGAACTTGTCGACCCCGAACTTCACGTCTCAGAGCAAGACGTCCAGAGGGACGGGAGGTCTGAGACGGTGATGCTTAAATTCAAGGTCAGGCATCGAATGTCTGGGCAGATTGTTCGACAACCGATTGCTATCAAATCGATTGAGCTAGACGCCGAACTGTGAGGGTCGCACTTCGGCTTCCCGCTACGTGTCGGTCCCCTTCAAGTTGAAAGTCTGCTTTCTCTGGTGGGCGTCCGTCCGCTGTGGGTCGTCGCAACTATGACGTCCACTTACCGCGAGTGACGGCAACCAGCCTATTTCAGCCACTCGCCCAAACTCACCCTACACCCCGCTGCATCGTCAAATCAAAGTGCTTCATGAAGCGCTGGCGCGCACCTTCTTTAATGGGTTCGCTTAGTGGTTGACTGAAGGACAAACGGCCTTCTTGTCAATTCACGAAACCCATTTAATGGGTGTACAGTAAATCATATGAATATTGAGTTCTACGCGGCAAAGTGCGCCGCATCATCAGCATGAGGAAAGCCAATGACCGAGAAAAAGCGCTCTACGCCCGCGCCCTGGATTGATCCGGATGACGCGCCGCCTTTGACGGCCGAATTTTTCAAATCGGCTGAACTTTACGAAGGCAAGCAACTCAAATCCCGAGGACGCCCCAAGGCCGCCATGACCAAAGAGCCCGTCAAGCTTCGTTTGGATGCAGATGTCCTGGCCGCCTTGCGTGCCAGTGGCGAGGGCTGGCAAACGCGCATCAACGAGGCATTGCGCGCTTCCTTGAGATTGGCCGGGCAGCTCTGAAGGACCCCAAGCCAAACCGCCAAACCGCCAAGACTTGCGTTCTGAAGGTCAGTAAATTCGATCGTTGACCTTTACGCGTGGCTGCGGCCTCACCCCCCACCCCGCTGCATCGTCAAATCAAAGTGCTTCATGAAGCGCTGGCGCGCTTCTTCTTCTACGCCTTCAAACACAAAAGAAACCGCCAAGCGCTGCAAGCGCAGCAGCGCGATCACGCGTGGCGGCAGGGTGTGCCATTGCAGTTGCAGATGGCCTTCACCGATTTGCACACGCACCTGACCGGTGCCCAGCACAAAGGCATGCTGGCCCAGTGCGCGGGGCAAGGCCGTCAACCATTCGGTTTCGCTGGTGCCCATGTCGCGTTCAAAGCGCTCGGGGTAGAAGAACTGCACGAAAACAATACCTGCGTGGGCAGACTTCAGCCGCCCGCCACGGGCGGCCAGATGGCCAGCACGTCGCCTTCAACCAAGGTGGTGGTGTCCCGGTCTTCGGGTTTGATGTATTTGCCGTTGACCAGCACCAGATGCACGAGCTTCGGCGGCATGCCGAAGGGTTCGATGATCTGGCTGATGCTGGTGTCCTGCGCCACATCCAGCGTGACTTGGTTGCTGCGCCGGGCCTCGGCAGGCAAGTAGTCGGTCAGCGTGGCAAACAGTTTGAAAGTGATGTTCATGCGCAGATTGTCGCTTCAGCGGCGACGCGCATCGGCGGCACCACTCCAGCGGCCCTGGCCCTGAGCGCAGTCCAAATAAGCATCCACCAGCTTGGTCGGGTCGTGCATCAGGCGGTCTTTCCAGTCGCCCAAATGCACCTGCCCTTCGACCAAGCCACGCATCACGCCCACATGTTCGGTCCAGCCCACGCTGTTGCAGCCAATCATCACATCGTCCTTGAACTGCAAGCTCAGGTGACGGCCTGCGGCCTTGTCGGTCAACACGGCCGACTGGCCATCGGCCACGCCCTCCCAGTTGCCAAAACTGGTGGAGATCAAACCCAGGGTGTCGAGCACGTTGATTTGCGTGACGCCTTTGAGCTCGGTTTTTTGGCCCAGCATGTTGAGCGCAGCCACACGGGCTTGCTCAGCGGCGTTGGGCTGGATGGCGCTCACAATCGTTTTGCCGCTGACCATGTCAAAGGCTTCGGCGCAGTCGCCTGCCGCGAAGATGCCGGGCACATTGGTTTGCAGGTGCTGGTCGGTCAACACGCCTTGCAGGCAGGTGATGCCGCTGTCCTTCAAAAAGCCAATCGCTGGGCGCACACCCGTGGCGCTGATGACCAGATCGGCCTCGACGGTTTGGCCATTGGACAAACGCACCTGCAGCGCACCGCTGGCATCGTCAGAGGCCAAGCCCACCGCGGAAGCCAACTTGCCGAGCAAGCCTTTTTCTGCGCCTTGGCTGATGGCTTCGACCTTGGTGCCGGTGAACACCTGCACGCCTTTGGCCTCGCACCAGTCGCGGATCATGCCGCCCGCCACCGGGCCCATCATGCGGGGCACCATGCGGTCGCCCATCTCCACCACGCTGAGCTTGACGCCACGCGCCGCCAGCGCTTCCATGATGATGCAGCCAATGAAGCCTGCGCCCATTTGCAGCACACGGGCACCGGGCTTGGCCAGCGCTTGGATGGCACGGGCGTCTTGCAGCGTCCAGCACGGGTGCACGCCAGGCAGGTCCATGCCGGGAATCGGTGGGCGCACGGGGTGCGAGCCGGTGGCGATCAAAAGCTTGTCAAAGGCCATCGACTGGCCGTTATCGAGGTGCACCGTTTTGCCCGCTGCATCGACGCGGGTGACTTTGGCCTTGACTTGCGTGATGCGCAAATCGTCAAAGTGGGTGGCGCTCTTACGCAGGTAGGTGCCCTGCTCTTCGATGTTGCCGATCAGCAAATAAGGAATGGCCATGCGCGAATAAGGCGCATCGGGCTCGTCACCCACCAAGGTGATGGTGTCGGCGGGGGCGTGTTTGCGCAGGGTTTCGGCGGCGATGACACCGGCGGGGCCTGCGCCCAAGATGACGTGGTGGGTCATGAATCGGACTCCAGAAACAGGTAGCGGCCCGCAGGCCGCTTGGATTCCTGTAGAAGCGCACCCCTACGGTGAAGGCTTCACGAGCAGGGGCTCGCTCCTACAGGGGCAAGATCACAAACCCAGACGTTCCCGGGTGGCCGATGTGGGGTGGCCTTCGCCGTCCCAGCCGCGCGCCTCGTAGTACTTGGGCAGCATTTCGTCCAACTTGCTGACCATGCCTTTGCCGGGGCCGGTTTTGGCGGCTTCGGTCATCAGGCGCTTGGGCAGGTTGTCGTCGGCCTTGGTGAAGCCGGCGGCGTTGTTGAACTCGCGCTCCATGTTCCAGATGCGCTCGCCGATGTGGTTCAAGTGCTCCATGGTGAACTCTTCGCCACAAGCCGCTTGCACCTGAGGGGCCACGTCGGCCAAAGTCCAGGCAAAGCTGGTGAAGACGCAAATGCCTGCCGAGTCAAAGGCGGCTGTCGCGTCTTGGAAGGCTTTGACCAGCTCGGGCTTGCCCTCGTGCTCGGTGGGCTCGGTCTTGACCGGGATGCCCAACACTTCAGAGGCGATGGTGTAGCCGCGCAGGTGGCAAGCCCCCCGGTTGGAGGTGGCATAAGCCAAGCCAATGCCCTGGATCACGCGACCGTCATAGGCCGGGAACTCTTGGCCCTTGACGCTCATGGACAGGTCGGGGTGGCCGTATTTGGCGGTCAGGCGCTTGGAGCCCATGCCAATTTCCTTGCCAAAACCAATGCCCTTGGCGGTCATGTCGGCAAACTCGCACAGCGCTTGCGCCGAGCCAAAAGGCGCTTCGATGCCCAGTTGCTCTTTGGTCAGCACACCCATTTCATACAGCTCCATGACGGCGCCAATGGTGGTGCCAAAGCTGATCGGGTCGAAGCCTTCTTCGTTGCAAATCATGTTGGCGTATTGCAGGGCTTCCAGGTCTTTCACGCCGTTGGCTGCGCCCAGCGCCCAAGCCGCTTCGTATTCCAGGCCGCCGTTGGCGCCCCAGTACTCAGGCTTGTTCTTGACCGAGAAGTGGCCTTCGTCCATCTTGCTGATGCGGCCGCAAGCGATGGTGCAACCAAAGCAAGCTTGGTTGGTCACCAGGTGCTTTTTGCCATCGGTTTCACGGGGCGTGACCATGGCTTCGGCCGAGATGTCTTTGGCGCTTTCAAACTGCACATCGCGGTGGTTGCGTGTGGGCAAACCACCGACTTCGTTGATGACGTTCATCAGCACCTGGGTGCCATACGCTGGCAGGCCCTGACCCGTGACGGCGTTGTCGGCCAGCACCTTTTTGGCGGCCTTGGCCGCAGCCATGAACGCCTTGGGGTTTTGCAGGTTGCCCACGCCTTTGGTGCCGCGCACCGCAATGGCTTTGAGGTTCTTGCTGCCCATGACGGTGCCCACGCCTGAGCGACCAGCCGCACGGTGCAGGTCGTTCACCACGGCAGCGTAAAGCACGCCGTTTTCACCGGCCTTGCCGATGCTGCAAACGCGCAGCAAGGGGTCTTGCAAGCTGGACTTGAGGATTTCCTCGGTCTTCCAGACGCTTTGGCCCCAGAGGTGTCTCGCATCGCGCAACTCGGCTTCGTCGTCGTTGATGTGCAGGTACACCGGCTTGGCCGATGCGCCTTCAAAAATGACCATGTCCCAACCGGCCATTTTGAGCTCAGCGCCCCAATAGCCACCCGAGTTGGAGCAGGCGATCGCGCCGGTGAGCGGGCTCTTGGTGATGACGGTGTATCGGCCACCGGTGGAGGCCATGGTGCCGGTCAGTGGGCCGGTGGCCCAAATGAGTTTGTTGTCAGCCGACAGCGGGTCAACTTTGGGGTCGATCTCGCTGATCAGGTATTTGCTGCCCAGACCGCGTGAGCCAAGGTAGGCTTTGGCCCATTCCATGTTCAGCGGTTCGGATTTGACGGTGCCAGCCGTGAGGTTGACGCGGAGGATTTTTCCAGCCCAAGACATGTAGATGCTCCTTATGGGGGGATTTAAGAGGCCGAGGGCTGATTGCCCAACTTGTCGGCCCACTGCTTCATCTTGTCAATGCCGGTCCAGTTGGCATCCACAAATGTGATCGCACCGGTTGGGCAGGCGTCGGCGCAAGCCGGATCGCCACCGCACAGGTCGCACTTTTGCACCTTGCCGGTCTCTTGCACATAGTTGATGGTGCCGAATGGGCAGGCGATGGTGCAGACCTTGCAGCCCACACAGGTGGATTCGTTGACCACTTTGGCGCCGGTGGCTTTGTCCACGGTGATGGCTTCCACAGGGCAGGCGTGCAGGCACCAGGCTTCGTCGCACTGGGTGCAGGTGTAAGGCACTTTTTTGCCGGTGTGATGGAAATCAAACACCTTGATGCGCGATTTGGACGTGGCGTATGTGCCGTAGTTCTCGAAAGAACAGGCCATTTCGCACTGCAAGCAGCCGGTACATTTGTCCGGGTTGATGTGCAGGACTTTCTGCATGTGTATCTCCTGTGAGGTGACGGACTGTTCAAGCCCGCGCTTATGAATCAGAATGCATAGCCATTGTTGGCCCACAGCCCAGCAAAATGATCCGTATTAACCCTAGGTTATGCAGGGTCACACCAAAAATTCTCAGCTTGATACACATCTGACATGCCCCTGACTGCCCACCTCAACGACCGCCTGCAGCGGATTGAACAAGCCCGTGAACTGGTGTTTCAGGGTGGTGCTCAGGGCGTGGACGTCGGTTTGTCGCCTTGGATCACACGGTCCTGGCAGCGCTGCATCGACAGGGGTTTACATCCTGGCCAACGCGTGGGTTTTGACGCCATTTCAGCCCAACACATGCGCCGGGTACAAGAGGCCAGCCGCCCGCTGGTGCAAGCGGCCCAGCCAGTGCTGGCCGAACTGGCGCGGGCCATTGCCGACATCCGTTATTTCGCGATCCTGACCAATGCCGAAGGCATCGTGGTGGACGTGCATGGGCATGTGGACCGGCAAGACCGTCGCGCCGGGGTGGTTGCCCGCGTGGGCGTCGATTTGTCCGAAAAAGCCGTAGGCACCACCGCCATCAGCGCCGCACTGACCGAGCTGCAACCCGTTTGGCTGCACCGGGGCGAACATTTCTTCCAGAACAACAGTGTTTACAGCTGTGCAGGTGCCCCCGTGTTCGGGCCCGATGGCCTGTGCGCGGGCATGCTTGACCTCACGGGCATCGAGACCAGCGAGCGCCCAGCCCTGAAACACCTGGTGCGTCGCTCAGCCCGCAGCATTGAAAACTGCTGGTTGCTGTCCACCACGCATGCCCTGGTGCTGCGCCTGAACTGGCCCGGTAACCAGCCCGGCGACGACAGCGACGGCTTGCTCACGCTGGACATCGATGGTCACATCGTGGGGGCTAACCCGACAGCGCGGCAAATGCTGTCCATGTCACCGGGAACCGACGGCCAAACAATGCACGCCAGCGATGTATTTGCCTCATCTTGGGAAAGTCTGTTCGATGCGGCCAGCCGCCAGAGTGGCACCCAGGAACTGCCGCTGTGGTCAGGCCTGCGCCTGCAAACCCAGGCCTTGCAGCCCGGCCAGTCGGCAACTCAGCCCACAGCGCCAAGGCCTACCCCAGACATCGCGCCCAAACCGCTCAAGGATGTGCAAACCAACATGATCCGCGAGGCGGTGAACCAGGCACGCGGCAATGTGGCCGAAGCCGCCCGCAGCTTGGGCATCAGCCGCGCCACGGTCTACCGCAAGCTCGGCATTCCCAAAGCCTGATCAGGCTGCGCTTTACTTGCCCGCGTTCGGGAAAAACAACTGCTCGCCGCCAATTTTGTAATCGGCAATCACGCCCTGCCCTGCGGCAGAGGTGATCCAATCCACAAACTTCTGCGCGTCGGCTTGTTTGACGTGCGCATGTTTGGCGGGGTTGACCACCATGACGCCATACTGGTTGAACAAGCGGTTGTCGCCCTCCACCAAAATGGCCAGATCGGCGCGGTTTTTGAAGTTGAGCCAAGTGGCTCGGTCGGCCAGCACATACCCGCCTGAAGACGCCGCGATGTTCAAAGCCGGGCCCATGCCGCAACCGCATTCTTTGTAGCCGCTGCCTTTTTTGTCCGCCAGATTGGCCATTTTCCAGAATCGCAGCTCGGCGGCATGTGTACCGCTCTTGTCACCGCGCGACACAAAGGCCGCGGTGCTTGCAGACAATTTGGTCAAAGCCGCCACGATGTCTTTGCCCTTGGTGGCTGCCGGGTCGGCTTTGGGACCAATCAGCACAAAGTCGTTGTACATCACGGGCAAGCGCTTGATGCCAAAGCCATCGGCCACAAACTTTTCTTCGGCCGCCTGGTCGTGCACAAACACCACATCGGCGTCACCCCGGCGCGCCATGTCCAGGGCCTGGCCTGTGCCCAGCGCCACCACTTTCACGTCCAGCCCACTGGCTTTTTTGAAGGCGGGCAACAAGTGCGCGAACAAGCCCGACTGCTCGGTGGAGGTGGTGGACGACATCACGATCGATTGGGCTTGCGCCCACACCGAGGTGGTGGCCAAAACGGCACACACCAAAGCGCGACGGGTCATGAAAATTTTGAAAGTCATGAAAGTTCTCCTTGAACAAAAGCATGGGCTGCCGGGCTGCACTCAGCCAGCAGGACGGGGTTGAAAAAATCAGCAACAGGCAGGTCGGCCAAAACGCGACCGAACTCCAAATAAACCACGCGGGTGGCCAGGCGTTTGACCTGCCCCAGGTTGTGGCTGGCCCAGACCAGGGTCAAAGGCTTGCCGGTCGCTTGGCCTGCAGCAAATTCGGCCATCAGAGCCTCCACCTCGCGTTTGGCGTGCGGGTCCAGACTGGCCGTGGGTTCATCGAGCAGCAACACATCAGGCTGTCGAACCCAAGCGCGGGCCATGGCCAGGCGCTGCTGCTGCCCGCCCGACAACTGGCGTGCACTTTGCCCCGCCACCGCCTGCAAGCCCACACGCCGCAACGCCTGCAGGGCCAAGGCCTGCGCAGCGCGCCATTTCAAAGCCAAGGAACGGTCCAGCCACACCCCCAGCGCCACATTGTTCAGAGCCGACAGGCGCAGCATGTGCGGTCTTTGGAACAGCATGGCCTGACGCACACCCGGCGCTTGAGTCACCTGCCCTTGTGTGGGCGGCACCAAGCCATGCAGTGTGCGCAGCAAGCTGCTTTTGCCCGAGCCGTTGGACCCCACCAGTGCCACGCGCTCACCCGCCGCCATGCGCAAGCTCACATCCTTCAGGGCCTGTTGCGCCCCCAGCTGAAGGCTCACCGCGTCCAGCGTGATCTGCACGGCGCTCATGGCTGCACACCCACCAGACCATCGGCCGCAGCGGGCCGCGCATGGCGTGCCTCACCCCAACGCCGCAGGCCTGCCACCAGCGCATTGAGCAGCAACACCACCGCCAGCAGCACCATGCCCAGACCCAGCGCCAGCGGCAAGTCGCCCTTGCTGGTCTCTAATGCAATCGCGGTGGTCATGACGCGGGTGAAGCCATCGATGTTGCCGCCGACGATCATGACCGCGCCCACTTCCGAGATGGCGCGGCCAAAGGCTGTGACGGCAATCGTCAGCAAGGCCAGGCGTTCGTCCCAGGCCAGCAGCAAGCTGCGCAGCCAAGGACCCGCACCCAGCGAGGCCCATTGTTCGCCGTGCTGGCGCTCCACGTCTTCGACCACCTGGCGCGTGAGCGCGGCCACCACCGGCACCACCAAAATGAACTGGGCCAGCACCATGGCCTGAAAACTGAACATCCAGCCCAAAAAACCCAAAGGCCCGGTGCGCGACAGCAGCAAATACACCACCAGGCCAACCACCACGGAGGGCAGCGCCAGCAAGGTGTTCAGACCCACCAGCACCGCATCACGGCCGGCAAAACGCGACACGGCCAACCAAGCCCCCAAGGCCACGCCCACGCCATAAGCGAGCAGGCATGCTGTGGCGCTCACGGCCAAGGAGCGAGTGACCACCACCCACAGGGCAGGATCGAAAGAAGTGACGAGGTTCAGCGCCGTCAAGACGCTGTCGGAGAAGGTGTTCATACAGCGCTTTGGATGCTACGGCACAAGCACCCTCCAAGGCATGAGGGGTGTCCACTATGAACAAGTTTGCATAGGTCAGCGCCAATGAAAAAGCCCGGCGAACCGGGCTCTTCTTGGGGCGGCAGAAGCTTACTTCTTGCCAGCCTTCATCTCGGCTTCCAAGGCCTTGGCGGGGTCCTCTTCGGCCGGCGCATCTGTTGCAGGCTTCATGTCATCCATGTTCACTTCATCGTCTTTGCCAGTCTCTTCCCCGGCGCGGTCGAGCATTTGCTCGAATGCGGCGTCGGCATCGATCTTGACGCCTTCCTTGAGGCCGCCTGTCACCAAGTTGGGGAAGACGATGATGGAGGCCACCATGATCAACTGCAAAACGATGAACGCGATCGAGCCTTTGTAGATTTCCGAAGTCTTAACAGCCGGGATGTTTTCGCCCGTGATGCGGTCCTTGTAATCGTTTTTGGGTGCCACGCTGCGCAAATAAAACAGGGCAAAGCCAAAAGGCGGCGTCAAGAACGAGGTCTGCAGGTTCATCGCCACGATCACCCCAAACCAGATCATGGCTTGGTCGGCTGTCATGCCCGGCACCATGCCCGGCAAGATCTTCTCGGCCACGGGGGCCAGGATCGGGATCACGATGAAGGCGATTTCAAAGAAATCGATGAACATGCCCAAGATGAAAATCAGAATGTTCACAACGATCAAGAAACCGATCGCGCCGCCAGGCATGTCCAAGAACAGGTGCTCCACCCAGATGTGGCCATCGGCTGCGTTGAACGTGAAGCTGAAGACGGTGGAGCCGATCAAGATGAACAGCACAAACGACGCCAGCTTGGCCGTGTTCTCTAACGCCTGGTTCATCAATTTTTTGTCCAGGCGCTTTCTGCTCACAGCCAGGATCAAAGCGCCCAAAGCGCCCATCGCACCGCCCTCTGTGGGTGTCGCGACACCCAAGAAAATCGTGCCCAACACCAAAAAGATCAGGATCAGGGGCGGCATCAGCACAAAGGTCACTTGCTCGGCCAAGCGCGACAGCAAGCCCATGCCGGTGATGCGGTTCACGATGGCCAAGGCCAAGGCCACCAGCGAAGCCACCGTCATCGACATGATCACGATTTCGTCATCAGGAGAGGGCAAGGTACGTTCGAGCCAAGCGGTCATGATGCCATCGTGGAAAGTAGCCCAGGCGTAGCCCACCACAGTGCACAAAAGCAAAAGCAAGAGCAAGGACACATGGCCTGATTTGCCATTGGCCTCACGGTAAATGCGGGCCTCTACCGGCAGCGCAGGCACCATGGCCGGCTTGAAAATGGCCACGACCACAATGAACAAGATGTACAGCCCCACCAGCAACAAACCGGGCACCAAAGCACCGGCGTACATGTCACCCACCGAACGGCCCAATTGGTCGGCCAGCACGATCAGCACCAACGAAGGCGGGATGGCCTGGGCCAAGGTGCCCGAGGCCGTGATGGTTCCTGTGGCAATGACACGGCTGTAGCCATAGCGCAGCATGATGGGCAGAGAAATCAAGCCCATGGAAATCACGGCCGCAGCCACCACGCCGGTGGTGGCTGCCAGCAAGGCGCCCACCAAAATCACCGCGATGGCGACGCCACCACGCACAGGACCAAACACCTGACCCACCGTCTCCAGCAAATCCTCGGCCATGCCGGATTTTTGCAAGATGATGCCCATGAAGGTGAAAAACGGGATGGCCAGCAAAGTGTCGTTTTGCATGATGCCGAAAATGCGCAGCGGCAGGGCCTGGAACAAGGAGGGCGGAAACAGACCGGCCTCCATGCCGATGAATCCAAAGCCCAAACCGCAGGCCGCTAGAGCGAAAGCCACCGGAAAACCGGTCAGCAGCAGCACAAACAAACCCGCAAACATGATGGGCACAAAGTTCTGTGCCAGAAAAGTCGCTTCCATCAACGTGCTCCCTGCGCTTGCTGCGCGATTTTTTCAAGTTCCAGCAGTTCTTTTTCTTCGTCTGACATGGTGTCTTCAGAAGACAGTGGGTCTTCACCCGAACCGGTCAAGAAAGAAAGACGCTTGATCAACTCGGACACGCCTTGCAACATGAGCAATCCAAAACCCAGGGGAACCAAGGCGTACACCGGCCACCGGATGAGGCCGCCCGCGTTGGACGACATTTCACCGGTGTTGTAAGCCTGCATGAACAAGGGCCAAGACAAATAAATGCACAAGAAACAAAACGGAAACAGGGCCAACGCTATGCCGCCCACATCGATCCAGTTGCGGGTACGGGCACTGAGCATGCCCGAGACAAAGTCAATGCGCACATGCGAATTTTTGAGAAAGCCATAGCCAGCCCCCAACAAAAACACGGCGGCAAACAGGTACCACTGAATTTCCAACAGACCGTTCGAGCCGACATTGAAAGCTTTGCGGACAATGGCATTGCCCGCGCTGATGATCGTCACGATCAAAATCAACCAAGTGGTGAATTTGCCCACCGCTTGGTTTACCCGGTCAATGCCGTGTGAAATCTTCATTAAAAAAAACATGCTTCCTCCAATTGAATTCGTGCGATTTTAAGTCTGTGTTGGCTGTTTCAGGTCATTTCAGGGAGAACTCGTTTTGATATATTTGGAGCCCGGTTTGAAAACTCTTCAATGCCTCTCAGCGCATCGCATCAGATCAAGGGTTTGTGCTGATCAGACCGAAATCGCCACCAGGGCAACATGCTGCGTAAAGACTGAACCTGACCCGCTTGATCGATGAGGCTATAGCCCTTGAGGGCCTGCAAGCTGGCCCGCCAAGAGGCACTGCCCAACAACTGCCTCAACTGCAGGACCGGCGCAGTGTCAAGCGCAGATGCCAGACACACCAACCAATAAAACTCTTGCGACAGCGGCACAAAGTCGAGCCCATGCCCATGGGCCGCATGCGCAATACCCAAGCCCACATCGGCTTGCCCCGCCGCAATGCGGGCCGCCACAGCCGAATGCGAGTTTTCTTCAAGCCCATAGCCGTTCACCGATGCGGGCAAAAGGCCTCTTTGATGCAAGTTTTCGTCGAGCAGCAGACGGGTTCCGGTCCCTGAGCTGCGGTTGACAAAACGTACCCCCGCTTGGCTCAGGTCGGCCCAATCCCGCAGACCCAGCGGGTTACCCCTGGCAACCATCAGTCCCTGCTCACGTTTGGCAAAACCGATCAATTTGTGCTGTCCGGGCTTGAGTAAGGGCTTGTAGGTACGGGCGACCAAGGATTGGGCATCCGGCTGCCAAGGGGCATGAAAGCCCGCCACATGGCACCGCCCCTCGTTCAAGGCGCGAATCGCGTCCACACTGCCGCAAAACCGCAGGTCCAGATGCAAAGCTCTGGATGCCGTCTCTTCGCGCAGCAAGTCCATGGCCGCATCATGGCTCGCAAAAATCGGCAGGGCCAAGTGAGCAGGGTCAAATGCCACCGCAAATGTTTTTTCCAGATCGGCGTGCAGCGCACTGATTTGAGGCAACAACCGCGCCTGCGCTTGGCGCTCTGCCCACAGCAGCTTGTCGGCAAAGCCTGTAAGTCTGGCCGCCTGGCCCTTTTCCCAAAGAATCAGGGCTTGACCCAAACTTTGCTCCCAACGTTTGAGTTCACCCCAAACATGGCGGTAAGACAAGCCCATGGCCTTGGCAGCCCCGCCAATCGACCCGGCATCGCGCACCGCTTGCAACAAGTCCATGAGCGGGTTGCGCAGCGGACTTTGGCGGTTACGCACCCGCTCAGCGCCCTGCGTTGTCCATTGGTAAGAAATCTCGATGTGTTGCATGGTGGCGAGTTTGCATGACAACTTGGTCAAAAAGAGAAACGCATGAAAAAAGGCCCCGGAGGGCCTTTTTTCATGCAAGCATGCCCGCTGATTACAGCTTGGCCGATTGCATGTAGCGATCGTAGGTGGCTTCGGTAAAACGGAACCACTGGTTCTGTTCCTTGCGGAAAGCAGAGTAGTCGTCGTAGATTTTTTTCCAGTTCGGGTTGGACTGGCGCAGCTCTTCATACAGGGCCATGGACTGCTTGAAAGCCTCGTCCATCACCACCTTGGGGAAAGGCCGCAACTTGACGCCCCCGGCCACCAAGCGACGCAGCGCCGCAGGGTTGCGGTTGTCATAGCGTGCCTGCATTTCGGTGTGTGCGTATGAAGCGGCCGCTTCCACAATGGCCTGGTTCTCTTTGGACAAGGCGTTGAAGGCGGTCTTGTTGATGTAGAAGTCCAGCTGTGCGCCGCCTTCCCAAAAACCTGGGTAGTAATAGTTCTTGACCACTTTCTGGAAGCCCAGCTTTTCGTCATCGTAGGGGCCCACCCATTCGACGGCGTCAATCGTGCCTTTTTCCAGGGCTTGGTAAATTTCGCCGCCAGGAATGTTTTGGGGCACAGCACCCATGCGTGACAAGACCTTGCCAGCGAAACCGCCGACGCGGAACTTCAGGCCCTTGATGTCCGCGAGAGTCTTGATTTCCTTGCGGTACCAGCCACCCATTTGGGCACCTGTGTTGCCTCCGGGGAAGTTCACGATGTTGTACTTGTCGTAGAACTCGCGGAACAGCTTCATGCCGTTGCCGTCATAGAACCAAGAGGTGAGCTGGCGGCTGTTCAGACCAAACGGAATGGCCGTGCCAATGGCGAAGGTGTCATCCTTGCCGAAGAAATAGTAAGGGGCTGTGTGAGCCGCTTCGACTGTGCCTTGCTGCACACCGTCCACCACACCAAAAGCGGGCATCAGTTCGCCGGCAGCATGCACAGTGACGACAAACTTGCCGCCAGACATGGCATTGACCTTTTCAGCAAACACTTCGGCTGCGCCGAAGATGGTGTCCAGGGCTTTGGGGAAGCTGGAGGCAAGACGCCAACGGATGGCGGCCTGGGCGTGAACAGCAGGTGCTGCACCGGCAGCCAAAACACCGGCAATACCTGCGTTTTTAATGATGGAACGACGATCCATAGGGGAACTCCTTGTGAAAAAAACTTAAACCCATTGACGGGCAGCTTGAACAAGCTGGCCGTATTGTAGGAAGCGAACCCGAGCGAAACCGTGCGGGTTTACCCTTTTCAGTCTGCAAATTGAGACGGTTTTTTTGCAAAATCGCCGCCTCCATGAAATGAATTCAAAGCCCCACTGAAATCTCTTCAATAAACCCAACGTTGGCGAATCGAAGCCTCGATGCCTGCGGCATCCAACCCCTGCAAAGCCAGCAATTTGGCCGGGTCGCCATGCTCGATGAAAGCATCAGGCAAACCCAGGTGCAGCACAGAGCGCTGCAAGTTCAACTGCTGCAAAGCCTCGGCCACCGCACTGCCAGCGCCGCCCATGATGCAGCCCTCTTCCACCGTCACCAGGTGCTCGTGGCTTTGCGCAATTTGCACAAGCAAATCGACATCCAGCGGTTTGACCCAGCGCATGTTGACCACGGTGGCGTTGAGCTTTTCTGCCGCCTCCAGTGCGGGCGTCAGCAGGGTGCCAAAGGCCAAAATAGCGAGCTTCTCACCTTGGCGGCGCACTTCGCCTTTGCCAAAGGGCAAGGTGTCCAAGTCGCGCCCAGCCGCCGTGCCCACGCCCGCACCGCGTGGATAGCGCACCGCCACCGGGTGGTTTTGCGCGTAAGCGGTGCTCAGCAACTGGCGGCATTCACGCTCGTCGGCTGGGCAAGCCAGGCTCATGTTGGGGATGCAGCGGATATAGGCCATGTCGTAGGCTCCCGCATGGGTGGCACCGTCGGCCCCTACCAAGCCCGCGCGGTCCAGGGCAAACACCACGGGCAGGTTTTGCAGCGCCACATCGTGGATGAGCTGGTCGTAGCCGCGCTGCAAAAAGGTGGAATAAATCGCCACCACAGGTTTGAGCCCCTCGCAGGCCATGCCGGCGGCAAAGGTCACGGCGTGCTGCTCGGCAATGCCCACGTCGTAATAGCGCTTGGGAAAGCGCTGATGAAACGCCACCATGCCCGAGCCTTCGCGCATGGCGGGCGTGATGCCGACCAAGCGCGGGTCTTGCTCGGCCATGTCGCACAGCCACTGGCCAAACACCTGGGTGAAGGTGGTTTTGGCGGGCGTGGCGGCAGGCACCAGGCCCACGCTGGGGTCAAACTTGCCGGGGCCGTGGTAAGCCACCGGGTCGGCTTCGGCCTTTTCATAGCCTTGGCCTTTTTTGGTCACCACATGCAAGAACTGCGGGCCGTCCAGGTGCTTGATGTTTTCTAGCGTTGGGATCAACGAATCGAGGTCATGCCCGTCAATCGGGCCGATGTAATTGAAGCCGAATTTCTCGAACAGCGTGGCGGGCACCACCATGCCTTTGGCGTGTTCTTCCAGTCGCTTGGCCAGCTCAAACAAGGGCGGTGCGTTTTTCAGCACATTCTTGGCACCGGCCTTCGCAGCCGAGTAAAAACGCCCGCTCATCAGTTGGGCCAGGTAACGGTTGAGCGCGCCCACGGGCGGGCTGATCGACATGTCGTTGTCGTTGAGGATCACCAGCAGTTTGCAGTCTTCCACGCCCGCGTTGTTCAGCGCCTCGAAGGCCATGCCGGCAGTCATGGCGCCGTCTCCAATGACCGCAATTGAATGGCGTGACTCGCCTTTTTGACGCGCGGCCACGGCCATGCCTAAAGCGGCAGAAATGCTGGTGGATGAATGGGCTGTGCCAAAGGTGTCGTATTCGCTTTCATCGCGGCGAGGAAAACCCGACAGGCCACCAAACTGGCGCAGTGTGGGCATCCGGTCACGACGCCCGGTGAGGATTTTGTGCGGGTAAGTCTGGTGACCCACGTCCCAGACGATGCGGTCTTCGGGGGTGTTGAACACATAGTGCAAAGCCACCGTCAGCTCCACCGTGCCCAGATTAGAACTCAGGTGTCCGCCGGTTTTGGATACGTTGTCCAGCACACACTGGCGCAATTCATCGGCCAGGCGCGGCAGTTCGGTTCGCGTCAGGCGACGCAAATCGGCGGGCTGGTCAATGTTCTTGAGCAAATCGGTCATGTCAGTTGCTTCTTTCTACCACCATGGCGGTCAGTGCACGCAAAGCGACCAAACGGGCCTCAGGCAAGCCGGTGTCGGTCAGGGCCTGCAGCGCCCGGTCGGCCAGCGCCTCGGCATAGGCTTTGGCCGCTGCCAGCCCCATCAGGGCCACATAGGTTGGCTTGTTGGCGGCTTCGTCCTTGCCAGCAGTTTTGCCCAGGGTGGCCGAATCGACCGTCACATCCAGGACATCGTCCACCACCTGAAAGGCCAGGCCCAAGGCCTGACCAAAACGCTGCAGCGCCGCTTGAACGGGGATCGACAGGTTGGGCACACAGGCCGCGCCCATTTGCACGCTACACAACAGCAGTGCCCCGGTTTTGAGGCGGTGCATTTGGCGCAGTTGGTCTTCGCTCAGTCGCTGGCCCACGCTGGCCAAGTCGATCGCCTGGCCCCCGGCCATGCCTTGGTAGCCCGAAGCCCGGGCCAACAAGCCCACGCAGGCCGCTTGTTGCGCAGCACTGACGCTGGCATCTTGGGGGGTCAGCATTTCAAACGCCAAGGTCTGCAAGGCGTCACCCGCCAGCAGGGCTTGCGCCTCGCCAAACTGCACATGCACCGTGGGTTTGCCGCGCCGCAACACATCGTTGTCCATGCAGGGCATGTCGTCGTGCACCAGCGAATAAGCATGAATGAGTTCAATCGCACAGGCCGCATTCAAGGCCGCCGCGCTTTGCGGGGCTTCGCCCACCGCCTCTGCCGTGGCCAGCACCAGCAAGGGGCGCAGGCGCTTACCCCCATCGAGCACGGCATAGCGCATGGCTTGGCCCAAATGCGCGGGCGATTCGGCCTCGATGCCTGCCGATAAAGCGTGTTCGACGCGCGCCAGGTGTGGCTGCATCCAGTCATGCAACTCAAAACCGCTCATGCACCGCTCCAGGGTTTGAGTTGGCCACCGTCCAGCACCTGGATCTGGTCTTCCACGGCTTTGAGTTTGTCTCGGCAAAAGGCCAGCAAAGCCGCGCCGCGCTGGTAACCCGAGAGCAATTGGTCCAGCGGCATTTGTCCCGATTCGAGTTGCCCGACCAGCGACTCCAACTCCGACAAAGCTGCCTCATAAGTGGCGGGCAAAGGTGCTGCAGGGCAGTCTGCTGTTTCGGTGGGGGCGGCCTTGGGCATGAATTGTTCCGAGGAAAAAACCAGATTCTAGGCCTTAAGCACTGTGCAAACTGACACTGGACAGAGTCCATCCCACCAGACGGTCATGGGCGTGCAGACCCTGATTCTTCACGACCTGTGCAAGGACGCACGGCGGCCCCGAACCCCCGGGGTAGAATCACGACTCATCGACAGGAAATTTCCTGTCATTTTTTTGCGCCGTTTTCTATGAATTCAGCGCTTTGTTCCTGCCCCTTCATAGGGGGAGTCTCTAGGTCAGGTCACCCATGTCTGATTTAAGTCTTCAACTGCAGCAGGCCGCAAGCCAACTACCAGTTTCCGCTTATTTCGAAGAAGCGCTGTTTCAGCGCGAATTGAACACGCTCTTCCAGCAAGGCCCGCGCTATGTGGGCCACCAACTGGCTGTGCCCCACCCCGGCGACTATCACGTCCTGCCTCTTGAGGCTGGAGGCCGGGCCTTGGTGCGCAACGCCCACGGTGGGGTCGAGCTGGTCTCCAACATCTGCCGCCACCGCCAGGCCGTGATGCTGAATGGTCGGGGTAATTTGCAAACCCAACAAAAAGGCAGTGCAGGCGGCAACATTGTTTGCCCGCTGCACCGCTGGACTTATTCACCTGGCGGCCAATTGCTGGGCGCCCCCCACTTTGACCAAGACCCCTGCCTGAACCTGAACAACTACAAGCTGCAGGAATGGAACGGCCTGATCTTCGAAGACAACGGGCGCGACATTGCTGCCGATCTGACCGGCATGGGCCAGCGTGCCGAGCTGGATTTTTCGGGCTACGCACTGGATCGCATCGAGCTGCACGAGTGCAACTACAACTGGAAGACCTTCATCGAGGTTTACCTTGAGGATTATCACGTCGGCCCCTTTCACCCCGGGCTGGGCCAGTTCGTGGCCTGCGAAGACCTGAGTTGGCAATTCCAAGAGCAGTATTCGCTGCAAACCGTGGGCGTATCGCGGGGGTTTGGCAAACCTGGCTCGGACACCTACAAAAAGTGGCACGAAGTGCTGCTGAAATACCGCAACGGACAATTGCCCGAACGCGGCGCCATTTGGTTGACGTACTACCCGCACATCATGGTCGAGTGGTACCCGCATGTGCTCACGGTGTCCACCTTGCAACCGATCAGCCCCAGCAAAACGCTGAACATGGTGGAGTTTTACTACCCCGAAGAAATCGTGGCCTTTGAGCGCGAATTTGTCGAAGCCCAGCAGGCCGCCTACATGGAAACCTGCATCGAAGACGATGAGATCGCCGAACGGATGGACACAGGGCGCAAAGCGCTGCTGGCACGCGGCGACAACGAAGTGGGCCCCTACCAAAGCCCCATGGAAGACGGCATGCAGCACTTTCACGAGTGGTACCGCAGACAGATGAACACGCCTTGACCATCGGCCAAAGATGCAAGCCTCTTGGATGATTTTGGCGTCGCTGTTTTTTGCGACGATGAGTGTTTGCATCAAGTACGCATCGGTTCATTTCCACACCTTTGAGCTGGTGTTTTACCGGGGTCTGATTGGCATCGCGTTCATGCTGATGCTGTGCCGAAGCCAGAACGTGCCTTTGAAAACCCCCATCCCCCTGATGCACGTCTGGAGATCGGTGGTCGGCGTGTCATCGCTGACCGCCTGGTTTTACGCCATTGCCTACCTACCCCTGGCCACCGCCATGACGCTGAACTACATGAGCGGCATCTGGGTGGCCGCGTTTTTGGTGTGCGGCACGCTCGCCGTGGGCCGGGTACAAGATATGGCGCGGCAAGGCCCGTTGGTGCTCACCGTCATCGCCGGTTTTGCAGGCGTGGTGATGATCTTGCGACCCACGATAGAGCAAAACCAGTTATTTGCGGGTGTCATCGGTTTGCTCTCAGGCCTGGGCTCGGCACTGGCTTACATGCAGGTCGCGGCACTGGGTCGCATGGCCGAGCCTGAAGCCCGTACCGTATTGTATTTTTCGATCGGCACCACCTTGGCGGGCGCATTGACCATGGGCTTTGTCGGACCCAGCGACTGGGTCTGGCCCCACGCTTGGTGGCTGCTGCCCATTGGTTTGCTGGCCGCCTTGGGTCAACTGTGCATGACCAAGGCCTACAGCCGTGGGGCCACCTTGGTCGTTGCCAACTTGCAATACTCGGGCATTGTGTTTGCAGCCCTGTATGGCCTGCTCTTGTTTGGTGATCAAATCCCGCCGATTGGCTGGGTCGGTATGCTGCTCATCATCACCAGCGGTATTGCTGCCACCGCCTTGCGCAACCGCGCTCTGCCACGCGGCCCCGCAGAAGACCACTGACCAACAGAGACCCTGCCATGTACCCCTTGCTCATGACCCCGACTCAATTGCAAAAACTGCAACAAAAAGGCACTCCCAACGCTGTATTCGACTGCAGCTTTGATCTGACAAAACCCGAGTTGGCGGGTGATTTTTTTGCCGATGAGCGCATTGCTGGTGCCTTACCTGCCAACCTCGACACAGACTTGAGCACGCACGAAGCTGGCCAAGCCGTGAATGGCGGACGCCATCCCTTGCCTCAGCGTGAAGCCGTTGCCCGATGGCTGGGCCGTCTGGGGGTGCACAACGGCATGCAGATCGTGGTGTACGACCGCAACAAAAGCCAGTACTGCGGGCGTTTGTGGTGGATGCTCAAATGGTTGGGCCACGAGGCCGTGGCCGTACTCGACGGCGGCTTACAGGCCTGGAAAGCCGCCGGTGGCGCCACCCAATCAGGCACCTTCAAAGCCCTTGCGCCCACGGTATTTGAGTTGAACACACCGCTGCGCCAACTGGTGCACACCGACACGATCGCAAGCCATTTGGGTCAGCCCGCGCAAACCGTGGTCGATGCCCGCGCCGGAGCCCGTTACCGGGGCGAAGTGGAACCGCTGGACCCCGTAGCAGGCCACATTCCAGGCGCACTCAACCGGCCTTTTGCCGAGAACTTCACCGAGGACGGCCGTTTCAAAAGCCCCGAATTGCTCAAAGCCGAATGGGCACAGGTGCTTGCTGGTCGATCTGTCGGCAGCGTGGTGCACCACTGCGGCAGCGGTGTGACCGCGGTGCCCAATCTGATCGCGATGGAACTAGCCGGTTACGGCCCCACCGCCTTGTATGCGGGCAGCTGGAGCGAATGGTGCCGCACCCCCGGCCTGCCCTGCGCCAAGGGGTGACCCTTGTGGGAGCGCACCCCTTGCGCGATGGGCTGGGCACACGCCCGTTGAACACCGCCTTCAGTGCTGATGCCCCGCCAAGACGCTGACCACCAGCACCATGCCCATGCCCACGGCCAGCCACAAGATTTGCTCGGCGGTCTGCCGAGCTGAAAGGCGTTTTTGCAACTGCGGAATCAAATCGGCCAGAGCCACATACACAAAGCTGCTGCTGGCCACCACCAAAAAGTAAGGCAGCCAGTCGTGCAGGGCATCGACCAGCACATAGCCAAGGGCACCACCCAAAGCGGTGACGGCACCAGCCATGGACACTTTGACGATGGCCGCCTTGCGGCTGCTGCTGCCTTGGCGCAGCACGGCCAGATCGCCCATGTGGTGCGGCACCTCGTGCGCCAACACGGCCAGGGCCGCGATCACCCCCAAGCGCATGTCGGCCATGAAAGCCGAGGCAATCAGAATGCCGTCACCAAAGCAATGCACGCTGTCGCCCGCTAACACGGCCCACTGGCCGCCTAATTTGTCTTTGGCATGATGGTCATGAAGGTGGCCGTGGTCACGCGCTTTGTGGTCATGTCCCGAAAGCTGCCCCGGAGCGTGACCGTGGTGATAAGCCTGGCCATGTTCGTGCCCGTGATGCCACAGTTGGGCCTTGTCAAGCAGAAAGAAAAACACCAGACCGATGAGCAGGGTCAGAAACAATTCGTGGGCCCCCGCCTCACTCTCGAAAGCCTCGGGCAACAGGTGCAAAAATGCCGTGGCCAGCAATGCCCCTGCGGCCAGGCTCAGCATGTGCTGGGTGTAGCGGTTGAGCACACCAAAGCTCAACCAGGCGGCCAGCCAAACGCTGCCAATGCCTGCCACCAAAGTTCCCACCAAAATTGCCAATAAAGTCATCGTTTCACCCCAGGTTGCTGACCACCCCAAAACAAACCGCCCCGAAGGGCGGTTTTTCAGCGCTCTCGCCCCGAAAGGCAGTTATCAGATTCTATAAGTCAGGCCACACCGTGGCGTCCGAGCCAAGCCAACATGCGCTGCCAACCATCTTCGGCTGCCGGCTTGCGGTAGCTGGATCGGTAGTCGGCATGGAAAGCGTGCGGGGCATCAGGATAGACCACAAATTCACTGGCTTTGGCCTCAGCAGGTCCTTTGGCCAGTTCAGCTTTCATCTTATCAACGCTGTCAAGAGGGATACCGGTATCTGCGCCGCCATACAAACCAAGCACTGGGGCCTTCAGGCTGCCCGCCAGAGCCAGCGGATGCCTGGGGGTTTGAGGAGTGGTGTTGCCCACCAGTCGGCCGTACCATGCCACGCCCGCTTTGAGCTTGGCTTGGTGGGCGGCATAAAGCCAAGTGATGCGACCACCCCAACAAAAGCCGGTGATGCCCAATTTATCGGTATGGCCACCATTGACTGTCGCCCAGGCCACGGCGGCGTCGAGGTCGCCCATGACCTGCTCATCGGGCACTTTGGCAATGATTTCGGCCTGCAGCTTGGCAATTTCGCCGTATTCACTGGGGTCGCCCTGGCGCACAAAAAGTTCTGGGGCAATCGCCAAATAGCCCGCTTGGGCGAGACGGCGTGTGGTGTCAGCGATGTACTCGTGCACGCCAAAAATCTCGGAAATCACCAGCACCACCGGCAAGCCGGTCTTGCCCGCTGGCGCAGCCCGGTAAGCCGGCATCTTGAAACCCTTGACGTCAATGGTCACCTCTCCTGCTACCAAGCCTGTGGCAGGGGTCTTGATGGCCGTTTGAGCCATGATGGGGGCTGCGGCGGCGGCATACCCCACCCCCAAAGCTGCTTTCAAGGCCACTCGGCGGTTGGTACCACTGGCGTCTACCCGACCTCCCAAAAGGGCTTGGGCATCGTTCATCAGATCGTTGTTCAAGGCAGGTCTCCATGTCCGGATATAAGAGGACACTGATCTTGACACATGCGCCACGGCTTTGCACGGGTTTGCCGAATTAAACTGCCGCCATGGCCTCTACCCTGCCCGTTTTGTACTCGTTTCGCCGCTGCCCCTACGCCATGCGGGCTCGCTTGGCGCTGCACGCCAGCGGCATTGCCACCGAACACCGCGAAGTGGTATTGAAAAACAAACCCGCCCACCTGCTGGCCCTCTCACCCAAAGGCACAGTGCCGGTGTTGTGGCTGCCTGGGGCTGAGGAGGGCCGGTTGCTGGACCAGAGCCTGGACATCATGCTCTGGGCCCTGCGCCAGCACGACCCGCTGGGCTGGCTGCCTCCGTCGGATGCGGGCATGGCCGATGCGCAGGCGCTGATCGCGCACAACGACGGGCCCTTCAAGCAGCAACTGGACCGCTACAAATACCCCAGCCGTTGGGGCTTGGAGAGCGGTGTGGCCGACCGCGATGAGGCGGCAATTTGGTTGCGCACACTGGATGCGCGGCTTCGCAAACAGCCTGAATTGGCTGGCGAGCACTTCGGCATGGCCGATGCGGCCGTGGCCCCCTTTGTACGGCAATACGCCCACACCGATCCGACCTGGTTTGCAGCGCAGCCCTGGCCTGCATTGGCGTTTTGGCTGACCCAATTTGAAGCATCAGATCTGTTCCAGGCCATCATGCACAAGCATGCGCCTTGGCCAGAACCCGCACCTATTTTGTAGGAGCCCACCCCGTGGGCGATGGGCGTGGCACACGCCCTTGAAACCATTCGCCCACGGGGTGGGCTCCCACGAAGTCAGGCTCAGTGCGCCTGCTCCCAGTTCGGCCCAAAGCCCACTTCGGCCAGCAGCGGCACCTTCAGGTCGGCCACGCCCGCCATCAGGCGCGGCACCTCGGTGCGCACCCATTCCACTTCTGATTCGGGCACCTCGAACACCAGTTCGTCGTGCACCTGCATGATGACTTTGGTGGCCTTGCCTTGTTCGTCCAGCGCTTTTTGCACCGCCACCATGCTCAGCTTGATCAGGTCGGCGGCGGTGCCCTGCATGGGCGCGTTGATGGCGGCGCGTTCGGCCCCGGCGCGGCGTGGGCCGTTGGGGCTGTTGATCTCGGGCAGAACCAGGCGGCGGCCAAACACGGTTTCGACATAACCCAGCGCCTTGGCCTGTTCACGGGTGGCGTCCATGTAATGCTTGACGCCGGCAAAACGCTCGAAGTAGCGGGTGATGTAGTTCTTGGCTGCGGTGTTGTCGATGGAGAGCGCCTTGGCCAGACCGAACGCGCTCATGCCGTAGATCAGGCCAAAGTTGATGGTCTTGGCGTAGCGGCGCTGCTCGCTGCTCACGGTGTCGGGCGTTGCGCCAAACACTTCGGCGGCGGTGGCCTTGTGCACGTCCAGGCCGTCGTGAAAGGCTTTGAGCAAGGCTGGATCGTCGCTCAGGTGCGCCATGATGCGCAGCTCGATCTGGCTGTAGTCGGCGCTGGCGATCACACAGCCTGCGGGGGCCACAAAGGCCTCGCGCACCTTGCGCCCCTCGGCGGTACGCACCGGGATGTTTTGCAGATTCGGCTCGTTGCTCGACAAGCGGCCTGTCACGGCCACGGCCTGCGCGTAGTGCGTGTGCACCCGGCCCGTGCGCGGCAAGGCCAGCTGCGCGAGCTTGTCGGTGTAGGTGCCCTTGAGCTTACTCAGGCTACGGTGCTCCAGAATGCGGGCGGGCAGCGGGTAGTCTTCGGCCAGTTTTTCCAGCACTTCTTCGTCGGTGC
The DNA here is from genome assembly GCF_023910625.1 of Limnohabitans sp. NCBI lineage: Bacteria > Pseudomonadati > Pseudomonadota > Betaproteobacteria > Burkholderiales > Comamonadaceae > Limnohabitans > Limnohabitans sp. The sequence continues at coordinate 1,258,696 of NZ_JAAVVW010000003.1, forward strand.
TGCGCGCGCCGGTGGCGGTTTTCTTGATGACGGGCAGGCCCAGCTTGTCAAAAAAGATCTCGCCCATCTGCTTGGGGCTCGCCAGATTGAAGGGCTGGCCCGCGATCTCGTAGGCCTCGGTTTCGAGCTGCACGATGCGCTCGCCCAGCGCCTGGCTTTGCGCGGCCAGCGTGGGCGCGTCGATCAGCACGCCGTTGCGCTCGATGCGGTAGAGCGCTTCGCTGGTCTGGATTTCCAGGTCGTAAACGTACTTCAGACCGGCATGCGCTTCGATCTGCGGCCACAGCGCCAAGTGCACGTCCAGGCACTGGTCCGAGTCTTCGCACGAATAGTGCGCGGCTTTGTCCACGTCCACCTGTGCAAACGGGATCTGGTGCGCACCCTTGCCGCACAGGTCTTCGTAGGTCACGCCCCGGCGGCCCACATGGCGCTCGGCAAGACTACTCAGACCATGCGGTTTGTGCACTTCGAGCACGTAGCTCTCCAGCATGGTGTCGTGGGCATAGCCGTGCACCTCGATGCCGTGGTTGGCCAGCACATGGCGGTCGTATTTGACGTTCTGGCCCAATTTCAGGCGGGCCGGGTTTTCGAGCCAGGGTTTGAGCTTGGCCAGCACCTCGGCCAACGGCAATTGCTCGGGCGCACCGGGTCCGTTGTGGGCCAGCGGAATGTAGGCCGCCTCGCCGGGTGTGACGCTCAGCGAAATGCCCACGATCTCGGCTCGCATGGCGTCGAGCGAAGTGGTTTCGGTGTCGATGGCCGTGAGCGGCGCTTGCTCGATGCGGGCGAGCCATGCATCGAACGCGGCCCAGTCGAGTACCGTGTCGTATTTCAAATGACCTTGCACGGCACTGACGGCGCTGTCCAACTCGGGCAAGGCCGCAGGTTCGTCACCTGAAGCCTCTGCGAACAAGTCGCCCATGCCCGTGTCTTTGGGCTTGGCAGTTTTGGCTTTGGGTGCGGGTGCGGGTGCGGGCGCAGGCATGGCCCCGCCCAGCGACTGCACCAGCCCCTTGAAGCCATAGGTCTGGTAAAAATTCAGCAATTTGTCTTTGTCGGGCGCGTGCAGGTGCAAGCTGGCCAACGACGGCAAGTCGGGCACCCAGCCATTCAAGTCGCAATCGGTTTTCATGGTCACCAGCGCCCGGCCCTTGGGCAGCCAGTCCACCGCTTGGCGCAGGTTCTCGCCGGCCACACCCTTGATGTCGTGGGCGTTTTCCATCAGCTTGTCGAGCGAGCCGTATTCCATCAGCCACTTGGCAGCGGTCTTGGGGCCCACCTTGGCCACGCCGGGCACGTTGTCCACTGTGTCGCCCACCAAAGTCTGGTAGTCGATCATGAGCGAGGGCGGCACGCCAAACTCGGCCGTCACGCCGGCCACATCGCGTAGCCTGCCGTTCATGGTGTCGATGATGGTGATGTGTTCGTTCACCAATTGGCTCAAGTCCTTGTCGCCGCTCGACACGGTCACGGTGATGCCCTGCTGCGCGGCCACATGCGCCAGCGTGGCGATCACATCGTCGGCTTCCACGCCGGGCACATCCAGCACCGTCCAGCCCATCAGGCGCACCAACTCGTGGATCGGCTCGATTTGGCTGCGCAAATCGTCGGGCATGGGGCTGCGGTTGGCCTTGTACGCGGGGTACAGCGCGTCCCGGAAAGTCGGGCCTTTGGCGTCAAACACGCAAGCCGCATAGACGGCGGGCACATCCTTGCGCAGCCGCTCCATCATGTTGATCATGCCGCGAATGGCCCCTGTGGCGGGGCTTGTCGGGTCGCCAGGCACAGCCCGCAAGTCGGGCATGGCGTGGAAGGCGCGGTACAGGTAGCTGGAGCCGTCGACCAGCAAGAGGGTCGGTTGGGATGTTTCGGGGGTGTTGTAGCTCATCCCTCGATTGTGTACCGGGTTGACACCCAAGTGACCCATGAGGATTGGGGGCTGGGCCTGTGTCAGGGTGATGCGGCAAAGCGAAGCGCTGTGACCACCGATGAACCCTCAGATGGTGTGGGGGGCCTGCGCTGAGGCGATGTGGCAAAGCGAAGCGCCTCTGAGCCTCGGCGCAGGCCCCCCACACCATCGCCCCAAAAAATGCACTGCATGCAATGCATAAAATGATTTAAACTACCAATGCACTGCATAGGATGCAAAAATGACACTCCAAGACATCGGCCAAACCATCGCCCGCACGCGCAAACGCAAAAAAATCACCCAGGCCAGCCTCGCGGCTTCTTTGGGCATGAGCCGCGCCACCTTGTCGGGCATCGAAAACGGCACCGTGTCTGAAATTGGCATCCGCAAAGTGCTTTCTGTCTGCGCCGCGCTGGGTCTGGAGTTGGTGGCCCAAGAAAAACCCCGCCGCCCCACCTTGCAACAACTCATGAAAGAGCAAAGCGATGCTTGACGTTCATGTGGCCTCTCAAAAAGTAGGCAGTGTCTTCAAGCCCGAGTCCGAACCGGACAAATGCCACTTTGTTTATGAAGCCGCCTGCCCGGCAGAAATGGCCGTGTCGCTCAGCATGCCCGTGGTGCGCGAACACTATGCCTCGGCCAACAAATCCCTGCACCCCATCTTTGACATGAACCTGCCCGAAGGCGCACTGGCAGAGCGCCTGCGCTTGGAGTTCAGCAAAGTCATCCCCCGCTTCGATGCCCTGGCTTTGCTCAAAATCGTTGGCCGATCCCAAATTGGCCGCCTGCGTTTTTTTCTGCCGGGTGACAGCGCTTTCGATGTACCCAGCGAAAATCTGAACGAGCTGCTGGCCCACGATGGCACAAAAGGCTTGTTTGAAAGCCTGCTCAGCCGCTACGTCGTGCATTCCGGCATTTCTGGGGCCATGCCCAAAGTGCTGGTGCGCAGCGCAGACCTCGGCCGAGTCACCCATCGGGGAGCCACACACATCGTCAAGGCCTGGACACCCGAACACCCTCGCCTGGCTGAAAACGAGTATTTCTGCATGCGAGCGGCCCTGCATGCGGGGCTGGAAGTGCCCGAGTTCGAACTCTCGCAAGGCGGACAATTTTTGGTGGTCAAGCGCTTTGACCTGACCGACTGCGGCTACTTGGGTTTTGAGGATTTTTGCGTGCTCAATGGCAAAACCGCCCTCCAGAAATACGACGGCTCTTACGAAAACATCACCCGGCGTATCCAAGACTTTGTTTCATCCCAAAACGTGCGCCCGGCTCTGGAAAGCTTTTTCAAGGCACTGGCCTTGTCTTGCGCCCTGAAAAATGGCGATGCCCATCTGAAGAATTTTGGCGTGCTTTACGACAACGCCGAAAGCGCAGTCCGGCTGGCCCCGATTTACGATCTGGTGACCACCACCGCCTACAAACCTGCCGACATCCTGGCCCTGACCTTGGGCGGCACCAAACGCTGGCCCAACGCCAAAACCCTGATCAACTTTGCGCGCACCCATTGCCACATGACGCCAGCGCACGCCCAGGCCCTGCTGGCCCAAGTGGCTCAAGGCATGCAACTGGCCAGCGAAGAAGCCCGGCAGCACATGGCGCAACGCACCGCATTCAAGAAAATCGGGGCGACGATGCTGGAAGAATGGCGCAAGGGACTGGCACTTTCAACGCAGACATGACGCCCATACAGGCCCATTGCTGACCAACGGCTTCCTTGTGGACAGTGCAATCAGCCCGTCTCCCCCGCCTACAATCTCATCTTTGTCCCATTACAGGCCTCACTTCAGGCCCCCAATTGCAACCATGGCGGTCTACACCGAAGTCTCTGAAACCCAGGCCAACGACCTGATGCAAGCCCTGAATCTGGGCCAGCTCACTGCTTTGCGCGGCATCGAGGGCGGCATTGAAAACACCAACTACTTTGCGACCACCGATCAGGGTGAGTACGTGCTCACCCTGTTTGAGCGCCTGACACACGAGCAGCTGCCCTTTTACCTGTTTCTGATGAAACACTTGGCTGGGCGCGGCATCCCGGTGCCTGACCCGGCGGCCAACCGCGACGGCGATGTGCTGCACACCGTGAACGGCAAACCCGCCGCGGTGGTCAACAAGCTCGCGGGCAAGAGCCAGCTGCAACCCCAGGCCGTGCATTGCGCGGCTGTAGGCGACATGCTGGCGCGCATGCACCTGGCGGGGGCCGACTACCACCGCAGCCAGCCCAATCTGCGCGGTTTGCCATGGTGGAACGAAACCGTGCCGGTGGTACTGCCCTTTGTGGAAAAAATCCAGGCGGGCCTGTTGCGCAGCGAGCTGGCTTATCAAAACCACATCGCTCAGGGCGCAGCTTATGCCGCCCTGCCCCGGGGCCCGGTGCATGCCGACCTGTTTCGCGACAACGTCATGTTCGAAGGCGAGCAGCTGACGGGGGTTTTTGACTTTTACTTTTCAGGCGAGGACACCTGGCTGTTTGACTTGGCTGTGTGTCTGAACGACTGGTGCACCGACTTGCCCAGCGGGCAACACGACGCCGAACGTGCCCGGGCCTTGGTGCAGGCCTACAACCGCGCGCGCCCTTTGAGCGCGGCCGAGCGCACCTTGTTGCCAGCCCTTTTGCGTGCGGGGGCTTTGCGTTTTTGGATTTCGCGCCTGTGGGACTACCATCTGCCCCGCGAAGCGGCCATGCTCAAGCCGCACGACCCGACCCATTTCGAACGCGTGCTGCTGGGCCGCGTCCATCACCCTGTCTGCACTTCCGAGCTCTTTTGACACCATGAACCTGCAAATTGTTACCGCCAGCGCTGGCCTGAAATGGGCCCGTCAAGGCATGCGCACCTTCTGGCGTCAGCCGCTGGCCATGTCGGGGCTGTTTTTCATCTTCATGATCACCGTGTCGCTGATCTCGGTGGTGCCGTTCATCGGCGGCGCGTTGGCCTTGGTGGTGCTGCCCGCGCTCACACTGGGCATGATGGCGGCCACACAAGTGGCCTCTGAGGGCAAATTCCCCATGCCCAGCGTGCTGTTTGTGGCATTCAAGGCGGGGCCGCACCGCAAAAACATGCTCCAGCTGGGCGGACTGTACGCACTCATTTTCTTGCTGGTGATGGGCGTGTCGACGGTGGTCGATGGGGGCACTTTTGCCAAGGTCTACTTTGGCGGCGCACCCATGACACCCGAAGTGGTCACCGCCGAATCGTTCCAGACCGCCTTGTGGGTGTCGATGCTTTTTTATGTGCCGTTGTCGATGATGTTCTGGCATGCGCCAGCGCTGGTGCACTGGTACGGCATGCCTGCTGTCAAAAGCCTGTTTTTCAGCTTTGTGGCCTGCTGGCGCAACCTCAAGGCATTCCTGGTTTACGTGGCGGTTTGGGCCGTGATTTTCTTGGCCTCGGGCGTGCTGGCCTTGTTGATCACCAGCCTGCTGGGCAACCCCCAGCTGATGATGGCCACCTTCATGCCCATGGCCCTGATGGTGGCGGCCATGTTCTTCAGCTCGATGTTGTTTTCGGTGCGCGACTGCTTTGCCACCGACGTGCTGGACGAAGCGGCACCCGAGCCGATCAACTGAGGCGCTCGGCACAACCGGGGCAACGGGCCCGGGGCTGATCAGTGGTGGTGGCCGTGCGCACCGTGCGCATGGCGGTGCGTCACCTCATCGGCGCTGGCGGCGCGCACCTCCAGCACCTTGAGCGTCAGCGTCAGGTGTTGACCTGCCCAGGGGTGGTTGGCGTCCAGAATCACCTTGTCACCCTTGATCTTCACCACATTGAAGACCTGCTCCTGCCCCTGTGCAGAGCGCCCGCGCAGCTGCCCACCCACCTTCACACCCGGTGGAAATTCGCTTTTGGGGATGGTCTGAACCAGGCTCTCGTCGCGCTCACCAAAGGCGTCGGCCGGGGCCAGCTTGAGCGTGGTGCTGAAGCCCACTTCTTGGCCTTCCAGCGCTTGTTCAATTTTGGGGGAAGTGTTGTCGTAGCCCCCATGCAGATAAGCGGTGGGCTCTTGTGTCTTGTCGAGCAACTGTCCTTGGGCGTTCACCACTTTGTGGTGCATGGTGACAACGGTGTCTTGGGTGATTTTCATCGGAACTTTCAGAACAGGAATAGGGGTTAAACCACGGTGAGTTTGGCCACGCTCAGCGCCAGCCATTTGATGCCATGGCGCGGGAAGTTGACCTGGGCGCGGGCATCGGTGCCCACGCCCTCAACCGCCAAGACTCTGCCCTCGCCAAACTTGGCGTGAAACACATTTTTGCCTGCGCTGATGCCGTGCTCGGGTTCGGCTTTTTGCACCGGCACGGGCGGGCTTTTGTAGGTCTCGGTGCTCAGGCTGCTTTGACCCCAGGCAGGACGGACGTGGCGGTTGAAGGCCGGGGTTTGCGGCCAGCCGCCACCCGAAGCCCCAGCGCCATGGCCGCTCCCACCGCCCGCGCTGCCCAGGTTCGAAAACCCGGCACTTTTGGGCGTCACCCACTTCAGGCACTCGTCGGGCAGCTCTTCCAGAAAGCGGCTTTTCAGGTTGTAGCGGGTCTGGCCGTGCAGCATGCGGGTTTGCGAATGGCTCAGGTACAGCCGCTGGCGGGCGCGGGTGATGGCCACATACATCAGGCGGCGCTCTTCCTCCAGGCCGTCAAAGTCGTTCATCGCGTTTTCGTGCGGAAACAGGCCTTCCTCCAGCCCGGTGATGAACACCGCGTCAAACTCCAAGCCCTTGCTGGCGTGCACCGTCATGAGCTGCACCGCGTCTTCACCGGCCTGCGCCTGGTTGTCGCCCGCCTCCAGCGAAGCGTGGGTCAGGAATGCCGCCAAGGGGCTCATGATCACGCCGTCTTCGCTGAACTCGTCGATCGTGCCCAGGTCTGATGTTGGCGCAGCGCTCAAACCCTGGCTTGCTGGGCTTTGCGACAAAGCTGGCGGCATGGCCACCGCGCTGCGGCCAAAGCCTTCTTGGGTGACAAAGCTCTCGGCCGCGTTGACCAGTTCTTCCAAGTTCTCCACCCGGTCCGCGCCTTCTTTTTCAGCGCGGTAATGGTTGACCAAGCCGGTTTTGTCCAGCACCCAATCGATGATCTCGCGCAAGGTCATGCCCTCGGTCTGCTCACGCAGCACATCGACCATGGCCACAAAGGCGGCCAGATTGGCACCGGCCTTGCCGGTGGTGGCGCTCACCGCATCGTGCAGCGAGCAGCCAGCGGCACGCGCCGCGTCTTGCAATTGTTCGATGCTGCGCGCCCCAATGCCGCGTGGCGGAAAGTTGACCACCCGCAAAAAGCTGGTGTCGTCGTTGGGGTTCTCCATCAGGCGCAAATAAGCCAGCGCGTGCTTGATCTCGGCGCGCTCAAAAAAGCGCAAGCCGCCGTACACGCGGTACGGAAACCCGGCGTTGAACAGTGCGGTTTCGAGCACACGGCTTTGCGCGTTGCTGCGGTACAGCAGGGCCACTTCTTTGCGTTCAAAACCGTCTTGCTTGACCAATTGGCGCAGCTCTTCCACCAGCCATTGCGCCTCGGCAAAGTCAGACGGCGACTCCACCACCCGCACCGGCTCACCCGCGCCTTGGTCTGTGCGAAGGGTTTTGCCCAAACGGGTCTTGTTGTGGCTGATCAGGTGGTTGGCCGAGTCGAGGATGTTGCTGAAGCTGCGGTAGTTTTGCTCCAGCTTGATTTGGTGCTGCACCTGAAACTCGCGCACAAAGTCGGCCATGTTGCCCACGCGGGCACCCCGAAAGGCGTAGATGCTCTGGTCGTCGTCGCCCACGGCCAAGATGGCGCCACCGCTTGATGCTTGTCCGCCCTCACCCGGCAAACCCGCCAGCTGCTTGAGCCAGGCGTATTGCAGCTTGTTGGTGTCCTGAAACTCGTCCACCAAAATGTGACGGAACCGGCGGCGGTAATGTTCACGCACATGCACGTTGTCACGCAGCAACTCATACGAGCGCAGCATCAGCTCGCCAAAATCCACCACGCCTTCGCGCAGGCATTGTTCTTCGTAGAGTTGGTACAGCTCCACCTTGCGGCGGGTTTCGTCGTCGCGCACCGGCACGTCACCGGGGCGCTGGCCGTCTTCCTTGCAGCCCGAGATGAAATACTGCACTTGCTTGGGCGGAAAGCGGTCTTCGTCCACATTGAACTGCTTGCACAGCCGCTTGATGGCCGACAGCTGGTCTTGCGTGTCCAGAATTTGAAAAGTCTGCGGCAAACCTGCCAATTGGTGATGCGCCCGCAAAAACCGGTTGCACAGCCCGTGGAAGGTACCGATCCACATGGCGTTCACATTCACCGGCAGCATGGACTGCAAGCGCAGCTTCATCTCTTTGGCGGCCTTGTTGGTGAAAGTCACCGCCAAAATGCCGCCGGGCGAAACCTGCGAGGTTTGCAAGAGCCAGGCGATGCGCGTGGTCAGCACCCGGGTTTTGCCAGACCCCGCCCCCGCCAGGATCAGCGCATGCTCGGGCGGCAGGGCCACCGCACGGTGCTGCTCGACGTTCAATTGGGCCAGCAGCGCAGAGGAAGTGTTCGATGGGGGGTCTGACAGCATAGGGTGAGATTGTAGGAGCCCATCACCGACAAAGCGGCCAGAATTTGGCGTCAGGCAATGCGGGTAGAATCAGACACCGGGCCCAAGATTCTTGCGCCCGGTTTTTTTTTGCCCTGAACCTGCAATGGGTTCACCACAGGAGCCAAAAAACCGGCCAGGCCAAGCGCTCACTCGTTCTTTCAACGAATCCTTTTTTGGAGCTTGGTTTTCTCATGGAAATTTTTGACTACGACAACATCTTGTTGCTGCCACGCAAGTGCCGCGTGGAAAGCCGTTCTGAGTGCGACGCCAGCGTCACATTGGGCAGCCGCACCTTCCGCCTGCCGGTGGTGCCCGCCAACATGAAGACCGTGGTGGACGAGTCCATCTGCTTGTGGATGGCGCAAAACAACTACTTTTACGTCATGCACCGCTTTGACTTGGACAACGTCCAGTTTGTGCGCGACATGCACGGCAAGGGCGTTTACGCCTCGATCTCGCTGGGCGTCAAAGCCCCCGACCGTGCCACGGTGGACCAGCTGGCAGCTGAAAACCTGGTGCCCGAGTACATCACCATCGACATCGCCCATGGCCACGCCGACAGCGTGCGCGACATGATTCGCTACATCAAAGGCAAGCTGCCCACCAGCTTTGTGATCGCAGGCAACGTGGCCACGCCCGAAGCCGTGATCGACCTGGAAAACTGGGGCGCGGACGCGACCAAAGTGGGCGTGGGCCCCGGCAAGGTCTGTATCACCAAACTCAAGACCGGTTTTGGCACCGGCGGCTGGCAGTTGTCGGCGCTCAAGTGGTGCGCCCGCGTGGCCACCAAGCCCATCATTGCCGACGGCGGCATCCGCAGCCACGGCGACATCGCCAAAAGCATCCGCTTTGGCGCGAGCATGGTGATGATCGGCTCCTTGTTTGCGGGCCACGAAGAGTCGCCTGGCAAAACGGTAGAGGTCGATGGCGAGATGTGCAAGGAGTACTACGGCTCGGCCAGCGACTTCAACAAGGGCGAATACAAGCACGTTGAAGGCAAGCGCATTCTGGAGCCGATCAAGGGCAAGCTGGCCAACACCCTGATTGAAATGGAGCAAGACGTGCAAAGCTCCATCAGCTATTCAGGCGGTGCCAAGCTGATGGACATCCGCAAGGTGAACTATGTGATCCTGGGCGGGGACAACGCGGGAGAACACCTGCTGATGTAAGGCATCACCGCGTTCACACCGAGGGGAGCCATGTGCGCCCTTTTTTGTAGGTCGGTGGCTTGAGCCTCGACATGCACTTGGGTCTCTCGCCTGTTGTTGGGGCTGAATCTGCCGAGCTGCAAGACCCCCATCAGCGCAAGGCCCCCAGCGCCAGCATCAAACCACTGACCACCAGCAAATGGCCATCATCACGGTCGGCGCGTTCAATGCAGGCGTGGCCAACAACGTGATCCCGCAGACCGCCACGCTCAAGTTGAGTGTGCGTTCGCTCGCCCGCGATGTGGCCGAAGAATTGGTGGGCGCTGACAAAGTCGTGCGCCAAGGCCGCGCCCTGACGGGCAGTGAAGACTTTGCCTTCATGCTCGAAGAGGTGCCAGGCTGTTACTTGCTCATTGGCAATGGCAATGGCAATGGCGATGGCTCGGGCGATGGCCACGGCGCTTGCATGGTGCACAACCCCGGCTACGACTTCAACGACCAGAACGTGGCCGTGGGTTCGGCCTATTGGTCCTTGCTGGTGGAGCGCTTTTTGCCTGCGCAGGTGTAAAACGCCCCGGCCGGGCCTTGGGGCCTGGCCGGGCGCTGGCGGCAAGCCAGGCACATGGCCTGTGCCGCCGTCAAGACGGGTCTGAGACAATGGGGGGTGAATATGTCTGACCTCGTCCAAACCGTTTTGATTTACGCCCTGCCGGTGATCTTCGCGATCACCTTGCACGAGGCCGCCCACGGCTACGCCGCGCTGCGCCTGGGCGACAACACCGCCTCGGTGTTGGGGCGCGTCACCCTCAACCCTTTTCCCCACATCGATCTGGTGGGCACCATCTTGCTGCCGCTGCTGCTGTACTTCAGCACCAGCGGCGCGTTTTTGTTCGGTTACGCCAAGCCCGTGCCGGTGCGCTTTGACCGGCTTCGCCACCCCAAACGCGACATGGTCTGGGTGGCTTTGGCAGGCCCCGGGGCCAACCTGTTTCAAGCCCTGCTGTGGGGGGTGTTGTTTTATGTGCTGAGTGGCAGCGGCGTCACCGAGCGCTTTTTCATCGAGATGTGCAAAGCCGGCATGCTGACCAATGTGGTCATGTTCGTCTTCAACCTGTTTCCACTGCCCCCGCTGGACGGCGGGCGCATCCTGGTGGGCGTGCTGCCCTGGCGTCAGGCGGTGCTGGTGTCCCGTGTGGAGCCCTGGGGCTTTTTCATCGTGATGGGTTTGGTGCTCACCGGCCTCATCAGTGCCTGGTGGATGCAGCCCCTGATGGGCCTGACCTTTGACTTTCTGAAACTCACCCTCAGCCCTCTGGCCGCTGTGTTGCGCTGACTTCGGTTGCACTGATTTCCTTTTTTTGGTTTTTTGTTTTTGACCCTATGACTTCTCCATCCCGCACCCGCGTCCTCACCGGCATCACCACCACCGGCACCCCCCACCTGGGCAACTACGTGGGGGCGATCCGTCCCACCGTGCAAGCCAGCCGCGACCTGAGCACCGATGGTTTTTACTTCCTGGCCGACTACCACGCGCTCATCAAATGCGACGAGCCCGCCCGCATCCAGCGCTCCACGCTCGAGATCGCCGCCAGCTGGATCGCCTCGGGTCTGGACCCGGACAAAGTCACCTTCTACCGCCAGTCGGACATTCCTGAAATCCCCGAACTCACTTGGCTCCTGACCTGTGTGACCGGCAAGGGCGTGCTCAACCGCGCCCACGCCTACAAAGCGGCGGTGGACAAAAACAACGCTGCAGGACACGACCCGGACAGCGACGTGACGGCGGGCCTGTTCATGTACCCGGTGCTCATGGGCGCAGATATTTTGATGTTCAAGGCACACAAAGTGCCTGTGGGACGCGACCAGATTCAGCACATCGAGATGGCGCGCGACATGGCGTCCAGCTTCAACCACTTGTATGGCGAGCATTTCGTGCTGCCCGAAGCCGTGATCGAAGAATCGGTGGCCCTGCTGCCGGGGCTGGACGGCCGCAAAATGAGCAAGAGCTACGACAACACCATCCCGCTGTTTGCACCCGCTGCGCAAATGCGCAAGCAAATCGCAGGCATCGTGACCGATTCCAAAGCGCCGGGGCAGTCCAAGGCCACCGATGGCTCTGCCCTGTTCCAGATCTACCAGGCCTTTGCCAATGCCGAAGAAACCGCGGCCATGGCCCGCGCCTATACCGAGGGCATCGGCTGGGGCGATGCCAAGCAAATGCTGTTCGAGCGCATCGACCACGAAATCGCGCCCATGCGCGAGCACTACCAAAACCTGATCAACAACCCCGCACAGATGGACAAGATCCTGCTGGCCGGTGCCGATAAGGCCCGCCAACTGGCCACGCCTTTCATGCGTGAATTGCGCCATGCCGTGGGCTTGCGTAACCTGAGCGCTGTGACACCTGCGAAACAGCCTGAGCCGAACCGGTTGACTTTGCCTGGTTTCAAGCAATACCGCGAAAAAGACGGCCGTTTTTACTTCAAGATGGTTGACCCCAAAGGTCAGACACTGCTGCAAAGTCTGGGATTCGCCACCCCCCAAGAAGCAGCTCAGGCGATTGCTCTTTTGCAAACAGAAGGCCCGCGGGCTCTGGCCAGTTTGGCCGATGCCTTAGAAACCTTATCGGCACCTGCGCATGCACAGATGATGTCAAATTTAGACATATTGCAGTCAATTTCAAAACCATCATAGAAATGTTTTTGATATTTTTATCATAATATATAGCAAAAGTATTGGAATGATGATACACTGAAGTTTTCCACCACATGAGAGTCCACCATGACTGTCTATGTCATTGACGATCACCCCTTGATGCGCGATGCGCTGACCATGCTGATCCACCGGGTCAAACCTGGCTTGAAGATCATTCCCATCCGCACATTGAGCCTGGTCGAATCAACCGTTGAAAAGAACGGCCCCGCTGAGCTTTTCAGTTTGGACTTGCAGCTTCCCGACACCACGGGCATGTCGGGGGTTCAGACACTCAATGAGAAATTTCCCGATGTACCTTTGGCTGTGTTCACCAGCTCCAGCGCCACTGAATTTGAAAGGCGCTGTTTGGATGCTGGTGCAGATGCGTTCATCGAAAAATCGAACAGCCCTGCACAAATCATCGCTGCCCTGCGCAGTTTGCTGCTCACCAAAGAGGATGCAGCGGCAGAGGACGCAGCCGCTCCCACAGGTCCTACCAAACTTTCCAAGCGTCAAAAACAACTGCTTCTGATGCTGGACCAGGGCCTGTCCAACCGCGACATCGCCGAAAAACTCGACATCAGCGAACACACCGTCAAGGTGCACTTCTGGCGGCTGTTTCGCCGCCTAGGTGTCAACAGCCGCACGCAGGCCTTGCACTTTGCCCGCACCAACGGTTGGCTGGGCATCTGACGTTCCACGTCGGTCGTTTCGATCACTCAGCTGCCGGGTTATGTTGCAGAGACCCCGCACTGCATGGTCAATCGTCTGGCTCAGGCAGTGCGGTCTGTGATCGATACCCGCCGAGGCTGGGACCACGGCGTTCGTCAACGAAGTCGACACCTACCGTCGAGACGGCAAGGTTTTCAAAGAAGGCCGTGCAGCGCATCCGGCGGCTTCTGACTGGGGGCGTGATCTTTTGCAAGCCATGCAAACTGGTGACTTGGCCCACGCCAAACTTTTTGGTTACCTGACTTCCGCATGTTCTTTTGCTGAGCTGTGGTCACTCACACGCTGCAAAAACCGACAACTTCGGCCACTCAACGCCACACGCGCATCGGCAAGCATTGCGAACAATTTGAAGAAAGTTGGCAAGGTGATGTCACGGGGATCTTTTACCATGGCACCATGCAGGTTTCTTGGCTTCAAGGCGAGTCCTTTGAGGGCATCCGGATTTAGGTTCATCGACCGGTTGGAGCAGCGCGGTGGTCAGTTCGCCCGCCAAGATGCATGGAACGATCTGGCCAAGCACCGCAAGGCCTTAGCCCAACATCAATCCTTCTTTTTGCTTTTGTCTTTATCCCGGTTGATGATGTCCGGCGTGACAGCATCGACCACATTGACGGCCGTCTTGACGCCATAAATCACGGTCGATGCAGCGACATCGGCGATGGCCAGTACTGTGCATCCTTGTAACAAAGGCAAGACCCCGAAGGCAACCATCCAGGCTCTGGTTTTCATCATTCTTTCATCTCGCATTCAACGATGTGTGTGTATGTGCACTGCTCTTCAGGGCAAACTGCACGGATACAAGTCAGAAAACCGCGATGGTTGCCATACGAGCTTGCTCTGCCTGACTGCGTCTAATTATCTCACCCACTGACGAAGGTCTAGTAGTTCGTTCCATCAATACAGTTACTAAATAGATGTAATCGCTATGCTTCTTCTTCAACTCATGAAGGCGGTGATCATGGCGAGAAAATCTGAACGGCCGTCGTTGGTGCTGACGCAAGAACAGCGGGCCACGCTCCAAGAACTTGCTGCATCGCGGGTGGCGGCCACTCGCGAGGTGGAACGCGCCAAGGTGATGCTGGGCTACGCTGATGGCGTCTCTATCACGGAGCTGCAGCGCCGACTTGGGTTTAGTCGACCGATGATCTACCGATGCGTGGACAAGGCGCTGGCCGCAGGTGTCCAAATGGGGCTCAAGGACAAATACCATCGGCCACATGAACCCGAAATCAGCGACGAAGCCAAGGCTTGGGTGGTCAGCATCGCATGCACCAAACCCAAGGATCATGGGTTAGCGGCCGAGTTGTGGTCGATCTCCGCGCTGGCACGGTTTGTTGGTGAGCGCGCGCAGGCTGCCGGCTTTCCCCGCCTGGCCAATCCGGGCAAAAGCACCGTCTGGCGCATCTTGGACGACAACGACATCAAGCCGCACAAGATTCGTTACTACCTGTAAAAACGCGACCCCGACTTCGACCGAAAGATGCAAGAAGTCCTGATGGTCTATCGGGACGTTTCGCTCTACAGCGAAGGCGCTGTTCACGATGCGCGGCCCAACCCCATCTACACCGTCAGCGTCGATGAAAAGCCCGGTGTTCAAGCCATCGGACTGGCCGCGCCCGATTTGCCGCCAGTTCCGGGCAAGGCGCCCGGTGTCGGGCGTGACTATGAGTACGTTCGCCACGGCACCGTGTCGATCATGGCCGGCATCGACCTGCATTCTGGGCACATCTTTGCCAACGTCGAGGACCGTCACCGCAGCATTGGGTTCATCGCTTTGCTCAAGCAGATTGATGCCCACTACCCGCAGGATGCCATCATCCGCGTGGTGCTGGACAACCACTCGGCCCACATCTCCAAGGAGACTATGGCCTATCTCAGCACGCGCCCCGGGCGCTTCGAGTATGTTCATACGCCCAAGCATGGCTCTTGGCTCAACTTGATCGAGTGCGCCTTCTCCAAGATGGCGCGCACATTCCTGCGGCACATCCGGGTCACATCCAAAGACGATCTGAAACAGCGCATCCTCAAAGGCATAGCAGAGATCAATGCATCGCCAGTGGTGTTTCGTTGGAACAAGTTCGACCTCGGTGTCGCCTAATATGTATTGGTTTTTAATGGAACTATGTACTAGGTACGGGATCTTTCAGATCATTGAAGCCTGCGTGGTTCGATGAAGTAGTGCTCTTGTCGAAGATGATCGGGTTTCTGCGCAACGCACAAGTGGTTGGCGTTCTGCCACGTATGGCACTGGATGCCCGAGCCCCAGACCTGGTCATGCGTTAATTAACTGGCCCAGTATTTAGCCGCGAAATCGTCATGATTCGCCGCCCTGGAACCGAACTCAGCATGCCCGCTCAATGGCTTTGAAAGTTGTCGGCACGCAGCTTGAGAGTCGCACAGGTCAATAACCCATTTGATCTGCAAATGAATCGAATCGGTTCACCAGTAGCTGCTGCTGATGGGTTCCCCAATCTGCCGAAATTTGGAGTTTGAGATCGGGAAACAAGTCATGCGAATCCAAGCATAGAACGCAGCGCAGGGTGAGCAAAACGCCTGCGCATCGTGATGGCATAGAAATTCTCCTGGAGTTGACCCAGCGTACAACGCTCAATCAGTAGGCCGCTTTTGAGTTCATCCGTGACAACCACAGGCGGCACCAAAGCCAGAGCACCAGTCTCCCTAGCCAGCAATCGCAACATGGCCATGTCATCGACTTCGGCCAGAATCTGGGGGCGAACCCCAGCTTCCTCCAAAATCAGATCAAAAGCGAGTCGGACTGCACTATCCTGACTGGGCAGTATCAGCGGCTGATCCTGAAGGTCATCGGGAAACCTCAACACCCTTACCTTGCGCCGCCCAGCGTCTGTTGGACGAGAGACCAGGCTCATCGACTGGTGCGCGATCCGGCGACTGATCCAGCCGGCGGCAGTGTCGCGGGGAGCAGCCTCATTGGCCAACACCACATCCAAAGAATGGTTGGCCAGTTGCGAGAGCAATTCACGCATCTGCCCTGAAACAAGCCTGATGCCAAGGCTTTCTTCCTTAAGCAGAGGGAGCAACCAGCCTATCTGGTAGTTGCGCGATAAGGTCGCTACCGCGCCGACACGCAAGACTGGACGGGATTGTGTAGGCACTCCTTTAAGCGTGTTCAGAAGCTCTTGACCGGTCTTGAAGATAGCGTCGGCATGCTCCAGCGCAATACGTCCAGCCTCGGTCAATTCCAATCGTCGGTTTTTTCTCTCAAAGAGCGCATGGCCAAGTCGATCCTCCAACTGTCGCAGTTGTATCGACAGCGCAGAGGGAGAGATGTGAAGTGCTTCAGCGGCTTTGGTGAGCTGCCGGTAGTGCGCTACAGCCCAGAAGTAGCGCAGGTGGTGAAAGTTCAGATCTGCCATTTTATTGTTTGATTAAATAAAACATATTGTGCGGAAATATGAACTAGACGTAAACAATAGCCTTTCTTAAAGTCCAGTTACTTCACAAATCCGGTCTTCTTAAGGGCCATCCATCAAGGATTCGATATGCCAGGTCTTGACCTACTTCTCACCAATTTGCTTCAACCTATCGTGCTGGCCTTTCTGCTGGGTACCCTCGCTGGAGCCGTCAAAAGCGAGCTTGAGCTTCCCGAAGCCGTTGTCAAGCTGCTGGCGATCTACTTGCTTTTCTCACTGGGCATGACTGGCGGCCGTGAACTGGCCAAGGCTGAGATGGATAGCCTATGGCCACTGCTGGGCATCACGGTGCTCATGACCTTTGCCATTCCTACGCTGGCCTACATCGTGACGCGTCGCCTGGGCCGCATGGACATTAGCAACTCCGCTGCCATTGCCGCCCATTACGGCTCGGTCTCCACCGCAACTTTTTTTGCTTCGATGAGCTTCGCTACAGCCATGGGAACTCCAGCAGAGGGCTATATGGCCGCCATGGTCGCCCTGATGGAGTTCGGCGTCATCTACTCCCTCGTCATCGCGCGAGTGGCCATGGGACGCACCAAGAGCGGCGGGGTGCAGGCTTCAGAACTATTCCTTAGCGTCATCCGCGGTCGCGGTATCCTTCTGCTGGTCGGCGGCATGCTCATCGGCTACATCGCAACTGACAAGCAATGGCAGCAAATCTCGCCTTTCTACGAGGGTCTGTTCCGGGGCATGCTGATGTTGTTCCTGCTCGAAATGGGCATCACAGCTGCGCGCCAAATCAAGGCCTTCCGCCAAGTAGGTGTGTTCATGGCCGGCTTCGGGGTACTGATGCCCCTGTTACACGGCTTGGTGGGGGTGACCCTGGGGCATGTCGCCGGCTTGACCGTTGGTGGGGCCTTTGTCTTCGGAGCCATCTGCGCCAGCGCCTCCTTCATTGACGCGCCCGCTGCCTGCAGAGCATCGCTGCCTGAGGCCAACCCCGGCATCTACCTGACCTCGTCACTGGGCGTTACGCTTCCTTTCAACTTGCTGTTAGGCTTGCCCCTTTATTACGAATATGCTAGGTGGCTTGCAGTTTGAGGAATTTTCTGGACATGCAAGCAATGAGTCTGAATCACCCTAGGGTGATTCAGACCGCTCAAGACCATCTGAAAATGTGGAAACGGTTTACCCTCAGTCACACCCAATACCGAAAGGGCTTGGGACTTACGGCATAAACCAGTCCCAAAATTTAGCTGCACCCTCTTAAGCCGTGATGTGTGATGGAGTTAGATAATGAATTTTTATGAATTAAATCAAAAATTCCTGGCTGGTTATCAACTCTTATCCGGGGTCCAAGGCTGAAGCCTTTGCTGCACAAGCGCTGCCGAGCACCTACACAGCTCTCGCAACCCTCTTGCAGCCAGGCTCCTGACATTAGGACTATCGAGGTCGCCCGAGGCGATCCGGATCAACGTGATCGGTGATTCCAGGCCCCGTGACCGATACACCGAACCAGAACACCGGCACGGCATGACACATGTGCTTAGATCATTTTTATCGAATTAGCACTTTTTTTGCAGTACCATCTAGCCCCCGGTAAGAATCAACATGCGCAAACTCAGAAAATGTCTTCATCCTCTAATGGAAGGCCGAACGTCGCACCAGCGTTCGTCTGGTTGCTGCCGTTCAAAACAGATCTCGTCATGCTGAAAGATCCACGCTGCTGGCTGTGACGGCATTCCATACTGACACATTGGAATCTTCCCAGATAGCAAAAATCTGATGGTTACAAAAACAAAGACTGAACCTGCCCCTGTTTGACGTACCTCTTAGCCGCTTTATTATGCGGCCTTCAATCGCTGTGCCGCGTCCCAGCGTTTCTCAAACTGCATCGGACTGACGTAGCCCAACGTGGAGTGCAACCGCCGGTGGTTGTAGAACGTCAGCCAGTCAATCACCTCATCCATCGCCTGTCTGCGGGTTGCAAACCTCTGCCCGTATAGCCTGCCCACTTTGAGTCGGCCCCACAGACTCTCCGTGGGTGCGTTGTCCCAGCAGTTTCCCTTGCGACTCATGGAGCTTCTCATCTTGTAACCCGCCAGCGTGCCCTGGAACTCATGCCCGCAGTATTGGCTGCCTCGGTCCGAATGGAAGATCAGGCCTGGCGCTGGCTGACGCCGGAACCATGCCATCTTTAACGCGTCTGTCACCAGGCTGCTTTGCATGTGCGGCTGCATGCTCCATCCCACCACCTGGCGGCTGAACAGGTCAATGATAGCTGCCAGGTACAACCAACCCTCGTCCGTGGCGATGTAGGTGATGTCGCCCGTCCAGACCTGGTTGGGCGCTGTCGGGGTGAAGTTGCGTTTGACCAGGTCAGGCGCAATGGGCAGATGGTGTTTGCTATCCGTGGTAACGACAAACTTGCGTTTGCACCTGGCACGGATGCCGTGCAACTGCATCAAGCGGCGTACCCGCTCTTTGCCGACCCGATGCCCACGCGCCACCAATTCCTTCCACATCTTGGGCCAGCCGTATTCCCCTTTGACTTCTGCATGGATGGCGCGCATGTGCGCCAATAGTGCTTCGTCGCTCATGCGTTTGTGAGCACCGGGCTTACTGGGTTTGGGGAACTTCTTGCGTCGGCCATGTTCAAAGTAGCCGCTGGCGCTCACGCCAAGCACTTCGCAGGCCAAGGAGATGGGCCAATGGGCTTTGTTGCTGGCTATCCAGGCGTACTTCACAGTGATTCCCGAGCGAAGTACGCCGTGGCTTTTTTTAGGATGTCGCGCTCCATGGTCACGCGGGCCAATTGCGCTCTAAGGCGGGCCAGCTCCATTTGCTCCGCACTGACAGGCTTATCCCCCGCGCCTTTAAGTTGGCCCTTGGCACTGAGCTTGACCCAGTTGTCCAAGCTTGCTTTGGGGATGCCCAACACTTTGGCCGTGACCGATACCGCCTGTCCGCCTTTGACCAGCCTGACCGCCTCCATCTTGAATTCCAGCGTGTACTTGGCCCGTTTTCTCGTTTCACTCATTTCGTTCTCCTTGAACTGATTTTTAACCATCCGCTAAGCAGTACGTTTTTCGGGGGCAAGGTCAGTCCAAGGTAGTGACCACTCAACCGACTAAGCCCGTGAAACTTCGTCGACGTCTTGCGCCGCAGGAGCGTGCCGGACAGATTCTGGAGTTTGCGGCCAAGCTTATTCTTGAAGAAGGGTTCAACGAGGTCTCCATGGAGCGCTTGGGCCGGGAGGCTGGCGTAAGCAAGGCGTTGGTCTACAACTATTTCCCCAATCAAAACGACCTGCTCAAATCGCTGCTCGAGCGCGAGATCGAGGTCTTGAACAAGCGCCAACTTGAACAAGCCAGGCAGGCCAAGGATGTCCCCGATCTTTTGCTGCGCACCACACGCACCTACGTTGAGCATGTCAAGGAACGTGGCGCCTTGCTGCAGCGACTCTTGTCTGAGTCTTCAGTTGCCCGCTCCATTGCCATCCAATATCTGGAAGATCAGGAGCAGGCAAAAAGCTATTTGGCGCGCCGCGTTGCCAAGGAATACGGGTTGTCGGATGACACTGCCTTGACCGCAGTCGACATGCAAATGGTGCTCACAGAAGCGACAGCTCGGCACCTGTCTCGCACCAATCACGACATCGAATCCGCAGTCGAAATCTACGTGACCATGATGATCGGGGGACTTGAGGCGCTGGGCAAATCGAAGAAAAATCAGCGCTGATCCCCAGAGTCATGTCCGCCCCGGGAGTGATCGCATCTAGGCCAACCACCCTCGCGGACCTTGAGATCCTGAATTTAGCCCCACACAATACAGGGCTAAATTCTGGCGGGGCAGAAGAGAGGGTGTCCTAAATTTTGTGTAAACGGTCAAATGGCAGGAAACTGCCGAACATCCAGAAAGATGAACCATGACCGTCAGCAACGAATTGATCGACCAGCTGCTCGCTGGCTATAAAAAACCTGAAGACCTCATCGGCGAGAACGGCCTGCTCAAGCAGCTGACCAAGCGCCTTGTGGAGCGCGCTTTGGAAGCCGAGATGACCGAGCACTTGGGTCACACCAAGAATGCCAGCGTGGCCAACGCCGCTGGCAATGCCCGCAACGGCAAAAGCAAAAAGACCCTCAAAGGCGACTTTGGCGAGCTGCCCATTGATATCCCCCGTGATCGCCACGCCAGCTTTGAGCCGCAGATCGTGCCCAAGCACCAGACGCGCTGGACGGGTTTTGATGACAAGATTTTGTCCCTGTATGCCCGAGGCATGACGGTACGTGAGATTCAGGGGCATCTCCAGGAAATGTATGGCACCGAGGTGTCGCCCACGCTGATCTCATCGGTTACGGATGCCGTCATGGACGAGGTCAAGGCTTGGCAGGCGCGTCCACTGGATGCGCTGTACCCGATCGTTTACCTGGACTGCATCCACGTCAAAACCCGTGACTCAGGCGTGGTGCGCAACAAGGCCGTATATCTGGCCTTGGGCATCAACATGGCGGGCGAGAAGGAAATCCTGGGGCTGTGGATTGCCCAGACCGAAGGGGCCAAGTTCTGGCTGCAGGTGGTCACGGAGCTCAAGAACCGGGGCGTGGCCGACATCTTTATTGCCTGCGTGGATGGTTTGAAGGGCTTTCCCGAGGCGATAGAGGCGGTGTACCCGCAAACGGCGGTGCAGCTGTGTCTGGTGCACATGGTGCGCCACAGCCTGAACTATGTGAGCTGGAAGATGCGCAAAGTGGTGGCCGCAGACCTGAAGACCATTTACAGCGCGGCAACTGCGGATGAGGCCGTGCTGCGGCTGCAGGAATTCGAAGAAAAATGGGGCGCTGACTACCCGACCATTGTGAAATCGTGGCGCAGCAACTGGGAGCGGATCGTGCCGTTCTTTGAATATCCGCCGGAGATTCGGCGGATCATTTACACGACCAACGCCATCGAGTCGGTGAACATGAGTCTGCGCAAGGTGACCAAGAGCCGGGGCTCGTTCCCCAGCGATGAGGCATTGCTGAAATTGTTCTACCTGGCGCTGAACAACATCAGCAAGAAGTGGACGATGCCGCTCAGAGATTGGAAAGCCGCATTGACCCGGTTTACCATTCAGTTCGAAGGCAGGATGCCCAAGGACTGATCGCAGCCCCGTTTACACAAAACTCTGTACACCCTCGGCGTTCGTGACAGGATCATCGTCTGGCATGGCCGCTTAGTTCGAGCTTGTGAAATAGCGATTTCAATTCACTCTGTTGTCTGACCCACGCAGGCACCACAGCGCCCGTACAAAATGATCTCGTGATCCTCCACCATGAATCCTGATGGAGCCAATTGGTCAAGATTTCCAGGACAAGTTGGCACATCAAATACCTTTTCGCAGCGACGACACTGAAAGTAGTGGTGATGTCCAGGATCATGTTCATGGCTGCCTATCTCGTAGCGCGGGTTTTGCCCTGGCAGTTGCACTTGTCGAATTGAACTGTCTTCCAGTAAAGACTTGATTTGTCGGTACACCGTGGCCAGCGACAGTTGTGGCACGGCTCTGGCAGCAATCTCCAAAATTTCTTGAGCAAGCAACGGGCGTCCTTCATGAGCGATCACCTCAAAGATCGCATGAAATTGCCGAGTTTTTCTTTCCATGCAGGTACCAATTTTCTTTGTTGATCGGTAGATTTTTTCAAATCTGTAGGGGTATTGTGTCATCATCTTATTGAGAATACAATTGCAATAGCAACATTGACTTCGACCAAAGCTACATCTTGATGACCAACATAAAACCGTCTCACTTGCCTGTGACCGTTCTTTCCGGATTCCTTGGCGCTGGCAAGACTACTCTGCTCAACCACGTGCTGGCCAACCGCGAAGGTCTGCGGGTGGCAGTCATCGTCAACGACATGAGCGAGGTGAACATCGACGCCTCGCTGGTCGACAAACACGCCGAGGCCGCGGGCGCGGGCATTTCGCGCACCGAAGAAAAACTGGTGGAGATGAGCAATGGCTGCATCTGCTGCACCCTGCGCGAAGACCTGCTGCTGGAGGTGCGCAAGCTTGCCGCCGAAGGGCGCTTTGACTACTTGCTGATCGAGTCCACCGGCATCGGTGAGCCCATGCCGGTGGCCGCCACCTTTGACTTCACCAATGAAGACGGCGACTCGCTCAACGATGTGGCCCGCATCGACACCATGGTGACCGTGGTTGACGCGCTCAACCTGCTGCGCGACTACAGTAGCAAAGACCTGCTGGCCCAGCGCGGTGAAACCGCGGGTGAGGACGACAACCGCAGCCTGGCCACCCTACTGATGGAGCAGATCGAGTTTGCCGATGTCGTGGTGGTCAACAAGATTGATTTGGTGGACGTGAAGCGGCGCGCCGAGGTTGCCGGTGTCATCAAGGCCCTGAACCCGGTGGCTGAGATTGTGTATGCCGACCATGGCGCAGTGCCGCTAACTTCCATTTTGGGCACCGGCAAGTTCGACCTGGAGCGCGCCAGTGCCATGCCGGGCTGGGCGCATGAGCTGGAGGGCCGCCATACCCCGGAAACCGAGGAATACGGTATCCACAGCTTCGTGCTGCGCAGCCACGACCCCTTGCATCCCCAGCGCTTTGCCGACTTCATGGAAATGCCGCTTCCCGGGCTGCTGCGCGCCAAGGGCTACATCTGGCTGGCCAGTCGCCCGAGCTGGGTGCTGAGCTATTCGCGCGCAGGCAATGTGGCCACCCACGAACCGATGGGCCAATGGTGGGCCGCTGCACCGCGCGAACGCTGGCCCGCCAAGGGCACATCCGCGCGCGCCGGCATCGAGAAGAACTGGAAAGAACCCTACGGCGACCGCATCAATGAGGTCGTCTTCATCGGCACCCATATGGACCGCGCCGCCATCGAGCAGGCCTGGAAGGCCATGCACCTGAACTTCACCGAAACCCGCAAAGGCATGAAGGGCTGGGCCGATTTCAAAGATCCGTTCCCGAGCTGGGAGCGCACCGAAGAAACCCAAGGCACCTGATGCCCACACACAGCCGAATTTACAGACCATGATTAGACCTACTCGCCTCAATCCAACCGCCTGGGCGGTTGCGATGGCATGTACTGTGCCTGCTGCCTGGGCTCAGAATGCCATCGAAAAAGATACAGAAGCCTCTGTGGAAACACTGTCCACTGTGGTCGTCGGTGCCACAAAAAAGCCGATTGAAGTCTCCGACGCACCGGCGGCCGTGACGGTGATTGAACGCCGCGACATCGATCAACGCAATGTCACGCGTCCTGCGGATGCGCTCAAAACCGTTCCCAGCCTCTACACCGGCTCACAAGCGGATGGACAAGTCAACCGCAGTGCCGGCGGCACAGGCACCGTAAGCTTGCGCGGTATTCCCGGCGCGCGCACGCTGGTGCTGCTCGACGGGCAATCGGTACTGGGCCCCAATTCAGGCGCCATCAATTGGCGGACCATCAATGTCGATGAACTCGAACGCATTGAAGTCATCCCGGGATCGTTCTCTTCCCTATACGGCAGTGGCGCGGTGGGGGGTGTGATTAACATGGTCACCAAAAAGCCGGATCGCGACGAGTTCGTTGCGCGCTGGAAGCACGGTTTTGGTGATGCTGCCGGTGACGACACCAGCGCCTTCTTCCGCAAGCACTTGGATAACGGACTCGGAATCATGGCCAGTGCCAGCCGTATCCGTCGCGAGGACTACCGCAGCGACGCCGTCGTTGTTAGCCCAGTCACTGGGGCGGCAGGGACTGCAGTAACCGGTGCCGTTCCCACGACTACCGCAGCCGGTTTGCCAGCGTATGTGGTGGGATACAAAGGTGCTTCACCCTGGCAACAGGACAACGCCAGTGTCAAGCTTACTTACGATCTAGATGCCAGAAGCCAACTCTATGCCGGCTACACGCAGGCAGACTTCAGCGAGTCGCGCCTGCCCTACGAGAGCTGGTTACGCAATGCCGGCGGGAATATCGTGACCAGCGGCACTCTTGGAATCAATGGCCAAAGGGTGACCCTGCTGGAGAGCGCATTTGTCAACACGCAATCCACACAGACCACCAAACGCTACTTCGCAGGCTACGACGGGATGTGGGGTTCCGACAGGCAACTCAAGATCAACATCGCACAAATCGCGGATGAACCCACCTCACAGGTGATCACCAGTGGCTCGGCCGTTGCAACTGGCCCGGGGCGCCTGACGCTCACCCCCTCCGAGGTTACCGATGCGCTGCTACAAGTCGGGCAACCACTTGGCGAACGCCAGTTCCTCGTCACGGGTCTTTCCATCCGCAATGCGCAGGTTGCGCAGCGGCATTGGGGCCTGTCCAACTGGAACAACACCGCAAGTCGCACAAGCTTGAATGAAGGCTACGATGGCCGATCCAGCACGATCTCACTGTTTGGCCTGTTCGAGTGGCAGGTCACGGCCCCTCTCACGCTGTACCTAGGCGGCCGCTGGGATGATTGGCGCACCAGCGGCAGCTATTTCCGCAATACACCAGCACCAGCCATCAATGCCGCTTACTCCGAGCGAAACGAGTCGGCGTTCAGCCCCAAGGTATCGGGCGTCTACAAGCCCGTGGACAACCTCACGCTGCGGGCATCACTTGGCCAGTCTTTCCTGGCGCCAGGAAATCAAGATCTGTACTCACGATCATTTCATGGACCCACAGTGTTTATGAACGATCCGGCACTCAAGCCCGAGCGTGGTACGAGTTGGGAGATCGGCGGTGAAGTGCAGGCCACGTCACATGTAAAGACAGGCGCAACCTATTTTGAATCGCGCTTGACCGACATGATCACCCTCAAACAACTGACGCCCACAACGCGGCAGTACGTGAATATTGGGGAAGCCAAAGTGCGAGGAATTGAACTGACGGGCAAGGTACAGCTGATGCCTGGTATTCGGCTCGATGCCAACTACAGCTGGATTGAGGCGACAACCGTTCGCAACGATGCGGACCTTGGCAGTGTTGGCAAGCGTTTAACAGCTGTGCCGGACACGCTCGCCTACTTTGGACTTAGCGCGAATCGCGGCCCCTGGAGCAGCACGTTCGATGTACGCTACACAGGAAAAGTGTTTGGAAACACTGACAACTCAGATACGGCACAGAACGTGCCCGGGGCATTCGACAAGTATACGTGGGCCAATGCTCGCGTCGGCTACCAATTCAGCCGCAATCTACAGCTCCAATTGTCAGTGAACAATCTGATGGACCGTCAGGTGTACCAGTCCGTTCGGTTACCCGGCCGTACCTGGAGCACTGAGCTGGTGTTCAGGATGTAACGGATTCCGACATGAACACATTTATTCGGCACCGGTTTCTCTGGTTCATATTGCTTTCGATCGCCACACTACCCAGTTGGGGCGCGGACAAGGTAGCGTTGTTGTCCACGAAGTTCGCGCTTGAGCACCGGTACAAATTGATGCGGGACATCGCTGCTAAGCAAGGGGTTGAACTGGCGTGGACACAGGTGGACATCGAAGGTGAAGCCGGGGTTGAACGCGTGTTGTCCGGTGCGCGCCTTGTGCTGCTGGATGCGCACACCGTGAGCGATGAAGTCCTGATCGAGCGCTTTGCCGGGAAACGGCTCCGTGAACTACGCGTGCCCGCGGTAAGTGTGAACAATGCCCTGCGTTTTGCAGCCGGGTCCAGGGCCACCAAACTGGGCATGGCCCAGGCCCAGCGCGTCTATGAATACTATGCTGGCGGCACCCCCACCAACCGCGAGCGGCTGTTTCAATACCTGCGTGCGGTGATACATGGCGACGACCTCTCCGTGGTGCCTGGGCCAGAACCCTTGCCCAACGGCGGCATTTACCACCCTGCCTACAGCCAACTGGTCTTCCCTGATTTGCGCCAGTACCTGGCCTGGTGGGAGGCCCGCACGGGCAAGAAGTGGCGGGATTCCCCGGTGATTGGCATGGAGATCTCTTCGTCCTACATCTCCGACGGCCAAACCCGCATGCTCGATGAAACCGCACAGGCCCTGGAGCAGGCAGGTGCCGTACCGCTGGTGTTCTATCGGGCATCGCGCGTCGGCCGCGAGCGCCTTGCTACCCGGCCAACGGGGGGCACAACGCCCAGTGCAGGTGCTGACGGCTTTCCCAATCCCGCCAATCCGCCGCAAGCAGCCGACTTGAACGAGCCGCTTATTGCGGTAAATGGTAAATCCATACTGCAGGTCTTGCTGGTTAACACCTTTCTTGGCATTGATCCGGAGGCCCGCAAGGCATGGCATCAGGCCATGGGCATACCGGTCATCAATGTACTGTCGTACCGTAGTGGCACCAGGGCCGAGTACATGAAAAATACCGCTGGTGTGAACAGCTTCTATCTGCCTTTCACACTGACCAACGCCGAATACATAGGGCTGCAGGATCCGGTGGTATTGACAGCCAACGACGGCGGCGAGCTGGTCCCGATGCCGGAACAGATGCAGATGTTGGTGGGCAAGGCGATCAATCTGGCGCACCTGCAGACCATGGCCAACAAAGACAAAAAACTAGCCTTGTTTTTCTGGAACCACCCGCCAGGCGAAAAAAACCAGGGCGCCTCCAATTTGAATGTGCCACGGTCCATCACACACTTGGTGGAGCGCCTGAAAACCGAAGGCTATGCGCTAAGCAGCACCATGGAGGCCGACGTCATCGCCGCAGTAGGCACCATGCTGCGCCCCGGCTACCGCCCCGGAACACTGCACGCGTTGATGAAAACGGCGCACTGGGACTTCCTCCCACTGGATGTCTACAGACGCTGGTTCGCCACTCTGCCCGATGCGGTGCGACAAAGTGTGGACAAGTATTGGGGCGAACCGGAGAAGAGTTACTGGATTGCAAGGAAGGACGGGGTCACAGGCTTCGTCATTCCACGCATGAAGCTGGGTAGTCTTCTGGTGATGCCACAACCGATGCGCAGTGAAAGTGCGGCAGCAGGGCGGGATGAAACGAAGATCTACCACGACACGAAGGTGCCGCTGAACCACTTTTACCTTGCCACCTACCTGTGGGTACGCGAACAGTACAAGGCCAACGCCATCATCCACTTCGGGACCCACGGCAGTCAGGAGTGGACAAGCGGAAAAGAGCGTGGACTGTGGGCCTATGACGAACCCAATCTTCTGGTTGGCAATACACCCGTTGTGTACCCCTACATCGTGGACAACATTGGGGAAGCACTCCACGTCAAACGCAGAGGCCGTGGTGTCATCGTTAGTCACCAGACGCCGGCCTTTGCGCCTGCCGGCCTGTCCGATGATTTTGTCAGGATCAATGATCTGATCCGCGAATACCAATCGCTGGACAGTGGACTGGTCAAGGACAGCAACAAGAAGCTGATCATTGAGCAGGCGGTGAGGATGAATATCCACAGAGACCTCGGTATGAAGGTCGCTGACCTGGACCGGGACTTCGACACGTTCATGCGCGACATCGAAGACTATCTCGAGGAACTGGGCGCAACCATGCAACCGCTAGGCTTGCACACCTTGGGCAAAGACGCGGAACGTGGACACCAGATCAGCAACGTTATGCAGATGCTCGGATCGCCCTTGTATGAGAAGACAGGTGTAAAGAATGCAAAGTCAGCCTTTAAGGGTGACTACAAAAACCTGCAGCAAACCAGGCCCTACCAGTTTGTGGAAGATTATGTTTTTTCCAACCGGTCACTGGACGATCTGAATGACCCACAACTGCAGGCTCTCGCGGTGCGGGGGCGAAAATTCCTGGTTGATCTGCGCGCCGACTGGGAGATTGAAGGAATTAGCAAGGCCTTGTCAGCACGATGGATAGACCCCTCGTACGGCGGTGACCCTATCCGCAACCCGGATGCACTGCACACAGGTCGCAACATGTACGGGTTCGACCCCTCCCGCATCCCCACCCGTTCCGCCTTTGAGGCTGGCAAACAATCGGTAGAGCAGTTGATTGCTGCCTATCAACTTTCTCACGGCAAATTTCCCGAAAAACTGGCCTTCACGATGTGGAGCACAGAAACCATGCGCCACCTGGGCATGCTGGAGGCGCAGATTCTGTATGCCATGGGCGTCAAGCCCCGGTGGGATGAGGGAGGACGGGTCGTTGGCATGGAAACCATCCCGCTTGCACAACTGGGGCGTCCGCGCATTGACGTGGTGATTTCCCTCACGGGTCTATACCGCGATCAGTTTCCCAATGTCATGGAGCGTTTCAACGAAGCCATCGGCATGTTGGCCGGACTGAACGAGGGTAAAGAGCAGAACCACATCAAGACCAACACGGAACGCATCAAGGCCACATTGATGGCAAAAGGCATCGCACCCGATGTGGCGAATCGGTTTGCATTGACCCGCATCTTTGGCAATGAAAGCGGGGAGTACGGCACCAAGCTGACCGATGCCACACTGGCTTCTGACACTTGGGATGAGGGGGATGGTAGGCTGGAAAAGCTGTACCTTTCGCGCATGTCCTGGGCCTACGGACCCGACACAGCCAATTGGAGCGGCAAGCTTTTTGAAGCTGGCGGCAGGGAGATCAACACCTATGCAGAACACTTGCGCGGCACCAGCGCTGCCGTGTTCTCCCGATCATCCAATTTGCGCGGTCTACTGGACACGGACCATCCGTTTGAATACCTAGGCGGCATTTCCATGGCAGTGAAATACCTGGATGGCAAGAGTCCGCAGCTGTATGTCTCCAACATGCGAGACCCAAGCAAGGCCAAACTGGAGACTGCCGAGAAGTTCCTGGCAACCGAACTGCGCTCCGTCTACCAGCACCCCAACTGGATGAAAGAGATGCAGAAAGAGGGCTACGCTGGCACATTGCAGATGCTCAACGCGGTTAACAACTTCTGGGGCTGGCAAGTCATGGACAGGAATGTTGTGCGTGACGACCAGTGGCAGGAATTTCATGAGACCTACGTGAAAGACCGCTACAAGTTGGGAATGCGGGAGTGGTTTGAGAAGTCCAACCCGACCGCACTGGCACAGATGACCGAACGCATGCTGGAAGCGATACGCAAGGACTTCTGGAAAGCCGACGAACAAACCAAGCGGGAGTTGGTCGCGGTGTACCAGCAAGTCGCACGCACCCACGATGTGCATACGAGTAATGAAACCTTTAAGGCGTATGTGAAGGAACTCTCGCAAGGATTTGGCCTTGGTGCGAATCAGCGACAGCAATCTAGGGCAACCACTCCCCCGCCCACCAAAGTAAGCCAGATGCAATCAGCCAACCCACTCCCGACGCCAGACGTGGTGCGCGGCCAAGAAATGCGCGAAGTGAAAAAAGAACAGCGCATGGAGCAGTTGATCTGGACTTATGCCGGGTTGATCGCGCTGGTTGTGCTGGGAGGAATCGGGTTCCAGGCATGGCGCACCCGACAAGAGTTCGGCACACGAACACCAGGTCAACCCCTTTAATTGTGAGAACACATAAATGAACGGCATCGAAAGTTTCCTGTACGAAATATCCAAGTTTTTCCTCGCACCCGTGCTCGTACTGCTGTGTGCAATGTTTGTATATGCCTTGTTCTGCATGGGCATGCTTTTGTTTGATGTGGCTCTGCGTACATTCCGCGGTCAGGGTCGGCAACCGATACACCAGTTCCTACGGTCCAGACCCACTGCAAGCCAGGACGATCTGGAATTGCATGTCCTCAAACAGATCGAGTTGCAGCGCATCGTCAGCCGAATTGCCCCCATGCTGGGTCTGGTCGCCACCATGATCCCGATGGGACCGGCGTTAATAGCGGTTTCGGCAGGCAACGCCCAAGGCATGGCACAAGATCTGGTGGTGGCGTTCGCAGCC